>NZ_WQCA01000055.1 GCF_013032445.1 Ruegeria arenilitoris | reverse complement strand
ACATCACCGCAAGACGGATGACCTCGGGACTGGTCTTAAAGTATTTGAAGGAGGCTGGTCTGGTCATGGGCAAAAGGCTACGCAACCGCCCTGCCCCGCTCAACCAAATTTCTTCTGACAAGACCGTCGTCGACGCGGCGCGAGCAAGATCCGAGACCAATAAATTCCAATTTGATTATACATAATGTTGAAGTATCTTCCGATGAAGAAACGACATATAGATTGAAGGTGGCGGAGTGGATGATGAAAGTTCTTAAATCAGTAGTTGCAACTGCACTGACTGCAACGCTGATGACATGCCCCAATTTAGGCGCAGCAGACCAAGTCTCGGAACAGATAGAAGCGCTTCTACGGTCAAATACGAATGCGAGTAGTACACTTTCAAACAGCAAGAGTTTGGACGCAGAAATCCTTGTACCTCGTTTCTATACGGCTAGAGAATTTACGCCAGCTTGGACCAGTTTTGAATTGGTTGACGAGCTTTTTGAGGAGTTGGGTGGAGCAATTGATCAGGGCTTAACGCCGAGTGACTTCAAACTAGAAGAGCTTCGATCCGCATTCAAAGCTTCACAGGGTGGCGATGCCTCCAGTCGAGCATTATTCGATATTCTGGCGACTGACGCGGCCGTGAAACTCGTACACCATTTGGTGTTTGGAAAAGTCGATCCAAATGCGCTAGACGACGATTGGAATTTCTCAAAGCCAGTAATTCAACAAGACCCTTCCGTTGTATTGAGCCAATATCTTCAGGGTGAAGGCTTCAGCGCTTTAATTGAACGCATCGATATCGACAACGCGCAATATACTATGCTCGTTGATGCATTGAGCAAATACAGAGCTATCGCCTCAAAGGGGGGCTGGAACACGGTCCCCGAAGAGACGGTTCTGAAGCCGGAAATGGTGGATCCTGCCGTCGCCGAACTGCGCAAAAGGCTAGCGACAGAAGGCTACGATGGAACAAATGAATTTCCAGAAATCAGCCACAACGGTATAAATCCAGCTTGGGTTTATGACGATAATTTGGTGCAACAGGTAAAAACCTTTCAAAATCGCCACGGCTTGGAGGCAGATGGCGTCGTTGGCGGTAAGACCTTCGCGTCTCTCAACAAACCTGTCGAAGATCGCATAAATAAGTTGCGGCTCAGCCTGGAACGAGGGCGCTGGCTCATGCGGGAAATCGACGAAGAATTCGTGCTAGTAAACATTGCAGGCGCTCGTACTTACTTGGTCACGTCCGATGGGACGGTTTGGACCACTCGGTCGATCACGGGATCAGCCTACCGAAAAACCCCAGTGTTCCGAGATGAAATTGAATATATGGAATTCAATCCGACGTGGACCGTTCCCGCCTCGATTTTTCGGAAGGATAAGCTTTCGCGCATCCGCAAGGACCCAGCCTATCTGGCGCGCAACAATTACGTAGTTCGGAACAAAGACGGACAGACGATTCCTGCCAACGCAGTGAACTGGGGGGCAAAGAACCCCGGCGTCACTTTGGTTCAGCAGCCGGGCCCAGACAATGCGTTAGGTTTAGTCAAGTTCATGTTTCCCAATAAATACGCTGTGTACTTGCATGATACCAACGACCGCAGTCTTTTCGACCGAAATGAGCGGAACCTAAGTTCCGGATGCGTGCGTCTTGAGTATCCGTTCGAATTTGCCAGCCTTTTGATGGAGGGAGAGCCCGACTGGAGCCGGCAAAAGATGCAATCCATTCTGGATAGCGGGAAGACAACGCGCGTTAACCTACCCGAGCCCATGCCCGTCCTTTTGACCTATTGGACTGCGTGGGTCGAGGATGGGGTCGTTCATTTCCGTGAGGACCCATATGAACGAGATGCTCGAATACTTGCGGCTTTGGACCGATGAACACGTCATCCTCAAAGAGATGTGCAATTCCATATTCAAACTGCAATAGTTGTCGTCACCAAAATGAACCAGCGCAGCTGCGTTCAGGACACCCAAGCGCTCAACGCGCGGTGCAGCGCCGAGTGGCCGCTTTGGGCCGTCTACTAGACTTTGCAATGTCCGGTTTCTGCGCATTGCTGTAATTGGGGCATCGCGCGGCATCGGTCAAAGTGGGCTCCCTGCCGACCTCGGAGGCAGCGCAGCATCCAAAGGTGAAACCTACCAAGGAGCTTCGAGGACGGCCCAGAGCGGCCATTTGCGCCAGCCGCATCGAAGGTCTGGTTCGAGCCCACAACGGAACTGTCAAAAACTTGCTGCGCGTGCATACAATGCACCAATTCGCCGCACTGCGGAAAAGCGCCCGCCGCAATGCAGAGAGAAATTCGGTCATTCAGGCAGCGTGCAGGAAATTCTGGACTATGCACTCACACAGTGCGGGGCTTTTCCGCCGTTGGTCCGTTTGCGCCGGAGGGCCGCAGACAGCCCGAAGCGGACATTCAAATCCGAGCTTTGCAGCCACCAAGATGCGCGATCAAGCTGCTGGTTTTGCCAGCGCAACTTGGTTCCAGAACCGCTATTCTGGCAAGCCTGCCCGGCGAAGCGCCTCAAAGTAGCGTTCAGCGCCTTCAGAGCCACCGTAGTCCACGTTGCTTCGCCACTTTGAGATCGTTTCACCAGGTTCCATTTGCAGCATTTGCGCCAAAGCCGCAGACGCTTTTTCAGATTCCCCAAGCATTGCGTGTGCAGCGGCCCTAGTGCTGTGGAGTGCGGCATAGTTCTTTGAGAAGCGCAAACCCGCCTCTGCGAAGGCGATAGCATCGCGGTCTCGACCAAGCATTACGCAAGAGGTGGCGGCACCCCCGGAAGCGCCCACGAAAACGGCTCCATATCGGCCCAACCGAAGCGCCGTCTGAAAGCAGCTCAATGCCATTTTAGGAAACCCGGCCCAGTTGTATCCCCAACCCATAAACAAATGAAGGCGGGCATCTAATGGTGCTCGTTACCGGATTTGCTCCAGCGCCACGGAAAGTCGATCCGCATCACCGTCTATATTGTAGTCAGCCACAGCAACACTTAGATCAAGCGTCGGACTTTGCCCCGCCATGTGTCGTCCTGCCTCGATCCAGTGTGGTAGTTTCTCGTAATAGGATGACAGTTCGCGACGAAGATCATAGGTTCTCGCGCCATTCATTGTCCAAATAGCTTCGGCATAGGCGGCAGCGAGGGTTGGTTTGGCTTCGATGGCCCTGGCGTGGTACGACAAGGTCTCTTCGTAGCTGTCGATGCCGGCATCCGACCAGGCGATCATGCCCATCAGGACGCACTGCTCGGCAGTCAGTTCGTCTTCAGGTAAAGGAGAGAGCTTTGCGGTGAGCACCTGGATCAAGACCCCACTAACGGCATCCAACAGCTTTTCCACGACCTCGTCTTGCCAATCGAAGATAACTTCGACCAAACCGTCGAACTTCTGAGTCCAGATTTCGGAACCAGAAGAGTCATCTAAGCGGGCTTCCAGACGCAATCGGTCGCCGTGTCCGCGCAGCACGCAGCGAAGTGCATATCCTTCCGATGTTTCCGTGGAGGTTATTGCCGCGTTTAACCAGTTGATCGTTCGAAAATAAGAACCAAAATCTGAAGTGAGAGCAGCGGCCATTTCCTTTAGCTCAGCGCGTTGGTCGCTGCACGTGACAGGATGAATGGAGAGCTTTGGCAAGCTCGTCTCTGTGAAAGAAGTTGAGCTTTGCGATGCACACAGGTGTGGTCCATCGTGAACCCACACATCCAAGCTGCGCTGGATGTTCTTGAGCTTCTTTTTCCCAACTGCTTTGAAAGCGTCTGCCAGAGTATGTTCGAGGTTCAAATGTACGGGTTCAGAAATTGCGATGCCACCGGTTGGCGCAATGCTCTCAAGCCGTGCGGCAATGTTCACACCGTCACCCAGGATGTCATCACCTTTTTCTGTGATGTCACCCACATGAACACCGATCCGCATGTTCATTAACGAGTGTTCAGCCAACTGCTCTTGTAGCTGCAAGGCTGCGGTTACAGCTTGCGCCGCACTGTCAAATTGCACCAGCCAACCATCGCCCATACTCTTTACGACACGACCAGATTGGCCTGCTATCGTTGGGGTGACGATGTCGCTTTCGAGGTGATCAAGCATTAGAATTGTGGCTTGCTCATCTTTATGCATGAGCGCCGAATACCCAACGACATCCGCTGCTAGTATCGCCGCCAACCTTCGTTGCAAATGTTGTCCCTTGTCCGACATGCGTTCGAGGATAGATGATGCGGCCTTTTACTCCAACTGCCTGAATACGAGGTTCGCTCAGGGCTCTTTACTGACGCTCTCCGCCCTTGGCATCAGCGTCAGTTCGCAGCCCGAACCCTAGATTCGTAATCAGACTTTACAGTTTCCAGCTGTGTATCAAGCCGCTTGCAAGGAAATGCGTGAAGTCCGGGAAGTCATGTAGTCTTTTCCACGCGACCTGTTTTGCGTTACGAATAGACATGAACGGAGACCGCAGACTTTCCGCAGTACTCTCGGCCGATGTAGTAAACTACTCAGGCCAGATGAAGGCAGATGAAAACAGGACTCTCAGCGAACTTCGTGTTCTACGTCGAGAGTTATTTGATCCCTTGGTTAGCGATCATCGCGGTAGTATCGTTAAGAGAATGGGTGATGGATGGATTGTCGAGTTTAACTCGGTATCTGACGCAGTGCGGTGCGCGCTTGACCTTCAAAGCCAAGTGTCAACTCAGTCCTCACTGAAACTACGAGTAGGTGTTCATCTTGGAGATGTCGTATTCGACGAAGATGACATTTTCGGCGATGGAATCAACATAGCTGCGCGGCTGCAAGAAGCTTCCAATGAAGATTCTGTATTAATCTCAGATGTCGTCCATCGCAGCCTTGACGAGCGCCTCGCAGAGCAATTCCATCGCGCTGGAGAGCGACAGTTCAAGAATGCTCCATCGGCAATCGAAGTTTTTCAATGGTCGCCTCCAGGTTCTGCCCCACCAAGAGTGGCACCGGCCGGCCATGCGACGTCTCGGCTCATTGGCGTCCTACCTTTTGATAATCTTTCTTCTGACCCCGATCAGGAGTTTTTTGCCGATGGCATTACCGAAGAGATCATCACCACTCTGTCAAAACTCCCGAACT
The DNA here is from genome assembly GCF_013032445.1 of Ruegeria arenilitoris. Taxonomy (GTDB): domain Bacteria; phylum Pseudomonadota; class Alphaproteobacteria; order Rhodobacterales; family Rhodobacteraceae; genus Ruegeria; species Ruegeria arenilitoris_F. The sequence goes on along the minus strand of NZ_WQCA01000055.1, from coordinate 3,857 downwards.
TACTGGTCGTCGCACGAAACTCTACATTCGTATACAAGGGTCGCTCCGTTGACGTGAAACAGGTCGGTCTGGAGCAAGGTGTCGATCTTGTTCTTGAGGGAAGTGTCCGTCAAAGCGAGAACCGAGTGAGGATCACAGCGCAGCTAATAAACGCGAAATCCGGAATGCACATTTGGGCAGATCGGTTTGACCGCCTGATAGAAGACATATTCGAGGTTCAGGATGAAATCGCTCTTAGGATTGCAACCGAACTACAAGTCGAACTGTTGGCGGGAGAAATGGCACGTTTCAGAGGGGCCGGCACGAAAAACCTAGGCGCGTGGACTGCTCAACTGAAGGCCGTGGAAGCCTCGCGCAAAATTACTAGGGAAGCACAGGCCGACGCTCGTCGGTTTGCACAACAGGCTATTGCACTCGATCCAGGTTACTCCGCTCCTCTTTGTACTTTGGGCTTCATTTGCACTGTCGAAGCAAGACATGGTTTTGTTGCTAACCGGCCTGCGGCGCTGACAGAGGCTCGGGACTGCGCGCAGAAGGCTCTGGAAATAGATAGCTACAACCCAGAGGCTCACGCTATTGCCGGTTTTGCTGATGCAATTGATGGCAAGCTGGTATCGGCTGTCGGAAAATTCAATAAAGCGCTGGCTCTCAATCCGAACCACGCTGATGTGGCGGCCAGATTGTCACTCACATTGGCGTTCAATGGACGGGAAAGAGAAGCGATCCGCGTCGCGCAGCAGGCCATTACCCTCAACCCTCATTATCCAGGTTGGTACGCGGGCGTTTTGGGTTTAGCCCTTCGGCTCGACGGTCAATACGAGGAAGCCAAGAAGGCGTTTACAGAGTATGGCCAAAGGGTTGAAGGCTTCGGACACCTTGACCTCGTAATCGTCCATGTCGAGACGGAAAACCTCGACGCCGCTCGCGATGAGGCAAGGAATGTGATGAAATTCCGCCCTCAGTTTTCCATTTCGGACTGGGCAAAAACTCAACTTTTCTCTGATAGTGAAAGGCTGGAGAAAGACTGTGCGTCTTTGCGACTAGCCGGCTTGCCTGAATAAGAACAACGTTTCGCTGTGGCAGGACAGTTTGTGATGAAAATCGATCTCAAACGTATCCGATTTGGGCTCGCGTGGGCCATTCGCTTATTTTTACTCGGCGGCGGGTCATAGCTTGAGGCGAACTTTCATTTTTATGGTCAGTCGCTAAACACCGCGTTCAACCTTGTCCAGGCGTTTTCGGGCCACACCTCTTTGAATTCGTAGAAGTTCTCAAAGCTCAGGATATCAGGGTTAAGTGGAACCCAAGACTGTTTGCTAGATGTGAATATCTGTGCGTCCGGTGGACAAAGGTCAGGGTTATCCAGTGTGCCAACACGAATGTACCTAACTTTACCTAGCCTCACCATGTACTCGCTGAATACAGCCGTACCACATATCGCGCATCTTGTGATTTTTTGGCCTTTACCACTTGGAGTAGCCAGCGTGTGATTGGTAGCCTCGCCTCTCCACGTCACGCGCTCTGTTTTGATTACGGCATTTAGAACGTAGGCGGACCCGGTTTGCTTCTGACATTCCTTGCAGTGACAACAATGAACAAACATTGGTGGCGAAGACATTTGATAGGTCAATTGTCCGCACCCGCAAGAACCGGTGAATTCGGTTGCTTTATCCAGAACCATGGATCACTCCACCAAATCGTAGTGTTTGATCAGCCTGCTCTCGACCAACTCAGCTTCAGCAGGGTCGATATGGGGAGAATTATAGTCCTCGCCAACGAAAGCTTTGAGTGACACCAAGTCCTTCCAGACCATCACAAAACTAAAATCTCTTGGGCTATCGCCGTGTGGTGCACCAGGCAAAACCTGAACGATCACTTCGGTTCCTTTCATCATTGGAATCGCGGTTTTGTAGAAGAACTCTGTAAATTCTTCTTCCTTGCCGTCTCTAACTCGCACCTGAAATATACGCATTATCATGCAGTGTCCTCCCACAGAAAAATAGGTGCCTGCAAAAATGCCTCTCATCAGATCATATTATTACATCGGATATTTGTCCCGACTGGGCACAGAAGTGCCAGGCTCTTCAACTGACAGACTGATCGCGATGCGGCATCAAGATCGACTTCTCGAATTTGGCTGATGGTCGCCAGCTCAACTTTGCAAAGTCTGCTTTTTGCGCATCGCCGACGTTGATGGCGACCGCAGCATCGGTCGCTATGGGCTCAAACCGGACTTGTGTAGCCACAGCGAGGTGAAAGACGGCGCAAGTGTTGGCTATGCAGACGAAGCTGCCGTTCGGTGCATGGTGGCGGATGTCCGCTTCCACTAATCTTCAGAGCGAATTGCCCAAATTGGCGGCCTTTACACGGAAAAAAGCTTCTACGGCGATTGCAGTGTCCTGTGCGCCGGTTCCCGTCAAATCGCAGATCGTCACGGCACCAGTTGGTCGCGAAAACTGTTCCGTTCCTGAAATGATCTCACCAAGTTCTTAAATCTTTCTGCTGGCGTCGCCCAAATTCTGGAGCTCACCGCCTATCACGCACTGATCAAACACATCACAAGCCAAAACCTCCGCACGCTCAAGTACTTTCGGGTGTAGTTCATGTTTGCCTGGCAGATCAGACCCCATAGCAGTGATGTGCAAATCGGAGTGGAGCCACTCGGCCATGATGATAGACTCTGTCGCAGGCGTCGTGGTGACGACAATCTGCGCGGCGGTCACCAACTCCGAGAGAGATTGGCAAGGTTCCACCGGAACTCCGAGCTTATCCGACATTTCGGAGCAGTAGTTCGAAACAGACGCTGCACTGCGCCCGAAAACCAACAGGCGGACAAACCCACGCACCAGGGCGAGGCTTTCGATCTGATATCGCGCCTGCACGCCGGTGCCGACCACACCGACGGTTGTGACTTTCTTGGGTGCCAGATGTTTGACGGCCACCGCACCTGCAAGTCCGGTGCGCAGGTTCATCAAGTACCCGTTGTCTAGAAATACACAATCAAAGGCACCAGTCTTTGCGTTAATCAAAGCAATAATACTGCTGCAACTAGGCAGTCCGATCTGCGGATTCCGAAAGAAGCCGGTGGCGACTTTAACCGCAAGATGCTCAAGGCTATCAACACATGCACCTTTCGTATCGACGGCACTATCTTCATCAATGTCGATATGCATTACCGGAGGCATCGAAACGCGCCCTTCCGAAATCCATGAAAAGGACAGTTCGGTTGCTTCGAGTGCCCCTTGGTCTATCGGAAGGCAACTTCTTAACTCGGCTTCGGTAACGATCAAAGTGCCCATCGCATTTGCTCCTCACTACGTAAGCGAAGGATAATGGATGGGGGGCGTGAGTGTCATCCGCGATGTCGGAAACCATGCATTCGCGGCGGAGCAGCAATCCGGCAAAAAGGGCTCCGAGCGGACCCAGGAGCCGTTGCAGAAAGAGTCCCTGCCCCGCCAATGACTGAGCACACGGATGACAGCCCATTGCAGACCTTGCGTACCGTCTTTCAATTCTGCAATTGCAGCCCACATTGCTGCCGTTCGCCGCATGAGCCAGTCCGGAAACCTCTCGAACTCATCTTGCGCGGACCATAACATGAGATCGTTGCGTACTGAGTAGCGAAGTACCGGGCAAAAATCCGTCTCCTTTGACATATGTACAACAGGCATCCTTAGAAGATCAGTTGCTCGCTGGATTTCATCCTTTGGTTGAAATTAGGGTGCCGTATTGTATCAGAAATCGGGCATGGAAAATGCAGCGTCTTTATCGGTGCTGCCAGACAAATGCGAACCAGTCTCTGTAAGGACAGGATGACTGCCCCTTATTCCGCGCAAAGACCGCGCCACTCGGAGAGA
>NZ_WQCA01000054.1 GCF_013032445.1 Ruegeria arenilitoris | reverse complement strand
TCGCAACCACAAACCTGTCATCTAAACAAAGCCATCGGACGGCTGGTTCGAGCCCAAAGGCGACTTAGGTGATGGACTTAGCATTTGTCGTTTTGGGCGGGAAGCAGACCTTCGCTGCCCTGCCAAATGAATAGTTGGTATTTCAGGAACCGGACGTTCAGATCAACCAAGTATGAGTAAGATTTCAATCAACGTCTGGCAGGATTGGCAATTGCATTACGAAAGAAAGATCAACTGCCTTAATTTGTGCGATTAACCAATAAGCAGTTTCAGCGCAGTTCGAAATCTTAGGCTGTCACTCAATTGGAGCGAGTTTGGTTTGGATGACGAACCGCGTGACCGGATCAACGTCTTCGTTTTCGAGCAAGGGTGCAAACTGGCTGTCCAGACGAATTTCATTCCAATTGCGCATGGCAATCGCAATCTCCAAAGCCGACGAGTGATCCTGTTCCAACTCACGAGAAAAGATCCTGATGATCTGATCTCTGATCGCCGGCGAGACCGTACCTGAGTCTGCCAAGGCGCGAATGAGGGATCGTTTATGGTCCTGCTTGAGGTTTGCCGACCCTAACGCGGCGTCGACAGCCGCGATCGCGTCTGGTCCATCGACAGAAATCCCAGCCAGAGCCCAATCATACGCATACCCCGAGCCTAGAAGAACCGACCTGGGATACCGTGATCGGACAATTTGCGTGGCCTTGTCATCGTCGACCTGCAGGCCCAGCAATCGGATCGCGACCGGAACGAAGCTCATACGAGAGAGGCTATCGAACTCGCGCAGCAACTCGTCTGCAGCAACCGAGTTGCGCAACATCTGGATGCTTGGGTAAGGCGCTCGGTCGATTTCGATCAGGGCAGTATCTCTTAGCACCCGATCTTCGTGCGAAAGGTATCGGGCAAAATACGCAACGCGCGCATCGGATGCCGTTGTGCGATCCTGCCTCAGCTCTGCTTCAGCCCAAAGCGCATCCAGGAATTTTTTGCGCTCGGGGGTCAGAGTGAATATCCTTGTCCACTTCCGCGACAAGCCGCGCCCGGCACCATCCTTGGCGACAGTCCCGTAGGTCAATAGAACTGTCATCTCGGGATCAGCACGGAACGCCGCGCGGGTTGTGCTGTCGATTAGAAAGGGGATTTCGGGAAGTCTTTCAAGATCGTCCTGTGTGCCTCTAACGATTTGAAGCGGAGTAAATTCGAATGCGCTGTCCGGCGCCGGTACCGCCAAAACAACGACATCTGCCGTGATCAAATGATCCGCAAGTGAACTCTCGGGCAACGTGACGCAAATTTGGCATGCCAAAGCCGAACGTGGGCCGAACACCCCAAAACAGAAGATCAAAACAATTGTTAAAACCCGAGAAAAGGTCAGGGGGGTTCGTTCCCAAAATCGGTTGTGCATATGATGAGCCCCAGAAAGCATAGCTCTATTCCTCGACTACGCGACGCAACCCGTCCAAATCGAGCAAGACGGTGCGACCATATTCCAAGCGTATCAGGCCTTCGGTCGCCATTTCTCCTAAATACACCGAGATCTTAGACAGGGCGATATTCGACAGGTCCGCAAGTTCCTGCTGGCTGGCTACAACGGTGTCTGTCGGTTCGGCACCCTGCAAAGCGCCACGCCATCCGCCCAATCGCAAAAGCGCGGCCGTGATGCGTTTGCGTGTGTTTCGTTGCGCAAGGTCATTGGCCGCTGACATGGCCAGCAGCTGATTCATCGAGGCAAGGCGGGCAAATGCCTCCCACAGATCAGGGCGTTCGTTGGCCAGTGGCCGAAACCGGGAATAGGCGATCCTGACCAATCTGACACCGCCTGCGGCCTTCATTTCCACCAGACCGTCAACGCCAAGCAACAACTCTGATTCACCGAACCAGGCACCGGGGTGGTGGATATGACCCAAGACCGGCTCTATTTCGGTCAGGGCGAGGCGAACCTGAACCTTTCCCGAGACGGTGCCATAGAGAAAGCTTTGCGGCCCACCAATAGCGTAAATCGTTTCCTTGTCCTTGTACGTGACGATTTCCGAAATCTGTTTGAGCTGTTCCAGACTGTCTTCCGAAACACCTTTGAGCCAGGCGGAGGAGAAAATGGGAAAAAGCTGAACCTCGGATTTCTTCATCTCAATTACCCCATATGGGAAAGTATTTGGCAAACCGTTCTGTTAGCTTTGCCCAATAACGTTCACGTTACAATAGCGTAATTACCTGATAATAAACAGTATTATGGGGGCATTGGAGATGTATTCCGCTCAGGGTTCTCGTGGACTTCTATTCTCGACTTCTGCGGTCACTTGCGTTGTTGTGACTTGCATTGCAGGTATATTAGCACATTCGGCAGTGGCGCAGGATGCGCCCAATGTTGCGCCAGATCGGGCTGAATATTCCCCATATCCGGATCAGAGTTTTCCCAATCAGGTCTTTTTCGGCGACACGCATCTGCACACGTCTTACTCGTGGGATGCCGGATTGGTCTTTAACAAACTGTCCCCCTCGGATGCTTATAAATTTGCCAAAGGCGAAACGGTGGTTGCGTCCACGGGCATCCCGGCCAGATTGCAGAGACCACTGGACTGGCTGGTGGTATCCGATCATTCCGACGGGCTTGGCATCGCCCCGCTGCTGACACGCGCTGATCCGACATTGTTGGAAGATCCACTGGGCGCAGAGCTATACGAACTGGTCAACCAGAAAACGATCGAAAGCACACAAGCTGCTTATAACCTGTGGCTGGGCCGCGCCTATGAAGGTACGAACCATCTGGCGTCGGATCAGAATGTCCCCAAGGTTCCGTGGGAAGAGATCATCGATGCCGCTGAAGAGGCCAATGTGCCGGGCAGCTTTACCGCCTTTATCGGATATGAGTGGAGTTCGGCCCCGGACGGCAACAACTTGCACCGTGTCGTCGTTTATCGGGATGGCAAGGAAGAGGCGAATACCCGTATTCCTCTGTCCAATGAGCTTAGCAATGATCCTGAGGCGCTGTGGGATTGGATGGAGGACTACCAGTCCGAAACCGGCGGCCAGCTTCTGGCCATCCCACATAATGGGAACCTGTCCAACGGGCTGATGTTTGATTACAAACGGTTCTCGGGGGAACCTCTGTCCGCAGAATATGCCGAGCGGCGGCAACGTCTGGAGCCTCTGTACGAGGTGACCCAGATGAAAGGGGACGGGGAAACCCACCCGGCCTTGTCTCCGGATGACGCATTCGCGGACTTTGAGACATGGGACAAAGGCAGTTTCGGAACCGAGGTCAAAACACCCGAAATGCTTCCGCGCGAATATGCGCGCTCGGCCTATCGTCTGGGTCTGCAACATGAGGCCGCACTTGGCGCTAACCCGTTCAAGTTTGGGATGATTGGATCGACGGACGCTCATACGTCCTTGTCCACATCCCGCGAAGAGAACTTCTTTGGCAAGATCACAGCCCTTGAGCCTTCGGCCCACGAGATGCGCTTCAATGAAGCTATTACTGACCGGCTCGGCGACGAGGCCAACCAGATCAAGGCATGGGAGACATCGGCCTCGGGGTTGGCAGCCGTTTGGGCGCGCGAAAACACCCGCGAGGCCATCTTTGACGCCATGATGCGACGCGAGGTTTTTGCGACGACCGGGACGCGCATGAGAGTTCGTGTCTTTGCAGGATATGACTTTGAAGAGACGGACCTGCCACGCTCGGATTTCGACACTTACGGCTATGAGAACGGAGTACCGATGGGCGCGAGTCTGGCCGTTTCGGGCGATGGTCGCGCACCGCGTTTCATGGTGAGAGCCTTACGAGACCCCGACGGGGCCAATCTCGATCGGGTCCAGATCGTTAAGGGCTGGATGAATGCTGACGGCACCACTACCGAACGGGTCGTCGACATCGCGTGTGGCGGGCGTGAGCTGATAGATGGGGCGTGCGATGGTCCGGTCGGTGATACGGTCGATCAGGAAACGGCCACCTGGACCAACGATATCGGTCAGGCCATTCTGGCCGGTTTCTGGGAAGACCCCGATTTCGACCCGACGCAGTCGGCTTTCTACTACGTTCGCGTGCTTGAAATTCCGTCCCCGCGCTGGACAACCTTCGACGCCAAGTTCTTTGGCACCGAACTGCCCGACGGCGCTCCGGTTTCAATCCAGGAACGGGCCTATACATCCCCCATCTGGTACACGCCATCTTGAGGATTTAACCATGTATCTAAAAGCGCTTACGGTATCCATCATTGCTTTGTACTCAACGGCCTTCGCTCAGGACGCACCACCGCCGAATCCGGGCGAGCGTGAGTACTCACCTTACCCCCAACAGGATTTCCCTAATCAGGTCCTTTTTGGTGATACCCACCTGCACACATCCTATTCGCCGGATGCCGGAATGATCGGCAACAACCTTGGCCCTGCCGAAGCGTTTCGGTTCGCTAAGGGCGAAGAGGTTGAGTCTTCGATGGGTGTTACCGTGCGCCTCATTCGTCCGTTAGACTGGCTGGTGATCTCGGATCACGCCGAAGGGCTTGGCGTCGCGCCCATGCTCAAGCGGGACGACCCCGCAGTATTGGATACCGAATTCGGTCAAACGTTGCATGGTTATGTCAAGGATGGTTCAGCCGAGGCGGCTGGAGAAGCGTGGAACCTGTGGGCCGGCTCCCGGTTTGAAGGTAAGAACCCATACTCGAACAACCCCGATTTCTCGCGTGGTCCGTGGGAAGAAACAATTGACGCAGCGGAATCCGCAAACGAACCGGGTTTGTTCTCGGCGATTATTGGGTTCGAATGGTCTTCAACTCCAAATGGAAACAACATGCACCGCGTGGTGGTTTACCGCGACGGCAAGGACGTCGCGAACGCCCGTGTTCCGCTTTCGTCGGATGCAGGCGTAAACCCCGAAGACCTTTGGGATTGGATGGAGGCGCTTGAGGAAGAAACGGGTGGGCGCGTGCTTGCCATTCCGCACAACGGCAACCTGTCAAACGGGCTGATGTTCGACGACACCCGGTATGGCTCGGATGAAAAAATTGATCAGGCCTTTGCCGAGCGTCGCGCGCGATGGGAACCGATCTACGAGGTCACCCAGATGAAAGGGGACGGTGAAGCGCATCCGATGCTGTCACCGGACGACGAATTCGCGGATTTCGAAACATGGGACACGGCCAATTTTGGCTCCGATGCGAAAACACCGGATATGTTGCCGAACGAATACGCTCGACCAGCATTGCGAAGGGGTCTGGTTTACGAAGCTGAATTGGGTGCAAACCCTTTCAAATTCGGCATGATCGGATCAACAGACGCGCATACCTCGCTGCCCACAACGCGTGAAGAAAGTTTCTTTGGAAAGGTTGCGCAGCTTGAACCCACTGCTGACCCCGTTCGGTTCGAAGAAACCATCGCCGGAAGACTGGGTGCGCCTGAAAATGCGATCCATGCGTGGCAAACATCAGCGTCCGGTCTGGCGGCAGTTTGGGCGCGCGAGAATACGCGCGAGGCAATCTTTGACGCGATGTTGCGGCGCGAGGTTTATGCGACCTCGGGCACGCGGCTTCGTGTGCGTGTGTTTGCCGGGTATGAATTTGAAGCATCCGACCTCCCTCGGTCGGACTTCGCGGCGCATGGCTACGCCAATGGCGTACCTATGGGGGGTGATCTGGGAAAGAGTGAAGGCCGTGCGCCGCGATTCCTAATTCGGGCATTGCGTGATCCCGATGGGGCCAACCTGGACCGGGTGCAGGTCATCAAGGGCTGGTTGAATGCGGATGGCTCCACCAGCGAGAAGGTCTACGACATTTCCTGCGGCGGGCGCGAGGTGATTGACGCGGCCTGCGATGGGGTGGTCGGCAATACCGTCAACGCGCAAGAGGCCACATATACAAACGATATCGGTCAGGCGATATTAGGCGGCTATTGGGAAGACCCGGATTTCGATCCTGATCAGAGCGCGTTCTATTACGTGCGGGTTCTGGAAATCCCGACCCCGCGCTGGACGACCTATGACCGCAAGTTCTTTGGTGTCGAACTGCCTGAAGGCGCGCCTGAGACTATTCAGGAACGGGCCTATACCTCACCCATTTGGTACACGCCCTGATCCTAAAACTCGAAAAAAGCGCGGCAAACGCGTGAAGTGATTTGAACGAGGTGACAAATGAAGATGTTTTTGCGTGACAAGCGCCCGATGATGGGCGCGGCCGTCATTGCTGCCCTTACTTTTCTGACGGTAAAACCAGCAATTGCGGTTGAAGGAGGGTTGGGCGCCTATTTTCTGGGAACCAGAGATACGTTTGCGGGTTTTGTCCCCGAGCCGGGAACTTACACAAGCCTGACATTCGACCATCTTGATGGCAGCGTGGACGGCGTTTCGCTTGCAGGGCTTCCGATTGCAGCGGACGCAGACCTTGAACTTAATCTCTGGCGACTGGGTGTTACTCAGGTGTTCGACGCCGAAATTTTTGGCGGAACACCTGCCTTTAACTTAACTGTTCCTTTTCCCATCGCAGAGCTGACCTTCACTGCAATCCGCCCCCCTTTGGAGGGTGCGAACATTGACGACACGCTCTCCAGCTTCGGGGACATCAGCCTGACAGGTTTGATGGGGTGGCACCGCGGTAATCTACATTACAGCACGGGGCTGACCGTTTATGCGCCAACTGGCGAGTATAATACGGCATCCGTCAATCTGCAGGAGCGCACAGTTCACGTATTGAATGCGGGCAAGAATTTCTGGTCTTTTCAGCCCTTTTTTGCCGCGACGTGGTTCGTTCCGGAACGTGGTTTTGAGGTTTCAGGCGCGGCCAGCCTTTTGTTCAGCGAAGAAAACGATGCGACCGACTATCAGACGGCTCCCGCGTTTCAATTAGAAGGTGCGGTGGTGCAGCGCTTCCGCTCGGGCTGGGGCGTTGGCCTAGCTGGCTATACCTACCATCAGCTTGAAGATGACAGCGGCGCGGGTGCTGAGCTTACCCGGATCGCCCTGGGGGCAAGTAGCCTGCGGGCTCAGGTCAGCGGTATCGGGCCGCTTGTTACCTATGATGGCGGAACGCTGTTGGGCGCCGAAGCTTCCCTCAAACTTAAATACACACATGAGTTTGCGGCAAAGCGGCGGTTCGAAAGCAATATCCTGACGGCCGTGGTTTCATTAGCGTTCTGACCTGCGGGATTTTCAACATGAAGCTGACACTGTCATGGGTGATTGCAGGAGTTCTGGTCCCTTGCGTTATCCACGCACAGGAGACATCTGAGTCTTTGCAATCTGCAGCCAACGATCCGACGGCGTCGATCATGTCGTTTCAGCTGCAAGGGTTTCATTCGTTCAATCTGCACAACTCGCCAGAGGACAGCAGTCTGGTACAGTTCCGCGCCGCGATCCCGTTTACGTTGGGATCAACCAACCACATTGCACGGCTTACACTGCCATATGTGACGGACAGCGCCACTGGGCAGTCGGGGCTGAGCGACACCACCCTGTTTGACCTCATAACCTTTGATCGGCGCTGGGGTCGTTTCGGAGTGGGTGCCGTGGCTCTGTTGCCCACCGGTGAGGATGGATTGAGCGCGGAAAAATGGGCTCTGGGACCAGCGGCAGGATTTGCGAAACAGGAAAAATGGGGGCTCTGGGGATTTTTCAACCAGAACCTTTTCACCGTCGCCGGAGATGACGACCGGCCAGATGTCAACCTGTCCACAATCCAGCCCGTGTTCAATTACAACCTTGGCAATGGCTGGTCCGCCGGAACATCCGAGATGGTGTTCGTTTATGATTGGGAAGCCGGCGAATTCAGCAGCCTGCCGCTGGGGGTCAAAGTGTCCAGGCTCGTCAAAGGCGGAGGTCTGCCCTGGCAGTGGTCCTTGTCCTACGAACACAACTTTGACGATGACACGATCTCGGCCGCCGACACGGTGAGCTTTACGTTGAAACTGCTGATGCCCAAGGGCGTCTGAAGAGATGGGTAATGATCTGATGAATGTGAGCTGGCAAACAACGAACCCTCCATCTGGGGCTCTGCCGTCGATACGCAAGCAAAGCCTGATCCGGCGGATTGTGACGGAACCTTTTGTCCATTTTGCGCTTCTCAGCCTTGCGATCTTTGGCTGGTTCAAACTTGCGCAACCGGGCGAGTGGTCTGCGGGTTCGGATCCACGGGTCATCATCATTGATCAGCGGCAGATCGATGTTCTGGCCGGCCAGTTCGAAGACACCTGGCGGCGCCCTCCGACAGCGGAAGAGCTGGCCAATATGAAAGAGGATTGGCTTAACCGCGAGGTTCTGTACCGCGAGGCGCTGGCGCTGGGGCTGGATGGCAATGATGAGATCATCCGCAACCGGATGGTGCAGAAGATGAACTTTCTTCTGACCTCCGAGGCAGGCGCGGCCCGCCCCGAGGATGAGGTGCTGCAGACCTACCTGACGGACAATGCCGAGACGTTCACGACTCCCCCGCGCATTGCGGCCAGCCTTGTTTACCTGGGTCAAAATCCCAGCGGCACGTTTGTCGACCAGACGCGAGCACGTTTGGCTACGGGGGAAGATCACCGCCAATTGGGTCAGACATCATTACTTCCGGCAGGGTTTGAACTGAGCGCTCGTACTTCGGTTGATAGCAACTTTGGAACGGGCTTTTTTGATCAACTGCAGCTCTTGCCATTGGGGGAGTGGAGCGGACCTGTTCAATCGTCTTTCGGGCTTCACATGGTTCGGATCGACAACAGATGGGATGCCGTCTTACCGCCTTTTGGCGCGATCCGGGATCGCGTTTTGGCAGATTGGCGCGAGAAGCAAGCCGAGCGTGCGACGGAACTGTTCATAGACAATCTGCGATCCACCTATGTGATCGAAGACCTTGGGACAACGGGCATGCCCGCGGGTGAGTCATGAGGCATCTTCTGCCCGTGATCGCGCTGCTGGTTGGGCTTTTGGTGCCCGCCTTTAGCCATGCCCACGCGCTGGAGCCGGGGTATCTGGAAATCTCGCAGGAGACCGATAGCGACTGGTACGTGTTCTGGCGCAAGCCCGATGTTCGGGGCGCTCCAATGGATATCGACGTTGTGCTTCCGGAGGTCTGTACCGCGCCCACCTTTGATGCACCAGTCTTTGACGGTCGCGCCTGGACTCAGATCTGGCGCATGACCTGCACCGAAGACCTGCGTGGCAACGCGATACGGATCGACAAGCTTGAAGCGCAACGCACGGACGTTTTGCTGCGGGTGGGATATCTGGACACGGTGAACATGGCGACCTTCCGGCTGACGCCGGATGCTCCCGCTGTGACGCTGCCCGCGCAACAGGGGCTTCTCCAGACGCTATGGCAATATGGCGTGTTGGGGTTTGAACATATCCTCGAAGGCTGGGATCACCTGC
>NZ_WQCA01000053.1 GCF_013032445.1 Ruegeria arenilitoris | reverse complement strand
GAGCCACCGAAAAACAACAGACGGGCAGGTGGCTTAATAATCGGGTTGAGAACTCACACCTGCCGTTTCGACGAAGAGAACGGGCCATGCTGCGTTTCAGGCGTATGCGAAGTTTGCAGAAATTCGCCTCCGTCCACTCCTCCGTTTACAACCACTTCAACCAGGGAAGATCACTTACCTGCCGAGACACCTTCAAGCTGACACGCACCGCCGCTCTCACAGAGTGGCGCGAACTTGGTGCGGCATAAGGGGCAGCTATACTGGCCTGGCTAAGACTGGTTCGAATTTGTCTGACAGCACCTTCCGAAGTATCGAAACGGACTGGTTTCTGGGTTTTGCTTTGCAAAACGGACTCGCGTTCTTTGATTTGTCCCGACGCCATGACATCCGCCACTTTCATCTTAACTAGATCACAACTTCGGAGCATGCTGTCGATTGCCACGTTGAAGAGTGCGAGGTCGCGGTAGTTCTCCGCCAGCTCCAGTCTGACGCGGATTGCCCAGACATGTTTCGGCTTCGGGGGGCGTTTTTGCCCAACGATGCGGCCCTTGTTCCAAGCTGGGCGTAGAGCGCGAATGGCAGGTAAGTTTGGTGTTTCCATGACTGATCCTTCGATCCGCCTTGCCCTCCCAGACGACAATCCGACGTTGACCCAAGCATCATAGTACAGGACGCTGCGCCGCCTCCGATGTCCGGAATGAGCACGTAGATACTTCGCACGTCCACTATGAGCCCTGCTTCCCAAATGCTGCAAAGTGAAATTCTGGTAGGTGCGCCACAAAGCAGACCTTCGTCGCGGTGAGGCGCACCTATCACTACAGATTTCACAGGACAGAGTTACTGACATGCTGCGGACGCCAGCGTCACAAACGAAGTACGTGCACCGAACACTGAGCGTGTCGAACGACGAGAGCGGCTGTTGAACCCAAAAAGAACTCCTTCATCCCAGGTTTATGTGAAGCGAGTACGATACAGTCGATGCCATGTTTGTTGGCGTATTCGGTGATTGCGCGACCTGCCGATTGGCTCTCGAGCAGGATGGACGACACGTCGGTCTCACTTGTTAGGCGCTCGGCCAAGCGCGCCTTTGCTTTTTGGAGAGATTTTTCTGCGATCCCTTCATCCATATAGTACAATATCTGTCTATTTGGGGGCTCATGGATATGCGCGGCAGTGATTTTTCCACCTTCGGATACAAGGGCATGTGCCGCCGCAAGTGCGTGTTCACTGATGCCATGTTCCAGAGACAGCGCGACTAGAATGTTTTTGTACATTTCCAACCTCCGTATTCAGGTCTTCAGTTATCTGCTGCTAACTCGCCGCTCCTACTTCATCTTCGGGAGGGCGCTCAGACACCCCAGCCGTAAGATTGGGGTGCGTGCTGTTTCGTCTTGGGCTTTTGCGCTTTCCCGTCGCTACCTGCTGAGCAGGAGGTCCGGCAGGAACAGGGCCAACTCTGGTACAAAAGTTGTCAACATCAGCGTTGGGAGCCAGGCAAAGACTATGAAGATCAAAGTCGGCCATAACATGCGCGAAACCGGCTCATCACAAACCTGAGCACCGAGATAGAGCAGTGGCGCGGTTGGTGGCGTGATGTTTGCCATTCCCAGGTTCACGCCAATCACAGCCGCAAAATGAATCGGATCCATTCCGGTGCTCTGCGCGATGGGAAGCAAGATAGGTGTCGCCAGCAAAAGACCCGAGATATCGTCCATGAGCATTCCGATCAGGATCATAACAACGTTGATCATAAGAAGGATGACGACCGGATTGTCCGACACGGAGTAGACCAGATCTTTGGCCAGCTGAGGTGCGCCTTGCGAGATCAGGTTGTCTGACACGATCAGAACCATGAAGATCATGACCATGACCACGCCAATCGTAACACCGGAATTCTGGATGGTCTGGGCCAGTGTTTTCCAGGTCAGTCCGCGATAGAAGTAGATCGCGATCGGGATCGAGTAGACTACTGCGATACCCGCAGCCTCGGTTGGCGTCATTATGCCGCCATAGATCCCGCCCAGAATGATCAGCGGCATCATAAGCGCAGGCCCGGCCAGGCGCACCTGAACACCGAATGTCGGCAGGAACGGTTTAGGGCGTTCCGTCAGGTTGATGTCGTCATATTTCCGCAGCATGAACTGATTTACGACGATCAAAAGCGTGATCAGGATGATCGCCGGAATGACCGTGGACAAGAAGCACTTTAGTACATGCTGCTGTGCAACCCAGCCATATAGGATGTGCGACGAACTCGGTGGGATCAACAGACCCAAGGGGCTGGCCGCGACGATCAGAGCCGCCGATTGCCCACCCGGATAGTTGGCCTTTTTCAGATGGGGCATCATGATGCCACCGATACAGGTCAGCGTTGCGTTGGCACTACCGGAAATGGAGCCGAACACACCGCAGGCCAGCACCCCAGCAGCGCTCAATCCTCCTTTGATATGGCCAATGAACATTTCAGCCAGAGAGACAAGAGGGGCCGCGATTTTACCTTTTTCCATGATGCCACCGGCGATCATGAAGAGTGGGATCGCCAGAAGTACAAGTGAGCGGATACCCGTAGAGCCGGTCGGCAAATAGCCGGTGATGGATTGATCTCCGACAAGGGCGATGAAAATCAAAACCGATCCGAATGCTACATAAACGCTGACGCCCAACAGCAGCATAAAGCAGACGATAAGGAGACTTCCTCCGATGATCATTGGGTTTCTCCTTTTTGCATTTCTGATCTCAAGGGAAGCCCGAGCCCCTTGCGGATATGCACGTACAGATATGCCGCCGTGAACGTCGCCATGAGGCCAAAGGCAATCATGATCGCAATCCGCCAGGTCACAAACGGAATGCGCAGCACCGGGGTTGCGCGCAGCCGGGGGAATGAGAAGTCGTCAAGCAGTGAGACATAACAGGCGTACATGAGGAATAGGATCACCAGCACCTCAACGGTCAGGACGACAAAGCCGCGCCACCAAATCAACCGAGGATTCTGGATCAAGATGCCAAGAATGTCCGCGTTGATATGCAGGTTGCGGGCAGAGGCCAGAACAGCACCTGCAAAAAAACCGATTATGCTGATGCCCAGAAGCCATTCTTCATAGGCAAAGAGATCACCACCAAATCCATACCGGATGACAACAACTGCCCCAAACGTGAAAGCCATCAGGAAACCGGCAAACATGACAATCTGCCTCGTGATAAAAGCTACTGCTTTCAACGGATACCCAATAATTATTGGCAACTCGTCAGTGATTTTTTGCGAGCTCTTCTTTTCTGCGCTTTCGACGACCAATGGACGCTCAGCTTCTGAGCTAGACATCTTTCTCCCTCCCTTAGTTGAGCCAAAGACTGAAAAAAGGGCCAACTGATTTGCTGGCCCTTTTTCTCAGTGTTTATTGCTGTTCCTTAGCTGCCAGCAGGCGGTCGATGATGTCCTGACCGACGTTTTGTGCCATCGCGGGCCAGACCGTTTCCTGGACATGAGTGGCCATTGCAGCTTGGTCTTCGTCGCTCAAGCGTAAGATAGTGTAGCCTTTGTCGAGCAGTTTCTGGCCGAACACTTCGTCGTTCTCACGGTTGTAGGCAAAGAAGTCTTCGGACGCCTTGGTCATCGCGGCTTGCAGCGCGGCGCGCTGTTCGTCGTTCAGCTTGTCGAGTGTCCGTTGCGACGCATAGAAAGTTGTCAGCTCTGAGATCGAATTGTATTCGACAAAATGGGTGCCAACATCCGATTTGGCGAAGATCGAGTAAGTCGCGGTTTTCGTGCAGCAAATTGCTCCATCGACAATGCCGGCCTGAAGTGCGGGGAAGATGTCGCCCCATGCCATGGTTGTCGCTTGGTAACCCAGTTCTTCGACCATCGACTTCACGACGCTGGAAGACCAGACGCGAATGTTCATGCCCTTGTCGTCAAAAGTATTCCAGTTCTCGGGCTCTTGCGACGAAACGATGCCAATGAACCCTTCAGGGTTCTGCGCCATGACGCGCACACCATATTCGTCCGTGATTTCCTGCAGGATGGTGTTGAACTCGGAATCCATGTTGAGAAGCGTGCTTTCCATGTCATCCCAGCCGCCCAGCAGAAACGGCATAGACAGGAATTCCAAGCGTGGATCGGTATCGGCATAGATGAACGCCGATGCCAGATCGATGTTGCCGCGTGCAACATCTTCGAACAGAGCTTCACCAGAACCCAACTGGTTTGCTGGAAAGACTTCTACCGTCAGTCCAACATCCGCAGCTGCAACATCCGCTGCGACCTGTTCCATCATTTTTGTGCCTTGGTGATCAATCGGGAAGACACCTGCAAAACGCAATGTCATGTCTTCCGCTGCAGCTGTTGTTGATAGTGCGGTTACCGCAAGCAAAGCGGCACCACCCATCGCGCCGAGGGCGCGGCGGTTAATCTTCGTAATCATTAAGGTTTCCTCCTCAGTGGTGGGTGCCCCGCCGAATTGCGCGCGGCGGGACATTTCTTTGCTTCAGTTCAGCAAAGTTCCGGGGCGATGAACTCGTATCCAAGATCATCGGCCACAGCCTTGTACGTCACCTTCCCGTGGGCCACGTTCAGGCCGTTCATCAGGTGACGATTATCTGCAAGTGCCTGCTTCCAGCCATGGTTGGCGATAGCCAGAGCGTGCGGCAGCGTGACGTTGTTCAGTGCGTAGGTCGACGTTCGGGCGACTGCACCTGGCATATTGGCGACGCAGTAATGAACAACATCGTCGACAACATACGTGGGCTTTGCGTGAGTGGTGGCTTTGGACGTTTCAAAGCAGCCGCCCTGATCAATCGCAACGTCCACGACGACCGCACCGGGTTTCATTTTTGAGATCAGCTCGCGCGTGACCAGCTTGGGCGCAGCAGCACCCGGGATCAGAACCGCACCAACAACCAGATCGGCATTGGTGACTTCTTCCTCCAATGCGGCTTTGGTTGAATAGACAACCTTGGCGGACGCCTCGAAATGATTCTCCAGCTTTTCAAGAACTGCCGGATTGCGGTCCAGAATGGTCACGTCCGCGTGCAAGCCGACAGCCATTTGCGCCGCGTTGAACCCGACAACACCGCCGCCGATAACGACAACTTTGCCGGGCTTCACACCGGGCACACCGCCCAGCAACACGCCCAGGCCACCCTTTGCCTTTTCCAACGCGCTGGCACCCGCCTGGATTGACATGCGACCGGCAACCTGGCTCATCGGCTTCAGCAGGGGTAGACCGCCATTGTCGTCGGTGACCGTCTCATAAGCGATGCAGACCGCGCCTGAGTTGACCAGATCTTTGGTCTGCTCTGGATCGGGGGCCAGATGCAGATAGGTGTAAAGGATCTGACCTTCGCGCAGCATTGCGCGTTCCACGGCCTGAGGTTCTTTCACCTTCACAATCATCTCTGCATTGGCAAAGATATCGGCTGCTGTTTCGGCAATTTCCGCACCAGCCGCCCGATAGGCATCATCATCCGCCCCAATGCCGGTACCGGCGTTGGATTCCACGATGACGTTGTGACCATGAGAAACCAGTTCCGCGACGCTTTCGGGGGTCAAGCCGACTCGATATTCATGGTTCTTGATTTCCTTGGGAACACCAATAAACATATTCTTCACTCCTTGGATCGGATGATCATTTTGCCGTTGGCATGACGAACTCAGCACCTTCCGAGATGCTTTCGGGCCAGCGCTGCATGATGGATTTCTGCTTGGTGTAGAAACGAACACCTTCTTCGCCATAGGCGTGCATGTCGCCGAACAAGCTCTTCTTCCAACCACCGAAGCCGTGCCAGGCCATCGGAACTGGGATCGGAACGTTAACGCCGACCATACCGACCTGAACCTGCTTGCCGAACTCGCGCGCGACGTTGCCGTCACGGGTGAACAGCGACACGCCGTTACCAAACTCGTGGTCGTTGATCAGTTGCAGACCCTCGGCAAAGTTCGAGACGCGGACGCAGGACAGGACGGGGCCGAAGATCTCTTCCTTGTATATCTTCATGTCGGGGGTGACGTTGTCGAACAGGGATCCACCCAGGAAGAACCCTTCTTCATGCCCTTCGACGGTATAGTCGCGACCATCGACCAGCAGGTCCGCACCCTCTTCGACGCCAGAGTCGATGTACCCTTTGATCCGATTCCGCGCGGCTGCGGTGACAATCGGGCCCATCTCGGCGTCCAGTTCAAGACCGTTTTTGACCTTCAAGGTTTCGGCGCGTTCTTTCAGAACCGGCATGATTTTATCGGCGGCATCGCCAACCAACAGGGCAACCGAGATCGCCATGCAACGTTCGCCAGCCGACCCAAAGGCAGCACCAATCAGTGCGTCGACTGCCTTGTTCATGTCGGCGTCCGGCATCACCAACATGTGGTTCTTGGCTCCACCCAACGCCTGAACCCGTTTGCCGTGCCGCGCACCAACCTCGTAGATGTAGTTCGCAATTGGGGTCGAACCGACAAAGGACACGGCCTTGACGTCGTCATTCTCTAACAGCGCGTCCACGGCGACTTTGTCACCCTGCACAACGTTAAACACACCATCGGGGAAACCAGCCTTCTGCATCAGATCCGCATACAGCAGGGATGCGGAGGGGTCGGTCGGCGACGGCTTCAGGATAAAGGTATTGCCTGCGGCGATGGCGATCGGGAACATCCACATCGGCACCATCACCGGGAAGTTGAAGGGAGTGATCCCGGCGACAATGCCCAACGCCTGACGCGTGGTCCAGTTGTCCATGCCAGTGGAGACCTGCTCGGTGTAATCGCCCTTGAGGAGTTGCGGAATGCCGCAGGCAAACTCGATGATATCAATTCCGCGTTCAACCTCGCCTTGGGCGTCAGTGAACACCTTGCCATGCTCTACCGTGATGGCGCGGGCCAGATCATCCTTATGCTCGCGCACCAGGGCCAGAAAGTTGTTCAGAAGGCGGGCGCGGCGGATCGGCGGAGTGTTAGACCACTTTGGGAACGCTGCTTTCGCAGCGGTCACGGCGTCGTCAACTGTCTGAACGCTCGCCAGCGGCACCTGGCCGGTTTGTGCGCCGGTTGCTGGGTTGAACACCGGTTGGGTCCTTTCGCCGGACGAAACTGTGATTTGGCCATTAATGTAGTGGCCGATCAAAGCGATCGGGGATGCATCTTTCATGATGTCAGTCCTTTTTGGGGTTAGTGGTCAGAGGTTAGGGCAGGTCAGCCAATACCTCTCCAAGCGTTTGACAAAGTGTGGTTATTTCAGGTTCCGAGATGATCAGTGGCGGCGACAAGGCGATGATGTCACCTGTGACACGGATCATTATTCCAGCGTCCCAGGCCCGCTTCATGGCGTCATAGCCCCTTGCACCTGGCGCGCCTTGTCGCGGCGCAAGCTCAACCGCGCCCACCAATCCCAGATTGCGAATATCGATGACGTTCGGCAGACCTTTGAGGTTGTGAAGCTGACCCTCCCAAGGCTGCGACAACAATGCAGCGCGGCGGAAAAGATCATTCTGCTTGTAGCTCTCCAGCGTTGCCAGCGCTGCGGCGCAAGATACCGGGTTGGCGGAATAGGTATAACCGTGGAACAGTTCAATCGGTGCATCGGCATTTTCCATAGCCGAGTCATATATCTTGTCGGATACGATGACCGCTCCCATCGGAATCACACCGTTGGTCAGGCCTTTTGCCGTCGTGATGATGTCCGGCTTCACATCGAAATACTCCGACGCTGTCGCTGCACCCAAACGACCAAAGGCGGTGATGACCTCGTCGAAAATCAGCAGGATACCATGCCGGTCACAGATTTCGCGTAGCCGCTTTAGGTATCCTTTCGGCGGCAGAAGCACACCGGTGGACCCGGCCATCGGCTCAACGATCACTGCTGCAATCGTCGACGCATCGTGAAGCGCGACCAATCGTTCCAGATCATCTGCCAGTTCCGCGCCGTGTTCCGGGCAGCCGCGTGAAAACGCATTCTTCTCTGGATCATGCGTGTGGCGCAGATGGTCTACTCCGGTAAGGAGCGTCCCGAAATGCATCCGGTTCTTCACGATGCCGCCAACCGAGATGCCGCCGAATCCGGTCCCGTGGTAGCCACGCTCACGCCCGATCAAACGCGTGCGCGCGCCTTCACCGCGCATCCGGTGGAAATGCAGTGCGATCTTCAGCGCCGTATCGACGGACTCGGAGCCAGAGTTGGTGAAGAATGCGTGGCTCATCCCCTCAGGCATCATCGCTGTCAGCTTTGCCGACAACTCAAACGCCTGAGCGTGTGAGAACTGGAAGTTTGGTGCGTAATCCAGCTCGTGCACCTGTTTCTGCACCGCTTCAACGATAAGCGGATCACGGTGACCGGCATTGACGCACCATAGCCCGGCGGTGCCGTCCATGACCTTGCGGCCATCGGAGCTGGTGTAATACATCCCCTCGGCCGACTGGATCATGCGGGGCTCGCGAAGGAAATCACGATTAGCCGTAAAAGGCATCCAAAACGATGACATTGTGTTAGGTTGATCGAGCACGTTCATTCCTCGTGATGCAGATTTTCATTTGGTGCCAGATCCTTGCAGAGTTCAGGCGTACCGCACACCCGGCTTTGTGGGTTTCTGTAAGTCATTGAAAAACAGACCCGCCCCTCCTAAAGTGCTTTCGATCAAAAGCAGGAAATCACGATGGCTGACTCTTCAACATCTGATCTGGAAACTGCCCGGCGGCTACGCTTGATTCGAACCTCCAAAGGCCTCAGCCAGCGCGAGATGGCCAAGCGCGCAGGAGTAGGTAGCGGGACGATTTCCCAGATCGAAAGCGGATCAACTCAGCCTTCCGTGGCACTGCTCAAGAAGATTCTCGCGGGCGTCGATGTCAATCTGGGGTTCTTTTTCAGCTTCGAACTCAAAAACGAGGACAGCTTCTATTTTCCCCACAGAAGCATGCGCGATCTTGGATCAACAGGTGTTTCCTATCTTCTTGTTGCGGGTGAGCGCCGGAATCGGAAGTTGCAGATGCTGATAGAGGAGTACGATGTTGGTGCTGACTCGGGTCGGGCTGAACTGTCGCACGAAGGAGAGGAATGCGCGGTTGTGATAGAAGGTCGTCTTGAAGTGACGGTAGATGGGCAGTCCAGGGTACTCGGTCCTGGAGACGCATATTATTTTTCGAGTATTTTGCCACACAGATTTCGGAATGCCGGGGATACGCCATGCAAAGTTATTAGCGCATGCACTCCTTCGTCGTTCTGACTGAATCACAAGAGCTCTTTCGTGAGCGCTTCAGTATTTCGCGGGATGGTCAAATTCGATAAACAACTCGGAATGTAGAAATGAAATCGACATTCACTATCAAGAGCCGTTTGTCGACTTTTCTACGCGATTCCGGACGGCGAACTCTCTTCAGATTTCGCGTTTGCAGCGAATGGCCGGAATGCAGGCTGCGGCATCTTGAATGCTCGACGAAGGTCGGGATTGGGCCGATCCTCAATTAAGTTGGTGGGTATTCAAGCAGGAGGTCTTGTCAGAGGAACTTTGCTTGAGCAGGGCAGGGCGGTTACGTTGCTTTTGCCCATGACCAAACCTGCCTCTTACAAATACTTCAAAACCAGTCCCGAGATCATCCGCCTTGCAGTGATGCTGTACATCCGATTCCCTCTCTCGCTTCGGAATGTCGAAGATCTACTGC
>NZ_WQCA01000052.1 GCF_013032445.1 Ruegeria arenilitoris | reverse complement strand
GGGTCTTGTCAGAAGAAATTTGGTTGAGCGGGGCAGGGCGGTTGCGTAGCCTTTTGCCCATGACCAGACCAGCCTCCTTCAAATACTTTAAGACCAGTCCCGAGGTCATCCGTCTTGCGGTGATGTTATACATCCGATTCCCGCTCTCTCTTCGGAACGTCGAAGATTTGCTGCATGAGCGCGGGATCGATGTTAGCCACGAAACTGTCCGATATTGGTGGAATAGGTTTGGCCCGATGTTTGCTGCTGAGATAAGGCAGAAGCGTGTTCAGCAGCTGCGCGCGTTCTCCAAATGGAAATGGCATGTGGACGAGGTCTTTGTGAAGGTGAACGGCAAACGCCACTATCTCTGGCGTGCTGTTGATCACGAAGGTGAAGTGCTTGAGGCCGTCGTCACGAAGCGTCGAAACAAGGCCGCAGCACTGAAATTCCTCAAGAAATTAATGAAGCGCCATGGTTGCGCCGATGAGATCGTGACGGATCGTTTCGCTTCCTACAAAGCTGCGCTTAGAGATTTGGGTGCTCTCGAAAAACAACAGAAGGGCAGGTGGCTCAACAATCGCGTAGAGAATTCGCATCTTCCGTTTCGACGACGCGAACGCGCCATGCAACGTTTCAGGCGCATGCGAAGTTTACAGAAATTCGCCTCCGTCCACTCCTCCGTCTACAACCATTTCAACCAGGAAAGATCGCTCGCCAGGAGAGATATCTTCAAGCTGACACGCACCGCCGCTCTTGCCGAGTGGCGCGAACTTTGTACCGGATAGATTCACGGTTTCTTCGGCAAACTGAGACTGGTTAGAATTCCTCTGACAGCACCGTTCGAGCAATATGGGGTCTTTTAGCGGCTGCAAAACGCACCCGTGTTTTTGGTTCCATTCAATCGACCATGTATACCGTTTCGCTGGTGTCTATTGCCTCTTGCGCTGCTTGCCCCATTCTGACGGCCCAAAGGCCGTCATTCAAACTCACATCCGGCTTTGCTTTTTCGCCACGAAGCACGGCCAAGAATCCTTCATGCTGATAGTAGGTCGACCCATTGTGATCCCCAGCCGCCAACAGGTTCGGGTCTACTGGAACATCCATTGATACAGGACCCTTGGGATTGCGCGGACTGATTATTACTCGCGGAGGCGGGGGGGCGCCCAAGTGATCCTGCCAAAAGCGCTCGGGTCCTGGAACCAGCGCCTCGATCTTAGCATCTGGTCCGACGGCCGAAATTTCTTCCTGATAGCGAGAGCCTTCGGCAAACATGCAAAGTTCCAACATCGCGCGCGCACCCGAAGCAAAGTCGACAAGAACATAGCCGTGATCCAGAATATCTGGGGTTTGACCGTCGTAACTCTCGTCCAAATGGTTCACCGCCTGCCCACCACTTGCCGTTATACGCACCGGGTCGGATTTCAATATTAGACGCATGAGGTCGAAGAAGTGGCAGCATTTTTCGACAAAAGTACCACCAGTATTGCGGTTGAAACGGTTCCAGTTGCCGACCTTTTCCAGGAAAGGAAAACGATGCTCGCGGATCGATAACATTTTTATACCACCTGTCGCCTGAGCCTTCTCGATCAGAGCAGCAATAGGGGGCATGTACCGGTATTCCATCGCGACCCAAATCGGGCAGGGGTAGTCATGCTCCAATTGCTCGAGTCGGGCCACGTCTTGCGGGTCAGTGAACAATGGCTTTTCTACCAAAAGCGGTAGTGGACGTGTTTCAGCGATTTCGCAAATCTGGTCCACATGAAGATGGTTTGGGCTAACAATGACGACGCAGTCCAGTTCTTCAACCGCCAGAAGCTCTTGCACGGAACCAACCATGGCTGCAGTTGGCGCAATTGCCTTGGCGACTTTTGCCATCTCTGGATCGGGCTCAAAGATTGCTGCCACATTAGTACCTTCCAGCAATCCTATATTGTGCAGGTGCTCTTGCCCCATCATTCCGCATCCAATCAGCCCGTAATTGATGGTCCGGGTCATGTGCGATTCCTTTTACTTCAAACGTTGTACGTAGTTGGCCCGATCTGGGTCGAACCATGTTTTTGAGAATTCAACGGGTTCGGCGTTTTCCGACCAGCTGAACCGCTCGATATAACCTACCGCTTGGCCCGCTGGTTTAGTGAAGTCAGGAGGTGTCCAGTCCGGTAGCGGCCGGACAGAGACTCTGTCTTCGGCTCTTGCGATCCAAAAGCCCAATTGGCGCTGATAATAGCGATAGAGTGAGTCGGACAGGAGGCTCTGGTCGACTAGGCCCGCTGATTCGTCTAGCCAAATTTCTTCGACGGCGATGATTGTATCATTCAGGTAGCGCATCCGCCGCACGCGCGAACCGGCATCAGAAGCACCGAATTTAGGCAGATCGACTGGCTTCTTCAGATGGTCAACTGACAGGATATCCGCACGTGGCAGGCCACCCCCTTCAGGTAGTTCCAGCCTGAACATTGCATAGACGCTTTTTTGTGTGCCGGTCTCGCGGATGTAGTTGCCTGAGCCTTGGATACGCTCCAACATCCCCTTTTTTTCCAGCTCGGAGAGCGATTTTCGAAGCGTTCCAACTGAGACATTCAACTCCGCCGCCATCTCGCGCTCGGGCGGCAAACGCTCGCCATCAATAAGGCGCCCAGCCGCGACGTCGCGGATCAGAAGTTCCGCGATCTGAATATATACCGGCAGGGCATTTGGGTTTCGGTTGGACGCAAGCACGATAGACGCTTCACTCAGTCGCAGTAAAAATTGATACACTATTGATCTACATCAAAGCGATTGCTACGCAAGAGGAAAGTCAAAGATGTACGGAGCGTGAATCAAATGAGCATCGTCCCCATCACATCCCCCGATCTAAATGCGGCCGAAGTTTCCTGGTTTGCCGCGCTGTGTTCCGATGATTACCAATTCCTTGGCGTTCCCGATGGCAACCTGCGGTCGAGTTGGGAGCATTGCTCGAGCATTGTGAAAGAGGCCGAAGCGCAGGGGTTCCGCAACATCCTTTGCCCGTCCTCCTACCAGGTTGGTCAGGACACGCTGAGCTTTGTCGCGGGCTGCGCTCCAATCACCGACCGGATCAACCTGCTGGCTGCCGTACGCTGCGGTGAGATGCAGCCGATCATGCTGGCCCGCACCATTGCAACGCTGGATCACATGCTGAAGGGGCGTTTGACAGTCAATATCATCTCATCCGATTTTCCCGGTGAGAAAGCCGACAGCGCGTTCCGCTATCAGCGCTCTCGCGAAGTGGTACAGATCCTGAAACAGGCTTGGACGCAGGATGAGATCAATCATGTAGGCGAAGTCTATAACTTCTCAGGCCTGACCACTGATCCGGCCAAGCCATACCAGACTGGAGGACCGCTACTCTATTTCGGCGGCTATTCTCCCTCTGCGCTGGACCTATGTGGCGAGCATTGTGACGTCTACCTGATGTGGCCCGAAACCAAGGACCAACTGGCCGAACGCATGAAGGCCGTTCACGCGGTTGCCGAGAATTACAACCGCACGCTGGACTATGGCCTGCGCGTTCACATGATCGTTCGCGATACCGAGGCCGAGGCGCAAGAATACGCCGATTATATCGTCTCGAAACTGGACGACGAGTATGGCCGCGCGATACGGGAACGGGCGCTTGATTCGACCTCGCTGGGCGTGGCGCACCAGGCCAAGAACCGCGATCTGGCCGATGAGTATGGCTATGTTGAACCCGGGCTGTGGACCGGCGTTGGGCGCGCGCGTTCGGGCTGTGGAGCAGCGCTGGTCGGGTCGACGGATCAGGTCATGTCCAAGATCGAAGAATATCAGAAGATGGGCATCCGCGCCTTCATCTTCTCGGGCTATCCCCACATGGACGAAGCCCGCCATTTCGGCAGCCGTGTTCTGCCGAACCTGAAAACCTGCTCTCTTCCGGAAGCTTACGGAAGAGTTCCTGCAAATACCCCGGCCACACCGCTGGGCTACGGAGTTCGTCGCTGATGCAACGTGTGAAAGTTTCTGACTCGCTGGAAATGAGCCGCCTTGTCTATGGCATGTGGCGCTTGGGCGACGACACAGACACCTCGGCGGCTCATGTCGAAGCCAAAATCCAGGCTTGTCTGGATCAGGGTATCACCACCTTCGATCAGGCCGACATCTACGGCGACTACAATGCCGAGGCCGTTCTGGGGGCTGCATTGCGCGAAAACCCCGCGCTGCGCCAGAAAATGGAGATCGTCACCAAATGCGATATCGTTGCCCCGTGCGGCCGGTATTCGCATGCGAAGGTCAAATACTACGACACCTCGCGAGCGCACATCCTGAAGTCTGTCGAAACCTCTCTGTCCGAGATGGCGATTGACCACATTGACCTGCTGCTGGTCCACCGCCCTGATCCATTCATGGACCACCATGAAACCGGCGCTGCGCTGGACGAAGTGGTCGCAAGCGGCAAGGTGCGCGAGGTAGGTGTTTCCAACTTCCGCCCATGGGACTGGAACCTACTGCAACCAGCGATGAAGACCCCGCTGGTTACCAACCAGATCGAGATTTCGCTGGGCGAGATCAGCCCCTTCACCAACGGCGATCTGGCCTTTCACCAGCAGCACGGGCACCCACTGATGGCATGGTCGCCACTGGGCGGGGGGCTGTTGATGGCCGGCAACCCTCCGGTTGGATTGGTTGCGGACGAGATCGCCGAAGAGTTCGGTGTTGACCGCGCTGCCGTCGCGATTGCGTTCCTACTGGCGCATCCCGCAGGCATCCTGCCGGTTCTGGGCACCAACAATCTGGACCGCATCAAGCGGATCTCGGATGCGCTGAAAGTCAAATTGGATCGCGAGAGCTGGTTCCGCCTGTATGAGGCGGCGCTGGGGCATGAGGTACCATGATGAACGCAATCTCAAAGGACATGACCCACACCTTCGTTCCGCATAAGGACGACACCCGCACCCTGCGCGACGCCTTCGGCCGTTTTGCCACCGGCGTCACCATTGTCACCTGCGACAGCGCGGACGGGCCGATCTGCATTACGGCCAACAGCTTTTCGTCTCTGTCACTGGACCCGCCCCTGATCATGTGGGCGGGCGACCGCAACTCGCGCCGTTTCCCCTATTTCCACAAAGCCCGCCATTTCAGCGTGCATGTGCTGTCCTCGGAACAAGCAGAGCTGTGCTTCGGATGCTCGAAAGACGCCTTTGCGTTGCGCGACATCGCTCATGAGCGGTGCGAAAACGGAACGCCGATCCTACCGGACTGTCTGGCGCGGTTCGAATGCGAACAGCACGCGTATCACGACGCAGGTGATCACGTTATTGTAGTGGGAAAGGTTCTCAAGGCCAGCATGGCGGATGGAGACGCGCTGACCTTTTACGCCGGGAAACTCGGCCAATTCGCGCAGCACTAAGCGCGATTTGACGACCGCGGGACATACCTGCGGCTGAACAAGGGAGGATCCGCATGGGCGGACTGGCATCGGCGCTTGCGCCGATTGCATTCGTGAACGAAATCGTGCTGCGTCTGGGCCGCGCGGTTGGTGTCGTTGCGATTGCACTCATGGTGATCGCAATCCTGATCCAGGTGTTCTTTCGGTATGTGCTGGGCAATGCTCTGCCATGGCCGGATGAGGCTGCGCGGTTCTGCATGCTCTGGATGACCGGCCTGATGGCACCCACCGCCTTTCGCCGCGGCGGCTTTGTGGCCATCGACATGCTGGAGCGCTTCTTGCCACGCTCAATCGGTCAGACGCTCAACCTGTTCCTGTTGCTGATCTCGCTGGCTGTCTTGCTGGTTGCGGTCAAAATCGGCTGGTCCGAGGTCACTGGTTTTGGCGGCAAATTCGCCACCGCAGCGCTATACGTGCCCACCTCATTCGGGTTCGACGAATGGTATCGAATACCACGCAGTTGGATGATGGCTTCGTTGCTGGTGGGGATCATTCTGCTGATTTCGGTGAATATCGAGCTGATCCTGCGATCCTTCATCACTCTGCTGGGCGGGGGTCACCTGTTGCCTGAAATTCCAGACGCGGCAGTGGGGGCTGAATAAGTGCTGATCTGGTTCTTACCCACCTTCTTGATTTTCCTGCTGATCGGCCTGCCGGTCTTTTTCGCCCTTTTGGCTGCGCCCGGTATCTTGCTGTGGCTCAACGGTCAGACAAACGACATCACACTGCTCTATCGCAACGTCTATAACGGCATGGACAGCTTCCCGCTGATGGCGATCCCCTTCTTCATGCTGGCCGGAGAGTTGATGAACCGCGGTGGCATCACCATCCGCTTGGTCGAGTTCAGCCAGGCGCTGATGGGCCACCTGCGCGGCGGTCTGGCGCATGTGAACGTGCTGAGTTCGATCCTCTTCGCAGGCCTCTCGGGGTCCGCCGTGGCGGACACCTCGGCGCTTGGGTCGATGCTGATCCCGGCAATGGAAAAACAGGGCTATACACGCAAATTCGCCGCCGCGATCACAGCGGCGAGTTCTGTGATTGGCCCGATCATCCCACCTTCGGGCATCATGATCATCTACGCCTATGTGATGGGCGAAAGCGTCGCCGCGCTGTTCCTTGCAGGCATTGTGCCGGGCGTGATGGTGGGCGTTGGCCTGATGCTGATGATCAAACTGATGGCTGACAAGTACGACTTCCCCGTGGCCAGCCGCAAATACACTTGGCCCGAACGGCGTCAGGCCAGCCTGAAAGCCTTCTTCCCATTGATGACTCCGGTGATCATTCTGGGTGGCATTCTCGGCGGCATTTTCACACCGACCGAGGCCGCTGCCGTCGCCGTGGGCTACGCCTTCATAATCGGCTTCTTCGTCCTGCGCACATTGACTTGGAAAGAAGTGCCAGAAGTTCTCAGCAACGCAGGCATGACCTCCGCCGTCGTCCTGCTGCTGGTCGGTGCAGCGATGGCGTTCAAGACGGTTGTCAGTCTCAGCCATGCGCCGGAACAACTGGCCTCGCTGATCCTCAGCCTGTCGGAAAACCCGCTTATCCTGCTGTTCCTGATCAACCTGCTGCTTTTCATCGTCGGCATGTTTCTAGATGCAGGCCCCGCGATCATCATCCTTGGCCCGATCCTTGGACCCATCTTCACCAGCCTTGGTGTAGACCCGATCCATTTCGCCATCATCATGAGCGTCAACCTGACCGTCGGCCTCGCCACCCCGCCAATGGGCTTGGTCCTGTTCGTCGCCGCCGCCGTTTCGCGCGAACGGGTTGAAACCATCGCCAAGGCGATCCTGCCGTTCTTGGCCGTCGAAATCATAGTGATCTTCCTGATCACCTATATCCCCGCACTATCCATGACGATCCCTAGGATAACGGGATTTGCAAACTGAACTGAGTATCACAGGGAGGAAACGCATGCTCAGAAACTTCATCAAAACCGCGGCGGTGGCCACATCGCTTGTGGCCTCGTCCGCCATGGCCGCCACAGCCGCCGACTACACACTGCGCGCTACTGCCAACTCCAACGAAAATGACGAAGATTATGACGGTCTGATTGTCTTCAAAAACTATGTCGAGGCCGCCTCGAACGGTGCGATTGAGGTCGAGCTGTTCATCGGTACCCAACTGTGTTCCAACGGCGCAGAATGCTTGCAAGGCGTGGCCGATGGCACCATCGACATCTACATCTCCACCTCGGGAGGGGCCTCGGGCATTTTTCCTTACGTGCAGGTTCTGGACCTGCCCTACCTGATGGCCGATGACCGCATAGCCGAACATGTTCTGTCCGGCGACTTCACCCGCACCATGCGTAACATGGCGCTGGAGGATTCTGGCGGCGCGATACGTCTGATGACCATTGGCAACACCGGCGGCTGGCGCAACTTCGCCAACACACAGCGCCGCGTCGCCGAGCCTGCCGACATGGAAGGTCTAAAAATCCGCACAGTGGTCGCCGACCTGCCGCAGGAACTGGTCAAAGCTCTGGGAGCTTCGCCGACACCGATCCCATGGCCGGAATTGTTCACCAGCTTCCAGACCGGCGTGGTCGAGGGATCCAAGAACGGCATCACCGACATTATGGGCATGAAATTCCCTGACGCGGGTCTGCAATATGTCACGCTGGACGGCCATGCCTATATGGGCGCACTGTGGTGGATGAACAACGCCAAGTTCCAGGAGATGCCCGAGGATATGCGCCGCGTCGTCGTCGATGGTTTCTATGCGCTACAACAGGCCACCTTTGCCTCGCCCAAGCGCAAATCGATTCAGGCCTACGAGGATTTTGTCGCCGGTGGTGGAGACCTCTATGTCCTGACGCCCGATCAGAAGGCCGCGTTCAAAGAGGCCGCAACCCCGGTTTATGACTGGTTCCAGTCCAACGTCGCCCGCGGGGACGAAATCTTTGGTGCGTTGACCGAAGCGGTTGCTGCGGCTGAGGCCGATGTGAACGCCTCACGCGATGCGGACCTGAACTAAGTGTATGGGTCGGGCTTTGCAGCCCGGCTATCACCGAAACGGGTACATCCACCCTTTGTAGTCGTTGACCAGCACATGGGCCCTTTGAATCTGCTCCGGCGACATTTTCTTAACCACTTCCTCAAGGCTGATCGCCGCGTCGGGGTCGCCGCCAATGGCGCTGAGCGTGTACCACATATAGGCGCGCACCAAATCGGGTGCAGGCATGCCAAGACCCAATTCGTAATACCAGCCAACTCCCGACTGCGCCCCCGGATGCCCCTTCATCGAGGCGCGCAGATACCATTCAAAGGCCCGTTCGTAATCCTGCTCGACCCCAAGACCCAGCCCGTACATCACGCCGATCAACTCCTCTGCCTCGGCGTTGCCCGAGCGCGCGGCTGGAAGAAGCTCCTCGCGCGCGGCTTCAAACTGTCCGGCTTCCATCATATCGCGCGCTTGCTCCAGTTCCGCCAGAGCCGGAGACGCAAATACGCAAAGGGCGAAAACAAGCTGACGCATGGGATGGTTGTTCTCTTCTGGGTTGGGGCCGCTGCGGCACAGGATTTGCCGCGCCCGCTAACCGATGATGAATTTATCTCCTTTGATATGAAACAGGCCGCTGTCGGTCATCAATTGTTTTACGACCCGATCCTGTCAGGCAACCGCAACATCACCTGCGCCCATTGTCACCACCCGGACTTCGGCACCTCGGACGGGCTATCACTGGGCATAGGAGAAGGCGGACAGGGGTTGGGGCCGGACCGCACACCCGGCACCGGGGCAGACAGAATACGCAAACGTATCCCTCGTAACTCTCCGGGCCTATGGAACCTTGGGGCCAAGGAAATTCACACCGTCTTTCATGACGGCAGGCTGAGCATTTCCAACGTCTACGGCAACTCCTTCAATTCCCCAGCGCAGGAGTGGCTGCCCGAGGGCCTGAATTCCCTGCTGGCGGCACAGGCTCTGTTTCCCCTGACTTCACAATTCGAAATGGCGGGCAATGTGGCCGAGAATGAGGTCACAGGCGCGGTGCATGATCGTATTGACAAAGGCTGGCCGATTCTGGCGAAACGCGTCCGCACCGATCCACGCTATGGTCCGGCCATCGTCGCCGCCTTTGATGAGATCGAGACGACTGAAGACATCACTATCACGCAAATCGCCAATGCTCTGGCCGCTTTCATGGCGATAGAGTGGCGTAGCACCGACAGCCCATTTGACCACTACCTCGCGGGTGAAACGAATGCCCTTTCGCCGGCTCAATTGGATGGGATGATTCTTTTCTACGGCAAAGCACGCTGCTCCACCTGCCACACCGGGCCGCTCATGTCAGATCAGAAGTTCCATGCCTTGGGTTTACCGCCCTTTGGGCCGGGCCGCACCAGGCAGTGGGATCCCTTCGTCCGGGATGTAGGCCGCATGGGTGAAAGCAACCGCCTTGAGGATGCTTATAGGTTCCGCACCCCTATGTTGCGCAACGTTGCCCTGACCGCGCCTTACGGTCACAATGGTGCCTTCCCCGATCTTGAAAGCGTCATTCGCCATCATCTAAATCCGCAGGCAAGCCTAGACAACTGGAGTCCTGAAATGGCTACATTACCTGAGGTGCCATGGTTGCAAAAAACTGATTTCTTAGTTTGGGATGACGACTATGAAATGGAGCGTCAACGCAAAAAAAATGACATTGTTCCGGTCCAACTCACGGAGTTAGAAATTCAAAACCTGATTGCTTTTCTGCATTCGTTGACAGGTATCAGCGTAGGTTCATTGAAGTTCGGGGTGCCGAAAGGATTTATTCCTTAGCCATCTCTAACATCGAAAAGGTACTGTCAGAGGAATCGTATCCTGCCGTCCTTCTTGGCTGTCCCTTCTGAGGGGGCCTGGGAATGAAATGATCAGCAGAGAAATTGAGCCATTAGAGCGGCGCGAAACAATATACAGGTCTTGTCAGATTAACTTTACTTGAGCGGGGCAGGGCGAGTGCGTAGCGTTTGG
>NZ_WQCA01000051.1 GCF_013032445.1 Ruegeria arenilitoris | reverse complement strand
GGGACGCTAGACCAGCCCCCTGCCCGCCTCAAACTTGTTTTGTCTGACAGTACCCGCTCGAGAGGAAAAAGCTTCCAAATCCGCAAGATGCACTAGCATCTACAGCAAGCAATTTCCTTATGACTGGCAAGGCGGCTTTGCCAAAGAGTGACGGTTAACGACTCTGATATTAATGCAGATCGACCGCCCTTCCGATTTGCCTTCCACCATTGCTGTCAGTTCGCAGGCTGCCTTGCGTCCCATTTCACGGTGCGGAACATGAACGGTGGTCAGGGCGGGGCTGACGATTTCTGCCAGTTCGATGTCATCGAACCCCGTTACTGAAACCTGCTCAGGCACCTGGATTTCCAGTCTGCGCGCCTCGCGCAGAGCACCAGCGGCCAGAACATCGTTGCCGCACATGACCACTGTCGGGCGTGGTGCCAGGGCCATCAACCGTCGGAAGGCTTCAGCGCCCTTGTCAATCTCGTAAGCCGTTTCGATCAGTGTCAAGGCGCTGGCCTCAAGCCCGAATTCGGCCATCGCCTGCTGAACGCCCACCACCCGGCCTTGCGCCCGGTCGTTGCCCTGTGTGATGCCGGAGATCATGGCAATCCGCCGGTGGCCGGCGGAAATCACACTGCGTGCCAGTTCGCGCATGGCATCCGCGTTGCTAAAACCGACAGACGGTCGCTGCGCCTCCGGGTCATAAGACCAAGCAACCACTGACGGAACCTGATGGCGCTCCAGATACTCGTAGATTTCCGCATCACGCGCATGCCCGATCAGCAGAAGCCCGTCGGCGCCGCGGGCGACAAGCGTGCGGATCTGTTCGCGCTCCACCTCGGGATCATAGGCTGAACTGGATACTAAGAGCGTGTAACCGCTCTCGCGAAGCTGGTTCTGAAACTCCTGCAGCCCGCGGGCAAAGATGGCGTTGTCCATGGTCGGAATTATGGCGCCGATGGTGAAGCTGCGCCTGGCCGCCATAACCTGGGCCGCGAAGTTTGGCGTGTAGCCCAGCGATTCGACTGCCTGCATGACACGCTGTCGGGTAGCTTCAATGACCTGATCCGGTGAATTCAGGCATCGAGAAACCGTGGCGGTTGATACGCCCGCCGCCTTGGCGACATCGTTAAGTGTCGGAACTGAACGGTTTTTTCCCATGTGTTGCCCGCTTTGACTTTGAGCCTTGTCATAACATAAAAACCTGCGCCTGCCATCCACGAATGTAAGCGCTTGCATTATCAATGTAAGCGCTTACAAATAGATTCGAGATACGATTCCGGAGTTCTAAGATGTTCCTTTGGGCTGCTGCTGCCGTCTTTGCGGTGTTTTTTGCCAATGTCGCGTTGGGCGCCTTTGGCGGCGGTGCTTTCTTAGGAGATGTCGGAGAAATGCTGGTTCTGTTTGCCGCCTCGATCCTGTTCGTAGCGGCCATTCTCAAACGCGAAGCTGACCACAAGAACAAAAACGGCAGCTGACGGATCAATAGGGAGGAAGACAATGACGAATGCCAAGGATGGCCTCAAATCTGCTGAGCGCCGGAATTTTCTGAAACTGGCCTCAACCGGTTCATTCACTGCGGCTGTGGTGGCCGGTGCTGGCGGTGTGCTGTGGTCCTCAGAAGCCGCTGCTCAAACGGCTAAGGAAGAGAAAGAGCGCGAGAGTGCAGCAGATCATGTCATGACCGTTGCCACTGCCTATGTATTGGGGGCGTCGCGCAGCTATCCGATTATGCAGTTGGATCTGAAGGAAAACATCCAGAACGCCACCAACGGGAAAATCTATGTCAAACTGGCGCCGGGAGGCCAGCTGGGTGCCGGTGGTGCATTGGTGCAAAAGGTTCAGGGCGGCACTATTCAGGCAGCGCAGCATTCGCTGTCGAATTTCGCGCCTTTTGCTTCCACCGTTGACCTTATCAACATGCCTTATCTTTGCGGCTCCAACCAGCGGTTCACCAACCTGGTGAATTCAGACTTCTGGAAGTCCGAGGTACACCCCAACGTTGAAGCAAACGGGTTCAAAGCTCTGTTCTATGTGAACATCGATCCCCGAGTTGTCGCAGTGCGCAAAGGTGGCAATGCCGTGATGTCACCCGGTGACATGGCTGGAGTGAAGTTCCGTGTACCGGGATCGAAAATGCTGCAGCAGTATTACCGCATGGTTGGCGCCAACCCGACACCTGTGGCCTGGGGTGAGACGCCTTCGGCGATAAAACAGGGCGTCGCGGATGCGCTCGATCCATCTGTCGGGGCGCTCTATGTCTTTGGCTTCAAAGACATCCTGAGCCACGTGACATTCACTCAGGCAGTGCCGGACAGCCAAGTCTATTCCTGTAACCTCGAGTGGTTCAATTCGCTGCCTGCCGATGTTCAGGAAGGTGTGATGTGGGGATCCGAGCTGACGGCGCATCAGAACCTGGCCAAAGTGCCTTCGGCCCGTGCATATGCGATGGCGGAACTGGCGAAGGCCGGTGTCGAATTCCATGCCCTTAGCGATGACCAACTGGGCGAGTGGAAAGAAGCTGGCGGTTATCAGCTTGGCGAATGGGATTCCTTCAAGACTGAACTTGCAGGCTCCATGGACAATTTCGCCAAGCTCGAGGAGGCCGCAGGCACGCAAGGGAAATACTACGTGCACGACGCCTGAGCATTACCGGGCCAGGGCGCTAGAAAGCGCCCGCCCTATTCTTCAACAGCCCCCTTCGCTGCAGTCCGCCGGGTTGGATGCGAGGGTGTGCCTGAACACCGGGAATGGCAATGAACATCCTGCGAACCATCGACCAGAACGCAGAACGATGGCTGCTTCTGGTGTTCTACACAATGCTGGTCGTCACGATGGCGATTGAAGTGATACGGCGCGAGCTGTTTGCCTATTCCTCGATCTGGGGCGAGGAAATCGTCCGATATTCCTTCATTTATCTGGCCTGGATCGGCGCTGCGGCGGCGGTCAAAGAGCGCGCTCATATCCGGATCGACGTGATCCTGCATTACCTTGGCCCGAGGACCAAGGCGCTGATCTACATCTTCGGTGATCTGGTGATGTTCGTAGTCGCGTTGGTAGCGCTTTATTGGTCCTTCGAAACGGTGCATGTCTCAGCCAAGTTCGGATCCGTCAGCCATGGCCTGCGGATTTCGATGGTCTGGTTTCTTGCGGCAGTACCGCTGGGATTCACCTTGATGATCTGGCGATTGCTCCAGTCTTTCCGGCGCGATTTGCGCAGCCTTCGCGACGGCACGCCCGTTTTTGAAGGCGACAAGCTGTTTGATTGAGGAGCCTGAGCAATGCTGTGGAATTCACTCAATCAAACTGTCGAGCTCGGCTGGGATTTCTACCTACCGGTGATCATGTTCGTGGCGCTGATTGCGCTGGCGGTACCGGTCTGGGCTGCCATTGGCGCGGCAGCGATCACCATGCTGGTGATGTCGGGCGACCTGCCGCTCAGCGCCATCGGCGAAAGCCTGTTCACCGGCATCGACGCCTTTGCGCTGACCGCGGTTCCGCTGTTCATCCTGACCGGAGACGTGCTTGTGCGGACCGGTCTCAGCAAGAAATTCCTGGATGTGGCGGAGGCGCTGACCTGCTGGACGCGGGGCGGCTTCGGCTCCGCCACGGTGCTGGTCTGCGGCATGTTCGCTGCGATCTCCGGCTCTGACGCGGCGGGTGCCGCAGCGGTCGGACGGATGACAATCAACCGGCTGGTCGAAAGCGGCTATCCGCGCCCCTACGCCTGCGCGCTGGTGGCGGCAGGCGCCTGTACCGGCATCCTGATCCCGCCCTCGATCGCTTATATCATCATCGGCCTGGTGCTGGGCATTTCCGCCTCCACCCTGTTCCTTGCGGCGCTGATCCCGGGCTTGGCGATCCTAGTGTCGATCCTGATCACTAATATCATCATGAACCGGCTCTATACCTACGAGACAGGCGGCAACATGGGCTTGCTGGAGTGGTTGGGCAATCTGGGCCAAGCGCTGAAGTCCGGCTGGTATGCCTTCATCGTGCCGGGGATCATCTTCTATGGCATCTTTTCCGGCCGTCTGACCCCGACCGAAGCCGGTGCTACGGCGGTTGTAGTCACTATCATTATGGGCTTCATCCTGGGCACGCTGAAACTGTCGGACTTTCCGGCCATGCTTGTCAGTTCTGCCAAGGTGAATGGGGTGATCCTGCCGATCATCGCCTTCTCGGCCCCGCTGGCTGAAGCACTGGCAATAATGGGCGTGCCGCAGGGCTTTGTAACCGCCGTAACTGGGCTGACCGATGATCCGTCCCTGCTGATCCTGTTGATGATCTGCATACTGATCGCAGCGGGCTGCGTCATGGAGACAACGCCCAACATCGTGATCCTGGCACCAATCCTGAAGCCGCTGGCCGACAACATTGGCATGAACGAGATCCAGTTCTGCATCATGATGATCACCGCACTGGGCGTTGGCTTCATCACACCACCTTTGGGGCTGAACCTCTTTGTCGTCTCCGGCATTACCGGCGAGTCCATCCTGAAGATCGCCGCCCGTGCCGTGCCCTTTGTTCTGACAATGCTGATCGTCGTGCTGCTGATCGCCTACATTCCGGCGATCTCGACCACGCTGCTTCCTGATATCTATAAATAGGACTTTCTGGTAATGACACGCGAATATCTGAAAAAAGCTGCTCTGACCCCCAAGTCGGATGCCTCTGAGACCCATAAGATCGTGCAGGGTATTCTGGACGACATTGAAGTCGGCGGTGACACAAAGGCGTTGGAATATGCTGCAAAGTTCGATCAGTACGAGGGCAACGTACTGCTTACGCCGGAAGAGATCGAGGCCGCTTGTGCACTGGTACCGGAAAAACTAAAGGCCGATATTCGATTTTCCCACGACAATGTTCGCCGCTTTGCCCAACTGCAAAAAGGCACAGTGCATGATGTGGAAATGGAAATCTCGCCCGGTTTTGTCACCGGACAAAAGGCGATCCCGGTGGATGCGGCCGGATGCTATGTGCCGGGCGGTCGCTACAGCCATATCGCCAGCGCCATCATGACTGTGACAACCGCCAAGGTGGCAGGGTGCAAGCATATCACCGCATGTTCTCCGCCGCGCCCCGGCGTGGGCGTGGCCCCGGCTATCATCTATGCCGCCCATATCTGCGGCGCCGACAAAATCATGGCAATGGGTGGCGTGCAGGGGGTAGCGGCAATGACCTTTGGTTTGTTTGGCTTGCCCAAGGCAAACATCCTGGTGGGGCCAGGAAACCAGTTTGTCGCCGAGGCCAAGCGTATTCTGTTTGGCCGCGTGGGCATCGACATGATCGCAGGCCCGACAGACAGCCTGATCCTTGCCGACGCAACGGCGGATTCCCACATCGTAGCCACCGATCTAGTGAGTCAGGCAGAGCACGGCTACAACTCTCCGGTCTGGCTGGTTACCGACAACCGCGCCCTGGCGGAAGACGTGATGCGACTGGTGCCGGATTACATCAACGACCTGCCCGAGGTGAACCGTGAGAACGCCGCAGCAGCCTGGCGCGATTATGCCGAGGTGATCCTCTGTGCGAACCGCGAGGACATGGCGGCCTGTTCCGACGAATACGCGCCCGAGCACCTGACCGTGCAGGCAGAGGATCTGGACTGGTGGCTGGAGCGGCTTACCTGCTACGGCTCGCTGTTCCTGGGTGAAGAGACTACAGTTTCTTACGGCGACAAGGCAGCCGGCACCAACCATGTGCTGCCGACCTCGCGCGCGGCAAGCTACACTGGTGGGTTGTCGGTTCACAAATACATGAAGATCGTCACCTGGCAGCGCGCTACCCGCGAGGGCTCCAAACCGGTGGCAGAGGCCACTGCGCGGATCGCCCGGCTGGAGGGAATGGAGGGCCACGCCCGTGCCGCCGACGTGCGGCTGGCCAAGTATTTCCCGGACGAAACCTTCGACCTCACCGCAAATGGCTGATCCACGCGCCCTTTTCAGCTTGGCAGGCCGAACCGCCTGCATCACCGGCGCCAGTTCCGGCTTGGGACGGCGGGCGGCGATCGCGCTGGCTGCTGCAGGGGCGCAGGTGGTCGCAGTGGCCCGTCGGACGGAGGCTTTGGAAAGCCTCTGTGCGGAGATCGGCTCCGGTGCGACTCATGTGGCAGCGGATGTGACGGACCGCAGCGCTCTGGATGCACTGCGGGAGGTTGTTGCGGATTCCTTCGGAGCGCCGGACATCCTGATCCACGCAGCGGGCGTCAACACGCGGCAACCCGCAGATGAAGTCACGGCGGAGGGCTGGGACCAGACCCTGGCGCTGAACCTCTCGGTGCCTTTCTTCCTCAGCCAGGCGCTGGTGCCTGCGATGAAGGAGCGGGGCTGGGGGCGGATCGTCAATTTCGCCTCACTCCAGACCACCCGCGCCTTTCCCGGCGGCATCGCCTATGGCGCCAGCAAGGGCGGTATCGGCCAGCTGACCCGTGCCATGGCAGAGGCTTGGTCGCCCTTCGGCGTCACCGCCAATGCGATCGGACCGGGGTTCTTCCCAACCGAGCTGACCCAGGCGGTGTTCGGCGATGAGGCCCGTGCCAGCCGCAACGCGGCGCAGACCTGCATCGGCCGCAATGGCCGGCTGGAGGATATCGACGGGCCGCTGCTGTTCCTGTGCTCAGAGGCCTCTTCCTATGTAACCGGGCAGGTCCTGATGGTCGACGGAGGGTTCACTGCAAAATGAAAGCCTTGGTTTATGAAGGGGTTGAGAGTCTTGCGTTCCGCGATGTGCCGATGGCGTCGGGCCGGGCAGGCGAATATCTTATCCGCATCCAAGCCTCCGGCATCTGCGGTTCGGACATGCACGCCTATCTGGGCCATGACAATCGCAGGCCTGCGCCGCTGATCCTGGGGCATGAAGCCGCGGGAGTGATCGAGGATGGACCGCAGGCGGGCCGCCGGATCACGATCAACCCGTTGGTGACATGCGGCAGTTGCGCCGCATGCACCGCCGGGCGCGAGAACCTCTGCTCCAGCCGCCAGATCATCTCGATGCCGCCGCGCGAGGGGGCGTTTGCCCAGTTCGTGGCAATACCGGAGAGCAACCTGGTGAACGTGCCGGACGAGGTGCCGCTGGAAAAAGCCGCACTGGCAGAACCGCTGGCCGTAAGCTGGCACGCCGCCCGGTTGGCACTAGAGGCGCTGCAGCCGGAAATGGAACGCTCCGCGCTGGTTATTGGCGGCGGCGCTATCGGGCTGGCGGCTGCGCTGGCGCTGCGGGCGATGGGGATAGAGGACGTGAGCATCCAAGAACCCAACGACGCGCGCAGGGCCTTTCTGGCGGATTGTTGCAACCAGCAAGTCGTTCCCGAGTTCCAAGGCATGGTGCCGCTGGTAGTCGACGCCGTCGGCTATGCCGCCACCCGCGCGGCCGCTTCGGTGGCCGCGGCGCCCGGTGGGGTGATTGCCCATGTCGGTCTGGGCGAGGACGCCGGCGGCCTGGATATCAGGCGCATGACCCTGCAGGAAATCACCTTCATCGGCACCTACACCTATACCGCGCAGGACTTCCGCGACACCGCGCAGGCAATCTTTGACGGCCGCCTCGGCCCGTTGGACTGGCCAGAACAGCGGCCGCTGTCGGAAGGCGCCGCCGCCTTTCGCGACCTGCGGTCCGGAGCGGTAGCCGCGCCTAAGATCATCCTCGACCCCTGGGCCTGAGCCCACGCGCCAATCAAACGGAGAGCAACCATGTATGACAAAATCCTGGTTCCCATGGCCCTGGATCACGGGGTTTCCAGCACAACGCTCAAGGCTGCTGCCACCCTATGCAATTCAGGCGGGCAGATCACTGCGCTGCATGTCTACGA
Source organism: Ruegeria arenilitoris (assembly GCF_013032445.1). Lineage (GTDB taxonomy): Bacteria > Pseudomonadota > Alphaproteobacteria > Rhodobacterales > Rhodobacteraceae > Ruegeria > Ruegeria arenilitoris_F. Next base: position 2,731 of record NZ_WQCA01000051.1, on the reverse strand, counting down.
AGCACCGCACAGTTCAGTCACCGCGTATCTGGACGAAGACACCGTGCGCGAAGGCCTCGACAAGGCCCGCCAGCTGCTTGCCAAGAAGACCGCAGACCATGGCAATGTGACCGCAGAGATCGTCAAGGGCCGGTCCTACCGCGCCATTGTCGAATACGCTGAGAAACACGGCATAGACTGCATCGTCGTCGGCTCTCACAAACCCGGCCTCAGCGACTTTTTCCTCGGCTCGACAGCTGCCCGCGTGGTCCGCCACGCCCCGTGCGCAGTCCACGTCTGCCGAACCGCATGACAACGAAACACGACACCCGAAGTAAAGGCTACCGACCATGAACATAGACAAGAGGATCACTGACGATCTGGCCGCCAACGGCGTCTCCTTCGTCACGACCGTGCCCTGCAAGCAGCTGGCCGGCGTGATCGAGGAGATCGACCAGCGCGACGACATCTTTCACATCCCCTCCAACAAGGAGGATGAGGGCATGGGGCTCTGCGCCGGCGCCTGGATGGGCGGCAAGCGCCCGGCAATCATCATGCAGAACACCGCCATCGGGGTCACCATCAACACGCTGGCGACGCTGATCCAGTACTACCGGATGCCGCTTCCCATGTTGATTTCGTACCGTGGAGAGCTGCGCGAGCCGGTGGCCTGCCAGGTGGAAATGGCGGTGCATACCAAGGCGCTCCTAGCCCAGCTCAACATCCCGATCTTCCACTTCCACTGGCAGAAGGACGTCGAAGAGCTGGACAACATCCTGAAATACACCTTCATGTGCAACAAGCCCGTTGCCATCCTGACCGACGCCAATTTCTGGGGAGGTTATGGCGACCAATGATCCGTTCCGAAATCCTGAAAGAGATCGCGCCCATCCTGCGCGACCAGCTGGTGGTCTGCAATATCGGCATTCCGTCACAAGAACTGCACGCGATCGACGACCAGCCCACCAATTTCTACATGCTGGGCACCATGGGGCTTGCCTCCTCCATCGGGCTGGGTCTGGCGCTGGCGCAGCCGAAATCGGTGATCGTGATCGACGGCGACGGCTCGATCCTCACCAACCTCGGCACGCTGCCCACCATCGGCAACAACGCGCCCGGGAATTACATCTTGATGATCATCGATAACGGCTCCTATGGCTCCACCGGTGATCAGCCGACTTATACCAGCCAACGCACCGATCTGGCCGGCATGGCCCGCGCCGCCGGCTGTGCCCGGGTGGTGGAGGTGCAGGACAAGGAGACCGGGCCTGCATTGGAGGAGGCGCTGTCCAGCGGCGAGGCAACGGTGCTGGTGGTCAAATGCGACAGCGGTAATGCCAAGATGCCGGTGATCACCATGGACCCGGTGGTGATCCGCGACCGCTTCATGAAGGCCGTGGCCGGCTGATGGGCGCAGGTGCCATCCATTCGGCAGAGGACGCCCGCCGCCTGGCGCGGCGGCGGCTGCCCTGGATGGTGTTTGACTACATCGACGGGGCCGCCGGGCAGGAAACCGGGGCGGCGCTCAACCGCGCTGCGCTGGATGCCATCACCCTGCGGCCCCGTATCCTGCACGATGTCAGCGAGCGTTCGCTGGCCGTAAGGCTCTTTGGCACCGAGGCCGGTCGGCCCTTTGGCATCGCGCCGATGGGCATGTGCAACCTAGCAGCCCCCGGCGCCGACCTGATGCTGGCCCGGCTGGCGGCGCGCTACAGCGTGCCGCACGGGGTCTCCACCGTCGCCTCAACCCCGCTGGAGACCATTCTCGAGGCGGCGGAGGGCCACGCCTGGTTCCAGCTCTATTTCAGCGGCGACGGAAGCGGCACCTTCAAGCTGGCTGAGCGCGCCCGCGCAGCTGGCTATCAGACGTTGGTGCTGACGGTTGATGTGCCCGAGGTCGGCCGCCGCCCGCGCGAACTGCGCCACGGCTTCAAAATGCCGTTCCGCATCGGCCCGCGGCAGTTCATCGACTTTGCCCTGCATCCGCGCTGGTCGCTGACGGCCCTGATTAAGGGCAAGCCGGTGATGGCGAATTTTGAGATGGAGGGCTATGACTTCAACCGTACCGAAAGCCGGGCACGGGCGACTTGGGACACGCTTGCCCGGCTGCGCGATCTCTGGCCCGGCAAACTTGTGGTGAAGGGAGTACTTGATATCGAAGACGCCCGCGCGCTGGTGTCTGCGGGTGTTGATGCCATCCAGGTCTCCAGCCACGGTGCGCGGCAGCTTGAGGCTGCGCCAGCCCCGATTGAGATTCTTGCAGAAATCCGCGCCGATCTTGGGCCGGATTTTCCTCTCTTTTACGATAGTGGAATCCGATCGGGCGAAGACGTTCTCAAAGCTCTTTCACTTGGCGCAAACTTCGTTTTCATCGGAAGAATTCTGCAATATGCGATCGCGGCTGCTGGGGAGCAAGGCCTTGAACAACTGTGGGATTCTCTTAGTGAAGAGTTAAGTGTAGCCATGGCACTAACCGGGCGAACTTCGCCGATTGGCGGCAGTTTGCAAGGGTAGAAATGGCAAAGTACTGTTGAATTCCCTGACAAATTCTCACTGCATCAGGTAGGGATGGCGGCTATTAACGCCGCGTTGCTGCGCACAAAAAGATGCTCAGGTGCTGTCAGACAAACTCGAACCAGTCTCTGGCAGGCCAGTATAGCTGCCCTTTATGCCGCACCAAGTTCGAGCCACTCGGCAAGAGCGGCGGAGCGTGTCTGCTTGAAGGTGCCTCGGCTGGCGAGCGATCTTTCCT
>NZ_WQCA01000050.1 GCF_013032445.1 Ruegeria arenilitoris | reverse complement strand
TGTTGGATGTAGCTCAAGTCGCAGAACTCAAAAAAACTTTCGGAAGGATGTAAGCGAACACCGAGGGGGAGTGTGCAAACTTATGGGCAAATCGTGCAAATTTATGCGCAAATACCACGCAAAGTTATGGGCAAGTTCACCTGAATTTGAGGAATGAAATCAATAGCAGGAATGCAGCGTTATGGGCGCACCTACAATTTGTGTAGGTTTGCGCATAACACTTCGCGCACCCCATGAGTTTGTGTTGCTCGCCCATAGTTTAGCACTGCGCGATTGTCTGCCTTAGCGATGAACCCAATCAGTTTTTGGCGTAGTCGTTGCGGTTATGGCCCTTTGCGTTGCTCAATCCCGCAATGGACCTCCCTAAGGAGCGTTGGATACTCGCGAAGGTCTGCGATGCGCAGAAAGCAGACTTTGCAAAGTCCGGTTGACCACATTGTCCACCAAAGGCGACAGTTCTGCTTCGCGACTGGGCTATACATAGCCCTCAAAGCGTATTGTTTGCGGGACTTCAGTTGCACCGTTTTCCTGAGCGAGTAGGGCGCGTGCTGACGAAAAGGTAGCAAGCGCAAAAAGAACAAGAAGGGCCTTTATCATCGTAGCGCCTCGGATCCGGGTTTTGAACTTGGGCCGGGGTTCACAAATGATCGCCCCGGCCAGCGTCAGGGCAAACGAGGTAGTTCTTGCCCTGAAACATCGTACTTTCGCCTAATTTAGAAGATCACCGACGATGCCGACGGCATCGACCACGGTAGACAGGTCATTCGTAACTTCGAGGACTTCGTCATCGACCAGAATGTAGCGGTTTCCTTTGCCCGGCTCCCCAAGCTTCCATTTGGAAAGGTCCCCAATATCCTCGAACTCCAGGTCAGATGGGAGCTTGGCACCGCGCGTGTAGCGCTTGATCTGTCCAGGTGGTACAGCTTTTGGGCCTTTGCCGGGTTTGTCTTCTATCTGAATGCTGACATCACCGTTCTTGCCCCCCTTGTTCGGCTTTTTACCCTTGTTGTCTTTGGCATGGGCATCGCTGCCTCCAAGGATGAAAAACACAACTGCTAAGGCTGCAAGAATTCCGTATGCAATCTTCATAGATTGTTCCTTTGCTTCCCAACTTCATTCGACCGGCGTTGAAAATTCCGGCACGCGCTTGATCTCTCTTAGTTGCCCTTTGGCACACCCCTTAGTGACTGCCTTCACCCCGCATTAGAAAACGATCCGGGTTCTTAGACCGAACAGGGTAATCCGGTCCTGATCGGGATTTAGAAGCGGGTCGGAAATGAATTGTACCGATGGCGTGATCTGCAGTCCGGGTGAGATTGAAAAGCGGTAGAAAGCTTCAAGCGTGAACTGATCGCCATCTATGCCTCTTGCTTCGGCCCAGTTTAGGCCCAGACCGGCCAAATCGGTGTTGCGACCATAGTAACCGAGACCGGCAGAAATCGACCGTTCATAAAGCGCTGCGGTTCCCTTCGAGGCCCCTGCACGGAAGAACGGCATCCATTTATTGTCAACAAACCATGCGGCGGAAAACGCTGCGCCGTAATCTTCTGCTCGACTGCCATCGTCAGCCGCATCCGCATGCCAGAGGGTCAGATGGATATTGTCGAAGTAGATGCGATCAAAGCCGGACGTGTACCCAAGTTCGAGCGACTTGAAGAGATTGCCGTCGCTAAACACATCAAAGTTTGGATCGGACGGGTCGGCGTTTGCGTCTGATACGCTGGCAACGGCGTAGAGGTTCTCGCTCAGCTTTACCCCACCGGCAATACCAAGGCCTTGGTTGGGCGTGTTGATTGTCGGGTTGGTATTGAAAGACAGGTTTTGAAAACCACTGTAGGGGCTTACCAACCCGTAGATATCCACAAAGTCCGTTACATCAATCTGGCCGACTTGCAGCGCCCACGACCCATTCTCAGCCCTTTGGGTCCAGAACAAATTGGTCAGAAGCAAACCGTTGTCATTGAAGGCTGTTCCCGTGATTGAAAGGGCTCCGCCATCCAGCCCGAGAAATTGCGGAGCAACGTCAGTATAACTGTGCCTGTCTTCGATCTTGAATGTCAGAGACCCCCGTTCAGTTGCCTGCCAACTGCCGTAGAACCGCGCAATTCCGCTGGCTGCTTCGCCGGTTCCCAGATCAGCATCCGTGGTTTGGCCCAATGCCAGGTAGTCAATGTTGAACCGAAAACCACCCTCAGCCAGTCGGTCTTTCCACTGAAACCAACCCGGTGCGATGTTGCGTGGAAAATCGGAACGATATTGCGGATCGGTGAGCCCGTCTCCGGGCGCAAGATCGGCTTCGACTGAAGATGGCCCGGATAGTCCCTGAGCCGACGCTGCGCCAGCAAATGCAATGCTCAATGCGGCAACCAGAAGTCTTATCATTTTGACGCCTGTGCCCCACCGGTCTTGCGATTTCCTGCCGCGCGGATGCGATCAGCAGCACGCTGCTTCCATTCCAACCTGTCTGCCTCGGTTTCCAGAGTTTCGACACGTTCCGCCTCTAGCTGGAAAGTCGCATTCATAGGCATGAGGCCATCCACAACCATCATATTATGAACGGAAGGATCGATAGTCAGCGTGCCTGTCAGCCGAACGGGTTCGTGGAAATAGCTAGGCGCCCAGTCCCCGTTCAACCGCACACGGATCATCTGGTTAGGCGGAGGTGGAGGCATGTGGCTGCACATCCCTCTTTCTGGCACCAAATACGCCACAGGCCGGCCGTCCGGATCGCTTGGAGCAGGAATGGCAAAGCCCGCGAGTGTGATTGTTCTGCCGTCGAATTGCGGGTTTCCGCTCGTTCCAGCCTTTCTTCGACGTTCAGTCACAACCTCGCGCTGATCGAGTAACCAGTCGACGTCAATTCCGTCTGACACCAAGGCGTCTTCGGTCTCTGCTAAAAGCAATTGCCATTTCTGCCGTTCTTCGGCGCTGCCAACCTCCTGCTGCAACCTGCCGCGTATACGCACAACGAAAAGAACATCGTCGAACTGTTCGGGGCTGAGTTCACGATAGGGGTCATCAAAGACCTGCGCAGACGGATCTGGCAGATCTGCCCAGTCCAACGCGGTTCCAGGCGTCGCCGCAGCATCATAACCGCACAAAACCAACCCTGCGAATACTGCGGAGCAAAACCAATTTCGCATGAATGCTCTCCGGCTGCTTTATCTGGTCAATCCAGTGTGTTTTTGTAGATCACACCGTCCTTCATGATCAGGCGGATTGTTTCCGGGCTGTCCGGTCTCGGGTCCGCACCGAACCACTGATCGCCTGTTCCAACGACAGAGAAGTCTTCGAGGGGGTTGCCGTCTATCAGCAGGATGTCGGCATAGGCGCCTTCTTCGATCACACCCAGTTTGCCTTCCGGATAGGGGTTCATGAAATCACCGCTAAGTGCCGCGATCTCGCCACCTACCGAAGTTAGGGTTACCATCGACGCATAGGGGCCGAAGAAATGGTTATTCAGATGTTTCTCGTAGGCGATCTGGATGTTGCACGCTTCGACCGAGCCGACGCAATCGGTTTGGAAACCGCGCGGCGCCGGGCATTCCTTCATACTTGGAATGTAGGCTTCGAAGGTCGCCGAGGCCGATTTGGCCTTCCTCAAACTGTTGGGGTTGTTTTTCACGGAAGGAACATCAAGTAGGCCTGGATCAAATGCTGTGATGTTCGTCGTGATGTACGCTCCTTTTTCTTTCATCAAAGCAGAAATCTCGCAGTCAAAGTGAAATCCGTGTTCAATGGTTCTGACCCCTGCATTCAGGGCATTGATGATCGCTTCTTTGCGGTAGGAATGTGCCATGACATAGGTGCCGTACTCGTTGGCAACCTGAACAGCGGCCTCGATCTCTTCTTTCGAACCGGCGAGCAACTGCCATGGATCGAATGCCGAAATCACCCCACCTGATTGCATGAACTTCAATTGCGTGGCACCCATGCGCAGGTTGTTGCGGCCATACATGTAAATTTCGTCAACACCGTTGACCTGTTGGGCCATATTCAGAGTCCCAAAGTTGGTCACCCCACCCGGCGGAGATGTGAAGGATGCGAAATCGGCGTGACCACCACGTGTTCCGAGAAATGCCCCGGAAGGATAAAAGCGGGGGCCGACGATCTGGCCGGCGTCAATTGCGCGCCGCAGCCCGCCGCCAGCGCCCCCGGCATCGCGAACGGTCGTGAAGCCCTGCATCAGGTACATTTCGGCCATCCGGGTCCCGTGGATGGCGAAATCCTCCCAGGTCGAGTTGGTTTCCATCTCGGCAATCGATGGCCCCATGAGCATCAGGTGCGCGTGATTCTCTATAAAGCCCGGTGTCAGAGTGCGCCCACCGCCGTCGATAACCGTCGCGCTCGGCGCATCAATGGCATCGGTTGAGACGGACTTGATCAGATTGCCCTCGACCAGAACACTGGCATTTTCAATGCGTTGCTCATTCACACCGTCGAAGACATGCACGTTGGTAAACAGCGTTTGGGGTTCTTCTTGATCCTGAGCCTGCGCGGTCGCCGAAAAAGAAAGAACTGCCGCGACAATTGCCGTCGAGCAAAGAGACATTCGTAAGCCGGACATAAGTACTCCCTTCATATTCATGTTTTGCCAACTATAGTCTGGAATTCATTGGCTCGGTTGCCCCTTTTGAATTAGGATGTACGAATGTGACTGCAAAAATGGCCACTTCTTAAAGCTAATCCAACAAGGGTTATGAGCTTGCCTTTCAACTCCACCTCCCGAGAGCATAGCGAGGGCTTTGTTCGCCTCTCTTTAGCCGCTCCCTTTCTGCAATATCTCACCGAACGTAAGATCAATCCGCAACCAGCATTGGATCAGGTCGGCTTGAAAGCTGAACTGATGACTAACCCATCCGTGTTCGTTCACTCCGAGTTGGTTTACGGCTTGGTAAATGCTTTCTCAGAAGTATCAGGGGATCGATACCTAGGAGTGAATGTAGGGGAAGCGTTTGACCTACAAGGATGGCCGCCCTTCGCTCAAGCCTTGCAATCTACAAAAACGCTGTTCGAGTTTTTTACCCGCTTTGTTGAGCTCGTGCCGCAGGAGTCCAATTCTGTGCGGCACAGCCTTGTCATTGAAGCAGACAAAGCGACTTATCGTATCGAGAGGCAACAGGAACCAACCGTCCCACCCATTCAGGTGACCGGTTTTGGTGCCGCAATCTATGTACGCCTATTGCAGACCGTCGTCGGAGAGTCCTGGGACTCTTCCCGTGTGCGATGGGAAAGCAGATACATCAATGGGCTGCCTATCGACTACAAAGGGATCGAGGTTGGCCTTGGGACTGATCCCGGAATGCAAATTAGTTTTCCTGTGGAATGGTTGTTTTTGCACCACGTCTCTGAGGGTTCTGCCAAGCCCATAGCATCACTTCGACAAGATGAAGAAGTAACCGTGGTGGCAGCTTTGCGATCTGTCTTACGCGACAAACTGGATGAAACCGATTTGGGACCAGAGATGGTGGCTGGAATGCTGGGAATACAACCGGAACGGTTTCTGAAAGCGCTTCAAAAACAAGGCACAACGCTACCGCGCGAAATCAAACGGCTGCGTATCGATGTCGCCAAGGAGCACCTCAAACAAAACCAGATGACAATTGCAGAGATCGGACTGATGCTCGGCTATTCTGACAAGTCCCATTTCACTCGCTTTTTCCGAGGTCAGACCGGAATGACACCGACCAAGTTCCGAAGCAAGTAAATGTGGTCGAGCCAAATGAACGCTTCGAAGATTAGGTCCTCGTGGGATCAGTTCGGAGAAGTTGTAGTGCGACGTTGAACAGGTTAGTCGACGACATGAATGGTTGGTTGCCACCGCCGATACAACCTCTGCAACTGGCCGTTTCGTTGTGTATTTCGGAGTTAGCAAAGCTTGGTTGCGAAGGTCCGCTTCGGGCTGCCACCGGTCATTAATGTGAAAAGTAACGAAAGGCGACAACAAGACCAATGCGGGCTTTGCCAACCTTTCAAATCAGCATCATCCCCGACCATTTCAGTTCGAGTTTCAATCCCTAGCGGGCAAGGCAACCTCGCCTTCCCAGTCAGAAATACGGTGCGGTAGCGCCAGGAATTTTGACGCCACACGTGTTTTGGTCGTTCCACTTCCAGTCATCCCCGAATATTTGCCGGTGGAGGAAACAATCCGCCAGTTGTTGACGCCGAAGGCAACAACCTCCCATCTCATGGTGAACGTGTCCTCTTCTTCACCATAAACACAGACGCCACCGCCGCTGACACCGCTGGGTCCGCCGAAACCCGAGCCCACGCACCGGACAAAACCAGGATCGATTGGTCCCTCGTCAACGGTATAAGTCCCATAGTTGTCCTCTTTCCAGAACACGTCCTCGCCCGCGGAAATTTGCTCTTGGTTGACGACATAGAAGTTCGTTGCCGACACTTTCTCTGCAGCAGTCAGACAATGAGGCGCAAAGAGAACTGCGGGGATAAGCATTGAACGCAACATGTTGTTTCCTTCGACAGTGGGGCAAAACCAGCATGATAGAGACTACGAAATTTATTGCTAGGAAAGGAACGCATAGCCGGACCTGAAAAGTCAGCTTCGTCCCGCATCTCAGAGATTGCAAAGCTTAGTGATGAAGGTCCGCTTTGGGCTGCGACCTGCCGCCAACGCGACTTGCAGAGAGCGACAACAGTAAATCCATACCGGAAACGCTCGTTGAACTGCACCTGCACTCACAGCATTCCTATTGCCGCGAAGTAGAGAGATTTGAAGCCATTGTGCAGCGGAAATAGCGACCTCTGATGCGGTGTTCAACGCGGTTCAGGTCGTTGATGACTGGGTCGCAAACTGGCCGGCCGTTCGGCTCCATGCCATTTGTGGTGCTTACCTTTTGGCGGCAGCTGAGTCGTGAAGCGACTACACTCAATATCCTCTGTTATTAGTTACGATGAGCCAGAAACCATCTCTTATCAAATCAACCTAAACTGTCCCATAGGTGCTGATGTCAGACCCCTCGCACCCATGGTTCTTTCCTATCTTTGGTTCATTTGGGCGCGCACGGATTTGATCCCCAACGCGGAGGCGCGATAGGGGTTGCCGTTTTTGGATTGGATAAAGCGCTTTTTCAGCAAGCGTTGGAAAACACTCAGGGTGCAGTCGGACAGCACATAGCCGTCACGCGTATAACAAGTGACGTCATGGACTTTTCCGTTTTTCAGTCGTTCGAAGTGGATCGCCCCGCCAAGGGCGAGTTCGTGCAAAACACGTTGCTCGTGCTTTGAGATGTTCATTGTGATGTCTCGGTTTTACGAAAGAACAACAAAAAGGACACTCAGCATCGCGCGTGAGTGTGCCCATCAGTGTTGGTGTTCCTGAATTTGGGTCGCCAGGAACGGGCGTTAGGCCCGGGTCTCTTTCATAAAATCTCCGTTGTGTGAGGCGTACCGCCTCATACGTTTGGCGCAGATAGTCCTTCAGGCAAGACGCGTCAATATCCCTTATTGCATGAGTGTCTCATTTTGGGCCGACATGTAAGCCTCCTGCCGCACGCGCCAGCACCCAATCGATACCCCGCAAAAAGTCGTCGACTGTTAACGGGCTGTTTTCGCCGCTTGCCGCGGAGAGGACAAAGCCATGCGTGTAGTCGACGAGAAGGTGCAGAAGCACATCGTTCTCGTCACCATCGTCAAGTTCCCGCGTGCATGCCCGCAGTTTATCTGTGACGTCCATCAGGTCTTTACTGATGAGAGTGATATCATCCAGAACTGCGCGCAGCAGGTTGGCATTCGGCAAGGCCCGAAGATAGTAGGCACTTAATATGCTACGCGCTTTCGCGCTTGCTTCTTCTTCAACGATGCCCTGAAGCGTCTTCGCAAAGGCTATTTCAATCAGGTCAGCCAGCAGCTTACGCTTGCTGCCAGAATGGTAAGCTACCGCCATCGGCGTGACCTTTAACTTGTCCGCCAGTAACCGAAACGAAAGCGCATCCGCTCCCTGCTTTTGAACAATGGGCAGGGCAGTTTGCAGGATAAGCTGTTTCGACAGACGTTCCTCTGACTTTTTTGGTCGCCCGACAGTCGGTGAATTGGTCATGCACTTTTCACTTCGTAAACCAGATCGACCATACCCGATGGAAAGGGAGTGGCAGAGATCAGTTCAAGATCAACATCGCCGTTCGTTTCACCGAAGATGCGAATGCCATCGCCCAGTAGAATAGGAACCAACGTAATCTTCATGTCTTGTACAAATCCGGCCTGTAGGAACGACCGAATGACCGCACCGCCATCGACATATACGCGTTTGTAACCGCGCTGGTGAAAGACTCCCCATAACTCTTCGGGGCTAGCAGTGGAGAACTCAATTTTGTCGTGTAGATGCTGAGGTATGTCCTGTTTCGTCATGGAGCGGCTGAGTACCACGACGGGTTTCTCATATGGCCATTCACCAAATCCAAGAACAGTTCGCAGTGATCCGGTCCCCATAACAAGAGTATCCACGCTGTTCAAAAACTCGATGAATCCGTGGTCTTCGTTATCAGCGGGCTGTTTATTCAGCCAATCGAGCGAATGGTCTTTTCTTGCAACGAAACCGTCGAGGCTCATGGCCATCATGATGTGTCCGCTTGGCATGGCGTCCTCCGTTTAGTCAAAATTAGACAGCGTATAAATACTTAAACATATACCCGCAACTTGATCAGTTCAGATACGACACTCTAACGAAGAAAGAGGCACTTTTGGCACTCTCAGAAAGAGCAGAAACCAGTCATGACACACGGCAAATTTGTCTGCAATTTAGTCGACTGCCAGAATTCCTCACCAATCTAATCGAGCCCAAAATTGGCAGCCAAATACGAAATTAAATTCAGAAAATTGTGACTTCCAACTAGCGGCTACTCAATTGCGGAACGAAACGTTTCGGTAAGCCGTTTGTTCAAACCGTGATGAGGCTCCGCTGAGGAACCGTAGTGCAACTCTGCCAAGGCAGCGATGTCATTGAAAATGACTACGGAGCCGCCTTCTTCATTCGCGTAAACCAATAGTTTTTGGCAAAAGGCATCCAAACCAATTACCGGAAAGCCCGCCATAGCCACGCCACCAGGTGCTGGTCCGCCGAACAGTAAGAGAACTGCATCCGGCAGTTCCACCCCCAGGTGGGACGCTTCGGCCGCAAAATCGACTCCCCCAAACCAGACCGTATCGTCCTGCTCCATCACTGCTTTTCTGAGACGTTCCACTGCCTTTGGTACGCTGAGCTGAGATCGCAGTTCGATGACCCCATAGTCGGCAAACAACCCGTTGGTCGGCGCTGGTGTTGCATCCAAGTTGTTTAGAACTTCGAGCATCTTGCTCTGAAATGCGCGCAACGAAGAGGCGTCAGTGAGCCCATGCCGGGCTTTGAGAAACTGAGAATCTGTGTAGGCGATCTGTGGGCGACCATCCTGATCGAAAGAGAGAACGCGAAAAGGAAGGTCCAAACCTGCTCGCACGTTCTCTTCCAGTATAGGTGTGTTTATCTCAAGATCAGAGAAAATGAGTACACGAGACGCGGGCATTTTTACGCCTTCGGCCTTGGCCAAACGCGAGTGATCTATCGATGCGATTGGAGTAACTCCCGCTTCGGCAACGGCAGTCTCAAGCGCTAAGAAGTTTTCGTCCACCGCGGTCTGGACAGATAAAGATTGTGCAAAAGCGGATGTCGAAACTGATAAAGTTGCAATCATCGAGAAAACAAAGCCAAACCTCACCATTTTATCACTTCCTTTTTTATCGTACTTTTTTCAGGGAAACCGCCGCCAGAGCCGCAAAAGCTATCTCGGCCGCAAGGTAAAAGAGAAGTATCCCGTTCGGAACTCCATCGATAAGAATGCTTAGTATGCGTCCAACGGCCAGTCCCGACATAAACAAAAATAGAACCCACAGCGCGGGGCGTTGTAATTCTGGTTTCGAAGCGGCCGCCAACCAAAACAACGCGTTTGCCAGGTAAAGACCCATAATCGCTCGGAACACGTGGGTTTGGTTCGTCCCTTCCACCGGGAATCCCAGCAAAACTGGGATCGAACTGCCGGGCATCAGGCCATATGAAAACGCAATTGGCACGAGGCCGACGGCCGCAAGCAGAAGGACTAATCTGGCACTCATGGAGGACTCCTTCTCGTAGAGGTTTCGCTTTGTTTGCAAAACTCCTGGTCGGTCTCTTGGAGCATCGATGATCCGAAACGGATGCCCAAACTACGCTCTGAAAGGTGTATCCGACAGGCCAAGTCGAGTTTTCTGAAGAGCGAGCCAGTACTGCGCAGCCGTGTTCAGCTACGCACCAAACAGGTCACAATGCGCCTTCGTCGCCCAGGAACTCGATACCAGCTGTCGCGCCATCACTGTAAGCAATGCAATTCCAAGGAGCACGATCCTCGCCAACGCCTACAGTAACCTGTGTTCCCGCCTCGCTAAACGCGGATGAGAGCACCACGACTTGCGAATTGTTTGTCGTATTGGCTACATCTCGCAAACACGCCTGCTGAGCCGGCGTGAGCTCGGCGGACGCGCTTGATGTACTCGTATCGTCGCAGGCCGCAAGCAGTGCGAAACATGTCGCGCCTGCAATCATCACCATCTTGTTAGACATTTTCTTCTCCCTCTGGTTCCCTTGAAATTAGTGAAATTGGATGGGCTTGTTTGAAGTTCTCGCGTCAGAGCAGGCTATGGAACATACTTCGACCCAGTGATTTCCCTTCCCAACAACTTGTCGCGGGGGGCTTGGCGGGTAGAGCGATATTACTTTGATTACCGAGACCGCCGACAACGTGTGAAAGCTGATTGACGACACTGGCAAAAGCTCGAGCGAATTCCGGAGGGAGGGCGAATACACTAAGTCTAAGCATCGCGTCCTCCCAACGCTCGATCATTGCAAACAGCCTTCCGACCGCCAGCACTCACTCCAGCGGTCGGAAGGGCCCGACAAATCGGGCGACAGCGACAACAACGGAGGTAAAATAAAGTTGCG
>NZ_WQCA01000005.1 GCF_013032445.1 Ruegeria arenilitoris | reverse complement strand
TATGAGGCGAAGCGATCCGTGACGACGTTTTCCGCTTTACCGTGCCGCTTTATCAATTTTTTGAGGAATTTCAGTGCTGCCTGCTTGTTTCGGCGTTTGGTGACAACGGCTTCCAGCACCTCACCTTCGTGATCAACGGCCCGCCAAAGATAAAGCCGCTTGCCATTTACCTTCACAAAAACCTCATCCACGTGCCATTTCCATTTGGAGAACGCGCGCAGCTGCTGAACACGCTTCTGTCTAATCTCAGCAGCAAAAACCGGCCCGAACCTGTTCCACCAATATCGGACGGTTTCGTGGCTAACGTCGATGCCTCGTTCATGCAGTAGATCTTCGACATTCCGAAGCGAGAGAGGTAAACGGATGTACAGCATCACTGCAAGGCGGATGATCTCGGGACTGGTTTTGAAGTATTTGAAAGAGGCAGGTTTGGTCATGGGCAAAAGCTACGCAACACCCCTAACCCGCTCAAGCAAAGTTCTTCTGACAAGACCCTCAACCTGATGAACAGCCAAGTCTCGGATCTGACCCCCATCGCCGGGCTCTTAGGGTTGCAGACGCTCGACCTGGAGAACACCCAAGCCTCTGATCTGAACCCTATCACCGGATTATCAGAGTTGCAGACGCTTGATCTTAAAGACACTCAAGTCTCGGATCTGAGCCCTATTCGCTATTTAAGTAACGCCGATTTAACGGTGCGGCGTTAAAAAACTTAAATCAATGGATCCGCTATGTCCTGGATTTAAGCCGCCGACCACCCTTCGAAAATAGGTGACTCGCAACAAAGATCAAAACTCGGGTTCATATTATTGAAAATGTCGACGGTAGAAGTTTGAGAATTTGTGAACGCGTCCTACACTCCTCGCCTCCTGGGGCGCACATGCAGGGGGGAGAATGGGGGCTAAATCTAAAGGAATCTTAGTTTACCGTTTGTTATCTAATTATTAAAGTAAAGTAGTGGCGGAGAGACAGGGATTCGAACCCTGGAGACGGTTTCCCGCCTACACACTTTCCAGGCGTGCGCCTTCGACCACTCGGCCACCTCTCCGTGGACGCGATATGTGAACCATCGCCGAAGGATTTGCAAGGGGCGATTAAAGCGAAAATTCAACCTTCCGCAGTTCCGTCACACAGGCACTCAGACCTCGTCGCCGTCCCCGCCATCCAGATCGGCCTCGGTCATTTCAACAGGCGCAGCGGACTGTGATTTTGAGGCCAGTTTTTTGGTTTCGGGCACTGGTGTCTGTTGCGATGCGGCAGGCTGTCCCTGCAACGCCTCGGGGTTGCGCAGCCATACATCGCGCTGTGCAAACGGGATCTCGATCCCCTCTTCGACAAAGCGGCGGTTGATCTCGTGGTTCATGTCGGATTTCACCGACAGGACCCAGTTCACGTCACGCAGAATGGCGCGGATCTCGAAGTCCAGAGAATCCGCACCGAAACCCTGAAACACTACGCTGGGGGCAGGATGCGCCAAGACCATAGGGTGCGCATTCGCGACCTCGCCCAGAATTTTCTCAACCACGCGGGTGTCGGTGCCATAGGCCACACCGACCGGCACGATGACCCGCCCGATGGTGTTGCCACGGGTGTAGTTCGTGACCACGCCGCTGATCAGGTCCGAGTTCGGGACAATCACATCCGTCCGGTCAAACGTTTCAATCCGCGTCGACCGCACTGAGATGTCGCGCACGTAACCCATCATTCCGTTCACATCGATCCAGTCGCCCTTTGAGATCGGACGCTCGACCAGCAGGATGATGCCCGAGACGAAGTTCGACACGATGGTCTGCAAACCAAAACCGATACCAACCGATAGCGCACCGGCGACGATGGCCAGTGACGATAGATCGAACCCGGCCACCATGATGGCGATCAAGGCCGCAAGGAAAACCCCGACATATCCGGTGCCCGCCGCAATTGCGTTCTGCCCGCCCGGATCGATGCTGGTCTTGGGCAGCAGCGAGTTGCGAAGTCCGCTCTGCAGCAACCGTGTCAGACCATAACCGATGGCGAACACGACCAGGAAAGTAAAGAAGTTGCTGGGCGAGATCGTAACACCACCGATATCGAACCCAAGCAGCAGCCGTGACCAGACTTCGAGCAGGTCGGTTTTCCGCGCGCCCCAATACAGCGCCAGAACTGGCAAGGTCAGGATAGCGAGGGTAAAGCCAGCAAGCACCGAGAACAGAGAGTCCCGCGCGGAATCACCTTGCCCGCTGAGCCAGCCATAGACCGAGGTCAGGAACCGGTGGAAGATCGCCAGCGCCGCAAACAGCACCAGCGTTTTCACTGCCGGGAAGACAATCGCCTCGGCCGCGTTGGTAAAGCCGACGGCCGCCAGGATTGGGCTGGCGATCCCCAGCAGGAACAGGGCCTTGCGAAGAAACTCCAAGATCTGTGCTAAACCAGCACTGCGCGCCGTTTCGCTGGCTTCGGCGTCATCCGTTGCGGGCCTGCTGGTCCGGATTCGGCGAATGCGCAATAGGATCAGAGCGGTTCCGACAACCACCGGAAAGCTGATAACCGCTCGGGTCGCATCCGTGATGTTCTCGATCTGATCGAACAACAGCCCGAACTCATACGTGATCAGGAAGACCGCCAGTATGTCGAGATACACCCGCAGCTCGGTGACATTCTTGCGGGATAGGCGATTAAAGCTCTGCGCCGCCTGCGTGAGGTACAGCTGACGCCCAATCCAGTCATAGTAAAAGATCAGGGCAGCCCAAGACGGGACGTTCTGGATCAGCAGTGTCCCGCGCAGCCCAAGAAGGCCGGTCATTATAACCGCTTGCACCAGCAGCCAGACGCCCAACCAGGGCAGCAGAATGCGTAACAGCGAAACCAGAAATGACCAGACGCCGATGCCGCGTCCGCCAAGACCCCGAAGATAATTACCGGCGGCTTCGGACCAGTAGCGCCCGTAGTACAGCAATACACCCGCGGCGAGTGTCAGGAACAGAATGCCCAGGCCGCGATCTCTCAGACGGTCCTGAACAATATTGGACTTCAGGTTGTAAGCAGATTCGCTGACCAAACTGCGCACGGATTCGACGATGTCGGTCCAGGCGGGGCCCCAATACACCGGGTTGATCGGCGATGGACCGCGTTCAAGAAGCTCTTTCTTTTGCCTTTCGCGCAGCAGCCGATCGATCTCGCTGATCAGGCCGTTGGCTCGGCTGAAGGCCTCTTCCGAGATGATCCGTGGAACCTGTAGGCTGCTTAATTGATCTTCCAGATGAGCCCGCAATCTGGCGATTTCTTCGGGCTCGGTCGCATCGCCTTCGGGCGCAGGCCCAAGTGCCTTGATCTGAGCATCAAGGGTCTGAATACGATCGGTATTGGCGCTCCGCGCTTGGTTGAAATCTTCACGATAGTCGTGGATTTCGGACCGCAGGTTCTCAAGCGCTGCGTTCGAAGTTCTGTCGGCTTCGATTTCGGTCTCGGCACGGTCCGCCGTTGCAAGCCATTTCTGGTAGTACTCGCTTTGCTGATCGGTCAGCTCGGCGGCAACGGGGCCGCCCAACATGGCAAAGCAAACCAGAAAGAGCGCTAAAAACAGGCGGACCTGCCGCAGCATCATACGTCCTCGAACACGCCGGGAATGCTGCGTGGAGCTTCGGTCATCCAATCCGGCACCGGCAGTTCCTTTTCACGCAGGAATTCGGGGTTGAACAGCTTGGACTGATAGCGCGTGCCATAGTCGCACAGGATCGTCACGATGGTATGACCCGGCCCCAGATCCTTTGCCAGACGCACCGCGCCCGCCATGTTGATCGCGGTCGAGCCGCCCATGACCAGCCCCTCTTCGCGCAGCAGGTCAAAGATGTAGGGTAGCGCCTCGTTATCGGTCATCTGATAAGCGTAGTCGGGTTTGAACCCTTCGAGGTTTTTCGTGATGCGTACCTGACCGATACCTTCCGCGATCGAGCTGCCCTCCATCGCGATCTCACCGGTGGTGTAGTAGGAATAGAGCCCCGCCCCCATCGGATCGACCAGTGCGATTTTGACACCCTTGGGCTGCAGCGCGTCGGCCACACCAGCCAGCGTTCCGCCCGAGCCAACGGCGCTGACAAAGCCATCCACCTTACCGCCGGTCTGTTCCCAGATTTCCGGGCCGGTGGTTTCGACATGGGCCTGACGGTTCGCAACGTTGTCAAACTGGTTTGCCCAGATCGCGCCATTGGGTTCCGTCTGTGCCAGTTCCTCGGCCAGACGGCGCGAGTAATGCACGAAGTTGTTCGGGTTGCGGTACGGCGCGGCAGGAACCTGCACCAGTTGAGCACCCGCCAGTCGCAGCATGTCTTTCTTTTCTTCCGACTGGGTTTCCGGGATCACGATCACTGTCTTGAAGCCCATCGACGCACCGACCAGTGCCAAACCGATGCCAGTATTGCCTGCCGTACCTTCGACAATGGTTCCACCTGGCTTCAGGTCTCCGCGCGCGATGGCGTCGCGAATGATGTAAAGCGCCGCGCGATCCTTGACCGATTGGCCCGGATTCATGAACTCGGCCTTGCCCAGAATTTCGCACCCGGTTTCTTCACTGATGCGCTTCAGCCGGATCAGCGGTGTTTTCCCGACTGCGTCGGCAAGGTCTCGTGCAATGCGCATGGCGCCCTCATTTCATTACGTATCAACGAAGATTTACAGATGCCGTGCGGCAACCACAAGCAGCGATAGTTAGTTGCGCAAACGGTCGCGATGCCGGGCTAGCCAATGGGCTAGCGACAACAGGGGCAAATCCTTGAATTCATTGTTGCCCACCTTCTGCATGAAGGTGTCGTATGGCAGGATCTGCGTGCGAATGTCCTCGCCTTCGGAAGCCACTCCACCATTATCGATCGTGCGGGTCAGATCACCCAGCCCGACAAATAGGTACAAATACTCGGTCGATGACCCGCTTGAGGAATAGGCCCCGCCCGCATATTCCAACGCATTCAGCGTGACCTGCGCCTCTTCCATGGCTTCGCGATGGGCGGCCTGTTCTGGTGTTTCACCCGGATCGATCATGCCAGCCACCGGCTCCCACATCCATGGCTCGGGGTCGTCGATCAAAAACACCGGTGCGCGGAATTGCTCGACCAGCAAAACGGTATCCCTCACTGGATCATATGGCAGGACGATCACCGCAGCCCCCTGCATCAACCCGCTGCGGTGCAGGACCGGCCCCATTGTTCCGTCATATCGCCGGTGTCTTACCTCCAGTTCATCCATGCCGAAATAGTTCAGATGGGCGCGCTTGTAGCCTTGAACAATGACGTCTTTGTCCGTGTCGCGCGGATCGCCTGTCCGCCGCTTGCGCGCCGCCAGTCTGGCCCAGGCGCGAGTACGAATCGGCGAGAAGTAGCGGGAAATCGTGGTAGCATCGACCCTGCCGTAATAGGCAAGCTCCTCCTGTGCGGCCAACAGGGTCACTTCGGCCCACCTATCCACCCAATCCTGCTGCGACCACGGCCCGTCCGGGGTCCAGAGACCCGGTTCCGGGAAGAACACGCTGGCCTTGAATGTTGTTCCGTCAGCAAGCTGCACGTTCTGCGAGCTGGGATCGTAAACGAACCCGCCCTCGTAGTAAGACAGCCTGTTCAGGTCCTCTTGGTTAAACCCCTGTACCAGCAGACCTTTGGCCATGCTGCCCTTTTCCGAAACAATCATCGGAAAAACCTGCCCTGCAACTGCATAAACCGCGTGATCCGGGAGATGTGCCTGAGCAATCGTCAATTGCGTCAGTGGGCGGCCAATCACGAGCTCCAGCAGAGGCTGGTGCCTGAGCGTACCGTAAAAGAACAAATCGGGCACTGGAGTGAAACTCGCGCTGATTTCCAGAGGATTACCGCCAGCGGCGGCCGGCTTCTTCGGTTGCAAGACCGGCGATAAGTGCTCCGATCACCAAAGTCCATAGAATTTCCGGTGCCAATAGAAGTTGGCTGTAGTCGATACCAATTTTGAAAATGTCGATCAGAGCCTCAAACGGGCCATTGTACCTGTGACGCATGGCCAGCCGAAACATTTCATAACAGCCTTGAACAAACAGCCCCCAGAACACGAGTGACGCAACACCTGTAATCCCGTTGTTTATCGCTCCGGTCCATCCCCGACCGACCCGTTTGCCCATAATCTTCCAGCCACAGACGACCCCAATGACCATATTGACTACTGTGAACCAGCCGTAGTCCTTACCTTCTTCACCGTTGTCGATGATCATGCTTGAAACAAGAAAGGCCACCACCAACAGACAAATTGCGGCAACGAGGCGCGGGGCACTTGGCATTCGGAATTTCCGTTTGTTAACTGGGTTTTGCTATAGTGATCTGTGTCACATCGCAGTTACCAGTGTCAAAGGCTGCGCCGCACGCGGTCAAATAATAGTTCCACATACGGCGGAAACGCTCATCGAAGCCCATTTCAGCGATTTCGTCCCATTTGTCGTTGAACGTCTCGTACCATCGACGCAGTGTCAGATCATAACTTTTGCCAAATTCCCGCGACTTCACCACGTTCAGCCCCGCTTCGGCAACCTGATCTTTCAGGACCGATGGTGCCGGTAGCATACCCCCAGGAAAGATATATTTCTGAATGAAATCAACGCCGTTCTTGTATATATCCCAGCGATGGTCCGCGACAGTGATGATTTGCAAAGTGGCCTGCGCGCCCGGTTTCAAACGTTCGCGCACTGTTTCGAAGTAGACAGGCCAGTACTTTTGACCAACAGCCTCGAACATCTCTATTGATGCGATCCCATCATACTGGCCCCGCTCATCGCGGTAATCCTGCAACTTGAAGTCAACAAGATCGGAAAGCCCAGCTTTTTCTATGCGTTGCCGGGCAAAGTTCAACTGCTCCTGACTGATCGTCAGACCTGTGACCCGAAGGCCACGCTCTTTTGCAGCATATTCGGCGAACCCGCCCCAGCCGCAACCGATCTCAAGAATGTGATCTCCGGGCTTTGCGCCCATTTCATCGACCAAACTGGCGTATTTGGCAGTTTGGGCCTTTTCTAAACTTTCCTGACCAGTCTCAAACAACGCGCTGGAATATGTCATGGTTTCATCCAGCCATAAGCTGTAGAAATCATTTCCTAAATCGTAATGATACGAGATGTTTTTCTTGGCCTGGCGCCGGTGGTTTCGGTGCAGCCAGAAACGCAGGCGCTCATAGGCCTGAACCAGAAACATTCCGGTAAAATCGTCATAAACTGTTTCGGTACCCAGATGCACCAAATCCATGAAAGACCGCAGGTCTGGGGTGCTCCAATCGCCTTCTAGGTAGGCATCGGAAAAGCCCAGTTCGCCCTCGCGGATCAAACGTGCAAAGACGTCCGGATCATGAATGTCAACACGTGCAACCGGCCCCGGCTTGGCCCCTTCGGACCTAAAAACCCGACCGTCGGGTAAGGCAATGTCCATCCGACCGGACTCCATCCGGTTCAGCATTTTGAAGACTTGAGCAAAATATCTGGGCAGGTCCTTCTGCCCTTCTGTCGTAGTTAGGATCATCCGCTCTCCCCTGTGCGGCCGTAGTTCAAAGCTAGGCCGAGTTTGTGTTTCTGGCAAGTTTTCAGTTCCTTACCCGGATTTTCGGCTTTCATAGGCCGCCAAAGCTCGCGCCCGTCCACTTGTAAGATCGACCACAGGTTCGGGGTACGTAGACGCAGGATCAAGCGCCCATGATCGCGGCACAGCTTCGAAATAGGCCAGTGCCGTCGCCGACGGCGTGGCTTGCCCCTCAGCAATCCATCGTTTCAGATAGGCGCCTTCGGGGTCGAACTTTTCCTGCTGCGTTTGCGGATTGAATATCCGAAAGAAGGGCGAAGCGTCCGGTCCAGAGCCTGCAACCCATTGCCAGCCCATCGCATTTGCCGCCGGATCCCAATCGATCAGGCAATCGGCAAACCAGCTCATACCGATTTTCCAATGTGTCATCAGATGCTTGGTCAGATAGCTGGCTGCAATCATTCGCGCGCGATTGTGCATTCGCCCGGTCACGTACATCTGACGCAACCCGGCATCCACCGCCGGAACTCCGGTGCGCCCCTGCTGCCACGCGACGACTTCTGGCTGGCTGGCATCCTTGTTCCAAGGGAATGCGTCCCATTCCTTTTTCCAGTTTTCGGTCAGCAAGTGCGGCGTATGGAACATCAAGTGATAGGCAAACTCGCGCCAAACCAGTTGGCGCAGGAAAGCATCCGTGCCTTGGGTGCCAGTCATCGCAGCGCGCTGGACCGCGTGCCAAACGCTACGCGGCCCGATTTCGCCTAAAGACAGGTATTCGGACAAATCCGAGGTACCATCCGTATCCAGACGGTTCCGTTCCTCCGAGTAGTTTGAGATGCGGTCCAGAAACCCGTGAAGAACCTCAAATGCGGAAGGTTCACCGGACCGAACATAAGGCGCAACAACCGCCGCACCGCGGTTCATGGAGCGTCCTAGTTCCCATGCTTCCAAGTTCTCGGTCGCGGGCCATTTCTGAGGTGCAGGAACAACTGAGGGTGCAGCTTCCGGTGCCGCAACTTCTCGCCCCTGAACAGCGCGCCACATTGGAGTGAAGACACGGAAAGGCTGACCAGCCTTGGTGGCCACAGTCCAAGGTTCAAACAACAAGTGGCCGGCAAATGACCTGGCCTCGACGCCCTGCTTGGTCAGAGCCGATTTGATACGAGTGTCACGCGCAATTGCGTCCGGATCGTAGGCCCGAGACCAATAGACAGAAGTTGCGCCAGTCTCTACGATCAGGTCCTGCAGAACGGACAACGGGTCTCCGCGCCGCAGGATTAGGCGGTTGCTCGCCATCCTGAGAGACTGCGCAAAGGCGACCAGCCCAAGGCCCAGCCGCCACTTTGGCGCCGCGCCCAGTGCTGCGGCAAGGTCATCCAGAATGAAAAGCGGGATAACAGGACGCCCGGACCGGACCGCCGCGCTTAGCGCCGGATGGTCCGAAAGACGCAAGTCGCGGCGGAACCACATGATGATCGGAGATTGCTTGTTTTCCATGACCGCCCGGTTGTTTTCCTTGCACTACGAAGCCGAACGGAAACCGGATCACAAAACTGCGTCAAGTACTTTCAATAACTGATCAATTTCCTGTTACGTGGAATAGGGCGTTGAGAATTGAAATCGTCAGCGCATTATAAAACTGAGCCAAGAAACCGGTCACCCCGACCCCTTATAAAAAAGCCCCGACGCAAGGCCGGGGCTTTCGTAGATTTTTCTCGCCTCAACGGCGGCGTTTTTCGTTTGCCAAACCGATGAAGATCGATACGCACATCAGCACCAGCACGATCGCAAACGGAAAGCCGGTTGCAATCGCGGCGGCCTGCAAAGCGCCAAGCCCTCCGCCCAGCAACAGTACGACGGCAATGGCGCCTTCAAGGATGCACCAGAACACGCGCTGCGCCGTTGGGGCATCGGTCTTGCCTCCCGCTGTGATCGTGTCGATCACCAGCGACCCCGAGTCCGAACTGGTTACAAAAAAAACGACAACCAGGATGATGCCGACAAAGGACAGCAGACCGGTCATCGGGAAGGCTTCGAACATCTTAAACATTTTCAGCTCAAGAGCCGCGTCCGACAGGGCCTGCCCAGAACCAGACATGACCTGATCCAGCGCTGCGCCACCGAAAACGCTCATCCAAAGCGCACCGACAACTGTCGGGATCAGGATTACGCAAGTCACAAATTCCCGAACGGTCCGGCCGCGCGAAATGCGGGCGATGAACATGCCAACGAAAGGCGACCAGGAAATCCACCACGCCCAATAGAAAGTAGTCCAGCCCTGCATGAAGTTGGTATCTTCACGACCAACCCAGTTCGACAGAGCGGGCAACGCTATGAAGTACTCGATCATGCTTTCGAAAAAGCCGGTTAGAATCGCGACGGTCGGTCCAACGATCAGCACCAGCAACAGCAAAGCTGCGGCCAGGATCATATTGGCTTCGGACAGGCGCTTTACCCCTTTGTCGAGGCCGGCGACAACCGAGATCAGAGCGAACACCGTGATCAGCCCGATCAGTAGTACTTTCATGCCATCCGTGATCGGAACATCGAACAGATAGTTCAGACCAGCCAGCGCCTGCGTCGCACCCAGACCCAGCGATGTTGCCAGACCAAAGATTGTCGCAAACACGGCCAGAACATCAATGATATGCCCCAGCGGGCCCCATGTTGCCTCGCCAAACAGCGGATAAAACACCGACCGCATGGTCAGAGGCAGACCGCGGTTAAAGCTGAAAAAGGCCAGAGCCAGCGCCACGACAGCATAGACGGCCCAAGGGTGCATACCCCAGTGGAAAATGGTCGCCGCCATCGCCAGCTTTTTCGAGGCTTCGGGGTCCTCCAGCCCTGCCCCCAACGGTGCCCAGTCGGTGCGCACACCGTCTTCACCAACTGCGACGCCGCCAATCGATGACCCGTAGTGTGAGATCGGCTCGGCCACACCCCAGAACACCAACCCGATGCCCATGCCCGCGGCAAACAGCATCGAGAACCATCCGGCATAGCTGTAATCCGGTTTGGCATCGTCACCACCCAGACGGATCGAGCCATAAGGCGTGACGATCAACAGCAGCGAAAACACCACAAAGATGTTAGCGGCGATCATGAACACCCAATCGAACTGGCTGGTCAGTGCCGGACGAAGCCACCCAAAAAATTCGGTCGCCTGCTCGCGAAACACGAGCGAGAAAAACACGAATGCAATGATGGTAAGCCCCGATACGGCAAAGACCGGATTGTGTACGTCCAGACCCATGATCTGAACGTTGTCCTGACCGACTTCATAGTCGGTTTCCGTATTATCGGACATAGTTTCTCTTCCTTCCCTTATTCGGTGCTCAGGACATCCAATATCCCGCGCCGATAAGGCTTGGCTCAGAAGACCACATATCACGAGAAAACGACAAAACCTGCAAAAACCGACATGGGTAAAGAGTAAGTTTTTGAACCGATAGAACCGGTATCCGCACACAAAAAAGGCCGGGGATGTGACCCCAGCCTTCGCATTCAGTGTGTTACAATTAGCCCTGAACTTTGGTGTAGGTGCCCTCACCCGCCAGAATGCCGCGGAAGCCGCCGGGCTCGTCCAGACCAAAGACAATCAGCGGCAGATTGTTGTCCCGCGCCAACGCAATGGCCGAAGCATCCATGACCTTCAACCGTTTTGCCAGAACATCGTCATAGCTGACCGTGTCATAACGCACCGCGTCGGCGTGAACCTTCGGGTCCTTGTCATAAACGCCATCGACGCCGTTCTTGCCCATGAAGATAGCCTCGCACGCCATTTCGTTGGCACGCAGGGTCGCAGCGGTATCGGTGGTGAAATATGGGTTGCCGGTACCGGCGGCAAAGATGCAGACCCGCTTCTTTTCAAGGTGCCGAACGGCGCGGCGACGGATATAGGGCTCACACACTTCATCCATGCGAATGGCCGAGATGACACGGGTAAAGACGCCAATCTCTTCCAATGCCGACTGCATCCCCAGGGCGTTCATAACCGTTGCCAGCATTCCCATATAATCAGCCGTTGTACGCTCCATCCCCTGTGCAGAGCCGCTAAGACCGCGGAAGATGTTGCCGCCGCCGATCACCATACAGATCTCGACACCCAGATCGTGCACCGATTTGACCTCTTGCGCGATGCGCTGAACAGTCGGCGGGTGCAGACCAAATCCCTGATCCCCCATCAGCGCTTCGCCCGAGATTTTCAGCATCACGCGATTGTACTTCGCTTTTGGGGTCTCGGTGGTTTCGAGTGTCTCGGTCAGGCTCATGTTGCGCTCCGGGCTGGCACGGGGTTAATTTCGGCGCAAAATGAAGTAAAAACTCCGCAGGTTCAATGCGGATGGTGAGGATTGGGGCGCACCCGGATGGCCAATAACGAAAGATCGCAGTTTTGGGACCGCCTGCCCCCGATTGACAACAACAAACCGGTGCTGATTGCGGGGCCGACTGCATCAGGGAAATCAGCGCTGGCCTTGCAGATCGCCGAGACCTTTGGCGGTGTGATCGTGAATGCGGATGCCAGCCAGGTCTATGATTGCTGGCGGGTCATTTCGGCGCGGCCTTCAGACGAAGAAGAGGCCCGTGCGCCGCATCTGCTGTATGGTCACATCGCTTATGATCAGGACTATTCCACCGGCCACTGGCTGCGCGAGGTGACGCCGCTGCTATCTGGGGATCAACGACCGATCATCGTCGGTGGCACCGGCCTGTATTTCTCTGCTCTGACCGAAGGCATGGCCGACATCCCCGCCACGCCTCCTGCAGTTCGGGCTGAGGCTGATCAAATGGACCTGCCCTCTTTGATCGCCGGGGTGGATGCGCTAACGCTGGGTCGGATCGACACCCAGAACCGCGCCCGCGTTCAGCGTGCTTGGGAAGTTCAGCAAGCCACCGAGCGCAGCCTGAGAGACTGGCAAGCCGACACCCCGCCTCCGGTTCTGAACTTGTCAGACACGGTGCCGATCGTCTTTGACGTAGACAAGGAATGGCTGCTGGACCGTATCACCCGGCGGTTCGATCAGATGCTGGACACAGGCGCGCTGCAAGAGGTCGAGGCGATGCGCGACCTCTATGATCCGACCCTGCCCGCCTTCAAGGCGATCGGTGTGCTGGAATTGATCGCGTATCTGGACGGAAAGATGACCCTGAACGCCGCCCGCGAACGTGCGACGATTTCCACCCGTCAATATGCCAAACGTCAGCGAACCTGGTTCCGTGCGCGGATGAAAAACTGGAATCGGGTAGATTTCTCAAAATGATACGTCGATTTCCTGAGGAATTTTCCTAACCGATTCCCTGCAAGGAAAGAATCTGTCGGTTCACCACAGTATACATAGCGGATTCACCCGAATCCGGGCGTCGGGCATGGCACAACAATCTCTGACCATGTCGCTTTTGTATCATGAATGACGATTTCGAACATTGACCTCATTCGAATTCTGGGGCCGAATGGACCTATGGGGACATTCAGAACTCAAAAAATCCGTGAACCTGCTGCCGGAAACTGACCGGTTCGAGCGGTTCCAACCTTCTTCAAAAACAAAACATGTCATCAGGGAGAGACATTGATGAAAAACCAAACCATCACCGGAACCCCGATTCATTGGGCCGCAGAAATGCACGCTCAGGAGTATCGGGATGGCAAACTGAACCGGCGAGAATTCCTGGCCCGCGCCACCGCGCTGGGTGTTGCCGTGCCAGCGGCCTACGGGATGATCGGCCTGCAATCGCCTGCCGCAGCGCAAGAGCCGCAGCGGGGTGGAACCATCCGCTATCAGATGGAAGTACGCGCGCTGAAAGATCCTCGAACCTTTGACTGGACACAGATCGCCACCTTCACCGCAGGTTGGCTGGAATATCTGGTCGAGTACAACAACGACGGATCGTTCAAGCCTATGCTTCTGGAGAGTTGGGAAGCCAACGACGACGCCACAGAGTACACCTTGAACGTCCGTAAGGGCGTGAAATGGAACAATGGTGACGATTTCACTGCCGAGGATGTTGCGCGCAATATTACCGGATGGTGTGATTCCTCGGTCGAGGGCAACTCGATGGCGTCACGAATGTCATCGCTGATCGACGAAAGTACCCAGCAAGCCGCAGAGGGTGCAATTACTGTTGTCGACAGCCACACGGTCAAGCTGAAGTGTAGCGCTCCGGATATCACGATCATCCCCGGCATGGCTGACTATCCCGGTGCCATCGTGCACAGCAGCCATGACCCCAACACTATGTTGGACAATCCGATTGGTACCGGATTCATGCTGCCGGAGAGCCACGAAGTTGGCGTGAAAGGTGTTCTGGTCCGCAATGAAGACTTTGATTGGTGGGGATATGAAGCCGGTAAAGGTGGCTATATCGACAGGATCGAGTTCATCGACTACGGCACCGACCCTGCCGCTTTCCTTGCTGCCTATGAGGCCGAAGAAATCGACATGAACTGGGAGTCGGTCGGTGAATTTGTCGACATCTTTGACAGCATCGGCCTTGTCCGCTCGGAAATCCCGTCCGGTTTCACCATTGTAATCCGTCCCAACCAGTTGGCCGAAGATGCGGACGGTAACAAAATCTACGGCGACAAACGCGTGCGTCAGGCGCTTGCGATGGCTGTCGACAACGCGGTCTGTCTGGAACTTGGCATGTCCGGCTACGGCATTGTCGCCGAAAACAGCCATGTCGGCCCGATGCATCCGGAATACGACTCGGAAGTGACCCGCATTCCGTATGACCCGGCCGCAGCCAAAGCGTTGATGGACGAAGCCGGCATGGGCGATTTCGAGCACGAAGTTCAGTCCATTGATGACGATTGGCGTCGGAACACGACTGCGGCCGTTGTTGCGCAGCTTAACGACGCTGGCATCAAGGCCAAACACACGGTTCTGCCAGGGTCGACCTTCTGGAATGACTGGACCAAATACCCGTACTCTTCGACAAACTGGAACCACCGCCCGCTCGGTACGCAAATCCTTGCACTGGCCTACAAGTCAGGCGTTGCATGGAACGAATCCGGTTTCTCCAACGAAGAGTTCGACACCCTGCTGGCCGAAGCAAATTCCATTACTGATGTGGACCAACGTCGCGAAGTGATGGGCAAGCTGCAGGCGATCATGATCGACGAAGGCGTTGTTATCCAGCCCTATTGGCGGACCGCGATGCGCCACCACCGCGACAACATGGTCGGAGTTGAAAAGCACATCGCCGACCTGCCCCAGCTTTATAAATTCGGCATCGTTGGCTAAGCCGAAAACAATCAGGCCGCGCCAAATAGGCGCGGCCTTTTCGTCTTAATCAGGCGACCCAAAAACAGCGACGCGTCGAACCGAATAATCTTCGCGCTAGCCTACCAACAGGGGCCACTATGGGACTTTTCATTCTAAAGCGTGTTGGCATCATGCTCCTGACGGCATTATGTCTGACATTCTTAGTATTTTTCCTCACCAACCTGTATCCGAACCTCGAAAAGCTTGCGAAAACGCAGGGCAACTTCAGGATGTCGGATGAGCAGGTTGAAAGTTATCTGGAAAAGAACGGGTATCTTCAGCCGATGCCGGTCAAATACGGCGAGTGGTTGGGAGTATTGCCGTCCTATCGGCACACGAATGAAGACGGCACGGTTCAAGGCAGATGTATTCTGCCGGGTGAATCTGCGGAAGATGCACCCAAGTTCTGCGGCATCCTGCAGGGATACTGGGGTTATTCGACCGTCTTCAAAGAAGAAGTTTCAACGGTCGTGGGAACCCGTCTGGGCCTGACCGGCAGGCTGATGTTCTGGGTGATGTTGCTGATGGTTCCGTCGGCACTGATCCTCGGTATTATGGCTGGAATGAAAGAAGGATCAGCCACGGACCGGACCCTCTCGACCTTTGCGATCACCACTACTGCGACACCAGAATACGTCTCGGGCGTTATTTTCATCGCCATCTTCACCTCGTCCGCTGTGGGCTTGAAATGGTTCAAAGGCACAGCGACACAGGCGATGGAGAACCCGACGTTCGAGAACTTCTTCCTGCCAGTGTTGACCATTGCGCTTTATGGGATGGGCTACATCGCCCGAATGACCCGCGCCTCTATGACAGAAGTGATGACGGCGCAATATATCCGAACCGCGCGTCTGAAAGGCGTGTCGTTTTCCAACATTGTCATGAAACACGCACTGCGCAATGCCCTGATCGCGCCATTTACCGTTATCATGCTTCAGTTCCCCTGGCTGCTGAACGGCGTCGTGATCGTTGAGACCCTGTTCAACTACAAGGGCTTTGGCTGGGCGCTGGTTCAGGCGGCAGGCAACAACGACATTCAGCTTTTGCTGGCGATCTCGGTCGTGTCGGTCTTTGTGGTGCTAGTGACGCAGCTGATCTCGGATATCGGTTATGTCTACCTCAACCCCCGCATCCGTATTTCGTAAGGAGGGATAGATCATGGAACCACTTACCTGGACCGGCTCTATCGCCATCCTGAACCCCTTGCTGATGATCGCAATCGCAGCCCTGCTGGTTTCGATCGTCGTTTGGATACTTGGCAGTATCGTATTGCCGGAAGCGCCAGTGAGCGTGAATATTGATGGCACGATAAGCACCGGATCGGGCCTGCGCGGCCTGACACAGAAGGCGCTGCGATACAGCTTCGCAGCCTGTGTTGCGCTCGCATTGGCCTATATCGTTCTGGGCATTCTCATGGGTACCAGCGCAGGCATCATAGGCGCGATTTCACAGCAGTTTCTGCCCGTCTGGCTGTCGCTGGTCATTCTTTTCGCCATGTCGATTGCCTTTAAACGCAAGCTGGGGCTCTACGGCAAACTGTTTGACAGCCCCATCGGCATGATCGGCTTTGGCCTTGTGATGTTCTGGGTATTCACCGGCGTCTTTGGCGCCATGGACCTGATCATCACCCACGATCCGCTGGATCAGGTGTCGGGCATGAAGAACAAGGTGCCCGGAACGCCCCTTCCTTCTACGGAGGACGGCGAATACGCCTGGTACCTGTTGGGCGGCGACAATCTGGCCCGCGATGTCTTTAGCCGTATGGTCAAAGGCGCGTGGATCGTGGTGCAGATCGCCCCGCTGGCGACCATGTTTGCCTTCATGGTTGGGATTACTCTGGGCCTGCCCGCTGGTTTCTATGGCGGACGTCTTGACACGTTCCTGTCCTTCCTCGCCAACCTGATCCTGGCTTTCCCCGTCATCCTGCTGTTCTATCTGCTGGTCACACCGGAAATCGTGGCGACCGGGGTGCCGAACTATATGGCAGCGGTCCTGTTCGTGTTCCCGATCCTGTTCCTCGGCGTACTGTTGAACTCGCGTTATTACACCCGTCCGAATTTCCGCACACCGCTGTTGATCGGAGTATTGGGCATTGCGCTGTGGCTGTATCTGTCGCTGATTTCAACCGGCGGCTACATCATCAACACTGACAGCTACCGCATCTGGGGTCTGCCGACTTATCTGGACCTCTTTGATATTCCCGGCGGTATTCTGGTGGTGTTTGTTTCGGTGGTTTTTGTGAACTCGCCCACAGTGTTCCGCATTGTGCGGGGATTGGCGATGGATATCAAAACGCGTGACTATGTGGCAGCTGCACAAACCCGTGGCGAAGGCCCCTGGTACATCATGCTGTGGGAGATACTACCCAACGCACGTGGTCCGCTGATCGTCGATTTCTGTCTGCGGATTGGCTATACAACCATCCTGCTGGGAACGTTGGGCTTCTTTGGCCTTGGGTTGCCACCGGAAAGCCCGGACTGGGGTTCAACGATCAACGAGGGGCGTAAGCTGCTGTCGATCTATCTGCACCCGGCCCTACCGCCTGCGTTGGCGCTGTTGTCGCTGGTTCTTGGTCTGAACCTGCTGGCTGACGGTCTGCGCGAAGAAAGTCTGAAAGACTGATGTGATCGAGGCCGGGGGGCCAGCCCCCCGGTTCCCCGAGATTTTAGCCAGATGATGGGGATAGCCCTGACTCTCGCGAGGAGAAACACAGATGAACAAACTGGCGGATTATGACGGGCCAATTCTGGAGATCGACAAACTGTCGATTTCATTCTTTACCCGGCTGCGGGAAATCCCCGCCGTGATGGATTTCTCAGTCAGTGTACAACCGGGCGAAGCCGTAGGGCTGGTGGGTGAATCCGGTTGTGGCAAGTCCACAGTAGCGCTGGGGGTCATGCAGGATCTTGGCAAGAACGGACGCATCGTGGGCGGCTCAATCAAGTTCAAGGGCCGCGACCTTTCGGAAATGTCAGCAGAGGAACTGCGCGACATTCGCGGCAATGAAATCGCTATGATCTATCAGGAACCGATGGCCTCGCTGAACCCGGCGATGAAAATCGGCAAGCAGTTGATGGAAGTGCCGATGATCCACGAGGGCGTCAGTTCCGACGAAGCGTATGCCCGCGCTTTGGAAGTGGTTACGGACGTTCGCCTACCAGACCCTGAGCGGATGTTGAACTCTTTCCCCCACCAGTTGTCGGGCGGTCAGCAGCAGCGGATCGTCATCGCAATGGCGCTGATGTCCAAGCCGGCACTCTTGATCTTGGATGAACCGACCACCGCTTTGGACGTGACGGTTGAGGCCGCCGTTGTCGAACTGGTAAAGGATCTGGGCAAGAAGTACGGCACTTCGATGCTGTTCATCTCGCACAACCTCGGCCTGGTTCTAGAGACCTGCGACCGACTATGCGTGATGTACTCCGGTGAGGCGGTTGAGCGCGGCTCAATCCACGATGTGTTCGACGAGATGCAGCACCCCTATACGCAGGCGCTGTTCCGTTCGATCCCGCTGCCGGGGGCCGACAAGAACGCGCGACCGCTGGTGGCGATTCCGGGTAACTTTCCCCTGCCCCACGAACGCCCTCCGGGTTGCAACTTTGGCCCGCGCTGCGACTATTTCGAAGAAGGTCGCTGTGATGCCCAGAACATTTTGATGGAGCCGGTGCCGGGCAATGATCGCCACCACACGCGCTGCCTGAAGTTCAAGGAAATTGACTGGAACGCACCGATCACCGTGGGAGAGCAAAAGGAAAAGGCCGAGATCGGTCGCACCGTTTTGAAGATGGACAACCTCAAGAAATACTATGAGGTGGCCGCGAATGCCCTGTTCGGTGGCGGTGAGACCAAGGTGGTGAAGGCCAACGAAACGCTCAGCTTTGAAGCGCATGAGTCTGAGACGCTGGCCATCGTAGGTGAATCCGGCTGCGGCAAGTCCACCTTCGCCAAGGTACTGATGGGGCTGGAAACGGCAACCGATGGCCAGATCCTGTTGGACAATCGCAATATCGAAGCCGTCCCGATCGAACAGCGTGACGCCAAGACCGTTGGCGAAGTGCAGATGGTGTTCCAAAACCCCTTTGACACGCTGAACCCCTCGATGACCGTGGGCCGACAGATCATCCGCGCCCTGGAAATTTTTGGCGTCGGCAACTCCGAGGCCGAGCGCAAAAAGCGGATGTTGGAACTTTTGGATCTGGTGAAACTGCCCCGCGCCTTTGCGGATCGGATGCCCCGGCAGTTGTCTGGCGGACAAAAGCAGCGCGTCGGTATCGCCCGTGCCTTTGCCGGGGATGCACGTATCGTGGTAGCGGATGAACCCGTTTCGGCGCTGGACGTGTCCGTGCAGGCTGCGGTAACCGATCTGTTGATGGAGATTCAGCGAGAGCACAAAACCACGCTTTTGTTTATCAGCCACGACCTGTCCATCGTACGTTATCTGAGCGATCGCGTGATGGTGATGTACTTGGGCCATGTGGTGGAACTGGGCACTACCGATCAGGTCTTTGCCCCGCCATATCACCCCTATACCGAAGCGTTGCTGAGTGCCGTTCCTATCGCGGACACCTCGATTGAAAAGCAGCATATCGTGCTGGAGGGGGATATCCCCTCGGCAATGAATCCGCCTCCTGGGTGTCCGTTCCAGACCCGGTGCCGGTGGAAGTCAGAAGTTCCAGGCGGGATGTGCGAACGCGACGTTCCGCCGGTGAAAACTCTGGCCGACGGGCATCAGGTCAAGTGCCACCTGTCCGAAGACATTCTGGCCCGAATGGAGCCGGTCATCAAAATCGCGGCAGAGTAAGCCCATGGAAAAAGGTGCCGGGTTTAGCCCGGCACGCATTTTCATATTTCTGAACCACTATACTGCTAGCTCTCGGCATCTAGCTGGATTGAATTTGGCAATCGCGATTGCAATCATCCTGACGACATCAGTTTGCCACGCCGCTCTGCACTCCTGTTTGAGTTGGTCTTATTCGTATTTGCGCTTCTGGTTATGCCCAGGTCTTGGTGCTTGCTGCGATGAACGTCTCGACGCACTAGGAAGTGCCTGCTACGGGGTTTCTGCCGGTGCCGGCCAGACAATACTAGGGAGCTTCGTCAACGAGCGGGAGGCACGCGCAAATGCACTTTATGATTACAGCCTGTCTACCGGAGCTTTGATCAAAATTCTTACTGCTATTACGTTCTAAAGCACGTCGAAGCTGGTGACCCAATATTCAAAGAAGTGACTTAGCCGCCCCAGATTACTTTCACGTAATTCTGGGTTTCTTTGTACGGCGGTATGCCGCCGTGCTTTTCGACGGCCTGCGGCCCCGCGTTGTAGGCCGCTAAGGCTAAACGCCAGGATTTGAACTTGCGGTACTGCCAGGACAAGTACCGAGCACCACCTTCCAAGTTCTGCTTCGGATCATGTGGGTTCACACCCAATAGCTGGGCCGTCCCAGGCATCAGCTGAGCCAGCCCCAAGGCCCCCTTGTGTGACTTTGCATGTGGATTCCATCCGCTTTCCTGCTGCACCAGACGCAGGAATAGATCTTCCGGGACATTGTGCTTGCGCGCGGCCTGCCGGGCCAGGGTCATGTACTGACCGCGATACTTACCGGTATAGCGCTTGTTGAACTTGGGCTGTGCAGTCTTTGGCTTCAACCGTTCGGAATCACGATACTGGGTCGCAGCACGAGAATCCAAAACCTTGGATTGTTTGAGAAAGATGTCTTTCCGGTTTTTGGTAGACAAGGTCTGCGCAGTCGCCGAAACCGAGATCAAGGCAAAGCAAGAAACCAAAAAACAACTAACCAGAAATCGCATTTAAGCCAATCTCGCTCGTTCAGGAACTCTGTGAACTATAGATATTTCAGCCAACAATGAAAGCATGGTAAACAGGACATAAGTATTTTCTTGCCGGGTGTTGCAGACATCAACTGTGTTTCAACCGCGACGCAGGCCGTATAGGGTCGCGTTGAAACACTGCGCCAGATTCGGGCGCGCATACGTCAATACAGAACGGGGAAATACATGGCGGGTTCAGTCAACAAGGTCATTCTGGTCGGAAATCTTGGCCGCGATCCCGAGGTCCGGACATTCCAGAACGGCGGCAAGGTTTGCAATCTGCGCATCGCCACATCCGAGACTTGGAAAGACCGCAACACCGGAGAGCGCCGCGAGCGCACCGAATGGCATTCAGTCGCGATCTTCAACGAAGGGCTTGTCCGCGTCGCCGAACAATACCTTCGCAAAGGATCCAAGGTTTATCTCGAAGGCCAATTGCAGACCCGCAAGTGGCAGGATCAATCCGGTCAGGATCGGTATTCGACCGAAGTGGTTCTGCAGGGGTTCGGCTCGACACTGGTGATGCTGGACGCCCGCGGTGAAGGCGGCGGTGGCGGTGGTTATGGCGGCCAGTCGGGCGGCTATGGCGGCGGCCAGGCCGGTGGCGGATATGGCGACCCCTATGGCGGTCCGTCCAGCGCCCCTGCCCCAGCATCCGGCGGAATCGACGATGACGAGATCCCGTTCTAACCGAAACGGAGACACATCATGACATGGTCCTTCTCACTCGGCCGAATACTTGGGTCGGAATTGAGGGTCCATGTCACCTTTTTCCTTTTGTTGGCCTGGATCGGCTTTGCCGCCTATTCCAACGGAGGACTACCGGCGGCCATCGAGAACCTGATCTTCGTATTGGCCCTGTTTGCCTGCGTCATTGCACATGAGTTCGGCCACGCACTGATGGCTCGTCGGTACGGGATCAAGACACCCGACATCACTCTGCTGCCAATCGGAGGGTTGGCCCGGCTGGAACGGATGCCGGAAAAACCCATGCAAGAGGTTTGGGTCGCCCTCGCCGGGCCTGCCGTGAACATCCTGATCTGGGTCGTGTTGGTCATTCTGGGGGCCGGCATGCCGCTTGAAACGATGATGCAGATCGACTCGACCGGCCCCGGTCTCTTGAACCGGCTGGCCTATGTGAACCTGCTGCTGGCGGCATTTAACATGATCCCTGCTTTTCCGATGGATGGCGGGCGCGTGTTCCGCGCCCTGCTGTGCCTCAAGATGGATCGGGTCAAGGCAACACGGGTCGCCGCCCTTGCCGGACAGGTCGTCGCCGTTGCTTTCGGATTCTGGGGATTGAGCACGGGCAACCCAATTCTGGTTCTGATCGCTGTCTTTGTCTTCATCGCAGCCAATTCCGAAAGTCAGGACGTGGCAATGCGTTCGGTCGCACGGCGTGTTCTGGCGCGGGATGCGATGATCACCGAGTTCCACGCCCTGTCCCCGACCGACACGCTGGCCACGGCGGCGCAGGCGGTCATTCACACCACACAGCATGAATTCCCGGTGCTGGATTCAGCAGGCGCTTTGCTTGGGTTTGTTACTCGCAACGGTCTGTTCTCGGCATTGGCCGGAGACACCCCGCGCTCGGAACCGGCCACGTCGATCATGGAAACGGATATCCCGCAGGTGCAATTGACAAGCGGGCTCGAGACGGTTCTGGCGGGGTTGCACAAAGGTGCCCCGGCCATCGCGGTTTGCACGCAAGCCGGAAACATGGTCGGCTACATCACCCGTGAAAACATCGGTGAGTTGATGGTGATCCGCGGGCGGTGATCAGACCGTCGCCAAGGCGTCTTCCAGCACTGAAATCACTGCCTCACGCGGAACGTCCGAGGTGACGAAGGCCTCACCGATCCCGCGCGCCAGAATGAAACGCAATTGGCCCTCGATAACCTTCTTGTCCTGCGCCATCAGATCAACCAGCGCTTCGGCATCCGGCAAATCGCCGGGAATGTCGGCCAGATCGGTTTTCATCCCCATCGCCCGAAGATGAGCGCGGACGCGGCATGGAATTTCTTGAGAGCATTGGCCCAGACGCGACGACAACTCAAACGCTAGCGCGCAGCCGATGGCCACGCCTTCACCGTGCAGCAAACGGTCGGAGTAGCCAGTCGCAGCCTCAAGCGCGTGGCAGAAGGTGTGGCCAAGGTTGAGCAACGCGCGGTCGCCCTGCTCGGTCTCATCACGCGCCACGATATCGGCTTTCATCTGAACCGAGCGTGTCACCGCCCGCACCCGCGCGGCCATGTCTCCGCCCGAAACATCCGTGCCGTTTTCCTCAAGCCATTCGAAGAAAGCGGCATCGCCAAGCAGGCCGTATTTCACAACTTCGCCATAGCCCGACAGAAAATCGCGCTGAGTCATCGTGCCCAGAACCGACGTATCAGCCAGCACCAGCGAAGGCTGATGGAAGGCCCCGATCAGGTTTTTGCCATGCGGCGCGTTGATCCCGGTCTTGCCCCCGACCGAACTGTCCACCTGCGCCAGTAGAGAGGTTGGGATTTGCACAAACCGCACTCCGCGCCGCAGAACCGCAGCGGCAAACCCAACCAGATCGCCAATGACACCGCCACCCAAGGCGACGACCACATCCCGACGCTCGACCTTTTCCGCCAGCAGCCATTCAACCGTGCGTTCGAAATGCGGCCAGCTTTTAGTGGCCTCACCCGCAGGCAAGGTCAGCGAAGTCATCTCGATCCCGGCAGCAGCCAACCCGTCGCGCAGAGCGTCCAGATGCAGCGCGCCCACGTTGTTATCCGTGACAACGGCCACCTTGGGTCGGGGCAGCAAGGGCGCAATCCGCGCGCCAGCCTGCTCCAGCAAGTTTGGGCCGATTTCCACATCATACGAGCGTTCGCCCAGCTCTACATGTACGGTTTGGTGCATTATTTCCGTTCCAAAACATCGGGGCGTGTTGCCAACGCATCCAGCACCCGGTTCACCATATTCTCGATCGAGGTTTCGCCGTCCGAGTCTGCGATCAGATCGGCCTGCGCATAGACCGGCACGCGCTGTTCATAAATGCCACGCAAAGTCGCATACGGGTCAGCCGTGCGCAGCAAGGGGCGCGTGTCCTTGTGCTTGACGCGATTCCACAGAACATCCAGATCAGCCCGCAACCAGACGGACACACCACGTTCGGTGATCATTGTACGGTTCTGTTCGGCCAGAAAAGCGCCGCCGCCGGTCGAAAGAATGCCTTTTTCCTCATCCAGCAGACGCCCGATGACCTGGCTTTCCTTGGCGCGGAAAAACGGCTCTCCGTCGCGGGCGAAAATCTCGGGGATGGTCATGTTGGCTGCCGATTCGATCTCGGCGTCGCTGTCGAGGAAGGGAACACCCAGCCGCGCGGCTAATGCACGGCCCACCGCCGTCTTTCCTGCCCCCATCATGCCCACAAGAACTACCGTTTTGTGCAGATCAAAGCCCGTGTCTGTGTCCGTGGTAGAAGTGTTATGCTTAATTTCGCTCATTTCACCGTGAATGACGTGATCTTAGGAAAAATGCTAGCTATAACTATGACAAAAGAGAAAATTGGGGCAGCGTTGAGCAATGGGCCGTCTGATCAAGTTCCTGTTATATCTGATTTGCCTGGGTTTTGTCGGGCTGGTGGCATATGCCTACCTGGGTCCGTTCTTCGGCGCCGACTTTTCGGCGCCGCAAGATGAGATACGAGAGCCGGTAATCCTGAATGTCGAATAAGGCCGCGCTGTTTGCGCTGTTTTTGGCCGGATCGGCCGAGGCGCAGCAGGAACCTCTATCCGTTATCGAATGGCTAAGCGACCCGCCGGAAAACCTGCCGGGGACCGTGTTGTTGGAACCACCGGTGACAGAGACCGGTGTTCAACCGGATGTCGAGGTCACGCCGCTTGAGGCATTGTCACCGCCGCTTGGGCTGGTTTCGTCCTCGGTGACCGGTCTGCCGGTTGACCTGTGGCAGAACAGCGACCCTGCCCGTCTGGCGCAACTGATCGCCCGCGTGCCCGTCAAATACAACCCGGCGATGCAGCGCCTGCTGTTCACCCTGCTGCTGACCGAGGCCCGCGCGCCTGCCGGTCCGAATGCGCAGGAACCTCTGCTGTTGGCGCGGCTTGACCGGTTGCTGCAACTGGGTGCAGCCGATCCGGTGCAATCGTTGGTGCAACTGGCCGGGCCGACCGACAACCGCGAACGATTTCAGCGCTGGTTCGACGCGACACTGCTGACCGGGGATGAGGATCGCAGCTGCACAGCTTTGATCGCGCAGCCGCATCTATCCCGGAACTACGCCGCGCAAATTTTCTGCAAGGCCCGTCGGGGCGATTGGAGCTCGGCCGCGCTGACGCTTGAGGCCGCCCATGCGCTACAGGTTCTTCCGCCCGAGGATTTGGACGTGCTGGACCGGTTCCTCAGCCCCGAGCTTTACGAAGATGCCGAATATCTGCCACAGCCCGAAAATCCCGATCCGCTGAGTTTTCGGCTGTTCGAAGCCATTGGCGAGCGTTTGCCTTCTGCGCCCCTGCCGCGCGCTTTTGCAAATGCCGACCTGCGCGATGTCGCCGGATGGAAAGCACAGATCGAGGCCGCCGAGCGCCTGACGCGGATCGGTGCGCTGACCCCGAACCAATTGCTGGGCCTGTATACCGAGCGCTCGCCCGCCGCTTCTGGCGCGGTCTGGGATCGGGTCGCGGCGGTGCAGAAGTTTGAAAACGCTTTGGAGACCGGCAAACCGAGCGCTATCGCCACTG
Source organism: Ruegeria arenilitoris (assembly GCF_013032445.1). Lineage (GTDB taxonomy): Bacteria > Pseudomonadota > Alphaproteobacteria > Rhodobacterales > Rhodobacteraceae > Ruegeria > Ruegeria arenilitoris_F. The sequence goes on along the minus strand of NZ_WQCA01000005.1, from coordinate 317,568 downwards.
CGCTGCCCAAAGTCTGGGAACAAATGCGTAGTGTCGGGTTAGAAGTTCCCTTTGCAGAACTTTTCGCTGACCGGCTATCGCAAATGACCCTGCCCGATCCGGCTGCCGAAAACCTGCGGTGGCGGATTCTTCTGCTATCGGAACTCTATGAGTCCGCCGCCCTGTCACCGCCGGACGAGTCGGTAGAGACGCAGTTTTTGGCCGCACTGGCACAGGGCGATCCGGGACGGGCGCGCAGCCCGTCGCCGTGGGCCGACGCGATGGCCGAAGGATTTGCCTGGGCTGCGCCCGTCCCTTCGGATATCGATGCGATGCTGGCGAACGGGCAATTGGGCGAGGCCATTCTGGAAACGATGGAGCTGTTCGCACATGGCGCGCGCGGTAATCTTGTTGATCTGACTGCCGCAGTCGCAACTCTGCGCCGTGTGGGTCTAGAAGACACGGCCCGCCGCGCCGCGTTGAACCTTTTGATCTTGCAGGACACCTGAGTATGGTGGCCCCGGCAACCTCGGATCTGTGGATCTCCACCTTCCTGCAAGCTCAAGCTGCTGAACTTGGCGCCGCTAACAACACTTTGTTAGCCTATGGCCGCGACCTGAAGGATTTTGCCGCTTGGTTGGAGCGCCGTAAAACGGGATTTACAGAAGCTGAACGGGATCAGATCGAAGCTTATATGATCGACTGTGACGCGCAGGGGCTGGCGCAATCCACCCGCGCCCGGCGATTGTCGGCGATCAAGCAAATTTATCGTTTCGCCTTCGAGGAAGGCTGGCGCGACACCAACCCCGCCATTCAGATCAAAGGCCCCGGGCGGCAAAAACGCCTACCCAAAACGCTGGACGTGCCCGAGGTTGACCGACTGTTGCAAGCCGCCCGCCAGACAGGGCGCACCAAAGCCGACCGGGTGCGCAACACCTGCCTGATGGAGGTGCTCTACGCCACCGGTATGCGCGTGACTGAACTTGTGTCACTGCCTGTTTCCTCCGCGCGGGGTGATCCGCGGATGCTGCTGGTTCTTGGAAAAGGTGGCAAGGAACGGATGGTGCCGCTATCGCCCCCTGCCCGTGAAGCGCTGGCAGCGTGGCTGATCCTGCGGGATGAGGCCGAGGATCACGCGGTTACCGATGGCGGCCAGCGGTCCAAGTTCCTGTTCCCTTCGCGCGGAAAATCCGGACACCTGACGCGCCACATGTTCTTTCTGCTGGTCAAGGAACTGGCCGTTCAGGGTGGCGTTTCGCCTGAAAAGGTCACGCCGCACACCCTGCGCCATGCCTTTGCCACGCATCTTCTGGCCAACGGGGCCGACCTGCGGTCGATCCAAACTCTGTTGGGCCATGCCGATGTGGCGACCACCGAAATCTATACCCATGTTCTGGACGAACGTCTGGCGGAACTGGTGCTGGAGCATCACCCACTGGCCAAAGACCCTGATGGTAAGGGCTAACCCCTTGATCAGCAGGGGTCGCACCCCCATAACGGATGCAGCAACACCAATAACCAAGGACCGATGGAACCCTCTTCTTCTCTGATCGACGGCGCATTCTGGTTTACCACAGGCGCCATTCTGCTTTTGCTTGTACTGTCGGGCTTTTTCTCGGGTTCTGAAACGGCACTGACCGCCTCGTCACGCGGCAAGTTGCGGGCGCAGGCCGACAAGGGCTCGCGCGGGGCACAAAAGGCGCTGGATATCACCGATGACAATGAACGGCTGATCGGCTCGGTCCTGCTGGGCAACAACCTCGTGAACATCCTCGCGGCCTCGCTGGCGACGGCGTTGTTCACACGCCTCTTCGGCGAAAGCGGTGTGGCGCTAGCGACGCTGGTGATGACCCTGTTGGTTTTGATCTTTGCCGAGGTTCTGCCGAAAACCTATGCCATCACCAACGCGGAAAAAGCGGCCGCTGCCGTCGCGCCGATTATCAGTGTTGTGGTGACGGTTTTCTCGCCCATGGTTGCTGCGGTGCGCCTGTTGGTGCGCGGGGTTCTGCGCCTGTTCGGCGTGCAGATCGACCCTGACAGCAACATTCTCGCTGTGCGTGAGGAAATCGCCGGTGCGCTGCATCTGGGCCACTCGGAGGGCGTGGTCGAAAAGGAAGACCGCGATCGTATTCTGGGTGCGCTTGATCTGGGCGACCGCACGGTGGAAGAGATCATGTTGCACCGCTCGAACATCGAGATGATCGATGCTGACGACGCGCCCGAGGCCATCCTGCAGCAATGTCTGAAAAGCCCGCACACCCGCCTGCCCGTGTTCCGGGATGAACAGGAAAACATCGTAGGCGTAGTGCACGCTAAGGACCTGTTTCGCGCCATGTACGCACACGCGGGCGCCAGTGAGGAAGACAGCGACCGGCTAAAATCCTTCGATATCTCGAAAGTGGCCAACGCCCCCTACTTTGTGCCTGAAACCACCACGCTGGATGACCAGATGCGCGAGTTTCTTCGGATGCACAGCCACTTTGCGCTGGTGGTGGATGAATATGGCTCGCTGCGCGGCCTGATCACGCTGGAGGATATTCTCGAAGAGATCGTGGGCGAGATTGCCGACGAGTTCGATATCGAAGAAGACGTTCCTGTGACCCGAACCGAGGACGGGCAGTTTCTGGTCGAGGGCGCGATGACCATCCGCGATGCCAATCGGGCGATGGACTGGTCGCTGCCGGATGAAGAGGCCAACACAATCGCAGGTCTCGTCATTCACGAGGCGCAAATGATCCCGGTGACCGGACAGGTGTTCTCGTTCCACGGGTTCCGTTTCGAAGTCACTGCACGCGAAGGCAACCGGATTACCGAACTGAAAATCCGCCCGCTTTGATCCGCGACAAGCGATGTCGTGAATGGAACAGCCCGCCCTGCCGCGCACCTGCAGTCTTTGACCCAAACGCATGGGAGGCAGCGACATGAAGACCACAACTCAGGTAGCCGTCATTGGGGGCGGTGTTGTCGGGTGTTCGGTGCTCTACCACCTGACAAAGCTGGGCTGGTCCGATGTCATGCTGCTGGAACGATCGGAACTGACCAGCGGGTCCACCTGGCACGCGGCCGGAGGGTTCCACACCCTCAATGGTGACACCAACATGGCCGCGCTGCAGGGCTATACCATCCGCCTGTACAAAGAACTAGAAGAGATCACCGGCATGTCCTGCGGTCTGCATCATGTGGGCGGCGTGACTCTGGCCGACAATCAGGACCGGTTCGACATGCTGCTGGCCGAACGCGCTAAGCACCGGTTCATGGGGTTGGAGACCGAGATCGTCGGGCCAGAGGAGATCAAGAAGATCGCTCCGATCACCAATACCGACGGCATCATCGGCGCGCTTTACGATCCGCTGGACGGGCATCTTGATCCTTCGGGCACCACCCATGCCTATGCCAAGGCGGCCCGTTTGGGCGGCGCAACAATCGAAACCCACTGCATGGTGCGCGAGACCAACCAGCGCCCCGATGGTACCTGGGACGTGGTCACCGACAAGGGCACCATTCACGCCGAACATTTGGTCAACGCAGGCGGTCTTTGGGCGCGAGAAGTCGGTGCGATGGCAGGCATCTATTTCCCGCTGCACCCGATGGAACATCAGTATCTGGTCACGGACTCGATCCCTCAGATCGAGTCGATCATCGACGCTGGTGGCGAGCACCCGCATGTGATGGACCCTGCCGGGGAAAGTTATCTGCGACAGGAAGGACGTGGCCTGTGCATCGGGTTTTACGAACAGCCCTGCAAACCGTGGGCTGTCGACGGAACACCCTGGGATTTCGGACACGAGCTGCTGCCCGACGATTATGACAAGATCACCGACAGTATCGAGTTCGCCTACAGACGCTTTCCCGTTTTAGCCGAGGCCGGTGTGAAATCGGTAATCCATGGGCCGTTCACCTTTGCACCGGACGGCAACCCTCTGGTCGGGCCGGTACCGGGGATTCGCAACTATTGGTCGGCCTGCGGTGTGATGGCCGGGTTCAGCCAGGGTGGCGGCGTTGGCCTGACACTGGCGCAATGGATGATCGAAGGGGAGCCCGAACGCGATGTCTTCGCAATGGACGTAGCCCGGTTCGGCGACTGGATTAGCCCCGGCTACACCCGCCCCAAGGTGATCGAGAACTATCAAAAACGGTTCAGCGTCGCCTACCCGAACGAGGAACTGCCCGCTGCCCGCCCGAACCGCACGACACCGATGTACGACATCTTTAGCGATCTGGGGGCGGTCTGGGGACAGCAATATGGGTTGGAGGTGCCGAACTATTTCGCCCAAGACGATGAGCCGGGCTATGAAACGCCTTCGTTCCGACGCTCTGACGCCTTCGCGGCAACCGGTCGCGAGGTCCGCGCCGTTCGCAACGCCGTCGGCATCAACGAGGTCCACAATTTCGGCAAGTACCGTATCACCGGTGCCTCTGCCCGCGCGTGGCTCGACCGGATCATGGCCGGGCGCATCCCTCAACCAGGGCGCCTTTCGCTGACCCCTATGCTGTCCCACAAAGGCAAGCTGATCGGGGATTTCACCGTCTCCTGCCTGAGTGAGACCGAATTCCAGCTGACCGCCTCCTACGGCTCTCAGGCCTTTCACATGCGCTGGTTCCTGCAAAATCAGCAAGACGGCGTGACCATTGATAACGTCAGCGACCGTCTGAACGGGTTTCAGATCGCTGGCCCGAAAGCAGCGGACGTACTCGCCGCGTGTACCCGCGATGATATCTCGAACCTGAGGTTCCTCGACGTGCGACAGATGACGGTTGGCATGACCGACTGCATCGTGCAACGCGTCAGTTATACCGGCGACCTGGGATATGAGATCTATTGCGATCCGATGGCGCAGAGACAGCTGTGGTGGACATTGTGGCGGGCCGGTCAGCCGCATGACATTGTACCCTTTGGAATGCGCGCGATGATGAGCTTGCGACTGGACAAATTCTTTGGCTCATGGATGCGGGAATTCTCGCCCGATTATACCGCTGCCGAAACAGGGCTGGACCGTTTCATTGCGTTCTCGAAACCTGCTGATTTCATCGGTCGGTCCGCTGCCGAAAAGGAGCGCGTCCAGGGGCCAGCACGCAAACTTGTAGCTTTCGCGGTCGAAGCGGACGACGCCGATGTGAACGCATATGAACCGATCTGGATGGACGGTGAAGTTGTGGGTTTCTGCACTTCTGGCGGGTACTCACACTATGCGCAAAAGTCTGTTGCAATCGGGTTCTTGCCCGCAGATCGGACCACGGACGGTCTGGAAGTCGAAATTGAAATCCTGGGCCACTTACGCAAAGCACGCGTGATCACAATACCACTCTTTGATGCAGATGGAGCACGCATGCGGGGATGACACGGCTGCTCAACGGCGGCATGGTTCGGGCATGACGGACATACCAATTCTTCTTCTGGCCGCCGGCCTATCCAGCCGCATGGGTCAGCAAGACAAGCTTATGCAGATTATCGACGGCGAACCATTGTTGCGCCGCGCTGCACGGACCGCCCAACGCGCGGCACCTGTGATCGTTGCGTTACCTTCTGCGCCGCATCCAAGGCATGACGCTTTGGAAAGTCTGGGCGTGGTCAAGGTTGAAATCCCGGATGCTGATGAGGGTATGAATGCCAGCCTGCGTGGTGCGCTCTCACACGTGTCAACAGATGCGCCAGCGGCAATGGTCTTACTGGCGGACCTGCCTGACATTACTTCTGAGGATTTAATTGCCGTTCTTGCATCCGTAAAAGCCCATCCGGACAATCTGATCTGGCGCGGATCAACTGCCAACGGCAAACCCGGTCACCCGGTCGTGTTTGACCAAAGCTTGTTTCAACACCTCAGGAAATTGACAGGCGATGCAGGTGCGCAATCCGTGGTGCGCGCCCACGCTGGCAACGTGCATCTGCATGCCCTACCTGGACAAAACGCCCTATTGGACTTGGATACACCAGAGGATTGGGCAGCGTGGCGCGCAAAACGCGGCACCTAAAAGTAACGCGGCCCGGTCGAAATCGACCGGGCCGGTACCCAAAACAGGACTACCACTTTTCATCAATCCCGGAAACACGGCCAATGATGCCTAAAGACATCCTGGCGATTCCGCCGCAGAACCTAAACAAGACCCCCTCGTTAACATGCCGCTCAGCGCTTCCAGTGACTGTGACAAGCCTTAAGCACCCCCTAGTGCCTTCGGCTCCCCCTCGCTTGGGCACCTTCATCGTCACCGATCCGAGGCGTTCAAACAATGTAAAATTGGAAAGAACGGTTAATTTTGCGCGTCTCAGAATGGTTTTTGCGCAACATTTCAGAAGCGACGATCAACCCATGGGAGAACTTTGCTTTTGATTGACGTTGGGTCATCCATCATTAAGTGCAAACTTATTAAGTCATCAGGCTATTTTGCTATTGGTTGTTCCTGAAAATTTCACAAGTGCCGCAAGATCACCACAACCCAAAGGGGATTGCAAAAATACCAGAGAAAAGGGAGGGTGCTTTGTTAACAAATTTGATTCAATTCAACCCTTTTCGCGGTTTGACACCCGGACCGGCAACAATCCACCGATTCGCGGTCATCGATTCGCGTAATTTCTCCGATCTCCGCTGTCTGGTTGGCGGAATAGAACAGTCTGTTTGTGGCGAAATTAAGATTTCTTAACGTTTCGGTCAGGAAACACACAGACTGAGCGCGCATTTCCTGTTCCAACGCGCGGCCGCAACCGCGTGATATAAACAGGAGACACAAATGAGCATCCGCAAAACCTCTCTTCTTTTGCCTGGGACAGCCAGTTGGGTCGGCGCTGGCGCGTTAAGTGCCGCAATGCTGGCAACCACCGCCCTGCCCTCAATGGCGGACGAAGCTTTGGCCGATCTTGTCGAGAGCGTATCGCCTTCGGTCGTCACGATCATCGCAGAGCAAGGCACGGCACCAATCCCGGCGCAGGGACAAGACTTTGATTTTGATCAGCACCCATTTGGAGAGTTCTTCAAACGCTTTGGTGCGCCCGAAGGCTTCGATGCTCCGCAGCGTGGTCCGGCACAGGGTCTAGGATCGGGATTTGTACTCGATGAGGCCGGATATATCGTCACCAACCATCATGTCGTCGATAATGCCGAGTCCGTAACAGTGCGCATGTCAGATGATCGCACGTTCGAGGCCGAAGTCATCGGCACCGACCCGCTGACAGATATCGCCGTTCTCAAGATCGACGCAGGTGAGTCCCTGCAAGCCGTCGAGTTGGGTGACAGCGATGTGATCCGTGTGGGCGAAGACGTTGTGGCCATTGGCAACCCGTTCGGGCTGCACTCAACCGTGACCACCGGGATCGTGTCGGCCAAGGGCCGTAACATCTCAGCCGGGCCCTACGCTGAATTCATTCAAACCGATGCGGCGATCAACAAGGGTAACTCCGGTGGCCCTCTGTTCAACATGGAAGGCGAAGTGGTTGGCGTGAACTCGGCCATTTATTCGCCCACCGGCGGGTCCGTGGGTCTGGGTTTCGCGGTCACGTCGAACATTGTGGAACACATCGCTGCCGATCTGCGCGATGACGGTCAGGTCAGTCGCGGCTGGCTGGGTGTGTCGATCCAGAATGTCAGCCCCGAGATCGCCGCAGCCATAGGTATTGATGCCTCGAACGGCGCGCTTGTCGCAGACGTCGTCGATGGCAGCCCGGCCGATGGTGTGCTGAAACAGGGTGATGTCATCCTGACTTTCAACGACGAGACCGTCGATTCCAGCAGCGATCTGCCGATCCTTGTCGGCACCACCAAGGTTGGCAGCAACAGCGTTCTGACCGTTCTGCGCGATGGCACAGAGCAGCAGATTGAGCTGACCATCGGTCAGCATCAAAGCGCTTCAGCCGAGATCGACAAATCTCTGGACGAAACCGTTTCGGGTACCGCGTTAGGCGTTACCGTGGCCCCACTGAACGACACCAACCGTGCCGAGATGGGCGTGGGTGAAAAAGTCGATGGCGTAATCGTCACCGACCTGAAGCCCGACAGCCCGGCGGCCAAGGCCGGCCTGCAGCGTGGTGATGTGATCGTGAAGCTGGGCGGTCAGGAAACCGCGACTCCGGACGCGTTGAAAGCCGCGCTGGATAGCGAAAAGACCGATCCCGCGCTTGTGCTGATCAATCGCGGTGGAAACCAGATCTTCGTGGCGGTGGAAATCGCCTGATAGGTCACCTGCGCGCGCCACTTGATGGGGAAATCTGGCGGGCGCCTCCTCGGTGGGTTTGAATTGTCCGCAAACCGCCGGGACTGCCGGGTGCGCAGCAACGCACCCGGCAGATTATTTAGCAAAACCATGTGCTTTGCCCGAAAACTGTGCTTTACTTCCAGTAGAAAGGAATTCGGATCATGAGCCGTCGCCTGTTGGTCGTCGAAGATGACGAAGACACCCGGGATTTCATCGCCAAGGGATTTGGCGAAGAAGGTTACGTTGTCGAGGCAGCTGAAGATGGCCGTGAAGGTCTTTATCATGCCACAGACGGTGGGTTCGATGCGGTCGTTCTTGACCGAATGTTGCCCGGGTTGGACGGCCTGTCTTTAATCAAGTCAATGCGCGCGGCGGGCGTGAAAACGCCGGTTCTGATGCTGACCGCCATGAGCGCTGTGGACGAGCGTGTCAAAGGGCTGCGCGCCGGTGCCGATGACTATCTGGTCAAACCGTTTTCGTTCCAGGAGTTGCATGCCAGGATTGAGGCCCTGCTGCGTCGTCCACAAGAGGCTGAGGAAAGCCCCACACTGACCTGCCGCGACCTTGAAATGGACCTGCTGACACGCAAGGTCTCGCGCAATGGGCGTGAGATCACTCTGACCCCGCGCGAATTTCAGATCCTCGAATTCTTCCTGCGTCGGAAGAACCGCGTCGTGTCGCGCACCATGTTGCTGGAAGGCGTTTGGGATTATCATTTCGACCCGAATACCAATGTGGTCGACGTCCATATCTCCAAGCTGCGGCGTCAGTTGGACGAAGGTGGTGAGCCACCATTGATCGAAACCGTCCGGGGTGCCGGGTACATGATATCTGATGGATAACCTGCGGCTTTCCTTCAATAATTCACGCACACGTCTTGTATTAGCCAGCATGGTTCTCAGCACTTTGCTGACAGCCACAGTATTGGCTCTTGTCTATGTCACCGCGAACCGAAGCATTGAAGGCGAAACTCGTTCGGTCGTGTCGGCGGAACTGACCGGGCTGGCAGATGAATATGAACGTCGCGGTCTGATCGGACTCATGACAGCCATCGAACGGCGCATCCCTACCGCGTCGGAGCGGGACGCATTGTATCTGTTGACGGATCGCTTCGGTGCCAAACTGGCGGGCAACCTCAAACAATGGCCCGAGGGGATCACGGCCGGCAGTGGTTGGGTCGATCTTGAACTGCGGCGCGCCGACAATGACCAACTGGTGCCCATCTCGGCGGCCTCGATTCGCCTGCCGGGCGGCGAGCGCCTGCTGGTCGGGCGCGATGCTTTGGCCCGACAGCAGTTTGATCGGGTGCTGCTGCGATCGGTCGGCATCGCGCTGGCGATTGCACTGGCGCTGAGCGTATTGACCGGCTGGCTGTTTACCCGCCTGGTCTTTTCCCGTCTGTCTGATATTGCCAGCACCGCCGAAAACATTGTCTCGGGTGATCTGTCCCGCCGAATGCCCTTGCGCGGGACCGGGGATGAGTTCGATCAAGTGGCCGGTACGCTTAACACCATGCTGGACAAGATCGAAGAGTTGGTCAGCAATCTGCGTACCACGTCGAATTCGATTGCGCATGACCTGCGTTCCCCCCTGTCGCGCTTGAAACAGCGGGTCGAGGCGCTGTCTGACCCGGGCAAGACGGATCAGGAGCGCGAAATCGACGTTGCACGGGCGAGTTCTGAGATCGACCACGTGTTGCGCGTGTTGGGCCAACTGACCGAAATCTCACGCGCCGAGGCCGGTGTTGGCCGCGAACAGTTCGAGCCAGTAGACCTGCAACAACTGGTGGCAGACGTGGCAGAGCTGTACGATCCTGTTGCCGACGATCAGGGCATCCGGCTGGAAGTCACCGGCAGCGCTGGCTCTATCCCCGGGCACCGGCCGCTATTGTCTCAGGCACTGTCGAACCTGCTGGAAAACGCAATGCGTTATGCCCCGCCAGACACAGCGGTCACGATCAACCTGTCCGAGGACGGCCCCTATACCAGCCTCAGCGTCCGTGACCGGGGACCGGGCGTACCTCAAGAGGACCTGCCGCGCCTGCAGATGCCGTTTGTGACCCTCGACCCGGCCCGGACCGAGCGCAATGCCGGCCTGGGACTGGCCCTCGTTGCCGCAATATCCCGAATGCACGGCGGCACGTTTGAGGCGCATAACTGCGATCCGGGGCTTGAGGTGGTGATCAAACTGGCGCGCAAACCTTAGGCAGGAATACCTTTGGTCGCCATCGTCTTGTTTTTATAGCGTTTGTCCGCCGTCACGTCGGCACCGAACCACTCGGGCGGAATATAGGCTTCGGCCTCTGCTTCGGTCTGAAACTCGACCTCGACCAGACGCAGCGGCGCTAGATCGCCTTGAAACACGTCCAGTTCAAACACCCTCCCGTCCGGCAACTGTCCGGTGAAGCGCTCTTTTTCGACCCGGCGACCGTCCGTCTCGGGCCAAAAAGTGTCGAATTGTTCGGCCGAGATTTCGGCCTCACGCTCAACCCGTACCAATGCGCCGCCGCCCTTCAGGGTCAGGAAATACTTATCGTTTTTCTGACGCAGACGCAGTTCGGTGGAGTCGTCGGGCGCGGTCAGATACCCCTGACGCACAAGGGCTTTTTCCGTGCCGCTCAGGTCCGGCAAGTCCGCGACCAGAAACTTGCGTTCAATTTCGGTGCTCATTTGGGTGAAATCACTCCGTTTTCCAATTCATCGAACAGCGCCTGATAGGCAGAGCTTGCGGCACTGCGCTTGGCATAGATGCTAACAGGGGCGCGGTTCTGGCCCATGCGTTCGATATCCGCAGCAAAGGGAATCTCGGATTGCAGGAAGCGCTTTTTGTACGCCTTGCGCATCTTCTCCATCGACTCCAGATGCAGGGTTTTGCGCCGCTGCACCATCGAAAAGAACGCATTGAGCTTTTTCTTGGGCAGCCTGTGATCGTCGAAGAAGCTCACCAATTGCTCAAGCGTCCGTTCCGACAAGGTCGTCGGGATAACGGGCACCAAAATCTGGTCAGCAGCTTTGAAGATATTCTCAGACAGGGTCGAAAAGTTCGGCGGGCAATCCAGAATGATCACGTCATAGTCGCTGCCTGCGGTGGCCAAGGCCTTTTTCAACCGCGACCGCTTGTTCCGCATCCGTGAGAGGAACACGTCAAAATCCCGAAAGGTCAGGTTTGCGGGCAGCACGTCCAATCCATCAAAATCACTGGCCCGGATCGATTTGGTGAACCGTTCGACATCTTCGAAAAAACGCGCATCGGTCAGCTTTTTCGACGGTTTCACCCGGAAATAAAATCCCGATGCCCCCTGCGGATCAAGATCGCACAGCAGCACAGTGTACCCCGCTTGCGCATAGGCATATGCCAGGTTCACCGAGGTCGCGGTTTTCCCCACTCCGCCCTTGTTGCTGTAGCAGGCAATGATCTTCACTCCTCAATCCTCCTTGTGGTAAAACAGGGTTCGGAACAGGTTCTGGATGTCCGGGCTGTCGAAATGTTGGAAATTGGCGATCACGCGATCGCGTTCGGCCTTTTGTCGTTGGTCAAGTACGGCGATCAACCCGCCGACGGACATGGCAAGCTGCGCATTTGCCCGACCTTGGGCGTTGCTTTGAGTTGCCACAAAATCCAAAAGTGCCTCTTGCTGGACTGAGTAGTCGTTGAACAACCCAAGGTTATCTTGCAGTTTTTTCAAGGGCTTGATGAGCGTTTTGAAATCGCCTTTGTCGAACAGAGGGCCGAAAAACTCCATCAGATAGCGCAGCTTTTTGCAGTCGATCCGCAGATCATGAACGATCTCATCCGGCGTTTCCGGGGTGATTCCGCGGGCCAGTTTGCACACCTTGCGATACCGTTTCCAGATCAGCGCACAGGCATAGCTATAAGCCCCGCGATCCGCATTTGGACCGTGTTTCAACCCTTTCGCATCGGCAAACAGCGCCGCCAATTCGTCCATCTTCTTACCGAAAGCCGCGCTGCGAAGACGGCGGATCAACGCGGCCAGCGCGCGGGTGCGTTCCTTGTCGAATTGGGCGAACATTGCCTCGGCACCTTGATGAAGGTTCGGCGGTATCAGATTGAAGTAAATGTCTTTTTCCAGAAGGTAGACATCCAGGTCCCGCACCCGTCCAGTGGGGGCCATCAGATCAGAGAATTCGCGTTTCAGAACTTCGGTCTGTTCCGGAGAAAACACGCCCTTAAACAGGCTCAGCACCGACCGGACCCTGCGCAGAGAGACGCGGTAGTCATGCAGAAACTCTGTGTCGATATCGGCGATCACGCCTGCCTCGTTCTGGCGCGCGACGGCCAGATAGGTGCGAATGATATCCGCCGCCACTTCGATGGAAGGCTCCTGCGTGCCCAGAGCAACATCGGGCTTTGCGTTATAGGGGGTGGCACCGGGGAACAAACTATCAAACACTGTCTCAAATCCAGATGCCGCCATATTGCCAAGCGCAGCGCAGACCGCATGGTAGGCGCGGTCATAGCCGCGCATCGGCTTCACAGTCAGAAGGGTCGCCTGCCCCTCATCCGTGGACAACGTTACGACGCTGCCTCGGACCTGTGTCTTTTGCAAATCATCCAACACCGCAAATGTGCCGGTTTCGATCAGACCCGAGCCTATGCTCATCAACGCGCGCAGTTTGGGGAATCCCTTCACCGCCGTTTTTACAGGGCCGTCCGGCAGGTCCTGAACGAATTTACCCTTGCCGGTGCAGGCCTGAACCAGAACTTCACCGTCGGCCTGCAACAACCGCATTGCGCCGTCGACCTCGACCAGCAGCCGCCCTTCTGAACGCAGCGACTGATCGTGACAGTCCAAAAGGTCGAACGGTCGCGCGGTTGCTGATGTTTCGAATGCGGGTGTCAGTCCTTTGAGAGAATCCGTAAACCCCGTCAGATCGAACGTGCCGGGGATAATGAAGAACCTGCTTTTCTGCGCCATCACGAGCGACCCTTTTTCGGCGTATCCAGATAGTCATTCACCAGCGTCTCGATGATCTTCTGGACGCTGGTCCCCTCTTCGATTGCCCGGATCTTGAGGGCTTTCAACGTCTTGCCATCCAACCTCAGAGACGTATTCTTTTTGTTCTTGCCGGGCTTTTCGCCGGTGTCCTTGTTCTTCGACATAGGCAACCTCATGACAGCATGACGTCATGAAATCGCACAACAGCTCTTCTGGCAAGTCTGATGTTGAACTAACCTTTCGTCAGGTCGACATCACTGTGCCACAGGGCTAAGAGTTAGGCATGTCCGATCCCGTTTCTTCGATCCGCAACCTTGGCCCCGCTTTCGAACAGGCGTGCGCCCGCGCTGGCATTCACTCGGCTCAGCAATTGCGTCATTTGGGCCCAGATGAGGCCTATGCCCGCGTGATACGTGCCGGAACACGGCCGCATTTCATTGGCTACTATGTGCTGGTGATGGGGTTGCACGGACGTCCGTGGAACGATTGCAAGGGCGATGAAAAAAAGGCCCTGCGCCAGCGGTTTGACGCGATCAAGGCCAGTGTCAGCGCCGCACCCGAGACAAAGATGATCTCGGATCTGGACGCGGTCGGCGTGCGGGTATCGGCAGATGACCTTAAACCGGTATGAAAAAGGCCGCACCCGTTGCCGGGAGCGGCCCTAAAATCCGATCTGATGGCGGATTAGCCGACCAGTTCTATGCCCGAGAAGAAGTAGGCGATCTCGACAGCTGCGGTTTCCGGAGCGTCCGAACCGTGGACCGAGTTTTCACCAACCGATTCAGCGAACTCGGCGCGGATGGTGCCGGGGGCTGCGTCTGCGGGGTTGGTTGCGCCCATGACTTCGCGGTTCTTTGCAATGGCGCCTTCGCCTTCCAGAACCTGAACAACAACCGGAGCCGACGACATGAATTCGCACAGTTCGTCATAGAACGGACGCTCGGCGTGTACTTCGTAGAACTTGCCGGCTTGCTCTTTGGTCATGTGGATGCGCTTTTGCGCAACGATGCGCAGGCCGGCTTCTTCGAACTTGGCGTTGATTTTGCCAGTCAGGTTGCGGCGGGTTGCATCGGGTTTGATGATCGAGAATGTGCGTTCCAGTGCCATGTCGGCCTCTCCTTAGCATAAGGCGCGGGGTCGCGCCGAAATCCATCGCGCGCCGCGTAGCATGGTCTGTGCCGTATGAAAAGCACTATGATGCGCGGCGGCTCAGATCGTTTCCGGCAGTGGGTCCTGCTGGTCGACCCAGCGCACATACAGCACTGCCAGCAGCCCGGCGAAACTGCACGCCCACATCATGCCCAGAACAAGGTACGGACCGTTTTCAGGGCTGACCCAAAGCCCGGTAAGCGAGGTCAGAACCGCCCCCAGCGCCACGATCATTGCGCCGGACAGGCCCGCCGCACTGCCCGCCAGTTTGGGACGGACGGACATAAGGCCAGCGGATGCGTTGGCATTGGTCAGGCCGTTGCCGAAACCGACAAAGATGGCCGACCCGAAAAACACCCAGACCGAGCCCAGATCAGCAAGAAACAAAAGCAAGCCACCCAGCGGACCTGTTGAGGCAGTAATGCGTCCGATCAGAATCATGGTGGTCAGCTTTGTGCGCGCTGCGATCCGCCCGGTGATGAAATTGCCAACCATGAAACCGCCTGTGATTATGCCGATCCCCAGGCCCAGCATAGCGGGGCTCATGTCGAACCACGATGCCGCCACCAATGGGGCGCCGGTGATAAAGCTGAAAAACCCTCCGATCGAAAAGGCGGCACACAGGGCGTAACCCCAAAACCTGCGCGCGCGGAACAGGTGCGGGTATTCCCTCAGTTGTGCAGCGAAGGTTGAAGAGCGGTTGGTGTTGGTCTCGCCCATATCGGCCCAGAGCAAAAGCAGCAGCCCTGCCCCAAGAACCGAATACAGAACAAACCCGGCGCGCCAACCGAACAGGCTGTCAAGCGCACCGCCCAGCATCGGCCCCAACATCGGGGCCAGCGCCATCGCCATCGTCACGTAACCCAATTTGCTAGCGGCCTCGTTCGCAGGGTACATGTCACGGATGGCGGCGCTGGACAAAACCGGCCCGGCCACCACGGCGGCCTGCAGAAGGCGAAATCCCAGAAAGATCCAGATCGACTCGGCCAGCACGCAACCGACCGACGCGGCGACGAAGACGACCATACAAATCAGCAGGATGGGTCTGCGCCCGAACCGATCAGACAGAGGCCCCATTATCAGTTGCAGCACGGCAGACACCGCCAGGTACCCGGCCACCGACAGGTTCACCAGCGCGTAATCGACCTGAAAATCACCCGACATCCGGGCGAGCGACGGCAGGAACATGTTCAGCGTCAGCACCGACAAAGCCGTCGCAAACACCAAAGTGATCAAAGATGGAGGCGAAGAAGCCGCGCGCATGAAGAAAACCGTCGAAAACCAATCGAACCAGCGCTAGCACACTGGCCGCATATTGAACATGCCAAGCCGCTGGCGGCGTCTGGTATGCTCTGTTATGAGCGGCTCATGTTACGGATCGAAGACATCACCTATGCGGTCGAGGGCCGCCCCCTGTTTGACGGCGCCAGCGCCACCATTCCCGACGGCCACAAGGTTGGCCTTGTGGGTCGGAATGGCACCGGCAAGACTACTCTGTTTCGTTTGATCCGGGGCGAACTGGCGTTGGAATCGGGTAATATCATCCTACCGAAGCGGGCGCGGATCGGCGGGGTGGCGCAAGAGGTACCCTCGTCCGACGTTTCTCTAATCAACACGGTTCTGGCTGCCGATACCGAGCGCAGCGCTCTGATGGCCGAAGCCGACAGCGCCGAAGAACCGGCGCGCATCGCAGATATCCAGACCCGTCTGGCCGATATTGACGCCTGGTCGGCCGAGGCGCGGGCGGCCTCGATCCTCAAAGGTTTGGGTTTCGACGACGAAGATCAACTTCGCCCCTGTTCGGATTTCTCGGGCGGCTGGCGGATGCGCGTCGCACTGGCGGCGGTGCTGTTTTCGCAGCCTGACCTGCTTTTGCTGGACGAACCTACCAACTATCTGGACCTTGAAGGCGCACTTTGGCTGGAAAGCTATCTGGCCAAATACCCGCATACAGTCATCATCATCAGCCATGACCGCGGGCTGCTAAACCGCGCAGTGGGCTCGATCCTGCATCTGGAAGACCGCAAGCTCACTTACTACGCTGTTCCTTATGACAAATTCGCTGAACGCCGCGCCGAACGTCTGGCGCAGGCAGAATCGGAGAACGCCAAGGCCAAGGCCCGCATCGCACATCTGCAGAGTTTTGTAGACCGCTTCCGCTACAAGGCCTCAAAGGCCGTGCAGGCCCAGTCGCGCCTGAAGATGATCGAACGCATCCAGCTGGTCTCAACTCCGCAAGAGGCCGCCTTGCGCGCGTTCTCTTTCCCTGAACCCGAGGAACTGTCGCCGCCGATCATCCAAATCGAAGGTGGCGTGACGGGTTATGGTGAGACCGAAGTGCTGCGCCGCCTGAACCTGCGTATCGACCAAGACGACCGCATCGCGTTGTTGGGCAAAAACGGTCAGGGCAAATCAACCCTTTCCAAACTTCTGTCCGACCGCCTATCTCTGATGGCGGGCAAGATGACCCGCAGCAACAAGCTGCGCATCGGATACTTTGCACAACATCAGGTCGATGAGCTGCATGTGGACGAGACACCCTTGGACCACCTGCGTCGCTTGCGCCCGGATGAAGCGCCGGGCAAGTGGCGTTCCCGTCTGGCCGGATTTGGGCTGAATGCGGATCAGGCGGAAACGCTGGTCGGGCGGCTGTCTGGTGGTCAGAAAGCACGCCTGTCGTTGCTGATCGCCACCATCGACGCGCCGCATATGCTGATCCTTGATGAGCCGACCAACCACCTGGACATCGAAAGCCGCGAAGCGCTGGTCGAGGCGTTGACCGCCTATTCCGGTGCCGTTGTTCTGGTCAGCCACGATATGCATTTGTTGTCGCTGGTCGCGGACCGGTTGTGGCTGGTGTCGGATGGCACGGTCAAACCCTTCGACGGCGACCTCGAGGCCTATCGCGCCATGCTGCTGGCCCGCGAAAAACCCATCAAAGAGAAACCGCAAATTGCCAAACCCAAGCGCCCCTCGCGCGAGGCGATGCTGGCCCTGCGTGCCGATCTGCGCAAATGCGAGGACCGGATCGAGAAACTGACGGATATGCACGACAAACTCTCGGCCAAGCTGGCAGATCCGGCGTTGTACGAGGACGACAAGATCAACGATCTGGAATCCTGGAACCGCAAATTCGCCGAGGTCGTCGAAGCCATGCAAAAAGCCGAGGCCCTGTGGGTCGCCGCCGCCGAACGTCTTGAAAACGCCGAGAACGTCGCATGATGGATCTGGCCTTTTTCATCACCGCCTTCACTACCCTGTTCGTGGTGATCGACCCGTTTGGCACCACCCCGATCTTCGTGGCGCTGACGCAAGACATGGACGCGAAGACCCGCCGCAAGACAGCGATCCGCAGCTGCCTGACGGCCGTCTTCATCCTGATCGCTTTCGCAGCCTTTGGCGAGGCTGTTCTGGGCTTTGTCGGCATATCGATGCCCGCCTTCCGTGTCGCAGGTGGTGCGTTGTTGTTCCTTACCGCTCTGGACATGCTGTTCGAACGCCGCACCAAACGGCGCGAGGATCGGGCCGAGGAAGAAGAGCATCCCGACCCTTCGGTGTTCCCATTGGCCATTCCCCTGATCGCCGGGCCGGGTTCGATTGCAACGATCATCCTGCTGGCTGGTCAGCACCCCGGTGTTCTGGGAATTGTCGAAGCCTGCATCGTCATGCTGGCGGTGATGGCCGTCGTTTTGACCTTCTTCCTGTCGGGCGGCCTGATCGCGCGCATTCTGGGCAAGACCGGCCTGAACGTGCTGACACGCCTGCTGGGCATGTTGCTGGCGGCGCTGTCGGTTCAGTTCATATTGGACGGCCTCAAGGCCTTTGGTTTTGCCTCATAAATCCCCATATACCTTAGAGTGAATTCGGTAAGGGTAATGGTATGGACGGAGACAGCATTGGACGTTTGGTTTATCTGGTCGTGCTTGGCTCGGCTATTGTTGCGTGGTTTATCTCGCAAAATCGCCAATCGCTGAACAAAACCATGCAGCAGGCCATGGCCTGGGTGTTCATCTTCGTCGGCGTCATCGCCGTTGTTGGCCTGTGGGAGGACATCCGCACCACCGTGGGTCCTGCCCCGCAGATGACCGTCACCGGCGAGACGATTGCAGTGCCCCGTGCCTATGACGGCCACTATTACCTGCCTGTTTTGGTGAACGGAGAGCCGATCACCTTCCTCGTCGATACCGGTGCCAGCCAGATTGTATTCAGCGAGCAGGACGCCAGACGCATTGGCGTTGACCCCGACCAGCTAAATTACCTTGGCCGCGCTGCAACCGCGAATGGAGAGGTACGCACCGCACCCATCCGGTTGGACAGTCTTGAGTTGGGTCCGATCACTGACCACGGCGTCGCGGCTTGGGTCAACGAAGGCGATTTGCGTCAGTCGCTGCTTGGCATGGACTACCTGCATCGGTTCTCGAATATCCAGTTCACGGATGGCCGTATGATCCTGTCCCGGTAAAGGGTTCACGATTGCAATCTCCCGTTGAGAACAAAAGGGGAACATGCTAGACTGCAGGAATGTCTACAAACCTTCTTGGCCGTAAACCCGCGCGTGAGGCGCCGGGACTGGTCCTGCATCCGCAGATCACCCTGCAACTGGGCCGCGTGCACGAGGCCTGCGGCCCCGCCCGGCGCAGCTTTGCCACGTGGCTGGCGGGTCAGGCGCAGGGACCGGTACTGTGGATTTCCCCTGCGTGGGAACACGGCCAACTGAACCCCGACGGGATGATGCCTTTTGCCGATCCCGCCCGGTTCATCTTCGTCCGCCCCACCCGCGCCGAAGATCTGCTGTGGTGCATGGAAGAGGCGCTGCGCAGCGGGGCAATCCCGCTGATCATCGGCGACCTGCCTGGTGCGCCCGCTCTGACACCGGTACGCCGAATGCATCTGGCCGCCGAACAGGGTGGCGCGATGGGACGGGCTCCGCTGGGTCTGTTGCTGACCCCCGGTGGCGGCGGCGCGCAAGGGGTTGAGACTCGCTGGCATATGGCCGCGAACCATCAGGGAGAGGCCCGCCGCTGGGTCCTGACCCGCCGCCGCGCCCGCGCCCTGCCCCCGGTCAGTTGGCAAGCCACACAGACCAAACCGCGCGCCGGGTTGAACCTGACCCGGATCAGAGCGCAAGATGTTTTGGTGTGACACCTCACGAGGATCACAAAACTTGTGACTGGCCAAAAACAGACCCCGGCCCTAGCGTTCAGACATGAGCCATCCGATCCATGACAGCCGGTACTCCTGGCTTCGCCTTCTGATCACGCTCGCCATTGCCACAGTGGCGAATGTTGGAATCTGGGCCGTCATTCTGATCATGCCGGATGTCGAGACAGAGTTCGGGGCTGGACGGGCCAGTGCCTCGCTGCCTTTCACACTGACCATGATCGGGTATGCCGTCGGCAACATGTGGCTGGGGCAACTGGTGGACAAACTGGGTGTCACCAAGGCCCTGATCGGTGCGGCGATGCTGAGTGCTCTCAGCTACCTGTTGGCATCAATGGCACCGTCAATCGCCCTGCTGTCCGCAGCGCATTTTTTGTTAGGCGTGGGTACGTCGATCGGATTTGGTCCGCTGATCGCCGATATCTCGCATTGGTTCGTGCGCAGACGCGGGATTGCCGTAGCTTTGGTGGCCAGTGGCAACTACCTGTCCGGAGCAATCTGGCCCATCCTGCTGTCCGGCATTCTGGCCCGTGAAGGCTGGCAACAGGTCTATCTGACGCTGGCGGTCATAACCTTGGCGGTCGTCATACCCCTGTCCCTTCTGCTGCGCCGTCAGGTCCCGGTCGAAGCGCATAGCACCGCCGCCGCCACGGCCCGGATCAACGCCCGCAGCGTCGGGATATCGCCGCGTGCGCTGCAATACATTCTGGGACTGGCCGGGATCGGCTGCTGCGTGGCGATGTCGATGCCGCAGGTTCATATCGTGTCCTATTGCGTCGGTTTGGGCTACGGCCCGGCGGTTGGGGCCGAGATGTTGTCTCTGATGCTACTGGGCGGAGTGATCAGCCGGGTGATCTCGGGCCTTGTGGCCGACAAGCTGGGCGGAGTGAAAACGCTTCTGATCGGCTCGGTCCTGCAATGCATCGCCTTGTTCCTGTTCCTGCCCTATGACGGGATGGTCTCGCTTTATGTCATCAGCCTGCTGTTCGGGCTGGCGCAAGGCGGCATCGTGCCCAGCTATGCCCTCGTGGTCCGTGAATACATGCCGCCGCAAGAGGCCGGAGCCCGCGTGGGTTTCGTTCTGATGATGACGATCATGGGGATGGCCTTGGGTGGCTGGATGTCCGGCTGGATTTACGACGTGACCGGCAACTATCAACTGGCCTTCATCAACGGCATCCTTTGGAACGGCCTGAACATCGCCATCCTGCTGGTTCTGCTGAACCGCTCGCGCCCCCGCAGACAGGAGGCCGTAGCATGACCGAGCTGACCCGGCGCACGTTATTGGCCGGGTTGACCGCCCTGCCCCTGACCAGCCCGGCCCATGCGGACCTCAGCCCCTATGTGCTGGTACCCAAGGGCACATCCGTTGACTTTACCTTTGACCTGTCCGGCCTTGCTCAATCCGGAACCATGCCGATCCACTCGGCCGACATCCGGATCGACCTGAGCGACCTGACCAACAGCCGCGTCAATGTCACCCTGAACGCCGCCGAAGCCCGAACCAAGCTGCCTTTTGCCCGGAGCGCAATGTTGGGCGAAGGCGTTCTGGATGTCGCAAACTATCCGATCATTCACTTTGAGACGACCAAAGTTGAGCTCGGTGATGGTGGGCGAATTTCACGTGGAGCGAAAATCACCGGTGATCTGACCCTGCGCGGTGTGACGCGACCGATCGCCTTGCAGGCGGACCTATATCGCCCGCCAGGCAGCGCATCGGACAATCTGGACATGCTCTCCATTCGACTAACCGGCGCGCTGAACCGCCACGACTTCGGCGCGTCAGGCTATGCCGATCTGGTGCAAGACACTGTCGGGCTGGACATCCGGGCCGAGATCAAAAAGGCCAGATAGCCAAAAAACGACGCGCCAGAGTCGATAAGACGCGCGCATTACCGGCATATCGAGTAAAGCTGAGCCCATCATGCGCACGATCATTTCCTTTGCCGCCCTTTTTCTTTCAGTCATTCTGCTGCAGCTTTCTACTGGCGGCGTCGGACCGCTGGACGCCATCTCGGGCCTGACGCTGAACTTCACGACGGAACAGATCGGTCTGCTGGGTTCGGCGCATTTCATCGGGTTCTTTGTTGGTTGCTGGTGGGCTCCGCGATTAATGGGCAGCGTCGGCCATTCCCGCGCCTTTGCCGTCTGCACCGCCTTGGGCGCGATGGGGTTGATCGGGCACACGCTGACCGACAATCCCTATATCTGGGCAGCGCTCAGAATTGCCTCCGGCACCTGTGTCGCCGGGTGCTACACCGTGATCGAGGCCTGGCTGAACGCCAAGGTCACCAACGAAACACGCGGACGCGCCATGGGGACCTATCGGTTCGTCGAAATGGGCGCGTCGCTTTGCGCGCAGCTGATCATCGCGATCCTGCCGCCTGCATCCTACGTGTCTTACAATCTGCTGGCGATCCTGTGCTGCGCCGCGTTGCTGCCTCTGACGCTGACCCGGGCTAGTCAGCCGATCACACCGGAGGCCCCGCGACTGCGGCCCAAGCTGGCTTGGCGCAGCTCTCCTCTGGCGGTGGCGGGCGTGATCGTCGCAGCGCTTAGCTCGGCCTCGTTCCGCATGGTCGGTCCGGTCTATGGGCAAGAGGTCGGTCTGGGTGTCGATCAGATCGCGTTCTTTCTGGCCTCATTCGTTCTCGGCGGGGCTTTGGCTCAATACCCGCTTGGCTGGCTGGCCGACAAATACGACCGGCGTTGGGTGCTGATCTGGTTGTCCGGCGCAGCCGTGCTCAGTTGCGGGGTGACCATGGCGGCCAGTGGAACGGGCACTTTGGGCGTGATGCTGGCAGCTGGTATCTTCGGCCTGACAACCTTTCCGATCTTTTCGGTGTCATCAGCCCACGCCAACGACTTTGCCACGACAGAGCAGCGGGTCGAACTATCGGCAGCCCTGATGTTTTGGTACGCGCTGGGGGCAATCGCCTCGCCCTACGTCTCATCCACGTTGATTCAGCAATTCGGCCCGGGTGCCCTGTTTGCGTTTGTGGCTGTGGGGCATCTGGCCCTGATCGTCTTCGGCGTGGCTCGGATGCGTTCGCGCCCGACGCCGGATGAACGGACCAACTATGTTTATGCGCCGCGCACCTCTTTCACCATCGGGCGATTGCTGAAACGGTCGCGAGAGGAATAGAGCCCCGAAGGTTATTCTGAAGGCGGCGAAGACGGGATCATTTCATCCAATAGCGAGCCTGCTTCATATCCCAGCAGGTCAACTTCCATGCGCCCCGGATCCCCGAAAGCCCAAGCGCCGACCAGACGTTGCATCTTCTCATAGCCAACGAAATCGGCCATCGCCTCGTTGCCATGCGCATGTTCGGCGAACATAACCTGACCCGCCGCAACTTTCCGTGGCATCACGCGCTCCAGATACAGTTCGACTACGTTGACCCCTGCAACATTGGACCCACCATGGTGGACGACATACATTTCGTCCCATTCTTTTTTGCTGACTGCTGCACGCGCGTCAGACACAGCCTTGTGTAACGAGGCAAGTTCGGCCCTTGCGGCTTCGCGCATGTTGGCTGCCCAGACCGGGCGCATATCATTAATCACGGTTGACACGTCCTGCCGCGTTAGGATCCCGCGCTGGACCGCCGTACTTGTAAAAGTATGCGCGACCTCAAGCATCTGTCGTTGCCGCGCAATCTCCTCTTTTGGCAGGTCGAGCTGTTCTATCCACGGCATCAGTGTGTTGATTTCCTGCGTGATGGCCGCGAAGTCCTTTTTCCAACTTGCACCATCGGCATCCTCTTCGGGCCACGGGGTAACTGCGCCAATGATCCCCAAAAGCACATGGGATGTAGACTTAAAAATCAGATAGTTCGGCGCGTCCCTCGGAAACGACACCTGACCGTTCTCTGACAGGACCGTAACATCCCGAGCGATCACCATGACCGGTCGCGACCGCGCTGTCAGCGCTTTCTGACCACGGTGGAAGATTGACAACATCGCTTTGTCAAAGCTGTCAATCGCATCCATGGCGTTGCCTTGGTCTGCCTGAACGCTCGGCGCTAAAAATAAGGATGAAAAGAAAAATGCGGTCGCCTGCATCAGGCGATGAACCATGAATACCTTCATTTTATCCCCCGTGAACAAATTGCACACCCATCATACACAGAGTAGCACCCTCACGCGAAGGCCGCGTCAGGCAGGCACTTATACGTCTTTTCGGACGCTTATCGATGAAACCGGGCTTTTGCTGGCCGGTCACATAAGATAGACGGTCGCGCAGATAGATACGTGGAAACGCAAAATGGCTCGGATTCTCATCACCTCGGCGATCCCTTACATCAACGGGATCAAGCACCTCGGCAACCTGATCGGCTCGCAATTGCCTGCCGATTTGTACGCACGCTATCAGCGTGGCCGGGGGAATGAGGTCATGTTCCTGTGCGCCACCGACGAACACGGCACCCCGGCTGAGTTGGCGGCAGCCAAGGCTGGCAAGCCCGTGGCCGAATACTGCGCCGAGATGTATGAAATCCAGGCCGGTATCGCCAATCGCTTTGGCCTGAGCTTTGATCACTTTGGCCGTTCGTCCAGCGACCAGAACAAGAAGCTGACCCAGCATTTCGCGGGCAAGCTGGACGACGCCGGATTGATCCGGGAAGTCACTGAAAAGCAGGTCTATTCCAACGCCGATGGCCGGTTCCTACCGGACCGCTATATCGAGGGCACCTGCCCCAACTGCGGCTATGACCGTGCACGCGGCGACCAGTGTGAAAACTGCACCAAGCAGTTGGACCCGACCGACCTGATCGAGCCGCGCTCGGCCATTTCCGGCTCAACCGATCTGGAGGTGCGTGAAACCAAGCATTTGTATCTGCGCCAGTCGGCGATGAAGGATCAGTTGGATGCGTGGATCGACAGCAAGACCGATTGGCCGATCCTGACCACCTCGATTGCCAAGAAGTGGCTGCATGATGGCGACGGCCTGCAGGATCGCGGTATCACCCGCGATCTGGACTGGGGCGTACCGGTCAAGAAAGGTGATAAGGACTGGCCAGGTATGGAAGGCAAGGTTTTCTACGTCTGGTTTGACGCGCCGATCGAATACATCGCCTGTGCCAAGGAATGGGCGGACGCGAACGGCAAGACCGACGCGGATTGGGAACGCTGGTGGCGCACCGATAAAGGCGCGGATGATGTGCGGTATGTGCAATTCATGGGCAAGGACAACGTGCCCTTCCATACTCTGTCCTTCCCGGCCACTATTCTGGGATCAGGCGAGCCGTGGAAGATGGTGGATCACCTGAAATCGTTCAACTACCTGAACTATGACGGTGGCCAGTTCTCAACCTCTCAGGGTCGTGGCGTGTTCATGGATCAGGCGCTGGAGATTCTGCCGGCCGATTACTGGCGCTGGTGGTTGCTGAGCCATGCGCCCGAAAGCAGCGATAGTGAGTTTAACTGGGAGAACTTCCAGCAATCCGTAAACAAAGATCTTGCGGACGTTCTGGGCAACTTCGTCAGCCGGATCACCAAGTTCTGCCGTTCGAAATTCTCCGAAGCCGTGCCCGAAGGCGGCGGCTATGGCGAACGTGAACAGGCGCTGATCGACGAACTCACCAACCGTGTCCGTGCCTATGAAGGGCATATGGAGGCGATGGAGGTCCGTAAATCCGCGCAGGAACTACGGGCGATCTGGGTGGCGGGCAACGAATACCTGCAGGCCGCAGCCCCATGGTCTACCTTCAAGGAAAACCCGGAACAGGCCGCAGCACAGGTACGTCTGGGCCTGAACCTGATCCGGCTCTACGCCGTGCTTAGCGCCCCGTTCATCCCCGAGACCTCGGCCAAGATGCTAAGTGCGATGAACACGCTGGACACAAGTTGGCCCGATGACGTCGACGCCGCGCTGAGCGCCCTGCCCGCTGGTCACGAATTCACCGTACCAGACGTCCTGTTTGCCAAAATCACGGACGAGCAGCGCGAGGACTGGCAAAACCGCTTTGCTGGAACCCGCGACTGATCCGTTGCACAGTGCTGACTAAGGAATGGAGGCCATTTCGGCCCCCATTTTTGTTTCATTGGTCACGTTTTAGATACGTATTCGCGAAAAGGTCGACGTAAGCCGCACTGAGGTCGCGAAAAATTCTGCAAAGACGCAGATTTAAATCGTATTCAAGAAGCTTGAGATATACGCGCAAAACGGCCATCCTGACCGGGAATTCAGTCGACTCGTCGGGCTGGCCTATCCTTCCTGGCGCAAAAAACCGTAGTTTTAACGAGGCACCCGCCATGTCCCTTGCATTGAAGAACTTGAAATTCCGTCTTCACGGACCAGCCCTTGCTGCTGCGGTCTGTGTGGGCATGGCACATGCTGCTCTTGCGCAGGACCAAGGCGACGCCCCGCCGCCGAAAGTATCCATTGCTGCGGCCTATACGCAGGAAATAACTGAAGAAGCCGTTTTCATCGGTCGCGCCGAAGCTATCGACAAAGTTGACATCGTCGCCAGGGTAAACGGGTTTCTTGAAAGCCAGGAAGTAGCAGACGGTTCGTTGGTGAACAAAGACGACTTGTTGTTCACTATCGAGCCCGATCTTTATGAAGCTACGCTACAAGCCCGCAAGGCAGATTTGGACCGTGCTGAAGCCAATCTGGAACTCGCCAAGGTTGAACTGGCCCGTAAGGAAGAGCTTTATAGACGCGACGCCACACCCGAGTCCGAACGGGACATCGCCCGTGCCAATGAACTGGTCGCCGAGGCCGAAGTGAAATCTGCCCAAGCTGCAATCCAACAAGCTGAATTGGACCTGAGCTACACAAAAATTCACGCCCCCTTCTCGGGTCGTATCGGTCGCGTCGCCACAAGTGTTGGCGACGTGGTTGGGCCAACGAACTCTCCTTTGGTCAATCTGGTCAGCGAAGCGCCGATCTATGTGAATTTTTCGCTGAACGAAAAACAATTCACTACAGTTCTAGAGCAATATGGCGAGAGCGCAGCCTCGCTGGCAGAAAGCAGCAAAAGTCCAAATGTTCACTTGACGCTGCCCAACGGAACGAACCTAGACGAAACGGGCAAGATCGTTTTCGTCGACAACCGCATCGACCCTCTGACAGGTGCAATCACAGTTCGGGCAGAATTCGAGAACACGAACCGTTTGATTGTCGACGGTCAGTTCCTCAGTGTTCAGATCGAAGCTTTGGAACCAACCCTGGAAGTCCTTATCCCTCAGGCCGCGCTGCAAAGGGATCAGCGGGGTGAATTTGTGTTGGTCGTGAATGACAAGCAAATGGTCGAACAACGCTATATCACCACAGGCGATACGGTAGAGTCGGCAATCATCGTCAAAGATGGTTTGCGCGACGGTGAAAGTGTAATCGTCGAAGGCCTGCAAAGGGTTCGTCCGGGCGTGGCCGTGGATGCGGTCGTGGCCTCTGAGCAGCCGGGAGAGTAACCGATGTTCTCTGCCCTGTTCATCAGCCGGCCAAAGCTGGCGCTTGTCATTTCGCTGGTCCTGACCATCATGGGCATGATTGGCTATCTGGTTTTGCCGGTCGCCCAATTCCCTGACATCACGCCGCCGGTGGTCAGTGTGACCACGACCTATACCGGTGCCAATGCCGAAACCGTAGAAAACACCGTTGCCGCGCCGATCGAGGCGCAGGTGAACGGTGTGGACGACATGATCTACATGACGTCCACGTCTTCGGATAATGGTTCTTATTCTCTGAACATCACTTTTGAGGTGGGAACCGACCCCGACATCGCGTCGGTCAACGTACAAAACCGCGTGGCACAGGCGATGTCGTCGTTGCCAACTGAGGTGACCTCTTCGGGCGTGGTCACGCAGAAAGCTTCGACCAACATGCTGTTGCTGGTCACTCTGACCTCGCCCAACGGCACCTATGACAGTGTGTTTTTGTCGAACTATGCTTCGATCAACCTCAAAGACGCGCTGGCGCGTGTTCAGGGTGTGGGCCGGGCGGACGTTCTGACCAATCTGGAATACGCCATGCGGATCTGGATGGATCCGGACAAGATGGCTGCATTGTCGATCACTCCGGGCGACGTAATCAGCGCCATCCGCGAGCAGAACGTCGAAGTCTCAGCCGGATCCATCGGCTCTCCTCCAGTACCGGAGGGGCAGACATTTCAGTACACGATTAAGACCAAAGGGCGCCTGACCTCAGCCGCAGAGTTCGGTGAAATTGTCATCCGAACTGGTGACGCCGGTTCGATCGTTCGGGTTAAAGATATCGCGCGAGTCGAGCTGGGAGCGCAGTTCTATTCGGCCTCGGGTTATTTTCAAGCAGTTCCAGCGACTGTTATTGGAATCTATCAGGCCCCTGGGGCCAACGCTCTGGCCGTGTCAGAAAGGGTACAGGCCGAGCTTGATCGCCTGTCCCGATCCTTCCCGACGGATGTGGAATATCAGGTGCCGTTCAACACCACTGATTTTGTGGAGCAATCTCTGAGCGACGTGGTTTCAACCCTGATCCTGACGTTCATTCTGGTGATCTCGGTCGTGTTCGTGTTTCTGGGTAGTTGGCGGGCCACGATCATTCCCGCCGTCGCGATCCCCGTGTCACTGATCGGCACTTTCGCTTTTTTGCTGGCATTCGGTATGTCATTGAACACGATCTCTCTATTCGCGCTAGTTCTGGCCATCGGGATCGTGGTGGATGACGCCATCGTCGTGGTCGAAAACGTTGAACGGATTATCGCTGAAGAAGGGTTGCCGCCTGCTGAGGCGACCCGAAAGGCAATGGGGCAAATCACCGGGCCGGTGATTGCAACCACGCTGGTTTTGCTGGCGGTTTTCGTACCCGTGACCTTTATGCCGGGTATTTCAGGGCGACTTTATTCGCAGTTCGCCGTGACAATCTCAACCGCTGTTGTGATCTCTTCGATCAACGCCCTGACCTTGTCGCCTGCGCTTTGCGGATTGGTGCTGAAAGCCCGGTCCGGTCCGCCCAAGGGGCTGTTGGCCTTGTTTGAAGGCTTCATCGGAACCGTGCGCGGCGGCTATGTCGCGATCGTTCGCAAGCTGCTGATCATGCCGGTGATTGCCCTTGGTGTCATCGTTGCTCTTGCGATGGGAACCGGTACGATCATGTCCAACACGTCCAGCGGCTTTATCCCGCTGGAAGACAACGGCTATCTCTTCGTTGACATTCAGTTGCCGGACGCCGCGACATTGGAGCGAACGGAAACCGTCTCGGCTCGCCTGGATGATCAAATTCGTGAGATTCCCGGTGTCGCCAGCACCGTTTTGGTCAACGGTTTCTCGTTGCTGAACGGAACTACCACCAACGGTGCAGCCATCTTTGTGAACCTCACCAACTGGGATGAACGGCAGGACGACGACCTGAGCGCCGACGCAATTCTGGCCAAAGTTCTGGCGATCGCAAACGGTGAATCCGCCGCTTCAATCGTGGCTTTCAACCCACCGCCCATTCAGGGTCTTGGCATGTCGGCCGGCGTTGAAATGGAGGTCCAGCAAACCGGGGGCGGCACGCCGCAGGATCTGGCCTCGGCAGTTGGGTCGTTTGTCTATGCGGCCAACCAGAGACCCGAGATTGGTCAGGCCTACACGACCTTCCGCGCAAACGTGCCGCAGCTGTTTGTTGATCTGGATCGGGAAAAAGCCAAGACGCTGCAAGTGTCCGTGGCCGAAGTGTTCCAGACCATGCAAGCGCAATTGGGATCCTACTACGTGAACGACTTCAACCTGTTCGGCCGCGTTTATCGCGTGATGATTCAGGCTGACGGCACCTATCGGGACAATGTCGAGGATATCTCGAACCTCTATGTCCGTTCGCAAAAGGGTGAGATGGTTCCTCTGGGTACGCTCATTGATGTTGAGAACGTGCTGGGTCCGGTCCTGCTGAAACGTCACAACCTGTTCCGCTCTGCGACCGTGACGGCGGTTCCAGCTCCGGGGCTTTCCACCGGCGATGCGATCAACGTAATGACCGAGGAATCGGCCACCGCCCTGCCCCCCGGTTATGCGTTTGAGTGGACAGGGACAGCGCAGCAACAACTTGCGTCTGGCAGCTTGGTGATCGTCATTCTGGGTCTGGCCATCCTGTTCGGATATCTATTTCTAGTCGGGCAATACGAAAGCTGGACGATGCCAGTTTCGATCCTGCTATCGGTGATTGTCGCCCTTTTCGGAGCGGTGGCCGCCGTGGCCATCGTGGGCAGTGACATCAACCTCTACACGCAGATCGGGATGATCATGCTTGTGGGCCTAGCGTCGAAGAACGGCATTCTCATCGTTGAATTCGCAATGGAACAGCGGGCCAATGGCCTGTCGATCAAAGATGCCGCCGCCGAGGCCGCATTCCAGCGTTTCCGCGCCGTGATGATGACCGCTCTGTCCTTCCTATTGGGTGTTGTACCTTTGTTGGCTGCGAGTGGCGCAGGTGCCGCCAGCCAAAAAGCCATTGGTGTTGCCGTGTTTGGCGGCATGCTGGCGGCCACACTGGTCGGGGTTATTCTGGTACCGGTTCTTTACGCGCTGATGCAAAGCCTCAGGGAATGGATCAAAGGTACTAAGAACGATCCCGAGCCCTCTGATGAAACGGCGTAAAACAAGGGAAACCCTAAAAGAACAGCTCTAACTTTGCTGTCTTTCGGGCTGTTTCCGTTAAAAAGCTCTGTCATTTCAACACGATTGCCTGAGCTGTCGCCCTGATCTTCTTTGGATGTCGAGGTCTTGCCTGCCGCTTCAGCCCGTTGCAGGCATGGTCAGCTTGAGCTTTGCTATTTTGCGGAGTTTTTTGAGCGGTAGCGGCGAGAGTGAACTCGTCTTGAACACCGCATGGTCCGCGTGGTCGGAGCCGGGTCAGATATTTGTGCGATATCCAACTTGGGGCGTTCCGCTTTGGATCAGAATACGTGCGCCAAGTGTGCCGCATCTCCTTCCCCTCGGGACAGATATACCGGGCGTTCTCATCATCCCATGTGAGGTCGGATCGTGAGAAGGTTCCTTCAGACTGTACTCCTTTGTCGAAGACAGGGATGAAAGGGAGGAGCTGGCGTTTCAGAGCCAGCGAGAACTCATAAAACAAAGCCGCTTGTACTTCCTACCCTGGCTCCAGCTTCGTAAGTCATTCAACCTGTTGGAGGAATTGAATCAGCGACCTACCCCTCAATCAGGCAAGAGTTGTTCAACAGAATCAGCCCGAAAGTGACACCAGCTTTGGTACTCTTCGGCAGGTGGCTATTTCTCAGTACAATACCGTCGGTCAATTGATAGGAGGCCGTGGGTTTCATTCCAGAACAGGCATTCTACGCACCTTGCGAACAGAATGTCAGGCGCGCATCTTGCAAAACACCAATGAGCCCCTGAAGCAGTGGTGTCATCGCCTTCACCCCAGACATGAACTCAACGTCAACACGTCCTTGAGCAAGACCCGCGCCCAACTCACGCGCTGACCTTTTCGGTAGCGGCGAATAGGTTGTTCGGTCGGCGCTGACTGCTGCGAGCGGAATGCCGCTCTATATCTTTGAGTTACCCAATCAGAACCATCCAATCGTGGTGTAGGCAGCCGTGACAAATAAGGGAATAGAGCTTCAAACACTCAGTCAGTAAGCCACTCACGCGAAAAAAACCGGGCTTATCACCAATGTACTTGCCAACAGCGACCCGCTCCGAACGCCCGAAACAGTGAATACCGCGCCCTGATCGGGCCATACCTCAAACCAGTTTGTCTGTATTGGTTGAGGTTCAACTTCAGGGGCGCAGCCCGCAACGAGAACCTTGGATCAATGCCTGAGCAAATACACGCCGCCGGTGCAGCAGGTTTCCGCTACGTAAACATAGCACCCCTTTGCGATCAACTAAATTTGCTCTACGCCCTAAGTACCGTTTTGATAGGGGTCAAAATGAAGTTCAGCGTGTTGGAAATTTGTTGCATCTTGCTTGCAAGCGCAGTGGCTGTGGCCGGATTCGTCGAGGCCGCAAACGCATTGATTTCGGCAATCTGAAATAGGGTCCGGCTGAACAGTGTCAGGTTCCAATCACTTTGTTACTCTGGCTGCTAATTCCTCCTGTGTAGTCTCTAATTCCGCACAACACTTGTCCGTCATTTATGCAGTATGGGCGGTTTGAGACAGAAAACGCGGAATTCTGTCTCAACAGATTAGACGCCTGGTCACAGCGACCGAAACATTTGTTCAATTCTGATATGCACGGCAAATGAACTAGCGAGTGCTTGCACGGAAATTCGCAGCACTGTTTCACTGCTACCAGAATTGTTCATCTTGAGGGAACCTGCCTGCATCTAAACATAGCACTGAGACTCACAGGCTTCACAGATCGATAGAACTATGTCTATGCGGCGGCAGATTGGGAGCTACGCTGCGACATCCACTCCTGGATTCGGTCAACCTGTTGTTTGCTCAACCGGAGGCCCAACTTATTCCGGCGCCAGACAACATCTTCGGCCTTGCGCGCGTATTCCTTGTCCATCAACCACTCCAGTTCCCGAGCGGTCAGAGTTGCCCCAAAATCTTCGCCTAAGTCCTCGGACGTTTCAGCATTTCCTAGAAGAGCACGGGCTTCGGTACCATAAGCCCGGACAAGGCGTTCGGCCCAGGCACGATTCAAAAACCCAAAATCAGCTTCAAGCCCAGCCACAAGGTCCTGTACGCCATCCACAGGGAAATCTCCGCCGGGCAAGGCAACGCCCGCAGTCCAGGGGCCTGGCAAGTCCGGGAAATACTCCGCTACTTTTTCCAGGGCACTCTCTGCCAATCGCCGGTACGTCGTGATCTTTCCGCCAAAGACGTTCAACACAGGCGCCCCGCCCTGCGCGTCCACTTTCAGTGTATAATCCCGCGTGGCCGCAGTCGCACTACTAGCGCCGTCATCGTACAGAGGACGCACGCCGGAATAAGTCCAAATGATATCGTCGCGAGTGATTGCCTCTTTGAAGTACTTCGTGGCAAAGGCGCAAAGATACTCCTGCTCGGCCTCAGTACAGACCGGAGGTTCGGAAGGGTTCGAATGATCCTGATCCGTCGTCCCGATCAAAGTGAAATCCCGCTCGTAAGGAATTGCGAAAATGATGCGGCCATCCTCGCCCTGAAAGAAATAGCACTTGTCGTGGTCGAACAACCGGCGAGTCACGATGTGGCTGCCGCGCACCAGCCGGACACCTTCGCGAGAGTTCACGCGGATTTTTGTCTGAATGATATCGCCGACCCACGGTCCGCCGGCATTGATAAGCATCTTGGCCCGGACGACACGCGTCTCGTCGCTATTACAATCCCGGATCGTCACTTCCCACAGATCATTCACACGTTCCGCAGAAAGGACCTCGGTACGGACCATGATCTGTGCCCCGCGCGCCTCGGCATCGCGGGCGTTGAGGACGACCAGACGCGAATCTTCGATCCAGCAGTCAGAATACTCATAGGCCGTTTCAAACTTTTCCTGCAGTGGCCGCCCCTCGGGTGCGGTTTTAAGATCCAGTGAGTCCGTGCCCGGAAGGATTTTACGCCCACCCAAGTGGTCGTACATGAACAGTCCCAGCCGGATCAACCACGCCGGACGACGCCCCTTCATCCAGGGCATGACTGTGCTCAGCAGGCGCGAGGTCGGGGTTTCCGAGTCAAACCGCATATCCTGGTGATACGGCAGCACAAACCGCATCGGCCAACTGATATGCGGCATTGCGCGCAACAGGGTTTCGCGTTCGATCAGCGCCTCACGCACAAGGCGAAACTCAAAATACTCCAGATACCGCAATCCGCCGTGAAACAGCTTGGTCGAGGCCGAAGACGTCGCCGAAGCCAGATCGTTCATCTCAGCCAATGTCACCGACAGCCCACGCCCCGCCGTGTCGCGTGCGATGCCGCACCCGTTGATGCCGCCGCCGATGATGAAAAGATCAGAGACCTGATCCTGTGCCTGTTTCATATCCGGATGATTCCCCATTGGTGGAAACGCGCGCTCATTAACCTTAGAGATCCTCGTTTCGTCAATGTTTGTTTTCGTTTATGTTCGTTTTGTCACATCATGTGCCAATAATTGGTTCCTCAGAGTTTCGTCTGTTGAGAAATTCGGAAAACAGAACAAAAACGAACCAACCCAATTCGGAGCCAAACGTGTCCTTATCTTTTCGCCAGTCAGACATCTTGAACATCGCCAGACAGGACGGCCGCGTGATGGTTGATGATCTCGCCGCGCGGTTCGAGGTCACAGTTCAGACCATTCGCCGTGACCTGTCGGAATTAGCCGATATGGGGAAACTGGACCGTGTGCATGGCGGGGCGGTCCTGCGGTCAGGCGTTTCGAACATCGGGTACGAAGACCGTCGCGCCCTGAACGCCGACACCAAGGCGCGTATAGCCCAACACTGCGCGCAGGATATCCCGGACGGGGCGTCCGTGTTCCTGAACATCGGCACCTCGACCGAGGCCGTTGCCCAGCAATTGCTGGACCACAAGGATCTGATGGTTGTGACCAACAACATGAACGTCGCAAACATCCTGGTCGACAACCCAAATTGTCAGATCGTTGTAGCCGGTGGTGTGTTGCGCCGCTCGGACGGAGGGCTGATCGGTAACTTGACAATCGCAACCATCGAACAGTTCAAATTCGACTATGCGATTATTGGGTGTTCGGCTCTAGATGCTCAGGGGGATCTTCTGGATTTCGACTTTCAGGAAGTGCGGGTCAGCCAGACCATCATCGCGCAGGCGCGCAGGACCTGCCTTGTGGCCGATCAGTCCAAATTCCAGCGCACCGCGCCGGCGCGAATTGCCTCACTGTCAGAGGTGGACGTGTTCTATACCGACCACGCCTTGCAAAACGATCTGGCCCGCAAATGCAAGGAATGGCAGACGCAGGTAAAGCTATGCGGTTGACGTTAAGTAATTCTCACTAAAGGTGAATCCCGGGCACTGGTTCTTGCCAGATGGGTCATCGCCTGACACACTCACTAGTATTGCAATCGTCGCACGGGAGGGGAGATCCGGGCCATGATAGCGCTTTTGTTTGCGTTACTTACAGCCACCATGGGGCTGAACTATTTCAATCGCACGACAGCCGCCAATGTACTGTTCTTTTTCACGCTGGCGTTGAGTGTGTACTGGCTGAAATTCCACGCCACCAGCCAACTGACAATCCAGTTGTAGGAGAGCCGTGATGACACCCGAACTCTCTCGCACTCTGAATGCGATCGGCATGCTGGCCGTCAGCCTCGTGCTGTTGCTAGCCTATGTCTATCAGTTGAAACTCTACGAACTGCCCTGCCCTCTTTGTCTGTTACAGCGTGTCGGTTTTGTGGCAGTCGGTGTAGGGCTCGGCCTGAATCTGCTGCACGGCGCGCGCCCTCAACACTATGCCATCATGTTATTAGCGGCGTTGTTTGGTGGCAGTGTCGCCGTACGCCAGATCCTGCTGCATATCGTGCCGGGCACCGGGCATTACGGCTCGCCCGTTCTGGGTTTGCACTACTACACTTGGGCTGCGATCTGCTTTTTCCTGATCTTGCTGGGCACTGCGGTCATGCTGATGTTTGACCGCCAATATGACAGCGAGCCCAAGCCTCGCTTCGGCGGCAGTACACTGGCAAAAACCGCGTTTTTCATCATGCTTGGCTTGGCGGCGCTGAATGCAGTCTCAACTTTGATCGAATGCGGGCCGGGAATCTGCGCGGACCCACCCACAAGCTACAAATTGATTGACGAAGTGGGTGGCAACGGCTGAGGATGGGGCAACCTTCCCAATAAGGAGGCACGAGCATGGGATTTCTGGGACAGCCGCTTGGCTATTACGACTATCTGACATTCGTGGCACTGATCTTACTGCTTGCGGCGGTGATGGCGTTATTTCTGTTCCTCATGGGGCTACCGGGACGGATTGCGATCAAGCGCAACCATCCCCATGCCGAAGCCGTAAAGATCATGGGCTGGATGGGATTTCTGGCCGTTGTCCCTTGGGTTCATGCCTTCATGTGGGCGTTCCATGATGGCGTCACGGTCGATATTCGCCGTACTCCGGACGATGAAAAAGATGCTATTCGAAAAGAAATCAAGCGGTTGGGCGGAAAAGTGAACGAGGAATACCGCGACCCGCTGGACCCGGACGAAACCCAGAAGAGCTAAGGCCAAAGGAATTTTCAGACTATGTTCGTCGCCCTCGGCATTACGCTGTTCTACATCATTTTCGTCTGGTTCATTTTCTTCAAGGTCCGATGGCTGAAATTCAACATCACTTGGGGGATCGTCACCTTTTGGATCGGCGCACACCTGTTACTGGTGTTTCTGGTTGCGCTGCGGTTCTTTCAACCCTTCTCGGTTGACAGTCACGTTGTCCGCTCGACCATTCAGATCGTACCACGCCTAACTGAACCGACCATTCTGACCGAGGTGCTGGTCGAACCGAATATCGAGGTCAAGAAAGGTGATCCTCTTTATCGCTTTGACGACACCGTTTTCTCGCTGGAGGTCGAAGAGGCCACCGCGCAGTTGGTCGCAGCCGAACAGAACGCCAAGATTCTGGAACAGGATGTGATCGTTGCGGCCGAGAATGTTGAACGCGCAAACGCTCAACTAGCCTACGCGCTAACGCAACAGGCCCGTTATGAAAATCTTGTACCTGCAGGTGGCGCGCGTCAGGACGAACTGGATCGATGGAACGAACAAGTCACTGAGGATCAGGCGCAAATCAAGGAAGCCGAGGCCAATCTGGAAAAGGCGCAGCTGGCGTTGGATTCTCAGATTGACGGGGTGAACACGGGCATCCTTCAGGCGCAGGCGCAGTTGGAGAAAGCCCAGTACTTCCTCGATAATACAACGATTTACGCGCCCGAAGACGGCATGATCGTGTCACAGCAAGCGCGTCCGGGTCTGGTTGTGGGTGACATTCGCCTCGGGGCAATCGCCAGCTTTGTCACCAAGGACAACCCCTACATTCTGGCCACCTATCGCCAGCAGAACCTGAAATTCGTCGAAGTTGGTCAACCAGTTGAGGTCGCACTTGATCTCTATCCCGGTGAAATCCTGACCGGCAAGGTCGAGGCGATCTGGTGGGCAACCCGTCAAGGTCAGTACCTGCCCTCGGGCCGTCTACCCGGCTTTGAACTGCCCAAACTGCCGGGGCGCATTGCGGTGCAGATCTCGGTCGATATTCCGGATGGTCACACCTTCCCTGCCGGTGGGCATGGGGCGGTGGCGATTTACACAGGACAGGGCAAAAGCTTTGAGTTCCTGCGGCGCATCAATATCCGCCTTTACTCCTTCGCCAACTTTATCCGGCCATTGGATATCTAAGGACGCATGACATGACCCGGTCCAGACTATACCGCAGACTGATGGGCACCGCCCTGAGCGCAGCACTGCTGGTGAGTTGCGCGCCGGTCGGCCCCGATTTTGTACGCCCAAACTCTCCGGTCGTGAAGGAATGGATCGAGGTTAACAGCCCCAGCACCGGCCCCAGCGGCCTGACTTCGCGCAGTGCACCGGTGGTGAAATGGTGGGAGACGTTCAACGACCCCACCCTGAACAAACTGATCGCTGAGGCCTATGCCCAGAACCTTGATCTGCAGGTGGCCGGAGCCCGTGTTCTGCAAGCCCGCGCGCAGCTTGGGATCGCATTCGGAGAGTTGTATCCGCAATCGCAGGCCATCGGAGGGTCGATTGAGCGGCGACAGATCAGCGAAAACTTGGGGCCGATTTCAGATATCAACCGGATCATTCCTTTGGATACCGAATTTTCGACCTCGCAAGTTGGGTTCGATGCGCAGTGGGAGTTGGACGTATGGGGCCAGCAACGCCGCGGCGTTCAGGCAGCCCGCTCCAATCTGGCCCTTCAAGTGGCGAATTACGACGACGCGTTGGTGACCCTGACCGGGGATGTGGCCGCGCTTTATGTGAACATCCGTGCCTTGCAGGAGTCTCTGGCCGTTGCGCGAGAGAACATCCGTCTGCAACAAGACTCCGCCGACCTAACCGAACTACGTTTCAACAACGGCGTGACGACCGAGTTGGACGTGCAGGAGTCCACCGCTCTGCTGAACAACACCAAAGCTTTGGTGCCCGAGATTGAAAGCGACATTCAGCAAGCCAAGAATGCGCTGGCCGTTTTGCTGGGGCAACCGCCCTCCCGTCTGACCAGCCTGTTGGGCAATTCGGGACGCATCCCATCGGCTCGCTCCAACGTGGCTGTTGGTGTTCCGGCCGAATTGTTGCGCCGTCGCCCGGATGTTCGCGCGGCCGAGCTGGCAGCGGCCACGCAATCAGCTCAGGTCGGAATTGCGATGGCCGATCTCTATCCGCAATTCATTCTGTCGGGGTCCATCGGCCTTCAAGCCTCAGGCGGGCGGGACTTGTTTTCCTCGGCCAGTTCCACCGGGCTGGCCAATGCCGGAGTGGTCTGGAACGTGCTGAACTATGGGCGGATCAAGAACAACGTTCGTGCGCAGGACGCGGCTTATCAGGCGCTGATCGCGAATTATCAGAACACCGTCCTGACTGCCTATTCCGAGGTCGAAAGCGCGATGGTCGCCTATGCCCAGTCGCGCAAACAGGTCGGGTTTTATGAAAATAGCGTAGCAGCATCTCGCAAAGCAGCCGAGATCGCGGTGGATCAGTATCGCGACGGCATCGCCGACTATTCCCGGATCCTGAACACACAGACCGCGCTACTGCGGTCGCAGGCCAATCTGATTGAGGCGCGGCAGCAGGTGTCCAGTAATCTGGTGGCGGTTTACAAAGGTCTGGGCGGTGGCTGGCAAATCCGCCAAAATCAGGAATTCCTCCCCGAAACCGTTCTGGCCGAGATGGCCTATCGAACCGACTGGGGCGATCTGCTGCAGGAAACTCCGACCCGCGCCAGCCTGAACTGAGGGCTATTTCGTCAGCCCGCGCAACCCGCCGGAGATCAGGACATTCACTTCGTAGAGGATACGTGGCGCGGCCAAGCCACCAGGGCTGGCCAGATAATTCGGGCTCCACTCCGGATCGAATTTCTGCTTGAACGACCGCAGCCCTTCGAAGTGATAGAACTGCTCTCCATGCTCATAAACAAACCCGCCGACGCGGTTCCAGAATGAGGCCAGCTCCCGGTTCTCAATCCCTGAAAACGGCGCAGCGCCCAACGAGAACCAATGGAATCCCTGCTCTGCACCCCACGACATCATCTCGGCAAACAAGGCGTCCATGATGAAGTTCGAGCCGTCCGGCTCATACCGCATCAGGTCCAGTGACAGTTCGGATTTGTTTCCGCCCTGAAACAGATTGGCAAAGGCGACAATCTGGCCTGTGTCGCCTTTCCTCAGAACGGCATGATCGAAGTAAGACAGATACTTCTCGTCAAACCCGCCGAGGGCGAACCCCTTCTCCTCGCCTGCTTTTTGCTGAAGCCAGTCATCGGAGATTTTGCGCAGTTCAGGTAAGACCGGTGCCAGCTCTTCTTTCGGAATGACCTCAAACACGTACCCTTCGCGTTCCGCCCTGTTCTTTGCCTGCCGGAACCGCTTGCGGGACTTGCCATCCAAAGAGAAGTCTTTAAGCGGTACCCTTGCAACTTCACCGATTTTCAGGATCGACAAGCCAAGATCGAGAAAAGTCGGCAGGTACTTTATAGACACGCTGTAAAATGCACACAGCTTGCCTTCGCGGTCCGCCATTTCGCGCAGTTGCCAAATCAGTTGCTGACCAGCCTTTTCGTCTCCGACCGGTTCTCCCTTGGTGATCAGCGCGTTGCCGGTATCTGCATAGGCCAGAAACGCGCTTTCATCCGGTGCGATCAGGAATTGCTTGTCACCCGTCAGCGAAATCTGTGCCTCGGTATCTTCGCTTTCCAATGCAAGACGCTCGACCGCAGGCGGAATCTCAGTTCGCTGCAATTGCGGAATTTCCCGCCCGAACAGCGAATTCACGGCCACGACACCCAGGATGACCGCCACCACAAGGCTCGATCGCAAAAAGCGTGAGGCGTCGCCGTTCCACGCGAACTCCCACCACAGTGCATTCTGATATTCGACGTGGGAATAGGCGAACAGACCGATCCAGAAGATAACCGCCAGCAAGGCGAAAACACTGACCAGCCACGGGATGTTCAGGCGAAAGATCGACGCGCCACTGACGCGGTAGAACGCCCCACGGAACGTGGCAAGTACAGCGATTGAAGCCAACATGCCGATGGCTTCATGCGTATCCAACCCCTTGGTCAGTGAGGCGACGAAACCGGCCACCATCAGCAGCATCGCGACGATCCACGCGCGGTAGAGCTTGCGGAACAACCCCCGCGACACAAGGATCAACAGCACGCCAACCGCGCTGCCTGCCAGATGCGAGGCCTCGACAAACGACAGAGGCAGGAAGTCCCGAAGCATGCCAAGGTTCTGCGAACCTGTCGGCAAAGCGCCCGAGACCAGCAAGATGATCCCCGCGACAGCGGTCACACCCGCGGCCACCATTGGAACAATTGGGCGGATCGCGCGGTATACCCAAGTGGCCGCGCCGCTGATGTGATGCCGATGCGTAAGGGCCGAGGCCACCGCAATCGACAGGCTGGCGATAACGAACGGCAGGAAAGTGTAGACCAGCCGATACAACAACAAAGCCGCAATCACGTCCGACCGGCCCGAAGCACCCAGTCCAGCGATCAACGTCGCCTCAAACGCACCGATCCCGCCCGGGGCATGGCTGACGATGCCAACTGCAATCGCTCCGATATAGATCGTGAAGAAATACGGATAACCGACCCCAAGGTCATCGGGCATCAGTGTATAGAGCACCATCGAGGCGCCAAACAGATCCCCGATCGCGGCAAGAGTCAGCAAGCCAGCCAGCTTGCCGTCGGGCAGGTTGAATCCTAACCCGCCATAGGCCAGCCTTCTCCCTCCTCTAGCGAGCCAGAGAAACAGACCGACAAGTGCCGCCAACAGACACAGACCGATGACTGTTTCGGTAGTGTCACTGATGGGCAGTACGTTGGATATCCCGTCTGGATGTAGGGTCAGCAGTATGCCCAGCAACAAAACCAGCCCTGACCAGAACGCTATCCACGAGGTCGCGATAACACCCGCGACCCGGCTCAGGTCCAGTCCAAGCGAGGCATAGATGCGGTACCGGATCGCCGTGCCGGTGATGTAAGAAAACCCAAGGCAGTTGGACACGGCATAACCGCTGGCCCCGGCCATCCCTGCGACCGGCAATGGCACCTCTCCATCCGCCACGCTTTGCACCGCGAACACGTCGTACATGGACAGGGATAAAAAGCTGAAACAGGTCCAGCAGAACGCGACGAACATCAGCTTCCACGACGTATTCGCCACATCCGTCTGCACATCCCCCCATTTCACGTGGTGAGACAACTCATGCAGTACCACCAGCGCGATCAGGGTGACCAAAATTGGCACGGCAATCCTGACCAGAGGTTTTTCGAGAAACCCGGTGACCCGCTCGGCCAAGCGTACAGCCCAAAGCTCTTTGTCTGTCTCTTGTGTGGACATGGTATTTCCCTGCTCTGAGGTTCTGCAATGATCCCGCGCGCGGATG
Organism: Ruegeria arenilitoris; assembly: GCF_013032445.1. GTDB lineage: Bacteria > Pseudomonadota > Alphaproteobacteria > Rhodobacterales > Rhodobacteraceae > Ruegeria > Ruegeria arenilitoris_F. The sequence goes on along the minus strand of NZ_WQCA01000005.1, from coordinate 276,657 downwards.
GATCGCGCGAGGAAACTCTTGCACATTTTCCTTGAACCTCAAAGCACTATGGGTGGGTCAGACGCGGCCCTTACGCGTAGACAGCAACAGGTTGGTCTCGGACTTGGTGATCCCCTCCATCCGCCGGATCTGGAACAAGACCTCGTCCAGTTCAGCCAGCGTCTCGGTTCCGATTTCGGCGATCAAGTCCCAGCTGCCGTTGGTCGTATGTACAGCACGGACCTGACGCAGGGCGGCGATGCGGGCCATCGTGCGTTCGGTTCCGCGGCCTTCAATCTCCAGCATCATCAAGCCGCGCACCGGGCTTTCCGCCACGTCCTGCCGGGTCAGGACGGTAAAGCCTACGATCTCGCCTGATTGCTTTAGGCGCTGCAGCCGACTGCGTACTGTCGTGCGGGTAACCCCCAAGGTTTCGGCCAACTCGGACAGCGATGCCCGAGCGTCCCGGTGCAGGGCATTCAACAGCCTGCTATCCAAATCGTCCATGATGGTTTCTCATTTTGCATATCTGAGTTTCATTTTGAACAATTTGCCATCTTCCCGCAACCCGGCCCGCAGCCCTACATAGTCATATGGACAACAAACACGTAATATTGGTCGGCGCGCCGATGGACGCGGGCAAGCGACGTCAGGGCTGCCGGATGGGGCCGGACGCCTATCGCGTGGCGGGTCTGGATCAGGCATTGTCCGATCTGGGGCATCAGGTGACCGACCTTGGTGACATCAACCCTGACGAGACAGACACCCCCGAACACACACATCTTTTTGCCCTGCCCGAGGTGATCGGCTGGACCCGTGCACTGAGCCGAACGGCGGTGGATACAGCCCCGAAAGGCCTGCCAATCTTCATGGGCGGCGATCACGCTCTGTCAATGGGCACCGTCGCTGGTATGGCCTCCCATGCCAAACAAATCGGACGGCCTCTGTTTGTACTCTGGCTGGATGCCCATAGCGACTTTCATACGCCCGACAGTACCGACAGCGGCAACCTGCATGGCACACCTGTGGCGTATTTCACCGGCCAGTCGGGCTTTGACACCTTTCCGCCTGTCCCCGCCCCTGTGCCGACCGACCGCGTCGGTATGATCGGCCTGCGCTCGGTCGACCCCGCCGAACGCGCTCGACTGGAACAGGATCATGCGATGCTGGCGGATATGCGCAGCATTGATGAGCATGGGATCAAGGCACCCCTGATGGCGTTTCTGGATCGCGTTCGGGCGGCCAACGGCATCCTGCATGTCTCACTGGACGTCGATTTTCTTGATCCCTCAATCGCCCCCGCCGTCGGCACCACTGTTCCCGGCGGCGCAACTGAACGCGAGGCACATCTGGTGATGGAACTGCTGCACGAAAGCGGTCTCGTTTGTTCGCTGGATCTGGTCGAGTTGAACCCGTTTCTGGACGAACGCGGGCGCACCGCAAAACTGATGGTCGATCTGGCGGCTTCACTAATGGGCCGCCGCATCTTTGACCGCCCAACCCGGAGTTTCTGATGCAGTCTCTGCAAGCCCCTTCAGCCGTCGTGATGATCCGGCCTCATGCGTTTACTTCAAACCCCGAGACACACGGCGACAATGCGTTTCAAACTCTCGCCATGCACGCGGCACCCTCTGTCGCGGCACGCGCGGAACATGACACGGCGGTCGCTCAGCTGCGCGACGCCGGAGTAAGGGTTCACGTCTTCGACGATCACGGCGACCTGGACACGCCGGACAGCGTTTTCCCGAACAACTGGTTCTCGACCCATCCTGGTGGGCACGTGGCGATCTATCCGATGTATGTTCCGTCGCGCAGACGCGAACGCCGCGCGGATGTAATTGAAGTGTTGAAACAAGAATACCGCGTTCAGGACGTGATCGATTATTCCGGGCTGGAACAGGATAAGCTGGCGCTGGAAGGCACTGGCGCGATGGTCTTGGATCACATCGGTCGCGTGGCCTACACCGTGAAATCCAACCGTGCCGACCCTGTGTTACTGGAGCGGTTCTGTACCCATTTCAACTATGAACCCATCGTGTTCGAGGCGAAGGATGCAGAGGGGCGCAACGTCTATCACACCAACGTTCTGATGGGCATCGGCACCAACTACACGCTGATCTGTCTGGACATGATCACCGACCCGGAACGGCGCACGACGGTCAAGGCGCGGCTTGAGGAAAGCGGTCGCACGGTCATTGATCTGAGCCACGAACAGATCGCCGAGTTCGCCGGAAACGCCATCGAACTCAGCGGTCGTGACGGTCTGGTGCTGGCGCTGTCCAGCCGGGCGCTTGCCGCGCTTACACCTGAACAAATCGCCACGATCGAGGCCAGCGCCACGCCGCTGCCGCTCTCGGTTCCTACAATTGAAACTGCCGGTGGATCCGTGCGCTGCATGATTGCAGGCATCCACTTGTCCCGCCGATAGGAGACCCCGATGCAACCTTCTGACAAGGCTCTCGTGCCCTTCGTGTCCGTCGACAACATGATGCGTCTGGTGCATCACGTCGGGGTCGAGCGGATGATCACTCAGATCGCGGCCCAGATCGAATCCGATTTCAAACGCTGGGAGAGCTTCGACAAAACCCCGCGCATCCCGGCCCATTCGCCGCATGGTGTGATTGAGCTGATGCCGACCTCGGACGGAGAGGCTTACGGGTTCAAATACGTCAATGGCCATCCCAAGAACACGTCTGAGGGGTTACAGACAGTCACCGCCTTTGGCCTGCTGGCAGACGTTTACACCGGATACCCCACCCTGCTGACCGAGATGACAATGCTGACCGCGCTACGCACCGCGGCAACCTCGGCACTGGTCGGCAGCTATCTGGCGCCGAAATCATCCTCGGTCATGGCCATGATCGGCAATGGTGCACAGTCAGAGTTCCAATGCCTGGCCTTCAAGGCGATGTGCGGGATCACCACCGTGCGCCTCTATGACACTGACAGCAACGCGACCAGGAAATGCGCCGCCAACCTGCAAGGGACTGGCCTGACGGTCGTGCCTTGCAGCACCCCTGAAGAGGCTATCGAAGGCGCGCATATCATCACTACCTGCACGGCCGATAAGAAATACGCGACGATCTTAACCGACAACATGGTTGGCCCCGGTGTGCACATCAATGCCATCGGCGGCGATTGCCCGGGCAAGACAGAACTGCACCGCGATATCCTTCTGCGCTCGGACATCTTTGTCGAATACCCCGAACAAACGCGGATCGAAGGCGAGATCCAGGCGCTGGATGACGATCACCCAGTTACTGAGATGTGGCAGGTCATGACCGGCCAAGTCGAGGGTCGCCGCGACGATCGGCAGATCACTCTGTTCGACAGCGTCGGCTTCGCGATCGAGGATTTTTCGGCACTGCGCTACATCAAGTCTGCAATCGAAGACACTGACTTCTTTGAACCTTTGGACATGTTGGCCGATCCGGATGACCCGCGTGATTTGTATGGGATGCTGATGCGGGCAAGCTGAAGAACCCGCAAATGGCTGTACCTCGCCCCCGGTTAACCCCGGGGGCTTTTTCTATCCGGCCAAGGAGGGAAGGTAGAGAACAATGCCCGGGAACGCCACAAGCAGAGCAATGGTGACGCCGTCCGCGATGAAAAACGGGGTCACGCCTTTGAATACGTCCTGCACGCTCAGGTCCGGGCGAACGCCTGCGACCACAAAGCAGTTCAGGCCGATGGGTGGCGTGATCAGACAGAACTCGGCCATTTTGACGACCAGTATCCCGAACCAGATCGCGCACATCGGGCCGGACATACCAAAGGTGCTTTCTGCCGCGCTCACCGCCTCCCCTCCGTTCAGGGCCATCACCGCCGGATAGACCACAGGTAATGTCAGCAGCAGCATTCCGATGGCGTCCATGAACATGCCCAGTACGGCATAAGCCAGAAGTATGCAGATCAGGATCAGCATCGGCGACATTTCCAATGAGGTGATCCAGTCCGAAAACGCCCCCGGCAGGTCTGCAAATCCCAAAAACCGCACATAGATCAGCACGCCCCAGATGATCGAGAAGATCATTGCTGTCAGCTTGGCGGTTTCCAACAACGCCGATTTCAATTCGGTCCATCGCATCCCGTGGAATAGGGCAAAGCAGAAGACTATAAAGGCTCCGATGGCGCCACCTTCGGTCGGCGTACCCCAGGCCCTTTCGCCGAACGGGTTATAGACAAAGCAGATGATGATCAGGATCACGGCCACGATTGGAAAGGCCCCGGGTAACGAGGCAAAGCGCTGTTTCCATGTGAATCCCTTGACCGGGGGACCAACGTTTTTGAAGAACACCGCGATACCGACAATCAGTAACCCATAGATCACTGCCGAAAATGCACCCGGAATGAAACCGGCCAACAGCAGCTTGCCCACATCCTGTTCAACGATGATGGCATAGATCACAAGGATCGCCGAGGGGGGGATCAGCGAGGCCAGTGTCCCCCCGGCAGCAACGACCCCGGCGGCGAATTGTTTATTGTAGCCAACCTTCAGCATCTCAGGGATGGCGATGCGGGCGAAAACGGCAGATGTGGCGACCGACGCGCCTGATACAGCCGCAAACCCGGCGGTGGCAAATACTGTAGAGACCGCCAACCCGCCCGGCACCCACGCCACCCAGCGTTTGGCAGCCTCAAACAAGGCACGGGTCAGGCCTGCGTAATAGGCCAGATAACCAATCAGAATAAAGGTCGGGATCAGGCTGAGTGTATGGGCGGCCACTTTTGAATGCGGCACCTGACCGGCCGTTTTGACAGCAACCGTCAGTGCTTTGCCAAACCGGTCAGGGTCGTACCCAAACTTGGCCCAAAATATCCAGACCAGTCCCACCAGTCCCGCAAGACCCGCTGCAAAAGCCACGCGCATGCCCGTGACCACCAGAACCAGCAGGCCAGCAGTGACCCACAGACCAATGTCTATCGTGTCCATGTGCGCTAGTCCTGCCCTTCAAATTGCTCGGCTTCAGCAGCAGCTTGCGCCGCAGCGTCCTGGATCAAAGGCACAGCCACAGGATGCTCCAACCCCAGCACGAATGCGCGGCCATAGCCCCAGATCTGCAGCACCAGCCGTACGCACAGCACTGAAAACGCCACTGGCGCCAGCAGCTTGGCTGGCCAGAGTGGGATTCCGATGTCAATGGAACTGTCCCGGCTCCATAGCGGAGCGCCAAAGTCGAAGGAGCGGTCGAAATGGGACCAGCTGCCCCAGACCAGCGCCAGCATCAGCACAAGGATCAGGACGACCGAGATCAGCTCGAAAAGCCACAGCGCCCGACCATGCAGGCGTGAAATGACAATGTCCATCCGGATGTGGCCGCCCTCGCGTTGCACATAAGAAATGCCCAGAAAGGCGATCAAAGGCATGGCTTGTTCGATCCAGTCCACATAGCCCGGCAACGGCGCGTTGATCGCGTTGCGCCCACTAACCGAAACCACGGCCAACACCATCAGCCCGAATACGGCCAGACCGCTGATCAGGGCCAGAAACTGCTCTAACTTCAATAGATGACAGTCCAGCCGACTAAGACGGCTGCCGTCCTCAAGCACCGTGGCCTGTCCTGCCATTCCGGTGTTCCCCTGTTTTGGTATTGGTGTCCGGGTGCCCGGTCAGGCACCCGGATAGGACAATCAGTTGCCGCCGCGCTGCTGTTTCAGCGTTGTTTGAACCAGATCGTAGAGGTCCTGAGCCGGAAGACCCTGAGCCGACATGTCCGCAATCCACTGTTCGCGGATCGGATCGGCGGCCTTGGTGCGGAACTCTTCGATCACCGCATCGTCGATCTCGACCTTCTGGACGCCCTTTTCGTCCAGAACGCTGTCCCATTTCTCAAGCAACCCGCCGTAATTGGCGAGGTAGTGATCTATCGCTTCGCTGATCGAACTGTTCAACGCTTCGCGATGTTCGGCGGGCAGCGCATCATAGGCTTCGATATTGACCACAACCGGACAGTTGACGGTGCCGGGGTTCAGGTTGGCGGTCCACCAGTCGGCCTCGTTGATAGTGCCAAAGGAAAGGTGGGCGTGCTGGGCGAAGGCAACCGTATCGACAACTCCGGACTCCATCGCATTGAACGCTTCGGTAGCGGGAACCGAGGTCGGCACCCCTCCGACCGCTTCGAACGCCTGGCCCAAACCGCCGGTCGCGCGGACGCGCATCCCATCGAACTCGGCCAGTTCATCGCGCGGTTCACCCGTACCAACGATATTGTACTGGGGCATGGGCGAGGTCATGATGATGCGCGCGTTCCACTGCGCCATCTCATCCTTGACCGCCGGGTGATCATAGACGGCATGGCTGACTGCCACCTCTTCTTCAAGAGTATTCACACCCAGAAACGGCAGTTCCAGCACGGTGATCGCGCGGTTCTTGTCGCGGTGATAGCCGGCACAGAACTGGGCCATCTCAAAGGCGCCGATCTCAATCCCGTCCAGATTTTCCTTGGGTTTGGACAGGCCGCCATAGCTAACATTGATTGTAAACTCACCACCGGTCTTTTCGCTGACCAATTCGGCGAGTTTTTCAACATGTTCGGTAAAGGCGCGTCGTTTACCCCAGACAGACGCATTCCATTCGGTTGCTGCGGCCTCTGACACAAATGCAACACCCAAGGCGGCGACGGCAGCGCCGCTCAATATCTTTCTCATCTTGATTTCTCCCTTTGCTGCGCTTCTTGCTCAAGCGCTTGAGATTCAAGCTAGCGCCAACATTAGAATGTGCCAACCCCGGACGGACCGTCGCACCGGCGTACGCAAGCGCTAACAACCAATAGGTGAATTCCCTGTGCGGAAACTTGTAAAAGCAGATGGCTAAGGGGCGGTTAGTTTATGTGACTTATAACAGACTGTTATTAATATACTTTTTAAAATTGTTTTCACATATGTTTACAAATATGCGAAGTTCATTGAAATTTATTTACAAACAAATGCTGAGATTTCGGTAATTTATTTCATTGTTTTCAGTTCTCCGTATTATCCGTGTCAGGGAGGAAACGGATCGACAGCGCTCGTAACACGGGCAAATATCGGTCCAGAAAATTCAGTCCAGAGGGAGGAGCCTCAAGATGACAACCGCTACCCAGGCAGATGCCAAAGTATATCCGCCGTCCGCCGAAACCGTTGCGCGTGCACATGTCGATGCCGATAAGTACAACGAAATGTACAAGGCCTCGATTGAAGATCCCGACGCGTTCTGGGGTGAACAAGGTAAGCGTATCGACTGGATCAAGCCTTTTACCCAGGTCAAGGATGTCAGCTATGACTTCGGTTCAGTTAACATCAATTGGTATGCCGATGGGACACTGAACGTTTCCGCCAACTGCTTGGATCGTCACCTGAAAACACGCGGCGATCAGACCGCCATCATCTGGGAGCCAGATGATCCAAAAGACGAAGCCCAGTACATCACTTACGCGGAACTACACCGTCGTACCTGCCGGATGGCCAACATCCTGGAATCGATGGGTGTACGCAAAGGTGACCGTGTCGTTATCTACCTGCCGATGATCCCCGAGGCGGCCTATGCGATGCTGGCCTGTGCCCGTATTGGTGCAATCCACTCAATCGTGTTTGCTGGTTTCTCTCCTGACGCTCTGGCCGCGCGCGTAAACGGCAGCGACGCCAAAGTTATCATTACCGCCGACGAAGCTCCTCGTGGCGGCCGTAAGACACCGCTGAAGTCGAACGCGGATGCGGCACTGTTGCACTGTAAAGACACGGTGAAGTGTCTGGTCGTCAAACGGACGGGCGGTCAAACCACCTGGGTTGCCGGCCGGGATTTCGACTATAACGAAATGGCGCTGGAAGCGGATGACTATTGCGCACCCGCCGAGATGAACGCCGAAGACCCGCTGTTCATCCTCTATACCTCGGGTTCGACTGGTCAGCCAAAAGGAGTTGTCCACTCAACCGGCGGCTACTTAGTTTATGCTGCGCTGACCCATGAAGTTACTTTCGATTACCATGAAGGTGACGTGTACTGGTGCACTGCGGATGTGGGCTGGGTCACCGGTCACAGCTATATCGTCTACGGCCCACTGGCCAATGGCGCGACCTCGGTGATGTTCGAGGGTGTTCCGACATATCCGGACGCAGGTCGTTTTTGGGAAGTCTGTGCCAAGCACAAGGTCAACCAATTCTACACTGCTCCAACCGCGATTCGCGCCCTGATGGGTCAGGGCAACGAGATTGTCGAAAAGCACGACCTCAGCGACCTGCGCACACTGGGCACCGTGGGCGAACCGATCAACCCCGAAGCCTGGAACTGGTACAACGAGGTCATCGGTAAAGGCAAATGCCCAATCGTTGACACCTGGTGGCAAACCGAAACCGGCGGTCACCTGATGACCCCCCTGCCCGGCGCACACGCTATGAAACCCGGTGCGGCCATGAAGCCTTTCTTTGGCATCGAGCCGGTGGTTCTTGATCCTCAGTCGGGTGTCGAAATCAACGGCAACGGTGTCGAAGGTGTTCTGTGCATCAAGGATAGCTGGCCCGGTCAGATGCGCACCGTTTGGGGCGATCATGAACGGTTCGAGAAAACCTATTTCTCGGATTACAAAGGCTACTACTTCACCGGTGACGGTTGCCGTCGCGACGATGATGGTGATTACTGGATCACCGGTCGTGTCGATGACGTGATCAACGTCTCAGGTCACCGCATGGGCACCGCTGAGGTCGAAAGCGCTCTGGTGGCGCACGCAGCAGTAGCTGAAGCTGCCGTGGTGGGTTATCCTCACGAAATCAAAGGCCAAGGCATCTATTGCTACGTCACTCTAATGAACGACCGCGAGCCCAGCGATGAGTTGCTGAAAGAGCTGCGCACCTGGGTCCGGACCGAGATCGGTCCGATCGCTTCGCCGGATGTGATCCAATGGGCCCCCGGCCTACCCAAGACCCGTTCGGGCAAGATCATGCGCCGTATCCTGCGCAAGATCGCCGAGAACGACTTTGGCTCGCTGGGTGACACCTCGACCCTGGCCGATCCGTCGGTGGTCGATGACCTGATCACAAACCGCGCGAACAAGTGAGTGAGGATGTGATGGACGCTGCCGCTACCACTACTCCCGCCGTTCTGATCCTTCTCGGCCCTCCGGGCGCCGGGAAGGGGACGCAAGCGCGTATGCTGGAAGACAAGTTCGGGCTGGTTCAGCTCAGCACCGGTGATCTGTTGCGCGAAGCCGTTGCTGCAGGCACCGAGGCTGGTCTGGCCGCCAAGGCAGTCATGGAAGCCGGTGATCTGGTCAGCGACGAGATCGTCATTGCCATCCTGCGCGACCGCATGATCCAGCCTGATTGCGCCAAGGGCGTCATTCTGGATGGTTTCCCGCGAACCACGGTTCAGGCCGAAGCGCTGGATGGCCTGCTGGCATCAGCCGATCAAAAAATCAGCGCCGCGATCAGCCTTGAAGTTCAGGACGCCGAAATGGTGATCCGCATCTCGGGCCGCTACACCTGCGCCGGTTGCGGTGAAGGTTATCACGATCAGTTCAAGCAGCCTGCCGAAGACGGCAAGTGCGACAAGTGTGGCCACACCGAATTCAAGCGCCGTGCGGATGACAACGCGGAAACCGTGGCCTCGCGCCTTGCTGCGTATCACGCGCAGACGGCACCGCTGATTGACTACTACCAGGCTCAGGGCGTTCTGAAAGGCATCGACGCCATGGGTCAGATCGATGACATCGCCAACGACCTGCAAGGGCTCGTTAGTGAGGTCATGAGCTAAGGGGAGGAGATAAGCCCCCCGGGCTTTGATCCTACAACGGAATACTTCAAAGGACCCGCCTTGGCGGACCGATGGAGTTTTGCCTGACGCCAATCCGGTGTTCGGCACAATCGAGAAGCGGCCCGGCGCACTGGAGGAGTTGGGTGACGGGCCGCCCAACGAGGAAGCAAGGAGGAACCCGCAATGGCGGATAATTCTACAAACTCCGCGCAGACTGCCGAGGCCGACAAGGGCTATTGGCAGGCGAACCTGCGCCTCATCTACATCAGCCTCGCGATCTGGGCGCTGGTGTCTTTTGGATTCGGCATTCTGTTGCGTCCGTTGCTGTCGGGCATCGCCGTTGGCGGTACCGATCTGGGCTTTTGGTTCGCTCAGCAGGGATCGATTCTGGTCTTTCTGGTGCTGATCTTCAACTACGCCTGGCGCATGAACAAGCTGGACGCCGAACACGGCGTGGACGAAGAGTAAGGGAGCGGGAAAAATGGATCAGTTTACCATCAACCTGCTGTTTGTTGGCGCATCCTTCGCGCTATACATCGGCATCGCGATCTGGGCCCGCGCGGGTTCCACATCGGAATTCTACGCCGCCGGTCGCGGCGTTCACCCGGTCACCAACGGTATGGCGACAGCGGCGGACTGGATGTCCGCGGCCTCGTTCATTTCGATGGCGGGCCTCATTGCCTTTACCGGCTATGACAACTCGACCTTCCTGATGGGTTGGACCGGTGGCTACGTGCTGCTGGCTCTGCTGCTTGCGCCTTACCTGCGTAAGTTCGGCAAATACACCGTCTCGGAATTCATCGGCGACCGCTTCTACAGCCAGACCGCACGTATCGTTGCTGTGATCTGTCTGATCGTCGCGTCGGTGACCTACGTTATCGGTCAGATGACCGGCGTGGGCGTGGCCTTTGGCCGCTTCCTCGAGGTCTCGAACACTTCCGGTCTGCTGATCGGTGCCTGTGTCGTGTTTGCTTACGCGGTGTTTGGCGGGATGAAGGGTGTGACCTACACCCAGGTTGCTCAGTACTGCGTGCTGATCACAGCCTACACTATCCCGGCGATCTTCATCTCGCTGCAGCTGACCGGCACGCCGATCCCGGCCCTGGGTCTGTTTGGTGATACCGCCAGCGGTGAGCCCCTGCTGACCAAGCTGGACGCGATCGTGACAGAGTTGGGCTTTGCTGACTATACAGCGCACCACTCGAACACGCTGAACATGGTGCTGTTCACGCTGTCGCTGATGATCGGTACCGCCGGTCTGCCGCACGTGATCATGCGCTTCTTCACCGTGCCGAAAGTGTCCGACGCTCGTTGGTCCGCTGGCTGGACGCTGGTCTTCATCGCTCTGCTGTATCTGACCGCCCCTGCGGTTGGCGCAATGGCGCGTCTGAACATCACCGACATGATGTGGCCCAACGGTGGCATCGAAGGTGGCGCTGTGTCGGTCGAGGAAATTGACACCGATCCGCGCTATGACTGGATGAAAACCTGGCAGAAAACCGGTCTTCTGGATTGGGAAGACAAGAACGGCGACGGCAAGATCCAGTACTACAACGACAAGTCCGAAGCCATGCAGACCATCGCGGAAGAAAAAGGCTGGGTTGGCAACGAACTGACCAAGTTCAACCGCGACATCCTGGTTCTGGCCAACCCCGAGATTGCCAACCTGCCGGGTTGGGTGATCGGTCTGGTCGCTGCCGGTGGTCTTGCGGCTGCTCTGTCAACCGCTGCGGGCCTGTTGCTGGCGATTTCGTCGGCTGTGTCCCACGACCTTGTCAAAGGCGCGATCAACCCGTCGATCTCTGAAAAAGGAGAGCTTATGGCGGCGCGGGTCGCAATGGCTGTGGCCATCGTTATCGCAACCTATCTGGGTCTGAACCCACCGGGCTTTGCGGCGCAAACGGTTGCTCTGGCCTTTGGCCTGGCGGCTGCCTCGATCTTCCCGGCGCTGATGATGGGGATCTTCTCGACCCGCATCAACAACACCGGTGCGGTCTGCGGTATGCTGGCAGGTCTGACCGTTACCCTGATCTACATCTTCCTTCACAAGGGCTGGCTGTTCATTCCAGGCACTAACTCGTTCACCGATGCTGACCCGCTTCTGGGTCCGATCAAGTCGACCTCGTTCGGCGCCATCGGTGCGATGATCAACTTTGCAGTAGCATTTGTTGTAGCCGGTATGACCAAAGAGACTCCGAAGGAGATCGTTGAATTGGTCGAAAGCGTACGCATTCCCCGTGGCGCGGGCGCAGCTCAGAATAAATGAGCATGATGCGGCATATGGTTAACTTCCATATGCCGCGTTTTTCGATCTACTACTCCCGTCCGGCACACCACCGGGCGGGATTTTTCAACCAAAGACCCAGGATTTCTTGATGCCCCTCTCACATGACCAGATCACCCGGTTTCTGAAATCCGTACATCCCTATGACGCCCTGCCCGCCGAAACGCTGGAAGATCTGGCCAAACAGATCGAGGTGTGGGAAGTGAATGAGGGCTCTGCTGTTTACGAGCTTGGCAACACCCTGCCCGGCGTATTCCTGATCTACGAAGGTCAGATCGAGATCACCGATGAGAATGGCGCCGTGGTCTCTCATCTCGGGTTGCGTAATTCCTTTGGTGAACGTGGCCTGCTGAAAGACGGAAAAGCCGCAACACATGCACACGCGGGGACACCGACCGTTCTTTTTGTTCTGCCTCCCGCTGTGGTGCGCAAACTGATCGACAATCATGACTTCGTTGCCAAGTTCTTTGACCGCACGCGTGGCGAGCGTTCCAGCCCGCTAAGCTTGGCCACCAGTTCGATTGATGTCCTGATGGCCCGCAACCCGGCCACTTGCCCCGCCTCCATGCCGGTTCAGGAGGCCGCACGATTAATGCGTGACCGCCATATTTCGTGCCTGTGCGTGACCGAGGACGAGGCTTTGCTGGGCATCGCCACGCTGCGCGATATTTCGGGCAAATACGTGGCAGACGCCATGCCCAACACCACACCGATTTCCGATATCATGACCGCTGATCCGATCACCCTTTCACCGTCTGACATCGGCTCGGACGTGCTGCATGTGATGATGGAACGCGGCATTGGTCACATCCCGGTTGCCGAAGGCGGCAAGCTGGTTGGTATCGTCACACAAACCGACCTGACCCACTATCAAGCCGTCAGCTCAGCCGAGCTGGTCCGTCAAATTGCCCTAGCCAATTCGGCGGTTGAAATGGCGCAGGTCACAGCCGAAATCCCACAATTGTTGGTGCAACTGGTCGCCGCAGGTAACCGGCACGAAATCGTCACCCGCCTGATCACCGACATTGCCGACACCGCCACCCGGCGGCTGCTGGCCTTGGCTGAAAAGGAGCTGGGGCCGCCGCCGGTGCCCTATCTGTGGCTGGCTTGCGGCTCGCAAGGGCGGCAGGAGCAGACCGGTGTGTCGGATCAGGACAACTGTCTGGTTCTGGATGACAGCGTGACCGACGCTGACATGGCCTATTTTGCAGAGCTGGCCAAATTCGTCTCGGATGGTCTGGATACCTGCGGATATTTCTATTGCCCCGGCGACATGATGGCGACCAATCCGCGTTGGTGTCAGCCGGTGCGTGTCTGGCGCGACTATTTCAAAGGCTGGATCGCAAAACCTAACCCCGAGGCACAGATGCTGGCATCGGTCATGTTCGATCTGCGCCCGATCGGCGGCGCGTTCGAGTTGTTCTCTGATCTTCAGACCGACACGCTGGCCGCAGCGAATGCAAACTCGATCTTCGTGGCGCATATGATCTCGAACTCGCTGAAACATACGCCGCCTCTGGGCCTGCTACGCGGCTTTGCCACGATCCGCTCGGGCGAGCATCGCAACACGCTGGACCTGAAACACAACGGCGTGGTGCCGGTGGTCGATCTGGCCCGCGTCTACAGCCTGCAGGGCCAGTTGACCGAGGCCAACACGCGCGCGCGCCTGAAAGCAGCCGAAGCCGCCGGAGTGCTCAGCCCCGCCGGTGCACGGGACATTCTGGACGCCTATGACCTGATTGCCGAAACCCGGCTGGAACATCAGGTGAGGCTGGTCAAATTCGGTGAAAAACCCGACAACTATCTGCCGCCATCCGCCCTGTCGGACTTCGAGCGAAGCCATCTGCGAGACGCCTTTGTCGTCGTAAAAACAATGCAATCGGCGGTGGGCCATGGCAAAGGTATGCTGGGCTAGGCCATAATACACTAAACAGACGCAAGCGTCTGAAATTCGGAGAGACATATGTTTCTGGAACTAATCGGTACCATCTTTGCGGGCCTCGCCTTTGCGGGTTTGGTAATGGTAGTGAACAAACTGACGGGCGGTCGCCTGCCTCGCTGGGCGGCTCCGGTCGCCGCAGGTCTGGGTATGATCGGCATGACCATCGCCAGCGAGTATTCCTGGTATGACCGCACAGTTGAGACCCTGCCCGAAGGCATGGAAATCGTGCAGGAGGTCGAAAGCCGGGCCTTCTATCGTCCGTGGACCTATGCAGTGCCTTTCGTCAACCGGTTCGCGGCCATCGACACGGTCTCGGTCCGCACCAACGAACAGGTTCCACAACAACGGCTTGTGGACCTGTATTTCTTTGGCCGTTGGTCTCCAATTTCCAAACTGCCGGTGGCCGTCGATTGTGATGCCAACAGCCGCGCCAGTTTGGCTGATGGTGTTGAATTCGGAGACGATGGTCATTTACTGAACGTCGATTGGCTGAGTGTCAGTGACGACGACCCAATTATTGAGGCAACCTGCGGAGTGTAACATGCTGACCCGGCTAAGCCTGCGCATACGTATTTTTCTGTTCTTCTGCCTGATGGCTGCTGGCGCGCTTGCGGTCAGTTCTTTGGCACTATGGATCAGTTACAGGCGCGCTGCGGACCCGGCTCTGGCAAATGCTTTTATCTTCGCCGAAATCATCATGGGATTCGGCTTTGTCGGTCTGATCGTGGCTGTCTGGCTGCTGTTTGACGACAATGTCGCCAAACCGATTGAGCGTTTGTCGGCCCAATTGCGCGCTCGCGCCCATGCCGGTGTCAGCACGGATATGGACATGCAGGCCGCGCGTTATTTGGGCGATCTCGCCCCTGCGGCCGCCGGACTGGCAGAACAACTGTCAGGCAAGACGATGAATGTCGCCGAGGCCGTGGCTGCAGAAACCGCACATCTGGCTGCTGAAAAGAAAAGGTTGACGGCGCTTTTGACAGAGATTCCGGTGGCAATGGTGCTGGCCAGCCCGAGCCATAAGATCGTTCTCTATGACGGTCAGGCTGCTGGCGTTCTGGCCCAGATCGCGCATCCCCGACTGAACGCCTCGCTTTTCGAATACCTGCAGCCTACAGCACTGCGGGACGCTTATGAAAAACTGTCCAAAACCGGGCTTGAGGTCGACTGCACCTTGACCAGCATCGACGGCGCGCAGACTTATTCGGCAAGAATGAAACCGCTTGGCGACGCGCCTGGTTACCTGCTGATTTTTGACGAAAGTGCCGCCAATATCGAACCCGAAGCGTCTCGGCCTCTGGTCTACGATTTCGACCTGTTGAACAGCGCGGTAGGAGGGCAGTTTGAAACCCTCGCCCTGCAGGATCTGTGCTTTGTCGTCTTTGACACAGAAACCACCGGGCTGCTGCCCCACAAGGACGAGATCGTCCAGATCGGCGCGGTTCGGGTGGTAAATGGCCGGATTGTCGAAGGAGAAAAACTGGACATGCTGGTCAATCCAGGCATGCCGATTCCACCTGCCTCAACCAAGGTGCACAAGGTCAGCGACCGCATGGTCGAAGGCGCGCCGGATATTGCCGCGGCTGGTCGCACCTTTCACCAATTCGCGCGGGATGCTGTGATTGTGGCGCATAACGCGCCTTTCGACATGGCCTTTCTGCGCCGTCACGCCAAACGAATGGATGTTGAATGGGATCACCCCATCCTGGACACGGTCCTGTTGTCCGCGGTTCTGTTTGGAGCCAGCGACAAACACACACTGGACGCTCTGTGCGATCGGTTGGAAATCAGCATTCCGCACGAGCTGCGCCACACCGCGCTTGGGGATGCGGTCGCTACGGCGCAGGCGCTGGTCAAGATGTTACCGATGCTGCAGGCACGCGGCATGACGACCTTTGGTGCCGTCATCGAGGCCACCCGTCAGCATGGCCGTCTGCTGGAAGATCTGAACTAACCGTAAAATATTCGAGCCAAATTCACCTTTTCATGGACAATTCCGGTTGGCCGTGGCACCTGATGCGCGTTTACTGCACGAGCACGCGATGACGGAAAAGACCTTCACCCCTACCCCGGATCAAAGCCCCGCGTTTCGCGAAGCGCTGGGGTGTTTCGGAACCGGAGTCACCGTTGTCACGACGGGATCGCTCAACGGGCCGCGTGCGATCACCGTCAACTCGTTTTCGTCGGTGTCGCTGGACCCACCGCTGGTGTTGTGGTGTCTGGCCAAAGATTCTCAACGGTTCAACTCGTTCAACGCCTGCCAGCATTACTCCATTCATGTGATGGCCGAAGAACAGCAGGATCAGGCATTGCGGTTTGCACGCGACGGGCTGGATTTCTCACACGCCGTCTGGGAAACCGATCACAAGGGCCGACCGCAGTTGGCCAATTGCCTAGCCCGGTTTGACTGCCAGCTTCATGCCAAACATGAAGCCGGTGATCACTTGATCCTGGTTGGTGAGGTTGAACAGGTGATGTACCGCACCGGCAAGGGCCTGATCTTCAAACGCGGTCAGTTCGGCGGGTTCGCGGACCTGCTTTAGTCGTCCAACGAGCCGTGAACGGCCAGTGCTTCAAGCTGAGTTTCCTGTGGGGTGATCACACGAAACGCCTCATGCACTCCGCTGTCGGACAATTCGCGCGCGACGGTCAGTAGCGTATTGGGGGCGTGTTCCTCGCACAGTTCGGCCATATGGGCGATCTCGGTCTGCGCAACACCCAATGCGGCCTCGATCGAAGGCGCGCCGTAGAACTGCACGAAATGTTCTGCCAGATTCCGGGCGATCTGATCCAGCTCAGCCTGTTCGATCTGCGTGACGGCAACGAAGGTCACGCGTCCGAAGGTTTCGACCCCCAACCAGCCGTTTGAAAACGCCTGCCGCGCCTTGCCTTCCATGTCGGCCTTCCCCCAGTTCGAGAATTCGAACCCACCCGAGATGCACCATTCTCCGGTCCGGGCGGGGGAGTGGAACACGTTCATGTCGCTTTCATCAAAATGGATCGCGCGGGCCAGTTTCATCATCCGTTCTCCAACAGTTCGGTCAGGGGGCGCAGGTGGGTTTCGGCACCATCGCGGATCAGCATCCCGAACCGTTCATCCGTACCCAGAAATACCCCGGTCTCGCAGGGTTCTCCGACACCGCGCAGAAGCCCCATCCATTCGCCGTGCAGGGGCGCATTGCCGTCCTCCTGCCAGCGGTTGAGCCAAGTCAGCATGTGCCGCGACCAGCTTTCAACCAATTGCACCGGCGATACTTCGGCGCAGCCTTCGTCATAGAGGGCCGTGACGTCCGGTGTTTCCCCCGGTGCCACGCTGGTTTGCATCAGCGCCAATTCCCACCCGACCACCAACCAGTCCGGTTCGGCCTTAGGGGCATTGGATGCCGCCGCAACACGGAACGCACCGCATTTCGCGCCGTTCACGCAGATCAACCCGTCCCAACCCAGATGCACTGCGACCTCCGGTGGAGCCAGCGCACCCAGCGCGTTCTGGAACCCGACGGCGCACAGAGGCAGCATTGCCATGGCATCCTGCAAAGGAACCTCGGGTGCGAAAACAATCGCCACCCGCAGCCGGTCGGCCTGAATGTTGTAAACGACCGACCCGGCTTCACAGCCCAGCGCCGCCATGGCCTGAGCACGCTCGAACGGGTCTTCCCCACCCTGTACCGGGTGACCCGACAACAATGGGGGAAAGACCGGCTGGCTCATGCGTTGCCCTTGGCGATCATATCACGTGCGATCTTGCGGAACGCCTCGGCCTGCGGGCTGTCAGGTTTGCAGACCACGATGGGCGCGCCTCCGTCTGCAGCGACCCGGATATCCAGGTGCAGCGGGATTTCCCCCAGCAGCGGAACGCCCAGCGCCTCGGCCTCGGACTTCACGCCACCATGACCAAACACATGTTCCTCGTGCCCGCAGTTTGAACAGATGTGGGTGGACATGTTCTCGATCATCCCGACGATCGGCGTCTTGAGCTGGTTGAACATGTCGATCCCCTTGCGGGCATCAATCAGGGCCACGTCCTGCGGGGTCGAGACAACAATGGCTCCGTCGACCTTGAATTTCTGGCTTAACGTCAGTTGAACGTCACCAGTACCTGGCGGCAGGTCAACGATCAGCACGTCCAGCGCGCCCCATTGCACCTGACTCATCATCTGTTGCAGTGCGCCCATCAGCATCGGGCCACGCCAAACAACCGCCTGCCCTTCATTAGTCATCAGACCCATCGACATCATGGTAACACCATGATTGCGCAGCGGCAGAATGGTTTTCCCGTCGGGGCTGGCCGGACGACCCGAGACACCCAGCATTCGGGGCTGCGACGGCCCGTAGACGTCAGCGTCCAGCAGACCCACTCGACGGCCCTCAGCCGCCAATGCACAGGCGAGGTTCGCCGATACGGTGGATTTACCAACACCGCCTTTGCCCGAAGCCACGGCGATGATCCGATCCACACCCGGAACTGCCTGTGGCCCGGTTTGCGAGGGCTTGGGTTTGGGCTTCAAATCCGGCGGAGCTTTGTCGGAATGCGCGGTCATCATGGCCGAAACCTTCGCCACCCCGTTTACCATCTGCGCGGCTTTCTCGGCAGTCTCGCGAACCGGCTCCATTTGTTCGGCGTGCTTTGGGTCGATCTCCAGCACGAAACGCACCGTGTCGCCTTCGACATTTAGCGCACGCACCACTCCGGCGCTAACAATGTCCTGACCCGAGACAGGGTCGATTATCTTCTTCAGGTTCGCCAGAACCGCGTCACGGACACTCATGCCATTACCCCTTTGAATTGCCCCACCACGAGGTTGCGTTTCATTGCATGTGTCTCCGTCTCATTCAGTTCATTTGACGCACTCGGGGCCGCGCCGTTAGGTTGGGCCATGCGCTTTGTCCTCTTGTGCCTGAGCCTGACGCTCTCTGCCACCCCCTCTTGGTCGCAAGAGGCATTGGGGCTTGCTGCCCCAGTCGAGGTGAAAGACTCTGGCCTTTTGCAACATATCCTTCCGCGCTTCTCTCTCAAGACCGGGATACGTGTTATTGCGGATGATGCGGGTGTTTTGGTGCTGGAAACCGCGCCTCCGGGTGATCCGGTCTTTGCCCGCGACGGTGTAGTCTATCACCTGCGGATCGAAGACGACGCCAAACACGAACGATTCCGCGATTGGTTGCTATCCGATATCGGCAAGAACACGGTCGAGAGCTTTACCCCCGAAAAAGGCGCGCCCTTCTCTGCCCGTTTCGAGGCCACCGCGGCGCAAACCGACTCGGTGATCGACGGTGACACCGCTCTCGGTGAGGAACTGTCGATGACCCATTGCGGGCGTTGCCATGTGATCGGCCCACAGAACCGCATGAACGGTTTGGGCTCGACGCCCTCCTTTGCCGTGTTGCGTGCGATGCCTGACTGGTCAGAACGGTTCGAGGCCTTCTTTGCTCTGAATCCCCATCCTGCCTTTACCCAGATCGACGGTCTGACCCCACCTTTCGATCCTGCGCGCCCTTCGCCCATTCATCCCGTTGAGATGACTCTGGAAGAATTGGACGCGATCCTTGCCTTTGTCTCAGTCATAAAGGCCGCTGATCTGGGTGCTCCACTACAGCTTCAATGATCCTTTCTTTTTGAGAAATAGTCCTCGGTCGTGACCACCTTGGGTTTTGGGTTGGACTGGAACGGGTTGTCCTGCATCTGGAACTGCGCGTTTACACGGCAATTATCACACATCTGGATCATCCGCGCCTTGTCCGAGGTGGCAAACATCGGATGCGTGCCCGACAGTTTCTCCATGATCCGCTCAACCGTCGATTTCACACCGAAAAGGGCTCCGCATTCAACGCAGGCAAACGGTTCCTCTTCGTTAAGCACCTGCTGAGACAGGGCCGCATCGCTGAGGTCAAGCTGCGGAACCAAAGCAATCGCATCTTCAGGGCAGATGCCCTTACACAGCCCGCATTGAAGGCAGGCATCCTGCTGAAAATTCAACTGCGGCTTGTCCGGGTTATCAACCAAAGCGCCCGACGGGCAGAGCGACACGCAGCTGAGGCACAATGTGCAGGCATCCGTGTTCACTGCCACGGCCCCATAGGGTGCTTGCTCGGGCAAAGGCAACGGAGCTTCTGCCTGCGGATTCAGCGCCTGTGCCGACAGCCGGGCGATTTGTCTACGGTTGCCCAAAGGCAGAACCGGATCGGCCAGTGGCAGCGGGGCATCCTGCGCGTAAAGAAAATCCGCCATGGTGTCCGGGTCGGCCTCATCCATCAGTCCCACCTTGCCTGGCCCGGCAATCGCCTGCGCCAGTGCCAGTTCCTGATCCAGCGCGTCGCGTTCGGTAGTCGGTGCCAGCAGCACATCGACCCGCGCAAAACCGTGGGCTAACGCGGCCAACATCTCGGCATGACCAAAGCCCGAAATCACGTTCAATTCCAGCGGAATGACATCTGCAGGCAGACCTCGGCCGAAACGAGCGGCCAGCCGGATCTTCTCGGCCCCGTGGGCGTCGTGCACCAACAACCGGGGCACAGTGCCCCCCGCACGCCGATATGTGCGCGCTAAAATGTGCATCCGCGACAACAGGGCCGAAACCGGCGGGTCCTCGTAGGTGATCGCGGTTGACGGGCACACTGCTGCGCATTCCCCACATCCGGCGCAGATCATCGGGTCGATCGTCACATGCTCGCCAGCCGGAGTGATCGCGCCGGTTGGGCAAATTTCCAGACAGTTGGTGCAGGCCACCTGTTCTGCGCGGGAATGAGCGCAGAGCGTTTCTTCCATTCGCACATAGAGCGGCTTTTCGAAGGTCCCAACCAGTTGCACCGCTTCAAAGGCCAGACGTTCCACGGCGACTGCATCCTTGGGATCGGCGCGCAAGTATCCTTCACGCTTGGCCGGAGCCTGCACAAACGGTGTTCCCCCGGTCAGGTCAATCACGATGTCACAGACCGACTTCGCCCCGTCCCGCGGTTCGGACCATGCAAAAGCCCCACGTCCGCCCGGTTCGATCTGCTGTAATCCGTCCAACCGCAGCGAGAACCCACCCAACGCACCTGTCAAAGACCGCACCTGCCCACGCACCACGTCATAGGCCCGAGACATCGGCTGGGCGTCATCGGTAACCAGAACAGTGACAGCCAACGTGGTTGCCAGACGTTCAGCCAGATCGAAACACATCTCACCCGGCCCAATGATGAAATATGTACCTTCACTAAACACATCGACGCTGGGCGTGATCGGCTGTGGCAGCAACGCCTCTGCGACCAAGGCGGCCATCTTGGGCATGGCATTCGCCCCCTGCTCGGACCAACCGGCGCGGTCGCGCAGGTCTACAAAGCCCGGAGATTCTATATTCAACTCTTCAGCAAGCGCGCGGAACACCTCCTGCTCCTGCCCGCAGGCGATCACGGTGTCCCCGTCCCGCATCAATGAGGCCGCGGCCTCCAGCTCAGTGGTACACAAGGCCGAATGAACCCGAGAACACGCCGTGCCGCAGGCGGATGCGATTTCCTCAGCATCCATAGCCTGCGTCCCCGCGCAGTCGCATAACAGAAATTTTGTGCCCATGGCCTCCCCTCCCGGACGTCTCCCCATCTCGGGTTCAGCTTAGGGTGTCTGTGAAAAGTGGCAATCCCTGCAGGTCAAACTAGTTTCGGCATTGGATCTGAGAAGTGGCTCAGATTCATAAATAATTGGTGATCGCGTCTGCCGCCAGAAAGTTCAGGCTTGGCACAAAGCCGTGTTGTGTACCATAGTGGACGCTGTGGAAGGCAGGGGAGAGCCTTCCGGGGAGGACTAAGTGGCGAAGGCCGCAAGCCAGATTGAAATGCCAATCGGCGTCGTCGTGCGCAAAACACCCGGTGTAACCCGCTGGGCGAAGTGGAATTGGCGCGCTGTTGCCGTATTACCCGGTGCGGGACCTGCCGACTGGCAGGAGCTTCGCCGCGAGGGTGAGGCTGTGGAATACCACGCGGCGACCCTCCCGCTTACATTGTGGGCCGACGAAACTGAGGCCTACATGGTCAACCTTTCTGACGGCCAACCTTCGATCTACCTTGTTCTGCGCGACGCGCTGGATGGTGAACGCCCTATGGATGCAGTGCTGGTTACGGCATCCCCGTTCGAAGGGCAGGACTACGCAGATACCGGGGAAGAGATTGTCGAAAAGATCCCGATGACCGAAGGGCTGATTGCTTGGGTTCGCGATTTCGCATTGGAACACCACCGGGACGAGGTTTTCGTTAAACGCCGCCGTGACAAGAAACGCACCGATCTGGTCGAGGATGGCAAGGGCGATGCGCGTATCCGTCAGGCGTCAGACGTCTACCGGGCGCCGCGGAGGATCGTGCAGTGACGCAGGCTCGTGATTTTTGGTCTCGCCGTAAGGCCGCCGTTCAGGCCGAAGCTGAAGCCGAGGTCACAGCTGCCGAGGAACAGGCCGTTGCAGCCCAGCAGTCCGAACTGGAAGAAAAAAGCGACGCCGAGATTCTAGCCGAGTTCAATCTTCCCGACCCCGATCAATTGCAGGCCGGAGATGACGTCTCGGGTTTCATGGCAAAAGCAGTGCCCGACCGTCTGCGTCGCCGGGCGCTACGCCGTTTGTGGCGGCTGAACCCGGTGCTGGCGAATGTCGACGGTCTGGTCGATTATGGTGAGGACTATACCGACGCCGCTTGTGTGATCGAGAATATCCCCACCGCGTATCAGGTCGGCAAGGGTATGTTGGCCCATATCGAGGCGCTGGCGGCAGAAGCCGAAGAGATCGAGCCAGAACCTCTCATTGAGGAACCGGAACCAGAGGCGGTCGATGAGCCAACGCCAGAACCGGTTATCATGGCAGAGGCTCAAGACCTTGAAGAGGTGAACCTCCCCCCCACCCCGCGCCGCATGAAATTTGAGTTCGAAGGATAACCCCATGACCGCAAGCGAAGCGCAACATCTGGACGTCTCAGCCGAGGATCGCCTGCGCGCGGATTTTTACAATTTTCTCGGGCTGGTACTGGCGGCTCCGCCGGATCAGATGTTGCTGGATCAGGTGGCTGGTCTGACCGGAGATGATACCGACCTGGGTCAGGCTATTCAGGCCATGGCGCGGGTGGCGAAAGTCACCAAGCCCGCCGCAGCCGAACGCGAATTCAACGCTTTGTTCATCGGGCTGGGGCGTGGTGAGTTGCTGCCCTATGCCAGTTTCTACCTAACCGGGTTCCTGAACGAGAAACCTCTGGCCCAGTTGCGCAACGATATGGCCGCACGTGGCATCACACGGGCGCAGAATGTGTTCGAACCCGAAGATAATATCGCCTCGCTGATGGAGATGATGGCGGGCATGATCGTTGGCCGCTTTGGCGCGCCTGCGCCGTTAGAGGATCAGAAAGCGTTCTGGAACAAGCATATCGGCCCGTGGGCCACGCATTTCTATTCGGATTTGGAAGCCGCTGAGTCTTCGGTTCTCTATGCATCTGTCGGCACTGCCGGTCGGGTGTTCATGGAGATCGAACGAGAGGCCTTCCGAATGACGGCAGCGTGAACCGCTGTCATTCGCCAGCGCCCGCGTGGGCGTTAAACTGCAAATGGGAAAGGAGGACCCCATGAGCAAGACCAAGGAAGAAGGCGCAACGCGCCGTGACTTCCTGAAACTGGCCGGAACCGCAGCACCTGCTGCCGTTGCCGCGGCCAGCCTGTCCGGGAAAGCCGAAGCAGCCGAGCTGCCAACGGACGAAACCCGGATGCAGGACACCGCGCATACCCGCGCGTACATCGAAAGCACCCGGTTCTAGGATCGGACGCCTTCACCCCCGACTGACGGTTGCGATTGGCCCTGACGTCGGCACCAAAAGTACCAAGCCAGCCGTGGCTGACACGGCGCGCAAGGGAGGAAACCAATGCTAAGGAAAAAGACCAACGGGGTTGCGAGACGCCCCCAGCGGACAAGTATCCTGTCCCAGGTCGGCGAGAAAACCGTCGATCGCCGCGCATTCCTGCGTGGCTCGGGCCTGACGATCGGCGGTCTTGCCGCGATCAGCGCCACGGGTGGAACCGTGACGCCAGCCAGCGCCCAGACAGCGGCAAACCAGGCCGTTGAAAACATCAAATCCGTATGCACCCACTGTTCGGTCGGCTGTACAGTCGTTGCCGAAGTGCAGAACGGCGTTTGGATCGGGCAAGAGCCCGGTTGGGACAGCCCGTTCAATCTGGGTGCACACTGTGCCAAAGGGGCCTCGGTCCGCGAGCACGCGCATGGCGAACGCCGCCTCAAGTACCCGATGAAAAAGGAAGGCGGCGAGTGGAAACGCATTAGCTGGGAAGAGGCGATCAACGAGATCGGCGACGGCATGATGAGCATCCGCGAGGAATCCGGGCCGGACAGCGTGTACTGGCTGGGCTCGGCCAAGCATAACAACGAACAGGCCTATCTGTTCCGTAAGTTCGCCGCCTACTGGGGCACGAACAACGTGGACCATCAGGCCCGTATCTGCCACTCAACCACCGTTGCGGGTGTTGCGAATACATGGGGCTACGGTGCCATGACCAATTCGTACAATGACATCCATAACTCTCGGGCCATCTTTATCATCGGCGGCAACCCGGCCGAGGCGCACCCCGTCTCGCTGTTGCACGTTCTGCGCGCGAAAGAGCAGAACAACGCGCCGCTGATCGTCTGCGATCCGCGCTTTACGCGGACAGCGGCGCATGCGGATGAATATGTCCGGTTCCGCCCCGGAACGGACGTGGCGCTCGTCTGGGGTATCCTGTGGCACATCTTCGACAACGGTTGGGAGGACAAAGAGTTCATCCGCACCCGTGTCTGGGGTATGGACCAGATCCGTGAAGAGGTTGCCAACTGGAACCCGGATGAGGTCGAGCGCGTCACCGGCACACCCGGTTCGCAGCTGAAACGTGTTGCACGCACCATGGCCAACAACCGTCCTGGCACGGTAATCTGGTGCATGGGTGGTACGCAGCACACCAACGGCAACAACAACACCCGCGCCTACTGCGTGCTGCAGCTTGCGCTTGGCAACATGGGCACCTCGGGTGGTGGCACCAACATTTTCCGCGGCCATGACAACGTGCAGGGCGCGACGGACCTTGGTGTTCTGTCTCATACCCTGCCCGGCTATTACGGCCTGTCCAAAGGGGCATGGGGCCATTGGGGCCGTGTCTGGGGTGAAGACTCCGAATGGCTGGCGGGTCAGTTCGCCACGATCAAGGACAAGGAAGGCAAGGACAAGTCGCTACAGAACGAGCGCGGCATCCCGGTCTCTCGTTGGATCGATGGTGTTCTGGAAGACCCGGCCAACATGGATCAGGACAACAACGTCCGTGCCATGGTTCTGTGGGGTCATGCTCCGAACTCGCAAACTCGCGGACCGGAGATGAAGACGGCGATGGAGAAGCTGGACATGCTGGTCGTGATCGACCCGTATCCCACCGTCTCGGCCGTTCTGCACGACCGCACCGACGGCGTCTACCTGTTGCCCGCCTGTACGCAGTTCGAAACCCGTGGCTCGGTCACGGCATCGAACCGGTCGCTGCAGTGGCGTGACAAGGTGGTTGAACCGCTGTTCGAAAGCCTGCCGGACGAGGTCATCATGGCCAAATTCGCCAACAAGTTCGGCTGGGCGGATCGGTTCTTCCGCAATATCGAGATGGACGACCCGGAAACCCCCAATGTTGAAAGCATCACGCGTGAATTCAACAAGGGTCTCTGGACCATCGGCTATACCGGTCAATCGCCCGAACGGATCAAAAGCCATATGGCCAACCAGCACACGTTCGACAGAACCACGCTGCAAGCCATTGGTGGACCAAACGACGGCGAGTATTACGGACTGCCCTGGCCATGTTGGGGTACGGCGGAGATGGGTCATCCTGGTACGCCGAACCTCTATGACATGTCCAAACCGGTGGCCGAAGGTGGCCTGACTTTCCGCGCCCGCTTTGGCGTGGAACGTGATGGCGACAACCTGCTGGCCGAAGGGGTCTATAGCGTCGGGTCTGAAATTCAGGATGGTTATCCCGAATTCACGATGCAGATGCTGATGGACCTTGGCTGGGACGGTGACCTAACCGCCGACGAACGCGCGGCCATCGACGCCGTTGCGGGGCCAGAGACCAACTGGAAAACCGACCTGTCGGGCGGCATTCAGCGGGTCGCGATCGAACATGGCTGTGCACCCTTCGGGAACGCCAAAGCCCGCGCGGTCGTCTGGACCTTCCCGGATCCGATCCCGCTGCATCGCGAGCCGCTTTATACCAACCGGCGCGATCTGGTGGAGGACTATCCGACCTACGAGGACCGTCAGGCCTATCGCCTGCCCACCCTTTATGCCTCGATCCAGAAGAACGACTTTTCAAAGGATTACCCGATAATCCTGACGTCTGGTCGTCTGGTCGAATATGAAGGCGGTGGCGAGGAAACCCGGTCGAACCCGTGGCTGGCCGAACTGCAGCAGGACATGTTCGTCGAGATCAACCCGCGCGATGCCAACAACCTTGGTATTCGTGACGGGCAACAGGTCTGGGTCGAAGGTCCCGAAGGCGGCAAGGTCAAGGTGATGGCAATGCTGACCAACAGGGTTGGTGCTGGTGTGGCCTTTATGCCGTTCCACTTCGGTGGCCATTTCCAGGGTCAGGATTTGCGGGACAAGTACCCCGCAGGCGCTGATCCTTATGTGCTGGGTGAAAGTTCCAACACCGCCCAGACCTATGGCTACGATTCAGTAACCCAGATGCAGGAGACCAAAGCGACTCTCTGCAAGATCTCAGCAGCGTAAGGAGGACGATAATGGCTAGAGCAAAGTTTCTCTGCGACGCTGAACGCTGTATCGAGTGCAACGCCTGCGTCACCGCGTGCAAGAATGAGCACGAGGTTCCATGGGGCATCAACCGCCGCAGGGTGGTGACGATCAATGACGGCAATCCGGGCGAACGCTCGATCTCGGTGGCCTGTATGCATTGTTCGGATGCGCCGTGTATGGCGGTGTGCCCGGTCGACTGCTTCTATCAGAACGAAGAAGGGGTCGTCCTGCACTCCAAGGACCTGTGCATCGGTTGCGGTTATTGCTTCTATGCGTGCCCCTTCGGCGCACCGCAATACCCGCAGGCGGGCAACTTCGGATCGCGCGGCAAGATGGACAAATGTACCTTCTGCGCCGGCGGCCCCGAGGAAACGCACTCGACCGCAGAGTTCGCCAAATATGGTCGTAACCGGATCGCCGAGGGTAAACTGCCCCTCTGCGCCGAGATGTGTTCCACCAAGGCCCTGCTTGCCGGTGACGGCGACGTGGTCTCGGCCATCTACCGCGAGCGTGTCGTCGCCCGCGGGTTTGGCTCGGGCGCGTGGGGCTGGGGCACGGCCTACGACCAGAAAGACGGCTGATCCGTCTACATGAAAAACAGGTGACCCGCCCATGCGGGTCGCCTGCTTTGGAATTTTGACCGAGGTTCAGATGTTCCGCTTAATCATCGCATTCCTGTTCGCCCTGGGGTTAACCGGCGCCGCCTTGGCGCAGTCCACTCAGGCAGAAGCCACGACCGAAGAACGCGCCCAAACCGGTGGCGCGACCACACTTGAAGATATCCTCGCCCGGCAACGTGGCGAAAAGGTGGACAACAGTTATCGCTCGGACAACACCGGACAAGGGAATGCCGAGGGCCTGTTGGGTCAATTGGGTACGCGGGGTGTAGCATCGGACAGCGACGTATACCGTGCCATTCGATACGGTTCAGCAGACACTACTGTTTCGACCAGCGGACCAGCGGCGGGTGTATTGATTCAGGATGGTGGCATGTGGTGGTGGGAATTCCGAACCGGGCCACTGCGCGAAAACGGCTCGTATATTATTGCCGGAATGCTGGCGATCATCGTTCTGTTCTTCCTGATCCGCGGGAAAATCCGCATCGACGGAGAAAAGACCGGTCGCACCGTCACCCGCTTCAACGGCTTCGAACGCTTCGGCCACTGGCTTTTCGCCGGATCTTTTCTGGTTCTTGGGGTAACCGGTTTGCTGACGCTTTACGGCCGCGATTTCCTAATCCCAATCTTCGGCAAAGAAGGCTTCGCGACCATCGCGCAGGGCTGCAAATGGCTGCACAACAACCTGGCCTGGTCCTTCATGCTGGGGCTGATCATCGTCACGGTGAACTGGATCGCCCATAACATTCCCAACCGCACCGACCTGAAATGGCTGGCAGCGGGAGGGGGGCTATTCACCAAAGGCAGCCACCCGCCCGCCAAGAAGTTCAACGCGGGTCAAAAGGTTATCTTCTGGGCCTGCATCCTGCTGGGCGTCTCGATCAGCCTGTCGGGTCTTTCTCTGCTTTTCCCGTTTGAACTGCCAATGTTTGCCAAGACCTTCGAAGTTGCGAATTCAACCGGTATTCCGCAGATGTTTGGCCTGAACCTGCCGACACAGATGTCACCGCAGGAAGAGATGCAGTACGCCCAAGTCTGGCACGTGATGGTCGCCTATGTGTTCATCGCCATCATCATCGCGCATATTTACCTCGGCTCGGTCGGCATGGAAGGCGCATTTGATGCCATGGGCACTGGCGAGGTTGAAGAACAATGGGCGCGCGAGCATCACTCGCTGTGGTTGGAAGAGGTGCAGGAAAAAGAGGCCGGCAAGGCTGCGGCCTCACCCGCTGAATAGATGCACTGGCTGGTTCTGGCTCTGGCGTTAATCCCCCTGCCTGCAATGGCCGAGTTTTTCACGCTCAAAGGTCACGGCGGACCGATCATGGGGATCGCCACCGCGCCTGACGGGCGGATCGCCACGGCCAGTTTCGACAATTCCGTGGGCCTATGGTCCAACCGCAACCCCGAATGGCTGGAAGGTCACGAGGCCGCTGTCAACTCTGTCGCCTTCAACGGGCGCGCGATCTACTCGGCCGGGGATGACTTCACCCTGCGCCGCTGGCCGGGCGGAGACGTGGTTGGCCAGCACAAGGGCAAGATCGTCGGACTTGCGGCCTCGAAAACCCATGTGGCCACCGCCAGTTGGGACGGCACGATAGGTCTGTGGCCCGAGGATGGCTCGGCCCCGCAAGTGCTTCAGGTAGGTAGCGGCGTGAACGCCGTCACCTTCTCTCCAGATGGCACAACTCTGTATTCGGCGGGCATGGACGGAACGCTGCGGGTTTGGGACGTAGCCAGCGGGCAGGAAACGCGTCGGCTGATCGAACATCGGTTTGGAATCAACGAACTTGTTCTGAACCCCGTCGACAACTGGATCGCCTATGGCGCGGTGGACGGAGTCACCCGCGTTCTTGACCTAACCACCGGGGATGTGCGGGACTTTACCCTTGAGCGTCGCCCGATTCTGGCGCTGGCTCTTACGCCCGACCGCAGCCTGCTGGCTGTGGGGGACGGAGAAGGCTACATCATGGTGATCAACACCGCCGAATGGCGTATCGCACAGGATTTCCGCGCCACCTTGCGCGGACCGGTCTGGGCGCTGGCTTTTTCAGCGGACGGCCAGAACCTCCACGCAGGCGGCCTGGATGAGGCGATGTACAGCTGGCCCGTCTCCGCGCTTGGCGATCAGGCACAGATGGCCGCCGCCGAACCCAGTTTTCTTAAAGACCCAGACGAGATGAGCAACGGGGAACGCCAGTTCGCCCGCAAATGCTCTATCTGTCATAGCCTGACACCCGATGGGCAACGACGCGCCGGTCCAACCCTGCATGGTATCTTTGGTCGAAAAGCTGGCACCTTGCCGGGATATTTCTACTCGGACACGCTGCAAGACTCTGATATCATTTGGAATGACGAAACGATAAACGCCCTTTTCGATCAGGGGCCAGACCACTACATACCGGGGTCAAAGATGCCGATGCAGCGGATCACACAGGCCAGCGACCGCGACGACCTGATAACCTTTCTGCGCAGTGCGACAACACCGGAAAACGAAACCGGAGGGAACCAATGAAAGCCTTTCTTGCCGCTGTGGCCGCAATGGTCGTGATCACTGTCGCCGCGCCAATCACACTGCAACAGATCGGGTTCAGCGCTGCGGACGCTGGCTCCGGTACGGCGGTGCGGCTCGACTGAATGCCCGAATATTTGACGACCAAAGAACTGGCCGACCTGCTGCGCATTGGCGAGCGTAAGGCCTATGATCTGGCTTCCTCTGGCGAGGTGCCCTGCGTGCGCGCCATGGGCAAGCTGCTGTTTCCCCGGGCCGAAGTCATCGCGTGGCTGAACGCCTCCCGTTCTGGCCCGCAGGTAGCCGAACCACCCCTGCCCCCGATTGTCGCCGGCAGCCACGATCCGCTGCTGGATTGGGCCTTGCGCGAAAGCGGCTCGGGTCTGGCCACCTATTACGACGGCTCGTTCGATGGCTTGAACCGCCTGAAGGACCGCACAGCGCAAGCCGCCGCTTTGCATATTCACGAAGACGAAGGGTTCAACACGCAGACCCTGCGCGACAATCTGGGAGAGGCCCCGGTTATCCTGTATGAAATCGCGCAAAGGCAGCGCGGATTACTGCTGGCGCCCGGTGTCACCGATATTTCAGGATTTGCAGACCTGAAAGGTCGCCGAGTAATCCTACGGCAGGACAGTGCCGCCAGCCAACGGTTGTTAGACGCGCAGCTCAAAGCCTACGGCCTAACGCGTGAGGATCTGGACGCCCTGCCCACCTGTGCCCGCACAGAAGAGGAACTGGCCATTGCCCTGCATGACAGTAAGGCCGATGCCGGATTCGGACTGGGTGCTTTGGCCGGCCTCTATGATCTGGGCTTTACCCCGACCCATTCCGAACGTCTGGACCTTGCGATCTGGCGCCGGGCCTATTTCGACGACCCGATGCTCAAACTGCTTGGGTTCGTGCAATCGGACCGTTTTACCACCCGCGCCGCCGAATTCGGAGGTTATGATCTGTCCGGTCGGGGCACGATCCACCACAACGGGGCGAGTGGTTAACCTTGGTCACTTAGCGTTGGGAAAGAACAGTTGCTGGCCTTCCAGCTTGTAGGATTCAATCGCCGCCTGCCCGTCGGGCCCGATAAGCCAATCGACGAATCTCTGCCCCGCAGCGGCCCGCACACGCGGGTGTTTTTCAGGGTTCACAAGGATGACACCATATTGGTTGAACAACCGCGGATCGCCCTCGACCAAAACTTCGAGTTTGCCTTTGTTTCCAAAGGACTGCCACGTGGCGCGATCCGTCAACGCGTAGGCGTCCATCCCGCTGGCCACGTTGAGTGTCGCCCCCATGCCCGAGCCCGTCTCACGATACCACTCACCTGAAGCCTCGGTCGGATCGGCACCGGCGGCGCTCCACAGACGCATCTCGGCCTTGTGGGTTCCACTGTCATCCCCACGCGAGGCAAAGGGCGCTTCGGCCTCGGCCACAGCGCGCAAAGCCACCACGATATCAGTACCATCTTTCACCTTCGCCGGGTCCGATTCCGGCCCGACCAGAACGAAATCGTTATACATCACGTCGAACCGCTCAACGCCCCAACCATCCGCGACGAATTGCTCCTCGGCCTGTTTGGCATGTACCAGCAACACGTCGCCATCCCCGTTAATGGCGTTTCGGATCGCCTGCCCGGTGCCAACCGCCACGACACGTACGTCGATGCCCGTCTCAGCCTCAAACCCCGGCAGGATGTAATCCAACAGGCCCGAGTTCTGGGTCGATGTTGTCGATTGCACGACGATGAAAGCCTCTTCGGCGCTGACTGACGTCACTGTCAGGCCAAGAGTTACCAATGCTGCCCGAACAATATTCCGGATCATTTCGATCTCCATATTTTATTAAGTCACCAGACCACCGGCCAAATACCGACGCGAGGCATCACTTTCGGGGGCATCCAGTATCTGTTTGGCAGCACCGTGCTCAACTACATGGCCGCCCTGCATCATCACGATATCGGCGGCCAACCGCCGAGCCTGCCCGATGTCATGCGTGACCATGACGATGCGAACCCCTCGGGTCGAGGCGCGCAGGATCATCCGTTCGATCATCTGCGTGGCGCTGGGGTCCAGCGCGCTGGTGGGTTCGTCCAGAAACAGCGTTTCGGGGTCCAACGCGAGAGCGCGCAGGATCGCCAGCCGTTGTGCCTCGCCTCCGGACAGGGACCGCGCGGATTGCCGGGCCTTGCCGTCCAGCCCGCCTTCGGTCAGCAACTCTTCGATACGGGCTTTGCGGATGCTACGGGCTAGTCCCTGCCGTTTCAGCACAAAGTCCAGATTGGCCGCAACCGACCGGCGTAGCAGTACGGGTTGCTGAAACACCATCGCTTGCCGCGCCTTGTGTTCGGCGTTCAGGATCATCCCGTCCTGCCGGACCTGCCCGCGATCAGGCATGATCAGCCCGTGCAAGCAGCGCAGCAACAGGCTTTTGCCCGAACCGTTCGGACCAAGGATCAGGGTCGGTCCCGGCCCATCCAGCGACAGGTGTGGCACATCCAGCAATGCCTTGCCCTTGCGGGTGATCCGCACCCCGTCGACCGAAAGACAGCTTGCCATATCATGGACCAGATCACGCATGGCGCAACCCCTCCTGATCGGCCCGCAGGCTGAGCGTGCTGACCAAAGCGTTCACCGCCACGGCGATGCCGATCAGAATGGCCCCCAACGCCAAGGCCAGCGCCAGATTGCCCTTGGACGTCTCAAGTGCAATGGCCGTCGTCATCACCCGGGTCACGTGGTTGATATTGCCGCCGACGATGATCACCGCTCCGACCTCGGCAATTGCCCGGCCAAATCCGGCCAGCAATGCGGTGACCAGCGCCAATCGCGCATCCCACAAAAGCACCGGCACTGAGGCCAGTCGCGACACGCCCAATGAGCGCAGCTGCTCTGAATACTCCTCGGCCAGCATCTCGACCACTTGCCGGGTCAGCGCGGCGACAATAGGCGTGACCAGCACCACTTGAGCGATGATCATCGCGGTCGGTGTATAGAGCAGTTCAAGAACACCCAACGGCCCCGAGCGCGATAGTATCAGATAGACCAGCAAGCCCACAACAACCGGCGGGAACCCCATCAGGGCGTTCATCAGCACAATCAAAGCCCGCCGTCCCGGAAACCGTGCAACCGCCAGTGCGGCCCCGACAGGCATACCGATCAGAGCCGAAATCAGCACTGCGAAGATGGAAACTTTCAGGGATAAGAGCACAATCGCCCACAACTCTGCATCCCCTCGGAGGACAAGAGACACGGCTGAGTTGAATTCTGATGCAAATCCCTGCATTTTATTCCCGATGATCAACATTTCGTATGAAATGCGCCCAATTACAGGATAATACTAGCCTTTTTCAGAGCCAAGTACAGACACGTTTCCGACATATCAAAATGAAAACGCGGCCCCGATTGGAACCGCGCATGTTCAAGGATTGGTAAGGGATCAGTTCAGAGCCGCATCCGTGATCTGATGGGTCCAGGCGCCCTCGGGCTGCTTGGTGATCACCGGGTCAGATCCACCGGCCAGCAGAGTGCCCACCGTGCGTTCGAAATCCGCCGGATCCAGCGCGCCATTCGAACCGGCGGTCAGCTTGGCAATCTCGCCCATCATACGTTTCTGATGCTCTTCGGTCTGGGCACCGGTGGCATCGTTTTCCAGCACGATGTCGGCGGCCTCGTCCGGGTTCTCCTCGGCGTATTTCCAGCCCTTCATCGAGGCACGAACAAAGCGCTCCATCTTATCGGTGAATGCCGCGTCGCTCAGGTTTTCTTCCAGAACGTAAAGGCCGTCTTCAAGCGTGGCGACACCCTGATCTTCGTATTTGAAGGTCACCAGCTCATCCGGGCTAACGCCTGCATCAATGACCTGCCAGTATTCGTTGTAGGTCATGGTGCTGATACAATCAGCCTGACGCTGCAGCAGAGGATCGACGTTGAAGCCCTGTTTCAGAACCTCAACACCGCTTTCGCTTTTGCCACCTGTGTCGATGCCTAGCTGGCTCATCCAGCTCATGAAGGGAAATTCGTTGCCAAAGAACCAAACGCCCAGCGTGCGGTTTTTCAGATCCTCAGGCGAGGCAATCCCGGCATCCTTCCAGCAGGTCAGCATCATGCCCGAGCTTTTGAACGGCTGCGCGATGTTGACCAGCGGCAGACCCTTTTCGCGCGCAGCCAGCGCGGCAGGCATCCATTCGACGGTCACATCCGCGCCGCCACCCGCGATCACCTGCGTCGGTGCGATATCCGGGCCACCGGGTAGAATGGTGACGTCCAGACCCTCTTCCTCATAGAAGCCCTTGTCCTTGGCCACGTAGTAACCCGCAAATTGCGCCTGCGTGACCCATTTGAGCTGCAGTGTCACCTCATCCGCCGCCAAGGCAGCACTGGCTGCCAGGCTGAAGGCGGCGACCGCTCCGCTGAGTAGCTTGTTCATCTTCATATCTCCTAGTTGTTGGTGCCCCGTTTTCGGGGTCTGTTGAAGTCTTGTTATCCGCGTTGCGACGGGTGCCAGAACGTCACCGCCTTTTCGATCATTGCGACCAGCCCATAGAACGCCGTCCCGGCCAAAGCGGCCACGACGATCTCGGCCCAGACCATATCCAGCGAGAGTTGCCCGACGCTGGTTGAGATCCGGAACCCCATACCAAGGGTTGGCGAACCAAAGAACTCGGCCACGATAGCGCCGATCAGGGCCAGAGTGGTAGAAATCTTTAGGCCATTGAAAATAAACGGCATCGCCGCTGGAAGGCGGAGTTTCAGAAAGCTCTGCCAATAGGTCGCCGCGTAGGTCTCCATCAGGTCGCGCTGCATGGCCGTGGCCTCGCGCAGACCGGCCACGGTGTTCACTAGCATCGGGAAGAATACCATCACCACGACCACAGCGGCCTTGGAGTGCCAGTCAAACCCAAACCACATCACCAGAATGGGGGCCGTGCCCACAATCGGCAGCGCCGCCACAAAGTTCCCGACCGGCAGCAGCCCGAGGCGCAGGAAATCCCAGCGGTCCACCGCAATCGCCATCAGGAAGGCTGATCCGCAACCAATGATATAGCCGCTGAGCGCGCCTTTGATGATGGTCTGAACGAAATCGGCCCACAGGGTCGGCAGGCTGTCGGCAAAGCGCACTGCGATCAATGACGGCGCGGGCAGGATGACCAATGGCACTTCGAGGCCGCGCACCACCAGCTCCCAGATACCAATCACGGTCAGGCCGAATACCAGCGGTGCCACAAACCGTACTATCCGAGTATCGGCATAGGGACCGCTGGCCAAGCGACTGTTTAACCACCAGCCGAAAAGCCACAGAAGGATTGCACAAAAAACAAGAGTCATTGCGCCATCCCCATCCGCTTAAGAACTGTCCGCTCGACCAATCCCAGCAATCCGACCAGACAGGCCGCCAGAATGGCCGCGGCAAATAATGCCGACCAGATTTGCACCGTCTGACCGTAATAGCTGCCCGCCAGCAGACGCGCGCCCAGACCGGCAACCGCGCCAGTCGGCAATTCACCGACGATGGCCCCAACGAGGGACGCCGCGATACCGATCTTGAGCGAAGTGAACAAGTACGGCATCGAGGCGGGCAAGCGCAGCTTCCAAAATCCCTGCGAACGGCTGGCGTTATACGTCCGAAGCAAGTCCAACTGCATCGCATCCGGGCTGCGCAGGCCTTTGACCATGCCGACCACGACCGGGAAGAAGCTTAGATAGGCCGAGATGATCGCCTTAGGAATGATCCCTTGAATCCCTACCGAGTACAAAACCACGATGATCATTGGTGCCAGTGCGATGATCGGAATTGTCTGGCTGACGATGGCCCAGGGCATCACAGACAAGTCCATCACGCGGCTATGGACAATCCCCACGGCCAGCAAAATGCCCAGCCCAGTGCCAATCGCGAACCCCAGCATAGTGGCACTCAGCGTCACCCAGGAATGATAGATCAAAGACCTTTTCGAGGAGATCTTCTTCTCGACCGTTGTGTCCCACAACTCTTCTGCCACCTGATGCGGGGCAGGCAGACGCGGACGCTCCTGCTCCCAGGTTTCGTCAATTGCGTAGGGGTTGTCGATGACCAGTTCGAACTCGCTCATGTCGCGCCGATCGACCGACTTTGGCGGATCGACCTCTTCTCCGGCCCGCTCGAATTCATTCAAAACGCCTTTGATGTTCATTGGCACGCTTGCGGCGTACCAGAACAGGACAATGACGCCAACAACAGTCAGGACGGCCCAAATAGCTCTGATGCCAGCACTATTCATCGGAATGCCCCGCTCGCAGACCTTCACGCACGCGATGGGCTACTTCAATGAACTCCGGCGTATCGCGAATATCCAAAGGTCGCTCTTTCGGTAGAGGGCTGTCGATCACATCCGTAATCCGCCCGGGCCGTGGGCTCATCACCACGATCTTGGTGCTGAGATACACCGCCTCGGGGATCGAGTGCGTCACGAAACCTATGGTCTTGCCCGTCCGAGCCCAAAGCGCCAGAAGCTGTTCGTTCAGGTGATCGCGCACGATCTCGTCCAACGCACCGAACGGTTCGTCCATCAGCAAGATATCAGCATCAAAGGCGAGCGCCCGAGCGATACTGGCGCGCTGCTGCATCCCGCCGGATAATTGCCATGGAAACTTGCCGCCAAATCCTTCCAGATCAACTAGTTCCAAGACCTTGCTCACCCGCTCTTCTTGCTCGGCAGCCGAATAACCCATGATCTCAAGCGGCAATTTGATGTTCTTGGCAATGGTCCGCCACGGATACAGACCCGCCGCTTGAAACACATAGCCATAGGCCCGGTTCCGCCTTGCTTCATCAGGGGGCATGCCGTTGACGGTCAGCGCCCCTCCGGTCGGTGTCTCCAGCGCTGCGATACAGCGAAGAAAGGTGGTCTTCCCGCAGCCCGAGGGGCCGATGAAACTGACAAAATCGCCTTTGTCGATGGTCAGGTTCACATCTTTCAACGCGTGAACCGGTCCGTCATTGGTTTGGAAGGTGAGATCCAGTTGCCTTGCCTCGATCACGGGCTGGGTAGTGCTTTCAGTATTCATTCCATTGCCTTGAAAAGGTTTGGCTTTGGGCCGCCGCTTCGACGGCCCGCGCGCATCATACACCCGTTGCCGGGATACCTGTCCGTTCAACTGGCCGCGGGGCGGTCAGCTCTTTCCAGGTGCTTAGCGCCTTGTTCACGTGACCGTTGGGTTCGCGCGCCACAAAATCACCATGCCCTTCCTGAGTGCGAATTTCACCGTCATGCACCGCCACCTGACCGCGTGTCAGGGTAAAGCGCGGCAGACCTTTGACCTCTTTACCCTCGAACACGTTGTAGTCAATCGAGGATTGCTGCGTGTCGGCACTGATAGTCTTGGTCTTTTCGGGATCCCAAACCACGATATCCGCATCCGCGCCCACGAGGATCGCACCCTTTTTCGGATAGCAATTCATGATCTTGGCGATGTTTGTTGATGTCACCGCGACGAACTCGTTCATCGTCAACCGCCCAGTATTCACACCATGCGTCCACAACATCGGCATCCGATCTTCCAGACCACCGGTACCGTTCGGAATCTTGGTAAAATCACCCACGCCATAGCGTTTCTGTTCGGTCGTGAACGCGCAGTGATCGGTGGCGACCACACTCAGAGTGCCCGAATGCAGACCGTTCCACAGGCTGTCCTGATGCTGCTTGTTGCGGAACGGGGGACTCATGACCCGACGCGCTGCGTGATCCCAATCGTGATGGAAATACTCGCTTTCATCCAGCGTCAGGTGCTGGATCAGAGGTTCACCCCACACGCGCTTGCCGTTCATCTTGGCCCGGCGAATGGCCTCATGCGCCTCTTCGCAGGACGTGTGCACCACATAAAGCGGCACACCCGCCATATCGGCAATCATGATGGCACGGTTGGTGGCCTCGCCTTCCACCTGCGGCGGGCGCGAATAGGCGTGCGCCTCGGGACCGGTATTGCCTTCGGCCATAAGCTTGGCCTGCAACTCGGCCACGACGTCACCATTCTCAGCGTGTACCATGGCGATTCCGCCGAGTTCCGCCAAGCGTTTGAACGAAGCGAAGAGTTCATCGTCATTCACCATCAACGCGCCCTTGTAGGCCATGAAGTGCTTGAACGTGTTGATGCCACGCGTCTCGACCACCGTCTTGATGTCATCAAACACCTGCTCGCCCCACCATGTCACGGCCATGTGGAACGAGTAGTCGCAATTCGCCCGAGTCGATTTGTTGTCCCAGCGTTTCAACGCATCCAGCAACCCCTCTCCGGGGTTCGGCAGAGCGAAATCCACCACCATCGTGGTGCCCCCCGCCAATGCCGCGCGCGTGCCGCTTTCGAAATCATCGCTGGAGTACGTCCCCATGAATGGCATTTCCAGATGAGTGTGCGGGTCGATCCCACCCGGCATGACATAGCACCCGGTCGCATCCAATTCCTTGTCACCCTTCAGATCCACTCCGATCTCGGTGATCACCCCATCTTCCACCAAAACATCCGCCTTGTAAGACAGATCGGCGGTCACGACAGTCCCGTTCTTGATAACAGTGCTCATTTTAATCTCCCTGTTGCGGTCTGCGCCGCTTGCTTCATCTGGCCAAAAATATCCTGGGGGAGTCGCCCTGTGGGCGACGGAGGCAAAGCCCCCTATTCCACGATTTCAGCCGTCTCGACGACCGCATGAAACAGAACATCCGCCCCAGCCGCAGCCCAGTCCTTGCTGATTTCTTCGGCTTCGTTGTGGCTCAGCCCGTCCACGCAGGGGCACATGACCATCGCGGTCGGCGCCACGCGGTTGATCCAACACGCATCATGCCCTGCCCCCGAGATGATGTCCCGATGCGAATAGCCCAGTCGTTCGGCCGCATCACGCACAGCCGCCACGCAGCCTTCATCGAATGTCACCGGATCGAACCCGCCAACCTTCTCGAATTCGATCTGTAGACCCATCTCTTCGACGATACTTTCTGCGGCCACGCGCAGACGGTTCTCCATATCGGTGATGACATCCAGATCGGGTGAGCGGAAATCGACCGTAAACACCACCTTGCCCGGGATCACATTGCGCGAGTTCGGATAGACATCGATATGCCCCGCCGCGCCCACAGCATGAGGCGCATGTGACCACGCGATCTCATCGACTTTTTCAAGAATCCGCGCCATCGCCAGCCCCGCATTCTTGCGCATCGGCATCGGGGTTGAACCGGTATGGGCGTCCTTGCCGGTTACCGTGATCTGGGTCCAGCTCAGTCCCTGCCCGTGGGTGACGACGCCAATGTCTTTGCCTTCAGCCTCAAGAATCGGCCCCTGTTCGATGTGCAATTCAAAGAAAGCGTGCATCTTGCGGGCACCGACCTCTTCGTCACCCCGCCAGCCGATGCGATTCAATTCGTCACCGAATTTCTTGCCCTCGGCATCCTCTCGGTCATAGGCCCAATCCTGAGTATGAATGCCGGCAAACACACCCGATGACAACATCGCCGGCGCATAACGCGTGCCCTCTTCGTTGGTCCAGTTGGTCGCCACGATGGGGTGCTTTGTCTTGATCCCTAGGTCATTCAAAGTGCGGAGAACTTCCAACCCGCCCAGAACACCCAACACTCCGTCATACTTTCCGCCGGTCGGCTGCGTATCAAGATGCGAGCCGACATAGACCGGCAGAGCCTCGGGGTCAGTGCCCTCGCGACGGGCAAACATGTTGCCCATCTGGTCCAGCCCCATAGAACAACCGGCATCCTCACACCATTTCTGGAATAGGGCGCGCCCTTCGGCATCCTCATCCGTCAGTGTCTGACGATTGTTGCCGCCAGCCACACCGGGGCCGATCTTGGCCATCTCCATCAGACTGTCCCACAACCTGTCGCCATTGATCCTGAGGTTCTGCGCCGGAGCTGCCATTTTCTTTTTCCCTGTTGCTTGCGATTTGGCTCGCTTTTGGTGTCTTGATTTGACCATCTGGTCAAACTCACGCTATCACGGGTTGGTCATCAGTCAAGAATTTGCGAGACGCCGTCGATAATTTTGGCATAAACGGCGCCTGCTTGCCGGAAAAAGAGACAACCTGAAAACATGCCCAAAGATCGCGCCCCAACCAGAATTCAGAAAAAGAACCGAGCAGCGATTCTGGACGCTGCCCTGAATGTGTTCTCGGCACACGGGTTTCGCGGCTCGACCGTCGACCAGATCGCGACCGAGGCCGGCCTGAGCAAGCCAAACCTGCTATATTATTTCCCGTCGAAAGAGGCGATTCACACCGCCCTTCTATCCGGCCTGCTGGACGTTTGGCTTGCCCCGCTGCACGATCTGGACAAGGATGGCGACCCGATGCAGGAAATCCTTTCCTACATCCACCGCAAACTACAGATGAGCCGCGAATTACCCCGCGAAAGCCGCCTGTTCGCAAATGAGCTGGTCCAAGGCGCTCCACGCATTCACGACGCGCTGTCGCAAGATCTGAAACAGCTGGTGGATGAGAAAACCGCGATTCTGAAGCAATGGATGGACGACGGAAAAATCGCGCAGGTTCACCCCTATCATCTGATTTTCTCGATCTGGGCGCTGACCCAGCATTACGCGGATTTCGATGTGCAGGTACGGGCGATTCTTGGTGATGAGGACCCGTTCGAAGGGGCTGAACCGTTTATCGACACGCTGTACCGCAAGCTGCTGACAACATAGGAAAAGGGGCCGTTCTTCGGCCCCTTCTTGTTTCTACCGACCGATTTACTCGGCGGCTTTTGCCATCGGATTGTTCGGATGGGTCGTCCAGTTGGCATAGTCGGGCTGCACCTCCAAGCCGGTGCGCGGATCAAGTTCTCCGGCGGCCATCGGCACCATCGAAATGCACCCATCGACCGGGCAAACATCCACGCACAGGTTACAGGCGACGCATTCGTCATCCATGACTTCGAACACCCGGTCCTCGGACATTGAGATCGCCTGATGACTTGTGTCTTCGCAGGCGGCGTAGCAACGACCACACTTGATGCACTGGTCCTGATCGATCTTGGCCTTGGCCACATAATTCAGGTTCAGATACTGCCAATCAGTGACGTTCGGAACGGCCAGACCGACGATTTCCGAGACATCCTTGTAGCCCTTTTCATCCATCCATTTGGACAGGCCAGCCGTCAGTTCGTCGATGATCTTGAACCCATAGGTCATGGCCGCGGTGCAGACCTGAACGGTGCCGCAACCCAATGCCATGAACTCTGCCGCATCGCGCCATGTGGTCACGCCGCCGATGCCGGAAATCGGCAGACCATGCGTTGCCTGCGCCCGCGAAATCTCGGACACCATAGACAGAGCAATCGGCTTCACAGCCGGACCGCAATAGCCACCATGACTGCCCTTGCCGTCAATCGAGGGTTCGGGGCTGAAAGTGTCCAGATTGACGCTGGTGATCGAGTTGATGGTGTTGATCAGAGAGACCGCGTCCGCACCGCCATTCTTGGCGGCCTCGGCGGGTTTGCGGATATCGGTGATGTTGGGCGTCAGCTTCACGATGACCGGGCGGTCATAGTATTTCTTACACCAACGGGTGACCATCTCGATATATTCCGGCACCTGCCCTACGGCTGAACCCATTCCGCGTTCGCTCATCCCGTGCGGGCAGCCGAAGTTTAGCTCGATCCCGTCTGCGCCGGTTTCCGCTACGCGCGGAAGGATGGCTTTCCACGCCTCTTCCTCGCACGGCACCATGATC
Source organism: Ruegeria arenilitoris (assembly GCF_013032445.1). Taxonomy (GTDB): domain Bacteria; phylum Pseudomonadota; class Alphaproteobacteria; order Rhodobacterales; family Rhodobacteraceae; genus Ruegeria; species Ruegeria arenilitoris_F. The sequence continues at coordinate 235,116 of NZ_WQCA01000005.1, read as the reverse complement.
GAGGCGATCAGAGCACGATCCGGATAATCGGCTTTAACTCGCGCCATTTCTTCAAGGTTCACCTCAAGGGGGCGATCGGTGATGAGTTCTATGTTGTTCAGGCCCAGCAACCGACGATCTGCGCCGTAGATTGCGCCATAGCGCGGCCCGTTCACGTTCACGACCGGAGGGCCCTCGGACCCCAAGGTTTTCCAGACGACGCCGCCCCATCCGGCCTCGAATGCGCGACGGACATTGTATTCCTTATCGGTCGGAGGCGCAGAGGCCAGCCAATAGGGGTTGGGGCTGGAAATGCCCAGAAAGTTTGTCGTTAGATCGGCCATGGCTTCTCCCTTCCCGGCTCAGCCGGTTTTCTTGAATATCATTTCAGTCGGGCGAATGCGCCCGGTCTTGAGGTTTTTGACGTAGTTCTGAAACTTTTCGGGCGCCGTCTCGCCCATCATGAGGTGAATGCCCAAAGGGGGTGGACCGTTTTCGGCAAGGCGCGCAAAGACGTCCTCGAAGAACTTCACCGCAAAATCGGTCCGGTCGGTCTCGGTCACCAGTTCAAGCCCTGCGGCGGTGGCGGCGTCCCTATAGACCTCAGGTGCATCGACAAAAGACGTATCGGCAACGGTCGACCATGGCAGAGGGAAGTCCAGTTGCCCGGCAACCTCGCCACGCATTACATCGAACAGGCCAAAGGTTCCGCCCGTGGCCAGAGTACGCGCAACTTCCCCGAACAACCCGGCCTTGTCTTCGATATTCATGCCGACATGCAGCATGACCGCTAGATCAAACCCTGCATCCGGCACCGGCATGTTCAGGGCACTACCGACATGAAAGCTGGACTTGTCGGAATGCCCAACAAGATCGCTCAGTGCAGTTGCGGTTTCGACTAATTCAGGTGTCAGGTCGATCCCGGTCACCGTCGAGTCATAGCGGTCCACGACGTAGCGCGATGTCCCGCCAATGCCGCACCCAACATCCAACACCCGCGTCGCATGGGTCGGCCCGAGTTGCGCAAACAGGTTGTCTGTCGCCAGAACACCACCGGTGTGAAACTCATCCCCCGCCTTCAAGTCAGCGACGGTTGCTGCATCCGGGTCAATACCGCTGGCCTCAAGCGCCGCACGGACGCGTTCGGTCAGGGCACCGGTTGTGTAGTGTTGAGCAACAGCTTGTTCGATCTGGGACATGGGAATACCTCAGCAGCGAAAGGAGTGGGGTGAATACCCCACCCTATCACGAAACCAGTGTTTCGTGGATGTCCATCGCCGCATCCCGCCCTTCGGCCACCGCTGTCACGGTCAGGTCTTCCCCGCCCGCAGCGCAGTCCCCTCCGGCCCAGACACCGGCCATCGACGTGCGGCCTGCCCCGGTCACGGCGATTTTGTTGCCGTCCAGCTTCAACCCTTCTGGCGCGCCGTCCAGTTTCTGACCGATTGCCTTGAGGACCTGATCTGCAGGCAGGCGGATCATTTCTCCGGTGCCCGTCAACTGACCGTTGTCGCTGGAGGTGTACTCCAATTCGATCTCAGCGGCTGTTCCGTTTCCATGCACAGCAACGGGCTGCACATTGGTCATGATCTTGACGCCATGCGAGGACGCCAAGTCCTGTTCATACCGGCTGGCGCCCATCGCATCGCGGCCGCGCCGATAGGCAATGGTCACGTGCTCGGCACCCAGAAGTTTCGATTTCACCGCCGCGTCCACGGCAGTCATTCCGCCGCCGATGACGACGACATTACGCCCCACCGGCAGATCCGCCAGATCAGCGGCCTGACGCACGTCCGAGATGAAATCGACGGCAAAGCGCACACCATCCCTGTCAGCCCCATCAGCACGCAGGGCGTTCACCCCGGCCAGACCAATAGAAAGGAATACAGCGTCGTAGTTTTCGACCAGACCATCCAGCGAGACGCTCTCGCCCAGCACCGAACCTGTCTCAATGGTGATGCCGCCGATGTTCATCAGCCAGTCCACCTCGGCCTGGGCAAAGTCATTTGTCGATTTATAAGCTGCGATGCCGTATTCGTTCAGGCCGCCGGGTTTGGGTTTGCTTTCGTGGATTACCACGTCGTGCCCTAGCATCGCCAGACGGTGCGCACAGGCCAGACCTGCAGGTCCTGCCCCGATCACGGCAACGGTTTTGCCGGTCGGCGCGGCGCGTTCAAACGGATGTTCGCCCGCAGCCATAACACTGTCCGTCGCATAGCGCTGCAGGCGACCGATCTCGACCGGAGCACCTTCGGCGGTTTCGCGAACACAGGCTTCTTCGCAAAGTGTCTCGGTCGGACAAACGCGGGCGCACATGCCTCCCAGAATGTTCTGCGCCAAAATGGTCTCGCCTGCGGCTTCGGGTTGCCCGGCCTGAATCTGACGCATGAACAATGGAATATCGATATCCGTCGGACAGGCCGTCACACATGGCGCGTCATAACAGAAATAGCACCGGTCTGCCGCCACAGCGGCCTCATGCGCGGCCAGTGGCGGATGCAAGTCGGTAAAATTCGAGGTCAGCTCATCGCTGGAAAGCCGCCCGGAGACAATGCCGGGGACCATCTGGCCCTGTGCCATCGCTCTACTCCCTGTAGATATGTTTGTTATGACCTCAGCTTGCCACAATCTAATTTTTTATCAATTGGTAAAATTTATAAAATCGCCAAAAACGCAAAAACCCACGGTTTTTCCCTCGATACTGAGGCTAAATTGCCTGATTTTCCGGCATCCCATGAATTAGTTGCGTTCCAGCAAAGATCACGCGGCCTTCAATCGCGAAGATTCCCTGCATCTGGTTTTGACGGACCCCGCTTCGTACTGTAGGTCAAACATAAACCGAGCAGCGCCGGTCATCGGCCACTTACCTGAAAGTCATCCGATGCAGGCCAGCCCTTCGAAGTTCAACATTGTTGTCATCGGGCAAAACAACCGGCTGCAATATGAGGCTCTGTTGTTCGCGGCGTCTCTGCGCCACAGCTCTCCGAATTTCTCTGGGCGGTTGTTTGTAGCGGTCCCCCGACCCGGACCGCGATGGAGTCATGACCCGAGCATTCAAAACGAGGATGTGCTGAAAGCACTGCGTCAATTGGATGCTGAAATCCTGCCATTCGACAACCATGTTTTCGGCCAAAGCTATCCCCAAGGCAACAAGATCGAGGCTCTGCTGGCTCTGCCCGAGGGCGAGCCGTTCGTATTTTTCGACAGCGACACGCTGATCACCGGAGACCTGGCCTCGGTTCCGTTTGATTTCGACCGCCCCGGTGCCTCGCAAAAAGTCGAGGGCACATGGCCCAAGCCAACGCTTTATGGCCCCGGCTTTGATGGCATTTGGAAAGCCTTGTACCGTCGCTTTGATCTGGATTTCGAAAGCTCGCAGGATACCAGTCAGCCGATGGGTTACTGGCGGCGCTATCTGTATTTCAACGCGGGCTATTTCTTTTATTCCTGCCCGCGTAAGTTCGGAGAGCGATTGCTGAATTACGCCCGCACGATCCGGGATGAGGAAATCTCCGAACTGGCTGGGCAAAATCTCGACCCTTGGCTAGATCAGGTTGCCCTACCTTTGGTTATCCATTCCTTTGGCGGCGGTCGCGATGCCCTGCCGTCGGGCCTGCTGGACGGTTCGGTCAGCTGCCACTATCGGCTGTTTCCCTTGCTCTATGCGCGCGAAAGCGACCATGTCGTTGAGGTATTGGAAACAGTCGTGGCTCCAAACCGGTTCAAGAAAGTGCTCAAGGGGTATGAGCCAATAAAAAAGCTGGTTCTGCAGCGCAAGGGCCACAAGATCCGCGACCTGTTCGACCGTGACAATCTGCCAAAGCGAGAGCAGGCCATCCGAAATACGATCCGCAACAAAGGCCTGTGGATGCGCTGACACAATGTTGTGTGTATGCGTCGGATCGCCTAGAGATTCAGCAACACACATTCCAACAGGAGATTTCGACGATGTCTGACGGCCCGACTTACGGTTTCGACACATTGCAAATTCACGCAGGCGCACGGCCCGATCCCGCAACAGGTGCGCGCCAGACGCCGATCTACCAGACCACCGCATATGTGTTCCGTGACGCGGACCACGCGGCTGCCCTGTTCAACCTGCAAGAGGTTGGCTTCATCTATTCCCGTCTGACCAACCCAACCGTGGCCGTACTGCAGGAACGTATCGCCACGCTTGAGGGCGGTGTTGGTGCGGTGTGCTGTTCTTCGGGTCACGCCGCGCAGATCATGGCACTGTTCCCGCTGATGGGTCCGGGCTGCAACGTGGTGGCCTCAACCCGTCTGTACGGCGGCACGGTCACGCAGTTTAGCCAGACGATCAAACGCTTTGGCTGGTCGGCCAAGTTCGTAGACACCGATGATCTGGACGCCGTCAAAGATGCCATCGACGAAAACACCCGCGCGGTGTTCTGCGAATCCATCGCCAACCCCGGCGGCTATGTCACCGATATCCGCGCGCTGGCGGATGTGGCGGACGCGGCGGGCATCCCGCTGATCGTCGACAACACCTCGGCCACGCCGTACCTGTGCCGCCCGATCGAACAGGGTGCGACTCTGGTCGTGCACTCGACCACCAAATACCTGACCGGCAACGGCACCGTCACCGGCGGCTGTATCGTGGATTCGGGCAAGTTCGATTGGTCGGCGAATGACAAGTTCCCCTCGCTTAGCGAACCCGAAGCGGCCTATCACGGCCTGAAATTCCATGAGACATTCGGCCCGCTGGCATTCACCTTCCACGGTATCGCCATCGGTCTGCGCGATCTGGGCATGACCATGAACCCGCAAGCCGCGCATTACACGTTGCTGGGGATTGAGACCCTGTCGCTGCGGATGGAGCGTCACGTCGAAAACGCCCGGAAAATCGCCGCGTGGCTCGAGGCTGACGACCGAGTGGACTATGTCACCTATGCGGGTCTGCCCTCATCGCCCTATCACGACCGGGTTCAGGCGCAGTACAAGAAAGGAGCGGGTGCCCTGTTCACCTTTGCGGTCAAGGGTGGCTATGACGCTTGCGTCAAACTGGTGAACTCGCTTGAGATTTTCAGCCATGTTGCCAACCTTGGTGATGCACGGTCGCTGATCATTCACTCCGCCTCAACCACCCACCGCCAGCTGACGCCCGAGCAGCAAGAGGCCGCAGGTGCCGGACCTAATGTGGTGCGCGTTTCCATCGGCATCGAAGACGCCGACGACCTGATCGCCGATCTGGATCAGGCGCTGGCCAAAGCGTCGGCCTGAGGATGAGCGAGTACGACACCAACGATCTGGGTCAACCTGTTGGCAAGCCGGTTTCGGGCGATTTCCCTCGCCCGACACCGCCCTATACGCCAATGGATGGCCAATATTGTTCTGTCGTGCCGCTGGACGTAAACCGGCACGCGCCCGGGCTTTACCGGGCGTTTGCCAACGATACGGACGGTCGCAACTGGACCTACCTGCCCTATGGGCCGTTCGACTCAGAACACAATTTTGTGGAATGGGCCCGCGCGACCTGCATTGATGCCGACCCGATGTTCCACACGGTGCTCGATGAAAACGAGACACCTATCGGCATGGCCTCGTTTCTGCGCATTGAACCTGCGGCAGGTGCGATCGAAGTTGGGCACATCCACTTCTCGCCCCTATTGCAGCGCAGTCCGAAATCGACCGAGACCATGTACCTGATGATGCGCCGTGTTTTCGACGAGTTGGGCTATCGCCGGTATGAATGGAAATGCGATGCTCTGAATGCCGCCTCCTGCGGCGCGGCAGAGCGGTTGGGCTTTATCTTCGAGGGCATCTTCCGGCAAGCGACTCACTACAAGGGTCGCAACCGGGATACGGCGTGGTACTCGATCCTCGACACCGAATGGCCGCGCATCAAAACCGCGTTCGAGGCCTGGCTGTCGCCCGACAATTTCGACCAGACGGGCCAACAGCGACAACCGCTGAAGGCCCGTGCCAAAACTACCGGTTCAGTCGTAAATCCCGAATTCCATCGTCACGTTGACCGAGACTGAAATCTCGCCCCCCGCAACAGGAACACCTCCGCCCTCGGCCATGCTCATCGCGCGCATCTGAGGCGCGGGGCGGACACCGCCAGCCTGTTCGCTGATCGTCTGAACCTGCCCCAAAGTCACGTTGGCCGCCTGCGCCAATTGCTCGGCCTTTGCGGTGGCCTCGGCCACGGCCTTGGCGCGCGCCTCTGCCTGCAGCGGGGCAGGATCCTGGACACCAAAGCTCAGCCCGCCGAAGTCATTGGCGCCGTCCTGAATGACCGCATCCATGATAGTTCCCAGCTTGGTCAGATCACGCACGCGCACCTGTACGTTATTCGAGGCGACAAACCCTGTAATCTCAGGCCGCTCACCGCTGGAGTTGTTGCGACCGGACCAGACCGGCGATAGTGACAAATCGCGAGTTTGCACGTCGCGGGTTTCAACACCCATGTCCTCCAGCCGCTTCAGAATCCGTGCCACGGCATCAGAGGTCGCCTGCATGGCGTTCGATGCCTCTGTATCTTCGTTAGTGACGCCCAGAGTGATGGTTGCCATATCGGGCGCGGCCTGAACGGTTCCGGTCGCATCCACAGTGATGCGACGTTCTTCCGCATGGGCCATGCCTGCTGCAGTCACGGCCATCATCGCGGCCAGAAAAGCGATTTTCTTCAAGGTCTTCCCTCCAAATTCTCTACTAACAACATGGTGGCGACAGGGCGGATCAAACAAGGGGAACTTCCGGCTTTTTCTTTCCCTCGGCGGGAACCTGCTTTAATGTCTCTCTGCGGACGAAATGTCGTTTGCATTGATGCTGACAATTATGGTTCCTCGGGAATATGAAACCCGCCTTTGCGCTGTCTTTTTCTGCGACCGGAATTTCTGTGCATCACCAGTCCGATGGCGACTGGTATTGCATAGGTGAGGTTGCGCTGGATGCGCCAGACCTGAACGCGCAGCTACACGCATTGCGGGACACAGCGTTTGCTCTGGAAAACAACCTGAGCTGCAAGGTTGTGATTCCTGCGGATCAAGTCCGGTTCCTGTCGACGGAAACAGACGGAGAATCGCCCGAGGAACGTGAAAGCCGGGCGCGGTCGGCGCTGGCTGATGCAACCCCCTATTCGGTCGACGATCTGGTCTTTGACACCGCAAGGGCCGGCGCAACCACCCATGTCGCGGCCATCACGAAACAGACGCTAAGCGAAGCGCGCGATTTCGCGACCGAGCACGGGTTCATTCCGGTTCAGTTTACGGCAGACACCAATCCGGACCTCTTCCCGACGGAACCGTTGTTTTCAGAACATACAACGGAATACAAAGACCCAGCGGCACCACACAACAGTGAAACCACTGCGTCTAACGTCCACACCATTGCAAACACCACGCCTCCGGAAGTATTCCGTACGCCATCTGTGGGCGCGGCTCCCAAGGCGACCTCTGAAACGCCGGTCAAGCGATATGTAATCCCGGCCGCAGCCTGCCTCGCAATCGTGCTAGCGTTGGGTGCGTGGGCCCTGATCGCGTCGAATAGAGGCGAAGAAGCGGAAACCGCGCAGAGCGAAACCTCCCCGCCCGCGCCTGAAACTCAGGTCGTTGACGTCGCACCAGAAGTGCAAGCCGAGCCGGAAACACTGCCCCCCGACACAGCTGAGCGCGAACAGGATGCCGCCTCGGCCGACGACACTGACCTTTCAGCCACAGATGCCGCGATCCTCGAAGCGCTGAACGTGGCGCCTACGCCAGTAGAAGAAATCGCTCAGGACCCAGACCCTCAGGACATCCCAGAGCAAGAGGGTATAGAGATCACTGCACCCGAACCTCTGCTGCCCCCGGTTCTGCCGGCACTGGACGAACTGTATCTGGCATCCATCGACAACTCTAACCTGTCCAACGACGCAATAGCCCTGCCTTCAATCGAGAGTTTTGATACCGATTTGCCCTTCGACCAAGTCGCGCTGCCCAGCGTTGCCGGGTCACGGTTCGAACTGAATGAACAAGGTCTGGTCAATCCCAGTGTTGAAGGAGCGACGACCCCAGAGGGGATCGTCGTCTATCTTGGACGTCCATCGAAGGTACCGCCTACCCCTCCTGTCCGATTTGAGCAGGAACCTACACTGGAAGAACCTTCTGACAGGTTGGCAGGGCTGCGCCCCAAATCACGCCCAAGCGACCTGAATGAACGGTTTGAGCGCCAGCAACTGGGCGGGCGCTCACGCGACGAGCTGGCGGCGCTGCGCCCCAAACTGCGCCCGGCATCCCTGCAACGGCAAGAAGTTGAGGAAGAACCGGCGCCAGTAGTGCTGGGAGGATTGAGCGTACCGCGTCCCAAGACGCGTCCAGCGGGTCTAGCCCCTTCGTCAAGCACCCAGACCGCCAGTTTGGGTTCGGCGGCTGGCATCAGTCAGCTTGAGGCCGGGTCGTTCCAGCCAAAAGCCGTAGCTCCCAAGATTCCGTCATCGGCCTCGGTTGCGCGACAGGCTACGATCGACAATGCGTTGAACCTGCGTAAGCTGAACCTGATCGGTGTCTACGGCACACCCGCCAACCGCCGCGCGCTGGTGCGCCTACCCAGCGGTCGCTACAAAAAGTTGAAAGTGGGCGACAGGCTGGACGGTGGCAAAGTCGTCGCCATTGGCGACAGCGAGTTGCGATATCAGAAAAGCGGCCGGAACCTGACGCTGAAAATGCCACGTGGTTAAAGCGGCGGAAATGCCCGCCGCTTCAAATCATTCAATCAAGCAGCTGAAATTTCACCGCTTTCAATCTGTTCGCGTTCAATGGATTCGAACAGAGCCTGGAAGTTTCCCTCACCAAACCCGTCATCCCCTTTACGCTGAATAAACTCGAAAAAGATCGGGCCGATCACGGTTTTCGAGAAGATTTGCAGCAGGATCCGGGTCTCACCGCCATCTACAACGCCCTCGCCGTCGATCAGGATGCCGTGCTTCATCATGCGATCAAGCGGCTCTTCGTGGTCGGTGACGCGGTCTTTGGACATATCGTAGTAAGCGGTGTTCGGGCCCGGCATGAACTTCAACCCTTTCTCGGCAATCGCATCGGTCGATGCATAGATATCCTCGCTGCCCACCGCGATATGCTGAATGCCCTCGCCTTTGTACTTGTTCAGGTAGGATACGATCTGCCCGGTCTCACCACGATCCTCGTTGATCGGAATGCGGATACGGCCACAGGGCGACGTCAGGGCGCGACTAAAGAGGCCGGTATACTTACCCTGAATGTCAAAGAACCGAATTTCACGGAAGTTGAACAGGCTTTCGTAGAACTTAAACCACTTGTCCATATTCCCGCGGTACACGTTGTGCGTCAGATGGTCGAGGTAATAGAACCCGTCGCCGCGCGGCTTGGACTGTTTGGTCCAGGTGAACTCATGGTTGTACGGAGAAGTGTCATGATACTGATCGATGAAGTAGATCAGCGACCCTCCAATGCCCCTGATTGCGGGAACATCCATGGTCTTGTCCGCCGCGTCATAGGGTTCGGCGCCTTTGGCAACCGCGTGTTCATAGGCTTGTTGCGCGTTCACGACCCGCCAACCCATCGCTGATGCGCAGGGGCCGTGCTCGGCAACAAACCGTGCGGCGAAGCTTTCAGGGTCGGCATTCAGGATGTAGGTGACGTCGCCTTGCTGCCACAGCTCAACTGCGGGTCTGTCTGTGTGGTAGCCAACTTTTTCAAAGCCCATCTTGGTGAACAGGTCTCGCAATTCCTGCGGTTCAGGATGCGCAAACTCCACAAATTCAAACCCGTCGGTACCGACCGGGTTTTCTTTGCTGATGACAGACTTCGGGGCGTTATGAGGGAAAGGACCCATGGTGCACCTCTTTCAAAACAGGAATTTCTTTGCTGATTCCAAAATACTCCTTATCTCGCGCTGTTTCTGCGCATAGTTTTCGTGTAACCTAGGATCAAACGCGCAAAAGCCGCATCATTTCTAGCCTGAATGAAGAAAGTCCGCATATGCTGGATGCAACCGACACGCGCCTGCTGTCTGCCCTGCAGAAGGATGCCCATCTGACCGCGCATCAATTGGGTGAAATGCTGAATCTGTCGCCCAGCCAGGCTGGACGACGACGGCAGAGACTTGAGGCCGAAGGGTATATCACCGGTTACGCCGCGCGGCTGGACCCGCTCAAGCTGGGCTTGAACGTTCAGGGATTCGTTCAGGTCCACCTAGGCACGCATGGCCCCGATCAATCGGAAAGCTTCGCCCGTATGGTCGACACGCGCCCCGAGATCACCAGTGCCTGGACGATGACTGGAGAAGCAGATTATTTGCTCCATGTTTATTGCGATGATTTATCTGCGCTCAACCGCTTGCTTCATCAGGTGATACTGCCGCATCCTGCCGTCGCACGAGTGCAAAGCCAGATCGTGATGGACCAGCTCAAGCGCGACGCCCCTTTGCCCACCTGACCTGACCGAAAGGACCGACATGGACGACTTCCTCTATCAGGCCTCGATCTATCTGGCAGCTGCCGTGATCGCCGTGCCCCTGTCGGCGCGCCTGGGGTTGGGGTCCGTGTTGGGGTATCTGGCTGCAGGCATTGTCATCGGCCCTATGTTCGGCCTTGTCGGAGCCGAAACCGAAAGCCTGCAACACGTGGCCGAGTTCGGCGTGGTCATGATGCTGTTCCTGATCGGGCTGGAGCTTGAGCCCCGCGCGCTGTGGGATATGCGGGACAGACTGTTGGGTCTGGGTGGCCTGCAGGTCGGACTGTCCACCGCTGCCATCGCCGGCGTCGCCATGTACTCAGGCCACCCTTGGTCGGTCGCTTTGGCGGTCGGGTTGACCCTGTCGTTGTCCTCAACAGCGATCGTGTTGCAAACGCTGTCAGAAAAGGGGCTGATGCAGACCAATGGCGGTCGGGCCACGTTTTCAGTGCTGCTGACGCAGGATATCGCGGTTATCCCTATTCTGGCGCTGCTTCCTCTGTTGGCGTTGCCTTCCATACCGCATCTGGAAAGCGACGGATCTATCGACCGTGGGGTGAAAGACCTGCACGATACAGGACACCACAGCTTGTCTCTGGTCGAAGGCCTGCCGGGTTGGGCCGTCACCTTGGTAACCATCGGTGCAATCGCGTTCGTGATCCTTGCCGGAGTCTACCTTACACGGCCCCTGTTCCGCTTTATCCACGCGACACGTCTACGTGAGATGTATACCGCGCTGGCGCTTATGATCGTTGTCGGGATCTCTTTCCTGATGACGCTTGTTGGCCTCTCTCCTGCTCTGGGCGCGTTTCTGGCGGGTGTTGTTCTGGCCAGCTCGGAATTCCGGCATGAAATGGAAAGCGACCTTGAGCCGTTCAAGGGCCTGTTCCTGGGCCTGTTCTTCATCACAGTCGGCGCCGGGATTGATATTGCCTATTTCTTCAATGATCCGCTTGAGTTAATCGGGCTGGCCCTTCTGGTTATCCTTTTCAAAGGGATCATTCTGTTTCTGGTCGGACGCGCCTTCAAGCTGCGCGGCCGGGATCACTGGTTGTTCACCCTGGGCCTCGCGCAGGCTGGTGAGTTTGGTTTTGTCCTGCTGGCCTTCTCGACCCAGCAGAACGTCATCCCGTCCGACCTGTCACAAAAACTGCTGATGATCATCGCCCTTACCATGCTGATCACACCGCTTCTGTTCATCATCTACGACCTGCTGTCCCGCCGGATCAGAGACAACGGTCCGCAACCGGAACCAGATAAAATCGACGAGCAAGGCCCGGTGATCATCGCTGGCATCGGTCGTTTTGGTCAGATCGTGAACCGTCTGGTTCGCGCCAGCGGGTTCAAAACTATCGTTCTGGACCATAATATCGAAACCATCCAATTGATGCGGCGCTTTGGCGTTAAAGGATTTCTGGGCGATCCAACCCGGCCCGAGTTGCTGCGCGCTGCAGGGCTTGAGAAAGCGACCGTGCTTGTTGCCGCGATGGACGACCGCAAGCAAGTGACGCGGATCGTCAGCTTTGCCCGGCGTCAGCGCCCGGATCTGCACATCATCGCCCGCGCCCATGACCGCACCCACGTGTACGAGCTGTATCAAGCAGGCGCGAACGACATCGTGCGCGAAATGTTCGACAGTTCACTGCGGGCCGGGCGTTATGTGCTCGAGAATATCGGCCTCAGCGAATATGAGGCCGCACAGGCCGAGCAAACTTTCTACCACCACGACCGTACATCAATCCGCGAATTGGCCGATTTGTGGATCCCGGGAATGCCGACGGCTGAAAACAAGAAATACATCGAACGCGCGCAGCAATTCGAGAAGGATCTGGAAACCGAGCTTTTGGAACTGGCCGAAAAGCACGCCCAGAAATCGGCCTGACCCTGTAATGCGGATCAGGCCTATCGGGTTACCCGTCTGAGACGCCAGCCTCGGCAAAAGTGGCCATGCCAGAATGGCATGCGACCGCGCTTTTCAGAATGTTGATCGCCAGCGCCCCGCCCGAGCCCTCGCCCAGTCGCAAGCCAAGGCTCAGCATCGGTTCTTTGCCGAGTTTTTCCAGCACAGCACCATGCGCGCCTTCTGCACTCTGGTGACCGGCAACGGTGTGATCCAACGCATCGTCCGAGACGTCCGCCAGACAGGCCGCAGCTGCCGAGCAGATGAAACCATCCAGAATGACCGGAATACGCAGAACGCGCGCGGCGGCGATGGCACCGGCCATGGCGGCAATCTCACGACCGCCAAGGCAGCGCAGAACATCCAGCCCGTCGACCGCCCCTGCGTGCAGCGCCACGCCTTCGGCCACCACGCGGGTTTTGTTGATCAGCCCGGCGTCATCCACACCGGTGCCACGCCCGGTCCAGTCTGCCGCATCCCCGCCAAACAGGGCACAGGCGATTGCTGCGGCGGGGGTGGTGTTACCGATCCCCATCTCTCCGACAACCAGCAGGTCGGCCTTGGGATCAACCGCATTCCAACCCGTGCGCAGCGCTTGCAGCAGCTCGTCCTCGGACATGGCCGGGCCTTCGGTGAAATCAGCTGTAGGAGAGTCCAGATTCAGCGCGTGCACATCCATCGTCGCGCCAGCAGCCTTGGCCAGTTGGTTGATCGCCGCACCGCCGTGTTCGAAATTCATCACCATCTGCACGGTCACTTCCGGCGGAAAGGCAGAAACGCCCTGCGCCGTGACACCATGGTTGCCCGCAAACACAATCACCTGCGGAGCGGTAATCTGCGGACGGGCATCCCCACGCCACCCCGCATACCAGATCGCCAGATCCTCAAGCCGACCCAGTGCGCCAGGCGGCTTGGTCAATTGCCCGTTGCGGTCAGCCGCCCCTTGCAGCGCAGCCTCGTCCGGGCCAGGTGCTTGAGTCAAAGTATCACGGAGTGTTTTCAGGTCATTAAGTTCAGGCAGCATCGAAAGCCTCGTTGCATCAGAGTGGTCCTGTGTGTTTAACCGAAGCGTTCGATCCAACAAGACCCGGAAAGGCGCGGGAGTGCATAAAAACGACAACACCCTGATTTCCGCGTGGGACATTCCGCTGGCGTTGGTGCTGCTGACGCGCCTGCCATTACCGCGCCTGCCCGAGAAGATCTTTGCCCGTCAGGCCGATTCCGCCTGGGCTTTCCCCGTGGTCGGGATGGTGGTGGGCCTGCTGGCTTGTGCTGTGGGTTGGGTCTCAATGGCGTTGGGCTTGCCCGCATTGGTCGCGGCTATACTCCTCACCACCACGTTGGTGATTTCAACCGGGGCCATGCATGAAGACGGGCTGGCTGACACCGCGGACGGGCTTTGGGGCGGGTTCGCGCGGGAACGTCGCTTGGAAATCATGAAGGACAGCCATATCGGGGCTTATGGCGTTCTGACGCTGATCTTCAGCCAACTCATGCGTATCGCTCTGATCGCGGCTCTGCTGACGGCTGGCGCTTACGGAGCGATCCTCGCCGCGTGTGTCCTGTCCCGCGCGTTCATGCCGGTTCTGATGAGCGCCCTGCCCAACGCCCGCAACAGCGGTTTGAGCCACTCAGTCGGTGGGCCACGCGGCGCAACGGTTGCGGTCGGGCTTGCGCTGGCCGTTAGCTGCGCGGTGTTTCTGATGGGGTCAGGAGCCGCCCTGCCCGCCCTCGTTGCCGCTCTGGCCGTCGCGGTGCTGGCTTGGGTCGCAAAGGCTAAGATCGGCGGTCAAACCGGTGACATTCTGGGAGCCTCACAACAACTGGCCGAATTGACCTTTGTCACGGCTGCGGTCGCGGCACTTTAGGTCGTACCGCCTGTCTCGATCCTCAGGGTCGCACCGCAATGTTTGCAATGCACCGCGTCCGGATCATGACGGTAGAGCCCGCAACTGGGACATTTGTGGCGCACTTTCTGCGGCATGAAGATCGCCTGTGCCAACCGAACGAAAAGCGCCACGCCGACCACCATGATGAACACCGAAAACAACTTGCCGCTTGGGGTCGACAAGGTGATATCGCCGAATCCGGTCGTGGTCAGCGTTGCCATGGTGAAGTAGAGCGCATCGATATAGGCGGTCTGGCTGTTGTCGGGAATGAAAAACACGAGAACCGCCGTGGAGGTTGCGAACACGAACACCAACAGGTTGATCGCGGCGATAACAGCATCCTCATGGGTCCGGAAGAACTGACTGTCGCGCCGCAGATCGCGCAGCAGGTGGTACGAGTGGATCAGCCGCAATGCGCGTAGAATTCGTACGAAGGCCAGATTTCCAGGCAAGAACGGCTCTAACAGCAACGAGGCGATCACGACGATATCGGCGAGCGTATAGATCTTGCGCAGCAGCTTCCATCTGTCTTTTGCAATCCACAGTCGAGCGAGGAAATCCAGCAGGATTACAAACCCGACGCAGAGGCTGGCAATGGTGATCCCCGGTCCGTGCGGAACATTCGCCGTGGCCACAAAGAACACGATAGACGCGGCATCAAACAGGATCAAACCATAGCGAAACCAGATCGAGACCGGCTCATGTGCGACGTATAGAAACTTAACGGTTTGCTTTATCCCGGTCATGTATCCGCCTCTGGTTACAGGAAAATTAGCGGCAAACGCGAAATTCACCAAGACCAGAGACAAAAAAGGCCGCCCCCTGCAGGAGCGGCCCGAAATTTGGCTTAGGCAGCGATTAGGCGGCGCGCGAGGTCAGAACCTCATCCACCTGTTTGGCTGCCGAAATTTCTCCAGCGCCAGAGACGGCGGCTACTTCGCGGGTCAAACGCTCAAGCGCGGCTTCGTAAAGCTGACGCTCAGAATAGCTCTGCTCGCGCTGATCGTCGGTGCGGTGCAGGTCGCGGACTACTTCGGCAATCGAGATCAGATCGCCCGAGTTGATCTTTTGCTCATACTCCTGCGCACGGCGGGACCACATGGCGCGCTTGACCTTGGCCTTGCCTTTCAGGGTTTTCATCGCCTGGCTGATGACATCAGGCGAGCTGAGCGACCGCAAACCGGACTCGGTTACCTTGTTGGTCGGCACCCGCAGGGTCATCTTGTCTTTTTCGAAGGAGATGACGAACAGCTCAAGCGAGAACCCGGCGACTTCCTGTTCTTCGATCGAGATGATCTGACCCACGCCATGCGCAGGGTAAACAACATAGTCGTTCGGGCGGAACTCAAGCTTTTTCGACTTAGACATACAGGTTCATCCTTGGTTACAGAGCGAGATACAGGACGACAAAACCCCCAAGCCGGAGCCTCTACCGGCTCCGCCAAGCGGCTGGTTTGTCATAAAATCAGAACTCCAAAGCAGTCATACTTACGGAGTACATCCCCATCTCATTCAACATTCGCTTCTGATTATATCACAAAATTACGACACCTGAAAGGCCACGCCCTTTTTCGACTGTGAAACCTTATGTTTTTCAAGGCGATGTAAGCTGTTTCTATACCTGAACGAACAAGTTCAGAGGGCGAATCGCTTAACCACCTTCGCCGGGCGCTTCCGAGAAATACTTCTCCATCTTGCCCTCTTCACCGTCGCGTTCTTCCGCCTCGGGCAGCGGGTCTTTCTTTGTCACGATCACCGGCCATTGTTCGGAATACTTCCGGTTAAACTCGACCCACTGATCCATGCCAGGCTCGGTATCGGGACGGATGGCGTCAGCCGGGCATTCCGGTTCGCACACACCACAGTCGATGCATTCGTCGGGGTGAATGACCAGTGTGTTCTCGCCTTCGTAAAAGCAATCGACTGGACAGACCTCGACACAGTCGGTGTATTTGCAGGCGATGCAGTTTTCTGTGACGACGTAGGTCATGGTCGGATTCCCGTTTGCGGTTTGGGCGACTAGCTAATCCAGTATTGCATTGTCTTCAAGGGAGGATCAGCCCTCTTTGGTGCGAGAAAGATCAAGCGCGCGCCGATCTTTCTTGGTCGGACGACCTTTTCCCTCGAAACCCGGATTTTTGGGCGGAGCGTCCTGTTTTTCCGTCATTTCGAAGTACAACGTCTGCGCCTCGGGCGCAGGGCCGCGGCGTTCACCGAGCTTTTCGACCCGAACCACCCGCACAATGCGGCCTTGTGGGAAGGTCAGAACGTCTCCGGGTCCTACGGCTTGCGCCGGTTTCAGGACCCGGTTTCCGTTCAAACGGACGTGACCGCCGCTGACCTGTTTGGCGGCCAGACTGCGGGTCTTGAAGAACCGCGCCTGCCACAACCATTTGTCGATCCGCAGCTTGGCCTCAGCCATCGGCGTTTAGTTACCGTCCTTCAAACCCATCAACGCGGCTGCGAACGGGTTATCGGGATCGATCGCCTTTTCCTTCTTGGGCGGACGCGAGGAGAAGGACTTGGCACCTTGTGGTTTGCCGCCCTTTTTGCCCTGCGGCTTGCCGCGCCCGTCCTGAGGCTTGCCACGCGGTTTGCCCTTGCCCTGCCCCTGCCGCTGTTCTCGGCGCGGGCCACGGTTGGCTTGACGCTGACGACCCCAGGTGAAGGTGTAGAATATCTCAACCTCGGGCTCTTCCGATGCCGGAGCCTCGGCTGGCGCCTCGGTGCTTTCGGTGGCCTCGGCTGGCGCCTCGGCGGGGGTGGCGACCTCTTCGGTTGCCGCCTCAGGCGCCGGGGTTTCTTCGGCTGGCGGTTGCTCGGTCGCTTCGGCTACAGGTGCCTCGACCGGTGCCGCCTTGACCTTTTCACGCTCGCCGCGCTCGGCGTTGTAGCCAAGCCCTTTCATCAGGTCGGCGAACTGTTCCAACGTCATACCAGTGATCGACAGCATATCGGGCTTGGCTTCGAACCCACCACGGCTGTCTTCGGCGCGCAGCATGTCGGCCAGACGTTCCAGCATATCGATCCGAATAGAGCGTTCGCCCGCATCGCGGTAACCGCACATGGTGTCGTAGCCTGCGGGCGCATCCTTGGCGACCGGTACAGTGACAAGACCCGGAGGCGGTGCTTCGGGGAATTCCTGCAGTCCGTTGGACAGCGCCCACAGCACTAGACGCAGGCGCGTCGGTGCCGGTTTCAGCAGCAGCGGCATGAAGATCGTGAACTGACCAAAGCGGATGCCGTGCTTGCGCAGCGCACCTCGGGCATCCTGATCCAGATCCTTGACCTCTTGGGCAACGCCAGCGCGAGGCAGCACACCCAACGCTTCGACCATACGGAAGGCGAACCCTTTGGCGAGGCCAGTCAGTTCTTCGTCACGCGACAGGGTCAGCAGCGGCTCAAACAAAGCAGCCACTTTGCGGTCGATGAAGTGCTGCAGGCGGCGCTGCACCTTCTGTTCGACGTCAGGTCCCGCGGCCTCGTCCACAAAAACCTCGACCATCGGCTTAAGAGGCTCTGCCCCGGCAACCAGTTTGCCGACTGCATATTCGCCCCACATCAGGCCACCCTGATCGGTGAAATCAATTTCGGTATCGGGCGCGTTGTAGAAGCGATCAGCACGCAGATGGAATTGCGGCGCGAGTGCTTGCAGGGACGCCGATTTCAAAGCTTTCGCCTCGGTTCCTTGCGCGCTTTTGTCCGGACTAAACCGGAACCCTTCCAGACGACCGACGAATTCGCCTTCGACGGTCACTTCACCCTTGTCATTTACTTCGGCCAAAAGGGCCTCCTTCTGTTTGAGCCGGCGCAGCAACACAGATGTGCGCCGGTCCACAAATCTTTGCGTCAATCGGTCATGTAATGCATCCGACAGCCTGTCTTCTACAGTGCGCGTTTCGTCTCGCCAATGTGATTCGTCACGCACCCAACCGTTTCGCTGCGCAACATATGTCCAAGTGCGAATATATGCCAACCTTTTGGAGAGTGCGTCAATATCGCCATCCGTACGGTCGATCCGGCGTATCTGCCTAGCCATAAAGTCATCCGGGATCGAACCGCGTTCATGCAAGTGGCCATATATCACTTCGAGCAGATTGGCGTGTTCGGCATGGCTAATACCACGAAAATCGGGAATTCGGCACACATCCCACAGCAAACGGATCGATTTGCCATCGCTGGCGCGAGCCGCAACCTCAGCCACTTGTGACAGCGATTTCAGCACGTTCAAATCGTCAGCGGGCCGCGCCTTGATCAGATGTTCGTCATTCGGGCTGACCTCAAGCGAGTCGATCAGCGCGTCAACTGAGCCGAACCTGAGGGCGGCATTCCGCCAGTTCAGTTTTTTCATCGGCGTGAACCGGCTGTCCATGATGGCTTGCGCCACGCCTTCTTCCAATGGCGGGGCCTCTCCGGTCACACCGAAGGTGCCGTCAGACATGCCGCGCCCGGCGCGGCCTGCAATCTGGGCCAATTCATTCGGCGCAAGCGGACGCATCCGGCGCCCGTCGAATTTGGTCAGCGAGGAAAAGGCGACGTGATCGACATCCAGGTTCAGCCCCATCCCGATTGCGTCGGTCGCGACCAGATAGTCGACCTCGCCATTCTGATACAAGTCCACCTGCGCATTCCGTGTCCGTGGGCTGAGCGCCCCCATGACCACGGCCGCCCCACCCTTTTGACGGCGCAGCAGTTCGGCGATGGCATAGACGCTATCGACCGAAAACCCGACGATGGCGCTGCGCGGCGGCATCCGGCTGATCTTCTTGGAACCAGCGTAAACCAATTGAGACATCCGTTCACGACGCACGAACTGCGCCTCGGGCACCAGTGCCGCGATGGGGCCACGCATTGTATCTGAGCCGAGAAACAGCGTCTCATTAGTGCCGCGTGAACGCAGCAGGCGGTCGGTGAAGACGTGTCCGCGCTCGGGATCGGCGCAGAGCTGAATCTCGTCAATGGCCACGAAGTCCGCGCCCATACCCTCGGGCATCGCTTCGACGGTGCAGACCCAGTATTGAGTACGCGGGGGTACGATCCGTTCTTCCCCAGTGACTAGCGCCACAACGGACGGGCCGCGAATGGCTACGATCTTGTCATATACCTCGCGCGCTAGCAGACGCAGCGGCAAGCCGATCACACCGGTCCGGTGCCCCAGCATCCGCTCGATTGCGTAGTGCGTTTTACCTGTGTTGGTCGGGCCAAGTACGGCCACGATTCGGGATGACCCGCTCACCTTTGCCCCCTGCCCCGGTTCTTTAGAGGGCCGAGCCCTCGACCTGAGGCTTCAGTCGATTCACAGCATTGGTTACTTCTTCATGATGCGGATGTATAGCCAGCGCGCGCTCATAGGCACCCAGCGCCTTGTCGGGCTGTTCGATGATCTCGAAGATCAGGCCAAGGCCATAGATAGCCTCGTAATTATTCGGGTTCAGCGTCAGCGCGTGTTCCAGATCAGCGGCGGCCATGCCAAAGCGATCCATCCCGAAAAACGCCGAAGCCCGCAGGTGCCAGCCTTCGGCAAAGCCGGGCGCGTGATCGGTCAGTGCCGTCAGATGTTCGATGGCGGCCAATGTATCGCCATCCTCAAGAGCCTCGCGTCCGCGTTCTAACAGCAAGTCCGCCGAGGCAGAGCCAGACTGAGCCCACAGCGCCTTGAGCTGCCGGTCCAATCCAATCGCCTGTTCCGGTGTGGCCAGCGCCAGTTGCTGCAGCAGCGCGTCCTCATCCCTCAGGTCCGCCTGTTGCGCGGCGGAACTGGTGGAAAACATGACCGTGACAAAAAATGCCGCGACGGTACCTTTGAGATTGTTTGTTGCAATGCTCATAACAATGTTCAGTGTAGCGTTGCGACCGGGGATGTCCATTCACGGCGCAGAAACAAAATGAGGAACACCATGAGCGACACCCTTGAAAAAGCCGCAGCGGCGCTGAACGAAAAACTGACCGGCGGCGATTTCGACGCTTCGGCCAAGTTTGCAATCGCCGATCTAGGCGCTATCGTTCTTGATGCAAACGGCGCACGTGTCAGCGACGAAGAGGCCGACGTAACCCTGAGCGCCGATGCAGACACGTTTGAACAAATTCTCAGCGGCGACCTGAACCCCACCGGTGCGTTCATGTCAGGCAAGCTGAGCGTTGACGGTGACATGGGTGTTGCCATGAAACTTGCCTCGGTGCTGGCCTGATGCAGTTCTCGCCGGCCCCTTTTTATGAAGACGTGGCCGGCGGACCCGCCGGTGGTGCGGCCCATTGGGTGACAACTGCAGATGACACCCGTATCCGCATGGGCCACTGGCGCCCCGAAGGCGAGGCAATCGGCACGGTAATGATGTTCCCGGGCCGTACAGAGTACATCGAGAAATACGGTGATTCCGCAGCCGAGTTCGTTGGGCGCGGTTTTGCGTGTCTGGCCGTAGACTGGCGTGGTCAGGGGCTGGCGGATCGCCTGCTGGATGACCCACGCGTCGGGCATGTCGAACAGTTCACCGACTATCAGCACGATGTGCAGGTCACGCTTGAACTCGCTGACGAATTGGACTTGCCGAAACCTTGGTATGTGATTGGTCATTCGATGGGTGGCGCGATCGGGCTGCGTGCGGTTCTGGAACGCGACTGCTTTGCCGCTTGCGCGTTTACCGGCCCGATGTGGGGCATCTTCTTTACTCCGATCATGAAGCCTCTTAGTCGGTTGACCGCCTATTGGGGGCCGCGGATCGGACTGGGGGAAAAAACCCCTCCAACCACTTCGTTGGAAAGCTATGTTGCCTCGCAACCCTTTGACGGCAATGTGCTGACACGTGATCCGGCGATGTACCAGATGATGAAAGATCAACTAATCGCGCACCCGGAACTGGCCCTCGGCGCACCATCGACAATCTGGCTGCGCGAGGCGTTGGACGAATGCGCCTGGTTGATGGAGCAGACCGCCCCCGCGACGCCCTGTCTGACCTTTCTGGGCAGCCACGAGCAAATCGTTGACCGCAAAGCGATCCGCGCGCGGATGGCGAATTGGCCCAACGGCACTCTGGTTGAAATTCCCAAAGGCGAACACGAGGTACTAATGGAGCCGCCCGGGGTGCGCGGCCCAGTATATGACCAATTGGTGGCTCATTTTCTGGCCGCTCAATCGAACACCGCACCTGCGCCTGCCCTGTCGAACTAAAGAAACGCTCACGCAAAGGCGGCTTGTGATCCGGGCCGCCCGCGCCTAGATGTTTGCGAAAGCAGATTTTCCGAGGTGATTCATGCGCGACCTTCCCTTTCCCGTCCGTGACGCAAACGCAGCCGGAGGAACCGGCGATCTTGGCAACCTGCCGGAATGGGATCTGACCGACCTCTACAGTTCAGAAGAGGCGCCAGAACTGGATCGGGATCTTGAATGGCTTGACGGCGAATGCGCATCCTTTGCGGCAGACTACGAAGGCAAGCTGGCCGATCTGGACGCCGAGGGCCTGCTGACCTGCGTGCAGCGTAACGAAAAGATCAACTCGATTGCTGGGCGCATCATGTCTTTCGCCGGTCTGCGGTACTACCAACTGACCACCGATGCCGAGCGCGCCAAGTTCCTGTCGGACATGCAGGAAAAGATCACCATCTTCACCACGCCGCTGGTTTTCTTCACGCTGGAAATCAACCGCATCGACGATGACGCTCTGAAGGCTCTTTTCGATGCCAACGCAGATCTGGCCCGATACGAGCCGGTCTTCCGTCGCATCCGCGCGATGAAACCCTATCAGCTGTCCGACGAGTTGGAAAAATTCCTGCACGATCTGGGCGTGGTCGGCGACGCGTGGGAGCGTCTGTTCGACGAAACCATCGCCGGTCTGACCTTTACCGTTGATGGCGAAGAGTTGAACATCGAAGGCACCCTGAATCTGCTGACAGAACAGGACCGCAGCAAACGCGAAGCCGCCTCGCGCGAGTTGGCAAACGTGTTTCAGGATAACATCAAAACCTTCGCCCGCGTGCACAACACACAGGCCAAGGAAAAGGAAATCGTTGATCGCTGGCGCAACATGCCGACCGCTCAGACCGGTCGCCACCTGTCCAACGACGTCGAGCCCGAAGTGGTCGAGGCCCTGCGCGAGGCCGTCGTGGCCGCCTACCCCAAGCTAAGCCACCGCTATTATGAACTGAAGCGCAAATGGCTGGGGCTGGACGTGATGCAGGTCTGGGACCGCAACGCGCCGCTACCGATGGAAGACACTCGCGTCGTTGGTTGGGATGAGGCCGAAAAAACCGTCATGGACGCCTATAACGCCTTCGATCCCCGCATGGGAGAAATCGCAGCGCCGTTCTTTTCAAAAGGTTGGATCGATGCCGCCGTGAAACCGGGCAAGGCTCCGGGCGCGTTTGCGCATCCGACCGTGACCGACGTTCACCCCTACGTGATGCTCAACTATCTGGGCAAACCGCGTGACGTGATGACCCTGGCGCATGAGCTGGGTCATGGAGTCCATCAGGTGCTTGCCGCAGATCAGGGTGAAATGCTGTCCTCAACCCCGCTGACGCTGGCCGAGACCGCATCCGTTTTCGGTGAGATGCTGACCTTCCGCAAAATGCTGGATCAGGCCGAAACCCCGGAACAGCGCAAGGTGCTGCTGGCCGGTAAGGTTGAGGACATGATCAACACGGTCGTCCGCCAAATCGCCTTCTACGACTTCGAATGCAAGTTGCACGCCGCCCGCCGCGACGGCGAATTGACCCCGGACGACATCAACGCCCTGTGGATGAGCGTTCAGGCCGAAAGCCTTGGGCCCGCATTCGAAATCATGGAAGGCTATGAAACCTTCTGGGCCTATATCCCACACTTTGTGCACTCACCCTTCTATGTCTACGCCTATGCGTTCGGAGACGGCTTGGTGAACGCTCTCTATTCGGTTTACGCAAGCGGATCGGACGGGTTCGAGGACAAGTATTTCGAGATGCTGCGCGCTGGTGGATCGAAACACCACAAAGAATTGCTGGCCCCGTTCGGGTTAGACGCAAGCGATCCAAAGTTCTGGGACAAGGGTCTATCGATGATCTCGGGCTTCATCGACGAACTGGAAGCGATGGAAGACTGATCACTTTTGGCTTTTGGTGGTCAAGAACACGGCGGCCACGATCAACGCGGCACCAAGGGCTGCAATCGGCGTGATTGCGGCCCCCAGAAATAGGGCCGAGTTGATGAAAGTGAACACAACTGAGGCTGCAAACATCAGCGTCGCTGTCAGCGTCGACACCCGCGCGGCGGCCTCATACCAAAGATAGTAGGCCAACGCGGTTGGGAGCACCCCCAGCAAAAGCAGGAACACCAAGTCATTGATCGTTGGAACCTGCAGCGAAAACACGGCCAATGGCAACAGCAATACGCCTGAGCATGTGAAGACGCCCAACAGGAAATTCAGCCGTTCCCCTGTCGATTTTGAGTTGCGCATCGCCCGGCTGCTAGAGATCAGAAACACCGCCCAGCTGAGCCCTGCCCCGATTTCCAGAAGATCGCCGAACAAAGGCTCTCCGCCCCCCCGAAAATCCCGGAAAACGGTCAGGAACACGCCCAGTATGGCCAGACCAGTGGCCAGAACGTCCGTACGCGTAACGGGTGTATCCGCGAAGAAATAGAGGAATACCAGAACAAAAAACGGCGCGGTGTTCTCCAACACCATCGCATTGGCGGCACCGGTGTGTTCAAGCCCGATATGGAAGAGGATGTAATTGACTACCGTCGACAGAACGGCCAGCCGAAAACTCCAATCCGCAAGCCGGATCGATACGGAAATACGCATCACGCGCAACATGCCATAGATGGCCAGAGCGGCGATGAACAGGCGCGTCACGGCGATTTGAAGCCCACCCAGATCACTGGTCAGATAACGGACGATGACGCTGTGCGTGCCCCACAGGAATGCGGCGAGAAACCCAAGAACCAGACCGTTTTCCAGAAGCTTGGCTTTGGGCATCGCGCAGCCCCGCTCACTTCAACTGGCTGTCTTTGGAGCCGCGTCGGTTGATGCCCGAGCGTGCCTTGAAGGCTCCGTCGCGCTCCTGTTGGCAATCAAGGCACAGCTTGACACCCGGCAAAGCCAGACGACGTTTTTCGGGGATCGGCTCTTCGCATTCGGCGCAATGGGTCAGGCTTTCCCCCACAGGGCGCTTTTGCGCCTGCATCCGGGCCAGTTCGTCCGTGATGGACGCCTCAATCTGTTCACTCACCGCGCCGTCGCGCGCCCAACCGCCTGCCATGGGCCTCTCTCCTGATCAGGTGCCCGACAGACTAGCGCGACGGTGCGTTGAGTGGCAAGTCAGAGGGAAACAGCCCGCTCCAGAACCTGATCAATCATTTCCTGTGTCCCGCGTGAGAACTCTAGAGGGCATGGATATGCGGCCCCGTCGCGTACTGAACGGCAGAAGGCCTCGACCTGAAGTTTGTAGTGATCGTCACCCGGAAAGCGCGTGACCTGAGCCTCAAGCCCCGGTCGGTGCAACTCTACCCGTGCTTCACCAAAGACCCGGGCGTTGAACGGCGCGGTAAGACGGATCACGCCGCCTTCGCCGTGGAATACCATTTCCTGATGCGGATGCATACGGATCGAGACATAGCTGGAATAGGTAAAGTCAGGGAATTGCGCGCGAATTTCCGTGAAAGTGTCGATGCCATCCTCCCACCGGATCGAGGATTCGACCTGAACGGGTTCTTGACCTGTCGCAAACCTTGCGCTGCCAATCACATAAACGCCGATGTCGCGCAGGCCCCCGCCACCAGTTTCCGCTCGGTTTCGGATGTTTGTGGTATCCGCGCGGTTGTCGAAACTGAAAGCACCGGTCACGTGCACCAGCTTTCCAATGGCTCCGTCTGCGATCAGCTTACGAACGAACTGCCACTGAGGATGGTGCACGATCATATAAGCTTCTGCAGCCAGAAGCCCCGTTTCATCCCGCTTTTGGATAAGCGGTGCGAACTCGGCAGCGGTCATGGTCATTGGCTTTTCACACAACACATGCTTGCCAGCGTCCAGCGCCTTGAGGCTCCACTCTACATGCATATGGTTCGGCAGAGGGATGTACACAGCTTCGATCTGAGGATCCGCCAACAACGCCTCGTAGTTGTCATAGACGGACAGATCAGGGTTAAAGGACTGAAACGGCTCGGCTTTGGCCACACTGGAGGTCGCCAGACCAGCCAGACGGGCACCATTGGCCGCGTGAATCGCCGGTGCCATGTGCTGACGGGCGAATTTCGCGGCGCCGAGAACGCCCCATTGAACTGATTTTTGCATGTGACCCTCCAAAATGTGCGACTACGTTCGACTTAGAAAGTTATCGCTAACATTGCAATTGCCGATCTTCTCGGAATCAACCGACGCCAAGTCAGGCTTTAATCTGCGGGGAACCTTCGTACTCTGCTCTCAATCGGTTGGGAGTGAGTGAAAATGAAGAAAGTACTCAAGTGGATTGGTGGTCTGTTTGTGCTTGCGATGATCATCGGCGCTGTAGTGTTTTTTGGATTTTTGCCGCCTTACATTGAAGCTCAACGCAACAGCGTGATCGACCACGACCCTTTTGAAGTAACGGATGAAGCCGAGGCTCTGCACAAAACTCTGATTGTCGGCGACTTGCACGCCGATCCGCTGTTGTGGAGCCGTGATCTAACCCAACGAGGCACACGGGGTCAGGTTGACATTCCCCGACTTGTCGAAGGCAACGTCGCCTTGCAAGTCTTTACAGCCGTTACCAAATCCCCTGCCGGACAGAACTATGAAGCGAACTCGGCCGAGGCCTTTGACAACATAACCCTTCTTGCGATTGGACAGCTTTGGCCCCTGCGCACGTGGGACAGTCTAAAGGAACGCGCGATCTATCAGGCCGACAAACTTCATCAACTCGAGGCCGCCTCGGGCGGGCAGTTGAAGGTTGTTAAAACCCGTGCCGATCTTGACGCTGTGCTGGCCGCGCGCGCCGCGGGTCAGACGGTTGTCGGAGGCATTCTGGGCATAGAAGGCGCGCACGCTTTGGAGGGCGACCTGAACAATCTTGACGCCCTTTTTGACGCCGGGCACCGCGTTTTTGGGCTGCATCACTTTTTCGACAACGAGTTGGGAGGCTCGCTGCACGGGTTTGGTGAAACCGGCCTGACAGAATTCGGCCGTCAGGTCGTGGCTGAACTGGAACAACGCCCCGTCGTGATCGACCTTGCGCACTCCAGCCCACAGGTGGCGCAGGAGGTTATCGCAATGACGAACGTCCCTTTGATTGTCAGCCACGGTGGCCTGCACGGATTTTGCCCGGTCAAACGCAATTTCCCGGATGATCTGATGCGAGACATCGCCGCAACCGGAGGTGTGATCGGCATGGGCTATTGGGCGGATGTCACCTGTGGAGACATTTCCCCAACGGGCATCGCCAAGATGATCAAGGCAGCAATTGACACCGTCGGCGAAGACCACGTGTCGCTGGGATCGGACTATGACGGGTCGGTCGAAACAGCGTTTGACACCTCGGAACTGGCCGCTTTGACATCCGCTTTGTTGGCTCAGGGACTGACAGAAACTCAGGTCCGGAAGGTCATGGGAGAGAATATGGTTCGCGTTTTCAGGCAACAATTGAACTAGAGGTGGGTTTCGCCATAACCGGATGAAATTACTTTTTGATTTCGAACCAGCGGATGTAATAGGCCGCTAATTTCAAATCGTGACATCCGAATTTCGTGATCCGTATTCAGGCTCCCCCCGTACCAAATGTATCGCCGGCGGGAAGAGGTGTCGTTTCGATTTCTTCCTCAGTTAAGGGCGCCAAACAGGGTGGGAGATGAATCGATATGCCTGACATGACAGACGTACCAACGATCACAGAACGCGTTATTCAGTTCAGCGGTGACCCGGGAACATTTGACAGCGATGGCGGGGATTTCGACATCCTCCGCGAAGCTGTCATTGCTGCCGGGCTAGCCGACACTTTGAACAGTGATGAGGTCGACCTGACCGTTTTTGCACCAACCGACGCAGCCTTTGTCGCGCTGGCACAGGCCTTGGGTTTTGACGGTTCGGACGAAGGCGGAGCGCTTGGCCACATCGTTAAGGCGCTCACTTTGCTGGGTGGAGGCGATCCCCTGCCCCTGCTGACAAACATCCTCAAGTATCACGTAGTGGATGGTTCCTTTACCAAAGACGCAGTTGTCAGCCTTGGTGACGGTGCAGAAATCGAAACCTTGCTGGGATCAAGCGTCGAACTCAACCTGCTGAGTGACCCTCCAAGCCTTGAAGATGCAGATCCGGGTATCGCTGATCCAGGCCTTATTGCTTTCGACGTTGAGGCGTCTAACGGGATAATTCATGTTTTGGACGGGGTTCTGCTGCCGGTCTCGGTGACCGGAATTCTGGGGAAGAAGAACACGGATTTCATTTTAGGTGATGACACGGATGAGTTTCACTTTACCGGGCGCGGTCAGGACTTTGTGCACGGTGCCGGTGGCAATGACGTGATCAATGTCGGGCGCGGCGATGATGTGGCCCTTGGTGGAGACGGTAATGACATCATCTTTGGTGGGCGCGGGAACGACATCCTGCGCGGCGATGACGGGCACGACCAGATATTTGGCGGGCGCGGCAAGGATTTGATCGACGGAGGGGCCGACAATGACTTCCTGTTTGGAGGTCGCGGGCGTGACACCTTTGTTTTCGAGGAAGGTGATGGGTACGACACCATCGCTGACTTCAAGGTTGGCAAGGACAAGATAGACCTCAGCGCCTATGAAGACATCGAAAGTTTCGAGGATATCGAAGATCAAATCTCAAGCGGCTTCTTCCGGACCAAGATCGAGCTAGGCGATGGCGACAGCATCAGCCTACTTGGTGTCAACGGCATGCATCTGTCCGAAAGCGATTTCATCTTTGCCTGAACGCAAAAAGCCCGCCGGTGTCGGCGGGCTTTGTTCCTGCCGGGCCGTGTCTCAGACGGTTCCCAACATTCCTTTTTCGCGCGCAAGTTCGCGCATTTTCTTCTGTAGCTTCTCAAACGCGCGCACTTCGATCTGCCGGATACGTTCACGGCTGACGTTGTACTGTGTGCTGAGTTCTTCCAGCGTGACAGGCTGATCCATCAGGCGACGCTGGGTCAGAATGTCCTTTTCACGGTCATTCAGCACATCCAGAGCAGCCGCCAGCAACTCGCGCCGCGCGTCCAGTTCATCGCGGGCCTCGTAGTCACCAGCTTGGTCGGCATCTTCATCCTCCAGCCAGTCCTGCCACTGCATCGTGCCTTCGCCCTCGGACCCGACGGTCGCGTTCAGCGAGGCATCGCCACCGGACATCCGGCGGTTCATGCTAACAACTTCCTCTTCGGTCACACCCAGATCTTCGGCGATCTGCTTGACGTTCTCGGGGCGCAGGTCGCCTTCTTCCAACGCACCGATGCGCGCCTTGGCTTTGCGCAAGTTGAAGAACAGCTTTTTCTGCGCCGAGGTCGTGCCCAGTTTCACCATCGACCATGACCGCAGGACGTACTCCTGGATCGAAGCGCGAATCCACCACATTGCATAGGTCGCCAACCGGAAACCCTTTTCCGGGTCGAACTTTTTTACAGCCTGCATCAGGCCCACATTGGCCTCGGAAATCACCTCGGCTTGCGGTAGGCCATAGCCGCGATAACCCATAGCTATCTTGGCCGCCAGTCGCAGGTGCGACGTGACCATTTTATGAGCGGCTTCAGTGTCTTGCTCTTCCACCCAACGCTTGGCGAGCATGTACTCTTCTTCCGGTTCCAGCAGCGGGAACTTGCGAATTTCCTGCATATAGCGGTTCAGACCGCCTTCCGGCGTCGGCGCGGGGAGATTTGCGTAATTTGCCATGTTTCATGTCCCTCCGACAAATGTTTAAGTCGTTAACATAGGATATGGGATGCCGCCCCTATCCGTTCAAGAGGTACCGTTAACAGTTTGGAATTAACGAACGATAAAGGAAACCTAAGAAAATGTTATTCACGTAACTTTGCGCATTATGTCAGCGGCGCACGCAGCTGTTCAATCAGTTTCTGCATGTCGTCCGGCAACTCGGCCTCAAAGCGCAGGTTTTCCCCTGTCACCGGGTGCTCAAAGCCCAAAACGGCGGCGTGCAGCGCCTGGCGCGGAAAGGCACGGACGACCTCGGAGGTCGCGGGACTGAACGCCTTGGCCGCCAGTTTACGCTTGCCGCCATAAACAGGATCGCCCACCAGACCATGCCCGGCATGCGCCATGTGAACGCGAATCTGGTGCGTTCGGCCGGTTTCCAGCCAACACTCGATAAGTGCCAGCCCTGCCGGATTACCGTATGTCTCAACAAGACGCGCGCGCGTGACAGCGTGGCGACCACCGTGGAACAACACCGCTTGTCTTTGCCGATCGGTCTTGTGGCGTGCCAACTGCGTGGTTAGACGCATGATATTGCCGGGCTCGAAGCTGACGCCTTTCACCCCCCGCAGACGCGGGTCATTGGCATCGGGCACGCCATAGCAAATGGCGCGGTAATACCGCTCGACCGTGTGCGCTTCGAACTGGGCCGCCAGCCCATGATGCGCCGCATCCGATTTCGCAACGACCAGCAGGCCACTGGTTTCCTTGTCGATGCGATGCACGATACCGGGGCGCTTCACCCCGCCGACGCCGGACAGATCATCGCCGCAATGATGCAGCAGCGCATTGACCAGCGTCCCGTTCGGCGAACCCGGCGCGGGATGCACGACCATGCCCGCCGGCTTGTTGATGACGATCAGGTCGGCATCTTCGAAGACAACCTCAAGTGGGATGTCTTCGGGGCCGATATGGCTGTCTTCCGCCTCGGCCACGGAGATCGACACCAACGCACCTTCGGCAACTTTGGCCTTGGGGTCGCGCGCCTCAGCGCCATTGATAAGGACGGCACCTTCGTCGATCAACTTGCCCAACCGCGTACGCGACAGGTTTTCCTCGTCTGGCACATCGCGCGAAAGCGCCTTATCAAGGCGTGGCGGCGGATCGGCCGCGATCTGAAATTCAATCTGACGGGTGCCCATGACTGTCCCTTCCGAACCGCAAGAACCGCAGGAAACGCCACAGCTTCGCCTGCTGCGGAGAATGGTCATGCTGCTGACCGCGGTGATGATTGGCGGGGTTCTAGTAACATTCGCGCTGATTGTCATCCGGCTATCCGACAGAACCCCCACCCTGCCCGATCAAGTAGAACTGCCCGACGGTGCAAGGGCGCAAGCGGTGACTATCGGCAACAATTGGTACGCGGTGGTGACTGATGACAACCGTATTCTGATCTTTGACAAGACAACAGGTCGCCAACGTCAGGAAGTCTTCATAGAGCCCTGACGCTCAACCTTCCAGCGCCATACGGAAGACAAACTCGGATACGCGGCGCAGAGCGCCATATTCTTCCGGTGTGTCGCGTCGGAATTTCCGATCTTCTTCGCTCAATTCGACCGGGCTGAAAAGCTGCGGCCTGTCGGCCGTGTTAGAGAATTGCTTTTGCTTGATGGGGAGATGCAGCAGAAATTCTTAAAGCATATACGGCAACAATAAAGGTAGCCCGCCAACCCAGTAATTGGCCGAACAGCTTAATTATATTTTGCTATTTTTATTTTTTTGGTGCGGTCGAGAAGACTGTCATTTCCATATCAACAAGCATCTACTCTTCTTAAGTGGCTCGAAATCGTCCACTAGTACATTGTTTTTAATAATTTCCTTTGCATCACACAGAGCCAAGGGATATCAGGAAGTCGCAGCAGATACTCCGCCTAAAGGTGGACGAAAAGGTGGACAAATGAGCAGAGCCCTTCACAAACTAACCGCGCTTTCAATCAAAAATCTTCCGCCAGGAAAGCACTCAGACGGAGGCGGACTTTGGTTGAACAAACGAAACGACGGCGGGTCCCAATGGTTTCTGAGAGTGACGATTCACGGCAAGCGGCGGGAGATGGGATTGGGTTCGGGAACCGAAGTGAGTTTAAAGGAAGCCAGATCAGAGGCGAACAAATGGAGAGATGTGGCAAGGAGCGGCAAGGACCCTATCAAAGAGAGAGAACGACTACGAAGAGTTGCAGAAAGAAACTTACACTTACTGCGGGATGTAGCTGTCGATGCCTTCGAGTCTCATAAAGCGTCGCTCAAGGATGACGGAAAAGCCGGGCGTTGGTTTAGTCCGCTTGAACTTCATGTGTTACCTAAACTTGGGGCTATTCCAGTCTCCGAAATTGATCAGATAGATATTCGCGACACTCTCAAGCCAATCTGGCACACTAAGGCTAGCACCGCACAAAAAGCTTTGGAGAGACTGGGGATTTGCTTGAGGCACGCATCAGCATTAAATCTGGACGTTGACCTTCAAACAGTCGAAAAGGCGAAAATATTACTTGGAAAACAAAAACATAAGGTGAAACATATCCCCGCAATGGCGTGGCAGGACGTTCCCGAATTCTACTCTACGCTCCAAGAACCAACGCCAACTCATCTCGCTTTGCGGCTGTTGATCCTGACAGCGGTGCGATCAACACCAGTCCGTTACCTAAAGCTAGAGAACTTGTCAGCTGACACCTGGGTGGTCCCAAAGAACTTAATGAAGTCAAAGGTGGGGGCAGAAGAAGACTTTTCCGTTCCGCTATCGACTGAGGCACAAAAAGTAGTTGAATTAGCCAAACCCTTTTCACGCGATGGCTACCTTTTTCCATCCCCTAGAAAAGGTGTGTTAAGTGATGCCACGATGGCACGGTTAATGGAGCGACAAGGCTTGTCTGCGCGACCACATGGGTTTCGTTCCAGCTTCAAGGATTGGTGTGCCGAAACAACGGATACCCCTGAGCACATTTCTGAAGTTGTTCTCGCCCATTCAAGCGGCAGCAAAGTCTTAGATGCCTATCGACGAACTCAATTTCTAGACTTACGGCGCCCGTTGATGGAGCAATGGGCCCAACATGTAACCAAAAACTTGTAAGAAGACTGAGGCGCAACAAGAGATGTTCTACGAAAATCCAAACTGGATTCCCCTTTTCGAGATTTCAGAAAAAATATGGGAGTTTTTGGCGGCAAAAATACCTGATCAGCAACCCGAAGAAACCGGTGCAATAAACGACCCTTTTGAACCATACGTCTTTGTCAAGAAACGGGATTCTACTTCGCGAGGAAGTAGGCCGGTTCTTGAGCCCGTAGAAGTAAGCGGAGACGGTTCTATTGTCCGAACTCTGTCGGAAGAAGAAGTTCAGCCTCACGAAGAGCCTAGAGCCGGAAACACACCCGAACTGATAGCGTCTTATGCCGAATATTATGGTTGGCTTTGCGATGCTGTGGTGTGGTCCTTTTTGAAACAGCAACGGGAAGCCCGTGTTCTACTAACCAACGGTCAATCTGGTTTGGTTTCATCAGCTGTCTACACGCGCGAATCGAACTTTTCTGGAAGCTCAAACAACCACATCGACATTCGGATAGGTACAATTGGATCTGGCCACCGAGCTACGCTGATCAAACCAAATAGGCAAGGCGCAAATCAAATAAAGCTGGAAGAAGTCTACTATGGCAACTTCTTGTACCAACCAATTGCCTTCAAACGCACCGATTTCGAGCAGTTCTTTAAAAACTTGAAAGAAAAAGAATTTCTGGAGTTCGAGCCAACAAGCGAAGAAATCGTGCAGCAAATCGTCGAACTATATCGCTCTGAAAAAGTGACGGATGAGGAAGCAAAACGGAGAATCGCTCCGTTCCTCACCAGGGATGCTTGGCAGGAACATCGTAGGGCGGCAGCGGTAAGAGAACCACTAGTGAAGAAGCGTGGCCCAAAGGGACCAAGATCCTGAGTGCTAGAAATTTCTCCGGGATAATTCCTTCTACACAAAAATTTTCTCGGGGAAATTCAAGTTCCAAGATCAACCCAGATCAATACATGAAAGGGATGATCAATGGAAAATATCGATCCACTCCTCACTGCTCCAGAGAGCGCGCAGTATCTACAAGTCTCAGTGCCGACTTTCTGGCGGCGAGTCGCTGACGGAACCGTGCCACCTGCCGTAAAAATCGGTTCACTGTCGCGCTGGCCGCTCTCTGAGATCAAAATGGTAATCGAGGATGCAAAGAGCCAAAGGTTCCATGCTTCGACAACCAAACCTTTGGGAAACATCGTTCCCGTAACGATTGAAGACATGGGAGGTCGGAATGACTGACCTCCCAAATTTCTCAAAAGTGAAAATCCAGTGCCTTACCGAAATGGTGCAGGATGCGGATTTGGCAGATAGTTCTTTTAGAGCGGCTTCTCTTCTTTTCTTGAAGTACGCCGACCATGTGTCCGGTGAGTGTTATCCAAGTTTCGAAACCGTAGGATCAGTTCTTGGCAAACATCCAAAATCGGTCAAAAGAGCTCTCACCAGGCCAGCTTTGGCGGCGTATTTGATCAGAAAACCCGGAACCAACAAGGGTAACTCTTCTCGTTACAAGCCTACAAAAAATCTGCTACTCGCTGCTCAAAGCAGAAAATCAAAGCAGGGCAAAAATGCCCTTCAAAAAGCAACCTTTGGGGCGCAATCTTATCCTCAGACCGGTACATTTTTGGGCGATGAAGCAGTACGAAACTGCCCCCCGAACAAAGACCAAGAACAAAGAAAAAAAACGACTGGCTCCACCAAGAGTTTGCTTCAAGAGGAGCAAACAAGCTTGGAGCCAGTCTTCGTCAAAACACTCGATTACTCGTGCAAAGAGTGGGAAAGCTTGTGTCAAAAGCTCTCCGGCAAAAGCCTCGAAGAACTACTTGGAACTTCGGAGCTAAACGGAACCAAAGGGTTTTTCCTCTCTGAGAAATGGCCTCCGCGAGAATTGCGAGACTATGAGTTGTTTCGCAAGGAAATGGAATATCTCCGTCAATTCCAGACGAACCCAGTATCTGCGGCTTGACCGTTAATAGGCGGGTTCCAACGACTTACCCTCCGGAATTCGGAGGCAACTTGGAACTGCCAACGAGTTGACGCGCCTCCAATAAAGCAAGGAAAATTCAATGTATCTGGCTGACTCATTGCGATTAATTTCGTCAGGCCTCAGTGACCACGACCGTGAAACGCTCCCTTCAAGAATTGTCTCTCACAAAGTCGGAATTGCCGAAAAAATTCTGAAAGAAGCGAAAATGTACGCTTTTGAAAAATCAGCGTTGGAAATGGGTGGGAGCATGAAAATCTCGGATCCAGTACAACTTCATCTGGTTCTTCAATCGGCTTTGTCCGTCCCGGAACAATCCTATTGGCTTGAAGCGAAGGGTGGTGAGAGGGAGAAAGCCCTGAGCCATCTACGTGACACGATTTTACGACCGCACGCACAAAACGAAGGTACGCCCTATCGAACCGGTGTTTTGCTAAAAACGATTGAGCCTGGCGTCGCGGAATACCGACCAATTTGGAATTTTGCAGGCGGTGACCCGGCGTCCCGACTTCGAAAGGAAGCCATGAAAGCCCTGGAAAGAGACGGAAGAAAGCGAAACAAACTTGAGAGAAAGGCACTTTCCGAGTTCCTAAAACTCAACGTCAACTGCGGCTACGCAGTAATCGATGTGCGTCACGAGCCAAATTACCCCACACCTGGTCAATTTTTAGACCTCGTTCACAAGGGCGATGAAAATGCAAGCGTCTGCTATCGCTTCGCCACAAAGCAAAACTCCCCGACCGTATTTGGCCAATCCTTGCAACCGTGGGAAGTGACGCGAATTGCATGGTGGGCGTATTGCATGGGCAGCATGGAAGGTATGGCACTTCATTTCAACAATTCGGATACTGACTACATCAGGGAAACCGCCAGCTTAGGCCGCCAGGTTTCCGATATCCTCGCTGAAGCCGAATCAAACATGTCCGGTGAAATTACTTACATCGCTGCCATGTTGTCAGTTCTTGCCGCTGAAACCGGTAAAAGAAACACGCACAGCGCCATCGCAACAGTTGATCGGCCCGAAAAAAGGACCCGCATCCGCCGCCCAATCTCTCCAAACCAAGTCGATCAAGATCGACTTCGCATCATTTCGATGAACATTCATGACCGCAATATAATGCGGCGTGCTCGAACCGAGCCAATCTCAAATCCAACAAGAAGTGGGAGACTGCGCAACTTACATTTCGTGAATGGGCATCTATTCCGAGCCCGGAACGGTAAAATGACTTGGCGGCGTCCACATTGGCGAGGGACGGCCACAGGACAAGCCACTCTCACTCGAGTTTTGTAGCAAGTTCGACAAGACCTGACGGGCGGGTTGAACGCCTTGGGCGACGAGTGGGCTGAAAGTGCCAGTGAAACAACCGAAGAAAGGGCGGCACTGCCTGAATGACGGATCACAGATCAACCTCAAGTGGGAGGCAGGTGTATTCATCGCCGAGACTGACCTTGGACTTCTTTTAACGTCTCTTTCATCAGTTCACACATTTGCAGCTTATGAAAAGACAACTTGAATCACATCCCGAGAAATGGAACGACCGCGCAGCGGTCGAGGCAGCGGTCAGAGCTGGCCGAGTACGTCCTGAATTCATGACACCTGCCCAGCTCGATCAGATGCAGCAACCAGCCACGCAGGTGCCAGCTCCAGCGGTGGACGCCGCAGTAGAGAGCGTCGAACACCTGCGCTCTAGATCATCGGAATGGTGGAAGGCCATGCGAGACGCGACCGGCTTGCGCGTATCCGAAATTCTCGAACAAATCGGTGACGAAATCGACGATGACGACGCCCCAACAATCGACGTAGAAGGGATCATAGCCCTAAACCTCGGAAAATAAAGGGTAAATCCCGGTGCAGCGCAGGATAGTAGTACAAGAAAAGTTGACGACGGCGTACCAAATGACTGAAAGCGGATCGCTGTTTCAGAACGGGTTTCTTCAATTAGTACAATTCTGCTAACTGGATCGTCGGTTGGTGCTATTGATCGATTAGCAGTTAAAGGCAATACAAGGCGGGTAAACCTCTTTGAAACCATC
The DNA here is from genome assembly GCF_013032445.1 of Ruegeria arenilitoris. Classification (GTDB taxonomy): domain Bacteria; phylum Pseudomonadota; class Alphaproteobacteria; order Rhodobacterales; family Rhodobacteraceae; genus Ruegeria; species Ruegeria arenilitoris_F. The sequence continues at coordinate 198,990 of NZ_WQCA01000005.1, read as the reverse complement.
AAACGCTGTTTCTGCCGCATCACCAGCAGCTCGACCACCTTCTCTAACGAAGTTTTCGGCGTCCTTCTTTGCTCTTTCCATAGCATCCTTTTGAGCACTAATTATGGCTCTTTGGATCCTTCCGTTAAACTCTCGAAACTTTTTTTCAGCTTCAAATACAGCTCTTTCGGCCTCCCGAACCATTCTTTCTGCTTCCCTAACCGCATCTCTAAGGACAAGTTCTCCGTTGATGACAAGTCCGCCAACGCCCAAACCACCAGCACGAACGACCAAATCACTGTACGCTCTCAATAGGCCTTCTGGGTCATCCAGTTTGTCAATTAAGCCTTGAAGTTCTAAAAGAAGCTCTTCGGCTCGCGCACGATTGATCTCCGCTGACAACAGCATTGCTCCAAGTTGACCGTGCAATCTGCTAAGGTAGTCTTGTGATATGCCATTGGGGGGTCCGTTCTGCTCCTTATATAGTGAAGCAATGAATAAACAGTCCCACAGCATCGACTCCTTCCAAGCTTGTTCCTCTGGCTCGCGTTCCCAAGCCCACTGGTGTCTCTTAAAAAACTTGTTGTTGTCGGAAGAAGGGCATTGCGAAAGTATCAGTGGCAACATTGCATTTTTGTTGCCTCGTCGAGTGGCGACATACTGAAAAAACGGATTGAGTGGCTCTTTCTCTGCGATTTTGACCGCTTGGTCGTGCATCCAATCCATCCCATAGCCCAAGTCCTCTAGGGTCATAATCTGAAGTACCGCATTGTGCCTGGAAAACCCTGGGTCATTCAAAATAGCAGACAAGCCAGCCTCAAGTTGGCTTAGATGGAGTAACTCAACTTGTAGGCCAATTATCTGCGTCCTTAATGCTTCAACAGGTGCAATCGCCTCTTCGTAAGCGCGCAAAGCTTCGTCGAAGTTATCACGCAATAATTTCAGCCCTGGGTGCTCAAAGGGTAATTTTCCTAGAGTATCGTCGTATGCCTGCTTCATCTCCTGAGCGACATTCGAAACCGTAGGAACAGGCTGGAGTGGGTCAACAGTGCAGAAGGGAACCCCCACAGCCAACTTTCTTCCCAAAAGGCTGAGAATTTGGCAATCACCTACTCTGAGTGCGCAGCGATTATTCTTGCAATATCTCGGAGTTCCATGGGGAAAGCACTCGTCAACTGCGAGGCATCGTTGGTTGGAATCAATCCAACTAATCCAGCGTCTAAATGCGACAGCATCGCGGGTCTTCGCAAAGTATACTATTAACCCCTTTGCTTGATCTCCGCTAAAAGTCGTTTGCCCTCCTTCCATCCCGGGTGGTTCATCAGGTTTTTGAAGCCGTTTGTTCGGGGATCTCCAAAACCTACCGTCCTCATCTTGTGAATTTCTGACACCTTCGCACCCCCTTGGGTCACCGGATCTACACAACAATGCGTTGAATAAAACGGAGTCTCCGTCATCGCAAAAAGGAGAATTTTCCGACCCAATATCTTTTGCTGGGAAATCTCCGAGTTCTGAGGGGCAGGAATACGCTTTGCTCTCCCAGAAAGTAATTCTTCTTTCCAATTCCAACAGATCGTCGGCAAATACGAATTCGGTTGAACAACAAAGTGAGCTTGCCACGAGCAGAGTTACAATTCGGTTCATGTCACACCTCATGAAAAAGGTCTCTAAAAAGGAATGCATTACCATAGCATAAAGTGCGAACACCCCTATAATCTTTGTCCGAAAGAAAGCCTGTAGGATCAGGAACATTTTTTGGGATTCAGAATCCTCGTGGCGTATCCCTTTGGGCAAAGGCTTCGGGAGAACACAGCGCCAGCGCCAGTTTTGTCAGAAGACTGCTTGAGTTCGTCTCGGCGACCATCTTGATGGCGAGTTGGGTCTGCATGGCCTATCTTGGGGTCACTAGTAGTTTTCCAACGTCGGCGTTTTGGCATCGCGGGAGTGTGTTCGGGGTATTGTCCGCATCGACCAGATCAACGATAACTTGCCTCTCACCACGTCTTGGTGATCCGTACTCTTCCTCACTGCAATAATCGTCTTCAGTACGATATCTGTGCGCTGTCCGTTCTAGCCGCGATGATCGTTTGTTCAAAGGCCGAATCTGACGTTCGTTGTGTTGCATAATTTTAGCGTTAGGGCTCACTACGGACCTTATCCGCAACGCAGAAATACCAAAGCTTGTGACAACACCCTGCCCCCTACAGGATCAGACCCAGATAATCACATCCGAGGGCCGCTGAAAAACGCAATATCACGCTTTGCTCGACACGCCATAGCGTAAGCCAAAACCAGACTTCTAGCGGTCGCAACCGTCATCTGATTTCTCTTGAAGCCTGCGCCGCTATTGCAGCTAACAGCCCTGCGAAACGACCGCTTCATAACGGTGTGATTCAGAGCGAGCGAATTGAACATCATTGCTAGCATGTTCATTTCGTGCGCCCCTTTGTTTCAACGGCGGCAGCGAAAATTCCGAGCAAGGCGTGTTCATTTCGTTCCACCCTTTTTAGGTGATCCAGAATATCACCCAGCAGCTCGACTAGCTCACGATGCGAGCTATCCAGCGCTCTTTTGATTTCAAAATCATCTGTATTCATTTTGAGTACCTCCTGACCTGCAAATGTGCGGGGCAGGTCAGAACGCAAGCTTGCTTTAAGATTGTTTTAAACACTAAAGGGTGAGTCGCGAGGCTCACCCTGCAACCACGTTCGTAAACATGCCTGCCAGATCAGATTTCAAAGTCACCTACCTTACGGCTGGCTTCTCATTCTTTCTGTAGTAGCCACCCCGGGAAGATGACTTGTTCGTTTTTATCCCCGGCCCGAAGGCCGGACAAACTGCCTACTAGGCAGAGCGAGACTCAAATCGCGAGTCTCGGACTTCTAAGCTGCCTATGCGACAGTGAACAACGACCTTTTCTCATATGCGGGATCTCCAATGAAGAATAAAAAAAAACAAAAACAATGCTTTAAGCACTCCTAGTTCACACAAATCTCGGAAAATATGTCAAACAGGGACAATTGTTCCAGCCAAACCCGGAATATATGCCAGGTTTTCTGCGCAGCTAGGACAGACTACGTTTGTCCTGGCTGACGCTCACCTTGTCAGCAGCTGGCGGGAGCCGGGGCGCTATGGGAACAGCCCCGGCTCACAAAACACGACGCCTCACCTGTTAATCACTAAGCTGTTCAAGATCGCTTAGTGAGGCCATGCCGTATATGGGCTCAGCTTTTCTCTTTTTGTCATCCCTTGGCCCTATGGCCGCTCTAGTCCACAATTTTCGTGTGGCCTGGTCGCGTGGTCCTTGTGGCCCGCATCTACCTGATAAGGTTGTATTTTGAAGTTTGACTGCAACTTATTAACCAGCGCCTGATTTAGGGGACTGAAGAATTGAGCAAGTGGGACTGAACGGACCCTGCGGGCCCGATCAGACTCTTGGAAAGGGGAGCTGCGCTCCCCCTTCACCCCCACCACCGGGCCACATTTGAAATCGGAGATTTATATGGACCCAATTGCACCTGAGACCCCACCAGGCCACCGGCCAGCCAAGACCCGCACTTTCAAGATGCGTTTGTCGCCTGACGATGCAGCGAAACTGAAAAGCTGGGCGCATGAAAACGAGCTTAGTCAGGCTGATTTTGCCCGTTTCATGATCTTTGCCCGCACCAGCTATGCGCCGCCAAATTCGAGCAAGCTTGAGGCCGTGGCCCGGCAACTTGTCAGCATCGCCACCAACCTGAACCAGTGCCAAAAGACCATCAATATTGCTCGAGCATCCGGCACTCTGACCGCTGCCCAGTTCGAAGCTATGCATAAGGCGGTGAGGGATGGCTTGACAGCATGGTCCGAACCTTTGGACGAGCTGCGCAGCGAGTTAAAGAAACTGAGGCCAGCGGACTAGTGATCATCAAGACCGGCACCATATCTTCGGGGGATGGCCCCCGAATATGTGCCTATGCCGCCAGGCAAGGCGACAATGAGCGAGTCCTGATATTGAATGACAACGCCCCTCAGCTCTTGATTGTAGATGAATTTGCCGAAGCGAGAGGTAGAAAGAACGGTCTTCTGCACATCATCATCTCACCAGACCAACAGCTATCATCTGATGAACTGGCCGCGACCGTCTCCGCGATCCGCGAGGAATACGGATTTAATCCTGATGATCCTGAAACGCTGGCAATGCACCAGAGCAGGCGCGCGGACGGAACCATGCAGGATCACTACCACCTAGTTCGGCCTGCCTCAGACAGCGACACAGGCCGCACCTACAAGGTTTATAAATCAAAGTGCCATGACGAAGCGGTCAGCCGACTTTGCGAGCTTATGTATGGCCACAAGCTGACCTCAGGCGCACATAACAATTTCGCAGCAAATAGACTGCGCGAAATGGGTCATGACGACTTTGCAAACAAAGTCGCAGAGCTGGCAAAACCTTGCTGGTCGTCGTTTTCACACAACCAGCACCAGCAAGCCAAACGCAACGATTTCGACCTGCCAGCCCTCCGCCACCAGCTCAAGCTAATTGCCGAGCTGGCACCAAATCAGCAGCCCAACAAACTGGCCGAACTAATCCATGATCTGGGTTTGGAGCTGGCCGACGCTTTCGAGCAAGGCCGAGGCCGTAGCCGGATCAATCTAAAGCTGGGCGACAAGATCAAAAGTCATAACGCCAATAGAACTTTGAAGATCAAAGCCGCAGAAGTGGCAAATTTCATTCATGAAACAAAGGAGCATTTGAATGGCCTCAGATCCTACACCCCAGAATCCAGAACAGAACCTGCGAGATCTGCTAAAGCAGATCATCGAGGGCCAGAACCGGATCCACACGAGCAATCAAGCGATGATCCGGCGCCAGAACGCCTTACTGAATATATTGCAAGCAGTGGCGAAGGGCTAGGCAGCGAAGCCGCCGAGTTGGCAGCCGCAGTCGAGCGCTTGCGACCGCAGATCGCTCAGTTTGCATTCAATCGTGCAAGCGATCTGTCTGAAGTTGATCTGGAAGCGCCACCCGACTTGAATGACCCTAATTTGCTGATCAAATTGGCGCGGATGCTTCGAAAATCACTGCAAGGTGCTCAGGACACACTAAAGCGTCGCATGTCAGGAAACTATTCTTCTATGCGACCATAACCTTCAGCTGCTTGTTATCTTCATCAACCGCTATCAAGCGAGGAAATCAGCGAAGTATCCATAACTCTATAACTTGCTTGCCATCTGTAAAAACTGGCCGAGGTGATGCAATGTTCGCTGCACAGATCAGCAACAGGCACGTCGGTCTCAGCCTGCTTCAACTTACTCACAATCTGAGTGCCGCTGTATTTCAACTTCTTCGTAGGAAACTCTTCATTCGTTTGTTTGAGAAATTTCTACTTTCTAAGGCATCTAGCTTCAGGGAGGACTATCCAGCAAAAATCTTCGAATCTATCAGTTTGTGCTCCCTGGCTAAGGCCGCGCGATGACCCACGTGCGCAACCTGATTTTCACAAGCTGAAAGTGTCCTAAAAGTTATGGCATTAGAATTTGGGACGACTTTTGGGGCCGATGTAAGCGTAACGCCACAACTGCCCAGCGAAGTATAGTTTATGGGACATGGTCAAAACTGAGAATCCATATTAGGATCACAAAAAAACCGGAAACCGGGAACCGTCAGGCAGGGACTTCAGCACTTTTTCTCGCGAAAAATTCATTGCTGGACAACATCTTAGCGGACAACTCCCTTTAAGGTGCAGCAAGAAATAATGACTGAAGCTCAAAAACAGCGCCTAGAGAGCCAACTCTGGAAGATTGCAAACGAACTTCGCGGCAAGATGGATGCAGATGAGTTCCGTGACTACATTCTGGGTTTCATCTTCTACAAGTACCTCTCCGAGAAACAGCACCTATTTGCGAACAAGCTCCTCGAAACCGAAGACATTAAGGACTACCCCCATGTAACCAACGAGGAAGACCTCGAAGCCATCAAAGAGGAATCCCTGGAGAAACTTGGGTACTTTCTTCGCCCAGAAGAGCTGTTCACCGCGATCACGGCGAAAGGAAATATCAAAATTGATGAGGATGATGAGGAAGAAGTTGGGAACTTCATTCTCGATGATCTTCAGGAAATTCTTAACGCCATCGAGCAGAGCACGATGGGGAATGAGAGCGAAGACGACTTCAACAAGCTCTTCGAAGACATCGACCTATCAAGCACTAAACTAGGTCGTAGCCCTTCAGCTCGTAACACGCTGATTGCCAAAGTTCTTGCTCACTTGGAAAAAATTGACTTCCAGCTTGGACAGGTGGACGCAGACGTTCTCGGGGACGCTTATGAATACCTTATTGGACAGTTTGCATCCGGGGCCGGGAAAAAAGCTGGAGAGTTCTACACCCCGCAGCAAGTTTCGCGTGTCTTGGCCAAAATTGTCACCTTGGGGAAAAGCCGCATCAAGAACGCCTATGACCCAGCATGTGGGTCGGGTTCATTGCTTCTCAGGATCGCCAAGGAAGCCGAGGTTGGAGAATTCGCAGGGCAAGAGCTCAACCGCACGACCTATAATCTTGCTCGAATGAACATGATCCTGCACGATGTGCATTTTTCTCAATTCGATATCCGCCAAGAGGACACGCTTGAGGAGCCTATGCATTTTGAGGAACGTTTCGAGGCAGTGGTTGCCAATCCCCCCTTTTCTGCACGATGGAAGAGTTCCAACAATCCTCTTCACGAGACAGATGACCGTTTCAGCCAATATGGCCGCTTAGCACCAAGCACCAAAGCTGACTTTGCTTTCGTTCAGCACATGATTCATCAGCTGGCCGAGAACGGAACCGCAGCAGTGGTGTTGCCTCACGGTGTACTGTTTAGAGGTGCTGCTGAAGGTACTATTCGCGAGTACATTATCAAAGAGCAGAACTTCCTAGACGCTGTCATTGGTTTACCACCAAATCTCTTCTATGGGACCTCAATCCCGGCCTGTGTCTTGGTACTCAAGAAATGCCGGGAACACGACGATAACATCCTTTTCATTGATGCGAGCGGCCATTTTGAAAAGCGCGGGAATCAGAATTTCCTTACGGAAAAGCATGTTCAGAAAATTATCGAGGCCTATACTAATCGTGGAAATACTGAGAAGTTTGCCTACGCCGCACCGCTCTCTGAGGTCGCTGGCAACGGCTACAACCTTAATATCCCACGCTATATTGATACATTCGAGAAAGACGAGCCCGTTGATCTCGCATTGACAACACAGAAACTCCAGTCCCTTGAATCCGAAATGCAAGAAACCGAGGCATTGATAGTTGAATTCTGTGCCGAGCTACAAATTCCAGCTCCATTTACCTCGTAAGATATTGTTATGACTTTCTCATCAATTAAAGCCCCCAAGCTGAGGTTTCCTGGGTTTACGGGGGATTGGCAGAAAAGCTCTTTGAGTACATTTGTCGATCCGAACCGCAAAATAACTTACGGGATAGTTCAACCTGGAACCTTTGTAGAAGAAGGCGTACCACTCGTTCGCGGCGGTGACTATTCGACAGGATGGGTCTCTCTCAGTGAAATCAAGCGGGTGGCACCTGAGATAGATGCTCCCTATCAACGCTCAAAGCTTCGCAGTGGTGACCTACTGATGACAATCGTTGGAGCTAATACTGGTACAATTGCCTCCGTTCCGGATTGGCTCGAAGGTGCGAATATCACCCAGACAACTGCCCGTATAGCAGTTCATGGACCCACCGCAGACAAAGGGTTTATACTTCAATGTCTCAAGTCGCACATCGGCGTAAGCGAAGTGCGTAAATACGTAAAAGGTGCTGCGCAACCTGGGCTTAACCTGTCCGATATTGAAAACTTCGACATTCCCGCGCCTACCGTTTCCGAACAGAAAAAAATCGCTTCGTTTCTTGGGGCAATTGATAAGAGGGGCGCACAATTAATTACTCAACGAAGCCTTCTGGAGGACTTCAAAAAAGGCTGCATTCAGCAACTTTTTTCCCAAGAGATTCGGTTCAAAAACGACGAAGGTGGCGATTTTCCAGATTGGAAAGAGAAATCGCTTGGGGATGTTTTTACATGGGTGCGAACGAACAGTTTTTCGCGAAATCATCTCACTGACGTAGGAGGTGAGGTTCAGAATATACACTACGGTGACATCCATACGAAATTCCATTCGAATTTTCGGCAGTCAGACGAGGAAGTCCCCTTTGTAAAGGGTGCTCGGGCAGCGGACGTCCCTGAAAATGAGAAATGCAGACTGGGTGACGTAGTGATTGCTGATGCGTCAGAAGATTACGCAGATATTGGGAAAGCAATAGAGATTGTCGAGCTTAGTGCCACTCCTCTTCTTGCCGGGTTGCACACATTCATTGCACGTCCAGTTCCTGGAGCCCTCGCTCTTGGTTTTTCTGGTTATCTTCTGCGAACACCGGCGATGAGAAAGCAAATAATGAGAATTGCGCAAGGGATTTCGGTGCTTGGTTTATCTAAAGGGAATCTAGAAAAACTCACCATCCAATTACCTCATCCAGATGAGCAGAAAAAAATAGCGAAGTTCCTTTCCTCCATCGACATCAAAATTTCGCTCGTTTCCGAAGAACTCAAGCACGCCCAGACCTTCAAGAAGGGCTTGCTTCAACAGATGTTTATTTAATCCGCCTGCCTTATGGAAAAATTGAAACATGAAATCCACCGGATCAAGCGCCACCGGTTGGAATACTATCACAGCCACCTCGACTTGGTGGAGGACTATATCGACGAGAAGCCTGATATCTCGATTGAGACCTGTAAGGCTCTAATAGAAGGCATTTCTAAGCTTTCCCTGCACCTCCTCAACCAGGAACCATTAAACGGCTTGGTAAAGCAGGACAGGAACGGCGGGAACAAATCCGAGCCTTTTCAAACCGTCTTTAAGCGAGCACTTCAAGAGCTCCAGAAGGGGCGCGGGTTTTCCGATGCAGCTCTGTGCAACCGCTTTGGCACAGCTATCCAGTACATCGGTGAACTGCGAAACGACCACGGTGATATCGGACATGGCCGCGCTTCGCTCAAAGAACAGGTAAACGATGCGGATTTTGCCGAACTCATCATCGGGATCACCGACAATATTTGCACCTACATGCTGCGGCGCCTGGATATGCTTGCTGAGCCTGTTCTCGAATACGAGGACAATCCTGAATTCAATGAGTACCTTGACGACCAGCACGCCCTTCCTGGCAAAGTGCGCTACAGCCATGCGCTCTTTGACCAAGAGTTTGAGACCTATGAGATTTTGCTGAGTGACTACAATATTGAACTTAATCCGGATGACGAATGACACCTCAGTCAGAACAACAGCTAGAAGACGCCTTAATCGCTCAGCTTGAAATCCTGGGCTGGGACAAGGTGACCATTGCCGACGAACAAGACTTGTTGGTAAACCTAAAGCGTCAGTTGGAGAAGCACAATAAAGTGCTCCTTTCTGATCTTGAATTTCGGCAGATACTCAACAAACTCGCGCGTGGAAACATCTTCGAGAAAGCGAAAACCCTTCGCGATATGGTGGACTATACCCGCGACGATGGAACCAATGGACACATCCAGCTCATTAACCAAATCCAGTGGTGCAAAAATCAATACCAAGTGACGCATCAAGTCACCATGACCGGTAAGTATACGAACCGCTATGATGTGACGTTGTTAGTGAATGGCCTGCCCCTTGTGCAAATCGAGCTCAAGCGCAGAGGCCTCGAAATGAAAGAGGCCTTCAACCAAACCAACCGATACCATCGGCATAGTTTTTCAGCTGGGTATGGGCTCTTTGGTTTTATCCAGCTTTTTGTCATAAGCAACGGAGTCAACACGAAGTATTACGCCAACAACCCAGTGAACCGGCGCGATTTCAAGCAAGCTTTTTTCTGGGCCGGAGAAGACAATAAGAAAATCTCGCAACTCAGCGAGTTTGCGGAGGTCTTCCTGGAGAAATGCCAGCTCTCCAAGATGATCACCAAATACATCGTTCTCCACGAGAGCGATCAGCTACTGATGGCGCTCCGCCCCTACCAGTTCTACGCAGTCGAGGCGATTGTTGAGCGTGTCATGAACACGACAAAGAACGGCTATATCTGGCATACAACTGGTTCCGGAAAGACCCTCACATCGTTCAAGGCAGCGCAGATTTTGACGCAGAGCAAACACGTGCACAAAGTGGTGTTTGTCGTTGACCGCAAAGATTTGGACTTTCAAACCATTAAGGAGTTCAACAGTTTCCAAGAGGGTAGCGTTGACGCGACGAATAACACTAAGAAGCTGGTGGAGCAGTTTTCCGACGACACCCCACTCATCGTGACGACCCTTCAAAAGCTTAACACTGCAATCAGTAAAGAGCGGCATCTCAAGGTCATGGAAGACCTCAAACACAAGCGCATGGTTTTCATCTTCGATGAATGCCACCGCAGCCAGTTTGGAGAGACTCACAAGCGGATAACTGACTTCTTTGATAACGTCCAAATGTTCGGCTTCACTGGGACGCCAATCTTCGCGAACAATGCGGCGAAAAACGCTCTCGGAAAACGCACGACCAAAGACCTTTTTGGTGACCAACTACATGGTTACGTGATCACTGACGCGATACGGGACGAAAACGTACTGAAGTTTTCAGTCGAGTATATCCGAACGATCAAACGGAAGAATGAAATCGAAGACATCGAGGTGGAAGCCATCGATACAGCCGAGGTTATGGAATTCCCCGCCCGCCTGGAAAAAATCACCGACTACATCGTTGCGAACCACGACCGGAAGACACACAACCGTGAGTTCACGGCTATTATGTGCGTCTCAAATGTAAAGAGCCTCATCGCCTACTACGATCTATTCAAGGCTAAAAAAGATGCTGGAGAACACAATCTGAAGGTTGCCACCATCTTCTCCTATCAAGCCAATGAAGAGGATGCGGACGCCGACGGCTTGGGCGACACGGATGACCTGCCTGATGATGGTCGCCCGGTAAACGTCCATAGCCGTGAGAAGCTCGATGAGTATATCGCAAACTACAACGCCATGTTCGGAACGAACTACTCCACCAAGGACAGCAAGCTTTTCTATGCCTACTACAAGGATATCGGAAAGCGTGTGAAGGCGCGACAGGTCGATATCCTATTGGTCGTAAACATGTTCCTTACTGGTTTTGACAGCAAACCGCTGAACACGATCTACGTTGATAAGAACCTGAGGTATCATGGTCTATTGCAGGCCTATTCCCGTACAAACCGGACGATGGGATCAAAAAAGTCACAAGGTAATGTGGTCGCCTTCAGGAACCTGAAGCCGGCAACCGACCAGGCGATTGAGCTCTTTGCAAACAAAGATGCTCAGGAGGAAATTATCCTGGCACCGTATGAGGACTATCTGGAAAAGTTCGAAATCGCTGTCAGCAACTTATTCGCGATCACACCCGACATTGAAAGCGTTGATGACCTCTTAACAGAGGAGGACGAGGCAAAATTCATTCAAGCGTTCCGAGAAGTTATCAGAGTTAAGAACGTGTTGGATTGCTTCACGCAGTTCAGCTTTGAAGACCTGCCAATGGACGAACAACTTTTCGCTGACTTCCGCAGCAAGTATCTTGATCTATACGACAAGGTTCGCAGCGAGAAAGAAAAAGAGAAAGTCTCCATCCTTGATGACATCGACTTTGAAGTTGAGCTTATCAGTCGGGACAAAATCAACGTCAGCTACATCATCGCGCTCCTTCTTGACCTGAGAGACAAGCAGCCTGCCGATCAAGCAAAAGCCCGCAAGAGTATCATCGATATTCTCGACACTGAGGCTCAGTTACGAAGCAAGAAGGAACTTATTGAACGTTTCATCTCGCAGCACTTCCCTGATCTCCCCGTCACCGCAGACGTAGGAGCAGAATTCAATTCCTTCTGGAACGAGCAGAAGCGAGTGGCTATCGAAACTCTCAGCTCTGAAGAAGGTTTGAAAAAGGAAAAGCTTGAAAAGGTCATCGGAAATTATCTGTTCACAGAAAAAACACCGATGCGCGACGATATAATCGGGATCATGAATAAACGCCCGTCTCTCCGGGAGCGGAGCACTGTTGCTGAGCGTGTGATTTCAAAAATCAAAGCCTATGTTGAGACCTATATTGACGGGGTGGACTAGTAAGTAACCACCCATGCGCCAAGGTGGATAGATGGGTGGTTAAAACTCACTCAAAACCACATATATTATTGTTTTATAATGATTTTTATATTTTTTATGGTGCGGTCGAGAAGACTCGAACTTCCACGGGAGTTACCCCACAGCGACCTCAACGCTGCGCGTCTACCAATTCCGCCACGACCGCACTGCCAGTGACTTGGTAGAGGGGCGTATAGACGCTGATGACCGGGATGTGAAGAGGCAAAAAACACACCGGTTTGAATTCCCTATACGCGCCCATATCTATAGCTCCACAGTATCTTCCATCACACCGTCAGGAGTCTGAACATGACCACCTCCGATCCCCGCCCTGTCGTTCAGATCGACATTATTTCGGACGTCGTCTGCCCCTGGTGCATTGTTGGATTTCGGCAGCTTGATCTGGCCCTGAAGCAGGAAAACGTGCTGGCGCATCTCAGGTGGCATCCGTTCGAGTTGAACCCAACCATGCCGCCCGAAGGTCAGAACCTGCGCGAGCATATCATGGAGAAGTACGGAACGACCGCCGAACAAAGTCAGCAGGCCCGGGATCGGCTGACCCAGTTGGGCGCAGAACTGGGATTTGCGTTCAACTTCAGCGATGACAGCAGAATGGTGAGCACCTTTGCCGCGCACCAATTGCTGGATTGGGCTGAAACTCAGGGCCGTCAGCATCCGCTGATGCTGGCGTTGTTTCAGACGTATTTCACCGACCAGAAGGACGTCTCGCAAATTGATGCCCTGCTTGATGCGGTTACGTCGGCCGGGCTGGACGCTGACGCCGCGCGATCGGCGCTCGAATCCGGCGCCCATGAAGCCGCAGTCCGCCAAAAGCAGGAGTTCTGGACCAGCCGGGGTATCTCGGGCGTTCCGTCGATGGTGTTGGGCGGCAAATACCTGGTGACCGGGGCGCAGGGTACCGACACCTACGCCCAGATTCTGCAACGCTGCCTGGCCGAGGCCGCCTGACCCCTTTCCCTTGCCGCACCTGCACGATATGGAACCGCCATGGAATGGAAAATCACCGACGGGCTTACCGACTATACCGAAGCCGTCGCCTTTATGGAGGCGCGGGTGGCTGCGATCGCTGCAGGCGAGGCGGACGAATGCGTGTGGTTGCTGGAACATCCGCCGCTGTATACGGCAGGAACCTCGGCCCGGATCGAAGACCTGACCGACCCTGATCGGTTCCCGGTCTATGAGGCCAAACGCGGCGGGGAATACACCTATCACGGCCCCGGTCAGCGCGTGGCCTATGTCATGCTGGATTTGAACAAGCGTGGCAAAGATGTGCGCGGCTTTGTCAAAAAGCTGGAGAACTGGGTGATCGCTGCGCTGTCAGAATTCAACGTGCACGGTGAAATCCGCGACGGTCGCGTCGGCGTCTGGGTGCGCCGGGACGACAAGCCACTAACAGCTGCGGGCCAGCCAGCCGAAGACAAGATCGCCGCAATTGGCCTGCGCCTGCGCAAATGGATTAGCTTTCACGGCATTTCCATTAATGTCGAACCGGATCTTGAGCATTTTTCGGGTATCGTCCCATGCGGTATCACCGAACACGGGGTCACGTCACTGGTCGATCTGGGCCTTCCGGTGACGATGGACGACGTTGATGTGGCCTTGCAGAACACGTTCTCGGACTGCTTCCAGTCAGTCGGCACCGGCCCCTGATTCGAATCGCGGCCTCTCAGCGACGAGGCCAACAATACCCCTCCGCAAATTCCTTTGTTTCCGAAATTAAACGCAATCCACGATTTCTCCTCTGAAATTTAGGAAAATCGGGCGGAAAGCTCACTCAGAGGAATACACAGCGCGCGTTAAGGGGTATTCTGTATGTACCGTTCTAGAGTGAGTGGTGTGTTAAACCGGTGATCCTGGGTAGACCGGGTATTCGGTCAAGTGTTTGGTTACGAGTCTGCCGTTCCGACCCCAAATCGGAACGGCAATTCCGTTCAAGCCCTTCCGCAATCCGTCATGACTTAATCGATAGCCCCGTTCTGGTTCGATCGACGCGTTCCAGCTACGGTGCCATGTGATCAATCCCAACCCCGGATTTCAGCGCTTCTTTCATAGCCGACCACATGGTTCCCGCATCCGTCCAAAGCTGGGCCGCTATCCCAAGATGCGTCCTTATAGCAGGTTCGCAACACCGCAGGCTGATACTGTGGCGACGACCATGTTTGAACCATGCGCTGCGCTTTCGGCGACTACAACACACGCTTGGAGCCACACGATAGCAAGCAATGATCAGGCCAGAGCCGCTTTGATCTTTTCCGCGTGCTGCGCGATCAGATCGAAATCTCCCATCTGCCCCGGAGCACGCAGCGAAACACCCTCGTGACGCGGCAAGACGTGGAAATGCAGGTGGAAGACCTCCTGCCCGCCTGCGGCCTCGTTGAATTGCTGGACGGTGACGCCGTCGGCGTCAAAGGCTTTGACCACCGCATTCGCCAGTTTCTGCGTCGTTGAGGTTACGGCGGCCAGCTGCTCGGGTGATGCGTCCAGCAGGTTTCGGCAGGGCGTTTTGGGGATCACCAACAGATGCCCATCTGACCGCGGCATGATATCCATGAAAGCCAACGTAACGTCATCCTCGTACACGCGGGTCGAGGGGATCTCTCCGCGAAGGATCTTGGCGAAAATGTTGTCGGGATCGTAAGCGGCCATATCAAGTCTCCGATTTCGGGTATTGAGAGTAGTTCTGCGGCGCACATACCCAAGGGTCAAGGCGGAACTCTGCCGCGCTGTACGAATGATCGTTTGCGGCCCCTTGAAATAATAGAAGCAATTGCCAGATATGCCGTGTTCATGGCCAGGATTTCGCGGATTTTCCTCCGACCCGCGACAATTAATCTTGATCCAGATCAAACTCGGCCATTGAAGGCGCCTCTTTCGCAATCTAAAACCAGCAATAATACCGCGCGCCGGAGAGGTCTGGCTGCGCGGTCAGTTGCAACAGGAGGCACCTATAATGGCAGACGCAGCCATTCATGGTCATGGCCATGAAGACGAGCGCAGCTTTTTCCAGCGCTGGTTCATGTCGACCAACCACAAGGACATCGGGATTCTCTACCTGATCGTTTCGGCTCTGGCCGGTTTGATCTCGGTTATGATGACCGTTTACATGCGGCTCGAGCTGATGCACCCCGGTGTTCAGTACATGTGCCTGGAAGGCTTCATGGCCGACCCATGTACCCCCAACGGTCATCTTTGGAACGTGATGATCACCTACCACGGTGTTCTGATGATGTTCTTCGTTGTCATCCCTGCCCTGTTTGGCGGATTTGGCAACTATTTCATGCCGTTGCAGATCGGTGCGCCGGATATGGCGTTCCCGCGGATGAACAACCTGTCCTTCTGGCTGTATGTCGCCGGTACCTCGCTGGGCGTGGCTTCGCTGCTCAGCCCCGGTGGTAACGACCAGCTGGGTTCAGGCGTAGGCTGGGTTCTCTACCCACCGCTGTCCACGACCGAGGGCGGCATGTCCATGGACCTTGCGATTTTCGCCGTACACGTATCGGGCGCCTCCTCGATCCTCGGCGCGATCAACATGATCACCACCTTCCTGAACATGCGTGCCCCGGGCATGACCCTGTTTAAGGTGCCGCTGTTCAGCTGGTCGATCTTCGTTACCTCATGGCTGATTCTGCTTTCGCTGCCGGTTCTGGCAGGCGCGATCACCATGCTGCTGATGGACCGCAACTTTGGCTTCACTTTCTTTGACCCAGCCGGTGGCGGTGACCCGATCCTGTATCAGCACATCCTGTGGTTCTTCGGCCACCCGGAAGTGTACATCGTGATCCTGCCCGGATTTGGCATCATCAGCCACGTCATCGCGACCTTCGCGCGCAAGCCGATCTTCGGTTACCTGCCGATGGTTTGGGCGATCATCGCGATTGGTGTTCTGGGCTTTGTCGTGTGGGCGCACCACATGTACACCGTTGGCATGTCGCTGCGTCAGCAGGCCTACTTCATGCTGGCCACGATGGTCATCGCGGTTCCGACGGGTGTTAAGGTATTCTCGTGGATTGCGACCATGTGGGGTGGCTCCATTGAGTTCAAAACACCGATGCTGTTCGCCTTCGGCTTCCTGTTCCTGTTCACCGTTGGCGGTGTAACGGGCGTTGTGCTGTCTCAGGCCGGTATCGACCGCGCCTATCACGACACCTACTACGTGGTTGCACACTTCCACTACGTGATGTCGCTGGGTGCCGTTTTTGCCATCTTCGCGGGTGTATACTTCTACTTCTCGAAGATGACCGGTCGTCAGTACTCGGAATTCTGGGGCAAGGTTCATTTCTGGCTGTTCTTCATCGGCGCCAACTTGACCTTCTTCCCCCAGCACTTCCTGGGCCGTCAGGGCATGCCGCGCCGCTATATCGATTACCCTGAAGCGTTCGCGCAGTGGAACTTCGTGTCGTCGATTGGTGCGTTTATCTCATTCGCCTCGTTCCTGCTGTTCTTCGGCATCGTGATCTACGCCCTGCTGCGTGGCGCGAAAGAGACCCGTCCGAACCCGTGGAACGAATACGCGGACACGCTGGAATGGACCCTGCCCTCGCCGCCGCCCGAGCATACGTTCGAGCAACTGCCAAAGCAGGAGGACTGGGACAAAGGCCACGCGCACTGATCCCACCCATTCAAAGAACGACCATGGCCCCGCCTTGCGCGGGGCTTTTTCTTGGTCAAATCGCCTTAGCCACCGGTAACATGGACACAAACGACGGGGTGCGAATAGTATTAAGGAATTGAAATCCATCAGGTCCCGGCGGAAATTCACAGCCCATGTTACTTCACGACGGCATTTCGGTTCGAAAACTGCTCAAGGGATCGGTAGGTTTTATCTGTCTGGTTCTTGCCTGGATTTTTTTGGTTCAGGTGGTGGATGAGCTCACACCAATTGACTTAATATCAAACCCCAGCCCACCAGTCGCGATGCTGGGTCTAGCTGTGGCTTTCTTTCTGGGATTCAAGAATACTTCGACCTATGGACGTTGGACCGAAGCCCGCAGGGTCTGGGGTGACATTGCCAATACAAGCCGGGACTGGGCCAACACTGTCAGCACTCTGGTCCAGCCCAATGGCTCTCGGATTGACGATGATCTACGCAGTGAATTGATTGAACGGCACATCGCGTGGCTGAACATGCTGGCCTATCAATTGCGCCAGCCCTCCTCGACAGGTCGCAAACGTATGCCTTGGTTGTTCGGGCACAAGAGCATCTCCAAAGGGACAGACCAGCATCAATTGCCCGAAAGCTGGCAGAACCACCAATTGAAATCGGATTTACCCCACATGGAGGGTAAGACCAATCGCGCCGCGTACCTCCTAAACCTGCAAGCCCGGAGGCTGTCGGACATGGCTCAAAAGGGGCAGATCGACTCGTTCTGGCATGTGGCCTTGATGGATCGGTTGGCACGGCTTACAGCGGCACAAGGCCAGTGCGAACGGATCAAGAATACTCCTTTCCCACGGCAGGTCGCTGAAGTTGGTCGGCTGTTCAGCTGGATCTTCATCTTCATGTTGCCTCTGGCATTCAATGATGAACGCTCAATCATGGCGGGGACTGACGCAGCGTTGATGAAAACAGTGCTGACCGACTGGCTGACCTTTGCTCCGGTCGGCGCTCTGGTCTGCTGGATCTTCTTTGTGACAGAACGTGTCAGCGCCTCGATGGAAGATCCATTTGAAGGGGACGTTACCGATGTTCCGATCTCGGCGATGTGCCGGACAATCGAGATCGACATCCGCCAGATGACAGGTTGCGGTCAAGCACCTCGACCCGTTCAACCGGTCGAAAAAGCACTGTTGTGAACCGAGCCCCAACATTCGGGCCGACAAAGGACTTAAGGCAAATATCGAAAAACTGACTGTTTTAGGGTATTATACAGGCAGAAACTCTGAGATCGGAGTGATTACATGCCTGATATTGATTTTTGGTATTCCATTGGCAGCACCTACAGTTTTCTGACAATCATGCGTTTGGATGATTGGTGCGTGGAACATGGCACCTCGGTGACGTGGCGGCCTTTCAACGTGCGCAACGTGATGCAGGAACAGCAGAACATTCCGTTTGCTGGCAAGCCGGTGAAGTCCGCGTATATGTGGCGGGATATCGAGCGCCGAGCCGCAAAGTACCACATTCATGCTCAGTTGCCCGCGCCCTACCCGATCTCAGACCTGCCGCTGGCCAATCAGGTCGCCCTTCTGGGCATGGGCGATGGCTGGGGAAAGAACTTCACTCAGGTATTGTATCGTATCTGGTTCGAAGAAAGCATCGAAGCTGGCAGCGAAACCGCCATCTCTGAGGCTTTGCACAGGTGCCAGCAAGACCCACGACTGGTTTTGGCCCGCGCCCGCAGCCCCGAAACGGTAGCCGCGCTTGAGGCCGAAACAGAGATCGCGACAAAACTTGGGGTATTCGGTGCCCCGAGCCTTGTTGTTCGCAGCGAAGTGTTTTGGGGGGATGACCGATTGGACGACGCGTTATCCTGGGCCCGAGTTGGCCACGTAACCTGATCTTTTGCCTTCGACACGCCACATCATTGCGCTAGCTTTCAGCCATGCCCTATCGATGGAATCAGACCTCTGAAACCGAACAGGAACTGCGCCTTTGGCCGCATAACTCGCTGCCGCGGCGTGGGGCGATGATTGTGATCCTGTCGGTGTTCTTATTTGGACTGATTCCACTGATGGCAGTGCTGGGGTCGGTCATCCTGTGGGGGTTGCTGCCCTTTCTTCTGATTACCGTTCTAGGCTTGTGGCTGGCCATTCAGACCAACTATCGCGCGCGCAGTGTGTTCGAAGTTCTGACACTCAGTGGAACACAGGCTCGATTGGTCCATCATACGCCGGGCAGAGAACAGCAGGAATGGTCCTGCAATCGCTATTGGGCACGTCCAGCGATGCATGAAAAAGACGGGCCTGTACCGCACTATGTCACTTTGGTCGGCGACGGGCGCGAAGTGGAGATTGGCGCATTCCTGTCCGAAGAAGAGCGCATCGCGCTTTACGGCGACCTGATGAAAAAACTGCGCGAGCCAGTCGCGCAGTGAGCTTAGCTTCAGAATTTGAGTTCTGTCAGCAGCCGCCGTTGGACGCGGCGCAAAGATGATCCTTGACCATCGGACCGACCTTGCCGAAATCCATTTGGCCGGTATAGCGGGTCTTGAGTTCGCCCATCACCTTGCCCATGTCGCGGATCGATCCTGCCCCTGTCGCGGTGATTGCCGTCTGGATAGCTTTGGATACCTCATCCTCGTCCAACTGCTTGGGCAGGAACTCTTCGATAACTTCGACCTCGCGCAGTTCCCGTTCGGCCAGGTCCAGTCTTCCGCCCTCTTCATAGGCGCGGGCGCTTTCCTTGCGCTGCTTGGTCATTTTTCCAAGAATTTCAAGAACCTCAGCGTCGCCGCAGCCCTTGGCCTCTTCGTTGTCAGATGCCCGCGAAGCGATATCGCGGTCTTTGATCGCAGCGTTAATCAACCGAAGCGTCGACAGACGTTCGGCATCTTTGTCTTTCATTGCTAGCTTCAGAGCGGAGTTCACTCGTGATCGCATATCCATATGATCTGTCCATCCCCATGGAAAAGGAACCCCGACCATATCGAAACAAAAAGCGCGACACAACCAGAAGTGAATATTGCTAACCCATTGATTTTCCTCAATAGCGCAAAATTTGAACAGACTTGACCCAGCGCCACAACCCCCTTAGTTATGCGCCGATTTACCCAGCAGGAGAGTCGCCCGATGGCCCAGAACGCCCCGTCCAAGCCCACCGCATGTCTGGCATTGGCCGACGGTACACTGTTCTACGGGATGGGCTTCGGCGCCACCGGTCAGACCGTGGCCGAGCTGTGCTTTAACACCGCCATGACCGGCTATCAGGAGATCATGACCGATCCTTCTTATGCAGGGCAAATCGTGACCTTCACCTTTCCCCATATCGGCAATGTCGGTGTGAACCCCGAAGATGACGAAACCGGTGATCCGGTTGCCGCCGGTATGGTTGTCAAATGGAACCCGACCGAGCCTTCGAACTGGCGCTCGGCCGAAGAACTGAAAACCTGGCTTGCTCGTCGTGGACGTATCGCCATCGGCGGCGTCGACACCCGCCGCCTGACCCGCGCCATCCGTCAGCAAGGCGCGCCGCACGTGGCGCTGGCCCATGATCCCGATGGCAATTTCGACATTGAAGCTCTGGTCGCTGCTGCGCGCGGTTTTGCTGGTCTGGAAGGCATGGATCTGGCCAAAGAGGTCACCTGCGCCCAAAGCTATCGCTGGGATGAGATGCGGTGGGCCTGGCCCGACGGCTATACCCGTCAGGAAGCCCCCGCGCACAAAGTGGTTGCCGTGGATTTCGGCGCTAAACGCAACATTCTGCGCTGTCTCGCCTCGGCTGGCTGTGACGTAACCGTTCTGCCCGCCACCACAACCGCAGCGGAAGTGTTGGCGCACAATCCCGATGGTGTCTTCCTGTCCAACGGCCCCGGCGATCCGGCGGCCACCGGTGTATACGCCGTTCCGATGATCAAAGAGGTTCTGGACACCACCGACCTACCGGTCTTTGGCATTTGCCTGGGACACCAGATGCTGGCGCTGGCCTTGGGCGGTCAGACCGTCAAGATGAACCACGGCCACCACGGTGCGAACCACCCGGTCAAGGATCTGGACACCGGCAAGGTCGAGATCACTTCGATGAACCATGGCTTTGCGGTAGACGCGCAGTCCCTGCCCGAGGGCGTAATGGAAACCCATCGTTCCCTGTTTGACGGATCGAACTGCGGCATTCGTATGACAGACCGTCCGGTCTATTCGGTCCAGTATCACCCCGAAGCGTCGCCCGGCCCGCAAGATAGTTTCTACCTGTTCGAGCGTTTTGCAGATGCGATGGCAAACAAGAAAGCCACGGCCTAAACAACCGATGGAACAGGGTTAACCCGCTGTTAACCAATATTGAGCAACCCTGACGCCTGCTAACCGCGTCAGGGTTGTTTCTTTATGGTCGAATTGAACCTGCAGCATTTCGCGCACGCCGCGCCGATACCTGCTCAGGAGCGAAAACCTTTGGGGGCGTGCCTTGTCGATCGCGGCCTGATCACAAAGGCGCAGCTGGACGAAGCGCTGTTTCTGCAATCCTGGCAGCAAGCTCCGCTTGGTGAAATACTTGTCGCCGAGGGTTGGGTCACACGTCAGGACGTGCTGGAAGCGCTGTCCCATCAATCCGGCTTGCAGATTGCCGATCTGGACAACTCTCCGCCGTCTCAGAAATTGTGTCAGATCAAACCCGCTGACTTCTGGCTGGCCCATAATGTCATTCCCTGGCGTCGCATGGGACCGATCCTGCTGGTGGCAACGGCGCGACCCGATCTGTTCCCGAGCGTGCGCGACGACTTGGCAGATGTCGGTTACACAGTCATTCCCGTACTTGCAGCCGCAGAACAGATCGACGGGGCAATCGCGGACATGTTCTCAACCCCTCTGGCCGAAGCGGCCGAAGCCCGCGTGCACATAGACCATAGCTGCCGATCCTGGACCCCGCTTTCCCGTGCCGCATACGCAACCGCACTCGGGGTTGTATTAGCGCTTTTTTCGACCCTTCCTCTGGTCGGGCTTGCCGTTATTGTGATGGCTGCCGTAGTCACCCTGATCCTGTTTCTAACCCTACGTCTGTCTGGTCTGCTGAGCTACATCTGGCACCTACAATACCTAACGCCCAAGGCTTTGGCTGAATGCGATCCGCCAGTATTGCCTTGCGTGTCCATAATGGTGCCGCTTTTCAAAGAAAGGGAAATAGCCGACGCCCTGATCTTGCGCTTGCGGCGGCTGACCTACCCCAAAGCCCTGCTTGATGTTATACTGGTTCTGGAAGAATCCGACGAGGTGACGCAGTCCACCCTGGCCAAGGTCGATCTGCCGAGTTGGATCAGAACCGTCGAGGTGCCTGCCCTGAACGGATTGACAACCAAACCCCGTGCAATGAACTTTGCACTGGATTTCTGCCGGGGTGATATTCTGGGTGTCTGGGATGCAGAAGACGCGCCGCAACCTGACCAGATCGAGCGGGTTGTCCGGCACTTTGCCCAAGCTGATGAAGAGGTGGTCTGCCTTCAAGGTGTTCTGGACTATTACAACCCCCGAACCAACTGGCGTTCACGTTGCTTTACTATCGAGTACAACAGCTGGTTCCGGGTTGTCCTGCAGGGCATTTCCAAACTTGGGCTCGTTGTGCCGCTGGGTGGGACCACCTTCTTTTTCCGGCGCGACAAGCTGCTGGAACTCGGTGGGTGGGATGCCCATAACGTCACCGAAGATGCCGATCTGGGCGTACGTCTAAGCAGGGCGGGCTATCGCACTGAGTTGGTGAACACCACCACTTTTGAAGAGGCGAACTTTCGTGCCTGGCCCTGGGTGAGGCAACGCTCTCGCTGGCTCAAGGGGTTCATGGTCACCTACCTTGTTCACATGCGCTCACCCAAACAATTGCTAAGCGATTTGGGCCCACTGCGGTTTTTGGGCGTACAGGCGTTCTTTCTTGGAACCGTCGGTCAATTCCTGCTGGCCCCGGTGCTGTGGCTGTTTTGGCTGATATCCTTCGGCCTGCCCAGCCCGTTTGATCCGATCCACTCCAACGCCGGGTTGACCGCCCTATTCAGCCTGTTTCTCTTTGCAGAAGCCGTCAATGCACTGATCGGCGCAATAGCGGTGTCTGCACGCGAAAGGCGGTTCCTGTTACCTTGGGTCCCGACAATGCCGCTATATTTCCCGTTGGGCGTTTTGGCCGCATACAAAGCCCTTTGGGAACTGGTGCTCGACCCGTTCTTCTGGGACAAAACGCAACACGGTCAGGCCAGCGAAGAGACCCTGCCGCACTGAAAATCAGTTTTCGCGCCGTACAGCATCCTGTTTCAGACGCGTCATGAAGGCGACCGAGATGTGATCCTTGAGGGCGCGTCCGGCCGCCTCTTCGTCACGGGCGGCGATTGCGTCGACGATCCCCTTGTGTTCGCTCTGCGCGATCTCGCCACGACCATGTGCCGCCAGAGACGTCGTGGCCATCAGCGCCATGGTGCGATGTACAAGGTCCAGTTGCTGCACCAAATAGCGGTTGTGCGAGGCCAGATGGATTTGCTCGTGAAACCGCCGGTTTGCCCGCGACAAGGCAGCCGGATCATCTACCAGCGCGTCATCGGCAACGACCATATCCTGCAACACCTTGATCTCTTCTTCGGTGGCGTGTTTGGCGGCCAACTTTGCGGCCAGCCCTTCCAACTCTCGCCGAACTACATAGAGCTCGGCCATCTGGTTGTGGTCCAGAGACGCCACAATCAGCGACCGCCCATCGCGTTCCAGCAGGGATTGCGTTTCCAACCGCTGCAGAGCCTCGCGGATCGGCGTGCGGGAAACTCCGAACCGTTCGGCCAACTCGCTTTCGACCAGACGGTCGCCGGGCTTGTAAACGCCCACGTCAATCGCTTCGAGTATCAGGCTGTAGGCATCTTTGGACGGCTGTCTGGATTGGGGCATTGGGTGGTTTGTCTCCTCGTTCGAACATGTCTATCCGTCACTTGCCCTCAGGATCAAGAGCAGCATTGAAAACCAATGCCCCGCGCCCTAAACCAAACTCATGGTCAAACCTGCCTTTTCCCACGTCACCCAATGGGTGTTCGATCTGGACAATACACTCTATCCGCCGCACATGCGCCTGTTCGATCAGATCGAGGTGCTGATGACGGATTATGTGGTGCAGGCCATCGGCGTGGACCGGGCTGAAGCGGATCGGCTGCGCTCGCATTACTGGCGGCAATACGGCACCACGCTGGCCGGGCTAATGGCCGAGCATGATCTGGACCCCGATCCTTATCTGCACGCAGTTCATCAGGTAGACATGAGCCACATGGACCCTGACGCAGAACTGGCCGATCACATCCGGTCCCTGCCCGGGCGGCGTATCGTCTATACCAACGGCAGTGCGCCCTATGCAGAACGTGTTCTGGATGCGCGAGGTCTCAGTGGCATGTTCGATGCGATCTATGGCGTCGAGCACGCGGGCTACAAACCAAAGCCCGAAAAAGCCGCGTTCGAGGCAATCTTCGCACAGGATGGAATCGACACTTCCAAGGCCGCGATGTTCGAGGATGATCCGCGCAATCTGGCCGCCCCGCACGCGATGGGAATGCGCACGGTTCACGTCGCGCCCGAGCCGCACGAGGCCGACCATATCCACCATCATACAGACGATCTGACTGCGTTTCTTGCGCGTCTGCGATAGGCTGTCACACTGCGACGATCTGCACATTTTGCAGGTGCAGCATCGCCCCTATATGCGCCTCAGCGACGAACAGAACTGGAGAATCCCATGAGCGCGATCGAGATGCCTCGGCGCCTGCCTATTTGGCAGCGCTTGTTGTTTGCAATCCCCGTTTTTGGCTGGTTGGCCAAGGATGCCGCAAATGGTGAGGCCGAAGATTGGTATTACACAGCTGCCGCGATCGTTAGCATGTGGGGATGCTCGGCCCTGTTGTTTGGCCTGCCAGGGCTTTATATCCCGGCTGTCATGATGGTGCCGATGATGTTCATCCTTCTCATCCTGATTTCGCGCGGCTGAGAAACGGGACAGGATGTCACTTGGCACCCGGCTTGGAACCGAACTAGTTTCTGCCCAAGACTCGGAGACCAATGCCATGAAAGACAGCTGTGACATCCTGATTTCCGGCGGAGGTATCGCCGGACTGACCGCTGCGGCGGCTTTTGGAACTGCCGGGTTCGACGTGGTCTGCGTCGACCCCACTCCGCCCATCACCGAGCGTGACGTGGACGGGTCCGACCTGCGGACCACGGCGTTTTTGCAACCGGCACATGGGCTTTTGGAGCAATGCGGGTTGTGGCAGCGGCTGGATGAACACGCCGCCCCCCTGCAGATCATGCGCATTGTCGACGCGGGCGGCGACGTACCGGAACCCCGCGTAGTACGTGACTTTAACGCCGCCGACATTTCGGAGCAGCCTTTTGGCTGGAACCTTCCTAACTGGCTGTTGCGCCGCGAGATGGTGGCCCGTCTGGCCGAATTGCCCAATGTCGATTTCCGCCCCGGCACCGGCACTGTCAGCCTGTTCACCCGCACCGCCGAGGCCCGTGTGGGCCTGAGCGACGGCAGCCGTATCCGCTGCAAGCTTGTGGTTGCCGCAGATGGGCGCAATTCACCGATGCGCGAAGCCGCGGGAATTAACGTACGCACCACGCGTTATGGTCAAAAGGCGCTGGCCTTTGCTGTGACCCATCCGGTTCCACACGACAACGTCTCGACCGAGATTCACCGCTCGGGAGGGCCCTTCACACTGGTCCCCCTGCCCGACTGGCAGGATCAGCCCTCCTCGGCGATTGTCTGGATGGAACGTGGACCGCGTGCTGTTGAACTGCTGAATACCGAACCTGAGGCGTTTGAGGCTCTGATGACCGAACGGTCCTGCGGGTTGTTCGGTCCGTTGAAGCTGGCCTCACGCCGGACCATCTGGCCGATTATCAGCCAGTCGGCAGAACGGCTGTCGGGTGAGCGAATCGCCCTGATGGCCGAGGCCGCCCATGTGGTCCCGCCCATCGGCGCACAAGGGTTGAACATGTCCTTGGGAGACTTGCGCAGCCTGCTGGATCTGGCCCAAGCCCGCCCTGAAGGGCTAGGAGACGCGCAGATGCTGGACGCCTACCACAAGGCCCGCCACACCGAGATTGAGATGCGGGTTAAAGGTATCGACCTGTTGAACCGTGCCTCGATGATTGAGACACGGCCTTTGCGCGATGCGCGGGCGATGGGGCTGAATGCGCTGTATTCCCTGCCGCCCGTACGTAAAACACTGATGCAGATGGGCCTCGGCGTTCGTTGAGGCCCCCAGATCACTCAGAAGATCACAGGACTTGATCCAACACGCGTTTGAGGCGCGCGATTGTGGCGTCAACGTCATACAACTTGTCCAGCCCGAACAGGCCAAGACGGAAGGTGCTGAAACCTTCGGGCTCATCACATTGTAGAGGTACACCAGCGGCGATCTGCATCCCCAGCGCGGCAAATTTCTTGCCGTTCTGGATTTCAGGGTCCGAAGTATAGCTGACCACAACGCCCGGCGCGCCGAACCCGTCGGCGGCCACGGATACGATGCCCTTGTCCTTCAGCATCGCCCGCACCCCGTTGCCCAAAGCCCATTGCGCCTCGCGCAGCTTTTCAAAGCCATACTCACGGGTCTCAACCATCGTATCCCGAAAGGCCTGCAACGCGTCGGTCGGCATGGTGGCGTGATACGCGTGCCCGCCATTCTCATAAGCCTGCATGATCTGACGCCATTTCTTCAGATCGACCGCAAAACTGTCGGATGTGGTTTCCTCCAAACGCGCCTCAGCCCGTTCGGACAACATGACCAGCCCTGCGCAGGGCGACGCGCTCCACCCTTTCTGCGGGGCCGAGATCAGCACGTCCACACCCGTTGCCTTCATGTCGACCCAGACGCAACCCGATGCAATGCAATCCAGCACCATCAGCGCGCCAACCTCATGCGCCGCCTCGGCCATAGCCGTCACATAGTCGTCCGGCAGAATCAGGCCCGCAGCGGTTTCCACATGCGGCGCAAACACCACATCCGGACGTTGCTCTCGGATTGTTGATACCACTTCTTCGATCGGCGCCGGCGCAAACGGGGACGGGCTGGAGTTCCCAGTCTGCTGTGCCTTCAAAACTGTGGCAGAAGCCGTCAGCGTTGCGGATTCGATGATCTGGCTCCAGCGGTAGGAAAACCACCCATTGCGCACAACCAACACATTGGCATTACGCGCAAATTGGCGGGCCACAGCCTCCATTGCGTAGGTCCCGCCACCCGGAATCACCGCAACGCCATCCGCGTTGTAAACATCCCGCAACATCGTCGAGATATCGCGCATAACGGTCTGAAACCGAACCGACATATGGTTCAAGGAACGATCCGTGAAAACGACCGAGAATTCCTCAAGCCCGTTGGGGTCAATGCTATCCAAAAGCGCCGGCATGATTTGTCCTTTCAAACAGTACTCGGGCAAGCTGAAATTAATGCCGAGATTGGTAACGCAGTTATCTTGCGCCGACAATTGACGCAACGGAACTTTATTTCCCCGTGAAAAACAGACCCAAAATTGCACTAATTGACCACCTAAGTGACGCTAAGTAGTACCATCACCCCTTTACACCCAGAGGTGTTTCTGAACAGATACATACACTTTGTAGAAGAAAGGCTTTACTTCACGTGACTGCTCAAAAGCGGATTAGTTTTCAGGTCGTACGGGACGAAGTTAAACGTCGTATTGAGAACCGAATTTGGCCACAAGGATCTTTACTGCCGACGGAAACACAACTTGCGGAAGAATTCAATTGCGCACGTGCAACCGTAAACCGCGCCCTACGCGAACTGGCTGAACAAGGATTTGTTGAACGCAAGCGCAAGAGCGGCACGCGGGTCAAAAAGGAACCCAGAAAACACGCGAAACTCGAATTTTCACTGGCGCGTCAAGCCGTAGAGAATCAGAATTCGACTTACCGCTATTCTCTGGTGGAACGGAACGTCGTGCCCAGCCCCGGTTGGCTGGCATCACAGCTTAGCGTTTCACCGGATGCACGTGTGCTGCATGTGATCTGCATGCATTACGCCGACAACCGCCCCTTTCAGATGGAAGAGCGCTGGATCAACATCGACACTGTGCCCGAAGTGGAACATGCCGATCTCAATGCACAGGGCCCGCATGAATGGCTGCTTAACATCGCGCCCTTTACAGAAGCCGAAGTTGCCTTTTGCGCCATATCTGCTGACGGACGCCTTGCGGAGTTCATGGGAACAACAGCCGGGACCTCGATGATCCAGCTTGAGCGAACAACCTGGAGAGATGGTGTGCCGATGACCTTCGCGCGGATGACCCACCATCCCGGTTATTGCATCCGCACCAAATACTGATCCCGGCTAGCCGATCGGACCGGGCAACCGCTCTTCGCTCAGCAAAACATTGGCTTCGACGTCGCCTGCGCCGGGTAAAGTCATGATCCGCCGCCGCAGAACCCGTTCAAAATCGGACAGATCGCGCGCCACCACGCGCAGGCGGTAGTCGTACAGTCCAAGGACGTGTTCGACCGTCTGAACTTCTGGAATGGCGCTGACCGCGCGTTCGAAATCTTCCAGACTGACCTGACCTTTACGTGCCAGTTTGACGCCCAGAAAGACCGTCACGCCGAACCCCAAAGCCTCGGCATTCAGACGCAGGCGGCGGCCCCTGATGACTCCTGCTGTTTCAAGCCGCCTGATACGCCGCCAGGTCGCTGGCTGGGACAATCCGAGTTTCCGCCCCAGAGCACCGGCACTTTGCGTTGCGTCCTGCACCAGCGCACGCAGAATTTGGCGGTCGGTGTCATCAAGCTCGATCATACCGGCAAGACCTCGTTTCGCTTTACCCGCGCGATATGCATCAGCGCCTCGATATCGGCGATATGTGGCAGGGTCAGGATACGGTCGCGGTAGATTTGCTGATAATGAGTCATGTCGCGCGCCAGTACCGAAAGACGTACATCCACCCGCCCCAGAAAGGTTTGGATCTCGATCACTTCGGACACTTCACGTGCAGCGACAGTGAATTCATCAAAGGCGCGGGGCTGGGTCTTGTCCAACGTCACGCGCAGCGAGACCTCGACAGCATATCCAAGCGCGGCCCAGTCAATCACAGCCTCCTGCCCCTGAATGACACCCGAGGCCTGCATCTTCTCAACCCGGCGCCAGCACACGCCCTGGCTGATCCCGCACCGCTCGGCCAATTCGGCCATCGAAAGGGTCGGTTCGGCCTGCAGATGGCGCAGAATGCGCCGGTCCATGTCATCAAGCATGAATTCTACACTTTTTCAGGTTAACGCGAATAACTTTTCATCTTTTTGACAAATACACAATGCTTCAACGCTCGCCAACCACACCAGACCGAACTAAAAGCGCAGCAACCGTAACAGAAAGGACCGGAATCATGCGCGTCTATTACGATCGCGATTGCGACATCAACCTGATCAAAGACAAAAAAGTGGCCATTCTGGGCTATGGCTCGCAAGGTCACGCCCACGCGCTGAACCTGCGCGACTCGGGTGCCAAGAACCTTGTCGTCGCTCTGCGCGAAGGTTCCGCATCGGCCAAGAAAGCCGAAGCCGAAGGTCTGCAGGTCATGGGCATCGCCGAAGCGGCAGCCTGGTGCGACGTCATCATGTTCACCATGCCCGACGAACTGCAGGCAGAGACCTACAAGAAATACGTGCATGACAACATCAAGCCCGGCTCGGCCATCGCCTTCGCCCACGGCCTGAACGTTCACTTCGGCCTGATCGAGCCGAAGGAAGGCGTCGACGTCATCATGATGGCCCCCAAAGGCCCCGGCCACACCGTGCGTGGCGAATACGTCAAAGGCGGCGGCGTGCCCTGCCTGGTCGCCGTCCACAACGACGCAACCGGTAAAGCGCTGGAAATCGGCCTGTCCTACTGCTCGGCCATCGGTGGCGGTCGTTCGGGCATCATCGAAACCAACTTCCGCGAAGAGTGCGAAACCGACCTGTTCGGTGAACAGGCCGTTCTGTGCGGTGGTCTGGTCGAACTGATCCGCTGCGGCTTTGAAACGCTAGTCGAAGCCGGTTACGCGCCGGAAATGGCCTATTTCGAGTGTCTGCACGAAGTGAAGCTGATCGTTGACCTGATCTACGAAGGCGGCATCGCGAACATGGACTACTCGATCTCGAACACCGCCGAGTACGGTCAGTACGTCACCGGCCCGCGCATCCTGAAATACGACGAGACCAAAGCGCGCATGAAAGAGGTTCTGAACGACATCCAACAGGGTAAATTCGTTCGCGACTTCATGCTGGAAAACGCTGTTGGTCAGCCGACCATCAAAGCGTCGCGCCGCGCTAATGACGAGCACATGATCGAGGAAACCGGTGCGAAACTGCGCGCCATGATGCCCTGGATCTCGGCCGGTAAAATGGTCGACAAAGAAAAGAACTAATCCCGACAGTTCTTTACGAAGGGGCGGCCAATCGGCCGCCCTTTTTGTCTCAACAGCTCCTGACCTCAAGGCGCAACATGGTTGACCAACCCACTTCCCGCGATTGGAGCGGCGTTATTTCTCTGGGCCTCATCTGGGGCGGGACGTTCATGGTGGTTGCCATGGCGCTTGAGGGGTACGGGCCGGTCACCGTTGCCACCGCACGCACCACGTTGGGGGCGTTGACCTTGTTGGGGATGATGGCACTGACCGGGCGCAAGCTACCTTCGGGCAACCCGAAACTCTGGTGGTACATCACCATCATCGGCCTGCTGTCGACCGCGCTGCCCTTCATGTTGCTCAGTTGGGGGCAGCAATACGTGGCCTCGGCCTTTGCGGGCCTGTCGATGGCGGCCATTCCGCTGATGGTGCTTCCACTGGCGCATTTCTTTTCCGATGAGCCGCTGAACCTGCGCAGATTTCTTGGGGTCTCGCTGGGGTTTTGCGGTGCATTGGTGCTGATCGGCCCCGGCCTGACGCAAATTGGACAGGGGGCGGAACCTTTGGCGCAACTGGCCTGTATCGGGGCAGCCTTGTGCTATTCCTGCGCCTCAATCTTTACCCGGCGCTGTCCTCCGGTTGACCCTGTCGCTCTGGCCGCGTTGTCACTGGTCGTCGGCGCGGCGCTGTTATTGCCGATCATGCTGGTGACCGAAGGCCTGCCCCGCTGGGAGGGCACACGCCCCGGCCTGGCGATCATCGCACTGGGCCTATTGCCCACCGCCTTTGCCACTTTGCTGCGTGTTTCGATCATTCGCAGCGCCGGGTCCGTCTTCCTGACGCTGGTCAACTATCAGGTGCCGATCTGGTCGATGATCTTCGGCGCCTGGATTCTGTCCGAGGCGCTGCCGCTGCGGTTCTACATCGCGCTGATCATGATCCTGACCGGGCTGGCGATCAGCCAGTGGTTCAGTCTGCGAAAGATGCTGCTGGGGCGTTAACCTGCAACCGCCTCGACCTCGGCCACGATACCATCGACAACTTGCGTCAGCAGAGCGTCATCTTCGCATTCCGCCATCACGCGGATCAGAGGCTCGGTGCCCGATTTGCGTATCAGCAGACGCCCTTGTCCATTCAGGCGCGCCTCGGCATCGGCGATTGCGGCCTTAACGGTGCTGTTTTCCAGCGGGGTCTGACCATCTTGATACCGAACGTTCTTCAGCAGTTGCGGAACGGTTTCGAACTGAACCGACAGCTCGGACGCTTTGCGGCCCGAAAGCACCATCTCAGACAGGAAATGCAGGCCGGCCATCAGGCCGTCGCCGGTGGTGGCATAGTCGCTCATGACGATATGGCCGGACTGTTCTCCACCCAGATTGAATCCGCCTTCGCGCATCCGTTCAACGACATAGCGGTCGCCAACAGCCGTCCGCTCCAGTCGCAGCCCTTGCGTGGCAAGGTGCCGTTCCAGCCCGAGGTTAGACATGACCGTCGCAACCAGTGCACCACCTTCCAGGCGATCGGCCTTGGCCCAGCTAGTCGCCAGCAGCGCCATCAGCTGATCCCCGTCAGCCACCTGCCCGTGTTCATCGACCATCACGACCCTGTCAGCGTCGCCGTCGAGGCAAATACCAACATCCGCGCCATGGGCCACAACCGTTTCAGCCGCCAGCTGAGGTTTGGTCGAGCCGCAATTCAGGTTGATATTCTTACCGTTCGGCGCGGTCCCGACCGGAATGACATCGGCGCCCAATTCCCACAGAACCTCGGGCGCGGTGCGGTGTGCGGCGCCGTTGGCGCAATCGACCACCACTTTCAGACCGTCCAGACGCAAGTCGCGGGACAACGAAGACTTCACCCGCTCGCCATAGCGGAACCGCGCATCATCCACGCGGCGCGCGCGGCCGATGTTTTGAGCCTGCGCGGGTTTAACCCCCTCTTCTATCAGACGTTCGATTTTCAGTTCTGCCTGATCGGACAACTTGTACCCGTCGGGGCCGAAGAACTTGATGCCGTTGTCATCCGCCGGATTGTGACTGGCAGAAATCATCACACCCAGGTCCGCACGCATGGACCGGGTCATCAGCCCAACAGCAGGCGTTGGCACCGGGCCCAACAACAGCACATTCATCCCGGTCGAGGTCAGACCCGCCGTCAGCGCGTTCTCCAACATATACCCGGACAGGCGCGTGTCCTTGCCGATCACCACCCGGTGCGCGCCGGATTGATTGCGGCGGAAATACCGTCCGACGGCAGCGCCGATGCGCAGGGCCATCTCGGCCGTTATCGGATGGGTATTGGCGGTGCCCCGCACCCCGTCGGTTCCGAACAGCTTGCGCATCATGTCACTCCGTAATTTCTTGCCTGTGAAGGGATTACCGGACGGCGGCCCACAGACGCAAGGCCTGAGCGGTCTCAGGCACGTCATGAACCCGCAGGATTTGCACGCCCTGAGACAATCCTGCCAAAGCAACGGCAATTGATCCCGGCGCACGCGCGTCCTTGCGCGGTTCCTGGCCGATCTGCCCGATGAGCCCTTTGCGCGACACACCCAGCAGAATCGAACAACCGATTCCATGGAACAGGCTGAGATTTTGCAAAAGGGTCAGATTATGATCCTGCGTCTTGCCAAACCCGATACCCGGATCAATCACGATCCGGTCGCGGTTCAGGCCCAGTTGCTCTAACTGCGCCGCCGTTCCCTGAAGGAAATCGTATACATCCAGAAGCACGTCGTCGTATTGCGGGTCGTCCTGCATCGTGGCCGGATCGCCCTGCATGTGCATCACGCAGACCGGGGCATCGACCTCGGCGCAAAACGGAGCAAGCTGCGGGTCAAAGGTGAAGCCTGAGACGTCGTTGATCAGCCCCGCCCCCGCATCCCATGCCGCCCGCGCAACGCTGGCCTTGCGGGTGTCGATGGAGATCAGAGCCTGTGTGTTGGAACGGATGGCCTCAATAGCAGGTTGGGTTCGTGCGATTTCTTCGTCTTCCGGCACGTAAGAGGCCCCCGGACGTGTCGACTCGCCACCGATATCCAGAATGCTGGCCCCATGCGCCACCATCTGTGCTGCCGCAGCAGCTGCCGCCTCGACCGAGTTGTGCACGCCGCCATCGGAAAAGCTGTCCGGTGTCGCGTTCAGGATACCCATGATCTGGGGTTGGTCCATCGCCAGTCCGGAGATTTCGGCCCGCGGCCCCGTCAGGCGGGCAAGCACATCGCCCGGAACGTCCTGCGCCGCAACAACCTTCGGGGCTTCTGTTCGCGACAGCCGTTCGGCATGTGTGAACCACAAAGTCTGACCGGCAAGAGGTACTGCCCCGTCCGGGCGGGCCGATCCATGCTGCACAAGCGGTCGGAAGTATTCGGTCACAGTTGCGCCTGATCCACAGGAATGGCGCGCAGAGGCGTCTTCGGCGCTGTTGGCAAGGCTCCGCCGATCACCATCATTTCGCTGGCCTCAAAGGTAGCCGCGAACCACGCAGCCAAGGCGACGGCGTCCGATGGCGCAGCCGAGGGACCATCAACTGCATCCAGTACGACTTTGGATGGTGCCCAGACGCAGATCTGGCCATTCTTCATCGCCCAGTCCAATTCGGTCCGTGTCGAAACCACCACACAGCGATGGTCCCGCGCGGCAAGCACCCAGGCGTTCTGCTCAATCGCCAGTAAATCAATCCGGCGCTGCGTCATCACGTGCCCTGTCTGAGGCACCGTCATATCAGCAGCGCCCACGCACAGGATCAGAGGGCGCTGGCGATTCTCCAACTGGTCGATCCACCCGGTTAGGTTGGACGACGCAATGGCTTCATTCGACAAGAATACCAACCGCGGATGAGGGCGATCTTCCTCGATCACATCGTGA
Organism: Ruegeria arenilitoris; assembly: GCF_013032445.1. Classification (GTDB taxonomy): domain Bacteria; phylum Pseudomonadota; class Alphaproteobacteria; order Rhodobacterales; family Rhodobacteraceae; genus Ruegeria; species Ruegeria arenilitoris_F. The sequence goes on along the minus strand of NZ_WQCA01000005.1, from coordinate 165,000 downwards.
TGGATGTTGTCCTTGCCGCGCACAATCTCAACGCCCAGAGCGCCGGGACCACGGTCCAGTTTTTCAATGCGTACAAAAGCTCTTACGGCCTGCGGTTCAAGCAAGATGCGTTCTGCGACGCGATCCGCGAGTGTCTCAAGCAGGTTCAGCCGCTCTGCCGCCAATTCATGAGCAATCGCTTCGGTCACGCGGTCGTAGGACAGAATACGATCCACGTCATCATCGATCGGGTCGGTCAACGGGCGCACTTCGACCACGATGTTAAAGCAGATGCGCTGAGTGGTTCCGCGTTCGGCCTGAAAAGCGCCGATCTCGACCTCAACGATATGGTCGCGCAATGAGATGCGATCCAGCGGACCGCGCGTTGCAGTCGCTTCGGACCGCTCGGACGGGTGCGCAAAGGCAAGACGGATTTCAGAGCTCATACGACAGACCTTTTCGGGCTTGGTGGGTTGATCAGCCAAAACTATAGGATGAGCGGGCGTATAACACCGCCTCAAACGCCATTCCAGACATCGAATGCGGCGTTGTATAGCGCGAGCCCAAAGAACCGCCTGCGGTGCACTATGCCCCGACATTTGACACCCGCCTAATCTGTCGACCGATTGATCGGAAACTGCAAACCATTACAGGAACCGCCTAAACGTCCGCAATTGGCCAAATTTTAGCACCCCGCGCTGCCAATCTAACAGCGCGGGTGTGCTTTTTAGTTGCTCGCGGTTCGGTAGTTGTGCCTGTAGAAGATATGTACACCAATTCGCGCCGTTTCCTTGTAAACGCGCGACCACGACGGGCGTACCGCAGTTGTGTGGTAATGGGTGGCCCCTTCGGTCAGTTCCTTGGCGACACCATCAATCGCGACACGCGCAACCTTGGACACCCGTTCATAGGCCTTTTTTTCGCGGATTACTTCTTTGTGGCCATCGCAAGTATAGGTGAATTGGCATTGATACTTCTTGCCAGTTCCTTGCTTGATCACACCGCACAGTGAATTTGGAAAACGGCTGCTTTTGACGCGGTTCAGAATGACTTCGGCCACAGCGAACTGTCCCCGAACGCTTTCACCGCGCGCCTCAAAGTACAGCGCTTCGGCCAGACATTTGAAGTGTTCGTCTCCGGAAGCCGTGGGCTGTTGATCCAGCCAGTTCTTCGAATACGAAATTTCAACTGGCTCAAGCTTTTTGCGTGGCTTGAACAGATTCAGATAGTCGCGAAAATTCTGTCCGGGCAGTTCGCTCCGTGCGACAAGTTCGCGTTTCGTAGTATCGGTGGCTTCCTTTTCAGCGAAAGACACACTCGGCAGCACGGTTGCCGCCAATGTGGCAGCAGCCAGTATGTATCGTAGCATCAGATAACCTCGCACAGGCACAAATCGCGCCGTACCCTCCCCCGGCGGGCGCGACGAGGCATTTAGCGCAGTCCGGCGAAGACGTCTAGTTCCAACAAAAATGCAAGTGGAAAATCGCTCGTGAGGAAAATCAATTCCGGCACAAGGTTGCTCAAAAACCACTAATCCTAGGGCAAAAGGCCCCTGTCAACCCCCAAGTCTGGACGAAATCGCCAGCTGAGCGGAAGCCAGCCGAGCAACCGGGACCCGAAACGGAGAGCAAGACACGTAGTCAAACCCCAGATCGCGGCAAATAGCGATTGATTCGGGGTTTCCCCCGTGTTCGCCGCACACGGACAGGGTAACATCCGGTTGGGCCTGACGCCCGCGCTCTGCCCCCAGTTTCAGCAATTCCCCTACCCCATCGGGATCCAGAACGTGGAACGGGTCTTCGACGAACACGCCCTGACGCACATAAGCTGACATGAACCGGCCCGCATCGTCACGCGACAGGCCATAGGTCATCTGGGTCAAGTCGTTGGTACCGAAACTCAGGAACGACGTCTGCGGTGCGATCTCATCCGCCCGCAGACAGGCACGCGGGGTTTCGACCATAACACCCAAGCGGTATTCGAACTCTTCCCCGCGTTCGCCGGCGACCGAAGCGGCAACCGAGTCGATGCGGGATTTGACCAGTTCCACCTCACGCTTGGCAGAAACCAGCGGGATCATCACTTCGGGCACCACCGGAGCACCGTCCTTGCTGGCCTCAAGAGTTGCCTCAAAGATGGCACGCGCCTGCATGTCGTAGATTTCAGGCACGGTTACACCCAATCGTACCCCGCGCAGACCCAGCATTGGGTTGTATTCGGTCATCGCCGCGACGCGCCGTTCGACGTCGGAAACCGGCAAATCCAGCGCTTCGGCCAGTTCGCGTTGTCCGCTGCGTGTGGTCGGCAGAAATTCATGCAATGGTGGATCGAACAGTCGGATGCAGACGGGTTGTCCTTCCATGATCCGGAACAACTGTACGAAATCCTCGCGCTGCATCGGTAGCAAACGTTCCAGAACCGCCGCACGGCCGGAAGAGGTTTGGGCAAAGATCATCTCGCGCATAACGATCAGGCGACCGGGGTCAAAGAACATATGCTCGGTCCGGCACAAGCCGATCCCCTGCGCCATAAAATTCCGCGCAGTTTGCGCGTCCGCGGGCGTATCGGCGTTGGCGCGGATGGCGATATCACGTTCGTCATCGGCCCATCCCATCAGCGTCTGGAAACAGTCATCCAGCGCGGCCTCAAGCATAACTGGTTGCCCCGCCAGCACTTGCCCCGAAGTCCCGTCGATCGTCAGTGTATCGCCGGTTTTAAGCACCCGACCATCCGGTGCCGTCAGCATCTTCTTTTTGGTCTGAAACCGCATCTCGGACGCGCCGACGATACAGGGCAGCCCCAACCCGCGGCCAATAACTGCGGCGTGGCTGGTCATGCCCCCTTTTTCTGTCAGCACCGCAACGGCCGCGTGCATCCCGCGCACATCCTCGGGTGAGGTTTCGCGACGCACCAGAATACAGGGCTCACCCCGCGCGGCGCTGGCCTGCGCTTCGGCTGAGGTGAACACGATTTTACCTGTCGCAGCACCCGGGCTGGCGGCGATACCGGTGGTCAGAACATCCCGACGCGCTTCGGGGTGAACTTGCCGGTGCAGCATTTCGTTCAGAGAATGCGGATCAACCCGCATCACCGCCTCTTGCGGTGGAATGATGCCATCTTCGGCCAACCGCACCGCAATCCGCAGCGCGGCCCGCGCACTGCGCTGCACCCGCACGCCGTCCAGAATGTGAACGTGGCCGTTTTCGATCACGAACTCGACCTGCATTTCCTCGCGCAGTTTGGTGCGCATCAGCGCAGCATGGGACTTGAGGTTGGCAAAGGCCTCCGGCGCCACTTCTTCCAGCGACTTCCCGCGCGGGTCCTTTTCCAGATAGAGCGCCGCGACACCTTCACCCAGCGCATCGCGCCCCTGACTCTGACTCAGGTATCGGCCAGTGATCTGCGGCAATCCGGTGGTCGAGTCGATCAATTGCAGCACGCCCGATCCGCATTCGCCCTGCCCGACGCCAGGGATCATCTCTTGAATGACAAGTCCGAGCCCCGCGTCCGCAGGCGCACCCTTGGCCTGACGCAGCAAACGGGCCGAGGTTCCGTCCCACGCCCGCGCCATTGATCGCAGCACGGCGATCAGCTGTTCTCCCCGGTCCTGCGGGAATGCTTCGTCGGTCTCGTCCTCATAGGCCCGCAAGGACATGCGCAGCCCTTCGCTGCCATCCGCGTCGATATCGTCGAACACATCTGCGTCCAAACGGGCCACGTGGATGGCAAAGCTTTGAACAAAGCGCAGATACAGTGCGGCGGCGGCCTCGTCCCCCATCGATCCTGACAGGTCCAAATACCGCCCATCATTCATACCAATGTTGAGGATCGCACCCGGGCCGCCCCAATCCGGATCTTCAGAGCTGGGTCGTACACACAGTAGTGCGGTCTGATCGAACTGTTCGAGAATGGCCACGAGATCGGGCACATGGCCTTCAGCAATCCGATGGACCGCATCGAAGGAAAGCGCGACCGTTCGCGGCACCGGCAAGTCCAGACGGACCAGACGTTGCAGGCATTTCGCCCGCCCGCCATGGGTGTTGGCGGTGACGGGCGCTTCGGACGTGATCAGTGTGGTATGTGGATTATTCTGCACTGCGGCACCTTTTGGTTTGCACGCAGCATAAGCCCCTGCACCAATGGCGCAAGGGCGTTCTGGCTTAGCCTTCGATCTTGCTGAGATCCGCCACGCTGGAGCAAACCTTACGAATCTGGCTCAGCAAGTTCAGGCGGTTGCGGCGCAGGATGTCGTTGTCTGTATTGACCTGAACATCCTCGAAAAACGCATCCACCGGACCACGCAGCGCAGCCATTGCCGACATTGCCGACGGGAAGTCCTCGGACTTCAAGGCCGTGTTGATCTCTCCCTGCGCCCCGTCCAAAGCGGCAAACAGCGCCTTTTCATTGTCCGTCTCAGCAAATTTCACATCCGCACCGTAGGAGTATTCGACGCCGTCTTTCTCCTCGGCCTGCGTCAGGATATTGTTGGCGCGCTTGAACCCCTGCACGAGGTTTTCCCCATCCTCGGTCGCGATCACCGCGTTCAGAGCCCGGGCACGTTTGACCAGCAGGTTGAGGTCGTCATTCCCCTCCATTGCGATGCAGGCATCGATGATGTCATGACGGATGCCCTCGTCGCGGAGGAAGACTTTGAGGCGGTCGTGGAAGAAGGAGAGGAGGTCTGCCGATTTTTCTTCAAACTCAGAGCTATCGGAAACCTGCATCGTGAACGTTGAAAGTAAAGGCATACTTAGTTCGTTGGTCAGAACCAATCGAATAACCCCCAACGCCGCGCGACGCAGGGCAAACGGGTCCTTCGAACCCGTCGGTTTCTCATCAATCGCCCAGAACCCGGTCAGCGTGTCCAGCTTATCCGCCAAGGCGACCGCTACAGAAACCGGTGCGGTCGGCACGTCATCCGACGGGCCGAGCGGCGAGTAGTGTTCTTCACACGCCTGACCGATCTCTTCGGGCAGTTCAGCCGCAGCAGCATAGTAGCGGCCCATCAGCCCCTGCAGTTCTGGGAATTCATAGACCATTTCCGAACACAAATCGGCTTTGCATCCCTGCCCCGCCAAAGTGGCCAGTGTTTTGTCGGCCCCTGTCGCGGCGGCCAGTTCACCTGCAAGATGCCCAATGCGAATAACCCGCTCGCCTTGCGAGCCCAGCTTGGCGTGGAAGGTTACATTGTTCAGGCGGTCAACCCACGGCTCGAACCCATGTTCCTTGACCACACGCAGGTCGTTCTCCCAGAAAAACTTCGCATCGGCCAAACGCGCCGACAGTACCTTTTGGTTACCCGCCAGAATGCTCGCGCCATTGTCGGCGGTTTCGCGGTTGGCGACGGTGATGAAACGTTCAATCCGGCCGGTCTTGGGATTGCGAACCGAGAAAAACTTCTGGTGTTCTTTCATCGAAGTCTGCAGCACCTCGGGCGGCAGGTCCAGGAATTCGTCGTCGATCTGCCCCATCAGCACCACCGGCCATTCGACCAGTCCGGCAACCTCAGCCAGCAGGCCCTTGTCCTCGACCACTTCCAGACCCGCGGCAAAGGCCATGTTCTGCGCGTCGTTCCAGATATGCTCGGCCCGGTCAGTTGGGTTCAGCACCACAAAGGCGCGCTTCAGCTTGGCCGCGTAGTCGTCGAACGACGTAACCGAGAACCGGTTCGGAGCCATGAAGCGGTGACCAGCGGTGGTGTCACCGGATGTGATGCCATCGACCTCAAGCGGCACGACCTGCGCGCCGGCCTCATCGGTCAGGATGCACAGGATCGAATGCAACGGACGCACCCAGCGCAGAGGACCACTGCCCCAACGCATCGATTTGGGCCAGGGGAAATTGCGGATAGTGGCCTCAAGCACCTCGGCCACGATTTCGGCAGCCGGACGGCCAGCTTTCTCGATGGTGGCAAAGTAGACCGCACCTTTCGGGGTATCACGTTCTTCCAGTTGATCACGGGTCAAGCCCGCGCCGCGCAGAAAGCCTTCGATGGCCTTGTCCGGTGCGCCAACTTTCGGCCCTTTGCGTTCCTCGCGGATCGTCGGGCTTTCAGCCAGCAGGCCTTCGATCGCCAGCGTCAGACGGCGCGGCGTGGTCAGGGCGGCAGCCCCGGCATAGGTCAAGCCAGCCTCGACCAAACCATCGGTGATCCGCTTTTTCAGGTCCTCGCCCGCGCGGGTCTGCATACGGGCGGGGATCTCCTCGGAAAACAGTTCGATCAGCAGGTCGGGCATTTTCGGTCCTTAGAAATTTACGATCGTCTGAATGACGATGGCATTGGCGATATCCACAAAGAAGGCGGATACAAGGGGCAGCACGATAAAGGCAATAGGCGACGGGCCATATCGCTTGGTAACTGCGGTCATATTGGCGATAGCGGTCGGCGTCGCACCCAAAGCAAAGCCACCAAACCCCGCGGACAGAACGGCGGCACGGTAGTTGCCGCCCATCACCGGGAACAGCACCCAAATCACAAAAGCCACGGCAAACAGGGTCTGCGCAGCCATGATGACGACGATGGCCAACCCCAATTCGGCAATGGTCCAGAGCTGCAGGCTCATCAGCGACATGGCCAGAAACGCACCCAGCGAGAATTCCGAGATCAGCGCCAGTGAGGGCGTTCGCGAAACTGGTGGTGCCTTGGGTGCCAGAACCGCACGTAAGTTGGCGATAACAATCCCCATGATCAGGCAGGGCACGAAAACCGGCAGCATCAATCCGGCGGCTGCGATTGCCTGATGTAGGACGTAACCGAAGATGATGGCCAAGTTCAGATGCAGCAGGACGCGCATGATGGTGAGATGATCGATTTTGGCCTCAGCCTCAGTCGCATCGTCCGGCAGTCCGACCGTGTGCTCTTCATCAGGACGATCCGGGGTCAGGTTTTTTCCTTCGATCAGCAATCGGGCAATTGGTCCGCCAACCAGTGCCGCAAGCACGAGGCCGAGCGTCGCCACAGCCACGCCGAGTTCTGTCGCACCGTCCAATCCAGTGACCGCGCCAACCTCGGGGGCCCAAGCGATAGCGGTGCCATGCCCTCCGATCAGAGAAGCCGACCCAAAAAGAACTCCCGCCTGTGCCGGAAAGCCAAAGGCAACCGCACCGGCAGCACCAACGACATTCTGGGCAACAATTGTCACCAACGTCAAAATGAGAAGCAATAGCAGAGGCTTGCCTCCGGAAATCAAATCTGCCAGCCGCGCGTTCAAACCGATCCCGGCAAAAAACACAATCAGCAGGAAATCCCGAGAGGCGAGATCGAAGGTCAGCTCAATCCCGGCCACGAGATACAGAAACAGCACAACGAGAGAGGCCAGTAACCCGCCGGTCACTGGCTCGGGGATATTGAATTGACGCAGCAGCGCGACGCGGGCGTTGATCTCGGCCCCAATCAGGTAGACCGCAATTCCAAGCGTGGCGGTCAGAAAATTGGGAATATGGATCGCTGCGTCCGTCATTGTGCCCTCAGTTTTCAGGCCGGGGCGGGCATTCTTCGCCCACCACCGTTCCGTCATAGGCCTTTTCACCGCAATTGTTCAGCGCGTGCCAGACATAGCCTTTGCCATCTGAAGTCACCGTAACGATGCGGTCGACACCATAGTGGATGTTCTTGGCCCCCAAGAACGCCTGTGCCTGCCCGGATTTCAACGCTTCGGCAATTGCGACCGCGTCGTAACAGTCAAACCACCCCGGCGCGGTCAACGGTTCAGGGTTTTCTACCCGCCGGAACGCCGCCAGATCCTCGGCCGTCAGGTCGGTTTCAAAACACGCCCGGTACCGGATCGGAGAGCTGTCGGCATCAATCGCCTGAAACGCCGAGTACGGGATTGGCTGCGGGTCCTCTGCCCCTTCGACCACCAAGGACACATCCTGACCCGGCTGAGGTTCAACATTATAATAGAACCCATAGACCTGCAGGTAATACATGCCGACACCGGCCACAGCCGCAGCCAAGACAAGGATGATTGCAAGCAGTTTTCCGGTCATCTTTTGAACATCCTGATCACGCGGCCTCTTTCAACTTTATTGAAAATAGGCCAGTTTCCAAACCGATACAGGCCGGAATGAGGTTATTGGAATGGACATGACCCTTGCCGTTGGGTTCTTCGGCGCACTGTTTGCGATCATGAATCCGATCACCAACCTGCCCGTTTTCCTCAGTGTCACCGATGGCCTGACACCCGCCGACCAGCGCAAGGTCGCGGCGAAAACGGCGACCTATTGCTTGATCCTTGGCGCGGCGTTCGCGGCCATCGGCAACCAGACGCTTGGCCTGTTCGGGATCAGCGTGGACGATCTGCGCGTTGCAGGCGGCCTTGTCGTTCTGATGATCGGCCTGAACATGCTGAGCGGTAAAGAAAGCACGACGCATCACGGAACCGAGGGAGAAAAACAGGACTACCCCGAGCCTGCCACGGTTGCATTCTACCCGCTGGCCTTCCCCATTCTGGTCGGCCCCGGCACGATCACAACACTGATCCTGTATGCGCACCATATTTCCAAGCCTATGGACGCTCTCATCTACGCAAGCGTTTTCCTGGCCGTTCTGTTTCTGCTGTTCATTACTTTCTGGAACGCAGCTGCCTTGGCCAAGCGATTGTCGTCCAACGCACGCGTGATCATGAGCCGTTTCATGGGCATGATCCTGTCGGCCATCGCAATCAGCATGATTGCAGATGGCCTGAAAGTGTTGTTGCCCGGATTGGCCTGAGCGCCCCATCAGGCCTCAAACCCGGCGGCCTCGGTCAGCAGGAATGCATCGGCGCATTGTTTGGCCAGCGCCCGAACACGACCGATATAGGCCTGACGTTCGGTCACCGAAATCACGCCCCGCGCATCCAGCAGGTTGAACACGTGGCTGGCCTTGATGCACTGGTCATAGGCAGGGTGCGCCATGACGATGCGCTTGCCGGTTTTGGGGTCGTCATGTTCCTGCGCCAGAATGGCGGCGCATTCGGTCTCGGCCTCTTCGAAATGACGCAGCAGAACTTCGGTGTTGGCCACGTCAAAGTTCCAGCGGGCGTATTCCTCTTCGGTCTGCTTGAAGATGTCGCCATAGCTCAGCGGGCTGGGCGATTGCGGGTCGTTGAACGGCATGTCCATCACGTGGTCGATGCCCAACACATACATCGCCAACCTCTCCAAACCATAGGTCAACTCGCCCGAGACAGGTGCGCAATCATGGCCGCCAACCTGTTGGAAATAGGTGAACTGGCTGACTTCCATACCGTCGCACCAGACCTCCCATCCCAGTCCCCATGCGCCCAAGGTCGGGCTTTCCCAGTCATCCTCGACAAAGCGGATGTCATGCAGGTTCATGTCGATGCCGATGGCCTCAATACTGCCCAGATACAGTTCCTGAAGGTCCGGCGGGCTGGGTTTAATCAGCACCTGATACTGGTAGTAATGCTGCAACCGGTTCGGGTTCTCGCCATACCGCCCATCGGTCGGGCGACGCGACGGCTGCACGTAAGCTGCGGCCCATGCCTTGGACCCCAAAGCGCGCAAAGTGGTCGCCGGGTGGAACGTCCCTGCCCCAACCTCCATGTCGTAAGGCTGCAAGATGGCGCAGCCCTTCGAGGCCCAATAGGTCTGGAGACGCAGGATAATTTCCTGAAAAGAACGTGGTGCGCTGGACGGTTCGGTCATAACATTCCCTTTGGGCACATCCGCGCCCGGTTCCGGTCGGTTTTGTCCTTCCTATGCAAGGGGCCAAGGGGCGTCAACGGGCCAATGGTTACCGGCTGTCACTGCACAGCCACACTGGAAATTCCCCGTATTCCGAGCATGGCTTTCCGTGTCTCAAATCGCGTAATCTGCGGCAAAGCCAAAACACTGCGGATACGGGCAGACTATGACACGAGTAATTACTGCAATTTTGTTTCTAATTCTCTTCGGCACACGCGCCGTCTTTGCACAGCAGGAGGCAGGCGTCTGGGTGCAGGTCGAAGCCCGCCCAACGCTGCGCCAAGCGCAAGAGCGGGCGCAGGCCTATGCGAATGCATTGCCCGACGTGAATGGATTTCGCCTGAACACTGGCTGGTATGCCATTGTTATCGGGCCATATTTACGCAGCGACGCCGAACAGGTTCTGCGCGTTTACCGGGCCGAGGGTCAGATCCCGTCGGACAGCTACATTGCGTTCTCAAATTCGCTGGGACAGCAGTTCTGGCCCGTTGGATCAAGCTCTGTGGAACAGGGCGCGGTGAACCCGCCCGTTGAACCCACACCGCAACCTGACCAATCCACCGCCGGGCTGACCCCGCAGCCTTCGGACGAAACACGGTCGCAGGCTCTGCAATCGGAACGACTGCTGACGGCGCAAGAGCGCAAGAATCTGCAAACCGCCCTGCAGGCCGCAGGGTTTTATAATTCGACCATTGATGGCGCCTTTGGTGCAGGTACTCGGCGATCGATGGGCGACTGGCAGCGGTTCAACGGTTATGAACCCACCGGCGTTTTGACCACGGCCCAGCGTTCGACACTGATGGATGACTATAACGCGCCGTTGATCAGTGTTGGCATGAAGCGCCATTCAGACATGCAGGCTGGCATCGATCTGGACCTGCCGTTGGGCGTCATCGCCTTTGACCGTTATGAGGCCCCCTTTGCGCATTTCAATGGCACAGGTGACCTGAACGCCAAGGCGTTGCTGATCAGCCAACAAGGCAACAAGGCCACCCTGCGCGCGTTGTATGAAGTGATGCAATCGCTGGAGATTGTGCCTCTGGACGGTCCGCGCCAACTGCGCGGCGACCGTTTCACGCTGGAGGGTCGCGGCAACGGGATCGTGTCCTACACCGAAGCGGCGCTGAAAGACGACCAGATCAAGGGCTTTACGCTGGTCTGGCCCGAAGGGGATGAGGCCCGTCGCGCGCGGGTTCTGGCCGCGATCAAGGCCAGCTTCTCCACCAACGACGCCGTACTGGATGCCGGTGCGGGTGCGGAAGCCGATCAGAGGATCGATCTGGTGTCGGGCCTGCAGGTGCGCAAACCGCGCCTGTCCCGCTCCGGCTTCTTCACCGATGCAAACGGCACGGTTCTGACCGTGTCTGAGGCCACGGACAGCTGCACCCGGATCACGCTGAACGACGATCAAGAGGTCCAGGTTGCCCTGGTAGATTCCGATCTTGGTGTGTCGGTACTTCGCCCCAGCCGTAACCTCGCACCGATCAACATTGCCGAGTTCAGCACCGATAAACCACGTATTCAATCTGAGGTCGCAGTTTCAGGGTTCTCGTATGAAGGTGCATTGGGCGCCCCAACTTTGACATATGGTCAGATTAGTGATGTGCGCGGCCTTAACGGTGAAGACGGTGTGAAACGCTTGGCATTGGTGGCGCTGCCCGGAGATGCCGGCGGACCGGTTTTCGACGACAAAGGACAGGTTGTCGGTATGCTACTGCCCACCCCGACCGAAGGGCGCACCCTGCCCGCTTCGGTCAGTCTGGCAGCATCGACGGACCGCTTGAATGAAGCTTTGGAAAAGGCTGGTGTGTCCGGTCAGCCCAGCCAGTCCACTGCGGAAATCTCACCCAACGAACTCAGCCGACGGGCCAACGGAATGACCGTTCTGGTGCATTGCTGGGACTAAGCTGACCTGAAAAACGAAAAACGCCGCCCCTCCGGGCGGCGTTTTTTTTTTTGCTAAATGATGTCCGGCGTTATCCGGATCAGCGTTGGAGCCGGCGCATGAAACGCGGCTTGCACGGCCGCCTGCATCTCTTCCAGATTACCCGGGGCGGCAGACAAGGCCCCGAAGGCTTCGGCCAGTTTGCAGAAATCGGGATTGCGGGCCACAACGGCGTTAGGGGCGATCTGACCACGGACCATGCTGTCTTCGATCTCTTTCAGCTTACCGTTGTCCCACAGGATGATCGGCAGAGACAGACCCAGCTCAACCGCCGCGCCAAGCTCCATCATCGTGTATTGAAACCCATAATCCCCTGCGATCACAGCAGTGGGTTTACCCCGCCGCGCAACCGCGCCCCCTATCCCGGCTGGCAGCGCATAGCCCAGCGTGCCGAACCCGGTCGGATGGTGCCAGTGATAGGGATAAGCCATGTCCCAGACCTCTTTGGCGACATAGGCGAACTGGGTCATGTCGGAATAGATCATCGTGTCCGCTGGCATGGCCTCGCGCAGGGCATCCAGCACCGGCACGATCCCTGGACGTTCGGCATCGGACTCGGCGCGCCAGCGTTTACGGGCCTCGGCGACCTCTTCCGCGCTCCAGCCGGTCGCCGTTTTCACGGATTCAATTGAAGCCCATAGAGCATGGGCAAAGCTCTCACCATCAACCTGCAACTTGATCCCCGCGCGGTGACGGTCGGACAGAACCTGCGGATCCAGGTCGACCCGCACCAGATGAGAGGAATGCCCCAGCGTGTCGCGCCACAGGTCAACCTCACCCAGTTCCGCCCCCACAGCGACCACAAGATCGGCAGAGCCTATCACGTCAGCACTGCCCGGGCGTGGCAGCGTGGCGCCGTAATCCAACGCATAGCCAAGCCCCGCCATTCCGCGACCGGCATAGGTGGTGAAACACGCGGCCCCCAACTGGGTCAGTATTTGCCGCCACAGATTGGACCGCGCCCCGCCACCCAGAATGAACAGCGGCCTGTTCGAGATGTTCAGCAAAGACATGAGCGGCGCCAGATCAGGCGGCACCACTTTGGACCGCAAACCGGGCTGATTGGGAAACGGTGCCGGGTCAGCCTCGGCCTCAAGGCGCGAAATCGGCACCTGAATGTGCTTGGGGCGCGGACGCGAGAGCTCGAATTCTTCAAAGGCACGTTCGACCAGCCCATAGGCCGCCTGTGCGGTATTGGCCTGGTGAGACCAGTCCGTCACGGTTTCAGCAGCACCGCGTTGGTCTTTCATCTGGTGCAACTGGCCTTGCACCGCGTCTGTCTCGCTTAAACAGGACGACATCACCAGCATCGGCACCGAGTCTGTGTAGGCCTGCCCCATCGGGGTCATGATGTTACACAACCCCGGCCCGGTGATCACGTAAGCCACACCCGGCTTGCCGGTCGCACGAGCATAGCCGTCGGCCATGAACCCGGCCCCTTGTTCGTGACGGGCCAGAACATGTGTGATGCCCGCCTCTTCGATGCCACGATACATTTCCTGATTGTGAACGCCAGGAATGCCGAAAATCACATCAACGCCCCGGTCTTTCAACATGTGCGAAATCTGGGCACCCAGAGGTCTTTTCATCAACTTCTCCAGAATTGGACAGTAAACAGCGCGTAGACGGCCAACAGTTCCAGCCGCCCGACCAGCATACCGATGGACAGCAACCACTTGGCCGTATCGCTCAGCCCGGCAAAGTTACCCGCAGGGCCGATCTGATCCCCCAGCCCCGGCCCCACATTGGCCAGCGCCGTCGCCGCGCCCGAGACGGACGTGATGAAGTCCAGCCCCGTCAGCGCCAGCGCCCAGGCCAGTACCCCCATCGACAGCACGAAGAACATGAAAAAGCTCATCACCGATGTCAGAACGTCCTGCCCAATCGTGCGCCCGTCATAACGCGGCTTAAACACGCCGTGCGGTGACCGGATACGACTGATCTGGGTTTTGATCGAGGCAAACAACAGCTGATAACGGAAGATCTTGATGGAACAGGCAGTCGAGCCCGCGCACCCTCCGATCAGGCCAATCAGAAAGAACAGCATGACCGGAAAACTTCCCCAGGTCATATAGTTGACGCTGGCATAGCCGGTGCCGGAAATGATCGAGGTGATGTTGAACAGCGACTCACGAAATGCCTGCTCCCAATGATGCGGAAAGACCGAGATCAGGAACACCGCCATGACCAGAACCAGTACCAGGATCGTCGCCAGAAAGGTCTTGATCTGACTATCTTGCCAAAGGGAGTTCGTGTTTCCATTGGCAAACTGGACGTAGCGTACGAACGGCAGGGCCGCGAGGATCATGAACACCGCGGCCGCGTATTCGGTTGGTCCTGAAAACACTGCAAAAGACGAATCGTAGTTCGCAAATCCACCTGTCGCGATGGTTGTCATCGCGTGCACGATGGCGTCGAAAAAACTCATCCCTAAACCGGCGTAAACCAGTGCGCAGACAAAGGTCAGAAAGACGTAGATCAGGGAGATCTGGCCCGCGATCTCTTGCGCCCGCGGCAGGATTTTCCCCATGGTTTCAAATCCTTCCGAGCGGAAAATCTGCATCCCACCGACCCGAAGCTCGGGTAGGAACACCATCGCGACAACGATAATGCCAATCCCGCCCAGCCATTGCAGCACGCCCCGCCACAACAGCAACCCCTGCGGTAGCGTATCAAGACCAGATATAACGGTTGAGCCGGTGGTGGTCAGGCCCGACATCGCCTCGAAATACGCGTCGACAAAGCGCAGCTCGGTCGCACCAAACAAGAACGGGATAGCGCCAAAAAGGGGCAACGCCACCCAGACGCCAGTGGTCAGCAAAAAGGTCTGACGAATCGTCAGACCTTCGCCCACCCCGTTCGAGCAACTGATGGACAGGACAACGCCCGTCAGCATAGTGATGACGCCGCTTTCCAGAAACACGTGCCACTCGCCCCGACCTTCTATGAGATCCGCAAGCATGGGCAGCAGCATGGTCGCCCCAAGAATGGCGACCAACAGGCCAATCACATATCCAACCGGGCGCATGTCCGTCATGAGGCGCAGCGTTGGCGCGCCTGCACGACGGTGTCAAGCGGGTGTCCCGTTTACTCGTCCGTTTTACTAACGGGTGTGGGCATCGCGGGCGGCTTCGAAGGCGTGCGAGTCCGGCGTTGCGGTGCCGCAGGCTTGGCCTCGGCCTTGGGGGCTGTAGGCTTAGCCGCGGGCGCAACGGGTTTGGCGGCCTCAGCCTTAGGAGCTGCGGTTTTTGCAGCCTGCACCTTGGGCGCTGGTTTGGCGGCCGTTTTGGTCGCCGCAGGTTTCGCTGGGTTCTTTGCAGCTGCGGGTTTGGCCGCAGATTTAGGCGCAGCGGATTTGCGCGATGCGGCTTTTGCCGGAGCCGTGGTCGCTGCCGGTTTTACCACCGCTGGCTTGGGCGCTTGCGTCTTCGGCGCTGGCGTGGCGGCTGCGGTCTTTGGTGTCGCCGCACGACGAGCGCGGGTTGCCGGCTTAGGCGCGACAATCTCTGCAGGCTTCGATTCTTGCGATTTTTCTGCATTGACGGGCTTGGATGCCGCCGGAGTGGTCGCTTTCTTGGCCGGAGCGACCGTTGTTTTGGCCACAATCGGTTTGGGCGATTCGGCCTTCGGCGTTGCCGCCGCTTTGGCACGCGCGACCGGCTTAGCCTTCGGTGTCGCCGCAGATTTGGGCTTAGCGGCAGGCTTAGTAACTGGCGTGTTGGACTTGTACTCCGGCTTCGGTGTAACCGGCGCAGGTACCGCAGATGACGCATGCAGCGCATGCATAGGGGCAAACGGCAACTCCATGGCCGAGCTTGCCAGAATTTGCATAATCTTCAGTTGGTTGCTAACCGCATAGCCGGCCATGCGAATAGCCGCTGCCTGAAACTCAAGCGGCTGGGTAATCGGATTCATTAGTCGTTTCTCCTGTGAAAGCGATGCAACCTTCAAAGGGAAGAAGCACCCTGCTCCGCCCTGATGACTCGGGCGGACTGCCAAGGTCTGAAGTCCCGGGGCGTCTCACGTCTCGGCTTCCTCTCAGTGCGGCAAGGCGGCTGAAACACGCGCCTACCACGGCTGCATTCACCGTTACTTTACGTCAAAAAAAGTGCTGCCGCAGCATTATTTGCTGCGGTGCGGCGAAAGTTCGCCATTTCGTCTAATTTCGAGACTTCGAACGCCGCTTCTCAGTCACCCGATGTGAAAGAGAGTCGAGAACAAACGCGGGTCCAGACTGGCTGAAACGAAGGTCGGGCCTTCGGTCAAAACAGACACCGCATCATGGCTGTGCAGGCTTTCCTGATGGCTGGCAACCACTCGAAAATCACCAATGTGATGATCGGCAAGCAGTTCAGCACAGAACAGGCGGGCAGCGTCCTCGACAAAGATCGGGTTGGCTGCATTCAACTCTGCAAAAGCTTGTTCATCCTCGCGCTTGACCATCACCTGCGTTTCCGTCGGCACGGCGCGGCGGCAGAGCGCAATCAAATCTTCGAACCACAGGCAATCAGCCTCGCAATCGACAACAACCGAAATGCGCGCGACGGAGCGTTGCGAATGCGGCGTCGCCAACTGCCCGCGCGTGGACCGTGCATGTTCGCTCAGCTCCAGCGAGCATGGGCAGGTCGACGAATAGACATAGTCCAGATGCATGATCTTCTGACGCACGCCATTCTGTTCGACCAGTTCCAGCGCGATGTCGTAATACTGGTAACCCTCCAGACCAGAACGCAGGCTTTTCACACGAACCGGATAGGAAAACCGCATCTGGATACGCGCATCAAAGCTGTCCAAATCGGTCAAATAGTCATTCAGCGCGGCTTCCATGACCTCAAAGCTGAACGTGCGCTCGGCATGTTTGTAGAACGAGCGAATGATCCGGGACATGTTTATGCCCTTCTTTTCAGCCTCAAGGCTGACCGTCCCGGTCACGGATGTCTCCAGCGTAAGCTCGTCACCTTCCTTGCGGTGGAACCGGATCGGCAGGCGGAAATTGGAGATGCCTACATGCTGAATCTGCTGTTTTGCTCCACGGATCAGGCTGGACGGGCCGTTCTGTAGATCCGGCAAGGTCGCACGATATGCAGCATCGACTTTGAACCCGTCTGGATACTCACGAGACAACGTCGGGTAATTCGTCGGAACCAACCCCGGCACAAGACGTGCGATGGCGGGATCAAGTTGGGTGATCTCGGCCTCAGTAACGGTTTCGGCCCATTTTCGCAGCGTTTTCAGCGCGGCGGCAGCCTCATCATGGTCAGGTGCGTCATCAATGCTGCGGGGGTGCACGTTCATCGATCGGGGCTCCTCGGGTTGGTCGCCGGACTATATACAGCTTCGGCGCGTTTTCCAGTGTAACTGTATACGCGCCGAAACACAGCCCGGATCGAATTTACGTGAGGGACACATGATTTGTGCCCCTCATCGTCAAGTTCGAAACGGCTGTAGCAGGCAATTGGACGCCGTTATTGTTGAGAAACGTCCAATGCGCGACTGATATCGGCAAGCAGGTCACCTGCATCCTCAAGACCGATGGACAGGCGGATCAGACCCGGCGTGATGCCCAACTCATCCTTCTGCTCATCGCTCAGCCGCTGATGCGTCGTCGTGGCCGGGTGCGTCGCTATCGATTTGGCGTCACCCAGATTGTTCGAGATCACCGGTATTGTCAGCGCATTCAGGAACGCAAACGCCGCGTCCTTGCCGCCTTTGATGTCCAGCGAAAGAACCGTACCTCCCTTGCCACCTAGCTGTGTCTGAACCAGCGCATTCTGAGCATGGGTTTTCAGTCCCGGATATAGCGTCCGCTCCAGCGCGGCATGACCTTCCAGCGCCTCGGCCACAGTCTGCGCCGTCTCGGCCTGCGCATTGACCCGCAGAGCCATCGTTTCCAGACCCTTAAGCATGATCCATGCATTAAAAGGGCTGAGTGCACCGCCTGTATGCTTCATGTAGGGTTCAAGCGTGCCGCGGATGAAATCCTTGGTGCCAATGACGACGCCGCCAAGCGCACGCCCCTGCCCGTCGATATGCTTGGTCGCGGAATAGACGACTACATCGGCGCCTTGCTCAATCGCACGCGAAAAGACCGGTGTGGAAAACACGTTGTCCACGACCACCAATGCACCAACAGAGTGCGCCAGTTCGGCCACCGCTTCGATGTCGATCACCTCAAGCGTCGGGTTCGACATCGATTCAAAGAACACCGCCTTGGTGTCTGGCCGGATTGCCGCTTTCCACGCATCCATATCGGTGCCGTCGACAAAGGTGACCTCAACACCATAGCGGGTCAAGATGTTTTCCAGAATATACAGACACGACCCGAACAGGGCCTTGGCGGACACGACATGATCGCCTGCCTTCAGGATCGAGGTCAGCGCACCGTTGACCGCCGCCATGCCTGATGCCGCGGCGAAGGCATCTTCGCCTCCTTCCAGCGCGGCGATACGCTGTTCGAACATCGACACAGTCGGGTTGCCGTAGCGGGCATAGATGAACTCATCCGGGCCGGTCTCAATAAACCGTGCCTCGGCCTGCTCGGCGTTTTCATAGACGAAGCCCTGCGTCAGAAAGATCGCTTCGGACACCTCGTTATATTGGCTGCGACGAATGCCGCCATGGACGGCTTGGGTGCGTTTGTTCCAGCTCTCGCTCATGTCAATCCTCTCGACCCTTGTCAGGCAAGGGCATCAAAAAAACCCCAGACGCGGTCAAGCGAAAGGGGCCTTTCATCCTGACCTTTTAGCGGTGTTGTTTAGCGTGGCCCGCAATCCGGTAACAAATCGCCACGTGGTGTTGTTGCCCTTACGCCGCAGTTGCGGACGCGTCAACCCTTGCAACGGCATCGTCACGGTTCTGTAACCGTCCATTCACCAAAGCGTCATAGCGTTGTGCCACATCGGCGCCACAACATCTTGTATGGGGCAGAGCTAATGCCAGTAATCAGGATCAATGCCATCGGGGACAGGTTCGCCCTGCATCGCAGCCCGCGGTCTCCTCTTGGTACCTTGCGGCAAACGCGCGACACGCAGGGGCCGGTCATAATCATGACCCACGGGTACAAATATCGCCCCGACGATGCTAAAGCCTGTCCCCACCGGCACATTCTGTCGCTACATCCCACGCCGATGCCATGGCATTGCCCGAGCTGGCCGCAACAGTTGGGATTCGGGTCGGGTTTCGACGACGAAGGTCTGGGCATCGCGTTCGGCTGGAATGCGCAGGGGCCGCTTTGGGCTGTTCGTCGCCGCGCGGTCGAGGCCGGACGTGCATTGGCGGACCTGATCCACGAGCTACGCCGCCTGAATCCGAACCGGCCTATTCATTTCATAGGGCACTCGATGGGCACCGAACTAGCGCTTGAGGCGCTTCACTATATCGCCCCCGGGTCGCTGAACCGCATCATCTCGATGTCCGGGGCCGTGTATCAAAGCCGTACGTTGGAGGCATTGGACACACCCGCTGGTCAAAGGGTCGAGTTCATTAATGTAACCAGCCGCGAAAACGATCTGTTCGATTTCCTATACGAATGGTTGGTCCAACCGCCGCAGCGCGGTGACCGCAGCGTTGGCACCGGGCTGCACGCTCCAAACGTGATCACGCTGCAACTGGACTGCGCCCATACGCTGGACCACCTGTCGCGCGTGATTTTCCCGATCGGCACCCCGCAGCGCCGCATTTGCCACTGGTCCAGCTATACCCGCCCCGGTGTGCTGCGCCTTTATAACGCCTTGTTGCGCAACGAGGACCGGTTGAGCCTGCCCCTGCTGCGCAGCGGTATCCCCAAGGCGTCCTCGCGCCGCTGGTCACGGCTTTTTGCCCTGCCCCGCCCCAAAGCGCTCTTGCCGTTTGCACAGAAAGCCTCATGATCCTTCCAAGTTGAGGAGGCATCATGATCGACCTGTATTTCTGGCCCACGCCGAACGGCTGGAAGGCATCCATCGCGCTGGAAGAGATGGAACTGCCCTACACCACCCACCTGATCAACATCGGCAAGGGTGATCAGTTCGACCCCGAGTTTCTGAAGATTTCGCCCAATAACCGGATGCCCGCCATCGTTGACCCCGACGGCCCGGATGGTGCCCCGGTCTCGGTGTTTGAAAGCGGTGCGATCCTGATGTATCTGGCTCGCAAGACCGGGCGGTTTTACGGCAAAACCGAGCGCGACCGGATCGCCGTCGAAGAATGGTTGATGTGGCAGATGGGCGGCGTCGGCCCGATGGCTGGTCAGGCGCATCACTTCCTGAAATACGCACCACAACTGGACCCGCCGCAGGACCTGCCCTACGCCCAAGACCGCTATCGTGCCGAGGTCGGGCGGTTATACGGCGTTCTCGACCGGCGACTGGCCGAGAACGAATACGTCGCGGGCGATTTCTATTCCATCGCCGACATATCGATCTGGGGCTGGGCCAGCCTGTGGGAGGGGCAACAGCAGGTGCTGGAGGACAAACCCCATTTTACTCGCTGGCTGGAAACGGTCAGCTCCCGCCCCGGCATTCAGGCCGGGCGGGCGTTACACGCCGATCTGCGCGGCGATCAGCAGGACAAGCAGGCGCAGAGTGTCTTGTTTAAGCGATAAGGCATTGATCCAATATCGGTTCCGTGCGCAACCCTGTCATAGCCCGTAGACGCTGCGCATGCGCAAAAATTCTGCCGTGTGGTAGCGGCAAAACCGGGCATTCGACCAACTCGCAACGAGTTTGCGGCAGGGGTGATTTGCGTGCCCGCAAACTTTCCGAACTTTTGCTCATGCGGTCTTTTCGTGCACCTGCAGGCAACTCCTTTGCCGCGATGCATCCTATGTTGTCGACGCGGCCTTCCGGATCGATAGAAACGGGCTTAGTGAAAGCTGATCTTTCGGCACCTGCAGACGTAAGCTCATGGGAACATTGACTGCTATGTTTCTCCGGCAAAGGCAGCCAGAAGGTTGTTGAACTCGTCTGCGCGTTCGATATTGACCGGGTGGCTGGTTGAAGGCCTGCAATCGGGCAACATCATCAAACAGCGAAAACCAATACCAATGCAGTGTCGACAGCACGTTGATTGCACCCTCGAGCCCAAAGTGGAGGATGCCACGTGAGTGATGAAAAATTTAAGTCGCGACCAAAGCTGACACAGATTGTGCGACAGAAGCGCCGCTCTGGGGTGTCCCTTGCTGAAACCGGACCACTTTGTAACTCTGACAATACACGCGATATTCATCACTCTCTAACCGGGAATTCTGTTTTGCCTCTCAGATACGCTGACATTTACCCTTCGGAGCCGCTGCTCAACAGCGATGCGATGGTGCGCCCGTCGGCGGCCGCGCTGATGTCCGTGCGGTATTTCCAAGCCGAGCCGAACCGCATGCCAGAGGAGGTGTTTGAAGAGCATCACGTCCTTTTGAACCTTCAGACAAAGGCACATCGCGTTCAGAACTGGCGGGATGGCGTATTGCGGGATTTCACCTTCTGTAAGGACGAGGTCGTCGTTACCCCGGCGGGGACGCGTTCTGGTTGGCGGTGGCATGAGAAATCGGATGTGATCGTGATAACTCTGGACCCTGCCAAGGTGAAGCAGTTCGCGCAAACCGAACTCGGTATGCTGCTCGCCCCCCAGCAGTTTCAGGATTTGCCGCAGTTTTCAGATCTGGACCTCTGCGCCGCCGGCGTCATACTGCGAGACGCGCTGGAAACGGACGACCTGTCATCGGCGGTTATGTTCGAGGCCATGAGCCGTGTTTTCCTGGTTAAACTGTTGCAGAAATACGGAAAACGTCGTGCTGAAGATGTCGAACTCTCCTCTCGCTTCACATCCCGGCACTACCAGCGTGTGTTAACTTATGTGCAGAAGCGGCTGGATCAGACCATAACCGTAGATCAGCTTGCCGCCGAGGCGGGAATGAGCCCCTCGCATTTTGCCCGCGCCTTCAAAGAAACGCTGGGCTCGACCCCTATGCAATATGTCTTGGCCTATCGGATCGAGCAGGCAATGAAGATGATGGAGGATGCTGAGTGTCCCTTGGGCAACATCGCCCTAGCCTGTGGTTTTGCGGATCAGGCCCATTTCACGCGCAGCTTCAAGCAGGTGGTAGGGCAGACCCCGCGCGCTTTTCGATCGGCATTATCCGCCTGAAGCAGGATCTTTCAAAAACCCGGCAGTCAGGTACAATTATTCTTGTCCAGCCAGACGTATCTCTTTGGTCATCGGGCCGCAGCCCAACCTGATTGACCAAGGGAGATACGAAAATGAAAACCCTCGCACTCACAACTGCCGCCGCCCTGTTGGCCTCGTCCGCCGCCATTGCGCAGGTCGAATCCCGCACTGTGACGTTTGAAAACGAAGGATCCATGTTGTCGGGCACGCTTTACCTGCCGGAAGAACGCGGCGACGCACCGCTGCCAACTGTGATTGTCACCGGTGCCTGGACCTCGGTTCAGGAACAGATGCCTGCGAACTATGCTCGCGCAATGGCCGAGCGTGGCTTTGCCGCCTTCACATTTGACTTCCGCGGCTGGGGAAAATCCGGCGATCTGCCCAACAAGGTTCGCTTTGTGGAAAGCCCCGAAGCCAAGACCTCGGATATCAAGGCCGCGATTAAATTTGTCGCAACCCTGCCTGAGGTCGATGCAGATCACATCAACGGGCTGGGGATCTGTGCTTCCGCTGGCTACATGGTGGATGCCGTTTCCGGCAATCCGCTGGTGCAGCGTCTTGGTTTGGTGGCACCGTGGCTACAAAACAAAGAGATTGTTGAGGCCGTTTATGGCGGCGAAGACGGCGTTGCTGGCTTGATCGAAGTCTCGCACGCCGCTGAAGCCAAGGGGGGCGAGATTATTCCCGCTGCTGGTCCTGAAGGGGCAGACGGCGTTCTGATGCCGATCGGTGGCTACTATTACGAACCCGAGCGCGGTGCGATCCCGGAATACGACGACAAGTGGAACAATGCAGGTTGGGAAGGTTGGTTGATCTACCACCCCGCCGACAATCCGCAGCGTTTGGACAAGCCGCTGGCCATCGTGCACTCTGAAAGCGCCGCCATTCCGCAAGGTGTGAAAACCTTCCTGGCAGGCTTTGCCGGTGAGGCCACCGTACAGTTCCTGGAAGATGTGACCCAGTTCGACTTCTACGACAACCCCGAGGATGTGACCCGCGCTGCTGACACAGTGGCTGACCACTTCCGCATTGGCCTTGACGGCTGACTCAACCCGCGGTGGGTGCCGGGCCTTTCTGCCCGGCATCCCTCTTTTCGGATGATCCCAAATGACATGCACATTTCTCGCAACTCTAGCTACCGCAACTCTGATCGGAGGAGCCACCATGGCCGACATGATCCCCTCTGACACTTTCCAAGGTATCAGCCAGGCAATCACCGACATCGCCGCCGGGGCCGACCGTCACGATTGGACCCGCGTGCGTACAGCCTTTGCTGACACAGTCACCACCGATTACACCGGATTGTGGGGGGGCGATCCTGTCACCCAATCCGCTGACAAACTGATCGCCAGTTGGGCCGCCTTCCTGCCCGGTTTCGAGATCACCCACCACATGGTGACCAACCACACGGTGACCGAGCTAGCCAACACCGCCGCCAAGGCCGAAGCCGACTTCACAGCCACCCACCGGATCAACGACGAGTTCTGGGTGCTGGGCGGACGCTACAGCTATGACCTGGTGAAAGACGGTGCCGACTGGAAGGTCACCTCAGTGACCATGACACCCCTGTGGGAAACTGGCGACCGCGCCCTTGTCGCACAGGCCGGAGAACGCGCCGCAGAGAAAAAGTGAAAAGGGTTGCAATGACCGAAATGCGTTTTGCTCTTGCGACCGGTACTAGTCGAGGCATCGGTAAAGAAATCGCCCGTCAGCAGAACAGTGATTCCGGGCTTTAGGTCATTGTAAGTTCGCGCGAACCGGGAAAGGCAAAGCTACGGTGCAGCAGGTCGGATACGACACGGAGGATCTTCAACTGGACGTATCCGACCAGAATTCTGTTACAGCCGCTTTTAGGTGACGACAGGGAGCGCCCAAAACCTCCGGAAACTCGCAAAGCTCAAGCTGTCGATCCCTGCCATAGGATAAAGGGCGAGGCCAGTTTGCACTGAACTACTAAAATCAACGCCACAGTTGACGCCCGAACTCAAAAACGAACGACTTTTTCAACGGAATCACTTCAGAGTTGACAACGTGTCTTCTATGGAAACGGGTGCCCTGCTGGTTTCTTTGCGTTTGCAGTCGGCGCGACACGAGGTACGTCTCGAGACCATCAGGTCGTTTTAACGCTCAGCAGATCGGTCTAGAAAAATACATCCGTTTTGTGAGAGGGTTACGTCAAAGCCGTAGCGGGCGATGCATCTGGATGAAATGTCTCACGCTGGCGAACTAGTTCGGAATTGGAGATTACAGTGAGTGGCGAAGACGACAAACCCATCCCGGTACATGTAGAACTAGACCCCGATCACGAAGATGCCGTCGTTCGATGGTGTAACCGCATGATCCGCCACGGTGTCAGAGCATTGTCAGTGCTAATGCTGGGCATCATTCTTCTGGCCATTATAGACGCCGGTTTCACGACATATCAGAAGTTGCTGGAACCGCCTGTATACATCTTGGAAGTCAGTGACCTTCTCACGGTTTTCAGTGCCGTATTGGTCGTTCTTATAGCGATAGAGATTTATACAAATATAACTCTATATTTGACCGCTGACGTCATTCACATCAAGCTTGTGGTCGCGACAGCCTTGATGGCGGTAGCTCGAAAAATCATCACACTCGACGACAAAAGTTTGGAGCCGCACTACTTTCTTGGATACGCAGCCATAGGCCTGGCTTTGGGCGTAACGTACTGGCTTATAGAAAGAAAACCATAAACCGAGACGCTGGTTCACCGCCATTACTCCGGTGAGACCACTTGCAAACCCGAAACTGCAGACAGTTTAACGCATGCGATCCTGCTTATCGTCCGGCTGCCCCACAAAGTAACCGAATTTTGCCAATAGGTGCCCAAAGGCTCATCACCAGGAACGGCCGCTTTGTTCCGGAGGCTGTGTGGAAAGGCGCACAATCTGGTTTGTTTGCAAGCGTTTCAATTTGAGCGCAGCAGTCTCCGGTTTCGGCTCAGGGATGATCTTGAATGCTTTCTTAGCTTGTCCGGGTCGATTTGATCGATACGACGGCCATTTCTCAGCCTCCGAGATCGCCATGCCTTCATCGCGGCAATCAAAGCAGGCGTTCCGATCAGATTTATCATACGGGTCATGTTGCAGGCGAGAACATGGAGCGCCATTTCTGTTGCGACGTTCCTCAGCCTGAGCATTTTAAGTGGGTCGCGCCCATCCATGATTTGATCGTGCCGTAAGGGTGTTCGACGGTCATGTTGCGCACCGCGAATTGGATGGGGTCCTTGCCCAACTGTTCCTGAGCGCGCTCTGAGACATCCTCATGTCCCCACCGCCGGATGCCGCGCTCTTTGCTGCTGGTACCTTTGTCTTGGATGACCCAGCCTTCGCAATTGCTCGGCCACTATAGTCCTGCGCCTTCGCATTCATCGCCCTGAATCGGCTGCCGTCGATAGCGACGAGTTTTCTTTCCGGCAATTTGATGTCGCGGCACAGTGCGACAAACTGCTGGTAGACCTCGCGGATCGCAGGGCCGTTATCTTTGCCGAAATCAGCAATCGTTTTGAAGTCAGGTTTCGAACGGTCGATCAGCCAGTTGAGCTCAGGATTGCGACCACGTTCCCGTTCCAGATATTGAGATGATTGGACTTGGTTCAGATAGCCATCGAGATAAATCCAAAGCTTCAACCCCGGGGCGGCCAGTCGCAGCAGTAATAGTTTTGAAATCCAGCTCTGCCAAGCTGAGTACACCGACAAATGCATCAATCGCTCGGACGGCAGCGTCTTCCTCAATACATTCGGGAAGCAGCATCGCACGGTGCCTGTCAAATCCCTCGATAAAATGCCCCATCGAATGTCTCCGCAATCCTCGCAAAACAATACCAGATTTCATGAATTGCAGGGAGTTTCCGCACAGCCTCCGGACAACGCAGTCCTACCCCTCACCCCGCACCAGCACATCCAGCATCCCCGAGATGTCCTCGATCTCTTCCGCGATCACATGAGTCACCGAATGCGCCCTCTGCATCCGGCCCGTCACCTTCAGCAACCGACCCGAGATGACCGCGCGACGGAATTGTTCGTAAATCTTGCGCCAGACCACCACGTTCACGATCCCGGTCTCGTCCTCGAGCGTCAGGAAGATCACCCCCTTGGCCGTTCCCGGCCTCTGCCGCAGGATCACCAGCCCGGCCACGGCAATGCGTGCGCCCTCGGGCGGGGCGTCCAACTGGTTCGAGGGCAAGCAGGCGGGCGGGCGTGGCCAGTCCCGGTTTGAAACCGCAGGGCGAACAGAGGTAACAAGCATGAGAACAAAAATAGAACAAACGGCAGGAAAGTCCAGACGCGGCGTGATGAGTCGCAAATGAGGCTGGAAAGACCTAAATGCCTTCACTAAGGAAGAATTCGACAATCGAAAAAGGAAGACGCACGCAATGGCAAAGATCACCTATGTCGAGCACAGCGGTACCGAACATACAGTCGAGGTCGCCAACGGGCTGACCGTCATGGAAGGCGCCCGTGACAACAACATCCCCGGCATCGAGGCCGATTGCGGCGGCGCCTGTGCATGCTCGACCTGCCATGTTTACCTCCACCCCGACTGGGTCGAGAAAGTTCCGGCCAAGGACGACATGGAAGAGGACATGCTGGACTTTGCCTACGAGCCCGACCCTGCCCGCTCGCGCCTGACCTGCCAGATAAAGGTCACGGATGAGCTGGACGGTCTGGTCGTACAGATGCCCGAAAAACAAATCTGATGATCTCCAAAGCGCCGCGCCTGCCCGCCCGCCTGTGGCGATATCGGGCCCGCGGCGCGCTGCTGGCGTTGAGTTTATGGCTGGCGGGAATACCCCCCGCCGTAGCCGAAACAATTACAAGCGCCCGCTTTACAGAACCCACCACACGCTACGCTCACGGGGTCTTGGGCGATGACATCGAGTACGGCGCACTGGAATTGACGCTCCAAGGCGACACGCTCGTCATTCGACTGCCCTCGGACAAGGTGTTTGAAGATCTGGCTCCACGGCTGGTAGATATCGATTTGGATGGCACGCAAGAGGTAATCGTCGTCGAATCCCACAAACAGGCTGGCGCTCAACTTGCTGTCTATGACAGTGGCGGGAGGAAAATCGCCGCCACACCTCATATAGGTACCCGCTTTCGCTGGCTGGCACCAATTGGCGCTGACGATCTGGACGGCGACGGTTATGTGGAAATTGCCTATATCGACCGGCCACATCTGGCCAAGACCCTGCGCATCTGGCGCTACAAAGATGGCAATCTGTCCGAGATCGCCTCTCTGCCCGGTCTGACCAACCACCGCATCGGTGAAGACTATATCACCGGCGGGATCAGAGAATGCGGCTCTGGCCCTGAAATGATCGTTGTTAGCGCCGACTGGCAACAGATCGTCAGCGTCAGCCACGATAAAGGTTGGAAAACGAGACACTTGTCCCCGTTCAGCCGCAAAGCAATGAAACAGATTTTGAACTGCTCACATTAGACCCAACCGCAGCCCGCACCAGCGGGCTGCCCGGCCCAAGGCCTTTGGCGTTGCATCTTTGATGCAGCGTCAGGGCGCGGGAGCCTTATTTTGATCAGAGCGCCCGCCAACCGATATCGCGGCGGTAGAACCCATCCGGCCAGTCGATACCGCCCACCATTGCATAAGCCCGATCCCGCGCTTCCTGCAGCGTCTCGCCGCGTGCGGTGACGTTCAGGACACGACCACCCGAGGCTAAAATTTGCCCGTTCGCGGCCTTGGTTCCGGCGTGAAACACCATGTTCCCGCTATCTTCGGGCAAACCCTCCAGCCCTTTGATCACGCTGCCCTTCTGATACGCGCCAGGATACCCGTTCGCAGCCATAACCACGGTCAGGGCGTGATCATCGGCCCAGTTCACCTGTGCTTCGCCCAGCCGCCCTTCGGCGGCGGCGTGCATCAGGTCCATCACCTGCGCGCCAAGGCGCATCATCAGGACCTGACATTCCGGATCACCAAAGCGCACGTTGTATTCCACCAGACGCGGCTGGCCGTCCTTAATCATCAGACCGGCATAGAGAACACCCTGAAACGGCATCCCGCGCCGTTTCATCTCAGCCACGGTGGGTTTGATGATCTCGTCCATCGCGCGCGCTTCGATCTCTGCGCTCAGTACCGGCGCCGGGGAATAGGCGCCCATGCCGCCAGTGTTCAGGCCAGTATCGCCCTCACCCACGCGCTTGTGATCCTGCGCGGTGCCAACGGACAGGATGTCCTCACCGTCGCAGAGCACGAACAATGACGCCTCTTCGCCTTCCATGAACTCTTCAATGACGACCTCTGCACCGGCACCGCCAAAAGCGCCGCCGAACATGTCATCGATGGCCTCCAACGCGGTTTGCTCGTCCATCGCCACGATCACGCCTTTGCCCGCCGCCAAACCGTCGGCCTTGACCACAATCGGCGCCCCCTGAGCGCGGATATATTCTTTCGCCGGCTCTGCTTCGGTGAACCGCGCGTATGCCGCTGTCGGAGCACCCGACGCGTCGCAAATCTCCTTGGTAAAGCTTTTCGAGGCCTCCAACTGCGCCGCCTCTGCCGAAGGGCCGAACACCAGCACGCCCGCCTCACGCAGACGATCAGCCACACCTGCGGCCAGAGGAGCCTCAGGGCCGACAATCACGAAATCAATCGCGTTTGCCTCGGCAAAGCTGACAACCGCCCCGCCATTTTCGATATCCAGCGCGGCACACTCCGCAATCTGCGCAATCCCGGCGTTTCCCGGAGCCACGATCAGACGGTCACATTTAGGGTTCTGCATCACTGCCCAGGCCAGGCTGTGCTCGCGCCCACCACTGCCGAGAATGAGGATATTCATGACTGCTCTCCGATCTGCTTGGCCTCGCCTTGCGGGCGTTCTAAGCTGGGCGAGCATTTGACACAAGGCGCTGAAATGTCCGACCTGCTAGACGACCCCATTCCCGGTCAAAATACCCCTGAATACACCGTCTCAGACATCTCGGGCGAGGTGAAACGGACGCTCGAAGGCACCTTTGGGCGAATCCGTGTGCGTGGAGAGGTTGGGCGCGTGTTCAAGGCGCGCTCGGGGCATTTGTACTATGACATCAAGGACGACCGGAACGTGCTGGCCTGCACCACGTGGAAGGGCCAGATCTCGGGCCTGTCCGTTGTACCCGAGGAAGGGCTTGAGGTTGTCGTCACCGGTCGGCTCACTGCGTTCGGCGCGCAGTCGAAATACAACCTGAACGTCGATGAGGTCGCGGTTGCCGGGCAAGGTGCGCTGATGGCTTTGCTGGAGAAACGCAAGAAACAGCTTGAGGCCGAAGGGCTGTTCGCAGCGGAACGTAAAAAGCCGTTGCCCTATCTGCCGCAGATCATCGGAGTTGTAACGTCACCATCGGGTGCGGTGATCCGGGACATTCTGCACCGACTGCGCGACCGTTTTCCGCGCAAGGTTCTGATCTGGCCGGTGGCCGTGCAGGGATCAAACTGCGCCCCCGAGGTTGCGAATGCGATCAACGGGTTCAACCAACTGACACCCGGCGGAGCCCTGCCCCGCCCCGACCTGATCATCGTCGCCCGGGGCGGCGGGTCGATCGAAGATCTCTGGGGGTTCAATGAAGAGATCGTTGCGCGTGCGACGGCAGCCTCGGACATTCCGCTGATCTCAGCCGTGGGGCACGAGACGGATACTACGCTGATCGATTATGTCTCAGACCAGCG
The DNA here is from genome assembly GCF_013032445.1 of Ruegeria arenilitoris. Taxonomy (GTDB): domain Bacteria; phylum Pseudomonadota; class Alphaproteobacteria; order Rhodobacterales; family Rhodobacteraceae; genus Ruegeria; species Ruegeria arenilitoris_F. Next base: position 135,560 of record NZ_WQCA01000005.1, on the reverse strand, counting down.
CGCACCGACCCCGACCGCCGCCGCCGAATTGGCCGTGCCCGTGCGGATGGAGTTGCTGGCCTGGACCGGAGAACAGGGCGCACGCTTGTCCCGCGCTGCAACAGATGCGGTGCAACGGCGATCCCAACGGTTGCGCGATCTGTCACGCGCCTTGCCACGCCCGGACAGCTTGTTGAATACTCCGCGACAACGGCTTGATTTGATTGCAGACCGCCTAACCCCGGCACTGGAGCGCGGCGTGCAAAACCGCCACCTGCAGGTAGTGAAACTGTCGGCCCATCTGCGCCCTTCAACCCTGCGCAACCTCGTATCAAGCCGCCAGGAAGCGGTGCACAACCTGTCCTCACGCCTGTCCCTGCGGCCTATTCAGCGCGAGATTGAGGTGCAGCGCCAGACTTTAAAGCGGCTGTCTGATCGGATGAACACAGCGCAGACTACACGGCTGGACCGGATGCAGCAGCAACTGATCGCCACGGACCGCTTGCGCGAAACGCTCAGCTATAAGGCCACATTGCAACGCGGCTATGCGGTGGTGCGTTCGGATGATCAGGTACTGACGACGAAAAAGCAGGCTGAAAAACACAGTTCACTCCAGATCGAGTTCGCTGATGGCGTGCTGACCACCGGCCAACCCGCTGGCCCGCGACCAGCCCCCAAGAAAACCTCGAAAAAGGACGCGCCGGATCAGGGCTCACTCTTCTGAATGCTCCCTACACCCCAACGTCAGGCCCATAGCAGATCATCTCTTCGTCGATATCATCAGCCTCATAGAGTTCTGTCTGCTCCGGATCGCCTTCGAACTGCGCGATCAGGCCAGTCCCTGAGCGAGTGAACAACCAACATTGCGGGTCCAGACGGTCTTCGTAGATAAAACAGATCTGTTCGTCCTGTTCATACCAGACACCTTCCTTGCAGTCGCCATCCAGAAACGACCAGATTACGCGGCGATTGGGCAGGTATCGCTCAACCCCGTAAACCTGACCCTGAAACCCATAGAACAGAGTTTTTCCGCGCGTGTAGTCATCGAAGTCTGCCCCCGACAACGCTGTCTGGGCCGACGCGGAAAAGGCGGGTAACAAGAGAAGAATCGCAAGGCATCTGATCATAGCTACATTCTGGCAGATGCGATTGTTTGGCGCCAATCACCATTTCCTCTGCCGTGCCTGCCTCCACGTTACCCGTTGAGGTTAAGCAACAACCCGTAACATGTTGTTAAAAAACAGGGAGGCAATCATGACAACCGCTTTGTTCTGGCTTGCAGGTATCTGTGCGCTGGCCTATCTGCCTCTGTCGCCACGCCCCGTCAACACCTTGCGGTCACTGCTGAAAACCGCATCCGTCGCTTTGCTGGCCGCAATCGCCTTCTTGCAGGCCGCACCGCATCTACTGGTTCTTGCGCTGGCCCTATGTGCCCTTGGCGATGCGTTGTTGTCGCGTGAAACGGATAGCACGTTCATGGCAGGCATCGCAGCCTTTGCTGCCGGACATCTGACTTATATCGCCTTATTCCTGACCCATCCCGCCAGCGATCCAGCGATGATTTTCGACAGGCCTGGCTATTTCTGGTCACTCATTATCCTTGGGATCGTAGCAGCCACCCTGCTCGCCCCGCGCGCCGGAGACCTCAAGGGCCCGGTGTTGGGCTACATCCCGATCATTTTGGGGATGGGCATTGCCGTTCTCTCATTGCCCGAAACAAGTGCCCTACGGTGGGCGCTGCCCGCTGCACTGGCCTTCATCGCGTCTGACCTAATCCTTGCAACCGAAAAGTTCCTGCTGCCCGCAGACCACCCGGCCCTGAAGATCACGCCGTATCTGGTCTGGCCGCTCTATTGGGGGGCGCAGGCCGGTTTGCTGGTCGCGTTTCTCTGACCCTTTGCAACTGCCGCAAATCCGCATTAGGTGAAGGGAACACCTGCGGAGACTAAAAATGGCGTTTTTCTCAAAGCTCAAGGACAAGCTGTTCAAATCCTCGTCCCGCCTCGAACAGGGGCTTGAGGCTATTGTTGAGGATGGCGGAGAGGAAACGACCGCACCGGATCCGATCATCCCAGACCCCGAACCGCGGCCCGAGCCCGTGCCGGAAGTTCCCGAGCCAGCCCCTGAGGCACCGGAGCCCGCGCCAGCACCGCAGCCGGTCGAGGTGCCTGAGCCTGCGCCCGTTGATCCAACCCCTGCGCCGCCCCCGCCCGAGGCCGCACCTTCCAAGGGCCTGCTAGGTCGTCTATTCGGCCGCAGCGAAGCCAAAACCGCTGTGCGCCGTACCTTGGACGACGACATGCTGGAGCAACTCGAAGAGTTGCTGATCGCCTCGGACATGGGCGTCGATACCGCCCTGCGCGTCACCGCCAACATGGCCGAGGGGCGCTATGGCCGCAAACTCTCGACCCAGGAAATCAAGCAACTTCTGGCACAGGAAGTCGCTCGCGTGATGGAGCCGGTGGCCAAACCCCTGCCCATCTACCCCAAACGCCCGCAAGTGGTGCTGGTCGTCGGCGTCAACGGATCGGGCAAGACAACGACAATCGGCAAGCTGGCTAGCCAGTTCAAATCGGCGGGCAAACAGGTCGTGATCGCCGCCGGAGACACCTTCCGCGCCGCCGCCGTTGAACAATTGCAGGTTTGGGGCGAACGCGCCGGTGTACCCGTCCTGACCGCGCCTGAGGGCTCGGACCCCGCCAGCCTCGCCTTCGATGCCCTGACCAAGGCGCAAGAGGACGGTGCCGACCTTCTGATGATCGACACCGCAGGCCGCCTGCAAAACCGCGCTGACCTTATGGAAGAACTAGCCAAAATCGTTCGCGTCATCCGAAAGGTGGACGAAACGGCGCCGCACAACACTCTTTTGGTCCTGGATGCGACGACCGGTCAGAACGCGTTGAGCCAGGTGGAGACTTTCCGCAAACTGGCCGATGTCTCGGGCCTCGTGATGACCAAACTCGATGGCACCGCCAAGGGTGGCGTGCTGGTGGCGCTGGCAGACAAGTTCGGCCTCCCCATCCACGCCATCGGCGTCGGAGAACAAATCGACGACCTCGCCCCCTTCGACCCCGAAGAGTTTGCCGCCGCCCTTACCGGTTTGGCCCAAAGCTGATCCGCACCTTCATCTGGCTATAGTATCTTGGGGGGCTTGGGGCGAAAAAACCCCAACCTCTCCACCCATCACAAAGATCTGACACTTGAGCGACTGGTTGATCTCCCTTGAAGGCACCGAAGCAGGCCACCAACTCGCGCTGGGGCTGGCCCTGATGGCGGCCTTCCTGCACGCGGTCTTCGGTGCCCTGCAAAAGGGCCGCCACGATCCATGGATGTCGCGCGGCGCCATCGACGCCAGCTATTGCCTGCTGGCCGCACCCTTCGCGTTTTTCGTCGTCCCCTGGCCCGAACCCAATATGTGGCCAATTTTTGCGACCGTATGGGTAATCCACATTGCCTATAAAACCCTGCAGGCGATGGCTTATACCAAGGGCTCTTATACGGTCGTCTACCCGGTGGTCCGAGGCACCGGCCCGCTTTTCACCGTCATCGGCGCCTATCTACTGTTCGGAGAAACCTTTACTGGCACCCAATGGTTTGGCGTGGCGGTCTTGCTGGCCGGTATTTTCGGACTCGCGCTCTACAATCTCCGCTTTCTCGAAACCAACCGCGAAACGCTGGGCATTGCTCTGGTTCTCGCAGTGGCCACCGGCCTATTCGTGGCGCTTTACACCACCTATGACGCCTATGGCATCCGCGCCACTGCCGACCCGTTCACCTTTCTGGCTTGGTTCTTCATGATCGACGGCGCGGCGATGCCGATCTACGCCTTCCTACGGTGGCGCGCCATGATCAACCGCCCGACCATCGGCCCGCTGATGTTGCGCGGGCTGGCAGGCGGTATCATCGCCCCCTTATCGTTCGGAGCCATCATGCTGGCCACAAGGCTCGACAAAGTGGGCGAAGCTGCCGTCCTTCGGGAAACCTCCACCGTATTTGCAGCCCTCATCGGCTGGCTTGTTCTTAAAGAAACCGTGGGGCCAAGACGGATCGGGCTGATGGCATTGATTGCACTCGGCGCCGTAATAGTTGAAATGGGCGGGTAAGCAGCAGGAAATCGTTATGACAGGCAAAAAAGAGATCAACCCGTTTCTGAAACAGGTGCTGGAACTTGGCCCTCCGCTGGCCTTCTTTTTCATCTACCTGCGCCTGCGTGACGACAGCTTCCTGATCGGCGGCATCGAATATTCCGGCTTCATCGTCGCCACCATCCTCTTTGTGCCGCTGATGCTGGGCGCTATGGGCATCCTCTGGTATCTGACGGGCAAGCTCAGCCGGATACAGATTTTCACCGCCTTCATGGTCATTTTCTTTGGCGGCCTGACCGCTTGGTTCAATGACGAGCGGTTCTTCAAGATGAAGACGACGCTGGTTTACGGCTTCTTTTCGATCATGCTGGGCATCGGCCTGCTGCAGGGCAAGTCCTACCTTGCCTATGTATTGGACGAGATGCTGCCAATGCGCCACGAGGGGTGGATGATCCTGACCCGGCGCCTTTGCGGTTGTTTTGCAGTTCTGGCTGTGGCCAACGAATTCGTCTGGCGCACAATGTCGACCGACCTCTGGGTCAAGATCGAAACTTTTGGCTTCCCCATTGCACTGATGGTGTTTCTAATGCTGCAGTTCAATCTGTTGCAAAGCTACATGGATGACCCTGACCACCAATAGCCGAGCCGGAAACAAACCCACTCGCCTCATGCGATTGTGATGCTCGGTACCTTTCTGCTACCGAATTACCGGGAAATGCAGACAAAATCCTTGGCTAAACGCTAAAGCTGTGGAAAGTTGTGTCACCACTCACAGCCGGAGCACCCGAAACTCATGACGGCTTTCCCTGACAGCGGCTTTCTGTCCGATGCATCAGACAGACTGAAAGCCATGCTTTCTGCACAGGCAACCGAGATTTCACTGGATCGCGGGGACGTTCTGTTCGAACAGGGCGACGAAGGCGACGCCCTCTTTGCCCTCCTTGAAGGCACGCTTGAGGTGTCTTTTCTGGCCATGAGCGGTCGTAAGTTGTCTCTGACCCTGATGAGACCCGGAGAAATTTTTGGCGAGATTGCTCTGTTCGACAGTGGCCCCCGTACCGCGACAATTGCAGCGGCCGAACCGTCCCGCGTTTTGCGTGTCAGGCAGGGCGATGTGATGGCTCAAATCCGCCAGCATCCTGATCTGGCCGTAGACTTGATCCGCCTGGCTGGCCTGCGTATGCGCTGGATGGGATCGCAACTGAATGAACAGGTTTTTCTGCCGATGCCAATTCGTCTGGCTCGTAAACTGCTACATCTTTCAGAGATGCAGGACGACCCATCGACAAAGATTACGCTGTCACAAAGCGAACTGGCCGAATTCGTTGGCGCCACGCGGGAAGCAGTATCCAAGACCATTTCCACCTGGAAGCGCGATAACGTGGTTGAGGCGTCGCGCGGCGGACTGATGATTCAGGATTTCGAAGCGTTGCGGGAATTGGCCGATTCCGACCTGATCTGACCCCTGTGACCTGCTTCACAGACCTTGGGCGGAGTTAAGCCTATCGTCGTAAGTGTTACCGTAGGAGGTCAGAGAATCATCCCCGATATCTGTCCACTGACCTCTCCCTGTACAAGAGCCACGTACCTCCCCGGTACGTGGCTCACTACCTCCCAGCACAAAAAAGGCCGGAGCATCTGCTCCGGCCTTTTGGGTTGTTTCAGGCTGTGGGTTATTCGCCCAGGCTCAACGCCACAAAGCGGGGTTCGCCGCCACGGCGCACCAGCAGCAGCAGCGATTTGCGCCCTGCCTCGCGCGCTTCATCCATGCGCGACTCGAGGTCTTCGATCGAACTGACCTTCTGCTGACCGGCCTCAGTGATCAGATCACCGGCGCGCAAGCCCTTCGAAAAGGCCTCGGATGCCTCGTCCACTTCGGTCACGACCAGACCTTCCGCATCCGCATCCAGCCCCATTTCCTCACGCAACTTGTCGGTCAGCGGTGAAATGGTCAGGCCCAAAATATCTGCGTTTTCCTCGGCAGGAGCATCCGGCGTTTCCTCTTCGCCGTCCTCGGCGCGCTCAGCGTCCTCGCGGCGGCCCAACGTCACCAGAACGGTCTGAGTGCCGCCGTCGCGATGGACAACCACGCGAACCGATTTGCCAACGGTGGTTTCGCCAACCTGACGCACCAGACCGCGGGTATCTGCTACTTCGACACCGTCAAAGCTGAGGATCACGTCACCGGCCAGCAGCCCTGCCTCTTTGGCTGGGCCTTCCGGCACATCACTGATCAGCGCGCCGCCGGGCTTGTCCAGCCCCATCGCCTCAGCCATGTCCTCGGTTACGTCCTGAATGCGTACACCCAGCCAACCGCGACGGGTTTCACCAAATTCGCGCAACTGATCGACGACTTTGACCACCACATTGGACGCCATCGAGAAACCAATCCCGATCGAGCCGCCATTGGGTGACAGGATCGCGGTGTTTACACCGATTACTTCGCCATTCATGTTGAACAAAGGACCGCCCGAGTTGCCTCGGTTAATCGCAGCATCAGTTTGAATGTAGTCGTCATAAGAGCCACTTAGCGCCCTGTTTCGGGCTGAAACGATACCAGCCGAAACCGAGAATCCCTGCCCCAGCGGGTTGCCCATTGCGATTACCCAGTCGCCTACACGCGCAATATCGCTGTCGCCGAACTGCACATATTTCAACGGCCCCGTCGCCTCGACCTTGAGAAGCGCGATATCGGTTTTCTCATCCGTACCAATCACCTTGGCAGGCAGCTCCTTCTTAGGCTGCCCGTCGCCGGGGAAGAATTCCACGAGAATTTCATCGGCTTCGGCAATAACGTGATTGTTGGTGACGATATAACCGTCCTCGGAAATCACGAACCCCGATCCCAGAGCATTGCTGCGGCGCGGGCGGTTCCCGTCATCACCGTTGCGATCCTGAAACTCACGGAAGAAATCCTCGAACGGTGAGCCCTCGGGCACGATCCCCTGAGGACCGGTCTGCCCCTCGATCAGGGTTGTGGTGGTGATGTTGACCACCGCCGGGCTGATCTTTTCGGCCAACGGTGCCAGGCTTTCGCCCCGCGCCTGCGCGGAGACGGTCTGGGCTAGAACAAGCAACATCCCCGCAAAAGCCAGCCACATCAGCCGCATGAAACCAACACTATCGTCCCGCTGGACGGAAATACTTCGTGCTTGTGCCTGCACTTGGGAACTCCTTGTCGACAATTCTTCTGTGGCCGCCCCTCGGCAACCTTTCTTAGCAACCAATGTAGTCAGTTTGTCCAAGCCCGCAACTCGGGATCGCGGGGAAATCACCGGCAAGTGAGATCACTGTATTAAAACCCGACCTGATAAGCTCCCCACAGCAGCACCAGACCACTGACGACACAAAGCAGACCTGCCAATCGCCGAGCCTGTTCCGGCAGCGACCGCAGCGCCTCAAGCATACGTTCAATAAGCGAAGGGGCCAGCGCGTACGCCAGCCCCTCGACAATCAGTACCAGCCCAAAGGCCAGAAGGATCATTCCCATTACCGCCCCGCCTGCCCGGTGGGCGACTTCAGGTAATTGAAGAACTCGGAATCCGGGCTCAGCACCATTGAGCTGTTTCCGCCCTGCAAAGCGTTTTCATACGCGCTGAGCGAGCGATAAAATTCAAAGAACTCCGGGTCTGCGCCATAGGCTTCGGCGAAGATCGCGTTGCGTTCGGCGTCCGCCTCACCGCGAATGATCTCGGCTTCACGGTTCGCATCCGAGACTAGCTCAACTACGGTCCGGTCAGCTTGTGCGCGCACACGTTGCGCGGCCTCGTTACCACGGGCGCGCTCGTCGGTCGCTTCACGTTCACGTTCGGCCTTCATCCTATCGAAGGTCGCTTCGAGGTTCGCTTGCGGCAGATCGGTGGCTTTCAAACGCACGTCGATCACGTTGACTCCCAGCGCCTGCGCTTCGGCAATTGCGCTGTTACGGATGCGCAGCATAAGCGCGGCACGGTCCGAGCTGAGGATATCACGCGACGACACCGAACCCAGTACTTCGCGGGTTTCGGCACGCAGGATGCGGTCCAGACGATCTTCTGCCACCGGAATGCCACCGACACCAACCGCCTGACGGAACCTGTTCAGATCCGAAATCCGATAGCGCGCGAAGGCGTCGACCACCAGACGACGGTCATCCAAAGGCGTCACCTCCAGCGGTTGAACGTCGATCGACAGGATGCGGTCATCATAGCGAACAACTTCCTGAATCAGCGGGATCTTGAACGCCAGACCGGGATCTTCTTTCACGGCAACCACGCGGCCAAATTGCAGAACCAACGCACGTTCACGCTCGTCCACAATAAAGATCGAAGACAGGCCGACAACGCCAAGGATCACAACGACAATGAGAAGAATGGGTGATTTACGCATCAGTTGTTCCCCTCGGCCTGATTGCGACGCAGCTCGTTCAGCGGCAGATAGGGCACAACACCCTGCCCCTGACCGGTCGAGTTTTCGTCCAGAATAATCTTATCCACGTCACCCAGAACCTGCTCCATCCGTTCCAGATAGAGGCGTTTACGGGTCACATCTGGCGCTTTGGAGTATTCTTCAAGAACCGCGCTAAAACGGCTGGCTTCACCCTGAGCGCTGTTGATCTGCTGAGCGCGGTAGGCTTCGGCCTCTTCCAGAACCTGTGCGGCTTCACCACGCGCTTCCGCGAGCACGCGGTTGGCATAGGCGTCCGCCACGTTTTGCAGACGATCCCGTTCCTGCGCAGCGGCCTGAACGTCGCGGAATGCGGCGATCACGTCCTGCGGCGGGTCCGCCTTGTCGAAGTTAACGCGAACTATATTGATGCCCGAATCGTAGCTGTCCATTGTCGACTGGATCAGCTCTTGCAGACGCTCAGCGATGATCCCACGATCCCGGTTCAGGATCGGGGCCAGTTCGCTTTGCGCGATGATCTCACGCATCGCCGATTCCGAAACGGCGCGGATCGTCTGGCGCGGATCTCGCAGGTTGAACAAGAACTTGGCCGGATCATTGATGTTCCAAACGACCTGATAGTCGATGTCGACAACGTTTTCGTCGCCGGTCAGCATCAGGCCATCATCACTACCGCGTGCGCCGCCCATATCCTCGGTTTGTTCGCGGGTCACCGGAATGACCTCAGCGGTCACGAAAGGCCACGGCGCAAAGTTCAGACCCGGATTGCCGACGGCCGAGAACTCACCCAGGAACAGCTCAACCGACTGTTCTTCGGGCTTGACGGTATAGAAGCTGGCCGCGCCCCAAAGCACAGCTGCAACAACGACACCGATCAAGATGGTTCCTTTGGTAAAGATGGGACCACCCCCACCTGCACCCTGACCGCCACCACGGCCTGAACCGCCACGACCGCCCATCAGAACGCGCAGCTGTTCCTGGCCTTTTTTCATCAGCTCATCGATTTCGGGGATCTGCGGGCCGTCGCCTTCGGGGGGCTTGCGCCCGTCCCCGTTGTTACCCCGATTTCCTCCGCCTCCAGAAGAGCCTCCGCCCCCCCAGGGGCCACCGCTGTTGCCCGCCATATGTATCTATTCCCTTGTGTTGGACCGTGTGATCACGGGTTCCCTTGTAACTTGTGTGCGCGCAGTTGCAAATCAAGCAGTGCGAACAGGTTGCCGCATTGTCACCAGCTCTTCCGCCATGACCGGGTGAACTGCAACCGTACGGTCGAAATCTTCCTTGGTTGCGCCCATCTTGACCGCAATTCCGGCTAGCTGGATCATCTCACCCGCGCCCGGAGCGACAATGTGACAGCCCAGCACCTTTCGGGTTGCCTGACTGACAATCAGCTTCATCAATACGCGCTGCGTGCCGCCAGCGAAGGCCTTCTGCATCGGCTTGAATGAAGTTGCGTAAACCTCAATCGGCTCTTGTGCCGCGGCGTCTTCCTCGCTGAGACCCACGGTGCCGAATTCCGGCTGCGTGAAGATCGCGGTCGGGATCAGCTCATGATCCACAGGCGTCGGGTTGCCTTTGAACACCGTCTCAACGAACGCCATACCTTCGCGGATCGCAACCGGGGTCAGATTCACTCGGTCGGTCACATCCCCGATGGCATAGATCGAGGGCACGCCGGTCTGGCTGTATTCGTCCACCACGATCTCACCCTTGCGACCACGTTCGACACCTACGGCCTCAAGGCCCAGTTTGTCGGCGTTCGGCGCGCGCCCGGTGGCATACATGACCACGTCAAAAACCTGTTCGGTTCCATTGGTGGCTTTGACCCAAATCTTGTCGCCCTGCTTTTTCATCTCGAGCACATTTGTGCCAAGATGCAGGTCGATGCCGTTCTGGCACATCTCTTCGCTGATCAGCCCGCGCGCTTCTTCATCGAACCCGCGCAGGATTTGCGCGCCGCGATAGAACTGAGTGGTTTTCACGCCCATCCCGTTCATGATCCCGGCGAACTCGCTGGCGATGTAACCACCGCCCACGATCAGGATGCTTTCCGGCAGCTTCTCCAGATGGAAAATCTCGTTTGAGGTGATGGCCAGTTCCGAGCCCGGAAATTCGGGCACAACCGGACGGCCACCAGTGGCGATCAAGATATGTTTGGCCGTCTTGCGGGTGCCATCGGCCAGTTCGACGGTATGCGCGTCTACAATCTGCGCACGTTGATCAAAACTCTCGACACCGTTGTTCTTGAGGATGTTGCGATAGATGCCTTCCAGCCGGTCCAGTTCCGTTACCAGCTTGCCGTGGAACGTTTTCCAATCCAACGCACCGGACTGGATATCCCATCCATAGGCCTGCGCATCCCCGACCATGCCCGAGAATTCGCTGGCAAACACCATCAGCTTTTTCGGCACACACCCCCGGATAACACAGGTCCCGCCATAGCGGTCCTCTTCGGCCAACGCCACTTTGGCGCCGTTTTCACCAGCCGCCACACGTGCTGCACGGACCCCGCCAGAGCCGCCTCCGATGACGAACAGATCATAGTCAAAGCTCATCCTGAGTTCCTTTACTTCGTCAGGCCAAAATTCGATGATTATCTGGGGTCTAAAGACGCGCTGCCAACCCTTGGCGGTGTGTAAACTTCACCTAAAGCACTGCCTGCAAGTCTGTTTCCCACTTCTGCTCTCGCGCCGGTCTCAATCCGCCAAGTCCGAGAACAGGTTGTCTCCACCCTCAACCAGTTGGTCCAGTTCGGTTGTGCCCGCGTTGATGTCGCGCAGTTCAACCCGGCCATCGCCGTGACCAATCACAACTTTGTCACAGATGTCGATGAACAGCCCGTTTTCGACCACACCCGGCACCTGATTAAGCACCAAGGCCAGCTGTCGCGCATTCCCGATGCGCTGCAGATGCAGGTCCAGAATGTGGTTGCCCTCGTCGGTTACAAAAGGCGCTTCGCCATGCATCCTGAGCATTGCCGAGTTGCCCAGAACATCCATCGTGTCCAGCGTCTCTTCGATCAGGGTCCGCGTGGTCTGCCAGCCAAAAGGGATCACTTCGACCGGCAGAGGGAAAGCACCCAGCGTTTCGACCTCTTTACCGGCATCGGCTATCACCACCATCTGGTCGCTGGCCGTGGCCACGATCTTTTCCTGCAGATGCGCGCCGCCACCGCCCTTGATCAAGTTCAGTTCGCCGTCAAACTCATCCGCGCCGTCGATGGTCAAATCCAGCCACCCCGCCTGATCCAGCGAGACCACCTCGATCCCGACTTCGCGGGCCAATTGTGCTGTTCGGATTGAGGTCGGCACCCCCTTCACCCGCAGCCCTTCGGTCTGCACCCGCTCACCCAGGCGACGCACCATCCAGGCGGCGGTCGATCCGGTGCCCAACCCGACGCGCATTCCATCCTGAACCAAATCAGCGGCACGGCGCGCGGCGACATACTTAGCCTTGTCGATGGGGGACATATCTCGGGTCATGGCAGCGTTTCCCTGTATTGCTGCAGGGTTTATACGGAATGCAACCGACGACTGCGAGAGCCAATTCGCCCCACCGCCACCCAAACATCTATCGAAAATACGCGTTTCCGATTGGAAACGTCGCAATCGAGGCTTTCGCAGAGGCCCCGGCGATATACATAGATTTTATGACCGCGCCATATCGCCTGCACTATGCCCCCGATAACGCCTCTCTGGCGATCAGACTGGCGTTGGAAGAGATGGGCCTGCCCTATGAAACCACTCTGGTGGACCGCCGTCAGAATGAACAGGACAGTGCGGCCTATAGGCACTTGAACCCGAACGGGCTGATTCCGGTGCTAGAGACTCCTCAGGGACCGATCTTTGAAACGGCGGCCATCCTGTTGTGGCTAGCCGACACGCATGAGAAACTGGCCCCTTCCCCCGAAGCACCGGAGCGGGCAGCGTTTCTGAAATGGTTGTTTTTTGCATCCAACACGCTGCACGCCGACCTGCGCATTCTGTTCTACGCTGAGAAATATATCGACGCCGCACAGGCCGACATCCTGCGCGAAGGTATCCGCCCGCGCCTGCGCCGACATCTGCAGGTTCTGGATGCTGAAGCGAAAAGCGCACCAAACTGGCTGCACCCAGAGCAGCCCTCGGTTCTGACCTACTATCTGGCTTGCCAGATGCGGTGGATGGCGCTGTACCCTGCCAACGCCGACCGCAGTTGGTATCAGCTGTCGGACACACCTCATCTGCAAGCGATCCTGACACAGCTTGAAACCCGCCCCGCAACCCAAGCCGCCATCGCGGCCGAAGGGTTAGGGGTTACACCATTCACCTCCCCGAGTTACGCTACTCCTCAAGAAGGCTCAGCTACCTGACATGTTTCTATCTGTCTTCGATATGTTCAAAGTGGGCATCGGCCCGTCTTCGTCTCACACCATGGGGCCGATGGTTGCGGCCGCCCGGTTTCTGGACCTGATGCGCGCGTCGCCGTTCGAATTCGCGGGGCTACGCGGATCGCTGCACGGGTCACTGGCATTTACCGGAGTTGGCCACGCGACCGACCGTGCCACCATCCTCGGGCTGGCCGGTTTCGTGCCGGATACCTACGACAACGAAAAGGCCGAGGTCGCGCTGGCTGAGATCAGCAAGACCCATACGGTTACGCCCAAAGGTCTGCCGACGCTGCATTTCGATCCCAAGACCGACCTGATCTTCGATTACGATCACAACCTGCCCGGTCACGCCAACGGCATGATCCTGATGGCAACCGACGCACAGGGCGATGTGATCCTGCGGCAGGTCTATTACTCGGTCGGCGGCGGCTTTGTCCTGACCGAAGAGGAACTGGCCGAGGGCAAAGATACCAACGACGGCGCGCCCGTGCCCTACCCGTTCCACTCAGCGGCAGAGATGCTGAAGATGGCGAATGCCAGCGGCAAGAGCATCGCCCAGATGAAGCGCGAAAACGAAGTCGCCCGAGGCTGCCCGGTCAGTTTCGCCAAAGGCACCGCGCGCCTTTGGGAGGTCATGAACGATTGCATCGAACGCGGCCTGAAGACGGACGGCATCCTGCCCGGCGGCCTGAACGTGCGTCGCCGCGCCAAGGGCATTCACGAAGCTCTGCTGGCCGAACGGGGCATGAACCTGAACGCGCCCCACACCATCAATGACTGGATGAGCGTCTATGCCATGGCGGTGAACGAGGAAAACGCTGCCGGTGGTCAGGTCGTCACTGCGCCGACCAATGGTGCGGCGGGCACGCTGCCTGCGGTGCTCCGGTATTACCTCGACCACGTGCCGGGGGCCTCGGAAAGCCATGTCGAGGATTTCCTGCTGACCGCTGCCGCCATTGGCGGTCTGGTCAAATACAACGCCTCGATCTCGGGCGCTGAGGCAGGCTGTCAAGCCGAGGTTGGCAGCGCGTCTGCGATGGCTGCGGCAGGTCTGTGCGCCGTGATGGGCGGTACACCGGAACAGGTGGAAAACGCCGCCGAGATCGCGCTGGAGCATCATCTGGGCATGACCTGCGACCCCGTCAAAGGGTTGGTCCAGGTGCCCTGCATCGAACGCAACGGGCTGGCGGCGATCAAGGCGGTTTCGGCGGCTTCGCTGGCGCTGCGCGGTGACGGCCAGCATTTCGTTCCGCTGGACGCGGCAATCGAAACCATGCGCCAGACTGGGCATGATATGCACGAAAAGTACAAGGAAACGTCTTTGGGCGGTCTGGCGGTAAACGTACCCAACTGCTGACGCCACAACAGGAGGGGATACCATGCGCGGTCATTGTCTGTGCGGCACAATCCGGTACGAGGTCGACCCTCCGGCCCTGTCCTGCGTCACCTGCCATTGCGACAGTTGCAGGCGGCAGTGTGCGGCACCGATGACCACCTATTTCGGCGTGCGCGACGGCCAGTGGCGCTGGACCGGCGAGGCGCCGAAAACCTTCAACTCCTCGCCCGGGGTCGAGCGCAGCTTTTGCCCGAACTGCGGAACGCCGATCTCGTTCCGCTCACAGTCGATGTCGGATGTGTTGCACCTGTACGTGGCGACGCTTGAGGACCCGAACCAGCTTGAACCCACACTGCACGTGGCACATGAGGAAAAGCTGCGTTGGTTGAAACTGGGCGACAACCTGCCCACCTGCATTGGGCCGGACTACACCAAGGTTCAGCCCCTGCCTTGAGCGCTTTCAACCAAGTGACAAAACCCTTAGCGTCGCGCACATGACACAGGATCGTCCGGTCTTTGGCATCGTCCTGATGCTTGGGTTTTGCGTCTTCGCCCCGTTGGGCGACGCGACTGCGAAGCTATTGGCTGAAACAACCCCGATCGGGATGCTCGTCTTCGTACGCTTTGCCGTTCAGGCTCTGATCTTAGCTCCGCTGGTCGCCTTTACCGGTCGCCCCTGGCGCATGTCAGGCCGTATTCTGCGGCTAACCTTCATACGTACGGTCCTGCACATCGTCGCCATCACGGCAATGTTCAGCGCGTTAAGATTTCTACCCCTGGCAGACGCCGTAGCTATCGCCTTTGTGATGCCCTTCATCATGCTGTTGTTAGGCAAATACGTATTGAACGAAGAGGTCGGCCTACGCCGCCTTGTCGCCTGTGCTGTCGGCTTTGTAGGCACACTACTGGTCATCCAACCCAGCTTTGTTCAGGTGGGTGCAGCAGCACTGCTCCCCCTTTTGGTCGCATTGTTGTTTTCCTTGTTCATGTTGGTGACGCGCCAAATCGCGAAAGAAACTGACCCGATTTCCTTGCAAGCGGTGTCTGGAGCGATGGCAAGCGTCTTGCTGTTGCCAATGCTGTTGATCGGCTCGTTCAACGAGGTTCGGTCGGTCTCTCTGATCGCGCCGCATCCGGATACCCATTTGCTGCTGATCGCTGTCGGCCTTCTGGGCACCGTCGCGCATTTGTTCATGACCTGGTCTCTGCGCTACGCCCCCTCGGCGACTTTGGCACCGATGCAGTATCTCGAAATACCTGTGGCAACCCTGTTCGGGTGGATAATTTTTCACGACCTTCCCAACGGAATCGCGGCGCTTGGAATCGCGATCACCGTGGCCGCCGGTCTCTATGTCATTCTTCGCGAACGGGCCAGCGCCCGGTCTGCCCCGACAGAAACGCCTGCATGACGTGATCCAAAGCGTCACGCGGCGCCATCGCCAACAGGCCGGGCCCGTCCACTATCAACTCGACTTCAGACAACGCCCGATTAGACGTGCCCACGCGACCGTTCGGTTCCAGCACCAGATCGTCGATCGGCCATTCCAGTCCTTTACTGCGGCCGGTTACGCGCCGAAACGGAAACAATGAAACCACATCCCCGGCTGTAAGGTTCAGCCCAATCTGCGGCGGCGCATGGAAAACTACCTCATGCTCTCCGAACAAGATGCAAGGCTGGTCCTGCAGTCGTACCAGAGCGTTTAGTACCGCCATCTGGTGATCCAATCGCCCGCCGAGAAACCCGACACCCAGCACCAACGGCGCTTCGATGCTGCGCAGAGCTTTGTCGAAATCCGTGCTGTCTTGTTCACGTATCGGAAACAACCGGTCTGCAGGTATGCGATCAAGATACGTGCCGCTCAGCGAATCAAAGTCACCGATAACGGCATCCGGCATCCGCCCCGAGTCCATCAAGGGAATCGCTCCACCATCTGCGGCAACAGCGATTTTGACGCGATTCAGCGCCAGATTCAGGTCTTCAGGACCAATTTCACCGCCTCCGACCAATGCAATTGGCTCTTCAGAACGCACAATTGGCACATTTTTTTTAAGATTGATCATTTTTTCCGGATTTGGACACATTGAGACCACAAAATGATAGGTTCATGCTGAGAGTTTCGAGCCATTGGTGCGCCCGACGTCGGGTAGATTGGCTCTTGTAGTTTGTAAAGGACGTGCGTCTGATGGTACAGAATAACAAGGTTTTAACCGTCTCTTATGGAACCTTCTCGTGCACTTTGGAAGGATTCGACGATTCGTTCGAGACGATGAAAGCAATTGCCGAGTACTTTCGCGATCTCGCGGCTGATGATCGGTACTTTGGTTCTGAACCCCCGCAACCCGACACGGAAATGCTGACAAAGATCGCAAAGCGGGATGGTTCTCGCAAGGTTGAAGCAAGCCAGAGCGATGCCGGGCTTTTGATCCGTGCCACGACCCAACCTGCTACCAGTGCGCCGGCTCTGAACGTTATCAATACACCACCCCCCTCTCCCCCTGCCATCACTGAATCGGAAGCCGTCGAAGATACACCTGCTCCGGCTGCTGACAGCATCGCCGCCAAACTGCAGCGCATCCGGGCCGTTGTATCTCATTCCGAAGAAAACTCGGTTATCTACGCCGAGGACGAAGAAACAGCCCTGATGAAAAGCGAGGCTGGCCCGTTAGATGCAGTAGCCGCAGCTTTTGCCGCCGGTTCGCTGGACCCTGCTGATCTGGAGAACACACCAGAAACCGACGCAACTTCCGGAATTGCTGACGCTTTCAGGGAAAAAGCAGAACCTGAATCGCCTCAGGCCGAAGAAGTCGAAGAAACGGCTGCGCCGATTTTGGAACCCAAAGTTGAAATCCAGAATTCAGACTCCAAGACCCCTTCCACCGTGGTCGAGGAAGAACCTGAAGATGAGGAAACCTCGCTGGATGTCTTGTTCTCGGACCTCGACGAAACTGCTGGAGCCGAACACGAAAACGAAGAGGTGGCCAACATCCTCAGCGACATCAGCGATGATGAAGAACCTGTTTCTGAATCCGCTGAAGATGTCATAACCGAGGAAGACGAGGTCAACCTTCTGGACGAGATTTCAAATGTGGAATCCATTCTGGCGGATCGCGCCGGTGAGTCGGAAACTGACAAACATGACCTGGACCATGACGTATCGCGCCTTATGGACAAAGTTGGTGAACATCTCGATGACCCAGATACCAGCGACAAGCGGGAAGCCTACACCCATTTGCGCGCAGCCGTCGCGGCTACTGAGGCGGAACGCAGCGAAAAAGGTGAAACCGTTCAGGCCGACGATGATCAGCAGTATCGTGGCGATCTCTCCTCAGTCGTAAGCCCGCGCCGACCGGAGGTACAGGTCACTAGCGCCCGCCCCAGCAGTGATTCCTCTCCGCTCAAACTGGTGGCCGAACAACGCATCGACAACCAGACCGAAGATGCCGGGCCTGTAACCCCTCGCCGTGTCTCGGCTGAGACCCAGCCTGAGGACACTGCAGAGGAGGAAAGTGGTTTTGCCCTGTTCGCACAGGAACAAGGTGCACAATCCCTACCGGACTTACTGGAAGCGGCAGCCGCTTACCTGTCCTTTATCGAAGGTCAGGAGCAGTTTTCGCGTCCGCAACTGATGAACAAAATTCGCTCGCTCAAGCAGGATGAATTCAATCGCGAAGAAAGCCTGCGTTCATTCGGTCAGTTGCTGCGGGACGGCAAGATCGAAAAGGCTGGCGGAGGACGCTTTGCAGCCTCAACTCAGATCGGTTTCCGCCCGGATGACGAGCGCGCCGCGGGGTAACCTCCCCTCTCGCTAAACAATACAATTGAGGATGGGTCGAAGATGTCTTCGGCCCATTTTTCTTGCAAAGATGCGCCGATCCTCCCGTTCGGTCACCATGTTGCTATGCTGCATTGCAGAAAAATGCTATTATGACTCGCAAGGTGACAGCATCGACAGCCCCTGTTCAAACAAAGGCCACGCCATGTATGAACTACCCATCCGGCGTCTCCGGATCTACGACAGACCGAAAGTAGAAAGCCATTTCAACAGCTTGGATGTCGACGCCCTGACCTCTCGGTTTGGCACCCCGGTTGATCTTTCTTTTGTTCAATCCTACCTGTCAGAAATTTTCGACAACGCGTCACTTGTGTTTGGTGCTTTTCCGGATTCGTGTTTGCGCGGTGTCGGTGAGTTGCGCACGCTTCCAGGGCACCAGGCCCATGTTGCCGAAGCCGCATTCACCGTTGAAACCGAATGGCAGGACCGGGGTATAGGCGATGCCTTGTTATCGCGGATCATCACCGCCGCTCGAAATCGCGGAATTCGTGAGGTGCACATGCTGTGCCTGGCCACCAATCAGAAAATGAGGCGCCTGGCTGCAAAACACGATGCAGACCTGAAATTGATTACGGGGCAGATCGAGGCAACGCTTACGGCGCCCTGGCCCACCCCGCTCAGCGTTGCTGAGGAAATTTCGGGGGAATATCACGCAATGGCACGCGCAATTCTGACTTGGCCTGTGTCCAATCGGCGTGCTGGCTGAGCTTGCTCAGGTGGCCGTCGGCACTGTCTAGCAGCGCCGACACGGCTGTTATCCTCCAAGTGCCATCGTTTCCTTTACTCCGACGGCTGGTCCGGGTCTTCCTTGCCGACGCCCTTGAACACGAACTTGAACGGCAGCGCCCAGACAATGCCCAAAGCGATATAGACAAGCAATTCCAACCA
The DNA here is from genome assembly GCF_013032445.1 of Ruegeria arenilitoris. Lineage (GTDB taxonomy): Bacteria > Pseudomonadota > Alphaproteobacteria > Rhodobacterales > Rhodobacteraceae > Ruegeria > Ruegeria arenilitoris_F. The sequence goes on along the minus strand of NZ_WQCA01000005.1, from coordinate 116,684 downwards.
AATCGGAGGACGGTCGAGCCAATTCACGATTGTCACCACCGCCACGATATAGACCGGCAATCCAATCAACAGCAGCACCAGCGACCAGCGACGCCGGGCTTTGTAGCTGAGACCGGTCTTTCCGTTGTCGCTCATCAGTCAGCAAACGGGTCGGTCACCAGAATGGTGTCGTCCCGCTCCGGGCTGGTGGACAGAAGGGCTACGGGGCATTCGATCAGTTCCTCGACACGACGCACATATTTGATCGCGTTGGCCGGCAGATCGGCCCAGCTGCGTGCGCCTTCGGTAGATTCGCTCCAGCCCGGCATTTCTTCGTAGATCGGGGTGCAGCGCGCCTGCTGATCGGCTGCGGTGGGCAGATAGTCCAGACGTTCACCGTCCAGCTCATAGCCCGTGCAGATCTTCAGCGTCTCGAACCCGTCCAGAACGTCCAGCTTTGTCAAAGAGATGCCGTTCACGCCACTGGTCGCGCAAGTTTGGCGCACAAGGCAGGCATCGAACCAACCACAGCGGCGCTTGCGGCCAGTGGTGGTGCCGAACTCATGCCCGCGCTCACCAAGGCGCTGGCCGTCCGCATCGTCCAGTTCAGTCGGGAACGGGCCTTCGCCCACACGGGTAGTGTAGGCTTTGACGATGCCCAGAACAAAGTCGATTGAGCCGGGCCCGATACCCACACCCGTTGCCGCCTGACCGGCGATCACGTTGGACGAGGTCACAAAGGGGTAGGTGCCGAAATCGATGTCCAGCAACGCGCCTTGTGCCCCTTCGAACAGGATGCGTTTGCCCGCCTTGCGCTTTTCGTTAAGCACTTTCCAGACCGGCGCGGCGAAGGGCAGGATTTCCGATGCGATTTCTTTCAACTGAGCAATCAGCGCATCGCGGTCCACAGGCTCGATCCCCAGACCCTTGCGCAGCGGATCATGGTGCTGCAGTGCACGGTCCACACGCGCCTCAAGCGTTGCTTCGTCAGCCAGATCGGCAACGCGCACGGAACGGCGGCCTACCTTGTCTTCGTAAGCTGGGCCGATGCCGCGACCGGTGGTGCCGATCTTGGTGCCTTTGCTGGCGGCTTCTTCGCGCGCGCGGTCCAGTTCACCATGGATCGGCAGGATCAACGGCGTGTTCTCGGCGATCATCAGGGTTTCGGGCGAGATATCGACGCCCTGTGCACGGATGGTCGCGATTTCCTTGATCAGGTGCCAGGGGTCCAGCACGACGCCGTTGCCGATGACGCTCAGCTTGCCACCGCGCACCACGCCCGAAGGCAGCGCGTGCAGTTTATAGACCTCTCCATCAATAACCAGCGTATGACCGGCATTATGCCCGCCCTGAAAACGCGCGATCACGTCTGCCCGCTCGCTGAGCCAGTCTACGATCTTGCCTTTTCCTTCGTCACCCCACTGGGCGCCGACAACAACCACATTGGCCATATCCGGTCCTTTTGCGCTGAATTATCAAACTCGGCTCGTATAACGAGGACAAAGCGACAGGGAAACCGGTAATTCGCCGCAGATGAGAACCGCGCTGCGCGCGGTGCCTCCGGCGTGGATATTTTTGGCCAGATCAAGCGTGGGTCCCTTGTTCATCTGGCTCCAAATATCCCGGGGGCGTCGTCCGGAACGGGCGGCGGGGGCAGCGCGCCCTACTTGCTTGCGGTCAAATGCACTGGCTGACCGTGTGGCGTTGTCAGGTAAGCCTCTTCCCACGCATTCCTATACTGAATGACTTCCGCCGGGATCGCTGCACCCAGATCGTTCAGCAACAGTTCGAGAGTTTCCAGCCACGCGTGAAAATAGTCATCACCCCCGTCAAGATCGCGATCCAACCCGTGGCGTTTCAACGTCTGCGAAAACCGATCGGCCCAGTCAGGCCAATCGAAACGCCCTGCTTCGTTCAGGGCCACGGTCACCGCAAACACCTGCGCGTGCCAGGGTTCGGCAAAAACAGGTTCAGGTGCGGAATAGGTGGCGCAATCGCTCATACCGGCTCCAAATAGCTTTGCCAGAGGTCCAGAACAACTTCGTCCTTTGGGTTTTCCGGATCTGCCCACAATTCTGAGGCAGGGAAAACGACCGCATAGAGCGGCTCAGGTGCCTCGCCAAGCCCATGTGCGTTGGAGTCCGGCAGCACATGTGTGCCGTGCAGCCGCATGACCTTGCCCGTGGCACCGGATGCGTAAACCGGCAGGCGCGTGTGGCCGCCATCAACCAGTCGATTGGCGGCCGGATCCACGGTACGTACAGTTTGCCCTACCTTGAACCGTGCGTGGATATCTGACGGGCGATCTGCCGGTCCCCCGCTGGCCAATACACCAGCAACGGCTTCAGCCTTCAATGCGCGGCTTGCCAGCGGGTGCGTGTCGTTTCCCGCTTGGCCGCGCAAATCCTTTTCGGTCAGCACGCCGGTTTCGACCAACAGATCGGCCAGAGCTGAAACCCACTTCTCGTAATATGAAAACCGCGCGTAATCCTTGGGGGGCAATCGTTCGCGCGCGTGACGTTTTACATCGATATTCCACTGACCCAACGAGTCCGCGGCCACCGTCACTGCCAGCGCTCGAGCGTGCCAATCTTCTGCAAAGATCGGAACGTCATCGGATTCGGGGTAAACAGGTCCGTCACCGAAACGCCCGCCCATATCATGTACGCGGGTCATGTCGGCACCTTTGGCAATCCGGTGCCGATCATGCTGTCGCGGGTAACCAGGGCGGCCAATTCCTCTTCGCTGAGGCCATCCGTCGCTTGCGGGCGCATCGGAAGAACAAGGTACCGCATCTCGGCAGTCGAATCCCACACACGAACCGAAGTCTTTTCAGGCAAGCTCACCCCGAAGTCCGCCAACACTTTACGCGGCTCACGCACGGCCCTGGCGCGGTAGGCGTCGGATTTGTACCAACCTGGTGGAATACCCAGAAGCGGCCATGGGTAGCAACTGCACAAGGTGCAAACGACCATGTTGTGCAGTTCAGGTGTGTTTTCCACTACAACGATATGTTCGCCCTGACGACCATAGAAACCGAGATCCGCAACAACCGGCGTAGCGTCTGCTAGCAAGGCTTTCCTGAAGTCTGGATCAATCCATGCCTTTGCAACCACCCGGGCACCGTTCTGAGGGCCGATCTTGTTCTGATAGGTATCTATGATCTCATCCAACGCAGCCGGGTCGATCAGTCCTTTGCGGGTCAGAATCGTCTCAAGCGCTTTGACGCGCAGGGCGGGATCGGGCGGCAACAAGGCGTGCGGGTGGTTGTGATCATCATGCGGCATAGACCGCAGCCTGCGTTACCTTTTGCAGGCCTGTCCAGTCTCTTTGCTGTGATGCCGCACATCAGGTGTCGTGATGGCAACTCATCCCTTGCCCCCGATGACAAACTTGCATAAGTACCACGCGATACACGCCACGCTGTACAGGACCACCATGGAAAACGTCGTTCTCATCATCCATCTTCTCTTGGCTCTGGGCCTGATCGCCGTTGTTCTGATGCAGCGGTCCGAAGGCGGCGGCCTGGGTATGGGCGGCGGCGGCGGTGGTGCCATGACCGGCCGCGCGGCGGCAACGGCTTTGGGCAAGGTCACTTGGATTCTGGCGGCGTGCTTTATCGTCACCTCGATCACGTTGACCATTCTGGCGGCTCAGAAATCTTCGGGCAGCTCGGTGATCGACCGTTTGGGCGTTCCAGCCCCAGCCCCGACCGAGGAAAGCACTCCGGCAGTTCCGTCGACCGATGATCTTCTACCTCCGGCTCAGGGCGACAACGCGCCGCTAATCCCGCAAGCGGACTGATCCACTACACTTAGAAATTTAAAAGAGAGCTGCAACAGCATCTTGCGGTTCTCTTGCGCTATGCGCGCGAATCCTTTATACGTGAAGTCCCGTGATGCAGCGGTTTTTTCAAACCGCCGGGCAGCTGATAATGACGTCTCACGGGAGCAGCCGAAAAACATGGCGCGATTTATTTTCATCACTGGTGGTGTGGTTTCGTCCTTGGGCAAAGGACTGGCTTCGGCGGCTCTGGGTGCGCTGTTGCAGGCCCGGGGATATTCGGTGCGTCTGCGCAAGCTGGACCCCTACCTAAACGTCGATCCGGGCACGATGTCGCCGTTTGAACATGGTGAAGTGTTCGTGACCGATGACGGCGCCGAAACCGATCTGGACCTCGGTCACTATGAACGTTTCACCGGTGTTGCGGCGCGCAAGACCGACTCGGTCAGCTCAGGGCGGATTTATTCCAACGTGTTGGAGAAAGAGCGTCGCGGCGACTACCTTGGCAAAACCATTCAGGTGATCCCGCACGTCACCAATGAGATCAAGAACTTCATCGCCATTGGTGAAGACGAAGTCGATTTCATGCTATGTGAGATCGGCGGAACCGTTGGTGACATCGAAGGCCTGCCCTTCTTTGAAGCCATTCGCCAGTTCAGCCAGGACAAGCCGCGCGGTCAGTGTATTTTCATGCACCTTACCCTGCTGCCTTACATCAAGGCGTCTGGCGAGTTGAAAACCAAGCCGACTCAGCACTCGGTGAAAGAGCTGCGTTCGATTGGCCTAGCCCCCGACATCCTGGTTTGCCGCTCTGAAGGTCCGATTCCGAAGAAGGAACGCGAGAAGCTGGCGCTGTTCTGTAACGTGCGACCCGACAGTGTTATCGCCGCGCAGGACCTGAGCACCATCTACGACGCACCGCTGGCCTATCACAAGGAAGGTTTGGATCAGGCTGTTCTGGACGCGTTCCAGATCAGCCCTGCGCCGAAGCCCGATCTGGCGAAATGGGAAGACGTCAGCGACCGCATCCATCACGCCGAAGGCGAAGTGAAAGTCGCCATCGTTGGCAAGTACACCCAGCTGGAAGATGCCTATAAGTCAATCGCCGAGGCGCTGACCCATGGCGGCATGGCCAACCGGGTCAAGGTCAAAGTCGAGTGGGTCGATGCCGAGGTTTTCGACACCGAAGACGCGGCCCCCTATCTGGAAGGTTTCCATGCCATCCTCGTCCCTGGCGGCTTTGGCGAGCGTGGTACCGAAGGCAAAATCAAAGCAGCGCAATATGCTCGCGAACACAAGGTGCCCTATCTGGGCATTTGTCTGGGTATGCAGATGGCCGTTATCGAGGCCGCCCGGAACGCCGCAGGCATCGCCGAGGCCGGATCCGAGGAATTCGACCACGAAGCTGGAAAACGGCGTTTTGAACCAGTGGTATACCACCTGAAAGAGTGGGTGCAGGGTAACCACAAGGTCGAACGCAAAGTAGGCGACGACAAGGGCGGCACAATGCGTCTGGGTGCCTATAACGCGGTTCTGGCCGAAGGTTCGAAAGTGGCCGAGGTTTACGGCGGCACCCAGATTGAGGAACGCCACCGTCACCGCTATGAGGTGGATATCAAGTACCGCGAAAAGCTGGAGAAGGCGGGCCTGAACTTCTCGGGCATGTCGCCGGACGGACGTTTGCCGGAAATCGTCGAATGGTCGGATCACCCGTGGTTCATCGGTGTGCAATACCACCCCGAACTCAAGTCCAAACCGTTTGACCCGCACCCCCTGTTCCGCGACTTCGTGCGCGCCGCCAAAGAAAGCTCGCGCTTGGTCTGATCGCGGACCAGTCACCGCATTGTGACAGCGGGCGCAAAAAAACCTATACGCGCCCGCCCTTTCCAAGGTTAACTGTCCGCAACCCAGCGACAGGAGGCCGCCCATGACCAGCCAGATCACCCAAGCGGAAGCATTCGCAGCCCTGCACAAAAAGGGCGAGCCGGTCATTCTATACAACATCTGGGATGCGGGAAGCGCTGGGGCAGTGCGCGACGCGGGGGCCAAGGCGATTGCGACCGGCAGTGCGCCGGTTGCGATGGCACAAGGGTTTGGTGATGGTCAGAACATCCCGATGGACGCCGCACTGGACAATGCCCGCCGGATTGTTGCGGCGGTTGATCTGCCGGTGACACTGGATTTCGAAGGGGCCTATGCCAGCGATGTGCTGGGCGTGGCCGCCAACGTCCAACGCGCGCTGGACACCGGCATTGTCGGCTTCAACTTCGAAGATCAGATCGTCGGCACCAGCAACCTCTATGACATTGAAACGCAGGAGGCACGTGTCCGGGCCATGCGCGAGGGCTGCGATACCGCCGGTATCCCCGCCTTCATCAACGCCCGCACGGATATCTTTCTGAAAGCCAAGCCCGAAACCCACTCTGACGCCATGCTTGACGAGGCAATTGCACGTGCCAAAGCCTATGCCGATGCCGGGGCCAGCGGGTTCTTTGCGCCGGGCCTGAAGGACGAGGCAATGATTGCCCGTCTATGCGAATCGACCGCCCTGCCGGTTAACATCATCGCCCTGCCCGGCACCCCTGACACGGCCACGCTAGCCGGGCTGGGTGTGGCCCGGATTAGCTATGGCCCCGTCCCCTATCGGCAGATGCTGGGATGGCTTCAGGAACAGGCAAAACAGGCCATTCAGGCGGGTTGATCCTTTCGCCTAAGTATCGCGCTCAGCGTGTTTTTGCCGCTTTGAGGAACTCGCCCGCCAATCGCAACAATGGCGGGTAGTCCGTGCTTGGCGGGCTACAAAATATGGAATATCCTCTCGGCATGTTGAAGAAGTTTTTACAGGCTTTTCGCCCGCCGCAGCACGACAACCTGCCCGACCCCGATGCCGAACTGGCGCTGGGTGCGCTCATGGTGCGCGTGGCGCAGGCGGATCGGGATTACAAGCTTGAGGAAATCAGCCTGATCGACCGCATCCTTGCCCGGCTGTATCAGCATAACGCGATCGAGGCCGCCAAGGTCCGCGCCACCTGTGAAAAGCTGCACGCCGCCGCGCCGGAAACCGACACGTTCGGCAAACTGATCCGCGAAACCACCGATCTGCACGAACGTCTGGCCGCGCTGGACGCCTTGTGGGAGGTCGTTTTGGCCGACGGAAACTCCGACGAAGGCGAGATGAACATCGTGGAAGAGGCCCGCATTGCCATGGGGCTGAGTTTCAACGACAGCCAGACCGCGCGCGAACGGGTGCAAAGGCGCTTGGAAGAGCGTTAGACCCCCTCTATATCTAACACATGTTTAGTGATTTTCTGGCCCGGCTGACTCAGCCCGCCCCCGACCCACTTGCCGATGACGACGCCCGCCTAGCCCTGACGGCCCTGCTGGTGCGCATTGCGCGGTCTGACAATGACTATGCCGATACAGAAATGGCCCGAATCGACAAGATTTCAGCCGAACGCTATGGCCTGTCCCCGTTCGAGGCCGCCGCCCTGCGCGCCCGGGCCGAGGATCTTGAGGCCGAAGCCCCCGACACCGTCCGTTTTACCCGTGCGATCAAGGAGGCCATTGCCTATGACGACAGGCTCGCCGTGGTGCAGGCGATGTGGTCGGTTGCTCTGGCCGATGGTCACCGGACTGGTGAGGAAGATTCGCTGCTGCGGCTAGTGGTCAGTTTGCTGGGCGTCAGCGACGTCGATTCCGCTCTGGCCCGCCAAAGGGCCGCCAAATCGTGATTGCGATGCTGGGCATGTATGACATGCCTGCGCTGCAATTGGCAAATGATCGGTTCTGGACATTGATTCGGGACCGTCTTGGCTTTGGCCCCAACCACCTGACCCGTGATGCGGATTTCTGGGAGGTGTGGCGGCACCCCGAACTGATCTTTGCTCAAACCTGCGGAATGCCATATCGCACCAACCTGCACGGCAATGTGCAACTGGTTGGAACGCCAGACTACGGGTTGGCAGGTTGCCCGCCCGGATATTATCGTTCTGTTTTTGTTACCCGTCAGGATGATCCGCGTGTTCTGGCCCAGCTTGCGACGGGCACCTTTGCCTATAACGAAAAGCTGTCGCAATCGGGCTGGGCAGCACCGTTGGTTCATCTCGAAGGGCATAACCAGAAGCCCGGTGCTTTCCTGGCGACCGGTAGCCACGCGCAATCGGCAAACGCAGTCGCAGAAGGCCGGGCCGATATCGCGGCGCTGGACGCGCTGACATGGGAATTGCTCAAAGCGCACACCAACCTTGGCGCGGTATTGCGCGAAGCTGGAGCCACGGCTCCGACACCCGCCCTGCCCTATATCACCGCCAAAGGTCAGGACGCCGATGCAATCGCCGGTGCCGTTCGCGCCGCAATTGGTGACCTGTCACCGTCGGATCGCGCATTGCTGCACCTTCGCGGCCTGATCGACATCCCGGCAAACGATTACTTGTCGGTCCCCAATCCGTCTCAGGTTTAGACAACCGGGCTTATTCGGTAACCGATTTGGTCAATACCTATGATCAATCTGACCGATTCAGCCCCCGATGATGTCAATTGCGCATTGCATTGCTCCGATTTTTAAGCCCTATTACCGCACCAACACCCATAACACATGGACCCTCCGTGACAGATTCCACTCCCGTCATCGAAATCAAGAACCTTCACAAAAGTTTCGGCAGTCTGGAAGTGCTGAAAGGGGTCGATATTACGGCCAAACGCGGGGACGTTGTTTCGCTGATCGGATCGTCCGGGTCTGGCAAGTCTACCCTTCTACGCTGCTGCAACCTGCTGGAAGACAGCCAACAGGGTGAGATTCTGTTCAAGGGTGAGCCTGTGCGATGGTCGGGTGACTTGCACCACCGACGCCCCGCCGACCCGAAACAGGTCATGCGCATTCGCACCAACCTGTCGATGGTGTTCCAGCAGTTCAATCTGTGGGCCCATATGACCATCCTGCAAAACGTGATGGAGGCTCCGGTTACTGTTCTGGGCCGCGACCCGAAAGAGGTTGAGGACAGCGCCCGGAAATATCTGGAAAAAGTGGGCATCGGCGACAAATGTGACGTGTACCCGGCACAACTGTCCGGAGGCCAGCAGCAACGCGCCGCCATTGCCCGTGGCCTGTGCATGGAGCCAGAGGCACTACTGTTTGACGAACCGACCTCGGCACTGGACCCGGAACTGGAACAGGAAGTCATCAAGGTGATCAAAGATCTGGCTGCCGAAGGCCGCACCATGATCATCGTGACCCATGACATGAAAATGGCCGCTGACATCTCCAGCCATGTCGTGTTCCTGCATCAGGGCCTGATCGAAGAAGAGGGCCTGCCGGAAGATATCTTTACGTCCCCCGAATCCGAACGACTTCGGGGCTTTCTATCCGCCACAAAGGCGGCTTAACTTCAGATCAGAAAACAAACTGGGGAGTATCCAATGAAAAAACTGATCCTGACCACTGCGGCGCTGGCGTTGACCGCCGGTATGGCCATGGCGGACACCGTTCGTCTGGGCACCGAAGGGGCCTATGCGCCGTGGAATTTCGTCAACGACGCGGGTGAAATCGACGGGTTCGAGCGTGAACTGGGCGACGAGCTGTGCAAGCGCGCCGGTCTGGAATGCGAATGGGTCAAGAACGACTGGGATTCGATCATTCCTAACCTTGTTTCCGGCAACTACGACGCGATCATCGCAGGTATGTCGATCACCGACGAACGTGATGAGGTCATCGACTTTACCCAGAACTACACCCCGCCAGATCCATCTGCCTACGTCGCTATGTCCGATGGCGTTGACGTGGCAGGTGGCGTGATTGCAGCGCAGACCGGCACCCTTCAGTCCGGATACATCGCTGATTCCGGCGCCACTCTGGTTGAGTTCGCAACTCCCGAAGAAACCATCGCTGCCGTGCGCAACGGCGAAGCAGATGCAGTTCTGGCGGACAAATCCTTCCTAGTGCCCTTCACCGAAGATGGCTCGGGCCTTCTTTTCGTGGGTGAGGAAGTTCCGCTGGGCGGTGGCGTAGGCATGGGCATTCGCGAATCCGACGGTGAGCTGAAAGAGAAGTTCAACGCAGCCATCCAGTCCATGAAGGACGACGGCAGCCTGAATGAGCTGATCACCAAGTGGGAAGTGTCCTCGACCTTCTGATCCTGAACTCTGCGGCGCGCCTGCCCCTAGGGCGCGCCGCCTCTGAGCCTTTGCCAGTCAAAGAGGCCCGCCATCTTTTCGTTCTGTACTGATCCCGAAACACTCGGCACGTTCCGTTGGTTCTCATGCTATCTGACCAACGGTGTGCATTGGGCCTTCTATCTGTCCTTCTTCAAGGTACTTTTGCTGCTTGCGATCACCGCACCGGTTGCACTTGGTTTTGGGTTTCTGGGGGCCATGGCGGCCCGGTCCCACTTCCTGCCGCTCAGCCTGCTGGGAAAGGGCTATATCGCCATCGTACGCGGTGTTCCGGATATCGCGTTCTTCATGTTCTTCGTGATCGCACTGGATCAGGCATTCGAATGGACTCGCCACAAAGTCCTTTGTCCGGAGTGGACCGATCCGGTCCGACAGGGCAATGACTTCATCGTCTGTCAGGCAGCCAAGCTGCCGCTGGGCAGCGCCCCGGAATGGGTGCACGAAACTTATGGCTTCTTTCTGGCCGTTATTACCTTTTCCATCGTTTTCGGCGCGTTTGCGGCCAACGTCCTGTTCGGCGGTATGCGCGCTGTACCACATGCTCAGCTGGAAACGGCCGAGGCCTATGGCATGACCCGCCGCCAGACCTTCTGGCGTATCCTCGTGCCGCAAATGTGGGTCTACGCCCTGCCCGGCCTGTCGAATCTGTGGATGGTTCTGATCAAGGCCACACCACTGCTGTTCCTGCTGGGTATCGAAGACATCGTCTATTGGGCGCGCGAACTGGGGTCGTACAAGAACCCAAAATTCACGCAGTATCCGCATGGCGACTGGCGCATGTGGTACTTCCTCGGCTTGTTGGTGTTCTACTTGGGCATGACCCGCGTCTCGGAGATCGGACTTGAGCGGCTGATGCGCCGCCTGTCACGCGGTCAGGCAACCTCGGGCGGAGAACTGCTACGCAAGGAGACAACCGCATGAGCTGCTTGCAAACGATTCAGGACTATGGACTGCGTTCGATCGGAATTGGCGAGCGCCTGCTGCCCCGCAATGATTTCACCCTGTGCGAGCATTTTACGCTGATCGGCTCAGGAATGATCTGGAACATCTATTTCGGGATCATGGCGCTGGCGACCGGGTTCTTTCTGGCGACGGCGCTGGCAATGGGCAAGGCATCCACAAACAAGTGGCTGCGCAAACCGTCGGAATGGTTCATCTTTCTGTTCCGAGGCTCGCCGCTGTTTATTCAGTTCTTCTTCGCCTATTTCCTCTTCCTGTCGCTAAAGCAGAGCTTTCCGTTCTTTGACGCCCTCACTTCCGCCTGGCTGGGCGCGTTGATCGTGCTGTTTTTCAATACAGCCGCCTATTCGGGAGAAATCTTCTATGGCGCACTGCGGTCGATACCCAAAGGCGATATCGAAGCTGCCGATGCCTATGGCATGACTGGTTGGTCCCGGTTCCGCCGCATCATCTGGCCAACCATGCTGCGGCTGGCCTGGCCCGCCTACACGAATGAGGCGATCTTCCTGTTCCATGCCACGACGCTGGTCTTCTTCTCGGCCTTCCCGGTCTGGCAGCAAAGGGGCGATGCGCTGTATTACGCTGGCTATTTCGCGGACAAGACGTTCAACCCGTTCATCCCCTATCCGATTCTGGCCTTCTACTTCATCTTGCTGACCCTCGTGGTCATCTGGGGATTTGGCATGATCAACAAGCGGCTGAACCGACACCTGCCTGCGGCCAAGCGAAGCAAAATGAAGTTGAGACTGAATCTGGCGCGCTGATCTCAGGCGCGCCAATTGCCCATTCGGGTAGAGTAATCTGAAATACAAAAAAGGCGAAAATTGCGCGTCCTGCGCTTTGTATCTGATGCTGTTTGAGAGAGATGGTACCGCCTCCCTGGCTTGAACAGGGGACCTCTGGATCCACAATCCAGCGCTCTAACCAACTGAGCTAAGGCGGCACTCGTGAGGGGCGATGTACCGAACGCGCCGGGGGAATGCAAGAGGATTAAAGCCGAATTTTCCAGCTTTGTTCGACAAGATCGACCCCGAAGGAATGCACCGGTTTACTGCCTAGCAATTGCCACCCGTTCGCGCGATACAGCGCGCAGGCCGCCCGGTGGCTTTCATGGGTCCACAGCCGCATTTCCGTGTACCCAACGCTGCGTGCAAAGCCCATGCAGGTGTCCAGCATCCGCTTTCCCAACCCCTGCCCCCGGACCTCTGGCAGCAGCAGAAAAAGCCGCAGCTTTGCTGTTTGATCGTCCAGCGCAACACAAAAGATACTACCCAGCCTTTGCCCTGCGCGTTCCGCGATCCAACCCCGCTCGCGTGTCGAATCGTGATCGGCGGTAAAATCGTCTAGAATGCGATGAACCAAGATACCAAACGAGGCGTCAAATCCTTCATCCCGCGTGTAGAGCCTGTGGTGCTGTTCAACCAACCAGGGGGCATCTGTGGCGCGAAAGGGCCTGATCCGAAGGTTCTCCATGATGTATCTGACCGCAAAGGCAGCTTGATTCTCAACCCTTTGCGCGCTAGCACGAATGCTCAGTCCCGGAGGCGAACATGGGCATCAACACCGAACGCGACATTCAGGCGAACCTGCAGATCGGCCCCACCGATCAGGGCATGATACGACTGTTCATCGAGGCCGATGGCATCGAGATTCCGATGGATTTCGATCCCGAGGAAGCCGAAGAAATCGCGGACGAAATCCGCGCGGCGGCGCAGGCCGCCCGGGCAGTCAAAGGCTGATCTTTCAGATTCGGGGATCGCGCAGCGTCTGCAACCTGCGGGCCGCATCAGACGCAAACTTCTGGATCATCTTTTTGCGCCGCGCCGGGGCAAGCTTGTCTTCCGGCGCCATGCGCACAATCTCGGCATCATAAGCATCAGCGATGATCAGGCCGGTTTCCGAAGGCAACAGGTCGGTTGGAAAGTCGATATCCACGGCCCAGAAAAACCGATCACACCACTCAAGATACCCCTGCCATTTGCAATCCGACTGATAGTCGGCTCGGCTGGACTTGCATTCGATCACCCACAGCTCACCCTTGGGACCCAGCCCCATGACATCGACACGCAACCCACGGATCGGCACGAATTCTTCAACTGAAACAAATCCATGCGTCAAAAGGTGGCGGGCTACGCCACGCGCCAATCGCTGTCCGGGTTGCAGATCCAATGTCATCCTGAAAATGTGAACAATTCGTGAACAAAAATCAAGCACGACTTCACACTTGACATGATACCGTTTGGTTTCTCATTATATGATACCAAAAGGTATCTCTTCAGGGTGAGTACATGCAATCACAAACTCAAAGCGCATTTCGCGCGCTTGCCGACCCGACGCGCCGGAACATCGTGCAGTTGCTGGCCACTCAAGACATGACCATCGCGCAACTGACCGAGCGGTTCGACATGACCCGTGCTGCTGTCAAAAAGCACCTGACAGTTTTGTCGGATGGCGGGCTCATCACGGTTGAGGCACGCGGTCGGGAGCGCATCAATAGGTTAGAACCGCAAGGAATGGCCCCTGTCCTCGATTGGCTCAGCTATTTCGACCAGTTCTGGGACGACCGCCTCAACAATCTGAAAGAAGCCATTGAAAGGAAAGACACATGACCCATGCCGTTCTGCAAAAAACGATCTTTCTGCGGGCCGAACCTGAAACCGTCTGGGCCTATCTGACCGATCCCGAGCGGTTGGCCGAGTGGTTTCACAAACCCGAACGGCCTTTGGCGGCCGGTCAAAAGCTCGAGATGTTCGGAACGACCAGTGGTGATCTGTTGATCTGGGGCGAGGTGCGTGTTGCCCGTCCACCGCAGTATCTGGAATACACATTTACCGTTAAACCCATGGGCGACGCTGTCAGCGTGGTCAAATGGACGCTGGAACCGGTTCCCGGAGGTACCCGGTTGTCCCTACTGCACGAAGGCTTGCCACAGGGCGCCGAAGCATTTGGCCTGATCCTGTCTCTGGACAGCGGCTGGGACGAGCATTTCGACAAGATGCGGACCGCCCTGCACGAAACTGTTGATGCCTGACCCCTTGTGCAAACCCGCCGTAACCCCTACTTAGGCGCGTGGCGGGTTCTGCCCTTCTTGTGAATGGTAGCATTCTGGTGGCCTTAAGCAATTCCGAGGGGGCTGGCTCTGTTCAGGTCCTGGCCTGATTACCTGGCGCCCACCTGTACATACAGGTCCTCGGGAATCACACCGCACGGTTGACTGGTGGTCCCGCCACATTTTCCTTGAAAATCAGCGCGCTGAATTCGCCTCTTGCTTGACGACAGCTGGTTCAAAGCTGTGCACAACAGGCGATCCTCGACGCGGTCCGCCAGGCTTTTCGGCCATGCTCATGATCTTGTAACCGAACTGAACGCCAGCAAATACGATCCCGTTCATGAACCAGATCATCGCCAACGCGATCAGGCCGATTTCAGAACTGGTGATCAGGTGACGTAGATTCGCGACGTTAAAGGCCAGCAACACCCCAACAAACACAGCCGAGATAACAAAACCCCAGGCGACTTGCGTGATGTACAGCCGGATCAGTTTAGGCATGGCGACTCTCCTTGCGCTATAACATTCAGTTTAGCGCATGTAAGTCCAAGGTCAAAGGCGTCAGAACGCCTCGGGCTGAGCCTCGCGCGCCATGTGATCCAGAACAGCATTAACGAATTTCGGTTCTTTGCCCTTGGGGAAAAAGGCGCGAGCCACGTCAACGAATTCAGTGATGACCACTTTGGGTGGTGTGTCGCTTTGGGTCAGTTCCGCCCCTGCAGCACGGAAAGTGGCGCGCAAGGTCGGGTCAATGCGCGCGATGGGCCACTTAGCCACCAGTGCGCGGTCGGTCATCTGGTCGATCGGCGCCTGATAGTTCACAGCGTCCTCGACCAGTTTGCGGAAGACGCGGGTATCGCCATCCAGCATTTCCTCGCCTTCATAGACGGCGCCAAACCGGTGATCCAGAAACTCGTTCACAACCTGCTCGGTCGTCTGGCCCGACTGCTCCATCTGGAACAGCGCCTGCACGGCATAGAGTCGTGCGGCGGATTTCATCAGGCGTTTCTGGTTGGCCGGTTTCGGCGCGTCTGTCTGGGTCATGCTGTCGTGGGTCCGTTGCTGTCGCCCGCCACAAGGATGGACTCGGACGGGGGCTTGAAGCCGACGCCCTTTTTCGAAGCGCCCCACTTACGGCTGAGCGCGATCAGATGCAAGGCCGCAGCCGCTGCTCCGCCGCCTTTATTCATTTTTTCGGGATTTGCGCGGCCTTCAGCCTGTTCGTCATTTTCCACGGTCAGGATGCCGTTGCCGATCAGGAGGCCCTGCAGGCCCATCAGCTGGATGGCGCGACTAGAGTCGTTGCAGACGGTTTCGTAATGCGTGGTCTCACCACGAATGACGCAGCCCAGCGCGACATACCCGTCGTAGTTACACTGACGGTCGGCCATGGCGATAGTGGTTGGGATTTCCAGCGCGCCGGGAACTTCGACCACGTCACAGGTGCCGCCAGCGGCTTCGATCTCGGCCTTGGCTCCGGCGACCATATTGTCGGCGACAGCACGGTAGAACGGCGCCACAACCAGCAGCAGTTTCACCGGTTTGTCGAAGGTCGGGGTCGGCAGGACGCCATGTTTGTCTTGTTCAGCCACGATCAGTCATCCTTGAGAATGGAGCGGGTGCCGACGATGGACAGGCCAAACGCGTCGAGCCCCAGATATACGGTTTCTGGCGAGTCGGTCAGCAGCACCAGTTCCTGAATGCCCATCTTGGACAGGATTTGTGCGCCCAGACCGGTTTGTTTGATGGTGCGGGGGCCTTCGTCCTCGGCCGCATAAAGCGAGTTGCGCGGTTGGCGGAACAGGCAGACCACGCCCCGGCCTTCCTCGGCGATCTTTTCCATCGCGCGGGGCAACTCGCGCGTGGATTTCGGACCAAGGCCCAGAATGTCCGGTGCTTCGTGCAGGGCGTGGGTGCGGGTCAGGACCGGTTCGGGCGTGGTGATATCGCCCTTGATCATCACAACATGTTCGATTCCGTGGGTCTGGTCGGTGAACAGGCGCATTTCCCATTCGCCTCCATATTCCGACGTCACGGTCTCACGTGAGGTTTCGACCACCAGATTGTCATTGCGCGAGCGGTAGGTGATCAGGTCGCTGATCGTACCGATCTTCATGTCATGGGCTTTGGCGAACTCTACCAGATCAGGCAGACGCGCCATGGTACCGTCGGCTTTCATGATCTCACAAATCACGCCCGAGGGGTTCAGCCCGGCAAGGCGCGAGATATCCACGGCGGCCTCAGTATGACCCGCGCGAACCAGCACCCCGCCCCGCTTGGCGCGCAGAGGGAAGATATGGCCGGGCGTAGCGATATGCGCCATCGTGTTCTGTTCGTTGATCGCGGTTGCCACGGTCAGCGCGCGGTCAGCGGCAGAGATACCGGTAGACACGCCCTCACGCGCTTCTATCGACACGGTGAATGCGGTTTCGTGGCGGGACGAGTTGTTCACTGCCATCATCGGCAGGCCTAAGGCATCCACACGCTCGGCGGTCATCGGCAGGCAGATCAGCCCGCGCCCGTGGGTGGCCATAAAGTTAATCGCCTCGGCATTCGCAAACTCGGCCGCGATTACCAGATCGCCCTCATTCTCGCGGTCTTCGTGATCGACCAGAATATACATCCGGCCTTTGCGCGCCTCTTCGATGATCTCTTCGATCGGGCTGATCGCGGCGCGCAGTTGCGCTTCGACGGGTCCGGGGGTTTCAAAGCTCATGAGGCAGCCTTTCGCAGAGCATGTTTGAACGGGTGGATAGACCACGATGCGTCCAAAGGCCAGCCCGCAGACGGCAAGGCCCGGTCAGGACGCGACGTTGTTCCGTTGCTTCAGGACATCTCGGCCAGACGCGCGACGTAACGGGCCAGCGTGTCGATCTCAAGGTTCACTTTGTCGCCGACCGAGACATCCCCCCAGGTCGTGACCTCTTTGGTGTGCGGGATGAAGTTGATCCCAAAGTCACAGCCATCCACATCGTTGACGGTCAGCGAGGTTCCGTTCAGCGCAACCGACCCCTTGGGCGCGATGAAGCGCGCCAGTTCCTTTGGCGCGCGCAGGGTAACACGGGTGCTGTCGCCCTCATCCTGCACGGCGACAACTTCGGCCACGCCATCCACGTGACCCGACACGATATGCCCGCCCAATTCGTCACCGACTTTCAGGGCGCGTTCCAGATTGACTCGCTTGCCGACCTGCCAGCTGTCCAGGTTGGTTTTCGAAACCGTCTCGGCGCTGATCTGAACGTCATACCAGTCATCGCCCAGCGCGATCACAGTCAGGCAGACACCGTCGCTTGCAATCGAGGCCCCAATATCGATACCCGCCGTGTCATAGGACGTCTTGATCCGGGCCCGCAGATCGCCCTGTTGATCCAATTCGGTGACGGTGCCCACATCGGTAACGATCCCTGTAAACATTCCGCTAACCCTTTTTTCTTAACATGGCCCAGTGTTCCACGCCGAGTTAAGCCCAACCGGCCTTTCGGGCAAGCCCCACCTTGCCGCCAAAACCCGAAACGGGCATAATTTCATCAACAAACGGCAAGAGCAGAAATGATGTCATCCCCTGCAAAAGGCGCAAAACGCCGTGTCTTCCTGTTTCTGCAGGGGCCTCATGGACCGTTTTTCAGCGGGCTTGGTCGGATGTTGCGCTCCACGGGGGCCGAGGTCTGGCGCGTCGGTTTCAACGCAGGCGATCAGGCGTTCTGGTTCGACAAGTCCTCATACATCCCCTTCCGCGACGCACCCGAAAACTGGCGGGATCGGCTTTTGGAATTGATCGACGAACGAAACGTCACGGATATCGTCCTTTATGGCGACACCCGTCCGGTTCATTCCAAAGCGGTGAAGGTCGCGAAGGCCAAAGGCGTCACCGCCCATGTCTTCGAGGAAGGCTATTTGCGCCCATGGTGGGTGACATATGAACGGTTCGGCTCGAACGGAAACTCGCGGCTGATGTCTCTGGGCGTTCAGCAAATGCAGCATGCACTGGATCAATCTGTTCTGCAGGTGCCACCGCCACCTTCGCATTGGGGGGATATGCGGCAACACATCTTTTACGGTGCACTTTATCATTGGTTCGTTCTGTTCTTGAACCAAAGCTACCGAAACTTTCGGCGACACCGGGACCTGCCCGTTTCAAAAGAATTCAAGTTGTATTTCAAACGTCTGGCCTTGATGCCGTTTCACCGGATACAGCGCCGCTGGGCGACGGCGCGAGTGCTTGGAAATGGTCACCCCTACCATCTGATCCTGTTGCAGCTGGGGCATGACAGTTCGGTTCAGGCACATTCGGACTATTCCTGCATGTCCGATTTTCTTGAGGACGTGTTTCTGGGTTTCGCAAAAGGCGCCCCGGCGCATCACCGGCTGGTGGTCAAGGAACACCCACTTGAAAACCATCGCGAGCCCCTGCATCGCCGCGTGCGCCAGATGGCAAAGGCGCATGGTGTCTCAGACCGTGTGCACTACGTACCCGGTGGGAAACTCGCCAAGCTGCTGGATGGGGCTAACTCTGCCGTCACGATCAACTCGACCGCCGGGCAGCAGGTTCTTTGGCGTGGCATCCCACTGCGTATTTTCGGCAGGTCAGTCTATGACAAACCCGAATTCGTGTCGCGGCAGCCGCTGGCCGCATTCTTTGCCGCCCCGATGCCGCCAAATCGGGACGCCTATCAAAGCTATCGCCGCTTTTTGCTGAAAACCAGCCAACTGCCGGGAGGATTCTATTCACACCGTGGTCGCCGGCAATTGCTGCGGAGCGTGGCGGATATGATGCTGGATACCACTGACCCTTATCAGTCCGTCCTGAGCGACAAAGAGGCGCTGACGCCACAGTTGAAGCTGGTTGAATGAAATCGACCGGTTGGCGCTAGAAGTTGTCGTGTGAACCGAGTAGCCTGCGCCAAACAAAAGACCATACAAAGGCGACTGAGGATAACCGGCAGTGCAGCGCTTTCCAATCCGATGGATACGGGGAATGTCCCTTGTGGCCGCAATCGGCCTGCTGGCCGCGTGTCAGCTTCCCAAGGCGGGCCCCAACAAAAACGAGATTTTGTCGGGCTCGACGGCCAATGGCGGAAATGCTTTTGTGGTTGAGGTCGACGACCGGGTCACTCGGGCAACGTCGGCTATCCCGCAATACGGGTTTTCGCGCGCCTTTAGCAGCGCGCAAAACCTGACTGCAGATACAGTACGCCCTGGCGATATCCTGGGTTTGACGATCTGGGAAAACGTCGATGACGGATTGTTGTCCAGCGAACTCGGCGGAGCTACGGCCCTTGAGCAGGTTCAGGTGGATAGCGACGGGTTTATCTTCGTGCCCTATGCGGGTCGTATTCGGGCCGCCGGTAACACGCCCGAACAACTCCGCCAGTTGATCACCACTAAACTGCAGGATCAAACGCCCGATCCGCAGGTCGAAGTCCGCCGCACCGCAGGCAACGGGTCAACCGTTTCCCTTACCGGAGAAATCGGCGCGCCGGGCGTTTATCCCATTGAACGACCCAGCAGAACTTTGCTTGGAATGCTGTCTCAGGCTGGTGGTGTCGCTGTTGGTTCAGACATCGCACTGGTAACGCTGATCCGTGGAAATGACCGTGGAACCATTTGGTACGACGACTTGTTCCGCAACCCCAAGCTGGACGTGGCATTGCGCGGTGGGGATCGCATTCTGGTCGAGGCCGACAGCAGATCCTACATCGCACTGGGTGCGACTAGCCAGTCTCGAGTGGCGTTTGACACACAAGACCTGACCGCCCTGGAAGCTTTGGCACAGGTGGGCGGACTGCAATCCCTATCCTCGGACCCGACCGGTATCTTCGTTCTTCGCAAGGAACGGCAGGACATCGCCCGAGCGGTCATGGGGCGTCAGGATTTGCAAGGGGATCAACGCATGATCTACCTGTTGAACCTTACAGCGCCCAATGGGTTGTTCATTGCCCGCGATTTCGTCATTCGGGATGATGATACGATTTATGTGACCGAAGCTCCGTATGCACAGTGGAGTAAGTCGATCTCACTGATCGCCGGTGGCCTGACGCCGGTTGCAAACGTTGCCACACTGACGGGTGGCTGATGCACGCTGACGAGACAGCCGGGACACAGCGTACCCGGCTGTTTGTCTATAACGGCGGTTTCCTGACCCAACGCCGCGTGCGGCGTATGCTGAACCTCTCTGGTTATGACATTCGTATTGGCCTTCCCCGCGAGGGCGATGTCGTCGGCGTTTGGGGCAACAGCCCGACGGCCCATCGCGGCCTGGCGATTGCCGCCCGACACAATGCGCCTGTTCTGCGGGTCGAGGATTCCTTTTTGCGTTCGCTGCATCCAGGGAGGGTTGGCGAGCCCCCGTTGGGCCTTCTGCTCGACCGGTCCGGGGTACACTTCGATCCGGCTCAGCCATCCGATCTTGAGACGTTGCTGGCCACGCATCCGCTGGACGACACCGCTCTGTTGAACCGGGCCAGATATGGCATCGAACGCGTGCGCGAGTTGCACCTAAGCAAATACTCTGCCGTCGATCCTACCCTCCCGCCACCCGACCCCGGCTATGTTCTGGTGGTCGATCAGGCTGACAATGATGCCTCTGTGACCGCCAGCAAAGCAGATTACGCCCGCTTTCGCGAAATGCTGGTTATGGCACAAGAAGAAAATCCCGGCGCTCGCATTCTGATCAAAACGCACCCGGAAACCGCTGCGGGATATCGCGGCGGATATTTCTCTGATCAGGACTTGTCCGACAGAGTTTCAATTATCAGCACCCCGATCAGCCCATGGTCCCTGCTGGACGGCGCGGTGGGTGTCTACACCCTGTCGTCGCAATTTGGATTCGAAGCCATTTTGGCCGGGCACAAACCACGAGTCTTCGGCCAGCCGTTCTATGCCGGATGGGGCCTGACACAAGACGAAGAACACTTTCCGCGCCGACAACGCAACCTGACCCGAGCGCAACTGTTCGCCGCTGCGATGATCCTCTACCCAAGTTGGTACGATCCTTACAGGGACCGCCTATGCGAACTGGAAACCGTTCTGGATACGCTTGAGACACAAACGCGCGCATGGCGGCAGGATCACAAGGGATGGACTGCGTCAGGCATGCGCCTGTGGAAGCGCAAACATCTGCAACAGATGTTCGGGCGTGAAAAGAAGATCAGGTTTACTTCTGGGCCCCCGGATTCGTCGGATCGCCCCCATATGGTCTGGGCCAACCACGCGCGTGATGCCGAAAACGCTGTCAGGATCGAGGATGGGTTTCTACGGTCACGCGGACTTGGCGCCAACCTTGTGCCTCCGCTTTCCCTGGCGACAGATGATTTGGGTATCTATTACGACCCAACGCGTCCAAGTCGATTAGAGGAGCTGGTCGCAAAGCGCGAAACTCTGCGTCCGGATCAGGAATTGCGGGCCGAGCGACTGCTGGCCCAGATCGTCAGCGACCAACTCAGCAAGTACAACACCGGAGGTACTCCCCCTGACCTGCCCGAAGGGCATCGCATTCTGGTGCCCGGTCAGGTTCATGACGATGCTTCAATCCTGTTGGGCACAACAACCGTGCGGACCAACAACGATTTGCTGCGCGCAACACGCGAGGCGAACCCGAACGCAATCCTGATCTATAAGCCGCATCCAGATGTCGAGGCCGGACTGCGCGAAGGTGAGATTGAAGACGAAGGCCTTGCCGACATCATTGCCAGCAACACCGACCCCGCCGCCTTGCTGGCGCAAGTGCACGAGGTTTGGACAATGACCTCACTGCTCGGGTTTGAAGCGCTCTTGCGTGGTGTCCGTGTCACCACCCTCGGCGCACCTTTCTACGCCGGATGGGGCCTGACGCAGGATCTGGGAACAGTCCCGGCACGGCGGGGGGCTCGACCGTCCCTGCATGGACTGGTGCACGCAGCGCTTATCGATTACCCGCGCTACCTGGACCCGGTCACCGGACAGCCCTGCCCTGTCGAGGTTGCAATTCAACGCCTGACTGAAGGGTACGAACGCAAAGGGGGTCCTGCGCTGCGGCTACTTTCTAAGCTTCAGGGTACTTTTGCCACAAACGCACATCTGTGGCGTCGCCGCTAACGCAGCGACCGCGCCCAACGATGCAGCACGTCCGGCCCGATAGCGCGAGTTTCGATCAACTCAAACCGAGGTGTCGCATTCAGAGTCTCCAACCCAAGTGACCCAACGGCCGGCAAGCCTTCGGCCCCGATCGTCAGCCCCGCGCTGAATCCTACAAGCTCATCCACAAGATCGTCAGCAAGCAACGAAGCAGCCAACGCCGCCCCGCCTTCGCAGAAGACGCGTGTTAGCCCTGCGTGCCCCAACTGTTGCAGCAGATCCGTGGCATCGATGTGGTGCTCTTGCAGTGCACAAGGGATCAAACGTGCGCCTAAGCCCTCCCAAGCGCGCGCGCGCTCGGGGTCCGGAGACGGGCCATGGCACAGCCAAACCGGTATCTGCGACGCCGTGCGGGCCAGTTGCCCCATAAGCGGGATGTCCAGATGACGCGAGACAACTACTCGCACCGGTTGCGCCTTGATCCCCAGATCGCGGACCGTCAAAGACGGATCGTCAGCCCGGGCCGTCCCTGCCCCTACGATCACTGCATCGTGACGCGCACGCATGGCATGCACCGCCCGACGCGCTTTTGGTCCGGTAATCCACTGGCTGTGACCGGTGGATGTCGCGATACGTCCGTCAAAACTGCTGGCCAGCTTGAGTGTAACGAACGGTCGCCCCTGCTCCGTTTTCAGAAAGAACCCAGCGTGGTCCCGCGCTGCCTGCTCGGCCAGAACGCCGGTGGTGACCTCGATCCCGGCCTCTCGCAGCATGGCAAAGCCCTGCCCCGCCACACGCGGATCGCTGTCCTCAATAGCCGAGACAACGCGGGAAACGCCCGCTTTGATCAGAGCCTCAGCGCAGGGCGGCGTTTTTCCGTAGTGAGAACAGGGTTCCAATGAAACATAGGCCGTTGCGCCACGCGCGGCCTCTCCGGCCTGCGCCAAGGCTTGTGGTTCGGCATGCGGCCGACCACCGGGCTGGGTCCAGCCCCGTCCGACAATTCGCCCGTCGCGCACAATGACACAGCCCACTGCGGGGTTAGGCCAACACGTCCCTTGGCCGCGCTGGCCCAAAGACAAGGCCAGCGCCATAAATCGCTTATCAGTTTCGCTCACTCGTCCGTCGAAGGCTGCGGCGGGCGCAGTTCGTGGACAAACTCCTCGAAGTCATCGGCCGCCTGGAAATTCTTGTACACGCTTGCAAAACGAACATAGGCCACGGTGTCAATCCGCGCCAGAGCTTCCATGACGATCTCGCCGATTTTGCTAGAGGGGATATCGGTCTCACCCATGCTTTCCAGGCGGCGGACAATGCCGGAAATCATCTGGTCGATCCGATCCGGTTCAATCGGTCGTTTCTGCATAGAAATCCGGATCGAGCGTTCCAGCTTGTCCCGATCGAAATCCTCGCGTTTTCCGTTGGTTTTGATCACCACCAGATCGCGCAACTGTACACGCTCATAAGTGGTGAACCGCCCCCCACATGCGGGACAAAACCGGCGTCGGCGGATCGCGACGTGATCCTCTGCCGGGCGTGAATCTTTGACCTGAGTGTCGATATTTCCGCAAAACGGGCAGCGCATCCGCCGTCTCCTCGTCCCTTGTTCGGCCTTTTTTGTAAGCTATGCCGCTCACTTATCCACAACTATAGGGTAGCCGCTAGGATTTGGGTAGTCGGAATTTTTCACCGCTATATAAAGGGGTCAAGCAAAGTGCGCCGCCACCTTTCGGACATGCGGCGCAGAGCGATGCTCGAATAGATAAATACCCTGCCACGTGCCCAGAACGGCATGCCCGGACGCAACGGGGATTGACAGCGACACAGGTAAAAGCGCCGCCTTTATATGAGCAGGCATGTCGTCAGGGCCTTCATAAGTGTGTTGCAGATAGGCCATCGCAGGGTGATCCGACGGCGGTACCAGCCGGTCAAAAAAGGCGCGCAAGTCTGTCTGCACTTCCGGGTCTGCATTCTCTTGAATAACCAATGAACAAGACGTGTGCCGCACGAACAAGGTCAGCAACCCATCGCCCTCGACCGAATTGAGCCAGTTACGCACGTCCGAGGTAAATTCGTAAAGGCCCGGGCCGTGGGTTGAAATCACTAACTCGGTCTGCATCAGGCGGACACCCTTTTATCACCGTATGAAGGGGCGCACGTTGCAGCGGCCATTGGCGGCCGAAACGGACATATTGAACCCAGGTTGAAACCCAGTCGTAATGACACCACCGCTTTGTTGCGGAACCCCCTCTGGCGGCGTGAGCGAGAATTGCACAGCTGTTCTCCTGCCTGTCGCCTCGCTGGGGCCGTAGCCACGCTTGACGTAAATTCGCTGCTGCCAGCTTGCTCCCAATGTCCTGCGCGCAAAGTCTGAGGCCGCGCACCAGTACCCGTCTACATCGGTGCGCCCCCTTGGGATCACTTCAAACTCCGTATTGCTCAGCGCGACGGTCTGAAACCCAAACCGGGCGAACGTAGCCGAAGCCGGAGTGCTCAGCATCATCGCCGCCAAAACTGCATACATAACCTTTTTCATAATCAAACTCTTTCCTGTTTCGAGGTAAGCATTGACCTAGTTTACTTTAAATTCAGACAAAGATGCTTCACGATGAATTCAGCCCGGACCTTGCTGGTTGTGAGTAGGTGCCAGCCAACCGCGATACCTGATTAGACAGCCCAGCATCGGCATTTCAGCCGACACATCAAACCCAAAATGCCCGATTTCGTCCTGCCACTCTACAGTTGAAGACCGCGGCAGAAGGAATGCCGGGCAGCGGATTCCCAGAACACTGAGACGCCGTATATGTATCAACAGGCGCCCGTCAGAGACTTCAGGCACCAACCAAATGGACAAAAAGCCCAATTGTTCACGAACGCATTCGGCTCCGTGATCAAAAGTTAGCCGTGATCGCATGGTGTGGCCGTCAAAGTCGCGAACCCATCGCCATTCATGCCCTGCACGATCTATCGTGACCTGCACCGGGATGTCGGCGGCGTCTGGCGGGAAGCGCCCAAGGCGCAATACCAATGCAATTAACCTGCCCTTGCCCCCGGCAACACTGCACCGCCCGGCGTACAGCCCCGGGGCCTCATGCAACTGCCTTACCGCAGGCGGCAGAACGGACTGAGAATGCAGGGATTGCAAAAAAGGGTCGGGATGCACTCAAAACCCCTCAGGCAGAAACCGGGACTGCAATGCAGCGTCCGGGATCAAGCAGGTCTGCGTGCGCCCACAGACTTTGTACCTGTTTCGCGCAATTGAGTGATAGAGCGGGTCCTTGAGCCATCTTGGCAGGAACCGACACAAAGACAGAACTGGCCATGCTCCCGGCAAGCTTTTCATTGCGGCGGCGAATGCATCCAAACGCCGATGAACTTTGCCATTGACGATAACAAGATTGGTTTCAAAATCCCGCGTTGGAAGACCGAGTTCACGATATAGCCGTTGCCCTAAAGGCGACTGCGCCGTTACGAACTTAAAGCGATGCGTTTTATCTCGCGCCAACATGAAGCGGAAAAACCCCGAACACAGGACACATTCCCCATCAAATACAATGGCATCCTGAATATTCTTTAAACTGGCAGAAACAGGGTTTGGCATATCTTTGGCCCGAAAACGCTCGGTCCAACCCTTTCATTCCGGCCCAGACCGAACAATGCGACAAGAGGACTTGCCCGCGATGCAAAAGAGTAGTTGTGCCGGGGAGCCACCGGAACTGGTGAGTTTCCAGGGCTCTGCCCACTCCCCAACAAGGCATCGACCCGACAACGGGTGGAAAATACAAAATTTTCAGCCTCTGGTCTTGTTTTCATCCGCCAAAACTATTCGAATTCCGGACAATAGACTTGCTAAGATCAAGACAAACGTATCCCGCGCTCGACTTAAAGTCTCCTTGAGTAAACGGTGGTCAATCCGATGGAAGTAGATATCGCCCGCATTCAATTGTTGGCTTCAGCACTTGATCAAAGAACGAAGGACACCGATCTGACTGATCGCGTCCTTGAAAAATGCGACCTGTCCCGCGAAACTATCGCTCCTCCGGCAACTGTCTATACAGCCCATCAAGAGGCTATGTTCGTACGCTACGCTTGCGATGCGCTTGGGGATGTAACATTTGCAGCGCAGGCTGGGTTGCAGTTTAAGTCCACTTCGAGTCTGACCGCCTATATCAGTAAGTATTCCCGGGACCTGCGGCAGGTCATGGAGAATACATCTCGTTTTCACAAAATTATTGATCCAGCCATCATGTTCAGTCTGCGCCTTGCAGGTAATTTCGCCACCATCGAGGCCGATTGGAAAGACGCAAGTTTTGCACGGTATCATCGGCGGACCGAGTTCCTGATGTTCGCAGGCTTGTCTCGAATGCGCACGTTGACGCAAGCTAATTTCTTTCCCATCGAACTCAGATTTCAACACGAAGTCGGTGAATGCCGGTTAAAGTTTGAAAAGCTTGCAGGATTCCCCGTTGTGTTTGGCGCAGAACGGCTTGAGATTGTTCTGGCACCGTCCGCGCTTGATTTACCGGTTCCGACCTATGACTCGAATCTGCGGGCGCATCTTCTGGAATACGGAGAACGCGTTCTGGCCGAGCGACGCTCGCCCGAGCAAAAACTGCGCGCGCAAGTCGAAGGGCTGATCACCCGGTCGATGCCGGGCGCGGTTATCAATGCCGATGAAGCCGCCGCCAATCTGGGGATGAGTTCACGCACGTTTGCACGCCGCCTCAAAGACGAAGGGGTCAGCTATCGCGATATCGTCGATGACCTGCGATGCGATCTGGCGCAGACTTTCATTACCAATGGGATGCCTCTGTCCGAGATTGCTTTTTCCTTGGGCTATTCCGATCAGCCTGCGTTTTCTACAGCTTTCAAACGCTGGACCGGTCAAGCACCCAGCACATTCCGCAGCCGCCTGGATTTCCCCCAAAACCCGTAAAGCGGGTGGCCGGGGGTCATCAGCGGCACAGCCTCGCCCCGGCCTGTCCCATGAGTGGACACCGGAGATATAAAGGCGCTGCCTGAACAGAACTTGTGAGTTGCCGCCAAATTGATCTTTGAACCAGTCAATGTGAACGGTTCCGTCTGAAAGAAAAAGGCGCCTCAATTGAGGCGCCTTTCAATTCACTGATCCAAGAAGGACCGCAGTTTTCGAGACCGGCTCGGGTGCTTCAGCTTACGCAGCGCCTTCGCTTCGATCTGGCGGATACGTTCGCGGGTCACGCTGAACTGCTGGCCAACCTCTTCCAGCGTATGGTCGGTGTTCATGCCAATACCAAAGCGCATCCGCAGAACCCGTTCCTCACGCGGGGTGAGCGAGGCCAGAACCCGGGTCGTGGTTTCCTTGAGGTTCTCCTGAATGGCGCTGTCCAAAGGCAGCACAGCATTCTTGTCCTCAATGAAATCGCCCAGTTGGCTGTCTTCCTCGTCACCAATCGGCGTCTCAAGGCTGATCGGCTCCTTGGCGATTTTCATCACCTTACGAACCTTCTCAAGTGGCATCTGCAGCTTTTCGGCCAGTTCTTCCGGCGTCGGTTCGCGGCCAATTTCGTGCAGCATCTGACGGCCGGTCCGAACCAGTTTGTTGATCGTTTCGATCATGTGGACCGGAATACGAATGGTACGCGCCTGATCTGCGATCGAGCGTGTGATCGCCTGACGAATCCACCACGTCGCATAGGTCGAGAATTTGTAGCCACGGCGGTATTCGAACTTGTCCACCGCCTTCATCAGGCCAATGTTACCTTCCTGAATGAGATCAAGGAATTGCAGGCCACGGTTCGTGTACTTTTTGGCGATTGAGATCACCAAACGCAGGTTGGCTTCGACCATTTCCTTCTTGGCCTGCCGCGCCTCTTTCTCGCCCTTCTGAACCTGCTGCACGATGCGGCGGAATTCGCTGATATCCAGACCGACATACTGACCGACTTGAGCCATGTCGTTACGCAGCTCTTCAACCTTGGCAGTCGAGCGTTCGATGAACATCTGCCAACCCCGGCCCGGCTTTTCGGCCATCTCGGTCAACCAGTTCGGGTCCAGTTCGCGGCCACGGTAGGCGTCAATGAACTCACGACGGTTGATGCGGGCCTGATCGGCCAGTTTCACCATCGAGCTGTCCAGCGACATGATACGGCGGTTGATGCCATAAAGCTGGTCAATCAGGGCTTCGATCCGGTTGTTGTGCAGGTGAAGACCGTTCACCAGTTCAACGATCTCAGCGCGCAGCTTCTGATAGGTCTCTTCATCCTTCTCACTGAACGAACCATCCTCGTTCAGGGTCGCCGAGATCCTACTGTCCTGCATTTCCGACAACATCGAGAAGTCGGTCGAAATCCGCTCCAGCGTGGTCAGAACCTGATCCTTCAGCGCCGCTTCCATCGCTGCCAGCGACATGTTGGCCTGATCGTCGTCATCATCATCGTCGTCATTGGCAATCGGGTTGCCATCAGCGTCGAGTTCCGGCCCGGTGTCTTTGGCAGGCTTGGCCGCCTGCACCGCCGAAGTGTCAACGACCGGTTCTTCAACATCACCGTCTTCGTCCATCTGGTTGCCGAACGTGGCCTCCAGATCGATGACGTCGCGCAACAGAATGTCTTCGGACAACAATTCGTCGTGCCAGATCGTGATCGCCTGGAACGTCAGCGGGCTTTCGCAAAGCCCGGCAATCATGGTGTTACGCCCGGCTTCGATCCGCTTGGCGATGGCGATTTCGCCCTCGCGGCTGAGCAATTCGACCGAACCCATCTCACGCAGATACATGCGAACGGGGTCGTCGGTGCGATCCAGCTTTTCAGTGGCGGCCCCGGCCAGCGCAACCTCCCGGTTGCTTTCGGTGGTGGCCAGTTCGGTCGAGCCTTTGTTCTCTTCCTCTTCGGCCTCTTCATCTTCGATGATGTTGATCCCCATCTCGGACAGCATCGACATTACGTCTTCGATCTGTTCCGAGCTGACCTGATCCGGCGGCAACACCTGATTGAGCTGGTCGTAGGTGATGTAGCCTTTCTCGCGGGCCTCGGCGATCATCTTCTTGACCTGGGCCTGGCTCATGTCCAGCGAGATTTCCTGTTCCTGCTCGTCGGATTTGCGATCTTCGCTCGTGTCTTTGGCGGCCATTCAATGCTCCTGCAGGGATGGGTGATTCGTTTGTACCGAATCATTAGCGCGTAGAAGTGATTCGGCCACCCGTTTACCTGTTTTTCTTTTCCAGTGCCTTACGAAAACATCAGTTTAGCGGCGTTTCCGTTCAAAATTGATCCCGGACATGATTGCCTTGAACGCGTCTTTCTCGTCGCGGTTGATTCGCGCGCCGTTGTCGGCGATGTCGAAAACGGCCCTGTCCTCATTCTGGCTGCGGCTTGTGCGGTTACGCTCTTCGGCGGCCTGAGCCAGCCGATATGTCAACGCCTCATCGGCCAGATCGGACAGTTCCTCTTCTGCTTCGGCAATCTCAGCATCCAACCCCCTGAGAGCTTTGATCTTTGCGAGTTCTTCGGCCAGTGTCATCTCGGCTTTTTCAACGTCGCCCGGTTTATACACACAGGGGATTACTGCGACATGGCGAAGGGCTAGCAGGTTTTCAAGGGCTTCAGGCCCCAAAGTTTCAGCAATGTGGTCCTGCAGGTGATCCGGGTCATCAATTGCATGACGCAGAATGGCGTGACGCAGGGCCGCGTGGTCGGGATCGCGGCACTCCATCTCTTCTAACTGGTGCTCGAATTGCACGACAACCTGCGGGTTCAGCGCGGCAATGGCCAGAATGGCGGATTCGCGCATTTGGATTTCCGCTCCTTCAGATGAGGCCAGAAAAGAAGCCCGCGCGCCCGGTGTTGCGGCGGGTTTGGGTTGCCATTTGCCCTTCGGTTGCCAGGGACGGCTCTGCGGCTGCCGCTGCGGGCGGAACAGTTGCCGACGCAGGTCTTTTATAGCCTGTTGATAGTGGGACTGTATGGACTTGTCTTGGATGACTTTGATTTTGTCCCAAAGCACCTTATCCAGCGCAGCCCTGCGTTCGGGGCTGTCGAACACTTTGCCTTCGGTTTCGCGCTGCCACAGCAGTTTGACCATGGGGATGGCACCATCCAACACGGCCTGCACTGCCCCTGCCCCTTCGGCGCGCAGCAGGTCATCGGGGTCTTTGCCTTCGGGCATCAGCGCAAAACGCAGGGATTTTCCAGCCTCCAACAAAGGCAGCGCCAAATCGACGGCCCGCATCGCCGCGCGCAGACCTGCCGTGTCGCCATCCAGCGCAATGATCGGCTCGTTCGAAATACGCCAAAGCAGTTGTAACTGATGCTCGGTGATCGCTGTCCCCAAAGGCGCAACCGACGCGCCAAACCCAGCCTCAGCCAGAGCGATCACATCCATATACCCTTCGGCCACAATCAGAGGCTGCCCCTTCCCCGCCGCCTGCCGCGCGAGACCGTGGTTGTAGAGACTGCGGCCTTTGTCGAACAGCTCGGTCTCGGGTGAGTTCAGGTATTTGGCATTGTCATTCGGGTCCATCGCCCGACCGCCAAAGGCAATGCACCGCCCGCGCGGGTCGCGGATCGGGAACGTGATCCGGTTGCGGAACGTGTCATAGGGCATTTTACCTTTGTTTGACGGCTTGGCCAGACCGGCCCCGAGGATAAGGTCCTCGGCCACGTTCTTGCCGCGCAGATGATCCCACAACGCCTGCCAGCCGTCGGGGGCAAAGCCGATCTCCCACCGCTCCAACGCTTGCGCGTCCAAACCTCGGCGGGTCAGGTATTCACGCGCTGCCGCCCCTGCTCCGGTCTTGAGCTGCAGGCGGAAGAACTGCACCGCCTGCTCCATGACTTCGGCCAGTTGCGAGCGGCGGTCCTGTTTCTCCTGCGCTTTGGGATCACGTGCCGGCATCGGCATCCCGGCCTCACGCGCCAGAATCTCGACCGCTTCGATGAACGAGACATTCTCGGTCTCTTTTACGAAGTTGATTGCGTCGCCTTTGGCGTGGCAGCCAAAGCAGTAATAGAAGCCCTTTTGGTCATCGACATGGAACGACGCCGTCTTTTCGTGGTGGAATGGGCACGGCGCCCACATGTCGCCCTTGCCCTGATTGGACTTGCGCTGATCCCACATGACTTTGCGCCCAACAACCTGAGACAGGCTCAGACGGGTGCGCAGTTCATCAAGGAAACCGGGGGGCAGTGACATGGGTCAAACCTGACAGAAATGAAAACGCGCGCCAAGGGCATGGCGCGCGGTTGTCCACAGGGAAATGTAAGGCCTGTGGATTATTGCTGCAAACACAGTTCCAACCACGCCGCGCCAAGGTTCTTTTTGCGCACATCGCGCATCTTTTGCTCGTAAACCCAAGGCGTGATCAGCGGAATAGCATTGTTGTAGTTTTCGGGCCATGTCGGGCTGGTGTCAGCCACCGCCTGCGGTACGTCACGCTCCTTCACCTTATCCAGACGCGCTTTCTGAATCGCCGCAACGACATCCGCCTGATACTGGCAGCTTTGTTCTTTGGTTTCTTGAGCAGCCAGAGGTGTGGCCAACAACAGGGCCGCAAAGGCGGTACGCAACATGGGGGTCTCCCGGAATCGTTTCTGTCGCGGCAGTTTACCCTCCGCAGGGCCTGCCCGCCATTGTCGATTTACACCTCTCGCCATCGTGTTGCGCCGGGGCGACCGATTGATCCCGCCCGCCCCGGCCGGAACTCAAAGCCCTTTGGCGCGATAGCTTTTCGAAACGCGGTCAATGGCCACGATATAAGCCGCCGTGCGCAAGTCTTCGACATCGTCGCGACTGTGCCAGACCTCACGCATGGACTGATAGGCAATGCGCATCGTGTCATCGAGGCCTGACCGCACCAGTTCAAGTTCATCCGCGCCCTTGAGGTACTTGGTCTTGAAATCCGGGGTCATCGACCACGCATCGCCCAGATAGCGGTCCAACCGCTCCAACTCACTGACGATCAACTCGTGCCGCGCCTCTTCCTGACGGCGCTGCATCCGACCAAAGCGGATATGGCTTAGGTTCTTGACCCACTCGAAATACGACACCGTCACACCACCCGCATTCGCGTACATGTCCGGGATGATCACTGTACCTTTCTTGCGCAGAATCTCATCCGCCCCGGCTGTGACAGGACCATTCGCCGCCTCAATGATCAGAGGCGCCTTGATCCGCTCGGCGTTGGACAGGTTGATCACCCCCTCCAGCGCCGCCGGGATCAGGATATCGCATTCAGCCTCTAGAACTTCGCCGCCCTCAGCCGAATGCGTTGCGTCCGGGTAATTGCTGACCCCACCATGTTTCACGATCCACTGACGTACAGATTCGACGTCAATCCCGTCGGGGTTATACAGCGCGCCATCCCATTCAATGATACCGACAATCCGCGAGCCGTCCTCTTCGCTCAGGAACTTGGCCGCGTGATACCCAACGTTGCCCAAACCCTGAACGATGATGCGTTTGCCATCAAGTTTGCCAGACAGGCCCGCCTTCTGCACATCCTCGGGATGGCGGAAGAACTCACGCAATGCATACTGAATGCCCCGCCCGGTTGCTTCGACCCGCCCCGAGATTCCGCCAGCGTTCAGCGGCTTGCCGGTTACACTGGCACGCGCATTGATGTCGGTGGTGTTCATACGGGCGTATTGGTCAGCCATCCAGGCCATTTCACGTTCACCCGTGCCCATATCGGGCGCTGGAACGTTCTGAGACGGATTGATCAGATCGCGCTTGGCAAGTTCATAGGCGAAACGCCGGGTGATCTGCTCCAACTCATGCTCTTCATATTGGCGGGGATCGATGCACAGCCCCCCTTTCGAGCCGCCAAAGGGGGTTTCAACCAGCGCGCATTTATAGGTCATTAGCGCCGCAAGCGCCTCGACTTCGTCCTGGTTCACCGCCAATGCGTAACGAATACCGCCTTTCACAGGCTCCATATGTTCAGAGTGAACTGAACGATAACCGGTAAAAGTATGAATTTCGCCCCGCAGTCGCACGCCGAAGCGAACCGTGTAGGTGGCGTTGCAAACCCGTATTTTCTCCTCCAATCCCGGAGGAAGGTCCATCAGGGACGCCGCCCTGTTGAACATAAGGTCCACACTCTCGCGAAAGCTGGGTTCTTTAATGGCCGTCATCTAATCCTCCGTGCCAGCGAACGACTTGCGTTCTGACGATTTGTCGCACCCAATGCGCAAACGATCAATATTTAAGCGAAAATAAAACCAGAAAAACCGAGCAGGAGTATACACAACCCGCTGAGTCGCCCATTCGACCCCACCCCGCCGGAATTGTCGCCCATTCGAAAACAGAACCGTATCACGCCCCAAAATTATCCCGGCTTTCCCTTTAATCCGGCCAAGTCCGTGGCTTTTTCGCCTAAATCCCGCCACGTTTCACCGTTAATTTTCGAAAGTTAATAATTCCTTGGCAGCTTTGGATGTCTGCTCAGCGAGGACTGCAATATGACAAAGAACGTTTTTAAAAGTGGCACTACGATAGTTAATCGAACTGTATCACCGATCCAGCGCTTCGTCAGGAACGAAGACGGCGGGGCGTTCACGATCTTCGTCCTCCTTGGGTTCATAACTATCTTCGCCCTGACTGGTTTTGGCGTCGACATCATGAACTACGAGCGCGACAGAGCTAACCTGCAGTCCACACTGGATCGTGCAGTGCTGGCTGCGGCGGACCTTGACCAAACGAAAACGCCTGACGAAGTCGTAAACTCTTATCTTGATTTAGCTGATCTAAGCGACAAGCTAACAAAACCAGTAGAAGTCACCGAGAGCTTTGGCTATCGAAAAGTAACGGCAACGGCTGAAACCGAGGTGGCTACCAGCTACATGAACCTGGCTGGCGTGGACTCGTTTACGGCCAAAGCGTTAAGCACGGCAGAGGAGTCCATCGGCGCCGTTGAAATTTCGCTGATCCTCGACATGTCTGGCTCAATGCAGTCACACTCACCCACTGGTGGAAAAACGAAATTGGAGCTTCTGCAGGACGCAGCGACAAAGTTTGTGACGCTGATGCTGAGTTCGTCAGACGAAGACAAACAAAATATCTCGATCTCGATCATACCCTACGCGACGCAGGTCAATGCTGGTGAGGGGCTTCTGAAGAACTTCACGAATGTGACCGCCGAGCATAACTATTCGCATTGCGTCAACTTCATTGCAGAACAATTCAGCGATGCCGATATTCACAGGGGTGACACGCTGGAGCGTACTGGGCATTTTGATCCGTTCTCGTACTCTGAAGGCACGATCGACACCCCAGTCTGCCCTGTCCGGGCAGGCAGCGCGATTACTCCGGTCACAGACGACCTTGATTTTCTCAAGGCTCAAATCAAAGCTCTCACCGCGAGTGGCAACACCTCAATTGACATTGGGATGAAGTGGGGTACCGCTCTGTTGGATCCAAGTATGCGTGGCATTGTCGGGGATATGGCGACTGATGACTATATTGTACCCGATCACTTTGCTGACCGCCCCAGCGACTATGGCTCTGACATTCTGAAGATCGCGATCGTCATGACAGATGGTCAGAATACAGATCAATACATGCTAAACCCATCTATTCGCGATGGTTGGTCAGACGTTTGGCACAACCCGGAGTCCGGAGCTTCTTACTCGTGGACAGAGTACTTCTATGAATTGGTCAATGGGTATTGGGAACTGCGAAATACGACCGAAACCACGTATGGTGACTATTCCACCTACCACTCGAATGGTACTCCCAAGCACTTCGCGTGGTCTCAACGCGGAGAATGGGCGGACCACCCATATGGAAACCCGGAACCTGAAAACGAGTGGAACGATGAGCCCGGCACGTCTGTTCGCCTGAAGAATACCGAGTTGCTGAACCGCGCCTCTCTTCAGTACATTGCCGATGTCGTCTTCGGCTGGCAACCCAGCGCGCCGGCCGAGTGGACCAGCAAAGCCTATTCCAAGGTTGAGACGTCTGCAAAGAACCAGCGCACCAAGCATGTCTGCGGCGCCGCAAAAGATCAGGGCATCATCGTCTACGGCATTGCTTTCGAAGCACCGAGATCCGGCTACAAAACAATCAAAGGCTGTGCCAGCTCGGACAGCCACGTTTACGATGTACACGGTTTGAATCTTGAGGACGCGTTTGCGTCCATTGCATCGTCGATCCGCAAACTGAGGCTGACCCAATGATCAGGAAAGCAATGGCATATCTGCAGAGGTTCAAACGCTGCGAACAAGGCTCTCCAACGGTTGAATTCGTCGTGATTTTCCCTTTCTACATGTTCTTTATTCTCAGTGCCGTTGAATACTCTTTGGTCACTATGCAGCAGGCGATGTTGGAAAATGCTGTCGATCGGACTGTGCGCGATATCCGCCTTGGAACCGGAACTGTCCTGCAACACGATGACATAAAAGACAGGATCTGTGACAGGGCTGGCATCATTAGGTCGTGCGGCGAAAGCTTGCGCCTTGAGATGATTGTTCAGGATGCGTTTGCCGGTATCCACCTCCCCGAGGAACCAGACTGCACCGACTTGTCAGAAGAAGCCAAACCAGTTCGCGACTTCAGTAACGGTACGGAAAACCAATTGATGATTCTGCGAGCTTGCGCCAAAATCGATCCCCTTTTTCCGACTTCCACGATGGGACGCACCTTGGCAAATGACGGTGGGCAGATTCGTCTGACAGCACTCTCAGCGTTTGTTCAGGAGCCGTAAGAGAATGAAACTTCTTTCGAAAATCCGACATGTCATAAAGTCAGTTAAAAAGAATGAATCCGGAAGCATGACCGTCGATTCCGTTCTTATTTTTCCGGTTTTGATTTGGACAATTTCGGGATCATTCACTTTTTTTGAAGGGTTCCGCCAAAGCTCTATCAACCTTAAAGCCGCCTACACCGTAGGTGATTTGATCTCTCGTGAAACTACTACCGTCACAGACACTTATGTCCAATCGATGCATTTGCTTATGTACCGAATGGTGGAAGCGGAATCACCCATGAGTCTGCGCGTCAGCTTTGTTGTATTTGATAAAGAGGATGACCGTCACTATGTGCGGTGGTCGACAACTTGCGGAGATGGATACGCATTCGCATGGACGGACGACAACATCGGCACCATACGTAATAACTTGCCGCCTATGCCGGATCAGGATTCGCTGATCATTGTCGAGACAACCAACAAGTTTGTGCCGGCCTTTGGGTACCAGTGGATCAACGAGGGCTATACCTTCGACAACTTTGTTTTTACCCGCCCGCGCTTCACCAATGAAGTCGCTGGCTTTGTTACGGACAACGCCTGTCAGGTGGAACCAGTCGCTACGGCAACAACGAGCTAAGCACGTCAGTCATATATTTGGTTTCGGCGGCGGCAGTCATGCCGCCGACCCCCACCCGGCGACCTAGACGCCACCATAGCCCCGGCGCCCAGCTGTTTTCCCCGCTGGTACGCGTTTTCAAAAGAAACCCGTTCGATGGTTTGAATGCAAAAACCCCTCGATCGACGGATTCGATATCGGCCACTTTTACAATAAGGCGCCCTGCCCCGGTTCTCAGCTCGGATTGTGTCAACTCGATCCAGTCATTCGTCGCATTCCACATACGGTACGCCAGCCAAAACGCCGCGCCGCCAACCACAAGCAAAAAGACCAGCCAAACGGGTTCGGGGGGCTGCGCAAGGGCTACATACAAAACCAACACGCCCACCACGCTTAGCATCCCGACGCCAAGCAAGCGTCTTGCAGGTGATGGCTTAATGGTCGCCAATACGTCTTGTTGCATGTGAACCCCTGTCGTTTTCATCAGGGTTTAGCGACTTATTATCGGAAAAAACAGAGGGGCAGTTACTGCTGATTTTTGCACAGCCTCGGTTCTTTTCTGTCGATTGACGTAATCAGCGCCATGAATACATGCTTCCGCACAACTGAAGGAGGCCGCAATGTCCCTACGTCCCGTTCTGCAAACCCGGAAAGCCGTCGCCGCAATCGAGGGCGCAGGTGTAAAACTGCACCGCGCGTTCGGATTTCAGGACCCGTCTGAACTCGACCCATTTCTGCTGTTCGATGACTTTCGCAACGAGCGCCCGCAGGACTTTAAGGCCGGGTTTCCCTGGCACCCGCATCGCGGGATCGAAACGATCACATATGTTCTGGCCGGTTCAGTCGAACATTCGGATTCTCTGGGGAATAGCGGCACACTCGGGGCCGGAGACGTGCAGTGGATGACCGCCGGTTCCGGGATTCTTCATCAGGAGATGCCGAAAGGAAACGTGTCAGGACAAATGCATGGGTTCCAGCTGTGGGGTAACCTGCCGTCGGCGCAAAAAATGACCGCGCCGCGCTATCAGGATGTGCAAAGTAAGGACATCCCGGAAATCACCGATGACGATGGCACCACGGTGCGCGTGATCGTAGGTGAGTTCTGGGGGAAGACCGGTCCGGTCGACGGGATTGCCGCTGACCCGCAATATCTGGACATCAATATCCCGGCAGGTGTCAAAAAGACCTTTCGGATCGACACCTATCGCCGTGCCTTTGCTTACGTGTTCGACGGGCAGGCTGCTTTTGCCGATGCCTCACAGCCCACTGGTATACTTCTGGAAAAAGAAGTCGCCGGACAAGAGGTTAATATCCGCGACATGTCGGGCAACCGGACGCTGGTCCGGTTTGGCACCGGGGATGAAATCACGGTTCAGGCTGGACCTGAAGGTGTGCGATTTCTGCTGATCTCAGGCGCGCCGATTGACGAGCCGGTCGCCTGGCACGGCCCGATCGTGATGAACACGCGGACCGAACTGGAGCAAGCCTTTCGCGAACTACGCAACGGTACGTTCATTCGGCCCGCGCACTAACGCCATCAGGTCGAAACTGACCGGCGGACCATGTTCCAATAAACCTGTTCAACTTCGTCCAGCGACAGGCGTCCGCCGGCCCGATACCAAGTCATCACACCGTTCAACATGGCAATCACCGCCAAAGTCGCAATCTTGGTGTCCGCGACGTTGAACAGACCTGCTTCCTGCCCTGCGCACAAGATCATCTCGAGTGCGTCTTCATATTTTCGGCGCAACGCTTCGATCTCAGCAAAGTTCTCAGGCGTCAGGTTGCGTAGTTCCATATAGGCAATGAACACCTCATCCGGACGTTCAAGGTGAAAGCGGATGTGAAACCCGACAAACTGGCGTAAGGCCTCAGATGCATCCGCAGGCTGCTTTAGCGAGTCATAGGCCGCCAACAGCTCTTGCATGTGTTCATGCATCAGGCGGTACAGAAGGCTCTGCTTGTCGGGTGTGTAATTATACAGCGCCCCGGCCTGCACCCCAACCTCAGACGCGATTTGGCGCATAGAGACCGCTGCGTAACCGTGACGGGCGAACAATCCCAACGCCGCTTTGCGGATACGCGGACCGGTGATATCGGAATGTGAACCTTGTGTACGAGCCATTCGCTCACCGTATCTGAACGTCCGTTCAGATAGAACCCTGCTTGAACCAAAGTCGCAAAAGGTGCATCACATTTGCAATCGACCTTGAAAGGGATTTGAATGAAGCCCCTGTCTATGCTGATCCTGGTGCTCGCCTGTGCCGGATGCGCCGACTTTCCAGAACTGGAGGGGCGTGAACAGCCAAACGTGAAATCGGCCCGCTATCCCAAGCTTGTTCCTATTCAGGAAAACCTTGGCCCGCCGGTTGATCCGTTGAATGAGGCTGCCGAGGTCGAGGAAGACCTTATTGCCCGTCGTGAAGCGCTGCAGAAAAAGGCAGAAGAACTTCAGGCTGCGGAAATCAACTGAGCCTTTGCGTTTCAACGCCCTTCGCGTGCCACCACGCATTGCACCCTAGCGCCGAACCCGCTAAGGCAGCGCTGAACGGGCAACAGGCCCGACATCACGAAGTCTTCGAGCGGAAAGGAACCCACGGGATGACACAGGCGCTGCGGCTGGGAATTGCGGGCTTGGGAACAGTTGGCGTGGGTGTCGTTAAGATCGTCCGCCGCCACGCGGACCTGTTGCAGGCACGTACAGGACGGCCTGTGAAAATCGTAGCCGTATCGGCGCGCGATGCCAGCAAAGATCGTGGTGTAAGCCTTTCCGACTATGCCTGGGAAACCGACCCGGTGGCGCTGGCCAAACGCGATGATATCGACGTTTTCGTTGAACTGATCGGAGGCGAGAACGGCCCTGCCAAAGCCTCGGTCGAGGCGGCGCTGGCGACCGGCAAGGACGTCGTCACCGCAAACAAGGCATTGCTGGCGATCCACGGTCAGGAACTGGCCGAAAAGGCCGAGGCCGCCGGTCGCGTGATCAGGTTCGAAGCCGCCGTTGCTGGCGGCATCCCGGTCATCAAGTCCCTGACCGAAGGGCTGGCCGGAAACGAGATCACCCGCGTCATGGGCGTGATGAACGGCACCTGCAACTATATCCTGACCCGGATGCAATCGCAGGAGCAGGGTTACAACGCCCTGTTCGAGGAATGCGCGCAGCTTGGGTATCTTGAGGCTGACCCGAACCTCGACGTAGGCGGGATTGATGCGGCGCATAAGCTGGCGTTGCTGTCCTCGATCGCGTTCGGGACCAAGCCGAATTTCGACGGCATCCAGATCGAAGGCATTCAGCAGATCAGTCTGGAAGATATCCATCAGGCCGACGACATGGGCTATCGCATCAAGTTGCTTGGCGTTGCGCAACGCTCGGCCCGTGGTCTGGAACAGCGAATGCAGCCGTGCTTGGTTCCCAGAAGTTCGCCCTTGGGGCAACTGGAAGGCGGCACCAATATGGTGGTGATCGAAGGCGACGCGGTCGAGCAGGTTGTTCTGTGTGGCCCCGGCGCCGGCGAGGGCCCCACGGCCAGCGCCGTGATGGGTGACGTCTGCGATCTGGCGCGCGGGCTGCAAATCCCAACCTTTGGCCGCCCTGCGACCTCGCTACAGGATGCGCAGCCTGCCGTGACCGGCCTGCCTGCCCCCTATTATCTGCGTCTTGCCCTGTACGACAAACCCGGTGCGTTGGCCAAAGTGGCCGCCATTCTGGGCGATGCGGGTGTTTCGATCGACCGGATGCGCCAGTACGGCCATTCCGAAAGCACCGCACCGGTTCTGATCGTCACCCACAAGACCACACGCGCCACGCTGGACGTGGCACTCGACGGGCTGCGCGAAACCGATGTGGTGGCCGGAGAACCCGTTGCATTGCGGATTGAAGAGGTTTGACCCTTGCGGCCTGCATGAAACGCAGGCTAT
Organism: Ruegeria arenilitoris; assembly: GCF_013032445.1. Taxonomy (GTDB): domain Bacteria; phylum Pseudomonadota; class Alphaproteobacteria; order Rhodobacterales; family Rhodobacteraceae; genus Ruegeria; species Ruegeria arenilitoris_F. The sequence continues at coordinate 76,496 of NZ_WQCA01000005.1, read as the reverse complement.
CCCGAATAAAACGCCTTTACTGACCTGAGGATACCGAACATGAGTGCTGCCAAAGTAGATTTCAACGACCGACTGCTGTCTCTGGGCCTTGCGCGGGTGGCAGAACAGGCTGCGCTGGCGTCGGCCTCTCTGGTCGGTCGCGGTGACGAAAAAGCCGCCGATCAGGCAGCCGTGAACGCGATGCGCGAACAGCTGAACCTGCTGGATATCGAGGGCGTCGTCGTTATCGGTGAAGGCGAGCGTGACGAAGCGCCGATGCTGTATATCGGCGAAGAGGTTGGCACTGGTGTAGGCCCCGGCGTAGACATCGCGCTGGACCCGCTGGAAGGCACCACGCTGACCGCCAAGGACATGCCTAACGCACTGACCGTAATCGCCATGGGGCCGCGCGGCTCGATGCTGCACGCACCCGATGTCTACATGGACAAGCTGGCCGTTGGTCCGGGCTTTCCTGAGGGCGTCGTCAATCTGGAAATGAGCCCGCGCGAACGTGTCGAAGCTCTGGCCAAGGCCAAGGGCTGTGAACCCGCCGACATCACTGTCTGCATTCTGGAGCGCCCGCGTCATGAGGCGATGATCGCCGAGGTGCGCGAAACCGGTGCGTCGATCCGCCTGATCACCGATGGCGACGTGGCCGGTGTGATGCATTGCGCAGAAAGCGAAGAGACCGGCATCGACATGTATATGGGCCAGGGTGGCGCGCCCGAGGGCGTTCTGGCGGCAGCGGCTCTGAAATGTATGGGCGGTCAGATCTTTGGCCGCCTGCTGTTCCGCAACGATGACGAACGTGGCCGTGCCGCCAAGGCGGGCATCACCGATCTGGACCGCGTCTATGCCCGCGACGAGATGGTGACAGCAGACGTGATCTTTGCCGCAACCGGCGTGACCGGTGGCTCGCTGCTGCCGCGCATCAAGCGTGAACCGGGTTGGGTGGAAACCACCACCCTGCTGATGCGGTCGAAAACCGGGTCGGTGCGGCGTATGACCTACCGCACGCCGATGTGGTCGCACGACAACACCTAACCGCTTGCGCCCGAGCGGCGCACGAGGCTATCCATACAGACAATGAGGCCGGGTCCGCTAGGGTCCGGCCTTGGCACATCAGGGACAGGTCATGAGCTTTCTAGGGGTTGAACAATCATTGTCCGGGCGGCGTTGGGTCGGTCCCACGGCTGAGACCGAGCGTGCAACCGAGATGCTGGTGCAACAAGCTGGTCTGCCCCGCGCCGTGTGCCAGGTGCTGGCGCGGCGCGGCGTTCCTGCGATAGAGGCTGAGGGGTTTCTGGAGCCCAAGCTGAAGGAACTGCTGCCTGACCCGCGATCGATGAAAGACATGGAAACTGCTGCAACGCGGTTTCTGGCAGCAGTTCGGAATAAGCAACGGATCGCGGTCTTTGCCGATTATGACGTCGACGGAGGCAGCTCAGCCGCCTTGCTGCTGGTCTGGCTGCGTCAGATGGGCCTTCAGGCGACGCTCTATGTGCCCGACCGGATTGATGAGGGCTATGGTCCCAATGTCCCGGCCATGCAGGAACTGGCTACGAACCACGACCTGATCATCTGTGTCGATTGTGGGACGCTCAGCCATGAACCTATCGCCGCTGCCAAAGGTGCCGATGTGATCGTGCTGGACCACCACCTGGGCGGAGAGACCCTGCCCGATTGCGTGGCCGTGGTGAACCCGAACCGGCAGGACGAAAGCGGCGATCTGGGCTATCTCTGCGCGGCTGGCGTTGTGTTTCTGATGCTGGTCGAGTCCGGACGGCAGCTACGCGAGGCAGGCGTGAAGGGCCCGAACCTGATCAGCTTGCTGGACCTTGTGGCGCTGGCGACAGTGGCGGATGTGGCCCCGCTGATTGGCGCAAACCGGGCGCTGGTGCGTCAGGGGTTGAAGGTCATGGCGCAACGGCAAAGGCCGGGTCTGGTGGCCCTGTCTGACGTGGCTCGCATGGACTCGGCGCCCAACAGCTATCACCTTGGCTTTCTGCTTGGTCCGCGCGTGAATGCGGGCGGGCGCATTGGGCAGGCCGATCTGGGTGCGCGGCTGCTCAGCACGGAGTCGATGCACGAAGCCGAAGCACTGTCGCAGCGGTTGGATGAACTGAACACCGAGCGTCGCGATATCGAAAACGCAGTTCGCGCGGCGGCATTGGAACAGGCCGAGAAACGCGGACTGGACGCGCCTTTGGTCTGGGCTGCGGGCGAAGGATGGCATCCCGGGGTCGTTGGCATCGTGGCATCGCGGTTGAAGGAAAACGCAAACCGCCCCGCGATTGTCATCGGCTTTGACGGGGATGAGGGCAAAGGCTCGGGCCGTTCGGTCTCTGGTGTTGATCTGGGCGCTTCGATCCAGCGCCTGGCGTCCGAGGGGTTGCTGGTTAAAGGCGGCGGGCACAAAATGGCTGCAGGTCTGACAGTGATGCGGGATCAGTTGGAACCAGCGATGGTGCGGCTGTCCGAATTGCTGGCCAAACAGGGTGCCGGTGAAGGTGGACCGGCCGACCTGAAATTGGATGGCACTTTGATGCCGGGCGCGGCGACGATTGATCTGATCGAACAAATCGAAAAGGCAGGCCCGTTCGGGGCCAGCGCCCCTGCCCCGCGATACGCGCTGCCCGACCTACAAGTCCGTTTCGCGAAGCGTGTCGGCGAATCTCATCTAAAACTGTCCTTGGCAGACGGTGTCGGCGGCGGCTTGGACGCGATTGCCTTTGGCGCTTTTGACGGACCAATGGGTGAAAAGCTGTCCAATCACGGTGGTGCACGGTTTCATTTCGCAGGACGGCTTGAGGTAAACACATGGGGCGGGCGGCAAAGCGTGCAACTCAGGCTCGAGGACGCGGCACAAGCAAATTGAACCCAATTTCAAGCCCGTGAAAAAACTTTCACATCCCTGCGTTTTTCGGCTTGCGGGGGTCACGGCGAAACCGTAAAAGGCCCTCCACAAGCCAGCGTGGCCCGTTCGTCTATCGGTTAGGACGCCAGGTTTTCAACCTGGAAAGAGGGGTTCGATTCCCCTACGGGCTGCCACTTGTGCTTGTTTGGACCAAGTGGCCCGTTCGTCTATCGGTTAGGACGCCAGGTTTTCAACCTGGAAAGAGGGGTTCGATTCCCCTACGGGCTGCCATTTCTTCCTTACACTCCAAACTTCTCGTGACACAGATCGGTGATCTGCCCCCAGGTAGATTTGAATTCCGGCGTGTTTTCCGCTGCATAGTGGAAGTTCTTAATCAGACCGGTCAGTTGCGTAAACACCTGCCGAACATCTGCCTTGTCGGTAAAGGATGCCGTCGATTGGGTCACGTCGTAGACCAGTTTGAAGGTCATCTTCTGACGCTCAAGCGGTACGGTTGCGTCCACTTTGTCAAAGGCGTCCTGCTGCAGGTAGACCATATCCACGAACAGCGCCTTTTGCTGGGTGACAAAGTCCTCGATGGTGACACCCTCTTCGCCGGTCACCTGCATCATCTGGTCGACCTGCTCTCCCTTTTCGATCAAGTCCAGCAGATCGCGCACCTTACCGGTCCAGCCGGGCTCGGCGTTTTTGTCGTACCAGTCCGACAGCTGATCAGTATAACGTGACCAGCTGAGCATCGGATCGACCGCCGGGTAGAACCGTTTGTAGGCTCGCTCAGAGGACAGGCCAAGGAAACATTTAACCGTGGAAAGCGTAGACTGCGTGACCGGTTCATCAAAGTTGCCGCCCGCAGGTGAGACCGTGCCAATCAAGGTCAGGCTACCCAGATCGCCATCGTTGGTTTTCATTGCACCGGCGCGTTCGTACAACCCCTTAATCGAGCTTTCCAGATAGGCGGGGAAACCCTCCTCGCCCGGGATTTCCTCAAGCTTGCCGGACGTCTCACGCATCGCTTGCGCCCAGCGGCTGGTACTGTCTGCGATCAGCAGCACGTCATAACCCATCTGACGGTAGTATTCACCCAGCGTGATCCCGGTGAAGATCGACGCCTCGCGTGCGGCGACAGGCATAGAGGACGTGTTGCAAATGATGATCGTCCGATCCATCAGACTGCCGCCTGTCGTCGGGTCGGTCATCTTGGGGAACTCGTGAATCGTTTCAACCACCTCACCCGCGCGCTCACCGCAGGCCACGACAATCACGATATCCACCTTTGCGTTCCGTGCGATCAGGTTCTGCAGCACCGTCTTACCCGCCCCGAACGGTCCAGGGATACAGGCCGTACCCCCACGCGCGATTGGGAAAAACGTGTCGATCAGGCGCTGAGAGGTCAGGACCGGCTCTGTCGGATAGAGGCGTTCAGACAACGCGCGTTTCAGGATGCTTTCCGGCAATGCGCGCCGCACTGGCCATTTCTGCGACAGGGTCAGCGTATGCTCTCCACCCTGCTCATCCTCAAGCCTCGCCACGATGTCGTGGATCGTTGCAGCGCCCTTTTGCACCCAGACCACCTTGTAGTCGCCCACCCAATTGAAGGGCAGCATGATCTTGTGACTAAAATGGCCCTCAGGCACGGTGCCGATGCTGTCGCCGGCGGTCACCGTATCGCCAACCTTGACCGACGGCGTGAATGACCACTTTGCCTGATCGTCCAGCGGAGCCACATCTGCCCCACGCGGCAGGAAGGTGCCAAATTCAGCAGCCACCTTGGGCAGCGGCGATTGCAGCCCGTCAAACACCTGCCCCAGCAAGCCCGGAGCCAGCTCAACCGACAGCAACTGCCCCGATTGTTCGACCGGATCGCCCACGGCGACCCCGTCGGTGCTTTCGTAGACCTGCACGTCGGCGATGTCGCCGCGCACGCGCAGCACTTCGGCCTTCAAGCGTTCCTGACGGCCACCCGGGCCGGGGCGTGTTGGCAGGATAAAGACAACCTCGTTTTTGACCAGCTGCCCGGGCTGACCCGAGGCATCGTGATTGGCCTGTATCTGAACTAGCCCCTCCTGCACCGAGACGACGCGGGCGGTGGCGGTCTGTGTGGAGGGGGTTGGGGCTGTCATGCGCTTGCTCCGTCAAAACCAATCTCGGCGGCACCGGCCATGGCCTGTTGCGCCAGATGTTCAAATCTCTTGGCCGCGTCCTGCGCGTTGCTTTGCGCCCAGCGGTCGAAAATGTTCCAGATCAGCACGTAGATCGCCACCGCTTCGAAATCGAAATAGTGACGGGACGCGTGCCGTTTCAGTTGCTTTTGGCTGACTGACAACAACAGCCTTTCAAGGCCCATAGGGTCTCCGGCGTCAAGCAATTGCTTGGCCTCTTTGATCCAGGGCATTGGCCCGTCCAGCTTGAAGGTCGGGTCGGTCCAGTTGGCCGGGATGTGCCGGGCCCATCGGCCCATTCCATATGTACCGGCGGGCGGGCCAGCCCCTTGCTTGCGCAGGCGCAGCGCGGCGACGGCCGTACGAAGGTCCAAACGTTCCACAAATAGCTCTCGCAAGGTCGACTGCGGAATGTCGCCCAGCGCCTCTTTACACCGCTCAATGGCCTGCGCGTCCGTGACGTCCATATCATAGTCGCTCCAATTCAGAGCGTGCTCCAACACCTTCAATACGCGCGCATCTTCAGCTGTCAGCGCGGTCAAACGGCGATCCAGACGCAACCGCGACAGTGGCGGCTGCTTGGCGATAAACAACCGTTCCGAGCCCGGCAAGCTGCTGATCAGAGCGATATAGGCGTCGGGGTCCGACATGTTACCGGATCACCCCTTCCAACACTGCGCGGAAGCGAGGTTGCAGGTGTTCCATCAACAAAGAGGCTACGGCCTTGTCGGTCAGATCCAACACAACGCCCTGATCTTCAGCTCGGACCCGGATACCGTCCTGCGCGTCGTCCGAAGCGTGTAACTCGACCTGCTCGCGCAGCATCTTGGCGGTCAGGCCCAATACGTATTTGGTCAATTTGCCTGACTGAATGTCGTCAGCGTTTTGCTTGATATCCTCTTGCGTGGCGACCTTAGCAGGAAGGATGACCTGCGCCTTGCCGTCCAGCTTAGCCTCAGCAGCAGCACGGCCCACCACTTCGAGGATCATCTGTTTCAGCAGGTCCGGGTCACCCATTTCCCTGGTGACCAGTCGCTCGACATCTTGGCGGAACCGGTCCGTCAGACCAGCCTTCATCGTCAATACCGCGTCACGCATGGCGGTGTTCAGCGCTTCCTCACCCGCTGCGCGATAACTGTCAGACTCGCTGCGGGCCTTTTTCTGATAGGCATCCGCCTCGCGTTTTGCGTCGGCCAGGACCTTTGCGGCTTCAGCCTTGGCATCCGCGCGAAGTTTGTCCGCATCCGCTTGCCCGGCCGCCACGCCGTCACTGCGCAACTTGTCGATCAGCGCATCGACACCGTGCGAAATCATCCCATCCTGTGCCATCAACTGATCCCCGCGCTGATGACCAAGGCGAAGACGAAGGCAAAGACGCCAAAGCCTTCGATGATCGCTGCTGGTGCCAGCGACAGGCCGAAGATTTCAGGCTTTTCCTTGGTCGCGTTAATCGCCGCCGCACAGGCCCGGCCTTGCCAAATGCCGCAATACATCAGCGCAATGCCCGACAGGATACCGATCCCGAACAACCCGCCCGCGTTTTCCGGCGTCACGTCGCGGTTCAGTGTGAACATGATAACGATGCCGTAGATCACCATGGTCGACGGAAAGGCCGACACACCAACAAACCGGCCATAGCCGCCCTCGGTCTCGGTCATGGCGCCGATACTGGCCATCCCCGCAATCGAACAGCCGATGGCGCTTGCGGCTGCGCCCAGCGCCATGGGTGCGTAAATCCCCAGCCAACCCAATGTCAGAACAAGCTCATTCATTCCTGAACCTCCTTGCGGGCGAACGGACGAAAGACAATGCCTTCGTCCGGCAGACCCCATTTAAAGAATTCGATGTAATTGAGACGCAATCCGTGGACGACGCCGCTCATCAACGCGAGGGCGAAGTTCAGGATGTGGCCGATGATCAGGATCAACAGACCGAATAGAATACCCGGCCCTTTCAGCGCGTGAATAACCGACATGGCCAGATCGTTGAAGGTGATCGCCAGCGAAGCCGAGGCCAGCCCCAGCGCAAACAGGCGCATATAACTCAGCACGTCTCCAAACGCGCCCATAGCCCCAGCAAGACCCTGAACCCCGTCGATCAAACGCCAAATCCAGTCGGTGGGTTTCTTAATCACACGCTCGCTTGAGAACAGCAGGATGGCCAGAGCGCCTGCGATCAGGACTGCTGCCCCGGGTGTTGGGGATTCCCCCCTCATGTAGCTGAGCCAAAGAACAAACCCGCCGATCAGCGCCGCGATCCAACCCAGATTGGCGATGGCTTTCCTCTGCCCCCACGCCGCCCGAGCGGCCAGCGCATTGGCCAGAACCAAGTGCAGAACACCGACAACAATCGACACCATCATCATGGCCCCGAAATTGTTCATATCCAGCAGCTTGAGCTTGGCCCAGATCGACCCGTCGGGTGGAGACACTCCGAAATAGCTGCCGACCAGAATCCCGTACAAAATCGTCGCGCCCGAGATGATCAGACCATATAGTCGCCACGATCTCTCTCCGGCCGTTCGACCCATCCGTTTCCAGAACAGCAGCAGGCCCAGCAGGATGACAACGCCATATCCGGCGTCGGCCACGATCATCGCGAAGAAGAACGCAAACGAGGCGGCGACGATTATGCTCGGATCCCAATCCTTGTATCCGGGGACTTGATAAAACAGTGCCAAGTCCACAGCTGCACTGCGTTTTTCCGGTTGCTCCAGCAATGTGGGCGGCGACTCATCCGGCCCCGGCTCTTCGATCAGAACGGCTGCATCCTTGGCCTGAGCCATCTCAAGCACGGCCTCAATGCGATCTTCGGGCACCCAGCCCTGTAGGGCAAACATCGCCTCTTCGTCGCGCACTTTCTGCGTTGCATGGGCAAGTTCAGCCGCGCTTTCTGCCACGGACAGATTTCGCCGCATCAACGTCAGATAACGGGTCTGCGCAACCCGTTCAGCCTCAAGCGCTTCGATGGCAATCTCGGCCTCTTCCAGCTGCGCCTCCAACTCGTGGATAGGCAACGAGCCTGTGTGAGTGCGTGGAACCGGCAGAATGTCATCAGCGGGTTCTTCCGGTGCGATCAGGACCGCATAGATAAAGCGATGATCCTGTTCCAGAATGGCCCAAGGCAGTGTCAGATCGGACAGCGCATCGCGGTGCTTAACCGGCAGTTGGTAGAACCAAAGCCGATTTCCCGCCAACACATCATCGGGCGGGAAATCCAAATCTCCCCATGGTCGCACTTGGGCAATCCGATGAGCCAGAAAGTCCCGCCGGTCGGTCATGTCACGCGTGCGCTGCATTAGGTCCAGCACGTCCTTGACGAACTGGTCCATGTCGAAATCCGAGTCACGCTGTATCTGTCGGCGCGGCTCGGGCACATCTGTCAGGAAACGCAATGCCTTATAGGCGTCTCTTGCCCCACGCTCGCTGATCTTTTCGGGTTCGGCCGGAGGCGGTGCCAACGGCAGGACATGCATACAGCCTAACTCCTGCAGCGCCTCAAGCGTTTCTGTCTTCTGACCTGCGCGTCCGACCAAGGACAGTTTCTTGAGGCGCGCGACACTCATGTTACGGCCTCCTGCGCGTGTTTGCGTTTTGAAATCTTCGAACGCACAACGGCCTGCATCTGCTCATCGCTCAGGTAGATGCGGATTTTCTTGATGTTGGCCTTGGCGCGCGGGATCAGGACCTTTTCGAACAAGTTGACGCGTTGGGTGATCGTCGCGACGGCCTTGTCGAAAATCTTCACCCGTTCCTCGGCCACCTTGACCCGAAGACGCGCCTCGATCATGTCGTGCAGCAACTGCGCCGCGGCATCGACCCAATGGGGTTTGGCCAGTAGAGAATAGGGCCGCACTGCAGCTTCGATCCGGTCCAGCGCGGGCATTTTCACACCCACAACGTTGACCTCTTTGACCTGATAGTCCTTGAGTTCAACCAGCCCGTCCAAATCGACACCCTGCTGCGCCAGCATCGGCAGCTTCGCCCCGACCTGTTGGGCCAGTTCCTTCACCTCTTCCTCAAGCCGCCGTACATCCTCGCGCGCTTTGGCACGTTCCGCCATCAACTGCTGGCGCTTCAGGTCCAGCGACGGCAGGAACCGCTCATAGCTTTTCAGCTGCGTCTGCTGGCGAGCCAGCGACGATTTATTCAGCTGCAACCGCGCCATTGGCATCCTTCGGGAAATACTTGTCGACCAAAGCCTGCTTCATCAGCAGTTGTTCAGGCTGGAAACACTCAGCCAGCGTTTTCCAGCCCAGATCCAACGCCTCTTCCAGCGGGATCGAAACGTTGATGTCCATGAACCGCGTCCGGAACAGCGCTCCAAATTTCAGTAACTGGTGATCGTAATCAGACAGATCAAACGCCATTGCCTGTTTCTGCGCGGCATCACGGCTTTCAGAATAGAACCGGATCATCGTGTTCATGATTTGCCCGTGATCCTCACGCGTGGTCTTGCCAATCACGTTCTGCTTGAGGCGCGAGAGGCTGCCGAATGGGTCGATCACGCCGGAGTGCAGATAGAACTGCCCTTCGGTGATATAGCCGGTGTTGTCTGGCACCGGGTGGGTCACGTCATTGCCGGGCATCGTTGTTACGGTCAAAACCGTTACCGACCCGCCCTTGGCATAGTCGCAGGCTTTCTCATACCGCCGCGCCAATTGGGAGTAGAGATCGCCCATATAACCGCGCTGCGAGGGCACCCGTTCCTGACTGATGCCAACCTCTTTCATCGCGTCGGCAAAGGCGGTCATATCGGTCAGCAGGACCAGCACGCGCTTGCCCTCTTCCACCGCGAATTTTTCGGCCACGGCCAGCGCCATGTCGGGCACCAACAGGCGTTCCACCAGAGGGTCCATTGCCTGATTGACGAACATCACCGTGCGGGAGAATACCCCGGCGTCTTCAAACGATGTCCGGAACGTGTGGTAGTCGTCAAAGATCAGCCCCAACCCGCCGAACACCACGATATCGGCGTCCGCCTGAATGCCGATTCGGCTGAGGAATGCGTTGAACGGCTCACCCGAAACGGAAAAGATCGGGATTTTCTGGCTTTCGACCAACGTGTTGAACACATCAATCATTGGCACGTCGGTGCGGATCATCTTGTTGGGCACCGCCCGCTCGGCCGGGTTCACGGTCGGTCCGCCAATATCGATTCTGGGCTCGGCTGACAAATCCGGTCCGCCATCTATCGCCACCCCTGCCCCGTCAAACACACGGCCCAGAATATTGGCCGAATAGGGCGTCTGCATCGGGTGGCCAAGGAAGGTTGCGGTCGCTTCGGTCGATATCCCCTTGGTGCCGGAAAATACCTGCAGCGTCACCACGTCATGGTCGATGAAGATTGCCTGCGCCAGGGTTTTATGCCCATCAATCGTCTCGATCACAGCCAGATCATTGAACCGAACCGCAGCGTCCGCAGACTCGTCCAAGGGCACCCTGACCTTGATCGTATCACCTACAATTTCCAGTACACGCGTGTATTTCAACAGACTCTGGGACATTGCCTATCCTCATGCGTCCAAGTGGTTTTCACTAATTGGCGCCATGTCAGTCAGCGACATTTTTTGTAATCACGGGTGCAGCTTACAACGAATTCAAAAATTGGCAACCGAGGATGCGTCGCCGCCACGGAACTCCCTACAATTCCAATTACTAAAAATTTAGTTTGACACATACGCAGAAAATCGCTGATGCTGATCGTCATCCGGTTCGCGCCGGATCACATAATCTTTGGGAGGAGACAGATGCGGAGACATCTACTTTCCGCAGTGGCGGCGGCTGCCGTCATTGCGGGGCACGGCTCTGCTTGGGCCGACGAAGCCGCAGCACAACGTTGGATCGACGACGAATTCCAGCCATCGACCCTGTCGAAAGACGAACAGATGGCGGAAATGCAATGGTTCATCAAAGCTGCCGAGCCCTATGCCGGAATGGAACTCAACGTGCTGTCGGAAAGCATACCGACGCATTCCTATGAATCCGAGGTTCTGGCAAAGGCATTCGAAGAGATCACCGGCATTAAAGTGAACCACCAGATCCTTGGCGAAGGTGAGGTAGTTCAGGCCGTTCAGACCCAGATGCAAACGGGCCGGAACCTGTACGACGGTTACGTCAATGACAGTGACCTGATCGGTACGCACTCGCGTCTGCAACTGGCGTATAACCTGACCGAGCAGATGGGCGGTGACTGGTCGGCGACCACCTCACCGACTCTGGATCTGGATGACTTTATGGGCATTCAGTTCACCACCGGTCCGGACGGCAACCTCTATCAACTGCCCGATCAGCAATTTGCGAACCTCTATTGGTTCCGCAAGGACTGGTTCGATGATGAGGCCAACAAGGCCGCGTTCAAGGAGAAGTACGGCTACGACCTTGGCGTTCCGGTCAACTGGTCCGCATATGAAGACATCGCCGAATTCTTCACCAACGACGTGAAGGAAGTCGACGGCGTGGCGATCTATGGCCACATGGATTACGGCAAACGCGCACCTGACCTTGGCTGGCGCATGACCGATGCCTGGCTGTCAATGGCTGGTGCTGGCGACAAAGGTGAGCCGAATGGTGTTCCGGTCGATGAATGGGGCATCCGCATGGAAGCGGGCACCTGTAACCCCGTCGGTGCCTCGGTGTCGCGTGGTGGTGCTGCGAACGGCCCGGCTGCGGTCTATGCCATCCGCAAGTGGGATGAGTGGCTGCGGGCCTATGCGCCTCCGGGTGCTGCGTCTTACGACTTCTACCAGTCGCTGCCAGCGCTAAGCCAGGGCAACGTTGCCCAGCAGATCTTCTGGTACACTGCCTTCACCGCCGACATGGTGAAGCCGAAGTCCGAAGGCAACAACACCGTGGATGACGAAGGCACACCGCTGTGGCGGATGGCACCCAGCCCACATGGCCCCTACTGGGAAGAAGGTCAGAAGGTTGGTTATCAGGACGTGGGATCCTGGACCTTCCTGAAGTCGACCCCTGCGGATCGTGCTCAGGCAGCGTGGCTTTACGCGCAATTCGTGACCTCCAAAACTGTCGACGTGAAGAAATCCCATGTGGGTTTGACCTTCACCCGCGACAGCTCGGTCAACCACGAATCGTTCACCGAACGCGCACCCAAGCTTGGTGGTCTGGTCGAGTTCTACCGCTCGCCTGACCGTGTGGCGTGGTCGCCGACCGGCATCAACGTTCCGGACTATCCGAAGCTGGCCCAAATCTGGTGGCAGCAGATCGGTGACGTGAACTCGGGCGCCTTTACCCCGCAAGAGGCGATGGACCGTCTGGCCGAAGAGATGGACATCACCATGGCCCGTATGCAGGCCGCGGATGAAAGCGCCGGTGTCTACGGTGGTTGTGGCCCGCGCCTGAACGAACCGCAGGACCCTGCCTTCTGGCTGGAAAAAGCGGGCTCACCCAAGGCCAAGCTTGAGAACGAAAAGCCGCAGGGCCAGACCGTCAACTATGACGAACTGGTTCAGCGCTGGCAGTCTCAGTAAGTAATTGAAAACCGGGGGTGCCGTTCGCGGCATCCCCACCACAAAGACCAGTGCGCAGCACTGAAGGACCGGAACCCACGGACATGATCGAACTACAAGACGCCACCAAACGGGTTGGCAATGTCATCCATATCAAGCCCACGAACCTGACGCTGCAAACCGGCCATTTCAATGTGCTGCTGGGCGCGACGGGATCCGGCAAGACCTCTCTGATCAAGATGATGGCGGGGCTGGACCCGATTGCCTCGGGCAAAGTCTTCATGGATGGGCAGGACGTAACCCGGCTGAACACGCAAAAGCGGCAGATCAGTCTGGTGCACCAGTTCTTTGTGAACTACCCGCATATGAGTGTTTTCGACAACATCGCCTCGCCGCTGCGCGTTGCGGGCATGGCTAGGACCGAGATCGAAGGCCGCGTCGAAGAAGCCGCCGATCTGCTGCAACTGCGCCCGATGCTGCACCGCCGACCGCATGAGTTGTCGGGCGGGCAACAACAACGAACCGCATTGGCCCGCGCCATCGCGAAAGAGAGCCGCGCGGTGTTTCTAGATGAACCGCTGGCGAACCTTGACTACAAGCTGCGCGAGGAATTGCGCGAGCAACTACCCGACCTTTTCGCCGGACGTGGAGCCGTGGTGGTCTACGCCACTTCGGAACCCGAAGAGGCCCTTTTGCTGGGCGGCTATACTGCCCTAATGGAAGACGGCCGCGTCACTCAGTTCGGTCCGACCGCCGACATCTACCGCAACCCCGAGAACATCGCCGCCGCGCGCGTCTTCTCGGACCCACCAATCAATGTGGCGCGCATCACCGTTTCCGGCGCCCAGGCGCAACTGGCAGGCGGAGGCGGCTGGCCGGTCACCGGCATAGCCGACGGAGACTACATGGTCGCCGTACGGCCCCACAGGGTGACGCCGTTCCGCTCATCCGGTGATGATGTGGAACTCACGGGCCGCGTAATCGTGACCGAATTGTCGGGCTCGGATTCCAGCGCGCATTTCCAGCATGGAGAAGAAGCGTGGGTTTCGCTCGCGGCTGGTGTTCACCCCTACCAGGTTGGTGAGAACCACAGCTTTTACATGAACCCGGCCCATTGCCGGTATTTCGGCCAAGACGGCAAAAGGGTGGCCTGACATGGCACAGATCAAGCTTTCAAACCTGCGACACAGCTACATGCCAGCGCCGAAGGGCCCTGAGGACTATGCACTGAAGGAAATCGACGTGACTTGGCGCGATGGGGGGGCCTATGCGCTGCTTGGGCCCTCGGGTTGTGGCAAATCTACGCTGCTGAACATCATCTCAGGTCTGCTGACGCCGTCCGAGGGGCAAATTCTGTTCGATGGCCAGGACGTCACCGCCCTGCCCCCCGATCAGCGCAACATCGCGCAGGTGTTCCAGTTTCCGGTGATCTACGACACGATGACCGTGGGCGAAAACCTGGCGTTCCCGCTGAAGAACCGGGGCGTCGACGCCGCGACGATCAAGCGCCGCGTCGATGAGATTGCCGAGATGCTGGACGTCACGGATATGCTGAACACGCGCGCCTCGGGCCTGAGCCCGGATAACAAGCAGAAAATCTCGATGGGTCGTGGTCTGGTCCGCGACGACGTGAACGCGGTGATGTTTGATGAACCGTTGACCGTGATCGACCCGCACCTGAAATGGAAGCTCCGATCCAAGCTGAAGGAACTGCATCAGCGCGTCAAAGCCACGATGATCTACGTGACCCACGACCAGACCGAGGCGCTGACCTTCGCCGACGAAGTGGTCGTGATGCAAGAAGGCGAGGTCGTGCAAATCGGGACTCCAGTTGAATTGTTCGAGCGCCCTCAGCACACATTCGTCGGCCACTTCATCGGTTCACCCGGCATGAATGTCCTGCCCTGCGAGGTCAAAGGTGACCGCGCTTTGTTCGAAGGTCACGAGGTGATGCTAGAGGGTCCGACCCACGGCGACGGAGGCCGCACCGATTTGGGTATCCGACCCGAATATGTGGGCTTTGGCGACACCGGCATCCCCGCGCATGTGACCAAGGTGTCGGACATCGGTCGCCACTATGTGATCAGCGCCATGGTCGGCAACACTGCGCTGAAGGCCGTGACGGAACATGAAGTGCCTGAGCCGGGCTCGCAGGTTTTCCTGCAATTCAAACCAGACCAATCCCGCGTCTACCGCGACGGCTGGATCGCAACCGAGGAGCGGGCGCAATGAGAACCGAAAACCAAAAGGCATGGTTCTTTGTCCTGCCTGTGCTTGCTCTGGTCGCGTTCAACGCGCTGGTTCCGATGATGACGGTGGTCAACTACTCGGTGCAAGAAACCTTCGGCAACAACCAGTTCTTCTGGGAGGGGCTCGGCTGGTTCGAGCAAATCCTGCGCTCTGACCGGTTTCAAGCCGCATTGGGACGACAGTTCCTGTTCACCTTCCTCATCCTGCTGATTGAGGTGCCGCTGGGCATCATTGTGGCACTGTCGATGCCGCGCAAAGGGTTCTGGGTGCCGGTCTGTCTGGTTCTGATGGCCCTGCCGATGCTGATCCCGTGGAACGTGGTGGGCTCGATGTGGAACATCTTCACCCTGCCCAAAATCGGTCTTCTGGGATACTTCCTGAATGACGTTCTGGGCATCAACTATGACATGACACAACAGCCGATCTCGGCCTGGATTACGGTCATAGTCATGGATGTCTGGCACTGGACTTCGCTGGTGGTTCTGCTGTGCTATGCGGGTCTGGTTTCGATCCCCGACGCCTACTATCAGGCGGCGAAGATCGACGGGGCCAGCCCGTGGTCGGTGTTCCGCTACATCCAGTTGCCCAAAATGAAAACCGTCCTGACAATCGCCGTACTTCTGCGGTTTATGGACAGTTTCAACATCTATACCGAGCCCTTCGTTCTAACCGGCGGTGGCCCCGGCAACTCAACCACCTTGCTGTCGATTGACCTTGTGAAGATCGCGCTGGGACAGTTCGACCTTGGCCCTGCGGCCGCGATGAGCCTGATCTACTTCGCCATCACGCTACTGGTCAGCTGGGTCTTCTACACTCTGATGACAAAGGATGACGCGCAATGAAGAAGCGGTCCCTTATCCCAATCCTCTATATCGCGTTCCTGATGCTGCCGATCTATTGGCTGGTGGCGATGTCCTTCAAGACCACGAACGAGATCCTGTCGGGCTTTTCCCTGTTTCCCCAGACCTTTACGCTGGAGAACTACATCACCATCTTCACCGATCCGACGTGGTACTGGGGCTACATCAACTCGATCATCTATGTGACGATCAACACCGTGCTTTCGGTCTGTGTTGCGCTGCCAGCAGCCTATGCATTCTCACGCTATCGGTTCCTTGGTGACAAGCAGTTGTTCTTTTGGCTGCTGACCAACCGGATGGCCCCTGCCGCTGTCTTCGCTTTGCCCTTCTTCCAGCTCTATTCGTCGATCCACCTGTTCGACACATATCTGGCCGTAGCGCTGGCACACACGCTGTTCAACGTGCCGCTGGCGGTGTGGATTTTGGAAGGCTTCATGCGCGGCATTCCGAAAGAATTGGACGAGACGGCCTATGTCGATGGCTATTCCTTCCCTCGCTTCTTCGTGACGATCTTCTTGCCGAACATCAAAGCCGGCGTCGGAGTGGCTGCTTTCTTCTGTTTCATGTTCTCATGGGTTGAGATGCTGCTGGCCAAAACCCTGACTGCGGTCGAGGCAAAACCCATCGCCGCCGTGATGACCCGGACGGCCTCCAGCGCAGGGTATGAGCTGGGCCTGCTCGCCGCTGCCGGGACTCTCACCATCATCCCCGGCGCCATCGTCATCTGGTTTGTCCGCAACTACATCGCGCGTGGCTTCGCGATGGGACGTGTGTGAGGTTCGATATGCGTAAACTTCTTCTCACCCTCCCCTTCCTGCCTTCGATGGCTGCTGCCCAACAGGCCGGTTGGGGCAGTGTCGGCCAACAAGAGGACAAGGGCTTTTCATGGACCGACCCTCTGTGGCCCGATTTTTGGATGGCCTGGACCCCAGCGACGCTGGCCGTGTTCGTGGGCATCTTCTCGGCGATCGCCCTGATTGGCGTGCTCGAAGGGTTCAAGTATCGCGACGGCATCGAACGACGTGGCGTGCTGGGCCTGACCACCACTCTGGGCGACCGGCTGTTCATCACCCTGCTGGGCTCGGCCTATATCTTCCTCGCCTGGCTTGGGCTGGTGGGTCAGCCCGTCTGGACGCCGCTATTCCTGTCGATCGGCTGGGGCATCTTCGTCTTCTGGAAAGTTTAAGCTTTGCGAAACAGCGAAAGGATGCTTGTCTGTCAGGCATACTAAAAATTGCGACACGAAAGACCGATGCGAAAAAAGAAAACAACAAACCTGCTGACCGAAGTGGAACTTGAGTTCATGAACGAGCTCTGGGCGCTAGGTCAGGGCTCGGTCCGTGACGTGCTTGATCGCCTGCCTCCAGAACGCAATCTGGCCTATACGTCCGGTGCAACCATCCTGCGGATACTCGACGACAAGGGATTTGTCGAAAGCCACAAGGATGGAAAGACGCTGATCTATACGCCGCTTCTGGAGAAAGACAGGTATCAGGCACGGTCGCTGCAGAACCTGTCGCGGACGCTGTTCGACGACACACCTGCCACGCTGGTTGCACGTCTGGTTGACGATGCAGGCCTCAGCGAAGCCGATCTGGAGGAAATTCGGGCACTGGTAGAGAGGAGACTGCAAAATGACAGCGGTTAAACCGGTTCTCGACGCGTATCTGGAATGGAATTTAGTCCTCGGACTTGCAGCAATTCTGTGGCTGGTTGCGCGGGGGCTTTTGTCCCGAACCTCACTCAGCCACGGGTTCGTGGCGCAATTGCGCGCGCTTAAGGCACTTTGCATGTGTATCGTCATCAGCCCTCTTCTGGCTCTGGGTGTATCGGCGCTGGCCGCACTTACTCAGACCAAAAGCACCGTGGCGATCGGCGATATCGCCGTGGCGGCCTATCTGCGCGGTGACATCGCCATGCCTGCCACCCAATTCGAGACGCTACTAAACACGCGCCAACGCTGGGTAGAGGTATTGTTCAGCGGAGACTATCCGGTTGCGTCCGCAATCCTTGTATTGATGGCCCTTGCGTCGCTGATCTATACCCTGCGGGTGATCCGCGACGGGATGGCAATCCGCGAGACGGTCAACACCAGCTTTTTGTGGCGCCGCTCGGCGAAGGTGGATATCCGCCTGTCCGACCGCATTTCCGTGCCCTTCGCGGTCAGGGGTCTGCGTCGGCGTCACGTCGTGTTGCCCAGCCACCTGCTGGACACCCCGCGCGAGCTGCGGTTCGCCCTTGCGCATGAGCTGCAGCACGTGCGTGCCGGGGATGTTGAGTGGGAGCTTGGGTTCGAACTTCTGCGGCCTCTGTTGTTCTGGAACCCCGCCTATCTGGTGCTGAAATATCAGTTCGACCGCTTGCGCGAACTGGCCTGTGATCAGTCGGTCGTGGCCCGCAAGAACATCGATGCGCGCGATTACACCAAATGCCTGCTGGACTATTGCGCCCGAACCGTCACGCGCGGCAGCCCGCGTGTTCTGAACGTGGCTTTGGTTACTGGCGGCAAGGCGAAACGCGTTCTGCGGCAACGGGTGATCGCGTTGGCGGATGCACCTTCGATGCAATCGTCGATGCCGTTCATGTTCCTTGGCCTGAGCATCCTGTTTGCGCTTGTCCTTGGGCTGGCCGCCGCATCAGTCCAACAGACCGAGGATTGGAGCCATGATCGCTTGATGCTGTCGACCGTGGTCAACCTCGAACGGCTGGAAGCGCGCAATCAGGGCAACTAACCCACCTACCAACCGCGACGCCCGAACAAGGCCTGCAAGCGATTCTGACCGGCAAACGGATCGGCGGGTTGCGGTGCGGCTAGGTTCGCTACAACGCGTCGAACCAAAACCCAGCAGATCACGGCGAAGATGACCCCTCCCAACGCCTGACCCAGCAGTACGCCGGGGGCGCCCGCGATATAAGCCCCGGCAACCGCAAAGGGCCATGTGCCCAGCGTATGCCGTCCCCAATTCACCCATGTCGAATAAATCGGATGACCTAGGTTGTTGAAACTGGCATTCGCGACAAAGATCACCCCGTTGAAGAACGAGGCCAACGCCAACGGTCCGCAAAACAGATAGATCAGCGCCCGCGTCTGCCCCTGCGCCTGAAACAGGTCGGCAATCGGCGCACGCAGCACGAACAGAGTTGCCGCCATCAGGCAAACATACACAGCGGTAAACTTAACCCCGGCCAGAAAGGTCGCTTTCACGCGGTCATACTGCGCTGCGCCGAAGTTCTGACCAACGATTGGTCCTATGGCGCCGGACAGGGCGAAAACAACTGAAAACGCCACCGGCATCAACCGCCCGATCACCGCCATACCAGCCACAGCGTCCGTTCCAAATTGGGCGACCTCACGGATGACAATGGCGTTGCCGATGGGTGTGGCGATATTGGTCAGGACGGCGGGCACGGCAATCGCGCGGACTGGCCGGACATCCAGCCCTAATTGCCGCAAGGAAGGTCGGCCAAAACCGTGATGCACGCGTACGGCAGGCCTGACCGCCGCAATCAACATACAAATCCGTGCAATGACCGAAGCTATTGCCGCCCCGTCCAGCCCCAACCCAACGGCGAAAATCAGGATCGGATCCAACACCGCGTTGGCCACCCCGCCATAAATCGTGGCCTGCATCGAGCGTCGCGCATCTCCATAGGCCCGCAACACCGCCATGCCAGTCATGGCGACCGCCATCACCCACATGGTCGGCAAGATGATCGAGACATAGCGGGCCGCCAGTCGCAACACCTCGCCCTCAGCGCCCAGCAGGGACAGGCAAAACGTCAGATTGAACAGAACGGCCACAGAGACGACCAACCCGACCAGACCGCCCAGCACGGCAACGCTGGTTCCGAATTGGCGCGCCTGCTCGTGCCGATCGGCGCCTAATTCACGCGCCACCAAAGCGCCTGCAGCGATCGACAGCCCGACATTGATCGAGTTGGTGAAGAACAATAACGTCCCGGCATAACCTACCGCTGCAGCCAGCGCGTCGTTGCCCAGCATCGAAATGAAGATCATATCGACGAAGTCCACGGCGAAAATCGCCATCAGGCCAATGCTGGTGGTTAGGGACATGCGGGTGACGTGCCCCATCAGGCTGCCGGTCAGAAAGACCGCTTTACTCTGGGATTGTGTTGCCATGTTTTTTGCGCCCTTGCCCGATTGCCCAGTTTGCTCGCGTTTTACGTGATGATGCAATCGGAAACTGGGGGCAGGTAACCTTCCCAAACCTGAACGCCTTGATCCTTTTTAACTGCCACGCTTTGCGGATTTTGCGCCAGAAAATTCGGAATTGTGACCAAGCCGTTCAATTGTCGCGCATTGCGGTCTTTGTAGCGACGAGCAAGGATGAGCAGGAAAGGAAACAGCATGGCCGGCTAAAACAGAAAATCGCCGATATTGCCCCCCGCACGTTGGACGTTCTGCGGAAGAAGTCCTGAAATCCACCAGTAACCCGGCACCCGAGCGCCCTTTAAAGTCAGCGCAAAGAAAGGACACGAACTATGAAGATCGTATCAGGGGGTCAAACCGGCGTGGACATAGCGGCACTGGACTTCGCGCGGCGCAATGGGTTTGTCTACGGCGGATGGGTTCCCAAAGGTCGTGCAAATGAGTCCGGTCGCATTCCCGACCATTTCACTGGACTGCGCGAGACGAATTCCGAAGATGTAGCCGAGAGAACCCGGCGCAATGTCATATTGGGCGACGCCACACTGATTTTTATCGATGGCTCAACCAGTCCCGGCACGCAATTGACCATTGATTTTGCAAAGGAAACAGGGAAACCGCATCTGGTCATCGATGTTCGAAAAGGTACGGATGCCTGCGCGCAGAAAGTGCGCCAATGGCTTCGCTCTATTCCGGCTTCTGTGTTGAATATCGCTGGCCCCCGCGCGTCCGAAGCGCCGCAGATTGGGCTACAGGTCCGCGCTATTCTGGAGCAGAGCCTTGACGTGCTTAGCGCTTAGAACCTGCGCCAGCCTTAAGTGCCCTAAGGCCAGCCCATTCAACTCGCTTACTCTCTGCCAAACCTGACAAGCACATTGCGCGTCACTTGTTCCACCTGCCAGTCGCGTCTCGCCAACCCCATCACCCATTCGCAGGTGCCTGCCGTGAAAACCTCGCCTTCGCCGCGCGGCCAATACACGATAGCACCATTGCCCCGTCGGCTACGATCCAATGTCTCTGGGGTGACTTCTCCGAACATTGCCCTAGCTTTGAAAATCGCATCCGCGTCAGCGATATAAGGGGTTTCACCCCAAACCCCATGTGTTGGCTCTATATTGGTCGCAAGCCCCATCGCCAGGATCTCGAGCGCCGGGTCGGCGCCGTCAGCCCCTGTGGCAAAAGGCAAGCCGTCCTCCATCCGGTAATCCACGCCATCCACTTCGTATCCAAAGATACGGGACGCGCCCCCTAACTGATCACCGTACCCTAGCTGAGTGCCCTGCAGCGCCCAATGATCGGGACGGTAGACCGTAAAGCCCCCACTGCCCTGCCCGACGCAGCGCCCAAGACCCGCGTAGACCCCTTTGAGCCCATTCACCCCAAAGGTCTGCGCGCCGGGACGGTTTGCCGGAGCCGCCTCCCATGCTGTGGTCACAAAATGCTCTAGTTCCGTTCCGACAAGCGGATCCTGCTCGGCCGTGTATTTGTAGCAAACTTGCGAACGCCCCTCATCCTCGATCCGGGTTTGCCAAAGAAAGTTGCCGCCGAATCGGGCAACGCGACCGCCCCGTTCTGTGTAGCGATCCACCGCGTCTCGCATGTTCGCAGACCAGTATTCGTCATGTCCCACAAAAACAGCGCATTTGTGGCGTTTCAAAAGTTCGGGATTTGCTTCCAGATCGTGCAGGGTGGCGAAATCGAACACAAAGCCTTGTTCTTCAGCCCAAATTGCAAAATGGCGTTCGTAGCTTGCCCACCCGGCCGAGGCGTACTTCTTGGAATATCCGTAGGCATAGGCCCATTCCATGTAAGAATAGCGCACCATTGTTCCCGGCGTATGTGGCGTGTCGGGCACCGCGCGCGGAGCTCCAGCGGGCAGCTTGCAGAACCCGCGTGTCCACGGGCGCTGTGTTGAAACGACCGGGGAAAATGCGTTGCGATCCGGGCCTGTGATCCCTTCGTAGTGGTTGGATCCACCCCAGCAATTATAGGCCAACCATGTTCCCGTTGCGCAGATCAGCACATAGGGTGCAGGTGGTTTTGTCTCAGCGCGACGCAGTAGAAACAGGTGATGCTCTTCGACCCGGTCCCCATCACGCTCGGCGGTCAGTGTCACCAGATAGCCGCCTTCGCGCCAATCATCAGGGATTGTCAGTTCATACGAAGCATCCCAACCGCAACCCGCAACCGAACAATCCTCAGGAGTGGCCTGATGCAGACCCGCGATACCCGTTTTCGAGTACACCGTCTCATAACGCGCACCGTCGCGACCAATTTCAAGGTCCCAGATTTCTGCCGTGGTGGACACGCGCAGAACCAGCCGATCACCTGGAGCATAGGTCATACGTTCCGTGTAGCCCCAAATCTCCAGAACCGAGTCGTCGCGTGCTGGCCCGATATAGTAATTGTCCAGAATATGCCGCGCCTTGGCTCGGGTCCTCGGCGTTGTTGCAGGCGTGGGAGTTTCCGAATGACCCATTGCTCAGCCCCTTGTTCCGGTATTCGCTTATCAGGCCACCTAGTAAACCGCACGCATCGTCTTACCATTACCGTCAGGTATCGAGGCGCCCTGCGCGTGTTTAAGCCTTTACAACGAATAGCTTGCTTATACCCGGACGCTAACCGCCCCCTGTTAAACTTCAAGTCACGTTATTCTGTTGCGACCACAGGCCGATTTCACTTCCATCTATGATAATCGCAAGCTCCCAGAACTTTCTTATTTCCTCTTCTGCAGCTTGCGCCGCCACCGGCTCGTCAGGGATGCGTTCAACACGGAAGCCGAACTGTTCAAACCCGCTGTAATCAATGCGGCTTAGAATTACCGGAAACACCTCACGTTCCAATGCGGCGGCGGCAAGAAGCCTTGAGACATTGTGTACAGATTTTGGAGGCTCCAGAATTCGAATGCCGATATGAACAGGGCTACCTGCTTCGCGTTCCCAAAGAGCAACTGATGGAACTATGCCCATTTCAGGGAACACAACTTTTCCACGTGGATTGGGTGTATGATTGTCAGCGACCAATGCGTCCAGTTGCACCGGTTGTTTGGGGGACGTTCTACCGAAGATTTCGTACCAAAAGGTATCTGTCATTTTCCTAACGTAACCCCTGCTATGATTTCAGCCGCTCTCGACGCCCCTGTTTCGGGCAATTCAATTCTGTTCAATTCAGATCGATAGATCTCCACCTCATCGTGATCCAGACAATCAGACACTGCTCGTTCAAGCTTCATGAAGTCTTTTTCGGTGATGATTGCGCAAAGGTCTCGGTCAGCCATAGCTTTGGCGCGTCGCTCTTGATTGTCCAAATAGGGCGCGGACTGCGGTATCAGGATTGAGGGGATTTTGTGATAGAGAATCTCAAGGACGGAGTTATATCCCGCCGCCGAGATGACCAAATCTGCGGCCAGACACAATGAAGTAGCCTCAAACGTCTGAACCACCCGGGTATTCGTCCACCCGAACGTGGCTGGCTGAACCTTGCTTCCTGGCCAGACTACGACAAGGTGCAGACAGTCTGTCCGCCCCTCCAACATCCCTGATATTGCCTGAATCTGAGCCGACCGGTCAGAGGCCACCCCACCGCCCAGCATACTGACGACCAACTGCTTGAAATCTCGTCCAAACCGTTCAGCCAGCCGCGCCCTAAGCCCGTTGCGCTCCTCCGCTGACTGGGTCACCTGACGAAAGATCGGACCGACATAGTGCACATGATCGCCAAAACTGTAGACGTCATTCAATTCTTCAAAGGCTTCGGACGGCACGATAACCTGATCGAACACCCCCTCGCGGCGAAGCATCGTTTCCCTGGATCGTCCATCCGGCCACAGGCCCCGCCGGACCCAAACCGCCGACAATTTGCGTTCGAGAATCACGCGGTAAACGGAATCGAAGACATGGCCGCCATCAAAAACCAACCGGTCATTTTCCTGTAGCGCCGCGCTCAACCGACGATATGTCAGGATATCGTTGCCATCGGGACTATCTGTGGTGTCGATACGCGAGACCAGCGGAATGCAATCGATGCCTTCACGGCGGATAAGCGGAATACAACTGGGAAAGGCCGCGAATATCGGCGACATATCGTCGGGCAGCGCGTTGGCAACTACCGCACACCGCTGTGCGTGCCCCAATCCCACACCGTTTGTCGGAAAAAACAAAGTTCTTTGTTCGGTTCGAACAGGCTCGCGTATTTTGGCTGCAAGACCTGCGGCGGCTTCAAGACGGGAGATGTCCACCGAATGAAGCCACTGAGATTTCCTGGCCTGTTCTGCGATTTGCGAGGTATTCCCAAGGATTTTTCCTGCCAGGTATCCATCCAACGAGAACGGCGTTTTGGGCCCAAGCAATACCGGCGCGCCCGAGGAAACAAGCGCTTCATCATCTGTGCAGTCTATCGCCACACCGCCGGCCGCAATCAACGCGACAGCATACGCTGCCACGCGTACCCCTGCGATACCGTGACCGAACAACACAAGAATGTCTGTCGTTTTGGCCAAAGTAAGAGAGGAAAGATCAGTGTAGAGGATAGTCGGCAGGTCGCGGTACGACGACGACTTTATGGCTTCGTTCTGCGCTCCGCTGACCACAAGACGCAAATTGTAGCCACCCTGGTTACTCATCCGTGAAAAACAGGATAGCGTCTCGGGATTGTCCAGTTCCATAGATCCAAGGACTACAGTGACGTTCGACACCTGCTGCACGGGCCGAGGCGTTGGCTGAATCTCGGCAACAAGAGGGCTGGCCGCCGAGGGCAGCACCGAACGCGGCTGAAAATCCGTAAGATCAATTACCGTCGCTTCACGCCCAAGTGCATACGCCAACCGCGCCTTTGCACCGATGTAACTTTGCTGAGTTTCGAACCGGCCCGTCGCGATCACCGGAACGTCTGGTTCAAGTTGCTTTTGCCTCAGGGATGAAAGAAGCAGATCATTGATGTCCTCGGCACCCAGAACGAACACGATTTCGGCTTCATATTCTTCCGGATCAACAAGAAACTTGGCCGCCTCATAAACTCTGCCGCGCCCGGCTTCTTCCGGCAAATACTCGGCACCTATACATGCGGTAAAACCACGCGCAGCTAGTTGCTCGGCAAAGATCAATTGCGCATCAAAAGACCTTAAAGAACGCGAACCGGCCTCAACCAAAATCATGCCAACACCCCGCTGTCAGCGGATAATACACCGGACAGCATCGCTTTGAAGTTTTTGGCAGAATAACGCGTCAGCACAGGTTGCGATCTGGAAATCTGTTCATGATACCGGTCTGGGTGAGCGACGAGGTCAGAAACTATCCCATCTACATCTTCGGGACGGCAGGTAAGAACTGCATTGTCGAACGTCTCGCCGATATCGGAATTCGTTAGAACAACTTTTCCAGCGGCAAGTGCTTCCGCTATGACGCGACCAAAACTCTCTTGCCAAGTCGGTGCTGTGAAATAAACAAAAAAATCAATCATTCCAAAAAACTCGTCCACGCTAACAGCATCAAAGGGAAGCAAGGTCCAATGCGGGCGAAGTACACGGGCATCAAGCAATGCATCGGCGCCCAGAATTACGTTACTCTGTGCATGTTTGGAAAAACAACTGTCCAGATCGGAGAGAACCGGGAACTTCTCAAACCCGGGCCGTGAATGCCTGCCGCGGCGATCCTCGGGTTTTTCGCGCGGAGCGTCTATGTCGGTTTCGCAAATATTGAACCAATCCGTGTCCAGAACATTCCAATGACGCGCCACTCGGGACCTGATCAGCCAATCGGTTACGGTTTTTCGATTGTATGGTGAAATCGGCGCGAGAGTTTTCCTAAGCGCAAGTGCCGATCCCTCTATGTGGTTCAGACAGCTTAAAACATCGAACCCGTCTTCTCCTCCGGGACGCAGAAAATTTTCATGCGTTACAACGATCAATTCGCGGGCAAATATCTTTGTGCATAATGCGTCCTGAAACTTAAGAAACGCCGGATTGTGAAGGATCACGATATCCGCACTGATGCGAGGTGCATCCCAAATCAGCGGAATACGCAATTCGTCAAGCGTACACCGTAACACCGGAGCTATGTGTTGGCTGTCACCGAAGGTCCTGGAGGTTACGGCATGAACCTCTATTTCCCCAAGCTCAACTGCCACCTGAAGCTCGGCGGCGACTGCTGCTGATGTACCGCCCGAGAACCTTGGCTCAATAACGTAGGCGATCTTCGGACGAGACGAGCTACCAATGGCACTAAACACAGTCATGGGGCCTAGTGCTGCAATTCATTTGAGCGCGCGGCCGTTCCCGTTTGGGCGTCACGCGGGTCGGGCGATGCATTGGCAGGAAAACCAAAGTTCAAGTTGCCGGAGGAAGCAGCGTTATAAAATTCGCGTAGTTCTCGCGATAGCTCGTCTTCACCGGCAAGTAACTCCGGGTTTCTATCAAGGTATGATTGCAGGGCCTTTGTGTCATTGCTTGATAAAAGCTGATCTATGGCGAGCAAATGCTCAAGCGTAATCTCGGCACGTGCGCCCCCCGACGTCGCTAAAAAAAGAAGCGCAGTTACCATGCCGACGAGTCTGCTATCAGTCATCTATGAAAACCTTATAAATACTTATTAAATTCACTCACAGTTTGTTTCAGTCCCACGCAATCAAAAGCTGGAACAGGGTTTTAGTTCGTACTTGCCCGAAGTTTTTGTAAAACCTGACTTCTCAATTGATTTAAAGGATTGTTTGCAGTCCCGTTTCGGCTGCTTCTTTTGGTCGTTCGTTTAGTCGGAGAATTGCCATAGCCTTTTCCGGCCAGCCACAATTCCACGACACCGCTTGGCGTCTTGCTTTTTGATCCGGTGAAATCGCGCAGCAACGCGCCAGCATCTTCCGCAAGGGCGGCGGCTTTGGCGGCATCCTGCCTGTGATAGAACCGCACGTTGGATTGCGACACCCGGAATCCAACCCGCGCCGTTCCACTTAATTCGTGCCCCGTCGTCGTTAAATCAGCGACCACAGTATCCACATCATCATCAGAGAGCCTGTTGGGCGCGTACAACCTGAATGTTGCGCCTCGACTTTGAGAGATCGTTGCAGGTGGTTCGATCTCCTCAATGGGCAGCGCCACGTGCACGGTTGCGTCCAAGGGCTGTTTTCGCGGCGCCGCAATCAATAATTGCATCGCCTCCGGGCTAAGCTCTGGGCCTTCAATTTGTTCCGAGGGGTTCAGTGCCACGGATGTCAATACATGATCGACTGGATCAATCAAAACAGGCCAATCGGGTTGAATTGCCCAAATTTGTTTCGGTAGTGTTCCAGGTCCGTCTACAGGCGGCAACGGAGTCGGAGTGGTAAACAAGACAGGCTGCATTTCGACGAGGGACGCGCGTAACGGAGAAGCAAACGCTTCAACTGCAATTTCTATTGGGTCAAACCTTGCCGAAACCGCTCCGGACAACACAATCGCAGTACCATAATACTCAGGCACACTTTCATAGGGCAGGAAACTCGGGTTCGCTTCCTGCCTCGGCAGGTAGCCGGCACCTCCTACCGGCAAAAGTGGCTGCTCAAGCGCCGGAACATATGCCAGAACGCTTGGGACAGCACTCAGAGCAATTGGCTCCACGACTTCAGGACCGTTTGTAAATTCCGACAGGGATGGTGTCAGCGAAGCAAAGCTGTTCAGGTTTTCCACCTGGACCAAACTGCTGTCGGGGGATGTTGGTCTTGGCGGTAGGTCTGACACGTCAGCCGAGATGACAAGTTCCTCCTCTCCACCAGAAGATACAACAGGCTGCACGGCACCAGATTGCCCTGCGTTCTCACCTTGCAAGGGGGCGGCAATGGCTATCTCAGCTTCGGCTGTTGTCAGGCTTACTGTTTCATTGTTGCCTGAACGGGAAAGAAACAAAAAAACTGAAGACGAAGCAATTACTCCGATAACGCAACCAAGGGCCAATAAGCCCAAACTGACTTTGCCGCGGGCTTGTTTCTCTTTTCTCAGACTTCGAAGAAGTTTTTTTGACAGGCGATGGTCAATTTCCTCAGTAGACAGCTTTAAACTCAAACCCGAATTTGAATGGTCGCCGCCAACATTCTTAGAGGCGTCACCGTCGGTAAGAGTTTCGTTGGGCGACGACCCGTTGTCTTCCTGTACTTTTCCAGATCTTGCATGATTGAGTTTGCGCCTGAGGGAGTCTTGGCTTGACTGACTGGCTTCGGCAGAACTAGTTTTTGGTTTGTGGGTCCCGAAAATTTTTTCGACTTTGTCGTTCAGTCGGTCTCCAGATTCATTGCCTTGGCCCTCATCAGGCACTCCGGGACGGGGCTTTTCCGACTCACTTCCCCGACGCGCGAGCACCTCGTTTCTTTTCTCCCTGGCTTCTTCAAGCTGATGTGACCACGAAGTATGGGTACCAGAAGGGCGCACACCTGTGGTTGATTGATCAGCACTGCTTTGCTTCGGTTTCGGCTTTTGCGTTTCTTTACTTTTCTGCTTTCGTGCTGAAAGGTTTTTTTCCCGCTCTATCCGAGCTTTTTCAAGCACCTTCTGCCATTCGGAGGATTGTACAAAATCATAGATATCCGACGCCTGATCAGCGCTTTTCTTGGCAACTTCTGGTCGAGTCTTCTGGCCGCTAGCCTTTGTCATGAATTACCCCCGACTGGCCGCTAAAATAAGCTCAAAAACCGCTGTTACCCGGTTAAACCAAGCACAAGCCGGTGCATCAAAATTCTAATAAAACTGACTTTGGATTATAAAAAACTGACTTCATGCTGACAAGTCAGCCGATCCCTACGGGATAAATCAGCACCGTCACCACCAATGTAAGAAGTGCTCGTACTGCCCCGCCAGACGCCAGTTTCAAAGTTTTTTTGTCCATTGGCCAATTCCGAGCTAAGCTGACACTTATTGTTGTCGCCACGTGAACGCCGCAGATGAGTTTGCGGTCTTGTTTGGGTAACCTGTGTACATAATTTTTTGGGATTGAATGGACGCCTCTCAAAACGAACAGGAAATCTATACTCTGATAGAACACTCCGATCCCGTTTATGCCAAAGTGGTCGTGGTGGACTGGATGCTGGGGAACTCTTGCAGCTATGCATGCAGCTATTGCCCAAAGTCATTGCATGACGGTTCGGTCAGGTGGCAAAAGACCAAGGACATTTTGCACTTATATCGCCAGATGAAACGACACTATGTGGACGAACGGGACAAGATTGTCTGGCTTCAGTTCACCGGCGGCGAACCCACGATGCATCCTCGCATCATTGATTTGTTGCAACACGCGTCCGAGTTCGACTTTAAAGTCAGCCTGATAAGCAATGCGTCACGAACCCCTCGGTTCTGGGAAAAGATCAGTGGGTGTCTGAATAGCGTTATCCTGACTTATCACGCAGAATTCGCGGAGCTGGTCCCTTTTATCCGTGTGGCGAAAATGATGGAGGACAGCATCAGCGTCCACATCAACGTCACGATGCACCCGGACCGCTTTGACCAGACCTTTGAAGACGCCCAGGAACTGCGCGCGGCGCTGCCCGCCGCATCGATCTCATTAAAACCGTTGCGGCAGGAATTCGGAGCAAAGCTGTACGATTACACCGATGACCAGATGCGGGTGCTTTCGAAAGGATTGCCCTCGAAATACGCGCCGGTTGGTGAAAAGCCGCGCTCTTTGATGCGCGCGACCACACGGTCCGGACAATGCGATACATTGCCCCCGAATGAGTTCATCCTCAGGGGCATGAACCGCTGGCGGGGGTACAACTGCAATGTCGGGCTTGAATCTCTGCGGGTCCGAGGGAATGGCGAAGTCTATCGCGGCGTCTGCGGTGTCGGAGGGGTAATCGGCTATCTGGGCGAAGACCTTGATCTGCCCCGCGAACCGATCCGATGTACAAATGACTCCTGTTCCTGTCTGGCCGACATCCTGATCCGAAAAGAGCTGTGATCCCGCTCCGGGATAACTTTTGTCAGATCGAGTTGAGGCTTCCGAGGTCCACACCACCCCAAGCCATCCGTGGATCGGCCAGCACCTCCAGCAAATCTTTGTGTTCGGGATGATCGGACGAGCATACATCGAGGGTCTTGAACTCCTGCGGTGTCACATGACCCCAATTGCGCAGCCTCAGGAAGTAAACACCATCCGCGTTCATTTCATTGGCAAGATCCACGAAGGCTGGCATTTCCCTGTAATTTGCGGTCTGCACGACAAAATCGAACCGCAGCGTATCAATATCACCTTGCGCGTTCAGGTCGCCAAGGAAGCGCAGGTTCTTCCTTAGTGCGGTGAAATCGCCTCCGCGGCGGAGCACGCCGTACGTGTCGGCCTGCGCCGCATCGATTGAAACCCAGACCGACGAAACCTTGTCCCATAGCCCAAGATCGTTCCAGGCCCTTTCATTAGCCAGCAACCCGTTGGTGTGCAGCTGAATGCGCCGCCCGGACGGGCCGGATTGCGTCAACCGCCCAAGAAGATGACGGAAGTGCCTGCTGCCAAAAGGATCACCCGATCCGGTCACCTTGATTTTCGTGGCCTTGCTGACAAGTGGCAAAAGGTGATCTTCAAACACCTGATTCAAGCGCTCTGTTTCTTTGTGCGGCAGGTTGATCAACTGAGTTCGGCAACTGGGGCAAGAGATGTTGCAAGACCGGTCATGAGACAGGATGACCCGATCCGGACCTTCCTCCAACTCCAGCTTCAGGCTTTGCGTTTCCGGAGTGCGGGCGGGAAGCCTGCGACCAGCGATCTGCGGACAATGCCACCGGCTGCAATGCGAAAAATCTCCATCACGTACCGATCGTCTGATTTCGCGGGCCCGGTCGGAATTCCAGAATCCGCCCTCGTCCGCCGTTTCAAGGCGGCCGATTGGAACAGGTTGCCAAGCCGAGCAACAAAAATGGACCTCACCGTTGACCCGCGTCTCCATTTCTCGGAAAGGGGCCGCGCACGTCCGCGTTCGAAGCCAGCGGTCGGTTTCAGTTTCCAGGTCCGTCGACTTTTCGCGAGCGGCATCAATAAGCCGCTGCGCCATGAGGTCATGATGATCGCGACTGACAACCTCGCGCCCTAACCTTTCGGTTGCCTGCCACTGCCCCCGCTTAAGCTTAAGCCATCCGGCCACCAACAGCGTTAAAATCTCATGCTCTGTCGCGTTTTCCCAAACCTGTGCGACAAACTGATCAAGCAGGGCCTCATCGTTGTTTTGCCTTATCTCTTCCGCACATTCGATCACCAAATCCTTTGCGTGCGCGGCAGAACCCTCCAGAAGCCTGCGCCGCCTGAGATATACCGCGTTCTTTTTCGACAGGGTTTCAAAGATTTCTGCACAGTCGGCGTCGCCCGTGTCGAAGCGCAAATTTGTGTTATTTCGAACTGTAGGCATTGCGGTTGTCATAGTGACATACCAAGAAATCAAATCAAGTATTCGCGCGGATTACGAAAATACTGGCAATAAAGTGAAAACTTGGAACTTTGACTCGGATAACGATCACTTGTTCAGCTAGCATTAGTCCAAACACGATCAAAGAGGCTTCCGACCATCTAGTCCGACGAGGGCCATTACAATCCGCGAGGACGGCTCGATGGCCCTATAATTAAAGGCCCTGTCGCGCATGAGCTAGAGAGTGGCTAAAACATGTCCCGAGACGGCACACAAACAATACACGTTCAGCCTCTTATTGGGGTAGACCCAGTGTTCTCAAATCGGCTGCAAGCTGGTTCGGATAGTCCGGACTGCGGTACAATCTGGAACTGACATATTTTGCAATCGAGAAGTGCGGATCAATCTGTTGAATTTCAGAAGCGACACGTTTTGCTTCTATGTTTTGATCAGCCCTATGGTACGCACTGGCCAGCACGATCCGCGACTCCAGTTCCTGATCCGCCAGCCGCGTTGTTTCAGAGGCAATCACTATAGCGTCTTCTACCTCGTTCAGGGCGAGCAACGTCGCCGAGAGGATATTCCTGAAAAATGGCGGATTGAGAGGGTGAAACCGCATTGCCAGACTGATGTGATGTCTGGCCTGTTCGTGCTCGTCGCAATGGTGCAGGACATTTGCAAAGAAAGCGTTGGCATTTGCACACCCGGGGCGAACTGTCGTGGCTTCGCGACCCGCCGCAAGCGCGGCATCATAGTCCCTCCGCATCAGGTGCACGTGGCTCAGTACGGTCAGGGCCTGACCGTCCTCGTCCTCTTTGCTGGCGGCCTCTTCAGCCCAGCGTATGGCTTGCTCTTGCGCGTATGAAACATCTTTCGCCCAGCCTTTCTGAAGCTCATACCAGAAACACATCGCCACCTGCATCGGACCGAGCGCCGACTGGGGCTCCATTTGCGTAACTTTCTCGAAATAGCCGCGCGCGATCAGCATATCCTCTGGGTTCATGCGATAGAACGTGTCGACACCTTTGTAGAACAGCTCGAGCGCTTTGAACGACCGCAGAGACTTGTGCCAGATCTTCGCTTGTTCACCCGCGACGAGCGCGACGTCCATTTCCATCAGAACTTTGGCTGCGATTTCATCCTGAAGGGCGAAACCATCATCCAGATTGCGGTCGAATTGCTCGGTCCATACGATCTCACCTGTGGCGGTCGCAATCAAAACCGCCGTGACGCGAACTCGGTCACCAGCAACCCGCATGGTGCATTGAAGAGCATAGCGCACGCCCAGCGCGGGTCCTGCTTCCTCTGGCGTTGCCCCCCTGAATTGGTCCGCAGCGCCCATCGCGACGATAAATACACCGAGCACTTGCGTCAGAGCGCTCTGAACATCCGCACGCAGACCTTCGGCAAAAACCTCGTGCTCCGGATCTTTGGACAAGTTGCGAAACGGCAAGATGACTACAGAAGGCTTACTGGGCTCAGCAAGATCGCCTTTCGCAAGGCGCTGCGGTATTGCAAAGGGGCAGCGCCATTCCCAAACGTGAATGGGTTGCAGAATGTTCTTGAATTCCTGAGCCCCAAGATCGTCAAACCGGGCGTCAATGCGACCCCGAACCTGTTGGTACACTTCGTCGGAAACCACGATACAGCCGGTCTGAGCCATCGGTTCCAACCGAGCGGCTATGTTGACACAATCGCCATATACATCGTCATCTTCGACGATAACTTGGCCTTGATGAATCCCGACCCGGAAACTCAGCGGGGTTACATTGTTGGACCGCGTGCGACTTTGCCATTCCAAAGCGCAATGTACTGCGTCAACCGCATTTTCAAACTCGACCAGAAACCCGTCACCCGTCCTTTTGAAAACACGTCCAGAATTCGCATTGACGCATGGCGTGATAATCTCAGCGTCGCAAACTTTCAGAAGTTCCAACGTACCGGTATCATCGTCGTGCATCAGGGCCGAATACCCAACAACGTCGGCTACCAATATCGTCGCGATCTTCCGCTTCATGACACTCGCTACTATAAGATTGGCGCACCCATTGCCGGGCCTTCCGCCGTCCAGTCGCTTAGGAGGCAGGTCGTTGACCTTTCGTAAGCAGGGTAGTCGATTGCACTTAAACTGCAATGAAATTTAACGGCTGTGCATTAGACGCTAGGAGTTTTGAACTGGTAACCGTTTCATTTAAATTCGACACTACCGCCGCGGAAGCGATAATTGGTGGCTTAGTGCGCTTGAGTAAAACGTTGTGAAAACCTGAGATGCGCCCCCCTTTTCACTCCAAGAGCGTGACGGAGGACATCGAATAAAGGCCGCCCCCGAAACAACAAAAAGTTGTCATTGATGGCTCAACACGGCTTACAGTTGTCGCCTTTGACCTCATATCCAACAATGTTGCCCTTGTGATCCAAAGAGAAGTTGCAGCAATCCTCGAAAAGCTCTCGCAGTTTTCTACGGCTGGCTTGGACTTGGGATTTGAGTGTCGAGTAGCTGATACCAAGTTCGTCCGCGTGGTCTTTTTGCGGCACACCTTGCAAGTCCACCTTGCGCAGTAAACTGCCCATTTCGGGTGGTAGAGCACCTATGAAAGGCCCGACACACCCCTCCAGCACATGCTGGTCCTCTTCATCCAATTCACTGTGCCAAAGGTCGTCAGGATGTATCGTGTTTCGCCGACCTTTGGCCCGATAAAAGTCGGTGATCGCGTTGTTCGCGATCTGAAACAGCCACGCTTTCAGGCTTTCAACCTTGTCGAGACTAGCTAAGCTCTTATGAGTTTTCAGCAGGATTTCCTGAAGCAAATCATCTGCGTCTTCCTGGTTCGATACCTTTGTGCGAAGAAAGGCCAACAGGCTGGCCCGGTATTCAGACCAAACACTCTCTAGATCAGGGGCGCTGTGAGTCATCGGTTCCCGCCTTTTTCACTTTAATTAAATCATTCAATATCAACACCCTGCAACATTTCCCCTCGGTTGGTTCGTCTTTTCGCGCTGCCGTTCGTCTTACAGGTCGGATCAACAAAAAGGACTACACTCATGATCAAGATCGTCAGCTTCAGGATTTGCCCGTTCGTGCAGCGCGTTACTGCGATGCTCGAGGCCAAGCAGGTTCCCTATGATATTGAGTACATCGACCTGAAGAACAAGCCCGCGTGGTTTCTGGATATCTCGCCCACGGGTCAGGTCCCGGTTTTAATAACCGAAGGCGGCCAACCGTTGTTCGAGTCAGATGCGATCGTGGAGTACATTGATGAAATCACTGCACCGTTACAGAAGGATCTGACACCTGAACAGCGCGCGACCAATCGCGCTTGGAGCTATCAGGCCACCAAACACTATCTGGTCCAATGCAGTATAATGCAAAGCGCCGACAAGGGTGTTCTGGACGAACGCATGGCGAAACTCGCCAAGTCCTTTGAAAAGGTCGAGAGCCAATTAGGACAGGGGGCGTTTTTCTCGGGTAAGAGCATTGGAAACGTGGATATCGCCTGGCTTCCCCTACTCCATCGTGCGGCAATTGTCGAAGACCACAGCGGATACGACATGCTCGCCGAGTTTCCGAAACTTAAAGCATGGCAGCAAACACTTCTGAACAGTGGCATTCCCGCAAAATCGGTGCCCGAGGATTTTCTTGAAAGGTTCTCAGATTTCTATCTGGCCGGACGGACATGGCTTGGGCGTGGCGCCAATCTGAACGAGGCTCCTTGTGAAGCCACGCAATCGAATTCAGGCGGATGCTGCGGCTGATACTTCATACCAAACCCGCCCATTTGCCATCTGCAAGTGGGCGGGCGCATAGTTGAACTGGTTCGAGACACGAATATGAGGGTGAAATGGATAAATGGGTTGCGGGCGCTATCGCCAAGATTAACGCAGATGCACACCGATCAGCGGATACACATCTGTTCAAGCTACCGGCTCCAAACCTTACTGGCGTGGATATTTACCTGAAAGATGAAAGCACCCATCCGACCGGAAGCCTGAAACACCGGTTGGCCCGGTCTCTGTTTCTGTACGCACTGTGCAACGGCAAGATCAAAGAAGGCACTACCGTTGTCGAAGCCTCCTCCGGCAGTACGGCAGTATCCGAGGCCTATTTCGCGCGCATGATCGGCGTTCCCTTTATCGCCGTGATCCCAGAAAGCACAGCTCACAGCAAAATCAGGTTGATCGAGTTTTATGGGGGACAGACGCATTTCGTGTGTTCAGCCCCCGAGATGCACAGCGCATCAGTTGAATTGGCCAAGTCGATTGGCGGTTACTTCATGGATCAGTTCACTTATGCCGAACGCGCCACCGACTGGCGTGGCAACAACAACATCGCCGAAAGCATCTTTCGACAGATGGAATATGAGCCGCATCCGGTTCCCTCGATGCTTGTAATGAGCGCGGGCACCGGTGGCACGTCGGCGACGCTTGGCCGTTTCATTCGCTACAAGGGGTATGATACCGCGCTGACGGTCGTCGACCCTGAGAACTCGGTGTTCTACGACAGCTACCAGACCGGGGATCGGAGCCTATCATCCGATACCTCCAGCCGGATCGAAGGTATCGGTAGGCCCAAGGTGGAAAACTCATTCCAGCCGGATGTCATCGATCGAATGATCAAAGTGCCGGATACCGCAAGCATCGCAACTATGCTTTGGCTTGAAAAGCGGATCGGCCGACGGGCGGGTGCGTCGACAGGGACCAATCTTTGGGGTGCACTGCAGATTGCCAATGAAATGATGCGCGACAATCAGAGGGGTTCCATCGTTACCCTACTGTGCGACAGTGGTGACCGGTATCTGGACACGTATTACAACCCGGAATGGGTCGATTCACATTTCGGGGATATCCAGCCATTTGCCGATGAACTGAGCCGTGAGCTTCAATAAGCTTAAACTTATGTGGCTTTTCCCGGTGGCTGAGACAGCTTCGGGAACGCCATGCTGGAATTGCCACTTAGCTTAGTGCCCTTTCAAAACGATAGCGGGGTTTCTCACACGCCTGCCCTGCACCCAACGAAGTCGAGCGGCCTTAGGTTCAAGCAGAGGTGGAATACTTCGCTGCTTATCAATTGGATAGGATTTGCGGTCACAGTCAAATGGCTCGTTCCAAACACCGCGAAGGTGACGTGGCGGATCCGTGTTAGACTGGTGCCGAGGATTATCTAGCAGGAGTCTTTATGTTGCGAATGAACTCACACCGTCTCATTCTTACTGTCCTGGCCCTCGCCGCCTGCACATGTTCCCTACCGACCCGCAGCGATGCGCTTTCAAAAAACATCCCACCATGGCTACAACAGCATGTAGGCACGGGTGATGGTCAAATCGCTCCGGTAGTCCTGAAAAGGGCGCGCGCGCTGTATCAAAAAAAGGTGCGCCAAGGCAAAGTTACAAACCCCTGTTACCTCGCCAAGGATGCTACCCGCCCCAGCACCTCGCGAAACGGCAATCCCGGGCGCCGATTTTACGTGATTTGTGAATCGCAAAAGATCTTCCGTGCCGTTTCATCTGGTTACGGCAATGGGCGAAAACTGCAGCGCGCCAATTTTGCAAACGGCCGACAATGCGCGAAGCATTTCAGCAATACAGAGGGTTCTAAACTGACAGCCGGTGGGTCCTATGTGACCGCCGAAACGCGGACATCTTTCAAAGGGTATTACAACCATTCAGGCAAGACGAAACCATTCTACCGTACGTTTCTGTTATTCGACGGAGAAGGAGAAACCAGCAACGCCCGCGAGCGGGCCATCGGCGGCCATCCCGCTGTTTTCCTGAAATGGCAATGTCGTTTCAAAAACCCGCAAAGCACACATGCCGACAATGAAGGGTATGTCCCGTACGGAAAGCTCGTGAACTATACCGGCGGTCGCAGCAACGGTTGCACGACCTGGTCTCAATCCGCATCCAAAGAGATATTGGCGCTTGTTGAGGGGAACCCGACAACACTTTACATCTACCCGGAATCAAAAGATATCAACGCAGTATCCAAAGCAGTGAAAGCGGGAAAACCGCTGTCTCGCGAAGGAGTTTACTGGAACGCCGCCTGCCTAAAATCTATCGGCGCGCCCAAGTTCTGGCCGAAAAACACCCTCCAACCGATCATCAACCAATGGAGGGCGTCGTTACCCAAACAGCCCCCGCTTGAATTGCCAATCTGTAAGTGAGGGTCTTTGCAGCTTTGTTCTCACCGCACAAATAGATCATGCCCCGTTGCGACCAGCAGACAAAAACTTGCTGACATTTGCACTTGAACACCAATACGACTTCGCCCTGCCCGCTGATAGAATGGGCAAGGCGAATTAGGTCATGTAGATATCAATCGCCAAATCGGCTCACACCGCCGCAACAATGCCTTTGGCCGAATTGGTAGCACGCTTCAAAAAGCTCTTGTTAATCGGGCTGTGTGGTTTGACAGACAGGCGTTCGGCGGCCAGTGCCTCTGCCGCGCCTTTTTTGCCTGAACGCACGGCTGCTTCTGTCAACGTCCAATCGATGATGTCACGCTGGGCATGGCTACCTCCGAAGGAGTTCGCAACGTACCTCGCCGGGTGCAGGATATCGACGGCCTCGTCATAATTCCCCGCCCAGAAAGCCCGGAAGCCCGTTATCAATGGGATACCCGTGGTTCGCGCCCAGCGGGTGGTCTCGCCCCCTGTTTTATCGCCAGACCGATATTGATCGAGAATCCGATCAACTTCGTCAACGCGCCCGGCACCCAGATAAGACATCGCAGCATGCCAGTCGTTGAAAGGATAGAGGCAGCCATCCGCGTGAGCGTCCCAACTTTGCGCAACTTCGACCCAGCGATCACCAACATCGCAACCTTCCATGTGCAGCCGCCAAAGCAGGGCCGAGGCGTCCACCAGGTCAAGCGCAACCTGGCTTTCGTCTTTGCGGATCCGGGTATCGTAAAGTTGTAGGACCGTGTCGGGTTTTCCAACCTCAAGATGATAGAGCGCGTTGTGCCACCAATTATGCACCTTAAAGAAATTGTCATCGCCAGACCAATGCGGCTCTCGTGATGCCATCCACTCGATTCCGTCCTCTGCCCGTCCCTGCATTTCAAGGACATGTGCAACCGCATGGTGAGCCCAGCAGTCGAGCGGTTCACGGTCAGCCGCCTCTCGACCAATCGCCTCGGCCCGGGCATAGTTCCCGGCCTCTTCCAGACCGAAAGAATACATGCCAAGAACGATGGCATAGTCCGGTTGGTCTTCCGACCAATTCGGCAGGACCCGCGCCAGCCGGTCACGCATATTTCGCGCGTTCGCCCGATAGAAGTCCATCAGGTGACCGGCTTGCAATCCCAAGATGTCATGTGGGTACTCGATGTTGTGGCGGTCGAGCTTGACCGCCGCCTCGGTCCAGTTGTTGCTGACAAGCGCCTCAAGAGCCACCACATGGGATTTCTCGTGTTCGGTCGTCGCGAAACGTTTCGCCGATTTCAGGATAGACTTTGCTTCGCTGGTCGCCTCGGGCTCTGTCGCCAGGCCAAAAAGGTAAGCCTTGAGGATGTGTGCCATAGCAAAATCGGGCGCGGCCTCAATCGCCTGATCGACCAGTGCCACCGGGTCCCCCCGGTAGATATTGAACGCTCGAATTGCATCGTCGAAATGCTTGACGGCGACGTCGTTCGCCCCGTTTGCGTTAGGCAGATAAATGCTGTCTTTCATGTCTTCCTCCACAATCGAAAATCTTAAATTCAAGCCCGTCCGCACCGGCCAAAAAACGTTCCGGTCTACCCGCGGCACAAGGACTTAACGATGTTCTAGAAAATAAGGGCATTTGATCACGTCGAGCAGTAAACTCGTCGGCCAGCTCACTCACTTTCCTGTATTTTTATTAAAAATCTGCGCCTTACGTGCATCTTCTCAAGTAGTCACTATCAACCGTATCCAGAAATGCGTCCAACAACTGGACCGCAGGTACAGTACCTGTGGTACAGTTTTTACCGACAAATTCCGAAAACGAGGGCGAAAAGTGGCGAATCCGATCCCGCAGACGAGAGATCAAATTCTGATGGCAGCGGAAGCCGCCATTCTGGCCAAGGGATTTTCTGCAACCTCAATCGACGAATTGATCGCCGAAGTCGGGATATCAAAAAGTGGTTTCTTCTATCATTTTCGCGACAAGACAAATTTGGCGCGCGCCCTTCTCGAACGCTATATCGAGCAAGACGGTCTGGTTTTTGACAATGTTTTTGCCGAGGCCGACGAACTTAGCGAAGATCCACTGCACAGCTTTCTGATCGCACTCAAGCTTCTTGCTAAAGTTTTTAGTGATTTACCGAATGGTCACCCTGGCTGCATCGTAGCTTCAGTCTGCTACCACGAACAACTTTTCGATCAGGAGGTACGCAACATCAATGCCAAGGCTGTCTTGTCCTGGCGTGCGCGTTTTCGCGAGCGCATCGACAAAATAGCCGAGCGCTACGAGCCGCGGATAAACGTTGACCTGGATGATTTAGCCGACATGCTGTCGGCAGTAGGGGATGGTGGCATCATCCTGTCCAGAGTGATGGGAGACAGAACTTTGCTGCCGAAGCAGTTACTCCTCTACCGCGATTTCATCCGCCTCGTCTTCGACCCCGCGTGAAAGTACAGCTGCGCCTAGTCTCCGTGTGTGTTATGCATGACAGATCATCCAAACGGGGATCCGTCCTCCTGTGCGAAGCACAGTTCACTATTGAAGGATGGAGCGACAAAGCGCGGCTCAACAAGGTGGGTTGTCACACTGCCCCTCCCGAAAACCACCATCCCGATGGAACTAAGATCGGCCACGCATCAGCAAACATTTTTGGGCCAGTCAAACGAGATTGCTAAAGAACGCCACCATTGCAAGCAGAACGCCGACTATTATCGCGACTACCATCAATGCGCCGTTTCCCTTGGCAAAATACCCAAGCATTAGAAGCCCAATTATGAAGAGGCCGACTAGAAAGAACAGAATTGTATTGTCCAAATCATCCCTCCTTAGAAATCATCTGTTTGGGCTTCAAAACTCGGGCTTCTCACAAACGGTCAACAGGTTCATCGGCGAACTGCACTGCCAAATCAGGCGGCTTTGGTTGAAGGTCGAATACCGTTCAACGTGGCAAACAGAACCGGAACCAGTATCATGGTGAGCATCGTGCCCACCGTCAATCCGCCCATAATCGTAACGGCCAAGCCGACCCAAAACACATCCGGTAACAATGGAATAACCCCCAAAACGGTCGTTGCCGCCGCCAGTACAACCGGGCGAAGCCTTGAGGCACCAGCATTCAAAATTGCGTCGTAGCCTGGCTGGCCCTCGGCCAAATTGTCGTTGATCTGATCAATCAGAACGATGGCGTTTTTGATCATCATACCCGCCAGGCTCATGCCTCCAAGCAATGCGACAAATCCAAACGGCGTGTTGGTAAGAAGCAAGCTTGGAACGATGCCGATTAGTACAAATGGCACCGTCAGAAAGATGGTCAGCGGTCTGCGGTACGAGTTGAAAAGCCCGACCACGATAAGCGCCATGATCGAAAATGCAGGTATCATTCCCGGGATCAATGACGCTTGCGCAGACACCGTATCTTCGTACTCACCGCCCCATTCCATGCTGTAGCCCGGCGGCAGGTCTGCTTCCAAAGCTTCAAAATCGGCCAGAACCGCTGCGCGATAGCTTGGCAAGGTAACACTGTCGATCGGATTGGCTTGAACGGTCAGCGCCCGGCGCCGGTCACGGCGGTTGATCGTGGGGTCTTCTGGGTGAACGTTCACACCACGAACGACCTGCGCCAAGGGGACTGGTTCGACCGAAAACGGCGACTGCAACTGCAACAGTTCGAAGTTGTCTACTGCCGCCACGTCTTCTGCTCCGGGACGAACAATGATCGGAAGCAACTCATCCCCCTCGCGGTAGAGGCCGACGGAACGCCCATCAAAGGCGCGTTTTGTCGTGTTCCCGAGGTCTTCATAGGTTATGCCCGTCCATCTGGCGCGATCCTGGTCATAGTCGGGAACGGTCTTCAGGACACGGTTGCGCCAATCGGTACGCGCCACTTTCGTCCATTGATGCTGATCCAGTATCGCAACGGCCCTGTCGCCAATTTCACGTAAAGTCTCGGGATCGGCATCCGCCGGGCCAATGATACGATTTTCAAACGCCCACGTATTGCTGGGACCTACGCCGAACTGGCGTGTGAAGGATGTCGCCTCGGGCATATTCGCTGAAATCCAAAGCGAAATCTCTTTGGTCATTTCCGGAATGTCACGATAATCTTCGACGTTCACGATGACTTGCGCGTAAGACGGGTTTGTTCCTTCCGGATCAACCGGCAAGTAGAAACGTGGCGGGCCGGCCCCGATGAAGCTGGCGATACCTGTCACACGGTCATCCAATTCCACCTGCTCTTCGATGCGCGCGATTGCTTCGGATACGGCTTCGATGCGAGTTCCCTCAGGAGCATAGTAATCGATCATGTACTTGGTCATGGACGAGGTCGGGAAAAACAGCTGTGTGACTGAACCAAAACCAATCCCGGCAATTACCAGAGCCGCGACAGCTATTCCGATTGTCAGATAGCGAACGCGGATCGCAGCAGCCAGAAAGCTGCGGTATACGGCGTAAAAACCGGTGTCGAAGGTTTCACTGGCTCCCCCCTTCGGCTCCGGCAGCATGGCAACGCACTGCAATGGCGTGACCGTCATCGACAGCAGCCAACTGACCAACAGAGCGATGCCAACGACCGAGAAGAGCGTACGACAATACTCTCCAGCGCTCTCAACCGAGGCAAAAATCGGATAAAAGGCCATAACCGCGACGAATGTAGCCCCTAGCAGCGACATCGCGGGACGCGTGGCCGCATCAATCGCGGCTTTTGCGCGATCCATCCCCTGGGACATCCGAACCATTGCGCCATCTGCAACGACGATCGAGTTGTCCACCATCATACCAAGCGCAATGATCAACGCGCCCAAGGACATTCGTTGAAGATCAATGCCCAGCGCGGCCAACGGAATGAAGGTGGTAAGGATCGTCAGGATCAAACCGCTGCCGATAATGATCCCCATCCGAACGCCCATCGCCAGAGTCAGAACAACCAGCACGATGGCAACAGCCTGTCCGAGACTCACCAGGAAACTGCTGACCGCCAGATTCACGTCATCGGATTGCCAATGAACCCGTTCGACCTCGATGCCCACTGGCAAAGCCGCAATCAGCTCGGAAACTTTCGCATCTACAGCCTGCCCTACGCTGACAACGTTGACGCCGGACTGGAAAGATATCGCCAAACCTATGGAGGGAAGGCCGTTGTAGCGCATCACGGTCGTCGGCGGATCGGCGTAGCCTTCCTTGACCTCAACGATTTCACCCAACCGCAGCAACTCTGGCCCACGGCTTTGGCCACTTTGGACCTGATCCAGACCACTTGGTCGGACAACCAAATCCGCGATGTCGCTCGGGGTGGTAAACGTACCGCTTGGTGCAATGCGCATGCGATAGTCGCCAATGTTCACCCGCCCCGCATCCACAATCGCGTTCTGCGTCTGCAGGGTATTGAGAATAGTCTGAGCCGAAACACCCAGCGCCGCCAAGGCTTCCTCGCGTGTTTCCAAATAGATAACCCGGTCACGTTCCCCCCACAGGTCGACGCGCCCAACGCCGTCGATCAATGACAGTTCTCGTTTGAAGTCTTCTGCGAACCCATCAAGTTCCTGAGCAGTGAACCCATCAGAGGTCATCGCCAGCAGAAGACCGAAAACATCGCCGAAATCATCGTTGATCGCAGGTCTGCCCGCGCCCGGGGGCAAGTCGGTCTCCACGTCTCTGACTTTGCGACGCAACGTATCCCAGATTTGAGGGAGCTCTTCGGACCAATAGTTCGGACGTATTTCAACC
Source organism: Ruegeria arenilitoris (assembly GCF_013032445.1). GTDB lineage: Bacteria > Pseudomonadota > Alphaproteobacteria > Rhodobacterales > Rhodobacteraceae > Ruegeria > Ruegeria arenilitoris_F. The sequence goes on along the minus strand of NZ_WQCA01000005.1, from coordinate 33,527 downwards.
TTGATAGTCGACACCCCCGCCCTGCTTTCGCTTGAGATGTAGTCGATTTCCTTGATTTCCTGGAGCTTCAGTTCAATCCGTTCGGTAACCTCCTGTTCGACCTCTTCCGGGCTGGCGCCCGGGTAAAGCGTCGTCACAACCGCCGTTTTGATGGTGAATTCTGGGTCTTCCAATTGCCCAAGGCTGAAGAATGCGGAAACACCTCCCAGCGTTAGCATAACTACGGTGAACCAAACGAATTTGGCGTTGCGGATGGAAAAAGCGGCGAGCCCCATTACTCCGCATCCTCAGAAAGCAGCGAAACTTTCTGACCCTCTCGCAAAGAATTGGCTCCGGCAGTGACAACTACGTCGCCGAATTCCAGACCTTCACTGATAGCAACCCCTTGCGACCTAGGTGTGCCAAGCGCAACTTTCCGCGCGGTCACGGTTTCCGATCCCGCATCAAACACCCAGACATGAGGATCGGCTCCCCCTTCGGGAACGAAAACCGCGCTGGCCGGTACCATGATCGCGTCAAATGGCTCATGCCCTTCCTTGGGCTCACCGCTGACACGCCCAGCCATGCCCGGAAGAACAAGCGAACCTTCTGGTTGCTCCATGATCAACGTGACAGGGAATGTTCGGGTTGTAGCTGAAGCTTCAGACCCGATTTCGCTAATTTCCGCAGGCAGAACCACGTCACCCAACGCATCAAAGGTAACTGTTATGTTCTCGACATGGGGTATCAGGGCAATGTAGCGCTCGGGGATGTCGATCACCACCTCGATGTGCTCAGCATCCAGTATTCGTAGAACCGGGGTCTGCGCAGCGACTTCCTCAAAATCTTCGATGTACTTTGCGACCACACGGCCATCAAAGGGTGCAGCGAGGCTGGTGTAGGTCAAGTCCAGCGTTGCTCTGTCCAGTGCGCCCTGCACAGAATTGATCGCCGCCTGCGCTGATGTCTCACCTGCAACAAAGCGATCAAGTGTCGCCTGCGCGGCGACGTCTTTCTCAACCAATGAGCGCTGCCGATCCGTTTGCAGCTTCGCATTTTCGAACGTCGCCTGAGCGCTTTCAAGTTCAGCGGTTAGCCGATCAACCTCAGCCTGATAGGGAGCAGGATCCAGAGCGGCAACCACATCACCGCCTGCGACAAGGTCACCAACCTGCACGTCCACACCAACTACATTGCCCGGCACACGAAATGCTAATGACACCTCGCGTGCAGCTCTGGCAGTGCCAACAAAGTAACGATCATGAAGACTGGAGAGGTCGGAAATCTCGGTTGCCCGCACGGGCCTAATAACCTCTTCGGTGATTTCCTCTTCTTTTTCCCAGCATCCCGCAAGCGATAAAAAGGCAAAAATTCCACATAGTAGCTTCTTCATTTCCCCCTCCTGCGCCGCTTGGTTTCTTTTTCACAAACGCAACCAAGTGCAGCTTTAATTGTCGTATTGGCGCTATAAATTTCCCCAATTGTACGCGCATATCGAACAAAGTCAAAAAATTGAATTCGTTCAGAAAATGTTGAAAGAAAACTCTGATTGCTTCTTGATAGTTCAACGTAGTCGGAACTAGTCAGGGCGGGTTTGACATACTTCGAACCGCCTAGGCTTGAGCCGCCTCATCTTACTGGTCCAATTTGATCGTTAGTGCATTATTTACCGTTAGTCCCTGTTTCTGGTGCTGGCGGGCGGTAGCCTAATGCAATGTTCGGCCGTTTCGTGTTGAAGTGTTTGCTCCCTTCTTCGATCAGGACTTGTGCTTCGCGCAGGCTGTAGAAGACTTCGCCGTTGAGTACCTCGTCCATGTACCACCGCCGTTGGCGCCAAAGGGCCAATAAAGCAACCGAAGAAGAGACGGCTCTGGCTGAATGATGGGTCATGTGTTTGGCTTCGGCCAGTGCATCAATACCACCTACGCGATTGTCACGAACTCGCGGGCTGTCGAACGAGGGAAAGACCTATTGGTTAAGCTTGTAACCTAGCGCTGGAAAAGTTTCTGTTTGAAGACGGCGTCAGTGCTTTAACATCCAAGCTGGACTATCCGTCCGTCAAAGATCGCAGTTAAGTTATTTGAAGACCAAAGAACAGTAGTTTGCATTGAGTTGGTATCAACATGAAAATTTCTGGATCGGCTCTTACGAATATCGGGAAAGCTCGCTCTTCAAATCAAGACTGCATTCTGGTGGGGTCTTGGAAAGAACAGCGATCAATGAGCGCACCCCGTAACTTTGCGTTCTCTGATTTTGCAGGCGATGTAGCGCTGATTGCCGATGGTTTGGGCGGGCATCGTGCCGGAGAACGCGCGAGTGACTTGGTCGCAAGTGCGTTTTTGTCAAATACATTGCGATTAGAGAGTACCTTTGACGTGGTCGAGGTCCTGCAAAACGCAAACAAATCCATATACGACTTGGCGGCGGCAAATACACTGCTTGAGGGCATGGGGACAACTGTAGCTGGACTAGCCTGCCTTCCAGACAAACTAATTTGGTTCAATGTAGGCGACAGCAAGATCTTTCGCTTTCGCGACGGGGTCTTGCACCAATTAAGTGTCGACGACGTCGCCTTGATGACAACGACGACTGGCCTAAGAAAGCCTGCGTTGACTCAGTCTCTTGGCGGGGCTCCAAAATTCCATGACGTCGCCCCCCACGTAGGCGTTGAACCAGTGACCGACGGCTGGAAGTACTTAATCTGCAGTGATGGTCTTACTGATGTGGTTTCAATTCCTGCTATTGAACAGGTTTTATCGCTATCAGATGAAATCGCGGTGCAACGATTGCTCGATGCGGCCCTTGCGCAGGGAGCCCCCGACAATGTCTCAGTCATTCTGCTGTCAGTGAATGCAAGATCGGCGGCACCGAAAGTACGCCTTTCATAACTGATCAGACATTAAGGTGCAGGACCGTAGCATCATCCGGATACCGAGTTCCGATGTGGGCGATGAAACTGCTCAAGTATGCTATGACACAAAGACTTGCCGACCTGATAACTCTGACCATTTACTGAATCGCACTACAACTGGTCGTCGGTTCTTCGCTACCCAGATACTGGTTTCTTCTCTCTTTGTCGAAAGCTGGGCTGCCTAATGAGCAGGCTTTTTCCAAATCCAAACTGTCCCAAATTCGAGTTAAACCATCTTCACCTGTTGTCGCAAAGGACTGCCCATCGGGCGCAAGTGCAATTCGCCAACTCGGACCGGCGTGCACCTTCTGAACAGGCATGAGCCGCCGGTTTACGGCCGTATCCCACCAATGCAACTCTCCGGATCGGTCGGTTGCGACCAAGGTGGCCTCGTCCGCCAAAAACGCAATATCCGTGGCGCCTCCCTTGAGGCCGCCGTATGAGGCAAGCTCCTCACCGTTTTCCAGATCCCAGACTTTTACCACCTCGTCGCTGGAAGCGGACGCAATTCTTGAACTGTCGGTGGAAAATGCGACGCTCCAAAGCGTGTTGTCATCAGCCTCTATTGCTCTTTCCAAACGGTTTTCCGCTATATTCCAGACATAAATTCGCCCGTCAGAGGACGCTGCAGCGAGCCTGGTTTCATCCGGAGAGACGGTCACTCGGTTTATGGCCGTATCGGGCAATCCGATAGTTTGAACGACACTCGTGTTTGACGCGTCGATCCGGTGCACTCCATTTCCCGTGGCTACAAAAAACAGCTTTGAGGCGGTTGGCGCGATGTTCCAGACAGGCGCCTGGCCCAAGTCAAATTGATCTTCAATTTGCTTGGTGTTCGTGTCCCAGATCCGGATATTGCCATCCCGATCGCCGGTAACAAGATTTCGACCATCCTGCGAATACGCAACGGCCCAAACCTGATTGCGATGACCCTTCAACAGTAAAGGCTTCATAGCCGAACCCACATCCCAGATCCAAATGTTACCTTCGCTGTCGCCGACTGCGACTTCGTTTCCATCCGGGCTGTAAGCGACCCCAAGGGCTTTTACCCCATCTTCAAAAGCAAGTGTTTCGCCATTGCTTGGTGTGGAAGCAATCTGCCACAGGCGGACCTGCTGATCTCGACCAAGAGTTGCCAGAATGGGAACCTGTGTGGCACTTTCGATATCCACGATACTCTGGCCGTGCGCTTGCACAATGCCCCCGACAGGCAACAAGTTGGAATCTTCCAAAAGAAGCGTTCCGTTCGCAGTTGCGCCCACCAGAATGTTCTCTGGGCTGGCAAACGCCGCAGCAACAACCGCTTCTGTGTTGGAAAAGCGTTCAACGATTGGAACCCCTGCAGGGAAACCTATCGTCGAAACCTTTCCATTTGTGTGAGACACCGCAAAAACGCTGCCATCGCTGCTGAAAGAAATATGGTCAGGATCGGGACCCAGTGGACCGCCCGGAATCGGCGGAAAGGCCGATCGTGCATCACTATCCATCCATCCGTAGATGGCTCCGTCAACATTTCCGGCAACCAGACCTTCCAGAACCGGGGAAAACGCAACCCTTTTGAACCCCAGTTGTTCTTCCGCCAATGGCGGACCAATTTGCATTCCAGTCGAAATATCCCAAAGACGTACCGTACCATCCCCGGTTGCGGAAGCGGCACGTTTTCCAACTGAATCGAAGGCCACGCCAAACGCCACATCATCGCCGGAAAACAGCGTCGTGACCGGACCATACCGAGAGGGACCGACATCCCACAATCGCACATCCCCGTCGGTTGCTGCCGACAGCAGAAAGTTCCCGTCCGGGGAAAATGCCAGATCACGGATTCCTCCGGAATGTCCAACCAGTTCCGCCAGAACACCTTCATCTGTCTTGGTGCTGTAAATCACAATCCGCCCATCGCGCAGTCCGACGGCCACCCTCAGGCCTGCCGCATCAAGATCCATGGTCTGGGCGTCTCCGACCGTTAATGGGCTTCCTAAGGGGATTAAGCCTGGCTCGGTTAATTTCTGACGCGCCAATAGCATAGCAGAGCGCGCTTCGGACGTGGAACTGGCTGAGTTGGCCCGCGTGATAGATTCCGCACTGAGGGACAGGGCGAGCAACGGATCTGATTGGGATAGCCCATTTGCGGCCGCCCCAAGCGCACGCGCAAAACGTTCGTTGGCTTCTGCAGTCGCCGCGACCGCTATCTGTCGGTTACTTTCAGCAAGATTGGAGGCACGAATGGCCAGGATTGAAGCCCCGGTCGCACCAATAGTCAAAGCAGCCAGAGCCCCAGCCGCGACCTGATAAAAAAGCCGCCGCCGCCGTCTGCGCCGGTCTGACGCCGCCAGAGCGCTCTCCCGCGCGTCGCGCGCTTGTATGAGGAACTCCCGCTCGAGTTTTCCCAGTACATTTTCGTTTTCCGCCGACCACTCCTCGGCAGCCAGTAACCGTGTTCCGCGGTACAACAAATCAGGTTCGCGGTTATCGTTCTCCCATTCAGCGGCGTCATGCTGAATACGTTGCCGCATTCGCAGGTCGTCTCGGCTATCTTCTATCCAAGAGGTCAATCTTGGCCATGTGCGAAGCAGGGCTTCGTGCGCGATTTGCACGTTGTTTTCATCCACTGTCAGAAGGCGTGCATCCGTCAAAGCTTCGACAACTCTCTGGGTGGTATCGGGCTCAACGTCTTGTTCAACCTCATCTATCGGAAGCAACCTGCGTGTATCCGGTGTCCCCTCTCCGGGTGTCACCAATCGCAAAAACAACCGCTGCGTGGCTTTTTGCTGCCTGTCATCGAAGCTATTTGAAAAAAGCGTTTCCGCCGTCTGGCTTATTGCGCCAGTCACGCCACCTACCTCTCGGTAGCAGTCCAGAGACATCGTCGCACCCTTGCGGCGGATGCAGGTTTCGTACAGCGAATGCGCCACCAAGGGTAGCGATCCAGCTTCCTTGCCAGCTTCATCAACAATTGCGTCTATCAGCGATCTGTCCATGTGCAACCCGGCTGCTCGGGCAGGTTCACTTATTGCGCGACGCAGCTCAGGCCGCGTCATCGGTCCAACCAAAAGTTGGTTTTCCGAAATTCGATCAGCAAGCCAGGGTATCTCGGCACACGAAGCATAAAAATCTGCACGTATTGTGATTACAATTCGTACCCGACTATCTGCGGGGTCGGTCATCGCAGACAGTGCTTCGATGAATTTGTTTCTGCGTTCCCGTGTGACCAGGGTAAAAAGCTCTTCAAACTGGTCTATACAGATAAGCAACTCGCCTTCATTTGCCGTCGCTAGACGTCGCGCCGCACTGGGGTAAGCAATAAAATCATCCAATGAGACCTGAGCAGTGAGATTTGAATTGTCCCCAATGAGGTGAAAGTACAGATCTGTCATGGGATCCCGGCCGGGGGTGAAAACACAAACACGCCAACTGTCACTTCCGGGAATAGCATTCGCAGTTAAAGCGGGAAGCAGCCCAGCGCGGAGAACCGATGACTTGCCACTTCCGGAAGACCCCCCCAAAACCAGAATGCGACTTTGTTGAAGTCGGCTCACAAGTTCTTCAACCAAGTCTTCGCGACCGAAGAAATATCCGGCGTCTTCAGTCTGGAAAGCCACCAACCCTTTGTATGGGCATTCGATGCCACCTTCCGAAATCTGCGTCACAGCCTCCGACGCGGCTTCTCTCCGGTCCCGATCCAACGCATCATTCATTGCGCTGCGCCAGGATACCATTTCCTGAAACCGGGCCTCAGGATCCATCGCCATCCCGTGCTCAATGCAATCGCGCCACATCTCGGGCAATCCGGGCAAGTGCTCAGCGACGCGATGAAACGGTGGCGGCGCTCGGCCTGTCAAAACGTGCCACATCAGCGCCGTCGCCGAGTAAATGTCCGTCATCGGAGTAACGGGTTGCCCGCTTTCAACCTGTTCCGGCGCCTGATAAAGCGGCGTGCCTGCCATCATCGTCGCCCCAGTGACGCCAATGGCCATGTCCTTTGCGATTCCCAGATCTGCCAGAAACACTCTCTCATCCGGCTCGACCAAAGAAGTGAAAGACTCCTCGGTCTCATTCTCTCTCTGGCGTTTGATGCGTTGCAAAAGCACGTTTGCCGGTTTGACATCGCGATGTACGACGTTCGCCTCATGGACCGCTGTCAACCCATCTGCCAGCGCATCAATCAAGACGCCCACGCCATCCCGCTGTGCGATAATTGTTGGCTGCAACCGTTTGAGGCGATCCGCTAAAGTGCCCCGGTCGGCATAGTCCATGACGAAATAAGGCCGACCATCTTCCAGCCGCCCCACATCATGAACGGATACAACACGCGGGGACCGAATGCGCCTCAGTAACCGCGCTTCCTCGAGAAAGTGGGTGATGACCTTGTCATTGGAGGCAAGGTTTGCGTGAAGAATTTTGAGCGTAACGGGGACTTCAAGTTCCTCATCCCGCGCAAGGACGACGGCCGCAAAGCCGCCACTTGCGATTTCCCTTTCTACGGCATAACGACCTATAAAAGCAGGGAAACTCACCGCACACCCCTTACTTTAGAGATGCTCTTGCACGTCCACGCAATGATACTTGGTCGCGTCCAGAATGTTGTGATCCCTGTCGGCGGCAGTGACACACATTGTTGTGGCCCCATCGCGCGCTGAGGTTGAGGCAGCCTCTTTGGTCACATAAGTCGGATACTCATCGTGCCGGTGCCAGCGGCCTTGCTCGACATCGAACTCGCTTTGAGCATTCCGGCCAACCTGCTCAACATTGTAGCTTTCCCCCCACCATGCATGGAAATGGTTCTTGGATACGTCCGGTGTAAAGTTCGACTCGTAGGTGATTGAAAGTTCATCACCATTTTTTTCGACGGACACTATTCGCACTTCGCATCCATCCACCGGACAGGCGTTGGGCATAGCTGATTGCGCTACGGCTTCTGCAACGAAAAACACAGCAGCCGCCCCCAAAGCTAAAGCGCCGTGACACAACTGGCTCGAAGAATTCAATGGCATGCTTCCCTCCTGAACTTCGTTGAAATCCACACTTCACGATGACTTTAGCATGAAACAGAAGTTTCCTTCTGAGACTTTTGACACAGAACTCTGAAATCCAGTTTCTAAAGAAGCTAGCGACGCACGATTTCGAATTCTAAAGGTCGGGCATCCGCGTGCTGAATAGGAAGGGCAAGTGAAATCAGCCCATTGTCCGCCAACATGACGGCTTCCCGCTTCAGCTGAATTTCCCGTGCGTTTTCAACCTTTACATATGTCCCCGAAGAACTCCGGTCGGTCAGCATGAGCTTGCCATTCTTCATGCTAAGAACCGCGTGCAACCGCGATACCCACGGTTGAGGCATAACAACATCACAGTCTTTGGACCTGCCGATCTTTATTTCATCGCCTTCACGGCAACGCCACGAGTGGTTGTCATGGTAGAGCACGAGTGCAAAATTCTCGTTCTGCCCCTCACGACTCCCATTACGGTCGGAAAATGTTGGCAGATGCAAAACGGTACTCATCCCGTCTGTGGGAACTTGCAAAGAGTATACCTTCACAGGATCACTCACACCTTTCAGGCGAAGCGGGCCAATCGGGGCGAGCAACTGCCTGACATCGGGTTTCAGATTGCTGACAACGGTCTCGCTGACACAAGCCTCACCCGGGTTAGCCGCCGCAGCCAACCTGGCCGTAAGGTTTACAGTTTCGCCAAAAATGCCATTCTCCGCAAAAACGACGGGGCCATGATGTACCCCAGCATGCACTGACAATAGCGTGCCATGCGGCTTGTTGATCATCTCCAAAGCGGACTTAACCGCAGCATCCTGATCCATAAAATAGCATAGGGCGTCATCACCCTTTTGCCCGACCGGAACGCCTCCAAAAGAATTCGCCACTTCTCTCAGGCGGTCAATTTCTGATTGTATCAACCTCTGCGCTTGATCGTCCCGCATTGACTCATAAAACGGAGTGCTATCCGAAATATCAGCAATTATTGTGGTGGCGGGCTTTGTTTCCACAGTGTTTTTCGCAATCTACTGCTTGGAGAGGACACGTTGAAAGTCATCTATCTTCTCAATCAGGGTAAAATGTCGTTGCTGCAAAAATCAACCTAGCTGGAAGTCACTGGCGAGTGCAGTCGACAATGCTAAACAAGCATCAGGCAGGGCCACCTAAACCGCAAAATTGGCCGCAGCCTGCGATGAGAAATGCCTGTTGAATTCTCTGATCTTAGTTGAAGCCACCAAACCTTATGGTCACGATCCCACGCCGTTCGGATTTGGTGCTGCATTAGACAATCACGTGTTGCGCAGCCCGGATCAAGCCTTCAGCAAGGACAGTTTCCCGATGGGAAGTTTCGTCTGGAAAAGCTTCGCGGAAGCAACACTGCCTGACGAAACACGTCGGTGGGTGCTTGAACAAACTTGCAATCGTGCCTCCAAGCGTAGTCACCTGTAAGGCAAACGTTGGAGAAAGCTGATGAAACCATGGGCTATCGTGTTCTGTATTTGCTGCACGCTGGTTCTTGGTGCTTGCGCTCCTAAAGCTCGCATATATGAAAAGACCGTAACTGCTTCTGTACCAGCAAACTCCAATACTGCGCTTGGGCAGGTGTCCAACCGGCTTGGGGATCCCAAAGACGGACGATCAGGTGTCAAGCTGATCAGCGACGGAGAACAAGCTCTGGTTTCAAGGCTGCTTTTGGCGGCCGCAGCAGAGCAGACGATTGACGCTCAATACTATCTTCTGCACAACGACCCAACGGGTCACCTCTTCGCAGCCAGTCTTTTGCAGGCAGCGGATCGGGGCGTGCGTGTCCGCCTGCTGTTAGATGACATGGACACGTCCAGCTATGACGCAATGACGGCAGCGCTGGACTATCACGACAATATTGAAATCCGGCTGTTCAACCCCTTTTGGCGGGACCAAAGCCTGCTTGTTGCGGGTCTGACAGACTTCAAACGCATCAATCGCAGAATGCACAACAAGTCCATGACTGCGGACAACATGTTTACGATTGTGGGTGGGCGAAATATCGGGGCCGAGTATTTCCTTGCGCGGAAAGAAATGAACTACGCGGATCTGGACGTTCTGGCCGCAGGCCCCGTTGTAAGGGACGTATCGCAAAGCTTTGACGCATACTGGAACAGTGAGTTTGCGGTTCCTGCCCGCGTAGTTGTTGGAGAGCCAGAGGCCTTTAGCCTGAGCGACGCGCGAAACAGGCTCAACGAACTTGTGGAAGAGGCGAAACAAACTCAATACGGCGCAGCCTTAAGAAAATCCGCCAAGGAGAATTTTGCGGACGGCGCTCTCGCTCTGGATTGGGTCCCGGCGAAACTATATGCGGATCCTCCGTCCAAAGCTGCGGGGTTGGAGAATTCAGACCCGATCCTTGCGTCGCAGTTGCTCCCATACTTCGAAAATGCCGACAGTGAGGTGCATATCGTTTCGGCTTATTTCGTACCACGAAAGAACGGCGTGAGATGGATGACCGAACTGGAAAACCGCGGCGTCGACGTGAAAGTCGTGACCAACTCGTTGGCCTCAAACGACGTCGCACCGGTCTATGCGCATTACGCCAAGAAACGGCGGGCACTGCTTCGTGGCGGGGTTGAACTTTACGAATTGCGGCCCGACGCGTATCAGGTTCAGCCTCGTGGCATCAACTGGGCTCAGTCCCGTTCCGGCCTGCACTCCAAAGCTTTCGCCGTCGATGACCGGTACCTGTTTGTCGGCTCGTTCAATTGGGACCCGCGTTCGGTCAATATCAACACCGAAATGGGCATTCTAATCGACTCGCCTGCGCTCACGGCGCAAACCTTGGGCGCTTTGGATGAAGCCCTGCCCGCATATACATATCATGTGACATTGGAGCCTGCCGGCCAGCTCAAGTGGAGGACGCGGGACCAGGATGGCACAATCCTTGAATATGACTCCGAACCCACAGGTTCAGCCTGGGACCACTTAGTAGCAGGTTTTCTGAGTATTCTACCGATCGGCTCTCAGCTTTAACGTGGCTGTAGTAAGCCGACATTACGTATCGATGAATGCGAAGGCCTTCAGGTGAAAAGCTGGGCGTCTTCCCCGTGTAGACGGATCATTCTAACCAGTTTTTGACATGGGTGATTCGAAACAACCGCCGGCGCGCCCAAAAGCCAAAGCACATTACGCGAAGAAACAAGCCTCTATAAACACGTCGGTTTTTTCCAACCTTCCGTAAGGTAAACTTTTCCACTTGCGTTGCTGCAGTGCAGAGAGCATAGAGTCTCAGTTAGAGACACTGCGGGGTGGGCCCGCGATAAGGTTAGGACGAACGTCAATGGAAAAGATTGAAAACTTGTCTGCGATTTTGAAAGATGTAGCAGGGGCATTTCCCTTCAATGCCGCAGCCTTTGAAGACGCGTACAACACATCCGTATCGTTGAATGAGAAACTGTCACGCGTAGCTTTGGAAGCTGCTGAAAAATCGACTGAAATAACCAATCTGTGGGCTAAAGATACCATCGCCAAGCTGACGGAAGTGTCGAAGGCCAAGACCGATCCAGCCGAATACGCGGCAGCCTACGCCAACTTTGTTTCAGGCGTTTCAGAAACTGCTGGGGAAAAGATGTTTGCCTTCGCCGAGGTGGCAAAAAAGGCCCAAATGGACACCGTCGAATTGCTGATCTCCGCCGGAAATGGCATCGCCAATGACGCAGCAACTTTTAACAATGTTGCCAGCAAGACGGCCCCGATTGCCGACAAGGCTAAAGCCGCTTAATTGTCGGACAGAGAACTAGAGCCTCTCCGTCTCATTCGACGGACTGCGTACCTTAAGGGCAGATCACCGGATCTGCCCTTTCGGATTCTTCAACGATCCTGTTAAAATCTCTGCAAAACGGAAAATTCGCGACTACGCCAAGCAAATTTTGCCGACATTTTTCTTTCCAAAAGTTTACGCGTCAACAATCGGTGTAGCTTCGGCACCGACGCTTGCGGATGCAGTTTTCTAAGCGACCCTCTTTATCACACCGTCGCCTTAACGAGGTGCCAAAACACTGTCGCGCAAAAACTGATTTACAATTCCAAAATGGCAGACACTTCATCAGCGAGCGCACGCACTTCGTCCGATGCGGAACTGTTCCTTTTCGCTTCGACCACACCCAGACCACGACCTAGCGCTTCCGCGTAAACCACTCTGTTTGCAAGCGATGACTGCAACTGCTGCGCCTCAAGCTCGGCCACTGATTTTGCGACTTCCTCGCCAACCCGCGTACCTGCGCGCGTTCGGTTCATGACAATATGCGTTGGCTTTCCAGCCCGGTCTGCAAGGTCCAAGAGGTCGTGGGTCGCCCAGACATCCGCCTGGCTGGCTGAAACAGGAACCAGCACCAGATCAGACTCGCGCAGAACCCATCGAACATCACTATCGGCTTTGGGTGGCGTATCGATCAGAATAACATCGGCCTCACCATCCACACCTCGGATTGCGCGCGAAATCCCGTAAGCTGTTGCTGTAGAGAACCAGAGTCTTTGGTTTTCCCCAAGTGTCTCTTCGCGAATATCCAGCCATTTTCCAAGGCTGCCCTGAGGGTCCGTGTCGAATAGCGCGACGCTTTTACCTTCCGCCAAATACGCGACTGCTAAGTTTGATACGAGCGTCGTCTTGCCCGCCCCACCCTTCTGCTGCGCCACACAGATGATCCGACCGCTCATGTGCAAAGCCTCCAAAACCCTTCTGCAGTGCAGCATATCGCTTGACTAAATGAAAGGCGATAGTGTCATCGCAGGTTAGTTTCTGGAGGAAAGACCTAAGCTTTTAAAGCGCAGGGCAAGCGGCAGCTTTATTTGCTATACAGATGGCAGACTGAACCCCGGTGGCGCGTTGCGCTGCGCGTCTTTTTCGTCGAAAGCAAAAGACTAGGTGTTGCGGCGCCTGCCTCTGCTTCTGTCAAACAGGCTAATTTCCGCAACTAACGTGAAGCCGCACCTATACAAACCGAAAGACAGCCGATAAAGAGCGATCTTTAATTTCGGATGATGCGCCGATTGCAAACCTGCAAAGACGTGCAGCCCGTACCATACAGAGAATTTCCGCCGTGAAAAAAACCATCGCAGATGCGCTTGCCCGCAAGGGTTATGACGCTTTGACCCCTGTCCAGCAAGCAGTCACCCAACCCGAGCTGGAAGGTCGGGACCTGTTGGTTTCCGCACAAACCGGGTCAGGAAAGACTATCGGTTTCGGCTTGGCGATCGCCCCTACGTTGCTGGGCGACGAGGAAACACTGGGTGCGTCGGGTACCCCACTGGCGTTGATCATCGCACCGACGCGTGAACTTGCATTGCAGGTAAAACGAGAGCTGGGGTGGCTTTACTCTGATGCAGGTGCATTTCTGGCATCTTGTGTGGGCGGTATGGATATGCGCGACGAACGCCGCGCGTTGGCGCGTGGTTCGCATATCGTTGTCGCCACCCCGGGTCGGTTGCGCGACCATATCATACGCGGCTCCATCGATCTAACCCAGGTGCGCGCGGTTGTTCTGGACGAAGCCGATGAAATGCTGGATCTGGGCTTTCGTGAGGATCTGGAATTCATCCTCGAGGAAACTCCCGAGGACCGTCAGACCTTGCTGTTTTCTGCCACTGTTCCAAGCGCGATTGCAAAACTCGCCCAAAGCTATCAGCGCGATGCGGAGCGCGTATCGACCGTAAGCGAACAGACCCAGCATGCAGACATCGACTATCGTGCCATGATGGTGGGCCCGCGCGATGGCGAAAACGCAATCATAAATGTGCTGCGCTATTACGAGGCACCCAACGCCATTGTGTTCTGCAATACCCGTGCAATGGTGTCGCGCCTGACCGCGAGGTTGTCGAACCGCGGTTTTTCGGTCGTGGCCCTGTCTGGTGAGCTAACTCAAAGCGAACGATCCAACGCACTGCAGGCCATGCGGGACGGGCGGGCACGTGTGTGTGTCGCAACCGATGTAGCCGCTCGGGGGATTGATCTGCCCAACCTTGATCTGGTGGTGCATGCCGAATTGCCGAACAGCCACGAAACCCTCTTGCACCGATCCGGCCGCACAGGCCGCGCTGGCCGAAAAGGTGTAAGTGCTTTGATTGTTGTTCCTTCGTCCCGAAAAAAGGCGGAACGGATTCTGAAATTCGCCAAACTCAGTGCAGATTGGGAGTCCGCGCCTTCTGCTGACGCCGTGGCTGAACGCGACCAAGTTCGAATGCTTGCTTCCGAAGATTGGAACACGGACATCACTGAAAGCGAACGTCCGACGATTGACCAACTGGTTGAAAAATTCACGCCTCATCAGATCGCTGCAGCTTATCTGCGCCAGTACCAGAAACGCCACTCCGCGCCCGAGGAACTGAGTGCGATTCAGGTCGACAAGCCCAAACCCAGGGCAGAATTCGGCCCCAGTGTTTGGTTTTCACTGTCAGAGGGCCGAAACCAGAACGCGTCCCCGCGACACTTGCTGCCAATGGTATGTAAGGCGGGCAATATTACAAAAGATGATATCGGCGCCATCCGCATAGCAGATGATCTGTCCTACGTCGAAATCCGCAAATCTGCCGTTGACGGATTTCTGGCGGCCATTGGTCCGGAAATGAAGATAGAAGGATCAAAAGACATTGTACGTTTGGACACGGCACCAGACCTCCCCCCGTCCAAACGGTCGAAGTTTGATCGCTCGCCAGTTGGCAAACAACGTCGTCGTAAGGTGGACACGCACTCGACTAGTTCGAATACGACGTCTGAGGGCAAGCGCCTGAAGGACAGTAACTCGGGCCACAACCCCCAGCGATCGCCAGTGCAACAGCCTAGTGCAAAGGGCACAGACCGGATTTCGCAGGCTCCCTTGAAAAAACGGAAACCTTCGGCATCAGAATCCAAGGGTAAACCGAAGGCTGGCTTCAAAGCAGGCAAAGACGCGCGGTCCAAACCCCGTAGCAGCGGCGCCAAAGGTCCCCCGCCGCCAAAGGGCAAACCCAATAGCAAGAAAAATCGTGCTCGAGCGGCTGCAATTGCCGCCAAGGGAGGAAATTCTGTGCCGAAACGGCGGTAAAGTCAAAACACTCGCCAGCCGACACCTGATCAGCTACGTGTCTGACGTCAGCGCAACCATTCCATAAATCGTCCTTTGGGCTTCACGCAGTCGAAGTTTGATTTTTCCACAAAGGTCGATGAGCTTCGGATCGATGTAAGTTTTTCCTACAGAGCCACCTACTGTGTTAGGATACCTGAATTGCAATTCTAAATTTCAATTCAAGGAAATGAGTTCCGCCAATGACGGATGAAACAAAGGAGACTTTTGAACTCTATAAGCTGTACTTGGCGACAGCCGAGAAAGTCAGTGATCGTCGCAACACCGCGAATGTCTGGATGCTGAGCGTAAACAGTGCCGTTATTTCGCTATACGGGTACCTGTCCAGCGGAAAAGCAAGCGTGGATGATGCGAGTCGGCTTACCTGGCAATGGGCAATTCCGTTGGCGGGAATTCTGATCTGTATCGCGTGGCAACTGCTGTTACGCAGTTACGGTCAACTCAATGCAGCCAAGTTTACTGTTTTGCAGGAAATGGAAGTGAACATGGACCAGAAGGTTTTCACCGACGAGTGGGCGCATTTGGAATCCAATCGGCGGCGCGACTTCCATAAGCTGGAAGGAATGATCCCGATGGCATTCGCCTGCCTATACATATTGCTGCTGGGTGCGGCGCTGCTTTGACCCGCTGCGCACATACCAAGGCGGAATGAGCAAAGTTGGCGTCAGTCGCCCTGCGCACCAATTAACGCATAAAGCTTGACTTTACGTCACCTTTTGACACAACATAATACTGATATTGATCAATAAATCATTGCGATGAACGGCTATGCGCGTCTTCTTCAGTTACACGGGAGAGAACGAGGCCACCACGTCGGCGATCGTTCGTTTTCTGAAAACCGAACTCTTCCGCCAAGCGGTTGAGAACGATATTGATGCGGTCGTCAACGACTGGAAAGAAACTCCGGTTGCCGCCGGCGCCAAGCTTATGGACGCCCTAAAAGAGCAAGTGGCCGAGTGCGATGTTTTTGTCGCTTTAGTCGGGGCCAGCTACGCCGAAAAAATCGCTAAAGAAGAAGCCGTTGAGCTGGCGCGCAGCTGGAAACCTGACAAGATGATCGTCCCGATCTTTCTTGACGGTTTTTCGTTGATGAACTGGAACGGAGTTCTTGAATCGACCATGCATCTTGAGGCTGGTCAGAACTTCCGCGATGTGTCCTACCTTGATTTGTCCCAATTCACCGAACCGCTTATTTTCCTGAAAAGTGGGCAGCCGACCCTGATGCCTGATCCGGAAAAGGCGATGCGGCTGACTGCCGAAAATATCGTCAATTGGATTCAGAAAATTCGGGCTGAACCTGCGCAGGACGACCCGGACGAAGAAACACAGCATGACGGAAAGAACCTTGTGGTGGCCGTGAGGTCCTTGGGCCCCCGGCCCGACGGCAAGGAAGATGAATACGCAGCTTACGACAAGCTAATGGATGCTCTGCCCGACACCCTTCCCAAAAACTATGAACTTGTCGACCTCAAGCATGAGGTAATGGTCCGAACGGATCTGAACGCCAGTGCGATGAAAGCATTCGATGGACGCCCTCGGGATGTTATCCTTCCAGGCGCCGATCAGTTTGTCGGCAGTCTGGTACAAGCCGCATCAGACGCGCCCGAGTCGCGCTTGCTTGCGACGCGCGTGGACGAATACCTCGGCGAAAAATCCGGTGCCCCGGGGCCGATTTCGCGCCAGTTTGTGTGGTATTCAGACACTGGTTCGATACCGGAGAAAGAACCTTACGGCACCAAGTTCGTTCATGGGGACGAACTGAGCGAGATTCTGAATGACGTGCTGCAAACCCCAATCGGGGCCAACCTGCTGTGGGAAGACCCGCCCGAAGTTCCCCTACGGTCCGAAGCACTTTTTGTGAATGTGCGCGAGAACTTCTTCAATCAGGCGGCAGCCGCAAATGAGAATGTCGCCCCGCCGCTAGAGGCGCTGACCATTCCCCTTGCCCTAGCCGATACGTTTGGCAACGCGGACAGGCTGCGGAGCATAGCCGACAAGAAACCCTCTGGTGTTCCGCTGGTAATCTTCATCACGGATCACGGGCTGAATGATTGGGAACGTGATAATCACAGCCGTGTTTATAACCACGTCGTGACACGGGCGAGCATCTACGAGGAAGCCGTTCTGGAGCATGCGCCCGAACGTATCCGTGAAGTATTCGGTGTGCTGGTGCAAAGTTATTCCAGCGTTGATTTACCCCAAAGCGTTCCGGGAAAACACAAGCTTTGGCGCAAACTGACCTGCAGAAAAGGAACCTCGTTGAAAGACGTCGAAGTGCAGGACCTGCGTGTCAGGCTGAACGCGTGGTGGGATTCAATTAATGCAGACGCCGTCCCGCACTAATCTTTGTGAGCCAGATGTCACCGCATAGCCCCGATCCCTTTCATGCCTTCAAAACGTATCGGGATGCGTTTTTGGCGGCGGTCGATGGTGGACAGGACGGTGATGGCGAACAAGAAAGCGCGCAGAGCTATGGGCTCATTTCGCCCTATGTCAGCCTTCGGTATTTCAACAACGAGACTACGGTTCTGCTGTCTGGCCGGGACCATATGCGAAAGCAGATTGTCAAACGCCTGAGCGAGACTCAGATCGTGTTTGTCATTGGCGGTTCCGGTTGCGGTAAATCTTCAGTCGTACGTGGTGCGGTCCTGAACCATCTCCGGTCCGCTGCCGTTCCCGTGGCTGGAAGACAAGGTTCCTGGGTTGCGGTTGATTTCCGGCCCGGCACCGATCCGGTCGAACAATTTGTGGCTGCTTTCGACCGACAGTTTTTTGGAATGCTGCTGAAAAGTGCAGCATACAAAGACAAGATACTGGAGTACTTTTTCAAACGGTCTGGAGATGCGTCAGCACAAGACGGTCTCGTCTCGATGTTGCGAAAACAGATGCGGGATGACCTGACGGTCGACGTCGGCCTACCGCGCGGGGAAGAGCCTAAACCCGAAGCCCCCCCGCTCCACTCAGGAATGACTTCCGCGTTTCGCTGGGTTCGAAATCTTACGCGTGCAGTGCAATCGAAAGAGCGGGATGACAGCGCGTCGGGACCGGACGCCGAACCAAATCTTGCACTGCTGATAGATCAGTTCGAAGAGATTTTCCGATCAAATGTCAACAAGCAGGAAGCCGAGGACCTGTTCTCGATGATCCGCTGCGTGCATCAGCAAAAGCCGCCCGGTGTGTTCCTGCTGATCACCATGCGAGCCGAGGATCTACATCGCTGTTCGCAGGTGCCCGGAATTGCCGATATCGTCAACGAGTCAGTCTTTCTGCTGGACATGATGGGCCGCCGCGAGTTGCGACAGGCGATTTATGAACCTGCCCGAAAGGTTTTGGATCAATGGGATGTGCGATATGACCGCACAACCGAAACCGCGCCCTACGATCCAGAGGTGGTGGAACGCATACTGGACGACGTCGAAGCCTTGCGCGACCGGCTTGAACACCCGCTGGATCACCTCCCTCTGTTTGAACATGCCCTTACGGACCTTTGGTACAGAAAAATTCGGGATCTGGATGATAATAAGGATCAACGTCCGTTTCAGGTACGAATGGAAGATCTGGAAACAGCCTGGCCCAATATGCACAAGGTCCAAGGCAAATGGCTCCAGAACGCTTTGCGAGACGACGTAAAGGAAGCGCTAGTTGAGGCCGAGCAAAAGTTTGTTGAAGTCTGGAGCGCAGCGCAGCCGGAAGCACCCGAAAAACCGGGGAAAGTCGCAGACGCAGCGCTGAGGGCTGCGTTGTGTGCAATCACTTCCAAAGATGAGAATGAACGATTTTATCGAGAATTCATTAATCCGACAGAGCTTGTCGAACAGCGCATGGCCTCAACAGAGTCCTTTGGCCCGGATCAGGACGCCACAACCCGCGCGCTCAGCGCTGCTTTGGACGTTCTGGTGCAGCACGGGTTCCTTGTACGAAGCGAGGTTAACGAGCGTCATCAATATGACGTTACGCACGAAGCGCTGATCCGCAATTCCGCAATCCGCGACTGGGTGGACCGGGAAGCCGAAGTTTTCAGCGCGTTAAACCGAACGTTGGATGCGGACGCGGTGATCGAGACCGACTATCCAAAACTTGCGGTACTGTTCGAAGACAAAAAGTCGGACTTCATCCGCAACGTACACTACCGCAGAACCTTCTCGTTGAACTGGATAGTACGTGCCCTGCGGCGTCGCAAGGAACAAGCGCGCGAGCACCAGGAGGACGCAGCGGGCACCTTCGGAAAGCGCGATATTGCACGAGCACGGGACCTCTTCCTAGAAAAAAAGCAAAGCAAGCTCGACGATCTGGACCGGGAAAAATCCGAGGCAACACGCGCTATTCGAGAGCGATTGAAAGAGCAACGCCGAACGCTGAAAGAACAGAAAAAACGAGCGCGGCTGGCGATTGTCGCGACGGCGGCCGTCGTGACTATCGGATGGCTTGGGATCGCAGCATTGAAAGGGAACACCGCGGACCGCGAAAAAGAGATTTTGCGGAGTGAGAACGAGGGCTTGAAGGCAGGCTATGCTTTGATGCGCGACGCATTGGATCATCTCGATCGCGCATATGGTCTCTATAACCAGCACGCCATAGGACGTAGCAATCGGGTTGCAATGAAACGTGAGGGATGGGCGAATGAAACCTTACTCGGATTGGTGCCGTGGATGGAGAAAGATTTTTCGCAACACGCCACCCTGAGCGCGCGGGCAGAGATTGATGGCCGCATGCGCCAGCTGTTTGGAACCGGCTATCAGGTTCTGTCCTGGAACCGGTTCGAGGAACTCGTAAGTGACCCGGTGGAACACAAACTGGACTGCATCAAAATCGGCAACGGTAAGGACCAAACTATTCGCTTGGGCAATACCGGAGCCGTTTTGCACTATACGAAGTCTGCAGGAATCAGATTTGCACGGAACGACGGGTCGGGCAACGCTGGTGAAACGTTGAATACGCGGGATTTGCCACCAAACCTGGGGTTTGAACAGGGTCAAAAGGGGCAGGTTTGCACGAACCCAGAACTTGAAGAATTAGACACTGGCCAGTTTCTGGTTATTTCAAAGAATAGGCTACCTTCAAAGGGTATCGCGTCGTCAACGATCCCCGAAGTGATCATGGTGCATGGTTTAATCCGCGACAACGAAGAACAGGAACAGGACAGGTTGAAGCTGCGCAGATTGGGATCTCCGCATTCCATCGACACGTCTTTCTTAGATCCAGAGTCGTTCAACGCCGGTAATCCCTTTGGGCCTGACATCGGCTCACGCGCAGAAGGTACGATCAAGGTTGGAACGCATGGGTTGATTGGTGTCAAAATGCAGAACTCTCACCTGAAAGGCTCTGACAAAGGCGTAAAAGAGTTTGCCGTGATCTTTCATCCGGAACTGGCCCAACCTGTTCGGGAGAAAAACAAAAAAGTCCCACAAGGTGACGCGGCGAACCTGCACAGTTTCAGTAACTTGACACTCAACGACCAAAGCGCGGTCTACCTTTCATTGGATGACCTCGAAGTCCACAAGATCGGTCACAAGATGATGCTTCATGTGCTGACATCACGCTGCGAAGGCAGACCCCCCTTGGTCACGATCACTTTGGTCGTTCCGAATGAAAACCAGCAGAAGTCACCGGGCAATTTTGACGAAATAAAAGCGAGGTGCGAAGAGGACCGGTTGAAACCCTCGGACAGTTATGAGGCATCGGGACCAGTACAGTTTGAGATTTCGGCCAAGCATTTGGCACTTGAGGAAACCGAGGGTCACGAGATTCTCTTGATCCAGGACGAAGGTGGAGATGTATGGCGCTATCCCGTTGCGTATGACGTCGATGCTGTTCTCGAGTTTCTGAGGACCTTCCGTGATCTCGCCGAGAAAGAACATATGGGTCAGAGCGGAGAAAATTGATCAAAGTTATGGTATACTTACCAAAAGCACGCCCAGCGACACATGCGGAGGTCATCTTGAGTGTCCAGAGTGATACGAAACATATCTAAGCCCCTGCTACTGGCCATGCTGTGGATGGCGCAGACCGTTGGAATTGGCTCAGCGTCGACGCAACCTGCCGACGCGATAGATCGGTTGGATGAGATTTCCGAGGCGTGGCGAGCTTATGAAGGTGAAGATCATTCAAACGATGAAGACGGTCCGCAGATTTCGCAACTCTGGTGCAACGGCTGCTGGAACAACTGGAACAACTGGGTCAACTGGGGAGATTGGAACGATTGGCCAAACTGGGGCAACTGGGTGAACTGGTAAACCGGAAACGTTACGGCGGTCGAACCGATTTGCTCGTGTTGCAAGGCACACCCTTTTGCAACCTCGACTGTACCTATTGTTATCTGCCCAGCCGCGACGACAAGCGACGCATGTCGCACGAAACCGTGGCGGCGGCTGGCCGTTGGATGGCCAGAGCAGGCCTGGCCGCAAAAAAAATGACGGTGGTTTGGCATGCGGGCGAACCGATGGTTCTGCCGCGTGATTGGTATGCCAGAGCCATCGACATCCTCAATGAAACCCTCGGCAAAAACACTAAAATCACCCACGCATTCCAAACCAACGGCGTTTTGGTGAACGAAGAGTGGTGTCGCTTTTTCCGAGATCACAAGATCAAAGTGGGTGTCAGCATGGACGGGCCCGCTGTCATTCATGACGCTCATCGCCTGACACGATCTCAAATCGGCACCTTCAAATCCGTCATCAAAGGATATCGCTTACTAGCCCACGAAGGGCTGGATCCAACCGTGATTGCCGTTGTTTCCAAAACTACGCTCCGCCACAAGGATGCGTTCATCCGTTTCTTCGATGACCTGAACCCACGCCAACTGGGTTTGAATTTTGAAGAACAAGAAGGAGAGAATGCAACTTCTACGCTAGACACGGCGAACGACAGAGAGATGGAGCAGTTTCTGACCAAACTGGTCGGCCATGCTTTGCGAACCGGGCGCCCTCGTCTACGAGAAATGGAAGCGATGATACAAGTCCTGCGGTATTCCGGCAAACCGCGCGCCCTGCGACATCAGGAGAATACGCCATTTCGTATTGTAACTATAGATGCCGATGGTGGGTTTCACACGTTTTCACCTGAATTGGCCGGGGCCGCAGTGGCCAACTTTGATGGATCACCTTTCGGAAATGTCTTCCAAGACAGCCTTTCGGATATTTTGGCTGATCCCAGATTTCGCGATACGCAACGTGAGATTGATCTGGGCGTCGCGATGTGCGCCCAGAATTGCAAGTATTTTCGGATTTGCGGCGGCGGTGGACCATCCAACAAGTTGGGCGAATCCGGACGTTTCGATATCGCCGAGACACGGCACTGCCAGATCTCCATGAAGTTACTCTCGGAGGTAATTCTGAGCGAAATCGAACAATCCTTGAGGAAAGATACTGGGAAAACCAAGATCGACCTCAAGTGAGCTCTGAAGAAATTTTGCTAACATGCAATATCCAATATCGTTTTCAGGCTGCAGGCCTAGCCAAAACGAAGATGTTAGCTCGTTTCTTCTATGCCCTAGAAGGACCGGAACGTTGGCCTGCTCAAACATTGCTTGTGTGGTTCCCCCCACTCTGCATGGCCCCGGCATCGCGCCAACAAAAGCCCTATTCGGTTATCAAAAAAAGTACAGCGGGACGACCGAAGCAGGTCTGACAGACTTTCAGCCTTAACTTCAGAAATGCAGAGCTTGGCCCAGAGCCTTCAAACACGCTTCCTGTAAGCCTTCAGATTGTGTCGGGTGTGCGTGGATGGTTGCACCGATGTCCTCAAGGCAGGCGCCCATTTCGAGGGCGATCGAGAACGCCGCCGAAAGTTCCGACATCTGCGCACCGACAGCCTGAATGCCCACGACAGCATGGTCGCCTTCGCGCCAGACCACGCGGACAAAACCGTCTTCACGTTCGCAAGTCATGGCCCGCCCGTTGGCTGCCAACGGGAATTCAGTGGCTTTTGTGCCGTCAATCTCGCCGGGCAAAGCGCCACAGGTGACGATCTCGGGATCGGTGAAACAAACCGCCGGGATCGCGCGTTTGTCCCACTCTACGGTGTGACCCGCGATATGTTCGGCAACCATTTTGCCCTGCGCCATGGCGCGATGCGCAAGCATGGGCTCACCCGTAACGTCCCCGATTGCATAAATGCCCCGCATTGAGCTCTGACAGGTCTCGTCGATCTGGATGAACGGCCCATTAAGGGTTAGCGACAGTTCTTCGACCCCGATGCCGTGGGTGCGCGGGCGGCGGCCGACGGTCACCAGTACCTTGTCGGCCTCAACATTGCCCCGATCCGTGGCCAAAACACCATCTGAAAAGCCTTGCGCCTTGGTGCCAGTCATAACCGTGACATCCAGAGCGGCCAGACGTTTCGCCACCGGTGCGGTCAGCGCTTTATCATAGGTGGGCAGAATGCGGGATTCCGCCTCGACCACGGTGACCTTGGTACCCAGTTTGGCAAAGGCCGTACCCAGTTCCAGCCCAATATAACCGCCGCCAACAACGGCAAGGCTTTCAGGCACGTCACCCAACGCCAGAGCTTCGGTCGAGGAAAGGAT
The DNA here is from genome assembly GCF_013032445.1 of Ruegeria arenilitoris. Taxonomy (GTDB): domain Bacteria; phylum Pseudomonadota; class Alphaproteobacteria; order Rhodobacterales; family Rhodobacteraceae; genus Ruegeria; species Ruegeria arenilitoris_F. The sequence goes on along the minus strand of NZ_WQCA01000005.1, from coordinate 10,040 downwards.
ATCGCCGCCAAATGGCAGGAAGGGCAGTTCGACCGGGGCCGAGCCCGACGCGATGACGATGTAATCGGCGCTGATTTCGCGGCTCTCGCCATCGGCATCGCTGACCGAAACGGTCTTGCCATCCAGAAAACGGGCGCGGCCCGACATGAACCTGACACCTGCCTTTTTCATCAGGCCTGAGACACCGGCATTCAGCCTACTGACGACACCATCTTTCCAGGCAACAGTTTTGGCGAGATCGATTGCCGGGGCAGCGGCGGTGATGCCCAACGGGCCGTCATTCACCGCTGTGATCCGATGAAATTCGTCAGCTGCGTGGATCAGTGCCTTGGACGGGATGCAGCCCACATTCAGACAGGTGCCGCCGGGCTTGGCTTCGTCCACTATGATCGTGTCGATGCCCAACTGGCCCGCACGAATGGCGCAGACATACCCGCCAGGACCAGCGCCGATGATCAGCAACTTGCATTTCAGGTCTGACATTCAGCCCTCCACAAACAACATGGCCGGGGTTTCCAGCAGGGATTTCAATTTCTGCACGAAGACTGCCGCATCCCAGCCATCGACCACACGATGATCGAAGCTGCACGAGATGTTCATCATCTTGCGCGGTTGGAACTGCTGACCGTCCCAGACCGGGCGGATCTGCATTTTGTTGACGCCGACGATTGCCACTTCGGGGTGGTTGATGATCGGGGTGGTGGCCAACGCGCCCAGCGGTCCGAGGGAGGTGATTGTAATGGTTCCGCCCTGCAGTTCCTCGCGCTTGATCGTTCCGTCACGTGCGGCTTCGGCCAGACGGGTCAACTCAGCGGCATTGTCCCACAGGCTGCCCGCTTCGGCGTGGCGGATCACCGGCACGTTCAGCCCATTTGGCGTCTGGGTGGCGATGCCCACATGCACTCCGCCATGACGATGGATGACACCGGCCTCGTCATCAAAACGCGCGTTCAGTCCGGGCTGTTCACGCACCGCCTCAACAATCGCGCGCATCAGGAATGGCAGCATGGTCAGCTTTGGCCTATCACCCTTGTGTTTGTCGTTCAGAGCCACCCGCAAGGCGTCGAGAGACTCGATTTCGACCTCTTCGACGATGGTGATATGCGGGATCTGGCGTTTCGAAAGCTGCATCTTTTCGGCGATCTTGCGACGCATCCCAATGACGCGCACTTCTTCGATGCCGGTATTTGCGCCGCGGGTGATCTGACCCTGCTGAATGCCACCCGAGGCAATCCACTGATCCAGATCACTGTGGCTGATCCGCGAGGCTGGCCCGGACCCCGGCACTTGACGCAGGTCGATCCCTTCTTCCCGGGCACGGGCGCGAACGGAAGGTGAGGCAAGCGGCTTGGTGCCTTGGGCGCGCGCCACCGCAGGTGCGGCCCGCTCGGGAGCCTTTTCAGGTTCAGGCTTAGGCTCGACCGTCGACTCTGGTTCAGGCTCCGGCGCAACTTCGGTCGCCTCGGCCACAGCAGGCACTTCGCCTTCGTTGCCTTCGCCGTCGACCTCGATGCGGATCAGAGTAGCGCCAACGGCCATCAACTCGCCGATCTCGCCCCCCAATTCCAGAACCTTGCCTTCCACGGATGATGGCACTTCGACCGCAGCTTTGTCGGTCATTACCACAGCCAGAATATCGTCCTCCCTGACAATATCGCCGGGTTTGACCAGCCATTCGGTCAACTCGGCCTCGGCAATTCCTTCACCTATGTCCGGAAGGCGGATGGTATGAACGCCCATGACTCAGTCCTCCATGACGGTGTTGAGGGCTTCACCCACCCGCGCGGGGCCCGGGAAATACTGCCATTCCTGAGCATGCGGATAAGGTGTGTCCCACCCGGTGACCCGGATAATTGGCGCTTCGAGGTGATAGAAGCATTCCTCCTGCACGAGGCTCAGCAGCTCGGCGCCAAATCCGCAAGTGCGTGTGGCTTCATGCACAATCACGCAGCGGCCGGTTTTTTGCACCGAGGCGGTGATCGTTTCCAGATCCAACGGCATGAGCGTTCGCAGGTCGATCACCTCGGCGTCAACGCCGGTTTCCTTTGCCGCAGCCTCGGCCACGTAAACCATGGTCCCATAGGCCAGCACGGTCACGTCCGCCCCCTTGCGAGTGACTTTGGCCTTTCCCAGAGGCACGATCTCATCGCCTTCAGGAACGTCGCCTTCGGCATGCTTTTTCCAGGTTGTCAGCGGCTTGTCGTGGTGCCCGTCAAACGGCCCGTTGTAGAGACGCTTCGGCTCCAGGAAAATCACCGGATCAGGGTCGGCAATCGAGGCAAGCAACAGCCCTTTGGCGTCCGCAGGGTTTGACGGCATCACCACCTTGAGGCCCGACACATGGGTAAACAGAGCCTCTGGGCTCTGGCTGTGGGTCTGGCCGCCGAAAATACCGCCGCCCGTGGGCATGCGGATGACAAGCGGGCAGGTGAAATCGGCGTTCGAGCGGTGGCGCAGACGCGCGGCCTCACTGACGATCTGGTCATAGGCGGGATAGACATAATCGGCGAACTGAATCTCGATCACCGGTTTCAGGCCATAGGCGGCCATACCGATTGCAGTACCGACGATGCCGCTTTCATTGATCGGCGCGTCGAAGCAGCGGCTCTTGCCGTATTTCTCCTGCAAACCGGCGGTGCAGCGGAATACCCCGCCAAAGAACCCAACATCCTCACCGAATACAACCACACGGTCGTCAGCCGCCATGGCCACGTCATGGGCATCGCGAATGGCTTCGATCATTGTCATTTGGGCCATCTCTCAATACCCCGCCTGCTGACGCTGCCGGACCAGATGCGGCGGCATTGTTTCATAGACGCCTTCGAACATGTCGCGCGGGGATGGTACCTTGCCGTCGCCCAAGGTGCCGATGCTCTCGGCCTGTTTCTGCGTCGCAATGACCTCATCCATGATTTCGGCCTCGGCCTGGGTATGGCGTTCCTCGGACCATTCACCGATCGCGATTAGATGCTGTTTCAGTCGCTTTATTGGGTCGCCCAGCGGCCAGGCACTGGCTTCCTCACCCGAACGATAGGCTGAAGGGTCGTCTGACGAAGAATGTCCGCCCGCACGGTAAGTCACGTACTCAATCAAGGTCGGACCCAACCCCCGGCGCGCACGTTCGGCGGCCCATTTGGCGACCGCATGAACGGCCAGATAGTCGTTGCCATCGACACGAAGCGAGGGAATGCCGAACCCATGACCGCGCGCGGCAAATGTGCCAACACCACCCCGGGCGATCCCCTGGAAGGTCGAGATAGCCCATTGGTTATTGACGATGTTCAGGACCACCGGCGCCTTGTAGGTAGAGGCAAATACCATCGCCGCATGAAAATCGCTTTCCGCGGTTGAACCGTCGCCGATCCAGCCAGCGGCAATCTTGGTATCCCCCGAAATGGCCGAGGCCATAGCCCAGCCCACCGATTGCACAAACTGCGTGCCCAGGTTGCCTGAGATAGAAAAGAACCCGTGTTCCTTCGAGGTATACATAATTGGCAACTGCCGCCCGTGCAGCGGGTCATCGGCATTGGAATAGATCTGGTTCATCATCGTAAGCATCGGATAGTCCACCGCGACCAGAAGGCCGGCCTGACGATATGTCGGGAAGTTCATGTCACCGGGGCGCAACGCACGGGCAAAGGCACAGCTGATCGCCTCCTCGCCCAAATGCTGCATATAGAAACTTGTCTTGCCTTGGCGCTGCGCCATCAGCATGCGCTTGTCAAAGGCGCGCAGGGTCAGCATATGGCGTAAGCCGGTGCGCAGTTCATCTGGTGTCATTGCACCTGCCCATTCACCGATGGCCTGCCCTTCTTTATTCAGAACCCGAACAATCGAAAAAGCCATGTCACGAATGTCATCCGCGGCGACATCGACCGGCGGCCGGAGGACCTCACCAGCGCGGGGGATTTCAAAGTCTGAAAAATCCGGCGTATCGCCTGGGCGGCATCCTGGTTCAGGCACGTTCAGCGAAAGCGGTCTGAGTTCTTCGCTCATGCTGCACCCTCCTGTCGATGGTTACAGGCGCGTTCGAGAATATCATCGACAATCTGATCGGCGACCCTTGTGGTCGATCGGCCAGTGCGCCGTGAAGTTGCGAGGATCTCGGCAATACGCGCCGCGATCTCTTTGAGCCTGGACTGGCGGTATGTCTCACCCGCCCTATGGATTTCACCGGCCACGCTGATGATGCCACCCGCATTGACGACATAGTCTGGCAGGTAACGAATTCCGCTTGCGCGGAGGGTTTCGGCCACAGAGTCTTCGGCCAATTGGTTGTTGGCTGCGCCGCAGACCAGACGCGCCGACAGCTTCTCTGCGCTGCTATGGGTCAGAATGCCACCCAGAGCACATGGCGCGAAAACATCCACCTGCACGTCAAAGACCTGATCCACAGGGCAGATATCCGCACGTAACCGGTCGCGGGCCAAGTCCAGCGCGGCCTGATTGATATCTGATACGATAAGTGACGCACCAGCGGCATACAATTTTTCCGCCAGGCTCATGCCCACATGGCCCAGGCCTTGCACCAGCACGCGGCGTCCGGTCAGATCGTCGCTGCCGAACACGTCGCTGGCACCAACCTTCAGGCATTGGAAAACCCCTTCGGCAGTAAAGGGTGACGGGTCGCCGCTGCCATGCTCACCCTCTTCTAGGCCAACGGCGAAATCCGTTTCCTCTGCAACAATCCGAATATCTTCGGGCGAGAAACCCACATCTTCGGCCGTATAATACTGCCCCTCCAGCGCATCGACAGCCCGACCAAAGGCGCGCAGCAATTCCGGTGTTTTGTCTTTGCGGGCATCGCCGATAATCACCGATTTGCCACCGCCCAGCCCGAGACCGGCCATGACATTCTTGGCCGTCATGCCGCGTGCCAGTCGCAACACGTCCTCACGCGCAGCGTCACGACTGTCGTAGGCCCACATTCGGCAGCCACCTGCCGCCGGGCCACAAACTGTCGAATGCAGGCAGATGAAGGCCTGTAACCCGGTGCTGGAATCCTCGACAAAGATCAGGCGTTCATATCCGGGCGGCGGTGTTTCTTCTGTCAGGATCAGGGGCATGATTTCACCATTTGTTTGTATGGCTGGGTTCAGTCGTTTCGATCAGTTAGGATCATCACTTCCAGCCTACGGTCCCGTGCCGGGTTGAAAAACTTCTTTTCCAGGGTATTTTGAAAGAAGCTGAGTGTTTATTGCTACCAATTGAAGGATTTATAGTGCCTTTCACTACAGATCAGGTGGATCGAGAGATTCTTCGCGCACTGCAAGAGGACGGACGAATGTCATTGGTCCAACTGTCGGAACGCATCGGTCTGTCCGCCACACCATGCAAACGCCGGTTGGCGCGCCTCGAGGAAACCGGGCTGATTTCGGGTTATAGCGCACGTATCGACCGTAAAACGGCGGGCTTTCCGATCACAGCTTTCGTCTCGGTCGAACTCGAGAGGCAAGACGCCGAAAAAGTGGCCGACTTTCAGCGTCAGGTCGCACTGTTTGATGAGGTGGTGACCGGAACATTGATGACCGGCGCACAGGATTTTCTGTTGGAAGTCGCGGTCGAAAGTCTCGAGGAGTTTGAGACCTTTCTGCAGACGAAACTAATGCGGCTGCCGGGTTTACGCGTTGTACGCTCGCGGTTCGCGCTACGCCAATTCATCAGTCGATCACGCATCCCATATTGAAAACCCCAGCCGGTCAATGACCCCGGTGGTGTTTTCCCTTAACTGGTTCGTGAATTTGCAGCTTTCGACTGGGTGCTGTCATACAAATTCGAACCAGTCTCAACTAGGCCAGTAGATCTGCCCTTTATGCCACACCAAGTTCGCGCCACTCGGCGAGAGCGGCGGAGCGTGTCCGCTTGAATGTGTCTCGGCTGGTGAGAGATCTTTCCTGGTTGAAGTGGTTGTAGACGGAAGAATGGACGGCGGCGAATTTATGCAAACTTCGCATGCGCCTGAAACGCTGCATGGAGCGTTCGCTTCGTCGAAACGGCAGGTGCGAATTCTCGACGCGGTTGTTGAGCCACCTGCCCGTCTGTTGTTTTTCGAGTGCACCCAGTTCTCTGAGCGCAGCCTTGTAGGACACGAAGCGATCCGTCACGATCTTTTCTAAACAGCCATGGCGCTTCATCGATTTCTTGAGGAATTTCAGTGCTGCAGCCTTGTTTCGGCGTTTGGTGACAACGGCTTCAAGCACCTCACCTTCGTGATCAACGGCCCGCCAAAGATAAAGCCGCTTGCCATTTACCTTCACAAAAACCTCATCCGCGTGCCACTTCCATTTGGAGAACGCGCGCAGCTGCTGAACACGCTTCTGTCTAATCTCAGCAGCAAAAACCGGCCCGAACCTGTTCCACCAATATCGGACAGTTTCCTGGCTCACGTCGATGCCTCGTTCATGCAGTAGATCTTCGACATTCCGAAGCGAGAGAGGGAATCGGATGTACAGCATCACTGCAAGGCGGATGATCTCGGGACTGGTTTTGAAGTATTTGTAAGAGGCAGGTTTGGTCATGGGCAAAAGCAACGTAACCGCCCTGCCCTGCTCAAGCAAAGTTCCTCTGACAAGACCCTCGTTGATGCTTGATCTCGCCTTAACCAAAAGCCTGATCCGCGACCTTGTCGCCATTTGACTCGTTCACATAAAGGAATATCGGCTCAAAACCGACCTCGGTAGAATGCTATTTTTGCCGCGATTGCGCTCGTATCGTCGACATACGCTGCGGGCGCAAATTCGGAAGCCGTTAATACTTCCGGATCGAAAGACAAAGCCGACCTCAAAACTCATTCGATCAAGTAATGACTCCGGCCCAAACTGCCAAGATCTCTGGAACTTTACACTGATAGCGGGTCAAAAACAGACCGGATTCTCGCACCCGAGACTGGCTTCCGGCTTCCCGTCTGAGAACACATTTCGCTTCTGAAAACGAGAAAATCTACGTAGAAAAATTCAATACCAAACCTTGTGATTTGAAGTAAAATTCGACGTCATGGCGCGTCAGTTAAGAATCGATGAAATTGAAGAACTTTGGGAACAAATCGCAGGAAACCTCGATGTAATTCCTTTGGATGACCTTCAAAGGGCGGTTGCGGCATTCGAAGAACCCCCGGTCTTTGAACACTTGAACTCTCTTCCCGACGCGTTTGGTTCAACCGACGCAGTGACCCGTGAACAATTTCTGGCGACGATTGCCTCCCTCAGCGGCGATTTGAATAGCCGACTGACAATTGCCTTTGATGTCTTCGATGAAAACCGTGACGGCCAAATAACTCCAGAGGAGTTGCAACAAACCCTTTTGGCGTTTGGGATTAGCAAGACCCGAATTGACCACTATTTCGCCGTGGCTGATAAAGACGGGGACGGAGCGATCGACTTTGATGAGTTCTGCAATATCGTTTCCAATGTGGGTCAGCGGCATCCGAACGCGTACCGTGATATCCATCTATCACACCTGACCCGATTGCCAATTCACAAAGTGGCATCGAGGTCATCAGTTAACATCCCGCGGGCGCTGTCGTCTAACAGCGCAGCTCGGCCGCGCGGTGAAGGTTCCTCGCGCTTGCAAATTCAAATTGGGCTTTTCCGACTGCTGCAAGGCGCTGCATACCGGAGTTTTCGGGAGAATTTCGCCGCTAACTACGAGACGCATCTAACCGCAAAAATAATGCCCTATTCCATCACCGAATTTGCGAAATTTACGGATAGCGCAATTGCACTCTACAAGGCACTGGGGATCGTCGAACCTTCGTGTTTTGAAGTCTTGGATGCTGTTCCCCGTTCCATTCGCGAAGAGCTTGAACGGCTTGATGAGCGTATCGCATCCTGGCCTCTGGTCGAAAAAACACTAGGCATGCTTGCCGAAGTCGAAAAGATGGAGGAGGAGCGCGAGGATAAATCCAAGACACGGCATGTTTTTGAGGCACTGGTTGAGTGCGCCCTGACGTTAAGGCGGAAGAACCTCGCGCCAGCGGACTTGTTCAACGGTGCGCTTGACCTTCACGAAGTAAAGCGGCTTCGGGCGATGGAGCTTTACCAAGACCGATCGGTGCGGGAACCCCGCTCGCACAGTGCGCCACTGGACTATCTGCAAGCTTGGAACCGGGTGATCGTGGACTCTGTCGAAGAAGAGATCGATGGTGCAATGATGCCGAGCCGCTACTGGTACGAAGACTACATGCCAAAGCTGCTTGCCGCCTGCAGCATCGGAACCGCCGAGGACATCGACGCCAACACGAACCCGAATGAAGCCGATCTTGACAACTGGTTCGCCGCTGCGCGCGCATCGGGCGAGTTCCATCCATTTGCTAACGCGGAAATGGAATGTTTTAAAAACTGCCGCCCGTCTCAAAAGCTCATGATAAAACAGGCTTGGCAGTTGACGCGGCATTACCTCAATGGCGTTCAGAAGCAAAGAGAGCGGCTAGAGTTCGGTCGGGAAACTGGTTCCTTGTCGCAATATGTGGCTTTCTTGGATGTCTACCTGGGGCGCAGCGATGTGCGCGATGCGGACATGCGGTTAAGCTTTCCCTATTTCATAGGTCCGGCGACGTGGCGTTTTCTTCATACGACTGCCGAGATTGTCTGCAGTCGCGATGACGAAGATCAGAAGATTTTGATCGCGTTGTTCAAGGATTTCTTCCGCTCATTTGCGGCGATGTATCCCTGTCCTTATTGCCGGTACCACCTCAATCGCTACGTCGTACGCAATTGTGAAGTGGAGTTCTATCCGCTCGAATTCCTGCTTTTAGGATGTGACCAAGGCAAAGACAAATTCGAGGCGACAATCGAGAACAAGCTCAGCACGATAACCGACGGCCGTTCGCTTCGCCTGTTTCTTTGGAAACTGCACAATGCCGTCTCTTCCTCGATCACGCGGACCGAGTCCTGGTTTCATCGAGACGAACACTCGTTTTACGCCAGCCGCTATTGGCCGAGCCTGAACGAAGAGCTGGCCTGTGCGCGCGCATTTGGAAGAACCGAGCTCCCCGTAGATCGGCTATCGCATTTGTCGGGATTGTTGAGGCCTGTTGGGCGCTTGGCGTCACTGCGTGGTCGTTGGCGGGGTATGCAGACGGTCGCAGCAACAACACAGTTGGCCACATTCATAGAAGACTCTCACGGACCGGTTCGCGATCTTGAAGAGGCTTTGGCGGCTGGTGAGTTTCTGGAAAAAACCTATCGGTTTGATCCGACACTGAAAGACGATGAGCCGCATTTTACGCCCGAGGAAGTAGCATATAGCCGTAGTGGTTTGTTTGTTGAAGCGTGACAGGACGTTTTCACGGTGCCTGGATTTCAATCGGGCGCGCAATGCAATTGTCGGTCATCGAAGAGTAGGAAGCCACATTGTCTGCTTGTGACGCCTCGCGATCTAACCCGTGCGCTTGCCAAGCAACGTTCACCGACGATTGCCGCTGCGGCGACCCTTGCTGCCGAAAAAACGAGGATTGGGTGCCGAGGAAAATTGACAGCTCAGCATTCATTTGCGGCACCACAAGATCGATGCAACCTGACACAGGTGCTGTCAGACGAATTCTAACCAGTCTCAGTTTGCCGCAGAAGCCGCGAACCTATCCGGAACAAAGTTGACGCCACTCGGCCAGGGCGGCGGTGCGTGTCAGCTTGAAGGTGTCTCGGCTGGTCAGCGATCTTTCCTGGTTGAAGTGGTTGTATACGGAGGAATGGACGGCGGCGAATTTCTGCAAACTTCGCATGCGCCTGAAACGTTGCATTTTGGTGCTGTCAGACAAATTCGAACCAGTCTTAGCCAGGCCAGTATAGCTGCCCCTTATGCCGCACCAAGTTCGCGCCACTCTGTGAGAGCGGCGGTGCGTGTCAGCTTGAAGGTGTCTCGGCAGGTAAGTGATCTTCCCTGGTTGAAGTGGTTGTAAACGGAGGAGTGGACGGAGGCGAATTTCTGCAAACTTCGCATACGCCTGAAACGCAGCATGGCCCGTTCTCTTCGTCGAAACGGCAGGTGTGAGTTCTCAACCCGATTATTAAGCCACCTGCCCGTCTGTTGTTTTTCGGTGGCTC
>NZ_WQCA01000049.1 GCF_013032445.1 Ruegeria arenilitoris | reverse complement strand
GCGCTGCCTTAGCTGTGCTGGATACGATTATATTCGGGACCAACCCCGAAACAGGCCAGGGATCTCGGGTCCTGTCCTCTGTTTTCCAGCTGGCTGTTCTCATACCTATGCTGGCCGCCGGTTGGCGAAGGCTGCATGATACAGGACGACCTGGCTGGTATTTGCTGCTGCCGATGGCGCTCAGCATTACAACGCTATTTGTTATGCTGGGTGGGGTGGCGTTCTTTTCGGTATTGGAGCAGGGGACCGAAAACCCCGATGCATTACGGGGACCTGCGGCAGTACTGGGCGTGACCGGTATTGTTGTTGTCTCAATTCTTCAATTGGTTCTGTCTATCCTGATGATCTGGTGGCTGACACGACCTTCCCAAGAAGGCGCAAACGAATACGGCGAACCTGTGTCCTGATCTGGTTGCCGGGGCAATTGGCTGGAACTTCTGCTGAACGACAGTGCGAACCGTAACTCAATGGAGAGAAAAAAATGAGCTGCAAAACCATTTCCATTGGAATGCTCCTGATGGCAGTGGCGACCACAGCATCAGCGGAGTGGTCGTTCAGCTCCGGGCCCACCCCCAATGCGTTTATTCAGACAGGAAACATGACGCTGGAACTTCAGTGTGACCGTATTCGCTTTGCTCCGGCTGGATTCGAGGACAGCCAGGACATTGCGGACAAGCAGGGGCTTTCCATTCGTTTCTTGAAGAACGGCACCACCGAAGTTGGAGCATTTCAGGTTGGCGCAGAAAACGCGGCTTTGCAGATCGTCGACAATTATCCTGTCGAGGTCAGTTTCAATAGTCAGCGAGACTATGGTTTTGTACTGGACCAGCTTGCGGCCAATGCATCGGTTAATCTGTCGATGATTGATCGAGATGTCAGCTACGGAATTTTTGACTTGAAAGGTTCCAGCGCAGCAATTCGGTCCCTTCGTTCTGCGTGCGATTCAGAAGTTAGCCAAGAGACGTCCTACGAAGCGCCCGAAGGCATCGTCTATTGTGGTGGCGGAGCGATAGAGCGCGTGATCGAACCCGTAATTTTGGACAATCCAGAGGGGGAGTGGGACGCGCGAGTAATGGTCAACGGCGAGTCGATCAGAGCCATGACAGCCTACAGCTACTTCGGAAACTCTGAGCCACCGGCCGGATTTGTCGTCGCCCTTCTTGGTGAAGACAGGTCTGAATTTCTGATTTTTAACGAAGGCTCGGCAAACTGGCTGGAATACGGGGACTACAGGTATGAACAATGCAACTGAAGCCACCTTCCAACCGGCTTCCCAATTGGCAAGCTACTTGAAACGTTTGGTATCTGCGATCCTGCTTGGTTCGGGCCTGGTTTGGACCTCACCAGTTGTCGCGGCTGACGTTTCGCAACTTCCAACCGGTTTGCGAGCAAAGGTTGATCTGGCGGCGCAGGTATGCGCGGAGTTCAACAACGGTCAGTTTGACTTAGATTGGGGCGCGGTTGAAAGGGTCGATCTCGACGGAGATCTACAACGCGACTGGGTTTTGAATGAGTCTGGTTTTGCGTGTTCGAGCGCCGCATCTCTTTACTGCGGAACTGGCGGATGCATGTCGCACTTCTTGATTGAAGAGGAGGTTCAATCCTTGCTCAACCAGGGCTGGACGGTTGTTGATTTTGGGCGTCAACGCGTTGTTGTTGCGGATATTCATGGATCCAATTGCGACGGAATAAACCCAACGCCTTGCGTCACCGCCAGTGTTTGGGATGCGGACGCTAAGACGTGGCGCTCGTCTGCTGGCGATTGGGAATAAGTCGCATTTGAGAATTGCAGATAAGCCATAGGAGCTGGTTTGTTCGATGGGTTCTCTGTGGCACGCAAACTTATGGGCAAATCGTGCAAAGTTATGCGCAAATACCGCGCAGAGTTATGGGCAATCTTCCAAGATTTTCTTCAATGAAATCAATGTTGGGAATGCAGCGTTATGAGCGCACCTACATTTGTGTAGGTTCGCGCATAGCACTTCGCGCACCCTATAAGTTTGCGTAGTTCGCCCATAGTTTTGCGCCGCGCGATTGTCTGCCTTAACGATGAATTCAATCAGTTTTTGGCGTAGCCGTCACAGTTATGGCCTTTTGCGTTGCTCAATCCCGCAAAGGGTCTCCCTAAGGAATATTGGGTTCCATACGACCTTTTTGCTTGGATTCTCGCGAAGGTCTGCAATGCGCAGTTAGCGGACTTTGCAAAGTCAAGAGGACGGCCCTAGACACTTGGTCAAAGCGCTGCCTTGTCGAAAATGCGAACGATCCAATCGAGGAAAACCCGGACGCGCGGGGATAGTTGTCGGTTTTGTGGGTAAAATGCAGCCAGCGGAGTGGGCGATGGTGGCTTATCCGGTAAAACTTCTACAAGGCGTCCCGCTCTCAAGTCTTCCAGAAAACGATACTTTGGAGCTTGTCCAATCCCGAACCCGTCTCGGATCAGATGATGCACTGTGTCCGCGTCATTTGCTGTAACCAGCGCTGGCAACGTAAATTCCTTAAGCTTGTCACCGATCTTGAACTCCAGCGGTAGTGCGCCGCCGGTTCGCGAAGACAGGAAGCCGACCATCTGATGACCTTTCAGATCGTCTACCGACGTGGGAGTGCCAAACTTGGCCAGATACTCTGGACTTGCACAGGTGATTTCGGGGAGATCGGTCAGGTGCCGAGTAATCATTCCGCTATCATCAGGAATGCCGGCACGGATGACGCAATCAACGCCCTCGCGCACCAGATCCACTAGGCGCTCTGTCTGACCGAGTTGAAGGGTGATTTTGGGATACGTCGCCAAAAAATCAGCCAAATGCGGTAGCAGGAAAACCCGCGTCAGAGTGCCAGGCGCGTCAATGCGCAGCAGACCTGAGGGCTCGTGCCCGCGCAGTGCTCCTTCAGCTTCTTCCAGATCAGCCAGAATGGACGCGCATCTTTGGTAATAGGCTTGCCCATCCGGTGTTGGGGCCACGTGGCGTGTTGTCCGATCCAACAGCCGACTACCAAGGTCACGTTCTAGTCTTTGGATGGCTTCGCTTGCGGTAGACCGCGGGATATTCAGATCCGCTGCGGCCTTTGTGAAGCTCTCGCGTTCCAGCACTCGAACAAACAGTCGCATGGTTTCAAGTCTATCGATCATTGTTCGCTTCTACCGAATTGTGTTTCCAAAACAAGGCTGATTATCTGGTTTGTCTCCGTATCTATCTTCGCTGCAAACAGAAAGGAGACTGACATGGTGCACGAACAACGAACGGCAATTGTAACCGGCGCCAGCAAAGGGATTGGTGCAGCCATCGCACTCCGCCTGGCTCAGGATGGTCATGCAATCATTGCCAATTATGCAAGTGATGTGGCCGGAGCGAACGAGATTGTAGACGCTATCAAAAACGCTGGCGGCCAGGCAATCGCAGTTCAGGGTGACATTTCTGATCCATCCTGTATGCCAAGATTGTTCGATGCGGCTGAACAGGAGTTCGGCTCGGTTGATGTTCTGGTCAACAACGCGGGTATAATGCGCCTGAGTGCAGTTGTATCTACATCTGATGACGACTTCGAGGCTCACTGCGCCATCAACATTGGCGGTGTCTTTCGCGGCATGCGCGAGGCTGCCAACCGCATGAACAAAGGTGGCGCGATTGTCAGCCTGTCTTCCAGTGTTGTCGGGCTCTATCAGCCGACCTACGGGGTCTATGCGGCAACAAAAGCTGCAGTGGAAGCGATGACCCATGTGCTGGCCAAAGAACTGGGCTCACGTGACATCACCGTTAATACCGTCGCGCCGGGGCCGGTTGGGACCGACTTGTTCATCAATGGAAAACCCGAAGCATTGATTGAAAACATCAAGAAGATGAACCCGTTTGGCCGGCTCGGAACGCCCGAAGACATCGCTGCCGTTGTTTCGCTTCTGGCCGGACCGGATGGCCGTTGGATCAGTGGGCAAACTCTTCGCGCCAATGGCGGTGTTATTTGAAAAGCTTAGCCTGAAGCTTCAAGTAGATTTGCCTTTGAGTAGCGCGCGGGCGGGCATCCTACATAGCGGGAAAATGCAGTGCTGAAGGCACTGGACGACCCATAGCCTGTCTGGGCAGAGATTTCGGCAATGCTGAGGTCGCCTGTTCGGAGCATATGCTTTGCCAATGTCATCCGCCAGTTTTGCAAGTAGCTCATTGGGGGTATTCCCATGACCCCTTCAAACCGGGTGAAGAATGCAGATCGAGACAGTCCAGCTTCGGTTGCAAGAGCTTGAACAGTCCAGCTGTGAGCCGGGGCAGAGTGCATGGCTCGCAAACTGGGCCCAACGCGCATGTCTGCCAATCCACGTAAAAGGCCAGCAGTCGGTGCCGGGTCCGCGCCAGATCGGAAGGCTTCGATCAGTAGGACTTGTAATAGATTCTCGACGATCACATCTCGCGCCGGCCTGTTTGCGCGCGCTTCATCGCGAACAAGCCCTGTAAGCGCAGCCAGCCGACCCTCACCGCGGACAAAGATCAGATCAGGCAGCAGAGAGATCAATAGATCAGCGTCCGGGCTGGCAAAGGTGCAGTGTCCTACGAGTTGCTGAACTTCTGGGTCCGTATCAGCCGCCCCAAGCTGGAATACTCCGTTTTCACCCTCCACCGGGTGGTTCACCAAATCAGCGGGTGGCGGAGGGTCGATGCTTGAAAAGGTGAATGACTTGACCGCAGGGATAAGCACAAAGTCACCCGCATTCAAAACCAATGGTTCTTTTCCTTCGACCTCCAGGCATGCATGTCCGGTTAGAAGTGAGCAGTAGAAGGCCTCGTTTACATCCTCACGATGCACTCGAAATGGCCCCGATGCATGCACCAGTTTGGAATAGGACGCTTTGGGTTGAAGGAGGGAGATGATTTCAGAGAATGGATCTGCCATTTTGGACTATTGATAAAAATAAACGGACTATTGATTATATATAATACTGTCGACGTCGTCTACTTTAAAGGCACCAACGAATAGGAGAAAACGTCATGAAGACCGTATTGATCACAGGATGCTCTTCGGGATTTGGCCTGGAGACGGCGCGCTTCTTTCTCGAACAAGGCTGGTCAGTTGTAGCGACAATGCGCAAGCCAGATGAAGCCTTGCTTCCGGCCTCAGATCGTTTGCCGATCCTGCCATTGGATATCTCGGATAGTGAGAGTATCGCAAAGGCTGTGGAAGCTGCGGGGCCCATCGACGCTTTGGTGAACAACGCAGGCGTCGGCTGGCTTTCCCCCTTTGAGGGCACATCAGAGGATAACCTGCGCCGGATTTTTCAGACCAACACGTTCGGCACCATGGAAATGGTCCGTGCGGTGCTGCCGCAAATGCGCGCCACGGGGTCAGGGGTGATCGTGAATGTCTCTTCCAGTGTCACACTTAAACCGCTACCGCTGGCTTCGGCCTACACGGCAAGCAAGGCTGCGGTGAACGCCTTCACCGAATGCCTTGCCCTTGAACTGGCTCCGCTTGGTATCCGGACCCATATCGTTCTACCAGGTCAGGCCCCAACGACGAATTTTGGCAAGAACGCAATGGCAATGATGTCAGAATCCAATGACACGCCTGAAGGCTACAAGCCGTTCGTCGAGCAAACCATGGCGGCCTTCATGAACACCGAAGGGAAGGAGTTCACCTTCTCCGAGGATGTCGTTCAGGCAATCTGGAGAGCTGTCACCGACAGCACATGTCCACTTCGGATCCCCGCTGGAAAGGACTCAGTCGCTCTGGCGGCTTAACACCTTCAACAATCAGAAAAAGCCCTCTCGAAAAACCAGCATGGCCGACCTCAATGGCCGGCCTTTTTTACCTCAAGCTAGCATTTTTCTCGAAGCGTCCCGTGTTTGGTGCGCCTTAATCGCAGCAAGCCACTCAACGGCAACCTTCGCGCCACCAAAAGGATAAAGGTGAACCGCAACATCAGCTAAATTGCGTCGTTGCAGCCCTTGTTCGATCAAGCAGACCAAACGGGAGAAATCAACGATCCCGTCCACTGTGTCACTCACGTTGTTCAACCCGCGAGCCGAAACTCCAAATGAGCGTGCAAACCTGAGCAGGAGATCCCTTTTAGTCGGCCCAGGTATTCCAATTTGGATCGGCTGGCTAACACCAACGTTTCGAAGCTGGATTATCCAGTTGAGAATTCTGTTGGGATCAAAGGCAAGTTGAGTGGTTATGCTCACGCTGCATCCGTAGGACTCCAAAAGTTCTACCTTCTGCTCCAGTAGGGCCACGTCCGAACGATAACCTATGGCTGCGTTTCCCTCTGGAAAACCCGGCAATGTGACCCTCTTAAGCGCGTATTTTTCAATCCACTCCGTTCGAAGGAGATCCATCGTGTTGTTGAATGGCCCCGACGCATCTGATGGGTCACCGCCGACGATCATGACTTGTCCTTGTGCGCCAGCAAACCGGAGTTTTTCTGTCAGGTCAAACAAGTGTTTTTTTGATTGAAGGCGTCGAGCCGCAAATATCGGCACCGGCAACAGTCCGGCATCGTCGATCCGGCGCACCGTTCGCAGCCTGTCGTAATCATCCTCATCGTTCAGCCAGGCCACATTGACAGGGGTTCTCGCAGGAATAAGGGGTGCGGCTGTTGTGAGATCCGCAATCGTCTTTCCTGTCGCCTCAAGTGAATAGAAATTCAAATCCATCAAGGAAACCATCCTTTGAAAGGGCTGAGAATTCATTGGGAGGGCGGTTGGCTAGAACCCGTGCATTCGTTTGGCCCATTGGTATCCAACAATCAGGCCCTTCATGACCGGCAGCAGTGCCAAGGCACCGACTACTGCGATGACCGACATGCTCAATGCCAAGACCCAAGGTTCTGGCCTCCATGTCACCCATGCGATGTGCAATGCGAACCCCATAAGGTGGCCTACGATCAGGATCGTAAGATAAGCCGGACCATCATCAGCCCGCTGGTGGCTCAGATCCAAACCGCAACTCGAGCACTCATCGTTCACTTTGATGTAGCTATGCAGCAGTTTTCCTTCCCCGCACTTGGGGCACCTGAGGCGCATCCCATTCATGATCGCGGGTTTGATGGGGCGCTCTTCGCTGTCGTCGTGGGCGTCAATTGCAAGTTCGGACATCTTTGATCTCCTTCGGTTGCGCCTCGGATAGTTCATCTTCAGACGCAATGCAATCAATATCCAATCAATATGTTGACACATGCGACAATATGTTGAAATTCGCCTGTAATAAGGATAAATTTGACAGGCACAATCTTGTATATTGAATGGAATGATGCCTTGAAGTCATGGACGCCGAATCTGCGCGACAACGGGAAACCACTCTATGTCCAGATCGCGGAAGCGATCAGACATGATGTAGAGACAGGAGTGCTTGATGCAGGTGACAGGCTTCCGCCTCAACGCAGCGTCGCCAAGCTTGTTGGCTTGGATTTCACAACTGTCTCTCGCGGGTACTCTGAGGCCGCGAAACGAGGGTATATCGACACCTTTGTCGGCCGGGGATCGTTTATCCGGAAACCAGAAGAAACTTCAGAAAAAGCAGACCCGCGCCGCGCGCTGGAAGAAGACCCGAACATGAATATGCCCCCAGAGCCAGATGATCCGGCACTGGTGGCCCGTATGGAACAAGGCCTCACGCATGTTGCTGCGAACCTCGTTCCTCTTCTTCGCTACCAATCCATTATCGGGAGCCGGCAAGACCGGGAGACCGCAGCACGCTGGATGAACATCAATGGTGTCGACGTTACAGCAGACCAATTGGCAATCACGCCTGGCGCACATGCCAGTTTGCTGTCGATACTGACATTGCTCGCCAAGCCCGGAGACACCGTGATCTGTGAGCGCGTGACCTATCCCGGTATTCGTGCCATCGGCGCTCAACTTGGCATCCGGCTAATTGGCGTGAGATCAGACGACAGCGGTGTTCTTCCTGATGATCTGGATGCCGCTATCCAAGAGCACGCACCTTCTGCTCTTTATCTGAACCCGACGCTGCAAAATCCCCTGACGCTTACAATTCCGATGGAGAGACGTCAGCAGATCGCGTCCGTTTTGGACAAGTACGGTTTGCCTTTGATTGAAGATGACGCTTGTCGTTTTGTGTCGTCGGATGCTCCACCGCCTATCTCACAGCAGATTCCCGAATTGGGGTGGTACATCGCGGGTCTTTCGAAATGTCTGGGCGCTGGTTTGAGGCTTGCGCTTACGGTGGTTCCGTCTGGGCTGTCGAAAACCCACTTTACGCGGGCCTTGCAGGCATCGAATGTCATGGCGTCACCAATCACAACAGCTTTGATGGCGCGATGGATTGAGGATGGCACAGCCGCGGCCGTGCAGAAGTTCGTCCGCAAGGAGGCGAACCGCAGACAGAACTTGGCGGCCAAGATTATGCAGGACCAAGACTTCGTCGGCAGCAACGAAGCATTCAATATCTGGCTCAAGCTGCCCGAAGGATCGAGCCGAGCTGACGTGATGAGCCACATGGCCAATCGTCAAGTCGGGGTTATGCCCAGCAATGCCTTTACCGTAACAGGTGCACCCGACGAAGCGGTCAGGGTGTGCCTGGGAGGGCCAATCTCATACAGCCAACTGACTGAAGATCTCGAGGCGTTAAACTATGCGATTACCCATCAGAATTGGGTTCCCTAGGCTGTTAGGCTGTGCCAAAAACCGAAACGACCTTCGTCTCAGTTATTCAACTTTCCTTATGTTTTCTGTTTATTTCTACACACTTAGTACCATATTGGTAAATCGTTGAATGTCTGCTGATCTGACAGGTCGATGCTGAACAATGACGTGCCAGTAGAGCGGTGCGATAAACATATCCAGGATCATTTGCCGATCTGTATCTTTTGCCAGCTCGCCACGCTCAATGGCTCTGTCCAACATAACCATTGCTTGGGCCCGGCGATCCCGCGTCACACTCTCCAGCAATTCTTCCAATTCATCAGAACGAGCGTGCTCAGCATGTAGGTCCGGCAGAATCCGCCTCACAAGCGGATGACGTAGGGTTGCAGCCATTCTGCGCATAAGCTTGGCAACGTCTTTCTCAAAAGATCCTGTGTCCGGAATTGGAGTGATATTCGTGGCCGCTGATTTCACCGCTTCGGTCACCAGTTCAAACTTGGATTTGCTACGTCGATAGAGCGCCGCCTTTCCGACACCTGCGCGAGCCGCAATGCGCTCCATTCGTAGAGCCGAGTAACCCGTTTCCGCCCATTCCTCGAACAAGGCGCGTCGGATCGCTTCCGTCACCGTGTCTTGCAAAACGGCAGCCCCGGCCGGCTTCCGGCGCGGCCGATCAGGATTTTTTACGTCGGAACTCTTGCGTTCCATCGTGATTCTCCTTTATATAGGACGAAACGGTATCGTTCCGACGAATATTGAGGCAAACTTATCGATACCGCAACCCGTTTTTGGCGGCTGATGAAAGGACGCGAAGATGGACCCGAAAATCGCACTTCTGTGGTTTGCGCCTCTGCTTTGCGGAGCCTTGATACCCATCCATGCCGGAATGAACGCAGAGCTCAGCCGCGCGGCTGGTCACCCACTCCGGGCAACTCTGTTGTCGTTTGGAATTTCATTCGTTTGCCTGGTGGTCGGCATCGCATGGCTTAGACCGACGTTGCCAAGCTTATCATCACTATATGCGGCTCCTCCCTGGGCGTGGGTAGGAGGTGTGATCGGTGTCATTTACGTGATGGCGACCATGGTTCTGATCCCACGCTTTGGGGCCGCCGCTTTTATTGCCGCAGTCATTGCTGGACAAATGACGATGGCACTCATCCTGGACCAGAACGGGCTTCTTGGGAACGCTCCTCGACCAGCAGACTTCTATCGCATCACTGGTGCTGTGCTGTCGATTGCAGGTGTTCTGATCATGCAGTTCGGAAAAGCGACATAAACAAAGTCACCACTCACAGAACAACCCTCCCATTATAGTGACAACAAGAGGTAATGAGATCATGTCTGACACAAACAACGTACCCAGCTTTGGCGCGATGCTGCGTGACGCTCTCGGTGACGCAATCATCGCAGATGCAGGCGAGAATTTCCTGGACATGTGTGACGAAGGCATCGTGTTCGAGTTTCCGTTTTCTCCAGAAGGCTCAGTGCGAGAACTCCGTGGCCGAGATACAATGGCAGCCTATCTGCCAAAAGCCGGAGGTCTCATCTGTTTTGAATCCATGAACCCGGCAGTCACCCATGTTGCCAAAGACGGTGAAACCTTTGTGTTGGAATTCTCATGCAAAGGTAAAGGCGAGGCCGGGCGCTACGACCAGAATTACATCTCGGTCATCGAGGTCCAAAACGGACGCATCACGCGCTATCGCGACTACTGGAACCCTCTGGTTCTGCTGAACGCTGTCGGCGGCGTCGAAGTTCTTAAGTCCAAGCTGGGAGACTTTATTGATGACTAGTTCCATTCTTGTCACTGGCGGCACCGGAAAGACCGGTAGTCGCGTCGTCAAACATCTGCGCGATAGGGAGATCTCCCCTCTCGTTGGAACGCGCAATCCAAAGAATGATGGTGATGTTCGCTTCGATTGGAGTGATCCGACGACATTCGAGAAAGCCTTCGAAGGGATCGACGCCGTTTATCTCGTAGCGCCCACAGACACTGTGGATTCACTGGGAGCCATGCGCCCCGGCTTGGAGGCTGCACTTGCTGTGG
The DNA here is from genome assembly GCF_013032445.1 of Ruegeria arenilitoris. GTDB lineage: Bacteria > Pseudomonadota > Alphaproteobacteria > Rhodobacterales > Rhodobacteraceae > Ruegeria > Ruegeria arenilitoris_F. The sequence continues at coordinate 810 of NZ_WQCA01000049.1, read as the reverse complement.
GGGTAAAGCGTTTCGTCTTACTCAGTGCCTCCTCTTTGGAAGAAGGTGGCCCCATGATGGGCGCTGTGCACGCCTGGTTGCGCTCCAATGCGCCAGAGTGGGTCGTTCTGCGTCCGACCTGGTTCATGCAGAACTTCTCAGAGTTACACCACCGGGATCCTATTCGCGATGAGGCGTCTATTTACACGGCCACCGGAGACGGCCGAGTTGGCTTCATCGATGCAGAAGACATTGCAGCCTGTGCAACAGCTCTGCTGGTCACGTCCTCGTTCAAGAACACCGATCATATCCTCACTGGCCCCGAGGCAATCTCCTATGACGTCGTAGCTGAGACACTGAGCACTCAATTGGGTCGCCAGATTACCCACCATCGGCTCACCGTAGACGGTTTGGCCGACCGCCACCAAAGCCAGGGCCTGCCGGAGGAATACGCAAAGACGCTGGCTGCGATGGATGGAGCTATCGCGGGAGGATCTGAAGATCGTGTCACTGACAGCGTACTGAAGCTGACCGGATCACGACCAACCTCTATCGATCAGTTCGTTCAGCAAAACATGGACGCATGGACGCAGAGAACAGATATCAAGATGCGAGTGGCTGAGACAGCGAACCTGTGAGATGAGTGTGTTCTGAGCTGACCTTCGAGTTGGCTTCAGGGACGGTAGCAATGTTGCGCATGTCGACGATTGCAAAGCTCGGCGATGAATGTCCGGTTTGGGCTGGTATCAGTTAACCTTGCTGGACGAAATCAGCAAGTTAACTGCGTTCAAAGCTACATTTCACCAGTGGTTCAATCAGATACCAACTGAC
>NZ_WQCA01000048.1 GCF_013032445.1 Ruegeria arenilitoris | reverse complement strand
TTCGCCTGATCTCAGCGGCAAACATCGGCCCGAACCTGTTCCACCAATATCGGACGGTTTCGTGGCTAACATCGATCCCGCGCTCATGCAGCAAATCTTCGACGTTCCGAAGAGAGAGCGGGAATCGGATGTATAACATCACCGCAAGACGGATGACCTCGGGACTGGTCTTAAAGTATTTGAAGGAGGCAGGTCTGGTCATGGGCAAAAAGCTACGCAACCGCCCTGCCCCGCTCAACCAAATTTCTTCTGACAAGACCCAACCAATGTTTCTGCGAGCCTGTGGCACATACTCGAACGTGGCATCCTGCTCGTAGTACTTGTCGAAGACAATCCTGCGGTGACGTGCCACCTACAAAGGTCGAGTTAAAATCAAGTATGTATTCATTGCACTTTGCTTCGCTGAACAAGTTAGAACCTCGGTGCGATTTTTCATAAATCTGTTTCTAACGACCACCCCAGTCTCGAAACGCTTCAGGTCTCCAAAGCCTCAAACGCCTTTTTTGCCGCGGTTATAGCGTTCATAGCCGCAGGTACTCCGGCATAGACCGCGATCTGATAGACAATCTCTACGATCTCATGACGCGCCACGCCACACTCCAATGCCGCTCGCATGTGAAAGTCGAGTTGCGCAGGCGCCGTTCCCTGCGCCCCCAACATGGCTACGGTCAGCATTTCTCGGGTCTTCAGATCAATCCCGTCGCGTCCCACAACATCGGCAAATGCGAACCCGAAGATAAGCTTGAATGCATCCGGGTCAAACGCGTCAAGGCTTTCTGATATCCGTGCCGCAGCGCCAGCCTCCATCTGGTCTAGCAAAATCGAAGCCCGTGTCTTACGATCGTGATCCTGGTTGTCTGTCATGTCTACCTTCCAATCAGAAGTTCAGTCAAAAGTGGAGTTGCGTCAGAGAAATCACGTCAGTTCATTTCCTTCGTCATTATCAAATGACAGCCTATGACACGGCACTGTCAGATTAACCGCTATATGTTGTTGCCCTTCGCCGCCACCTTTTCAATTCGAAGGCAGTAGCATTGTCTTCTACAAGGAAATCGACCTTTTAGCGCAGGGAATTTCTAAGGCATTTGCGCAGCACAGCGTAACAAAACGTTTTATTGTAACAAGACCATTTAGTTTACTCAAAAGGGTTCCGGCCCGGCATTGGAATCCGCGCCGCCTCGGGTACCAGGCTGTTCATACGCTTGATATGTTCGGGCAAGCAACGGGACAGGAAATCGTATTTCTCGACCACATGCGCTCGGGCCGCCGGACCGACGTGAACGTAAGCCGCGGGATTTGCGAGCACATCGATCACCTGGTCGGCTAGCGCACCGTCGTCGAAGAAATCCACCAACAGCCCGGTTTTTCCATGGGTGATCGCCTCGCGCACTGGGGCCACATCCGAGGACACCACCGTGGCCTGCATCGCCATCGCCTCAAGCAATGACCAAGATAGCACGAAGGGCATAGTCAGCGCCACGTGACAGCGGCTGATCTGTATGATTTGACAATAGCTGGAAAAGGGCACTTTGCCGACAAAATGCACCCGATCCCAGTCGATCAGATGGCCGACTTCAGCCTCCATTTCACCGCGAAACCCGCTAGGATGATCACTCTTGCTACCGTAAGAAATGTCATCACCACCAACGATTATCACCCGCGCATTAGGTCGCCCGTTTAGGATTTTTGGCAAAGCCCGCATGAAGATATGGAACCCGCGCGCACGCTCCATGTTGCGCGCCATATAGGTGAATACTTCATCTTCTCGGGTAACTGACCGGCCCAGTCTGCTCAGTGACAGGCTGGCCTCTGGATTTGGACCAAGTAAATCGGTGCGGATGCCGTCATGGCAGGTGTAGAATTTGTCGTGAAAGCTGTTGGGAAACGTGTTTCTTTGCCATTCCGTGGGCACATGGCCCAGATCCACAGTCTGGATATTGGCAAAAGGCACCGCATTGCGCGCATGCATCAGGAAGGGCATGTTCTCTGAGACTGGCTCCTCGGGGTCGAAACCGACCATACCACCAGAGCGCAGGTAATAGTATTCGAAGAATCCCAGGATTGGGACATCCGGCCAGACCTGTTTCAAGAACAAAAGCTCACCCCAACCGGTATGGCCAAGCACCAGATCCGGTTTAAACCCTTCCTGCTGTTCAAGCTGACGCGCCATCATTGCCACGCCGAAGCCGACGCCGGTGGCCTTCTCCCAGACTCTGGACAGGCCGTAAGCATCTTTGGTCGGTATGTGATGCGGTTTGTAGACCACGGACTTCACTCCGGCGATCTGCGGTGCAGGGTTGCGTTGCGTCAGAAACACGAGCTCGTGCCCGCCCTGTGCAGCAAGCCATTGAATCAATTCGCGATACTGGCCCGGCATGTTCTGATGAACGAACAGAATTTTCATTTAAGGCCCAACCAAATCGAATCTGATGTTCAAAAGTCTTTCGACAATCCCAGTTCCACAAGTTGCGAATGGAAATCCCATACGACCCAGCTTTCAGCAATCAAGCCGTTTTCAAAGCGATCAATTTGAATTCCTGTCCAATCTACGGCACGGCCGGAAGGTGGCTGTCCCAGATAAGACCCCAATTGCGTCCCTGTGAACCGCCAGTAGGTCGAAACCCTGTCTCCCTCTCCGATCTGCGCAAGGATTTCGACTTTCAAATCGGGAAACGCTTCGTGGTTAGCTTCTACGATTTCCACCCAAGTGGCCAAGTCGACACTGCCGGCACCACCTTTTGCAATTGGCTCCTGATGGTTTCTGTATTCCGGTGAGAAAATCGTAGTATCAACTTTCGATTTTGCTGCCCACATTCCGAGGGCGCGGCGTGACAATGCCTTTTCGTCAACCATCAAACTCTCCTGTGCTTGTATGGAACATGGCGCTTGCGCCACTATCAATCCAAGAAGACTAGTGAGCACAAAACTCCTTCTCAACATTTGTTACTCCAATCTCGCGACCCAATAGGGCTGCTGTTGCTTGACTGTTCGTCTCCGCCTCTGGTGACCCGAGATTTGTCTTTCAAACGAATGAAAAATCATCGCTTTCCAGTTCGAAAACCCGAATATTTCTCAGCGTCAGGCTGTCATTCTCACCAAAGTCCAGAACAGTATTCCTCCCTTCCTGCGAAGCCGCCGTCAGCACGTCGTCAAAACTCTCGACCCCTTCGATATCCAGGACGATCTTGTCGCCTGGAAGGCTCCACCAGAGGAAGTCCAAACCACCTTCGAAATCGCGGATCACGTCGTTGCCACCGTTGAAGACGAAAGTATCGGCGCCCCACCCACCGACTAGCAGGTCATTGCCCTCACCGCCCGACAGAATGTCGTTCCCGAAATCACCCTTAAGGGTGTCATTGCCATCATCTCCGTTCAGCGTATCGTTCCCGAACCCGCCACTCAGCAAATCGTTGTCGTCGCCGCCATTCAGCAGGTCGTCGTGGTTGCCGCCGTGAATGATGTCGTCACCCTGACCACCTTCGAGCGTGTCGTTGCCGGCACCGCCCCGGATCCGATCCTGGCCCATGCCACCTTCGACAAGGTCCTCCCCGCTTCCGGCATGGACCGTATCGTTACCCATCTCGGCTTCGATCGTGTCGTTGCCAAAGTTTCCGCGGATCATGTCGTTGCCGTTTCCGCCATCGATGAAATCATCGCCGCGACCACCCCAAATGGTGTCGTTACCGTCTTCACCGCGCAGAACGTCATCGCCCGAGCCACCCTTCAGCACATCCGACCCAACATTGCCGTCAAGCGTGTCGTCGCCCGACAAACCCGAGAGGGTGTCGGCAAGATGGGAACCATAAAGTGCGTCATTCCCCGAGGTTCCACCTCCACCGTCAGTGATCTGCGCATCAGCTCCAATGACCGCAAGGTAGATATGCGTGTCGCGACCTACTCGCTCAACTTGGAACCTGTCCAATTCTGGGGTGGCGAAGTCACCTTCGATGTCAATGCTTGCATCTGCCGTACCGTCACCATCGACATCTAGCAAAAGCTCAGTCTTGCCGTGGTCGGTAATCCCAAAAGTCACAGACTGCTCGTAACCTTCGAGGATCAGTTTGTCGCCATCGGCGAAATCGGCAATAGCACTGCCATTGATGAAGTGCTCGAAAGTGCCGATGAATATGTCGGCGCCTTCTCCTCCGTATTTGACATCTCTGCCGTTACCGCCCCGGATGACGTCGTCACCGCGCCCACCGATCAGTGTGTCCTCACCGGCGCCGCCATCAAAATCGATGCGGACGAGATCAGTCATGCCTGAGCCGTCGAAAACATCGTTGCCGACATGCCCGTTGAAAGTCACCGTGTTGAGCGCCACACCCGCGGCTGAGAGGCTGCCCGTGACATTGGTCGTTGTACCATTGACATCGGCGTTGATGACGAGCTCTTCGACCTCGCTGACCTCAAACATGTCGCCACCGACAGTAATGTTCAACTTGGGATCTGTTCCGCTGGTTACGGTGATATCCACTGTCGTGCCGGAAACGACGGCGTCGATGCCGTTGTCGGCGTTGATCGTCAACGTATCCGTGTCATCGCCGCCAAGGATCGTGTCATTGCCGTCGCCATAAGACCAGGTGATGTAGTCGTCTCCGGATGCTCCCGAAATGCTGTCGTCACCTGTGCCGCCGTCAATGGTGTCGCTGCCGCTGTCGCCGAACAACGAGTCATTGCCGCCCGCACCGGAAAGTTCTGTATCGACGGTCAAACCGGGCAAGGGAGCGATTTGGAAATTGTCTACCCCGTCCCCGCCTATGTAAGTCACACGTGACAAGTTCACAGTTGTTGAACCTGTATTCGCCTCAATGCTGGCAGTGGCGCTGTCAAACCCACTTGTGCCCGTTGCATCAAAAACAAGCTCTTCGATCCCATCGGCATAGGCGATGCCTTGTTGGAACTCCGGTCCCTGAATCTCGAGATCGATCTCGACCTCATCCGCACCGACGAACAGGTTTGCGTATGTGCTAGCGTTCGCCAGCCCGGACGCCAGGTTGATCGTCACAACATCGGTGCCTGAGCCACCCTTCAAAGTGACATTTTCTGCGTCGCTGACGTTGATCACAAGATTGTCGTCGCCATCGCCGCCATCAAGGGTGTCGTTGCCCAAACCCGCTATCGTGTCGTTCCCGGCGCCACCGTCGATGGTGTTTGCAGTGAAGATGCCGCTGGCAACAATCGAGTCATCGCCATCGCCTCCGTCAATTGTGTTTGTCCCCATTGCGGTGATGGTATCGTTGCCGGCTCCGCCGTTGATCGTGTCGTTTCCACTTCCCGCCGAGATCGAGTCATCGCCGTTGCCGCCATCGATAAAGTTGGCACCGTCATTGCTGGCATTTGTGCTGTCGGTTGCCGAAATTGTGTCGTTACCGTCCCCAGCTTGGACAGAGTCGTTTCCGCCACCGGCCGCAATGTTCTCGCCTGCGATGCTGCCAGCGATGGTGTCGGCGCTGTTTGTGGCAACATAGGCTTCGAAATTCTCGAAATAGGTCTTGGTGTTGGCGTTTGTCACCGACGTCACCTGAGCGGATGCGATATCAAGATCGACACCACCCGCGAAATCCGGCGTATCAAGGCGCAGTGTGTCGGTTCCGGCGCCGCCATCGGCGATATCGTAGCCGAGGCTGGCAATGACTGTATCGTCACCCCCCAGAGCATTGATCAACTCATCGGCAGCCGTGCCGGTGATCTGCTCGGATGCGTCGGTGCCAGTCACAGGTACAAGGCTCGTCGCCACCAGATCCACGTTGAACGGATTTTCCGTGGACACAAACGTGCCATTGGCATCTGCAATGACAAAGACCTCCTCGATGCCGGTCGCTTCGAATGTCTGGCTGATCCAGCTCGAGGGATCCGAAGACGCGTAGTAATAGGCAGTTATGTTCAGCGTGCCGGTGGGGTTCGGGTCGAAAGAACCGGAAGAAGAGGACACATTGATAGCGAGGGTGTTTTGATCAACGTCAAACCCGTCTTCCATGTTGATAATCAGCCGGTCGGTGCCGTCCCCGCCTTCGATCGACTGATAATTGTTAGCGTCTCCGACAAACCATAATACGGCATCATCGCCGGAACCGGCCGAAATAATATCACCTCCACCGCTGCCGCCCGCGCCGCCTTGGATCGTGTCGTTACCGGAACCGGCGTCAATCGTGTCCCGGCCGTCTCCGCCGAGGATACTGTCAGCGCCATCGCCACCTTCCAAAGTGTCGTCACCCGCACCGCCCAAAAGCGTGTCGGCCCCTTCATCGCCAGTTACCGAGTCGTCTCCGAGACCCGCAATAATCGAGTCGTTGCCCGCACCGCCATCAATGGTATCGTTGTTTCCCGAAGCAAACGGGTTGTCGCCACCAAGGATCGTGTCGTTTCCCGCGCCGCCTGAGAGGCTGTCCTCGCCTCCTCCGCCATCCACGGAATCGTTTCCGGCACCGCCGTCCACAGTGTCGTCTCCGTCGAGGGCCTTAATGACGTCTGGGCCGTCGCCACCGACAAGGGAGTCGTTTTCGCTTGTTCCGGTGATCTCGATACCGCCCTCGAAACCAACGAAGCGATCAAAATTAGAATAGGTCAGAGTGTATTCGTTGCCGTCCGCGTCGGTAAATGTGGCCGTTCCACCGTCACCGGTCAGCAATGTATCTTTGGTGATCAGCCCCGAACCAGTAAAGTCCAGTGTGTTCGTACCACTACCGCCGTCAAGCGTGTCATTTCCGAAGCTGGCGACAATCGTGTCGTCCGCACCGCCGCCCGTGATCGAGTCATCGCCGTCGCTGCCGGTAATCGAGTCGGCCGCGTTCGTGCCGATGACAGTTTCGATGTTGGAAAAGGTGAAACCGTATTCACCATCAAGGTTCAAGGTCGGATCGGCGAGGTTATAACTGCTCGACCCGGCGCGCATATCGAGAACAACACCGATATTGAAGCCCGACGCCGAGCGCACCCCATTGACCGCAAGGTCCAGAGTGTCGTTGCCGACACCACCGTCGATAACTTTGCTGACGCTGGTCGGAGTGCCACCAGAGGAATTTGAAAGGACACCGGACACGACAATAACGTCATCGCCCATGCCGCCGCTGATGGTCGCGTTACCGTCCCCGCCGTCAATCGTGTCATCGCCGTCCTCGCCGTTGAGGACATCATTGCCGCTGGGCAAGTTTGGATCCGACCCAAACGCGTAGAGGAGATCGTTGCCGCCACCGGCGTTGATCACGTCATCTTGCTGGCCGCCGTAAAGTGTGTCGGCCCCGTCACCACCGATAAGGGAGTCGTTGCCCAAACCGCCCGACAAGCTCTCGCCTTCATCACCCGGGTTGTATGTACCAGAGGCGGCATCAACAGTATCGTCGCCCGCGATCAGGGTATCGTCGCCGGCGCCGCCGACCAGAGTGTCGAGCCCTGCACCACCAATCAGCGAGTCGTTTCCGTCGTTGCCAAAGATCGTGTCTGCACCAGCTTCGCCATTGAGGGTATCAGCGCCCGTTCCGCCGTCGAGAGTGTCGTTGCCAGCACCACCGCTGATGGAATCATCGCCGCTGCCACCCAGCAGGCTGTCCCCATCATTCGTGCCGAAGACCGTCAAGGCGTAGTCGCCTCCGGTGACCCGCTCAATGCTCGTGAACGATTGGCTGTAGGTCAGTCCGACCGTGTTGAGGTCCGGGGCGCCGAGATTGGTATCGATGGTCAATGTCTGGGCCGAGAGATCGACCGACGCTGAAATGATGGAACCGTCAAAATCATTCGTGAATTCAAGGGTGTCTGTGCCGCTCCCTCCGTCGATCGTGTCTGTGCCCAAGCCGACGATAATCTTGTCATTCAAGTTTCCGCCGATGATGGAGTCGTCACCATAGCCACCATCGATGGTGTTCAACCCTGTAGTGCCGTAAATGGTGTCGTTGTTCGCACCACCGAGAAGCGAGTCGTTACCGCTGCCGCCGGTAATTTCATTGCTGCCCAGGTTGCCGACGATGAAATCGTTTCCGCTACCGCCGTCCAAGGTGTCGGACATTTTAGAACCGATGATCTGGTCGTTGCCGCCCAGACCTTGGTAACTGTAGCCGATTTCAGCGAACTCGGAGGTGGGCTGCACAAGGTCGTCACCCTCGGTGCCGACACCTGCGTTGCGGGTCACGTAGATCTGGGACTGATCGCTGCTATACGCGACCGTAAAACCCGGCGCGTCATATTTGTTGCCGCCGAACACGCTCGACGTCGTCGCGGAATCGAGATCTAGCAGTAAGCTGGTCAGCGATTGATCGCTGTTGTTGCTGACGTTGACCTGATTGAGATCGCCAATAACGACTCCCAGCCCACCGGTAATCGGGAAGCTTTCGGACGCGAACCGAATGATAATATTGTTGGTCGATCCACTTGTGGCAAATTCGATATCGTTTGGATTGAGAGTGACGATGCGATTGTTGCTGTCGGTGTACGTTACGTCGAAGATAATTGTTTCGTAGAATTCAATGTCTGCGATGGTGTTCTCTTCAAACGCAGTGTCAGACACCGACTGGGGAATATTGAAGTGATCGATGTAGAAGTTGTCGGTTCCGCTGCCCCCAATCAGCGTGTCCGATCCGGCACCGGCCGCCAGATAGTCGTCGCCGTCGCCACCATCCAATGTCTCATTGGTCGCGCCGCCATAAAGCCCGTCATCGCCGCCAAGGCCTTCAAGAGACGTCGCCCCAACCGTAACTTTGTAGGGATCGAAAACTGTCTTAAGTTGCTCGACGAATTGGGCATAGGAATAGGCAATAATCGCATCGTTATCATCGGTACCACGAACATAATCGTTGCCGTCACCAGCTAGCGCCTGGCCACCCCAGTTGCCAAATGCGAGTACTGATGCGTTTCCCAACTGGCTTGACAGATTGGCGACTGCGGCGCTGTTGCCGGTATCGAGGGTGATTTCACTACCGGCTTCGGATTGGGTATATGTGCCGTCGCCATTGGCATCGCTGAAAGAGCCATCCCGCCGCTGGGTGAACGAAAGGTTGCCGTTTTTATCATTCTTAATAATCAACGCGTTTTCAATGAATGCCTCGAGAACGCCCAAAGCGTCTTCGCCGCCAAGAACGGTGCTGTTCGGATCGTTGATATCCAGTCTCAGGAAATCATTGTCGATGTTGATATTGGCTATTTTCTGGTCGCCGTCATCGACCAGAATGCTCCAGCCACTATCGCTTTGCACAATGTTAAAAGTCAGGTTGCCGGCGACCTGCGGCAACGGCAACACAATATAATCTTCACGTGGATTGAAATCGACAATATTGACGTAATTGTAGTTGTTATCCTGCGCGCTTGGGATCGTTTGATCGCTTTGGGCAATCCCGGAATCGTTGATAACACTGGCAATGATCGAGCCGAAATCAAACGCTGCAGTGAAGGCGGATCCAACGGGTCCCGGAATGGCGCCAACTGCCGACGCACTGGAAACGAGGCCTCCCACGCCATACCGCGCGAGTTGAATGGCCTGATCCGACGTCACGCTGAGACTGCTGCTGCCAGTGTCTGAGATTATGACCTGGGGAGGTTGGTAGCTGAGGACAAAAACATCGCCCCCGTCGCCGCCGGTCAGGCTGTCCCGGTCGTTCTCATTCATCTGAACCGTCAGGACATCGCTGCCAGCGCCGCCATCCAACGTATCAGAGCCATCCCGGCCATTGAGGAAGTCGTTGCCAGCGCCGCCAAAGAGGAGGTCGTTTCCGCTTGGCTCGTCTACGTCCATCCCCTCTTCGTTGGTCTCGCCGCCGCGAAGGATATCATTTCCTGGCCCGCCATAGATCGTATCGGCGCCGAGTCCCCCTTCAATCGTGTCGTTGCCGGAAACATTCGGATCTTCGGTGGGCAGCGCAATAGGAGGATTGGACCCCGTGCCGAGATAGGTCGGCGCGTTCGCGTAATCACCGTAGATGAGGTCGTTCCAAGCGTACCCATCAATTGTGTCATCGCCGCTGCCACCGACCAGCGTATCAGGCCCTCCGAATGTGCCAACGACGGTATCGTTTCCCCGACCAGCAAAGACGGACACCTGACCCAACGCGTCCGGTTGAAGCAAATCATCGGAGTCGACGTCAGGAACAGTCGGGTCGGGTGCGATATATGCCGTGCGGGAGTAGTCGATAGTGCCGAAGAATACGTTGTATCCTGTATAGTCAGACGAAAGTTTATCGAAATCGGTCCCGAAATAGATTAGAGTTACATCGCCAACGTTGACGACGGTGGCATCGGTTTGATCATAATTTATGGTAGTCATGACGATCCTATCGCGGATTGTTGTTGACCTTGTCCTGAATTATCGCGCGCATTTACCTGCTTCAATTTTTGCGTATGCGCCTCATCGCAAACCTTCTTCGCATCCGAATCCAGTTTTCCTCCAGACTAAGTGAATGATTATATCGCGAAAAATTAATATTTTGTCGTTTTTCTCGCGTACTATTCATACATGACCAAACTGGACCTGCGTCATTTTCAAGCCATCCTCGCTTTGCGCGACCACAACACCACTGTGGCCGCCGCCACTCACCTTGGCTTATCGCAATCGGCCATAAGCCATCAGTTGAAGGAGGCGGAACGCCGACTGGGATGCAAACTCTTCAACCGCAGCGGTCGCCTACTGCATCTGACAACATCCGGCGAATCGATAGCCTCCAGCGCGGAAAGGATCCTTGCCGAAATCGCGCGTCTGGAAAGAGGCCTAAATCCAGGTGCGAAGGCCGAGCCCAATCAGGTCATTCGCATTGCGACCTTTGCCTACAGTGCATTCCGCTGGTTACCCGCTTTTTTTAAAGACATTCAGCGGGATACTCCGGGTTTGGAATTTGAATTTGTCTCTACTGCGACAGGTGCCCGTATCGAAGTGATTGAATGTGGACAGGCAGATCTCGGCATTGTAGCCGGGGACGTCGCGGCAGACGAGATACATGCAATTGAGATTTTCAGCGATGACCTCGTCTGCATTCTGCCTAAAGCACATCCGCTCGCAAAAAAGGCATATGTAACTGCAGAGGACTTTATGGCTGACCCGTTCATCACCTATTCAATGTACGGCGAGGCCGGGCTAGAAGAAGAGCTGCTTTGGAGTAAGGCCGGGATACGGCCACGCTTGGTCAATGCCGGTCATACCGACGCCGTTATCGAGATGGTGAAAGCCGGGTTTGGCCTGTCCATCCTGAGCCGTTGGGCAGTAGATGCCGCATGTACCGAGGGAGAGGTGGAAAGTGTCCCGATCACGTCGACCGGTCTGTCCATCCAGTGGAGTGCTGCCTATCGGAAATCGCACCCCGAGTTTGAAGCACTAACCCAAATTGCAATGTCATTGCGCAATTGGTGCGCGACGGCCCGATTTCCAAAGTGAAGCGTCCAGACTCCCGCGGTGAATTGTCAGAACGGTGCTGTCAGACAAATTCGAACCAGTCTTAGCCAGGCCAGTATAGCTGCCCCTTATGCCGCACCAAGTTCGCGCCACTCTGTGAGAGCGGCGGTGCGTGTCAGCTTGAAGGTGTCTCGGCAGGTAAGTGATCTTTCCTGGTTGAAGTGGTTGTAAACGGAGGAGTGGACGGAGGCGAATTTCTGTAAACTTCGCATGCGCCTGAAACGCTGCATGGCGCGTTCTCTTCGTCGAAACGGCAGGTGAGAGTTCTCAACCCGACTATTTAGCCACCTGCCCGTCTGTTGTTTTTCGGTGGCTC
>NZ_WQCA01000047.1 GCF_013032445.1 Ruegeria arenilitoris | reverse complement strand
GGGCAGGGCGGTTGCGTAGCGTTTGCCTATGACCAGACCTGCCTGTTTCAAGTGCTTTAAAGCCAGTCCCGAGATCATCCGCCTTGCGGTGATGCTTTATGTTCGGTTCTCGCTATCGCTTTGAAAGGTAGAAGACCTGCTGCAGGAGCGAGGCACCGACGTGAGCCACGAAACTGTCCGATATTGGTGGAACAGGTCTGGCCCGATGTTTGCTGCTGAGATAAGGCGGAAGCGTGTTCAGCAGCTGCGTGCGTTCTCCAAATGGAAGTGGCACGTGGACGAGGTTTTCGTGAAGGTGAATGGCAAGCGGCATTATCTTTGGAGGGCTGTTGATCGCGAAGGCGAGGTGCTGGAAGCCGTTGTCACAAAACGCCGAAACAAGGCTGCAGCACTGAAATTCCTCAGGAAATTGATGAAGCGGCACGGTTGCGCCGAAGAGATCGTCACAGACCGCTTCGCTTCCTACAAGGCTTCGCTCAGAGAAATGGGAGCGCTCGAAAAACAACAGACGGGCAGATGGCTCAATAACCGCGTCGAGAATTCGCACCTGCCGTTTCGACGACGCGAAAGCGCGATGCAGCGTTTCAGGCGCATGCGAAGTTTACAGAAATTCGCCTCCGTCCATTCCTCCGTATACAACCACTTCAACCAGGAAAGATCGCTGACCAGCCGAGACACCTTCAAGCTGACACGCACCGCCGCTCTTAGCGAGTGGCGTCAACTTTGTTCCGGATAGGTTCGCGGTTTCTGCGGCAAACTGAGACTGGTTAGAATTCGTCTGACAGCACCCTCCCCACTAACCATTTGTCTGTTGCTACCATCCAAAACGAACTTCAGTCGCCGAGCTTGCCGGATTGCGACCGCTGCAACAGCTTCATCAGGTTAGATGGTGAAGAGGCTTCGCCGGGATTGGACAGAATGTTCGAAATACTTTTGCGTGCTTCAGCATCAAGAACAGGCCCTGCAAAATGCTCCAGTTTTTCGATCAGTTCCTGATCGGTGAGAGGCGCGTCATGGTTCCCCCGTGCGGCCTTGAAGTCGGAACCCAATTGGCTGCCATCTTTTAACGTCAGTGTCACACGTGCATAGCGCTCTGCTGGAAAGGCTGAATTGCATTTGTCGTCCTCTTCTAAGCTCACCATGTCGACGAGAGCCCAGATTTCCGGTTGATCATAGTGGTCCGGCAACAAGTGATCAGGTTGGATCGTGCCAAATCGTGTGGCAAGCGCCACCGCGAGCGGCAGGCTGTACTGAGCAGCATCGCTGTCTTCGGGGCGACGTGTCGCCAGTTTTGTTGCTTCATGGAAGGTTGGCACCGTGATCTTTGTGATCTCGTCTCGCGGAATGTCATGGTCGCGCAGGACGGATAGGATCGCCTCGACCGGCGGATGTGCCCACCGGCAAACCGGGTAAGCTTTGAAATTGCTTTCAAGGATCCGCCAGTTTGCGCTGAGGTCGCTCCAGATGGCGTCGACTTCGGTCGCCTCAACGGTCATGGCAGGTGCCCCCGTAAACCCGTCTTCAGCCAGATCTGCGGCGGAAAGACCGGTCAGAGCCCCCCAGGAACTGCTATCCTTGACCATGGTGGGGTGCTCAATACAGCGCATCATTGGGGCACGGGGGCCATAGTATTCGGCAATACCCAGGGCCTGCCGAGTCTGCTCTTGGGACAGCTCCCTCAAACGGCTGGTAATGGCGGCACAGCCGAGCGCGTTCCAGGCCCCTGATGAGTGATAGTCAGGCGTGGTTGCATGCAGAGAAAGACCGGCGCGAATGGCGATTTCTTGACCCACGACGAGATGGCAGAGCAACTCGTCCATGGTGCACGTGGCATTTCTCAATTCGGCAAAAAGCGCGGGCACCAGTGCAACGCTTGCATGCCCTTTGCAAAGCTGGTGGCCGTCATGGGCATCAAGCGCATCCACGGTCGCTGCCCCAGAAAAGGCTAAGCCTACAGAGTTCACTGGGCGACCGTCGAAGGGCATCGGCAATGTGCCGGGATAGCGTTTGGCTGCGTGGTTCCGCGCGATCCGGCTGGGCTCGGTCATCGTACCAGCGGCCCAGACCGCCAGCGTGTCGACCAGGCAACGGCGCGCCATGTGAAGCACCTCCGGGGGAATCTGCGCCGGAACCAGACCGTGGATGAAGCCGGTGATTTTGTTGGGCGATGTCACTTAGCGATCCTGCCAACGCACCTGCTCGGCCCGTTTCGTGGCGGACATGAAGGTGTCGTGATACATGTAACTGTTGCAGATAGGCTCTGAGATCACCCATGAGGCAATCGCACCGGCCTGAACTGTCAAGGTATCGCCTGCCTGAATATCAACCGCTTCACCATCCGCGAAGGTTAGGACAGCGGCACCTTTGTGCACATACATGGTTACTGTCCGATCATAGTCATAGCTGAAGGCCGGATCGGCGCATTCCCAGATCTCCCAGCCATCAATTTTGCGTTTGGTGTCTTTAGTCGCCTTGCGGCGTTTGAAATGGGTCGAGTCAAGCAAACGTTCGGTCAGTCGTGTCATGTTCGGTCTCCAGTCAGACGGCGCGGTGATAGGGCACCGTTTCGGGGGGCAAAGGTTGTCGGCCAAGGATCATGTCAGCCGCTTTTTCAGCGATCATGAACGTAGCGGCGTTGATATTGGCGCTTGGCACGGCCGGGATGACAGAGGCATCAACGATGCGCAGCCCATCGATACCGCGGAACTTGAGCTCAAGATCAACCACGGCACGCGGGTCGCCATCGAGTCCCATGCGCGCAGTTCCGCAGGGGTGATAGGCGGACGACGCATCCTCGCGGATAAACTCATCCCAGTCTGCATCGGTCTTGACGTGGTTACCCGGCAGATCCTCGCGCACATGGAAGTCTTTGAACGCGTCCTGTGCCAACACCTCGCGGCCCAGTTTCAAACCTTTGCGCATTACGAGCCAGTCGTGGTCTGTCGCCAGATAGTTGGGATCAATCAGCGGTGCATCATTGGGGTTGTTCGTCGCCAACCGAACAGTCCCCCGGCTTTCTGGCCGCATGGGGCCAGCACCAAGGCGATAACCGTTCTTGGCCGGATCTGGGATCCAGTTTGGCCCGAACAGGATCGGGAAGAAGTGGAACTGGATATCCGGGTGTGTCGTTTCAGGTGTGGAGCGCAAAAAGGCCCCAACATGGCATTGGTTCACCGCTGCCACGCCGCCTTTCCAACCAAACCATTGGATACCGGCCCAAAGCATAAGATGTGGTTTGAGATATTTGTTCAGCGAAACGGGTTTGTCGGTTTCGACCTGTACATGGGCCTCAAGGTGGTCATGCAGGTTTTCGCCCACCATCGGTGCGTTGAAGACAACGGGTACACTGCGGTCGCGCAGATGCGCCTCGGGGCCTATGCCGGACAGCATCAGGATTTGAGGCGTGCCAAAGGCACCAGCAGAAAGGATGACCTCTCTATTGGCGCGTACGGTCTGGGTCTTTCGCCCCTTTGAGAACTCCACCCCTACCGCGCGGCCTTTTTCTACCACCACCCTCAGCACCTTGGCGCCGGTTGTGACCGTCAGGTTTTCACGCTTGGCCTGCGAATGCAGATAGGCGCGGGCCGAGGTGCTGCGATATCCCCCTTCGACGGACATTTCAAACCGGCTGACACCTTCCTGGGAATAGCCATTCACATCTTTGGTAAGAGCATGACCTGCTTGCTGCCCAGCCTCAAGAAAGGCAGCGTTCAGCGGGTTCAGATCCTCCATAGGCTGCGCTTTGACCCCAACCATGCCAGCATTGTTACGGTAATCGTCGGCCGATCCGTCTCGGCGCTCGGATTTCTTGAAATAGGGCAGGCAGTCGGCAAAGGACCAACTGTCGCACCCCTCAACCTCGGCCCAATCGTCGTAATCCCGCGGGTTGCCACGCAGGAAGGTCATGCCATTTATCGCGGACGACCCGCCAAGCGCCTTGCCACGAGGCTGGTCGATCTCGCGGTTGTTCAGATGCTTTTGCGGCGTGGTCTTGAACCAGTAATTGTACTTGCTGGTTGGTTTGAAGGCCGACCGCAGCCCAGCGGGCATCTGCAATATCCAATTGCGGTCATCGCCTCCATGTTCCAACAGCAGCACCGAATAAGTGCCGCCTTCGGAAAGCCGATGCGCCAGCACACAGCCCGCCGTGCCTGCGCCGACAATAACGTAATCATAGCTGCTCACAGGTAGTCGTCCTCGAAGGGGCAATCTGTCAGGGGCACGGGGCCGTCTTTGGTTATCAGCACTGGTTGTTCCAGCTTCACGCCCTCGTCCCCGCCCACCGGGCCGATATAGCTTTCGACACAGACGCACATACCCTCCTGGAAGGTGCCGGAATATTGCCAGGTCTCATGGTCCTCGGGGTAGTAGATCACAGGGTACTCCACGCCGAAGCCAATGCCGTGGATCATCTCAGCATAGCGGTTGGGCACATAGATGTCGTGCATCTTCCAGCTCAGCTCGCCGAACTCTTCAAAGGTCATTCCGGGACGCAGCAAAGCCATGTTGTGCTCCATCTGCTCATAGGCATGCGCATAAAGCACTCGCTGTTCGTCAGTCGGTTCGCGGTCTCCAATGACGAAGGCGCGGGTCTGGTCGGCAAAGACGCCATCCGGCCCGATCAGATCGCTGTCGAACACCAACATCTCACCGTTTTCGATCTTCTTGTCGGTGGATTCTGTGAACCACGGATTGGTGTGGTGACCCGACGCAAGCAACCGGGTTTCCTGATACTCGCCACCATGGCGCATATTGTATTCGTTCATTTTGGCCAGAAGAAAGTTCTCGGTCACGCCGGGTTCGGCAAAGCTGCGCATGTAGGCGATCGCATCGGTGCAGACCTGCATCGAGTTCTTGATGATCGCAACCTCGTCCATCGACTTGATGGACCGTGCCATTTCCATCGGGCCCTTGGCATCCTTCATCTTGATTCCGCGATGCTGCAACGCCAACATCGGCAAAAGGTCAGCCCGGTCGATACCCAGCGTCGCCCCGCGCCCACAGGTGCGATGCAGCAGGTCGACAATCTCGTCTGCCCAATTGTTGGCGTGTTCTTCGGCGCGATGCCCCGATCCGAAATAGTCCCAGCTCTTGGCCGGGCGGGTCTCCTGAATCGTTTCGAGATCGTCTGACAGGTGCTTAGCCCCGCCGTAATCGAACAGAACCACAGGTCCCTCGATGGGTACAAAGACGTAGCGGGACAAGTGGTGCGAGGTCCAAACCTGCATGTTGCGGCAACCGGTGGCGTAGCGCAGGTTGAGAGGATCGAACAGTACCGCCGCATCCATCTTGAACTGGGCCAGCAACTCGCGTGTTCGGTTCAGGCGATAGGCGCGCACGCGCTTCTCGTCAATGATGTTGGGTAGATCCAGCATAGGGCCCTCGCAGTTTGGGACTATTCCATATTGCGTCAGGATTTGTGGTTAAATCAAACAAAACAATCTTAATAAGTGCGTTAGAAAAATTGTTTCACAAGGCGCCACTTGAACGCTTGATCGCAATGTATTCGAACTTCGTGTATCGCGCGGAGGGCACACGTCTCTGCACCAGATCAACCAGCCCCCCCTCGTACAGTGCCCAAGCAGCAGAAGCTAAGGATCGATTGAAAAGGCACCAATCACGAGCATAAATCACCTTCTGGCCTGGCCTCCCCAATTCGACGGCACGCTCAAGTGCTTGGCCTGGTTGATCATGAGACGAAACATCTACTACAGGTTCAATTTGTTCAGGCATGCCCTTCCTCCCAGATTTTTCTCGCCAAGCGTGGCTAATTTCAGTAAATCAGGCAAACGAAAGAACTTTAACAGCTTATGTCGGATTTACTTAATCATGCCCCCTGCGCTTGATCTTGATCTCATCAAAACATTTCTAACTGTGATCGACGCAAAGGGTTTCAAACCTGCCGCCATACAACTGAACAAGACCCCAGCGGCCATCAGTCAGCAGATCAAACGCCTCGAAGAAATTCTTGGGAAACGCGTACTGGAGCGAAGCAATCAAGGAATCTCACTAACTTCAGCCGGAGAGGTGCTCAGGGCAAAGGGCCTGAGACTAATGTCGCTCAACTATGAGTTGCTTGGGGAGTTGCGGCAGGATGACTTGGCTGGGCCTCTCAAGTTCGGTGCTCCGACCGATTATGCGCCAACCTTGCTACAAAAGCTGTTGCCGATCTTTCAGCGCGAATTCCCAAGAGTGTCCCCGAGCATCGTTCTTGAGCCAAGCAGGTCACTTCGGCCAAAAGTCGCCTCTGGGGTTCTCGACATGGCCATTGTGGCGCGAGAACCTGATAGTGAAGAAGGCCATGAGCTCTGGACCGAAGAAATCACTTGGTTCGGGTCTTCGAAGAGTGAAAACGGAAAGGCGCGCTGCGGTCTGCTGACCACTGACTGCGTGCTGAGAGACGGTGCGCTTCGCGATCTGAGGGATGGGCGCTATGCTCATGAGTTGGTTCTGGAAGCTGCTACCGTTGCGTCCTTACGGGATGCGGTTGAATTAGAGTTTTGCCGCGCATTTCTTCCAGCTTCGGTTGCCGAAGGGTTCTCCCGGGCACAATCGACTGAACCCAGTTCCACATTGCAGTTGACTTTCTGCTTGATCGCCGGACCACGGTTTGACGAGGGCACCGCCGCGCAGGTGGCCAGGAAGTTCCGAAAGGTGTTGTAGGCGGACATACGGCGTCGTATGAACGAATGTCTGAAATGTGCCGTCATCACACATCCCAATAAGCTGACTTATCGGCAGCTTTTTTCGCCAAGCGGTCAATCGCGACAAATTCGTGAACGTCTGCCCCGAGCCCAAATCAACCGATGCTGCTCAGCGCACCAATGTCAGCGATGCGTAGAAACCAGACTTTGCAAAGTTCAGCGTGCGACCCATAGCAGAAATTGAACCTTGCTTCGAACAACGACGGCTTTGAAACATACCAACTCGCAAGGAGAAGTAGTCTCGATCCTCACTCCGCCACAAGCGCAACAATAGCTTCTTGAGGCTGGGAATGCTGGTTTTTTACCTCAAGCGGTTTGTCGAACTTTCCACGATACACCAACGCGAACACGGGTGGGGTGAAATAAAACGATACGACAGTCGACAACAGCACGCCCCCGGCGATTGCAACGGCGAATGGCGGCCAAAATGCTCCTCCAGCTATGATCAGGGGTAGGAAACCGCCAAAGGTTGTGATCGTTGTCGAGATGATGTGCCGACTTGAACCAGTCACAACGCGCGCCATGGCCGCTCGGTTGCCTTGGCTTGCGTCAACGTCTTGTTGCAATCCGGTTAGAATTATGATCGCCGCGTTGATCGAAACACCGATTGAGCCGATGACTCCAATGATCGCCGTAATTCCGAACGGGAATTGCATGACGGCCAGCGACAGCATTGAAAGGCCTGCAGACAAAACGCACACGACCAAGCTCACGAGCGTCAGCCGGAACGAGTTAAAGGTCAGAACGATGGTCGCGATGGAGAGTGTGACAATCAAACCAACAGAGGCAAGCAGATTGCCCACGGTGTTGGATCGGGCATCACTGTCGCCGCCTAAGGACATCGAATAGCCTTGCGGCAACACAAACCCGGACGCATCAAGCGCTTCTAGTATGTCCTGCAAAGCCTCTTCGGGTAAAACACCGGGTACGATAAACGCCTGTATGGTGTTTTCGCGCACGCCATCCGTTCGGGTTATAACGCTTTCCGCAGGTTCGAGCACCGGTCTGGCTAGTTCCGACAAAGGTACAGCGGGGAAAACTCCGATCGCGGATATGGCGGCAGCATTGGGCAGCAGGATCGGCATACTGACAATGGCGCTTAGGTCTGATCGCACCTCGTCGCCGAGACGAACACGCACCGGCAACTGTTCAGTCCCTTCGATCAGTGATCCACCGGT
This sequence comes from Ruegeria arenilitoris, assembly GCF_013032445.1. Lineage (GTDB taxonomy): Bacteria > Pseudomonadota > Alphaproteobacteria > Rhodobacterales > Rhodobacteraceae > Ruegeria > Ruegeria arenilitoris_F. Next base: position 5,679 of record NZ_WQCA01000047.1, on the reverse strand, counting down.
GATGCCAACAAGCGCCGTGTCCAGCTGACCAGCTATATCGGCCACGTCCAGTCCCAGCAGACGCGCTTTGACCTCATCAATCTCGAACCGGATTTGAGGGTTGCCGCCGTTCACGCTGGTGCGCGCCTGGGTTACCAGATCGAGATTGGCCATGACTGAACGCACCTCGTCGCCCAGATCTCGCAAAACCGTGATGTCCTGCCCCTGAATTTTGACTTCAACCGGTGCGGCGACCGGAGGGCCCTGAACAAGATTGCGAACGATGATCTGCGCGTCAGGAAAGTCGGTATCCAGATGGCTCTGCAACGCTCCGACAAGGCGGGCTGCGTCATCGGCCGTGTTGGTTGTGATCATGGCTTGTGCAAACCCAGGCTCACGTGAACGATTGCCAACGATGTTGTAGTAGAATGCAGGGCCGGATTCTCCGACCGTCCAGTAGACACTTTTGACGCCGTCATCCGCCAGCAGCATTTCATCGATCTGGCGGGCGGTTGCTTCGGTGGTGGCAATTGATGTTCCCCCCGGCATATCGACCTCGATATAAAATTGGTTGCGGTCGACGCCCGGGAAGAATTGCGCCGTCAGCGTTGGAAACGCTGCAAAGCCGAGCACTGGCAAAATCAATGCCAACGCAATGGATCGCACCGGATTAGTAACGGACAAATGAATAGAAGCCTCGAACATTCGTGCAAGCGGTGGGATGCTGATACCGCGGCTCAACATTCCTGCGTCGGGGTGATCTGAAAGTAACCAGCCCGCAATCGCCGGGGTCACAGTCAAGGCCACAACCAGGGACCAGACAAGCATAAGCACCACGGCTATAGCGATGGCACCGACAAAGTCGCCGGCGGGTCCCGGCAGCAAGATCATCGGTGTGAAGGCGAGCGCCGTTGTTACAGTCGACGCCAGCAAAGGCGCGGCCAAACGGCGAACAGCATCTCGCACGGCTGCAAGTCTCTCCATCCCATCCTGCAGACGGCGTCGAATTTCGTCGGTCATCACGATGGCAGCGTCAACGAGCAGACCTAGGGCAACAATCAGACCCGTCACGGACATCTGGTGAATTGGCAATCCAATCATGTTCATCGTCGCCAGGGTTGCCAATGAAACAACTGGCAATACCAAAGCCACGATCGCGGCCGCCCGAACCCCCAACGTGACAAACAAAACTGCCACGACCAGAGCCACGCCAATGGCCATGTTGATCCCAACCTCTGACAAACGATCCGTCGTGTACTGGCTTTGATCAAACAGCAGTAGTTCCTGCATGCCCAAAGGTATCGATGCAGCGCCGGCCTCAAGTTCATCCTTAAGAAAGCCTGTCCAGCGGTCGATCTGCACGCCGTCCTGCGCCAGAATCCCCACCAAAACGGAGGGCTTTCCGTTGGCAAAAGCGATTGAGGACTGCGGTTTGCGCGCGCCCCGGTCTACGCTGGAAATATCTCCGAGTTGCACCACGGCACCGTCTGCATTTTCTCGCAGAACAATGCTCCGAATGCGATCCAAAGTCTCAATTTCTCCGCTGACACCTATGGTAAGGTCGACATCGGATTGCAGCCGCCCAGACTGAACCTTCCCATCTGCTTCGACGATCCGCTGGGAAATCTCGGTTGCGCCAAGCCCAAGCACAGCGGCCTTGTCCATATCCACGCTTACGAGCACCTCTTCTTCTGGCTGACCGAAATAGTCGACGGCTCGTGTCGCAGGTATCGCGCGCAATCTATCACCCAGTGTTTCAGCATGACGTGACAGCAAAGTTAACGGGAAGTCGGGGTCGTCGGCCGCAACTGCAATGACAACGGAGTAGGCAGAAATACCCTCGGCATCGAACTCCGGCGGCAAAACTCCTGCCGGAAAGTTCTGGCGCGCATCTTCAACGGCGTCCCGAGCCTCGGCCCAAACCTGCTCAATGGTGGCTTTGTCTAGCGTTTCCAGCAATTCTACCGAAACGACCGACACGCCCGAGCGGGATACAGAACTGATCTCATCCACCTCGGCGATTTTGCGCAGCTCTTCCTCGATTTCTGCAGTAACTAGCGCTTCGACCCGTTCTGGGTCTGCACCCGGGAACTGTGTCGTTACCGTTGCGAAGAGGTTGGTGATCGTAGGATCTTCCTGCCGCCCAAGCGATAGGAACGAAGACAGGCCTGCAGACACAAGCACCAAAATGATCAGGGCGACCAGTCGGGGATGGCGAAAGGTAAGAGTTTCCATCAAATCGCTCCGTTACTCGCCAGTGTTGAAGACAACGCGCTGACCAACGCTGACTCGCTGCGGCCCCTGATCAATCAAGACGGTGCTTTCCAGAAACGCGCCACGCACAAAGACGCGGTCATCTTCGGCATGTAGCACTTCGACAGTCGCCAGGCGCACAGTCTTTTGCGCGTCGGCAACGAGCAGTGTCCATTGCCCGCGAGTTCCTTCCTTCAGAGATGTTGTAGGCACCCAGGTCCCCGCACTTTGGACGGGATCGAGTACATGCACCCGTGCGGTTTGTCCGAAAGCAACGTCCGGCGCGTTCTTCAAACCGAACAGCGCAGTGCGGGTTCGGGTCACCGGGTCGATATCGGGCCGCAAAGTTGCAAGCTCAGCCTGATAGCTTTGACCTGCAATTTCGATTTCAACGTCAGTCAGCAGCGCCGGATCAACATCGAGAGGGATACCGATCCGAACCTGCGGCGACACGACCTCGACCATACCCAAAACCAACTCGCCCGAGCGCAGAGTTTCACCGCCATCCACGTGTCGCGCGGTTATTTGACCGGCAAACGGAGCCTCGATACTGGATTTTTCGATCCGAACGGTCACATCACGCAAGGCAGCATCTAACTCGCCAATCCTGGATAGCAATTCATCCTGCTGAGAAACGGCCTCGTCCAAACGGGCTTGACTGGTAAAGCCTTCTTCAATGAGTTTCGCGTTTCGCTCGACTGTTTTCTTTGCAAATGAAAGTTGGGCTGCAATGGCGTCACGTGATGCTGTCAGACGGTCGCGTTCGACCTCCAGTAGTGCGATGTCCAGTGTCGCAAGAAGTTGACCCTTGGCAACCTCGTCACCCTCATCCACCAGAATTTGGTCCAGCGTCCCGTTCAGTTCGAAAGAGATATCTGCCGAACGCTGAGGTTCGACCTGCCCGATGAACACACGGTCGACTGTGTAAGCGCTCTCGGACGTGATCGGTGTCACGGACACCGGTGTCACAGCGGCTGCATCTGGTGCGGGTACAGCGTCCGCTCTACGGGTGAGCTCGGATGCACCAAAGTAAACGGCGGCCGCTGCAACGGCCATAAAACTGACGGTCACTCCCAGGCGCACAGTGCCGCGCAACACACGTGCAAGTAGGCTCGGTTTGGTCGCTTCAGTAGATGAATTTGCAGGATTCGGCATTTGGGGACCTCATCAAGTTAGCGTCTCTAACATATGTTAGAAGTTCTCACTTTGACAAGAGATACGTGATCTGGCACATGTTGGATCATGAGCAGCACCGAAAAAAATCATCCGACAAGCAGACAACCGGCTGGTCTATCCGTCAGCAAGAAAGCCTATCATCACGGCGATCTCCGCGCTGCACTGATCGAAGCAACCCGACAGTTGGTTGAAGAAAAAGGTCCGGACAGTTTTTCTGTATCCGAGGCGTGCAGACGCGCGGGCGTATCAACCGCAGCACCTTACAAGCACTTCAAAGACAAGACAGAAATGCTGGTCGCCACTGTCCTTGAGGGAATGGATCGGCACCGAGACAAAATGCTGGCAGCGCTAGAAGGCGTTCCTGAAGGATCTCCCGAGCGCATTACTGCCATAGGAATGGAGTATATTGCCTTCGCGTTAAATGAGCCCGGGATCTTCAGACTGAAATTTGGCGGCTTCACAGACCGTATTGCGGACCTCCGGTTGGAGGAAGGCGGCCAGCAAAGCTTCGGGATTCTTTTGACTGAGGTAGCAAAGTGTCTCGGTGAACCGGGAATCACAGACGAAGTTCGCCGCCGTGGTTTTTTGTTGTGGAGTTTCGTGCACGGGCTGTCCTTCATTCTGCATGACAAAGGGCTTGCGGAGAAAGGCGAAGAGTTCGATCTTCATACCCTTCTTGAGGACGTTTCGGAAAGAATGCTGAGTTGAGCGCTCTCACGCCGAAACGAACTCAACCAAGCACTGATAGCAGACGATCTAAGCCGCTATCACGCCTACGCCTAAACGATTGCTCTGGTTCACATAGAAGACATTTTTGGAAAGCGTCGCGAATGTCCGCTATCCAGAATCGCAAGGTCTCGTCGTGAATGTCGGCTTCGGGTTGAGCCAGTATTTCAAGTTAGGGTGTGCGGCAGAAGCTTTGTTCCAAAGCCTCCGTTTCGCAACCCGGAGTTATGCACGCGCGTTCGTTAGCTGGGAACGTCCGCAGGCGCCAGGATCGTCATTCCCACTCGACCTGCCACGGCCATGATCGCCGGAATGTCTGGTGGTCCATCTGGCGCCGGAATGTCGGTCGTGCCGTCAGGCATTGCTTCACCGGCTTCAGTAAAAAAAGTGTCATGCATCGCACCGGGGGCGTTTATGCAAAGTAACCGGCCAGGCCGCTCCCCGGTGCATGTAAAGGCGTGCACTGCGCCGTCCGGAACCTTAACGAAGTCACCACATTTGACGTTGACTGTCTCGCCATTCAAAAAGAACTCGAATTCACCATCGAGCACATAGAAGCTCTCGTCTTCTCCAGCATGATGATTGGGCGGTGCACCGGCACCTGGCGCCGTCTTTATCTCGACGATTGTGCAACGATCCCCTGTCTCACTGGGAAAGGCATGAAAGGTCAAAAGGTTCCCAAGAAGATGATAAATTCGCGGGCGAGGTTCAGTCATAACTGCGACTCCCTTTACTTGAAACATACTGCTCTTATGATACATATATCTACTTATGAGACAAGTGTATCACAAAGGGCTTGGAATTGGCGCCTCGTACAAATCAAATCAACCGAACGCGAGAAGCACTTCTTTCGGCTGCTCGTGAACTGATGTCGGAAGGCAAGGAGGTGACGCTCGCCAAAGTCGCTGAGCGCGCCAAAACCAGCCGAGCGACCGTCTATCGTTACTTTTCTGACCCAAGCGTTTTGGCTTTGGACGCGACGCTTGATCTAGACGTCATGCCAACGTCAGAGCTTCTCAAGGGACTGGTTGACATCAGGAGCCGCGTACACAGGGTCGCACGCTATTATCTGGATTTTTCACGGGTTCACGAGGCCCACTTCCGGCAGTTTCTGGCTGAAACACTCAAGGCATCACTTGAGGCTGGAACGGTCAAAATGCGTGGTGCGAGAAGAGTGGCGGCCTTTGCCGAAGCTCTTTCACCAGCTCACCCATTCATGGAGTCAAAGGAAATTGACGTTCTGGCGAAGCGATTGTCTATGACGACAGGAATGGAACAACTTATTATCCTTGAAGACATCTTGCGTGTGGACGAAGCAACAGCTCACCAACTTCAAGAAGGGGTGGTCGACGCGCTGCTGGATCGATACGTGCCGAAGTTTTGAGGCGAATTTAAAGCGCTGATTTCATCCATAAACTACCGGCAAACAAACGCCAGTTTGATTCCGCTTTGGGCTGGTATCAGTTAACCTTGCTGGACGAAGTCAGCAGGTTAACTGCGTTCAAAGCTACATTTCACCAGTGGTTCAATCAGATACCAACTGAC
>NZ_WQCA01000046.1 GCF_013032445.1 Ruegeria arenilitoris | reverse complement strand
TCCGAAGCGAGAGCGGGAAACGGATGTACAGCATCACCGCAAGGCGGATGATCTCGGGACTGGTTTTGAAGTATTTGAAAGAGGCAGGTCTGGTCATGGGCAAAAGCTACGCAACACCCCTGCCCTGCTCAAGCAACGTTCTTCTGACAAGACCCACGACAAGGAGCGAATGCCGGCTGTGCGGACGAAGCGGGCGGTCGAGCAAATCCCGTCTTCCACTCCGCGCAGCTGGGACCTTCCGAGCCGCTGCACCAAAATCAATTGAGTTCCCCTAAATAGTCTTTAGGTATTCAAGCAGGGCAGACCGTTCTTTATCCGTTAATTCGTCACTGTAGATGTGGCCCTGATTACCATAGCCTCTTAATGTAGTGTCATAGATCAGCCTTCGCCTATCTGGGTCTGTTTCACTTTCTTGCCCGGCCGAAAGTACTTCGAAGCGCCAGCCCATCCTTTGGGGATCGTAATTTCGTGGATCGAACAGGTGCCGCCAGTACTTCGGCCTCAAGTCGCTTTGGAGTAAAGCCTCCATATTGGGCACTGAACCGTTGTGTAGATAGGGTGCAGTGGCCCAGATCCCATCGAGTGGCGGTGCTATATAGCCAGGTGCAGGGTTGGCACTTTCAATGTCTCCGTAAGGAGAATGCGCCACCCAGGCGTAGAACCGGTCTCGCGATCCATCCGTCGCCTCAGTTGCATATGCGGGGTCAGTTCCAATTTCTGAAACCGGATAGACGCGATTTGGAAAGGTCTCATTTGCCCCGTATGTGCCGTGGCAAGCACTGCACTCACGAAGAAAGATGCCCTCTCCGTCAGCTGCCAGCTCTGCATCGACAGGATACGGGAAGGCTGGGGCCGCTAATGAGGCAATGAAGGCACGAATGTCAGGCGCATAGGCGACGATGTCTGCAACATCTTCAGTGCCATCAATGCACAGCATTGACGCCAGGAGCAGGAAGCGCGCGTGGTCGCCCCGACCGATTGTCGTGTAGAACATCGCGTTCTTCTTGCTCATCCCCCACCAAGGCGGGACACTAATCGGCAACGGGTCCTGCGGTGGCGGGTCAATAAGCGGTGTCTCTGACCACTTCAGCGTTTCAGGATCGAGCCTGGACATGAGGGCCCAGGTCAGGTTGGTCGCCGGGTTCACACCAATCGTTTTTGTTTGGACGTAAGGCGCAATGCCGTCGATGCGGTCAGCCCAGTGCTCCCAGGCTTTCGTTTCGGCAGCTCCACGAACGTAATTTCCTGTTTGGAGAACCAACCTGCTCGGATCGCGCGTGAAGTCCCCAAATTCGTTTCCCAGACCGATGATGATCTCATCGTTGAGGCGTCCGGCATGGCACGTCAGACAATTATTGGAGATGACCTCGACACCATCTTCATTCACATGCGAGGTAAGCGCGTAGGGTAGTTCGGCGTTCCGACCCTCACGCCCGGAAAGAGGTTTATTTTCGGCAGTTTCGGGATTCAGGCGGCGATAAGCGTTATACGGAATACCACAGCTGACGTAGGGAGCATTTAGAAGAGCGTGACGGCCTGCATCGATGTCACCAGGGCGCTGCTCCGAGGGTGGAACTGGTCCTGTCGGAGAGCGGAACTGGCTCGGGTCAAAGGCCGTTTCCCGGTTACCGAATGGTGCAAAAAGCCAGAACGCTCCGGCAGCGAAAGCGCCCAACAGTACGGCGACGCCGCCGATGGCTCCTCTTCTAATCACTGTTCATATCCTGTCAGTTGCAGCGTCCCAAATCCGGAGACCGGACTTTGGGCACGACTCCCCTTAACCCGCACAAACCCACTCCAGAGCGGGACGGAAAAATCAAGCACCTAGGCGTCGAACAAGGGCTCAATCGTAATGTCCAGGTCGGGACCTTCAAGCTGCCATTCGATTGGATATTCGACTCCGGTATAGGGAGATTGCCAAGTTCGAAAAGCCGTCATTTTAATGGTTCCCTCGTCCAAGGAAATGACTTCACCATTGGGTTCAAATATAGCGCCGTTAACGGACGCTGCGCCTCTTCCATCGATCCTCCGTGAGCGCACTGCCGAGATCTCGGCTCCATCCTCAAGTTGAAGCTGCAAACGATCCCATGCGACCGGTCCTGCACCTGGCACCGGAAGCTCACCCCATAAATGATCGTACCATGCGGTTCCTGTGACCCTTATCTTTCCCTGTTCTTGATCAACGGTTCCATCAACGGTCAGACGCGTGATTGAATAACCCACAAAAGGTGCGTCTGCGCCATCCGGTTCCAAGGCAACAGCCTGCTTCACCGGTCGCATATCAAACTCCACAACAGCCTTGTCGCTAATTGTCGCATAGAGCTTAAGCGTCCCCGGTGACCTGTCACCTGCGAAACTGAGAAACCAATTATCCATTCGAAGCTCCGCAGCATTCCAATCGAAACCCGAGATACTGGGTATTCCCCGTCCAAACCGTTCCTCGCGCGCGACTTTCGCCGAGTTTGCGTCGAGAAGTGCGATGTGCACCCGTTCAAGCTGTCTGACGTCCCAAATTGAATCCTGCGGCGGCGCCGTTGAAGGTACAATGCCAATGCGTAAGAACAAGAACTGGAAACCAAGTTCGTTGCCATCTTCATCGCTTAAATGAGTAAGTAGCTGCCAGGTCTCAGTACGTGAATTAACATGGGCACCATGATCCTCGGGCAGCTCCAGTTTCCAATCCGAGGATGGCCGTTCGAAGCCTTCATCATCAGAGATGTTTGCCAACAGTGATGCGAAATCAGGCCCCCTAACGTAACTTGGAAAGGAACCCTCTGGCTGCTGGGTAGGCAGCGCTGAGTAAATTACAACTCCGAACCCCATGGCTACAATAGCTGTAAGAAATAGCTTCCTCATCGCTGCGGGTCGCCTCCCTTAAAACTCCACACCCTCTATTGCTGGGCCCATTATCTCAATGATCACCATAGCATCTTCTTTTCGCTGGCATCGGTATTTCTGCATTGAGGTTAATGGCTGCTAAGGGCTCGAACCAGACCTTCGATGCGGCTGGCGCAAATGGCCGCTCTGGGCCGTCCTCGAAGCTCCTTGGCAGGTTTCACCTTTGGATGCTGCGCTGCCTCCGAGGTCGGCAGGGAGCCCACCTTGACCGATGCTGCGCGATGCCCCAATTACAGCAATGCGCAGAAAGCGGACTTTGCAAAGTCTAATATTATCTAGTCCCAATCACTGGAGCAAATTTGAAAATCTTTTGTCCGAAAAGCAAAGCCACGAGCACAACCACACGCGACATAGATACACTTACAACGTTGCATGAAGGTTCATAGCGCATGGATGTCAAAGGGATCAGAGAAACCTTTGATCCTAGTACCACTAAATGTCTCCAACACATCAGCCCTTTCCAACAGATCGCAGGTTTCTTGATCAATCAGAATTCGGCTTCCAGTTTTCTGCGTTTCCGCCTCCAGGCGAGCAGCAAGGTTTACAGTGGATCCAATACAAGTATACGTCGCACGGCTGTCCGTTCCGGCATAACCAGCGACGACGTCTCCAGTCGCTATTCCTATACCGATCTTTAGGTCAATTTTCGCTTCTGAGCGCCTTTCGAGATTCAACATCTCGATCATGTTGTGCATTTCATGCCCTGCCGCCACTGCACTTTGCGCAGTATTGGGCAGTGGTTGCGGAACTCCAAAAAGAGCCATCAAACCGTCACCCAGCATCAGGCTGACAATTCCGCCATTGCTGGTAACAGCCTCGAACATCAACGTGTAGAACGTGTTGAGCAGGTCAATTGTTTCCTCTGGTGCGAGATTTTCAGACAAGGTCGTGAAACCGCGAATGTCACAGAAGAGGACCGAAGCATTGGCACGCTTGCCACCTATCGCAAAGCCAGACTCTTGCAGGTCTTGTGCAACCTCCGTTGTGGCAAAGCGCTCTAGCAGACGTTTCTGCTCGTCTCTGAGTCTTTTCTTTTCAAGGCCGCTGGAGACGCGCGCACCGAGAAGTGTCTTATTGACCGGTTTTGGCAGGTAGTCTTCCGCACCCAATTCGATACAGCGCACGACATTGTCGAGCCCCTCAACAGATGACGTCACGATCACCGGCAGATCACGTAGGTCGGTGTCTGATTTGATGGCTTCGAGAACCTGAAAGCCGTCCATTTCAGGCATTTCAATATCCAGCAGAAGCAAATCAAACGGCTGGTTAGACAACATCTCCATTGCGACCCGGCCGTTTTCCGCGACCGATGCCTGGTGACCCAAAAGCTCTACGCTGCGCGACAAAAGCAAGCGGTTCACCTTGTTGTCATCAACGATGAGCAAATGACCCGGGGCGTCAGACATCAATCAGGCTCCGTAAAGCAGCTGCAGCAATGGTAAGGTCGGTTTCCAGCGCCGTCGCGTCTGTAAGGTCCCCGGCTTCAGGCAGATCTCCGAGCTCGATTTTCCTGGCCCGTTCGGCGAGAGCAATCGCCCCAAAGGTATTTGCATTCGACTTAATGGAGTGCGCAGCACGACGGTATCGGTCGGCATCAGCCGCGCCCGCAGCCGCTTTCAATTCGTCAATCATGCCAGGCGCTTCGTCGAGAAAGGTGTTCACAAGCTCGGCTGCAAAATCTTCGCCTGTAGCGTCTTTCAGCTCCATGAAGATTTCATGATCAATCGGGCTGTCTGTCATGGATCACCTTCTTATTCTGGGGGAATTTAACAGGGCTTCAATTAGGACCGGTACGCGGATCGGTTTAGTGATATAGTCGTCCATCCCTGCTTTTAGGCACATCTCACGGTCGCCCTGCATGGCGTTCGCGGTCATCGCGATTATGCGAGGACGAGTTCCATCCGGATGCGCTTTGTTGATAAGGCGAGAAGCTTCAAGCCCATCCATCTCGGGCATTTGCACATCCATAAAAACGACATCGTATGTTTGCCGGTTTACGCTTTCGACCGCCTCAGCACCATTGCTGGCCAAATCTGCGCGATAACCCATCTGCTCTAGCAGTCGGAGTGCAAGTTTCTGGTTCACCATATTATCCTCGGCCAGCAAAATACGTAGCGGATGTCGCGTTGCCATATCCGGATCTGTTTGGGGTTTGTCGTGTGGTTTGGACGGCTTCACTCGCACCTTTTCAGTCGCGAACAATGTGACCAAGGTATCGAACAAGTGGGATTGGCGCAAAGGTTTGGCAAGGTTGGCAGCGAAGAGCCCATCCTCCAGATTTACTTCGCGCGGGCCAAGTGAACTGAAAAGGATTAGTGGCAAACCCGGCTTCCTGGTGCGAACCTTATTGGCAAGCTCTTCTCCATCCATTTCGGGCATATGCATGTCGAGAATGGCCAAATCGAACCCGGCGCCTTGTTCAAGTATGCTCAGCGCCTCTGACGGAGACTCACACGTCGTGGTCTGCGTGCCCCATTTCTCGGTTTGCAGAGAAAGGATTTTACGATTGGTGGCATTGTCGTCCACCATCAAAATTCGCTTGCCTTCGAGTTCAGGCTGAACACCGACAAGATTGCGAGAAGACGACTTAACTGGCTTTGCAGGTTTTGCGTGGATCTTGAAAATAAAAGTGGAACCGCTCCCCTCGCCATCGCTTTCAGCCCACATGGTCCCACCCATAAGTTCCGCAAGGCGTTTCGAGATCGCAAGACCCAGTCCAGTGCCGCCATATTTCCTGGTCGTTGAACTATCTGCCTGACTGAAAGACTGAAATAATCGACTCATGCCTTTTTGTGACAAGCCGATTCCGGTGTCTCGGACTTTAAAAGTCAGTTCGAGCGTTCCCTGCATCTTGGCGGATTGCTCAACAGACAGAACCACTTCGCCGCTTTCGGTGAACTTTACTGCGTTAGAAAGGAGATTCAGAAGAATTTGCCGCAATCTTGTTAGATCGGCGCTAATCGCCAGCGGTAGTGAGTCATCGAACTCGTAGGCCAAGTCGAGTTGTTTCTCGGCAGCCTTGCCGCTGATTAAATCGAGCGCGCTTTCCATGCATTCGCGCAGGTCGAACGGATGGTTCTCGATATCCATCTGTCCGGCTTCAATTTTCGAGAAATCGAGGATCTCGTTGATGATACCCAAAAGCGCATCGCCGCTATCGCGGATCGTATTTGCATAGTCACTTTGTTCGGCATCCAACTCTGTGTCCATCAACAACCCGCTCATCCCGATAACGGCATTCATAGGCGTTCGAATTTCGTGGGACATCGTCGCCAGGAAAGCACTCTTTGCTTCGTTTGCTTCTTCAGCGACCTTTCGCGCCACTTCGGCTTCGCGGAATAGACGCACGTTCTCGATGGCAATTACCGCCTGGTCTGCAAACGAGTAAGCGAGGTCGATCTCATCTTTGGTGAAAGCACCGGCTGTTTTCCGAGCGAAAACCAACACTCCCAAGCACGCCTTACCTTTCATCAAGGGAAGCAGCAGAGCGGCACGAACGCCATGCCGTTCATACGTGATCTGTTCGAATGGTGAGAGTTCAAGAGTATCCCAATCCGGTAGATGGAGCATCTTTCTCTCATGCAGAACCTGCGCGGGAAAGCTGGACATCGGATCCGGGTCGATAGGAAAACTTTGGTTGCCTTCAAGGGTGGCAACACCTTCTGCACTAACCCGCGCAAGCACCTCGAACGTGTTATCTTGCGCGGTCATAGCTGCAACCATATCAGAGGAGACCAACCGCACACCTGCTTCTGCGATTGCCTCGAAGACTGGCTTGATGTCGTCAGGAGATTGGCTGATCACCCGTAGAATGTCCGCACTCGCAGTTTGACGTGCCAAGGAAGCTTGAGTTTCATTAAACAGGCGAACGTTTTCCAGCGCGATGATGGCCTGATCGGCGAAGGACTCGGCAATGGCGACTTCATCTTCGCTGAAAACTTTGGCAGTTTTTCGGATGAATACCAACGCACCAAAACATTCCTTCCCGCGCATCAGAGGCACTGTCAGCGAAGACTTGAACCCTTTCCTGCGGATGATCTCTTGATCGCGTGGGGGTAGCTCATCGTACCGCCATTCGGGCAAATGCAAGGTCTTGCCGTTCTTGATTGCCTTGGACGGCAAATTGTCTTCGGGATCAATTGGCAGGCGCTCGGTCCAAGTGATTTCTTCGACGCCATCGGGTGTCGCGGCGGCGATTTGCCAAAGTTCAGTCTTGTTCGCCTGAATAGCAATCGACAAGTCGCAATCTATGAGGGTCGTCGCCAGCGCGACAATCTTCTCGAAAACCGGTTTGGTATCGGTTGGAGATTCAGAGATTACTCTTAACACATCCGCGCTTGCGGTTTGGCGCGAGAGGGCGGTCTGCGTATCGTTGAAGAGTTGCGAGTTCTGAATTGCGATTATTGCCTGCGACGCGAAGGTCTCCAATTGCTTGATTTGCTTCTGGTCAAAAGCCGCTGCATTTCGGCTGCCCATGCTGATTGCACCGATTGTATCACCGTCACGTATCAGTGGTACGGAAAGAACAGATCTGTAACCTTCATTGTGAGATCTTAGAACCGGGTCGTAGTTTGGATCCGCCTGTGTATCCTCCACGTAGTCGGCGCGTCCATGAAGAAGCGCCCTTGCAGTTGCCGTTGATTCCCCTGGTTCAAATGGATGCGCCATTAAAAACTCTGCAAAACTGTCGGGCACATTGTGTCCGGCAAAATAATGGTACTTCCCGTCTTCGGGCTTCTTAAGAGCTACGAATGCATCCTGTAATCGGCAGATGCGGGACGAAACGGCTAATAAGGCTTCCAAGACTGGCTCCAACGCGTCGGGAGACCGGGAAATAACTTCGAGTACCTCACTTGTGGCTTTTTGGTACTCTAACGATTCCTCAATTTCCGCGGTTCGGGCTGTCACTTCGTCGAAAAGATGCGCATTTCCAAGCGCAATTACCGCTTGCGAGGCGAACGTTTCAACCAAGGCTATCTGTTTGTTTGAGAACGCAGCAATTTTCGAATGAGCAAGTGAAATCACGCCGAGCGTGACCCCATCCTTTACGAGCGGAACTCCCAAAGCTGAACGAAACCCGGCGCCCAGTGCTTCTTCTTTCCAAGCATAATCCGGGTCGTGCTCAAAATCTTCAATGTACACCGTTTTGCCTGTTAAAGCGGCACGTCCTGTGGTTGTGCCTTTGTCTGGAACATGCACCTGACGGGTTATGATGTCGTAGTGAGCTGCGGCGGAATTGTGAGTCGCTGCAATGTCATAAATTCCAGTTTCTTCATTAAGAAGTGCGACATAAGACGCCTCAGGTTTGCAGATGCGAACTGCAACTTCCAAAATAGTTTTGAGGACTGGTTCGAGTTCATTTGGCGAGCGTGAGATCACTCCCAGCACTTCAGACGTAGCTGTTTGATAGTCCAGCGCTTCTTCAACTTCTGCGGTGCGTGCCTGCACTTCTTTGAACAACCGGGTGTTGTTGATGGCGATCACAGCCTGGGATGCGAATGTCTCTAACAGTTTGACTTGTTTTTCACTAAACGCTCCGGGTTTCCGGTGTGCCATGACGATAACACCAACTGTTACGCCATCGCTGACCAAGGGGACGCCGAGAGTGGTGAGGTAATCACCGATCTCTGCCGCCATTTTCCACGTGTAGGTCGGATCCTTACGCGTATCTTTTATGTAGACGGTCTTGCCATGAAGGGCCGTACGGCCGATACAGGAGCCTTCCTCTGGAGCAATAGGGTTGTCTGACAAAAAGTTAAGAAACGCATCACTCACGTTGTGGGACATGGCCACACGGTACAACCCATCGTCAGCATCCCGCATTGCGAAGAATGCATATTCCGGGTCGCAGATACGTGAGGAAACTTCCAGGATTGCATCCAGCACCCGTGGAAGATCGTTGGGCGAGCGAGAGATGACATCTAAAACTTCTGACGTGGCGGTCTGGTATTCTAGTGACTGCACGACTTCGGCAGTGCGTTCCTCAACTTCCCGGAACAGGTTGGCATTTGTAATGGCGATAATCGCTTGGTCGGCGAAGGTTTCTAACAACTGAATCTGTTTGGTGGAAAATCCAGAAACCTCGGTTGACCCGACCGAAATCACACCCACGACCTCGTCATTCTTGACCAACGGCACCCCGAGCACGGATCTGTATTCCCCGACGCCGCTGTCTTCGATCCACGTATAAGACGTCTCGGTTTCAATATCTTCGATATAGATGGTGCGTTTCGACAGAATTGCACGCCCGCTTACTCCGCTTTCATCGGGCGAAATAGGATGCGCTTTGACATATTCCGCAAAGGTCGTGTCCTGCGTGAGTATCGCATGAACATGAAAAAGCCGATCGTCGGGGTTCAGCATCGCAACATAGGCATCCTGCAATTCGCAGATACGCGACGCTTCTTTGAGGATAGCATCGAGAACAGGAGCCAACTCATTTGGTGACGCCGAAATCACCCGCAGCACTTCGGATGTAGACGTCTGGTATTCCAACGCCTGCGTAACTTCCGCTGTGCGATCCTGAACTTCGCGAAACTGTTGGACGTTTTCCATTGCGATAACGGCTTGCGCTGCGAAGGTTTGAACCAGAGCCACATCGTCGTCCGAGAAAGGCGCAACTTCACGGCGATACAGCACAATCACACCAAGACCCAAGCCATCCTTCATCAGCGGAACAGCCAGAACGGACCGCACCCCTTCGATCTCAACCATCTGAACGCGCCTTGGATCGCGATCCCGATAATAGAGTGGATCATCTGCTGCGTCGTCCTGTCGGATGACCTCGCCATCGAATATGGGCTTGATTGCGATCAATTCAGTACGCGTCAACGGCTCTACGAAGTCTTTCAGCACGGCACTGAAATCTGATCTCGCACCAATATTGGCCGGAATTGTTGCTAGCCCGCGTTCGTGATCGGCAACACAGAGGAAGGCAAGCGGCGCCTTACACAAGCGGCTGGAATTTTCGAGAATGCTGTGGAAGACAGGCCTGTCGTCATCGCGGCTGCGGCTGATAACTTCGAGGATTTCTCTCGACGCTTTTTCCCGCTCAAGCCGTTCCTGAACTTCGCGAAACTGGCGCGTATTCTCGATGGCAATGACGGAATGATTGGAAAATTCCTCAATGAATTGCACATCTGAATCGGAAAACGGACGCATTTCGCGGCGGCTGACCGCAATGGCGCCAATCGCTTTTCCCCCTTGCATCAGCGGCACGACAACGCGCGACCTGATACCTTCGACGTCGACCATTTTAACGGCGGTGGCATCACCCGAGCGGTAGAAATCGGTGTCACTCATATCCTCGACGCGAACAACTTTGCCAGTTCGGATCGCCGCAGCCGCCGTGATTGAGCTATCAAGAGGCCATTCCTCGCCCAATTCAACATCGGTTCTGTCATGGCCCCATGCTGCTGCTAATCGAATATGGGTTCCAACAGCGTTGACCAACAAAAGCGCGGACTGATCTGCCCCACAAACCTCTGTGGCCTGCTGAAGCACTGCTTCGAAGACACGTGCGTCATTGTCTCGGCTCTTGCTGATGACGCTCAGAACTTCTTGCGTCGCGGTTTGTCGCTCCAACTGCATGTGCAGCTCTGTCATTTGACGAGTGTTATCGATGGCAATTACGGCTTGCGCCGCAAAGCTCTCGACCAAAGAAATCTCATCAATTGTAAAGGGTCGCACTTCACGCCGATAAATCCCGATGACGCCGATCGGAGTACCATCCGCCGACATCAAGGGAACCGTCAGAAACGAACGGACACCTTCCTCATCAACCAGTTGCCTGCGCCAGGGATCCCCGTTGATGTAGTGGTCTGTCTCACGCAAATCGACGTTGTGAATGACGCGCGCTTCCCGCACGGACTCGGCGATTTGTAAATTTGAGTCCAGAGACCAACGATTCACGCCGACCTTGTATGTGGTTAATTGATCACCAAAATGGGCCGCGTATTCCAAATGAGTTCCTGCCTCATTTAGTAGGCTCAACGTGGCTACGTCTGTTTCGCAAAGCCGGGCTGTGTTTTCCAAGATCGTCTGAAATACCGGCGCTTCATCATCCCGAGACCGACTGATCGTCTCCAGAACATCACGCGTGGCACCTTCACGAGCCAGACGCACCTGCAACTCGCTAAATTGACGAACATTTTCAATTGCAATAACCGCCTGCGCGGCGAAAGTTTCAACCAACTGGACCTGATCGTCGGAGTAAGGTCGCACCTCATCCCGTGCCAACATCAGGCATCCGATTGCGCTTCCGCCCACCTTCAAAGGAACAAATAGATTGCTCCTACACCCATGCGTGTCGACTATGAGTTTAAAACGCTCATCGCCCGATTTATGGAAATCGGTGTCGCCCATATCGACAACACGTTTTGTCTCACCGCTGAGAATAGTGTCGGTGACGATGGAGTTGCCTGGCACCATCGTGTATTTGCCGTCGAGCCAGAGCTGTTGAATATCCGGGTGCAGATTGACACTGGCAATCAGTTTCTGACGCGTATCCCCCTCTCGTCCAAGAACCAGACCCGCAAAAACAGCGTCACAGAGGTCTTTTGCCAGATTCACAATCAGATTGCATACTGGCTGAACGTCATCCTTAGCCTCGGAAATCGCTTGCATAATCCGCGCGGTGGCTTCGAATCGAGTCTGCTGATCATCCGCGCTGAGCCCACTGCTTTGCGAAGATGACAACCCTGAATCAGCAGTCTCTCTTGATGCCTTCTTTCCACCCACCTGCGTTCGTGCCCCCCACGCAAACTAATGAAACACACAAGACCGGAGTTTAGAGGGCATACGATAGAAGTCACAGAGTTTCTTTGTGGGTTGTGCTCCATGCGGTTCGGGCGATGCCGGTATGGTGTGACCTTGGGGAGATCCGCAGAATCATAAAGAAAGCCGCCCTATTTGCCAAAAAGGTGTCCTAAATAGGAGCTGTGTTGAACTTCCCAGAATACTCAAACATCGCTGTTGTATGTCTTCTTTGGGCTGCGACCAGCCAATCATGCTAGCCGCAGAGAACGCAAACACTGAGCCCAAAGCGGAAGACGTGGGGGCTTCTAAAAAAAAATATTGGTTTCAAAACTGTGTATTGAAGCCCGCAAATATCTGCCACTTTGGTTGACCTGACCCCTTGCTCGCGACGGAGTACTGCGGTTCGACAAAGACGTTGTAGGTGATCTCTTTCCTGCCAAAAACTTGCCCAATACCTAAGCCGATTGGCACATTGTAACTGTCTGTTTCGAAGTCGTAGGTCATGATTGGTGCTGACCTTAAGTATGTTCCTCCGCCGAGTTGACAGAACAGGAAGGGTTGAAAGGCTCCGATATTTACGTCCTTCGCATCGCTGTCGCCGGCAAAACTTGCTTGCCACGTGAGCAGGTAACCGTATTGGAACTTTGGCGACGACGCATTGAACAACACATTTGCAATGCCAGCTGACCATTTCTCTGATCCCGACCCATCTGTCGAGCCAGTTGGAGCTGTCAACTGTGGGCCGACACCAAAACTTAAGGCCGGATTTCCGGTATTGATCAGGTAAGCAGCAAACACATTTAGGTCACCGACACCTGTCGATTTTCCGTCCGGCCCGGGGAATGAATTGACGGGTAGAGAAGCCCTCAAAATCCAATTGGAATCCCCTAAACTCACCGGTTGCGCATATCTTAGCCAAAACTGGTTACCTGTCTGATCCGTTCCGGAAATATCGCCAATGTAGTAGTTTTGCACATTGACAGCTTTGAAGTTTGCCAGGGGATTATTCGCTTGGGCTGCGGCTGATGCCGCGTCGTTCTCTTGTGCTGCCGCGCGGTTAGCTGGTGCTGTTAATACACCCAGAACAACGAAAAGACTTGTGCATATCCTGATCAGGAAATCTCGGGTCGAAGCTAAAATTGTGGATGGCATCTTCGGGGTAGTATCCAATTTGCTTCTCCTTGGCGAAGTCAACATCGTAACTTTAAACTGCGTAACCGGGCGACTATAGCGGGGTGGCGACATACGATTGAGGCAACAAAGAGCGCCTCGCGAGTTTACTTCAAAGCTGGTCAATAGGATCATTTCGACCCGTCTGCCCGGACCTTGTTCCAATCCTTTGCCATATCCACCACCACCCAATCTTCCTTGGTCGCAAGCGGTATGACTTTGTCTGTGTGTTTGTCATAGGCATACTCCCGATCTCCGTCGGTGTGATGCACCAGTATAGACATCCCGCCGCCCAAAGCCGTGTTTTGCAGCATCTGCTGGTCACCGTTCGAGTTTCCTGCTGCAAGTATTGGTGTGCGGCCGATAACCTTTTGGATCAGGCGAGGTTTTCCATCCCAGTTGTTCAAGTGATCGACGCGATAGGTTCGGACAAACTGCGGCTCTCCGTTTTCGATCACGAACTCCTCTCGCACGGTGGTGCCGAACACGCGTTCTGGTGGAATGCCATAAAGGTCCTCAGAGACAACTCTTAAGAAAGCACCTTCATCGGCGGTAATGATGTAAACGTTGAATTGGTTTGCCTCTAGATAGCGTATCAGCTCCAACATTGGCTGGTAGATCAGCCCTTCAATGCCAACTCCTAACTCAGGATGTTTGAAATTCGCCGCGAAATCTCGCGCCCAATTTGCGTAGTCTGCGGCAGATAATCCACCAAATGGCGCAGCAAACAACTGACTGACAAGGCTTTCATATTCCGAATTGGCATATAGCTGCTCAAAATACGCAGCGTCATTTTCGGCCACAGATTTCCAGGGCTCTCGCTTTACGAGTGTTTTATCAGCCTCTATTTGCCGTTTGATCTCCGAAAAGGTGCTGCCAGACAAATGCGAACCAGTCTCAGTTTGCCGCGGAAACCGCGAACCTATCCGGAACAAAGTTGACGCCACTCGCTAAGAGCGGCGGTGCGTGTCAGCTTGAAGGTGTCTCGATTGGCTAACGATCTTTCCTGGTTGAAGTGGTTGTAAACGGAGGAGTGGACGGCGGCGAATTTCTGTAAACTTCGCATGCGCCTGAAACGCTGCATGGCGCGTTCTCATCGTCGGAACGGCAGGTGAGAGTTCTCAACCCGATTATTAAGCCACCTGCCCGTCTGTTGTTTTTCAGTGGCTC
>NZ_WQCA01000045.1 GCF_013032445.1 Ruegeria arenilitoris | reverse complement strand
TGCCATCACGATCCACAACGCAGATCGAAATCTCTTTCAGCGAAACATCCAAGCCTGCATAGTGTTCCATAGGTCGTCCTCCTCACGGCTTTTCCCATGAGGTCAACATACCGGACCTCGTTCGTCCCGGAGCGCGACCGCCGCAATCACACCATGTCTTGGGGGGGCTGTACTTCTTTGGCGCATCACGCCACCGTAACCCGTTGCGATTGATGGAGATAATCCCGCTCAGCACTCTCTTGTCATCGACCCGCGGTCTGCCATGCGACCGTGGGAAAATAGGGCTCAAAGCGCGCCATCTGCTCGTCGGACAGCCAGAAAAGGTAGCTCATGTCACCGCTCCGTTTTCCGAGCCCTGAATCATGTCGCGCCTTGAAAATCAATGTATCCTGACCCTAACGATCACCGCCTGAGTAACTTCATCCACAGAAACGATATCAAACAACTTGAAGATGTCTTGGGCTACCTCTACAGCGGGCAGGTAGCGACTGTGTTGCGCAGGTGTGCGGTGGTGTTTGGCATTATGATCAGAGTGCTGGACTTAGCCAGGATGGAGATTTGATAGACCCCCTCCGATAAATGCACTAAACCGACCCAGGCAAAGAACTGGGTGAGCGAACGAATTTAAGAGGCGATATGAGATTTTCGCGCAATCTGGAGCAGCACATCGTGGTCGAAACTGACCCCGTTCGCACGGCTCTTGTAAAGATTAATCAAAACAAATCGCGCCAGGTGTTTGTTGTCACGGCGTCAGGTATGTTGAAGGGGCTTTTGACAGACGGCGATTTTCGCCGCTGGATAGTCTCGCTGCCTGAAATCTCCATAGACCGTCCCGTATTGGAGGTGATGAACAGTTCATGTATCCGGGCTTCTGTCGGTGACAGCGCGTCCTATATTGAGAGCTTGTTCTCGCAAAAGATCACATCAATCCCACTTGTTGATGACAGCGAACGCCTGGTTGCGATTGCTTGGGGCGACGTTGGCACGATGCGCATGGGCGAGCGCGATATCGGCGAGGGTTGCCCCGCGTTCGTGATCGCCGAGATTGGGAACAACCATAACGGCGATATGGATTTGGCCAAGCATTTGGTGGATCTCGCCGCTCAGGCAGGGGCAGATTGTGCCAAGTTTCAATTGCGGGACTTTGCTTCGCTCTATGGCAAGGTAGGTGCGAACAAGACCGGTGATCTCGGCGCCGAATACACAGATGACCTGCTGCGAAAATACCAGTTGGCACCTGATCAGATGTTCGAGCTCCTCGACTACTCGCGTGAGCAAGGTCTGGTCCCGCTTTGTACGCCTTGGGAAGAGGAAAGCTTACGCCAGCTTGACGCTTACGGCGCGCCAGGTTTCAAGATTTCCTCGGCGGATATGACCAACCATACACTGCTGGCGGCGGCGGCGCAGACTGGTAAACCCTTGATTGTCTCCACCGGCATGTCCTTTGAGTATGAGGTCAAGGATTCTGTCGGGCTACTCAAGAACAAGGGTGCGGATTTTGCTCTGCTGCACTGCAATTCGGCCTATCCAGCACCAATGCAGGACGTGAATTTGTCCTATCTGACGCGCCTGAAGGAGATCAGCGGCGGAATCATCGGGTATTCTGGTCATGAACGTGGTTACGAGGCCTGTATTGCGGCGGTCGCGATGGGTGCAAAGATCATTGAGAAACACTTCACCGTTGACCGTACGTTGGAGGGCAATGACCACCGTGTGAGCCTTCTGCCGCAGGAATTTGGTGACATGGTAAAGGCCATTCGCAACGTTGAAGACGCCCTGGGCAACAATGAGGCGCGCAAGTTGTCTCAGGGTGAGCGGCTCAATCGAGAGGTGCTCGCAAAATCGCTTATGGCCAAACGTGAGCTCAAGGCAGGTCATGTTATCACACGCGGCGACATCGACATTAAGAGCCCGGGACAAGGGCTTCAGCCCTCACGTCTCGAAGACCTGATCGGTGCCACTCTCGCGCGCGATGTTGAAACGGGCACGCCGTTCTTTGAGGCTGATATCGCGGGACAAGGAATTGCTCCACGAGCGTACGCCTTTGACCGTCCCTGGGGCATTCCCGTACGCTACCATGATCTCGCGACACTGGTTGCAGCCGCGCCCGTGGATTTCGTTGAAATTCACTTTAGCTACCGAGATCTTGATCTCGATATCAACGATTACGCTTCTGAGCCGTTTGACTGTGGCCTCGCCGTACATGCACCGGAACTTTTTGAAGGTGATCACATTATGGACCTGGCCTCGCCGGATGAGGCCTATCGTGCCCGCTCCATCGATGAGCTGCGCCGCGTGGTCGATCAGACCAGAAAACTTAAACCGTTTTTTCCAAAGACGGAGTGCCCGGTAATCGTGATCAACGCCGGAGGATTTAGCGCTGACACGTTCTTAACCAATGAGGACCGGCCTGAGATGTATTCGCGCGTGGCAGACGCGTTGGCCGCTGTTGACGCAGATGGTGTCGAGATCATCATCCAGACCATGCCACCGTTCCCTTGGCACTTTGGCGGCCAGCGATATCACAACCTATTTGTGCGCCCGGACGAAATTAAAGACTTTTGTGAGCGTTACGGCACGCGATTGTGCTACGATGTCTCGCATTCGAAATTGGCGTGTAATCAGCTTCAACTGTCGCTGCAAACGTTTACAGAAACGGTTGGGCCCTACTCAGCACATCTGCATATCGTAGACGCGCGCGGGACCCGCGATGAAGGGTTGCAAATAGGGGAGGGCGAGATTGACTTTGTGGCGCTCGGGCGTGCTCTCTCAGCAACCTGCCCAGAGGCCACATTCATTCCCGAGATTTGGCAAGGCCACAAAAACGCGGGCAGAGGCTTTTGGGTCGCACTCGATCGCCTCGAAAAGGCCTTCGCACTGTGAGCGGGACGACAGCAAATTCCAATCGCGACATTCTCTGCGTGATCCCAGCGCGTGCGGGATCCAAGGGTATTCCGGGGAAGAACACCATAGAGTTTTCTGGCAAACCTCTCTTGGCTTGGACGATCGAGGCCGCTTTAGGAGCAGAGTCGGTTGGCCCCGTTATTGTCACGACCGAGAGCGAGGAAACGGCTGGGATAGCGAAAGAATGGGGCGCCGACGTACCATTCTTGAGACCGGCTGAGCTTGCCCAGGACAATGTGCACGCCATTTATACCGTGCTACACACACTTAATTGGTACCAGGAGTCGAAGGGACATTTGCCGTTTGGGGTCATGATGCTGCTGCCAACGAGTCCTTTGCGCACTGTCCGGCATGTCGAAGAGGCTGCGCAATTATTCTTGACCCAGGACGCCCCAGCGGTGATTGGCGTTACGGATTTGGGCAAACATATGACCAACCTGCGCTACATGAATGGCCATCTGCTCGAACGCGTCGCTTCCGACGTCTCGCCCAATCAGCAGCGTCAAGGCGTTGCATCGCTGTACGGAGTGACAGGCGCTATGTTTCTGGCGCGGAGCGACCTTTTGAAAGCAGAAGAAACCTTTCATTTGTCCGGTGCTCTGGGTTTCCCCATGAGCGCGCTTAGTGCTATTGACGTCAACACGCCGGAAGATCTCGCACTCGCACGCTGGGTCAAGAAAGCTGGCTGGT
This sequence comes from Ruegeria arenilitoris, assembly GCF_013032445.1. Taxonomy (GTDB): domain Bacteria; phylum Pseudomonadota; class Alphaproteobacteria; order Rhodobacterales; family Rhodobacteraceae; genus Ruegeria; species Ruegeria arenilitoris_F. The sequence continues at coordinate 11,102 of NZ_WQCA01000045.1, read as the reverse complement.
CGGACAAAGCATTGAGACCGTCAGATTAGGACCGCGTGCCTAGGAGAGTAAAGACACATCATGCCAAGACTACTGCACATCGGCATTCACAACTCAAAGAACAAAAACGCCGGGGACACGGTGCTCTTCCCCGTGGTGCGCGCGTTGTTCGAAGATCAAGTGCCGGATTGCACTTGGGATTATCGCCAGCTTTGGGATCCTTTTACTTTGAATGATGCTAAAGTGGCTAACGAAAACTATGACGGCATTGTTATCGGCGGCGGCGGGCTTTTGCTGCGAGATCAGGCTGGTAGCGACACTTCCAATAGTGGTTGGCAATGGAATAGCGAGATTGCCGCAGTCGAAGCACTGCGTGTGCCAGTGTATTTCTTTGCCGTGGGTTACAATCGGTTTCGCGGGCAGGAAGACTTTGATCCGGTCTTCGCCGAGCACATTGCGGCGACCCTGCGCGCGAGCGCGTTTTTCGGCTTGCGCAACCACGGCTCAATCGCCGCTGTCAAATCTTATGTGCCGACAAAGTTGGCAGAACGGATCTGCCTTCAGCAATGTCCGACCACGGTGATCTGGCAATTGTATCCGGATGCCCGGCAAGTCGTTGAAACACGACCCGCCAACAAAAGGCCGATCTTGACCCTTAATACCGCCTTCGACCGCGAAACCCTGCGGTTTGGTGAAACCAAAGTAGCCGCACTTGAGACTATCGCACGGTCAATGAAACGAGCCGAAGACAAAGGCTGGCAAATCCAATTGGTGGCGCACAAGACCAAGGATCTCGAGGTCGCGCCTTACCTCGTCGAAAAGGGTGTTGCTTTTGACACATTCGATTTGACCGAGGCCGGCTACAGGGATGTGATCGACTACTATACCCAGCCTGACCTAGTGGTGGGTATGCGCGGTCATGCGCAGATGATCCCTTTTGGCATGCGCTGTCCGATCTTTTCGATCATCAGCCATAACAAGATGCGCTTTTTCCTGGATGATATTGGCCACCCGGAATGGGGTCACGATATCGGCGACCCACAGTTTTCCGAGACCCTCGATGCCTTCATAGATCAGGCCGCATGTAACCCGGCGTCCTTGAGGCAGTCCGTAGCCGAAGCCCAGACTTTGTGTTGGGAGCGTTCGCTCGCTAATATGCAGACTATCGCCCGTTCTCTGGCGACTTAAACCGAAAGAGCCCCGACTATGAAACACCCTCTGATGGTGCAGCTGGAGCGCAGTAAATGTGTCTCGCAGGACAGATTGAAGCCGTTCTTCCCTCAAGTCCGCGACCACGATGACATCGCCGTTTTGATCGATCCCGTGACCCAAGTGATTGTTCTCTCGCGCTTCGATCACATTGATATCCAATACTACATTGACCGCAATGAGACCAATGGCACAATCGTGCAGGACTTGGTTATCAAGACGCCGAAGATGGAGGACAATGCCCGCCGTAGCAATGTCTTTAAACCCTATATCAAAGGCAAGCACTGGCTCGATTTCGGCAGTGGACTAGGTGGCATGCTGGATGAGATGGCAGGTGCCGCTGAAAGTGCCGTTGGTCTTGAGCCCAACGAGGAACGGGCGCATTTTTGCCGCTCCAAGGGCCACGAAATTGTGGGAAGCATCGAAGACATCGCGGACAATTCACTTGATTGCATCACGGTATTTCACACCTTTGAACACCTAACGGATCCAATCGGCACGGCTGAGGACCTTAGACGTAAGCTGCGCCCGGGTGGGACCCTTATCTGCGAAGTTCCGCACGCTCGTGACGCCCTGATCCATACCTATGATTGCGACGCGTTCAAGAAATTCACTTTTTGGAGCGAGCATCTGGTGCTGCATACGCGTCAGAGCCTTGCAAGTATGCTGAGATTCGCAGGTTTCAACAACATCGAAGTAAGCGGCCTGCAACGCTATCCGCTTGCCAATCATCTGCATTGGCTCGCAAAAGGTGCCCCTGGCGGTCAAGCGCACTGGAGTTTCTTAGTGTCCGAGGCACTCGATCATGAATACGAAGCCCAGCTCTCTAAAATAGACCGAACCGATACGATCTTTGCTATATGTCAAGCATAGTTTGCGACAGTGAGCGGTGTGTATGACTGCTGACGCTAAAGTATAACTCATCATGAAAAGCATATTGCCGACAGTTATTCTGTCAGTTTGCTTGAAGGCCAACGCACAACTGGGATACATATCCTCGCAAACCCGAACAAGATATCGAGTATGACCACCTTAATCCACACTGGTACTTTTGATGTTGAAAACTACGGCGACTTGCTGTTTCCGGAAATCGTATTCCAACATTTTCCGCAAGCTAATATAAGCCATGTCAGCCCAGCAGGATCACCTCAAGTATGGGGAGACACGAAGCCGTGCCATGCGCTTTTGGACATAGCCCGAGAGCCCGCGCATGCCGTGATAGTTGGCGGTGGTAATATCATTCACGCAAAGCGAACGCTTTTGTCGTCTTATCGTGCGGCGAACACCGAACTGGTCGGTTACGCTGATCTTTGGGCGGTTATCGCACTCGCGGCACCACATGAAATGCCCGTGGTGTGGAACGCGCCCGGTGTCGCAGAACAATTCGCACCAGAAGTCTTGCCATTGGTTCAGGAAGCCCTCCGTAGAACCCGGTATATTTCCGTTCGAGATGACGAGAGCCGCACCTATCTTTTGGAAGCAGTCCCAGAACTCGATGTCACTGTCGTGCCTGACAGTGCCTGGGATCTACCCTCCATTTTCAGTTCTGACCAGTTGGACAAGGCAAAGGTTGCAGCACTTACGCGGCTCGGTGCAAACCCAGAAGAACCTTATTTGGTGTTCCACCTAAACAAGCGTTATTTGCAAGATATCCCGGTTACGCAGCTTTGTGAAGAAATAGACGGCCTGTGCGGGCATCTCTCACTTAGGCCTCTACTTATTGGGATTGGACCCTGTCACGACGATGACAAAACGGCCAACGAAATCGCGGCGCAATTAGCCACCAAACCAATTGTCATGGACCGCCCCAATAGTATTCGCGAAGTCGCTGGTTTGATAGCAGGCTCGGAGGGCTATATCGGCTCCTCCATGCATGGCTATATCACCGCTGCGGCATTTGGTGTTCCTGCTTTGGTGATCGCATCAGGCAAACATAAGTTTCAGGGCGTGGTCCGATTAACGGGCGCTCCTGAGACTCTTCAGAACACGTGGACCGGCGCGCGGGAAAAATTCCTGTCCTATGACACCGACGCTTTAAGCGAAAGGTTCAGAAAGGCTCAATTCAAAGCGTCGCAAGAACTCTCCCAGCATTGGGCGACAATCAAAGCCATTGTGACCCAGGCGGAAAATCAAGCCTCTCCCACTGTACTGAACTTAGAAAAGACATGGGAGGCCAGGGCCGGCGTTTTGTCGGCACAACTGCGAGAAATATATTCCCGCGCACCGAAATCAGGTAAGTCACCGAACGTCCCGACGCGTGTTTCACCTGATCACCTGCGTGACGAAAAGGAACCTGAGAAGAAGAAACCCAAACCTGCTGATGATCACCTGCGTGACGAAAAGAAACCTACGAAGAAAAAACGCAAACCTGCTGAAAAGGGCTTCTTTGCTGTGGCCAGATCCCTCTTCAAATGAGGGTTTTTAAAAGGACCGCGAGACGTTGAAAAAACGGATCTACCTTCCCATAGAAATTCAGAACCGAGAATTCGATGTGCGGCTTGATCTAGCTGCAAAGATGCTCGCCAAAGATTGGGAAGTTATCCTGGGGCGGTTTAACGATGTTGTGAATCTTGCTCATGAGTTGGGAGGCGGAGTTTTATTTTATAAAGCTCATAGCGACTCCGTCATCGAGAAAAAACTCATGCCAGCAAAGAAGGCTGGGACGCGTCTCGTTTGCTTAGATGAAGAAGGTTTGATTTTCCCGTCATCGCAGTGGTATTTGCGTCATCGCATCGGTACTGGTGAATTTCTTGACCAGATCGATGCAATCTTTACCTGGGGCCCGCTGCAACACAATATTCTTGCATCTACATTTCCCCAAATCTCGACCAAATTGCATATGACAGGCAATGCTCGCATCCACCCGTCGCCCCGCAGCAAAGATAGAAAACGCGATGTGATTCTGATTAATACCAATTTCGGACCCGCGAATTTGTCGAAGACCATTCGCGAGACCTATATCGAAATGGTCGAGAAACAGAGAACGGAGACAGGGCTCGAAGATCGTCGTTTCCTCGAAAGCCGTCAGGAATACTATGGCGCGTTAATCGAGCACTACGTCGCCTTCATACGGGATTTGGCGACACAGAATAGTCAGCGCGGTAAGCCATTTAAGATTGTTCTACGACCTCATCCGATCGAAGACATGTTGTTTTGGGAAGACGCTATGTTTGATTTGGATGTCAAGGTTGAAACTAAGCGACCCACGACGGCATTTTTTCCATCCTGCCACTGCATGATCCATACGGGCTGCACAACTGCGATTGAAGGCTTCATGGCAGGCGTGCCCGTTTTGCGGTATAACCCGATCTATCCGCAGAACAACACCCAGGAATCTATTATTCCAAACGCCATTTCGCAGGACATTACAAATGCTTCTCAAGTATTTGACATCTCCCCAAAAGAACGAGATGTAGCCGAAAGTCTTTCGGACTACATCTATTTTGGAGAAGACTCTCCCAGCAACATTCAAGCAGACATCATTGATAACCTAGATGTCACCATGGGCAAACCTGTGCCAAACATGGGTTCAGTCGATGCGTTCTCCGACCATCTGGATGTTTTGCAGTCAAAGTACATTGCCACGTATCCTCAGATGGCAAAGCGTTTCTTGGAGTCCAAAACCTTCGCGAAACGGCGCGCACAGCTTCACCGCTGGCCGTTATTGGCGAAACGAGATCTCAAGAGTCGAAGCCCCCGCCCCGTGACTGTGAAGAAAGTAAAGCCTCAAGTCTTTCTTCTACAGAATTGATTTCCGCTCGAGCCTGGTTCATCAGTCACTCAGTCGATCGAGGTGGGATTTGTACCGGTAAGCTACGATCCATAAGGCAACACAGGAGGGCAGACCTTCCGGACTTGTCTTTCTTCGGGCTTTCCACGAGGCAGAGAATCTCTCTGTACACTGAATGTCTTCGTTTTTTTGTCAGAGCCTCCTCATTTTGGGATCGTTTCATTTATTGGAGTTTAATTATACCCTTGGCGATACTGAAACACCTGCTAGAAAGTCGTTCTTGAAAATTAGCACAATTTGTGGGGAGAAAGCTAACAGCTATGGAACTGGTGCCTCTTGCCATCCCGGATATTCGGTTAATCACGCCACACCGCTTTGGCGATGATCGTGGTTTCTTTGAAGAGATTTATAACCAGATCAGCTTTGCCCGCCACGGGATTGAAACGGTGTTTGTGCAGGACAACCACTCGGTTTCGAAGGCTGTGGGAACTGTGCGGGGTTTGCATTTTCAGTCGCCTCCACGTGCTCAGGCCAAGCTGGTGCGCTGCGGACGTGGGCGGCTGTTTGATGTGGCCGTTGATATCCGTAAGGGCTCACCCAGTTTTGGTCAGTGGGTTGGAGCAGAATTGAGCTTTGAGAATGGCCGAATGCTGTTGGTTCCTGCCGGGTTCGCCCATGGGTTCGTAACGCTCGAGCCGGATACCGAGATCGTCTATAAATGTTCCGACACCTACGCACCGGAAACGGAAGGTGCGGTTCGCTGGGATGATCCCGATATTGGAATCGAGTGGCCGCTGTATGGGGCTGAGCCGCGCCTATCAAACAAGGATAAGGTGGCACCGCTTTTACGCGACTTGGACACCCCTTTTGCATTCGAGGCTGACCTATGAAAATTCTTGTAACCGGTGGAGCTGGATTTATCGGCTCTGCTGTTATTCGACGGGCAATCTCTGACGGGCATGAGATCGTCAACGTTGACTCTCTTACCTACGCGGCCTGTCTGGACAATGTGGCCCCGGTCGAGGGCGCTCCAGGATACAGTTTCGAGAGAGCTGATATCCGTGAAACCGATGCGATGGCGGCCATTCTAGACCAGCACCGCCCCGACGCAATCATGCATCTGGCTGCCGAAAGCCATGTTGACCGCTCAATCGACGGTCCTGCGGCGTTTATCGAAACCAATTTGCTCGGAACCTATGTGCTGCTTGAGGCCGCGCGCGCCTATTGGGCCAGGGCAGGGCGGCCCGAAACCTTCCGCTTTCATCATATTTCGACTGACGAGGTTTTCGGCTCGCTTGGTGAGACCGGGTTGTTCACCGAAGATAGCCCATATCAACCCAATTCACCCTATTCGGCATCCAAAGCCGGGTCAGATCACCTAGTGCGGGCCTGGCGCGAAACCTATGGCCTGCCAACGATTTTGACCAATTGTTCGAACAATTACGGCCCTTATCAGTTTCCCGAAAAACTGATCCCGGTGGTGATTCTGAACGCGCTGGCAGGCAAACCCATTCCGATCTACGGCGCAGGGGACAACATTCGGGACTGGTTGCATGTTGAAGACCATGCCGAGGCTCTACTGTTGGTTTTGCAGCATGGTGAAACGGGGCGCAGCTACAATATTGGCGGCGAGAATGAGATGACCAACCTGGATTTGGTCAAGATGCTCTGCGCCATTCTGGACCGGTTGAAACCCGCAGCAGCGCCGTACGCCGATCAGATCACATTTGTCACCGATCGACCGGGACATGACAGCCGGTATGCGATCGACCCGACGCGCATCCGGACCGAACTGAACTGGCGCCCATCCTATACTCCAGAGACCGGGTTAGAGCAGACGGTGCAGTGGTATCTGGACAATGGCGACTGGTTGCATGCCCTGCAAACGCGCAGCGGAGTGGGTCAGCGCCTGGGAACTGTAGGATGAAGGTGCTGGTTTTTGGCCATAGCGGTCAAGTGGCAACCGAATTGCGTCGGCGCGCCCAGTCGCACGGTGTTTCGGTTATAGCGCTGGACCGCAACGCCGCTGATCTTTCCGACCCGGACGCTTGCGCCCAACTTGTGACCCAGACCGACGCGCAAGTGGTAATCAATGCTGCGGCCTATACAGCCGTTGATCAGGCCGAGGACGAACCTGATCTGGCCCAACGGGTCAACGGCGACGCCCCCGGAGCGATGGCCCGGGCCGCAGCGAAGCGCGGTCTGCCGTTTCTTCATATCTCCACGGATTACGTCTTTGACGGGTCCGGCACACACCCGTGGACCTCACTAGATCCGACGGCTCCTTTGGGTGTTTACGGCCGCTCAAAGCTGAACGGCGAAACTCAGGTAATCGAGGCAGGAGGCTGGCATGCCATTTTGCGCACGAGTTGGGTTTTTTCCGCTCATGGTCGGAATTTCGTCAAGACCATCCTGCGGCTGGCTCAAAATCGTGACCATTTGAAAATCGTGGCCGATCAGATCGGTGGGCCAACTCCGGCGGCCAATATTGCCGACACCCTTCTGGTCATTGCCAAAACCGGTACTACCAAAGCAGGGGGTCTATTTCACTACTCTGGAACACCCAATACCAGCTGGGCCGGTTTTGCGGGCGAAATTGTTCAACAGGCGGGTTTGGATGTTCAGATTCAGGGAATCCCAACCAGCGATTATCCGACTTCGGCCCCCAGACCTTTGAACTCAAGACTAGATTGCACGCGGCTGGCTGATATTTTCAACATCCCGCAGCCTGATTGGAAAACGGGTTTGAGCCATGTTCTGGCCGAGCTTGCAGTGGGCGGCGACTGAAATTCTGAGAGGAAAATTTATGCAGCGTAAAGGCATTATCATGGCCGGAGGGTCCGGGACCCGGCTTTATCCGATCACTATGGCGATCTCAAAGCAGTTGCTGCCCATATACGACAAACCCATGATCTTTTACCCCTTAAGCGTTCTGATGCTGTCCAATATTCGTGACATCGCGATTATCACGACGCCGCAGGACCAGGATCAGTTCCAAAGACTGCTGGGGGACGGCAGCCAATACGGCCTGTCGCTGACATGGATTACACAACCCTCGCCCGACGGGCTGGCGCAGGCCTATACTCTGGCTGAGGATTTCCTAGACGGTGCGCCGTCTGCCATGATTCTGGGTGACAACATCTTCTTCGGCCACGGTCTGCCCGACCTATTGCGCGCGGCGGACGTGCAGAACAAAGGTAGCACGGTCTTTGCCTATCGCGTTTCCGACCCCGAACGTTACGGTGTGGTGGATTTCGAGGGCAAAAAGGCGCGCGCTATCATCGAAAAACCCAAAGTTCCGCCCTCACATTATGCGGTGACTGGCCTGTATTTTCTGGATGGCGACGCCCCCGCGCGCGCGCGTCAGGTGCAACCCTCGGCACGCGGTGAGTTGGAGATCACATCGCTGTTGGAAATGTACCTGAAAGAAGGGTTGCTGAACGTAGAGACAATGGGGCGCGGTTTTGCTTGGCTGGATACGGGTACGCATGGGTCTTTGCTGGATGCAGGTAACTTTGTGCGCACCCTGACCGACCGGCAGGGTATGCAAACCGGAAGCCCGGATGAAATCGCTTGGGCAAACGGCTGGATCGACGACGAAGCCCTGAGCAAACGGGCACAACTGTTCGCAAAATCCTCATACGGTGAGTATCTCGAACTGCTGCTGGATTGAGTTTGGGGGGGCTTGTGGATGTACCGTGGCTCCCTCATTCATAACAAGAGTCTGCTGGTCTGGTTTTTAGTTTCTTCGTCGTCGTTTTAGCCAAGCGCGCCGGGTGCGGAGGCCTTAAGTCGCTCAAGCGTCCAGCGCGCTTTAAGCGGCCTTTGATTTCCGAGCGATACGTGAGGCCTGACGTTGTTATGGCGTTTCCGAGGTGCTGATCGTCCAATCTTTCTCCTGGAAGGCATCTCTGGCAATAGAACGAATTTCCAGCAGTATTGGATTTTGTTGCGTTCCGCGCACAGCGTTCCTTATCCGTTGCTCGCCATACAGCGAACGGAGTTGGACCTGCCCATTCTCCGTAAGTTGCTTTCTTTGTTCAGAGGAATAGCTCTTCGTTTTGGCATGGTAAACGAAACAGTCTATCGCCACGGCGCACAAAAAACCCGCATCCTGCGCACGAAGATTCAAATCGTTTTCCTCACCATACCCTTTTGGAAATCGGACCTCATCGAAGAGGCCCACAGTCTCCAAAACAGTCCGTTTGACGGCAAGGCAAAATCCGTTGATTTGCTCAACGACCGGATACGTGAATGGAGCAGCTATTTCAGCGCAGAACTTGTTAATTGATTGCAGTGTCTCAGGATCCGATTTGACTAGGTTTGGAGACGCATTCGGACCCGGCATATCAGGAATGGATTGCCATCCACCCGCATTGGAGAGCGGCCCCGCGATTCCAATGTTCGGGTGTGCGTGTAGACAATTATGTATCTTACTGATCCAGTCTCCCACAACGATCGTGTCGCTGTTCAGAAGAATAATTGTATCACGGTCGCTCTGTCGCATACCCTCGTTAGCAGCCCTACAAAACCCACTCCCTTTGTCACGGCGGATTAAAAGTACACGATCTAGGTCATTAGACGCGATGGATTCGCAGAGTTCCTTTGTTTTGGCTTCCGACCCATCGTCGACAATGATCAGGCGATCTTCGGCCGAGAGTGTAGGTAAAACGGATTCCAGACAAAGTTTCACGTCATCAAAGCTGTTGTGAACACAGACGATAACATCCGCTGATGTCCTGCTTGTGGGGGTGCGCATCAGATTTTGTCCGTTTTTGCGTAATGTTTCGTGCGAAAGAATTCGGCGGAATGATCAATGGTTTCAGTGAACGGGGCAAACTTAATCTCAGGGACTTCTGCCATAGCCAACGGCAGAGACAATTGATCTCGCTTAGATCCCTTCGACAGCAAACCCCACCATGTGGCGAACATTTTCTGCACGGGTAAAGATGATGGACGCAGAACCATTGCCATTGTCTCGTACAGATTATCCGCCGGTTTTTTAGATGAAAAATCAATGCGAGCAAGATGCTCGGCGAGTTCTATCGCATTCTCCTTGCCAAGCTGAGCACATGCTGCAGCTTCTGAAATCACGCTGTTTCGAGAAGAGTGCTTGAAAGCTGCAAAGTCGAATGTTGTATCACCAATTCCCGCAATAATGGCCTGCGGATCTCGACAAAGGAGTACGTTCCCGTCCACCCAAAGAACCCATTCGAAATTATCAAAGAAAACTGGGAGACAAAGCTTTATAAAACGCGCCCGACGACGCGGGTCGATATGGTGATATGGCGAATGAACTTGTTGCCAGCCGGAAAGCGACTCAATTTTCTTTTCTGAGAAAACGAAAAACTCCGCCGCGCTTTTCCAAGCTGGATCAAACGGCATCAGATTATCATAGTCACCGAAGATGGCTGTGACGACAGCGATTTTCTTCCCACTCGAATTTGTAATTTTGAAGGGGTCCAATGCTTGGCTGTCATCGGGAGACAACGCACGTTCCCCTCTGCAACCGATTTTTATCCCGCATCGAACCAAGTACTCCAAACCCCAAGCAGAAAGCGACTTCCCATCTTCTCCTGCAAGGGCGCTATTGGGTGCAAAAGCAAATTTCCGACCCTCATCACAATAGTGATCGAAACAAGACTGTGTTTGACTAAGGTTATGGGTTTGCGCGTACCAAATGGGATCCAAATTTGCGTTTATTGCATCAGTTTCAGTTCGCCAACGACCGTCGGACGAAGTCGTACTTTCGTTCAGATAACGACCGAATTTATTATATTCGTATGCACGTCTTGTCTTCCGATCCGCAAAAAAAATTTTGAAAGACGTCGAGATTGAGTCGCCCTCAATTATTTGCAAGCGCCGACGGATTGATTTCGACAGTCCCATAATGCCTCCTAGATTCAACCTACGGTCCTATCCTTCTGTTGGCAGCAAAATCAACCCAGAATCTGTTGCTAACGGATGTGTCGCAAGCTTTTGGGACGACCAGAGTTGGCGACTTACTGGACACACCTATCCTGCGATCTCGGCAAATAATCGAAAACCAGACGTCGTAGTGCTGGCGAATTGCCGCTTCTGGATCATGCTGGCGACCTCGATACTGTCCAAAGTAAACGAGATAGATCTGAAAGACTTGAAGCCCAGCATGTGCCGGACACGACGTTTGATGAAACGGTGGTCC
>NZ_WQCA01000044.1 GCF_013032445.1 Ruegeria arenilitoris | reverse complement strand
CGCGCACCGCCGCTCTTACCGAGTGGCGTCAACTTTGTTCCGGATAAGTTCGCGGTTTCTGCGGCATACTGAGACTGGTTAGAATTCGTCTGACAGCACCCTGTCCGAGATCCGCGCGGCATATAACCTGCGGGAACGCCCGGCTATGGACATGTTGGATTTGCTCGTCTCGGTGAAACTTCTCAACCGTACAGGCGATGGGCCGAGCGCCGTTTACAGCAATACCGACGAAACAGCGACATACCTTGATCCCGCCAAACCCGGATACATTGGCGGTATCCTGGAGTTTTGGGACAAGCGCAACTATCGATTTTGGGATACGATCTTTGAAGTCGCGCAGACGGGCGAAGCTCAGAACGAAAGCAAAACCGGTTTCTTTGAAACGCTTTACGCCGAACCCGCGCGGCTGGAGGCCTTCATGGCGGCCATGAACGGATCGTCGCTGCACGCCTTTACGGAAATGGCGCGCGCCTTTCCTTTTGAAAACTATCGGAACGTGACAGATATCGGGGGTGCAGACGCGCTGCCTTCGCGTCTGTTGGCCCGGGCGCACGATCACCTGACATGTGCTTCGTTCGATCTGCCTGAAGTCACTGCAATCGCTCGGAGACGCGTGGTGGAGGATAATCTTGAACACCGCATAACATGCGTGTCTGGGAACTTTTTCAAGGATCATTTTCCACCTGCCGATGTGATCACCATGGGCATGATCCTGCACGATTGGGATCTGGAGCAGAAACATCACCTGATCCAAAAGGCATATGAGACGCTTCAGCCTGGCGGCGCCCTTGTCGTGATTGAAGCCCTCATCGATGACGCACGGCGTGAAAATACCTATGGGTTGTTCATGTCTCTGACCATGTTGATGGAGTTCGGCGACCGCGCCTTTGATTTTAGCGCTGTGGAGTTCGAAACCTGGGCGCGAGAGATCGGCTTCAAACGGTTTGAAACCTTTTCGCTAACCGGTATCACACGCGCAGTCGTAGCGTATAAATGAACGACCGATTGTGACAAATACAGTATATCGCCAAAACCCTAGTCCGTACCCGTTGGAGAAGAAGCGATCAATCGACCGCAGCAGCTGGTTCTGGGGAACGTGTCTTTCAAGCGAGAACTCCTAGAACAATGACGCCGGCGCTTCCTGTTCCGACCCCATCATTGGCAATCCATCTCTACAGGAAGAATTGAAGCGGCGACTTGCCACTGAAACAAGCGCGAGTTTTTCAACGAAATAAGTCGAAAGCTGGCATTAGCCGTGATCAATCAGAAACCTGCACTGTTCAGGAAAACCAACAGCTATCGTTTTGTTGCTATCTATTGATTGAGGTTGCACTCATTCATTTCATGACTGGCTCGACGGAAGTCGAGCCCTTACTTCTCCGCAGCGCAAGGCCCTCACAGAAAATCGCCTGTATTTTCACCGTTGGTCACCCAGCCTAGGAAAAAAGTCTTGGGCGAACAGGTTCAATGCGTCTTGGCTGGTCGATCCTAATCCATTTGAGCCAGTTGTGCTGTAATGGTTTCCGATGCCCGCAGCGCTAAGGCCGCGATTGTTAGTGTCGGGTTGGCTGTGCCACCAGAGGGAAAAGCAGAAGAACCCACGACAAAAAGGTTAGTGGTGTCGAAGCTGCGCAAGTTCTCGTCCAGTACCGCTGCCTTTGGATCAGTTCCCATCCGTACCGTACCCATAATGTGGCCCGCACCTCTTGCCGCGGGATCATGGCCAATTTCTGATGCGTCCATCGCGCTAAAGATGTCTGTATGCGCAGCCTCGGCCGCTTTAAGCCCGGCTTCGGTGTAGGGGTCGATGCTGAAATAGATGCTGACTTCGGGCATACCGTTTTCGTCACGACGGTCCGGATCCAGGGTTACACGATTGTCCGGTACCGGGAGCTGTTCAACCATGGAGGATATTTCGATCTGTCGCGAGGTTATGCCAAAGATTGCTTGATCCAACGCTTCGCCCCGCAACCCCTCGGCGATCAGATGCTGTACATTTGAGAAGGGCGCGTGCTTGGACCAAGCCTGACCCTGATTGCCTATTTCGATCAAAAGCGCGGCGTGATCGGAACGAAACGACCCATCTCTTAGGGTGTCACATGTTGAGGTGATGAGCGGACCGCGATATGGCCACACGGGGTCTGGAGCCATGGCCCAACTGAGTTTCACCGGATGATCCATCAGGTTGCGGCCGACCTGATCGGATGAGTTAGCCAGTCCGCTGGGCGCGCGCTCCTGCGCAGAATTCAGCATTAGCCTCGGAGATTCGATGCCGTTGGCGGCCAGAACGACAATCTTTGAACGCGCGTGACCGCTGGTACCATCAGAACGTCGATATTCGACCGACTTGATGATCCCAGCTTCATCAAGATGAAGCATAGTTGCCGTAGTTTCAGGGAAAAGGACCGCACCGGCGGCTTCGGCTTTGGCGACATGGACCGTCGCATCATATTTTGCCTGAACTGGGCAAAGCGGGATACAGGATGCACTTCCGCAACAGGCGGGCCGGTCGTCATGAGAAATGGAATTGCGAGCCTGTGGCACGGTCAAAAACTCATAGCGACTGCTTGTCAGCGCCGCGGCGACTTTCCGGTCAAGGTAAGACTGTGGGATCGGTAGCATAGGATATGGGGTGGAGCGCGGCGATCCGCGATCGTTATCACTGTTGCCGGACGCCCCCAATTCGCGCTCTGCCCACCCATAGTAGGGCTCCAATGTCTCGTACCCGATCGGCCAATCTTCTCCCAAGCCATAGGTCGTACGGAGTATAAAGTCTTGCGGCAGAAATCTTGGTATGCTGCCCAACCAATGCCAAGTGGTGCCGCCAACTGCCTTGAGATAGTCCGAGAGGAAAGGCTGCGGGCCGATCTGGTGATAAATTGTCTCTTGTTCTGCGATGTTTTTGTAGGATGGGGCCGTATCCGCAGGATAAGGGCTAGCCAAGTCTTTCACGGCTGCGCTCAAGAATTTACTGTAGGCTTCACTGCGTTCGATACGCGGACCAGTCTCAAAAATGACAACGCGCAGGCCTTGTGATGCCAGCTCAGACGCCGTGAGCGCCCCGGCAACGCCAGAGCCGATGACCAAAATGTCCGCTTCGATATCGACCGCAGTAGTGACGGGGCTTCTCCTTTCTTGTGTGCTTAGCGTGTGGGTGTCTCGCTCCAATCTTCAACAGCGCAGAACCCGGGTGCTTTTGTATAAGACATGGCTTGCCACACCAGCGCAGAACCGTAGGTCACAGCTTCGGGATTTGTGGGATTGGGGGACAGTCCCGTGTACCACGCCGTGAGTATCTTTTCCTCAAGCTCCGGTTGCGGTTGACCCTCTGAAAGAGCATGCAGGGCCTCGCCATCCCCGATTTCCAAAAAGCCTTGCAAAAACTTCGCAGCAGCATCCGGGTCCAGGTCTTCGCGTTGCAACAGCTTTTTTGATAGTGCCAGAAACCGATCGGCATCAATGCTGGGCGCAGCTTGCAGGCGCAGCCCGCCCCATGAGGCCAACATCGCCACACCACAGAAAACAAAGCCACGTCGGCCGAACAACACCATTTAGTCTCCGTTTAAATACAATCAGTACCACACAGCATCTCGCTCACCATACCTGCGGACTACCCGCATAGAAAGTTTCGATGAAGCACTAAAACCGTGACTCGTACGCGTCAAAGGAAATCCAGACATTCAGTATTATCGCTCGGATGTCTGGTTTGGTCCGCAAAAGCAGTCAACGGTCAAAGCCGAGATAGTGCACCCGCAGCGAAGGTCAGCAAAGCGGGCTGCGAACGCAGCATTCGAAGACCGCGCTCAAGGTCGGCAATGGGCCGTTTTCACACATCCCAACAAACTGACTTATCGGCAGCTTTGTCCCGCATATCGGTCATTCGGGGAAAATCGATCAATGTCTGCTGTGCGGACGGAGCCGACCTTTGATTTTCGACCTTCGCTGGCGCAGCACTCATTCGCAATTGCGGCGCATCCCTTGTTGCGGCGCAGCACTCGCCACCAATCCGGACATTCAGAGGCCAGGATTTGGCGTAACTGAAACTGTACTTTCGCTGCTACCGGGCCAGACCAGCGAGAAGCAGGACTTCGCGGATGACACTACAGTCGGCTATGCATTACCCTTCGCCTACGCGGTAAGGAGTAGTTGCGATGGGCACTTTGGTTGTCACCGAAGCCGAGTTGAGAAATTGTCTTCCGATAGACAACGGATCGCTCGGCGCAACCGAACAGTCCTTTTCGTGGATTTCAGAAGGGCGTGTTTCAATGCCGCCCGTGATGCATATCGACATTGATAAGGAGAGCGCTGTCGACACGAAGGGCGCTTTTGTGAATGGCCTCGAGCATCTTGCTGTCAAAATCGCCACCGGCTTCTTTCGGAACCCGCAGGTCGGACTGCCCAGTTGCAGTAGTATCATCGCTTTGATGAGCGCAAAGACAGGTACCTTTGATTGTATATTCCTAGACAACGGATACTTGATGAACTTGCGCACCGGACTTGCCGGTGCAGTGGCTGCAAAGCACCTAGCACCCCAAGAAATAAAAACTGTCGGCGTGGTAGGCACTGGTGTACAGGCCAGATATCAGATTGAAAGCCTCGCCCTTGTGCGTAGGTTCGAACGCCTTCTGGTTTTTGGGCGCAACGCGGCATCTGTTTCGAGCTACTGTTCTGAAATGACAAATCTGCTTGGAATTCCGGTGCAACCTTGCCAGTCCCTCGCGGAGTTGGTGACGTCTGCGCAAGTTGTCGTCACAACGACCCCGGCGACGGAACCAATCATCATGGCCGAATGGCTTCACACCGACTTGCACATCACTGCCATGGGATCGGATTTACCAGGCAAACAAGAACTACATTCGAATGTACTCGAGCGCGCAGACGTCGTGGTTTGTGATGTGATTGATCAGTGCGTTATCGGCGGCGAGCTTCAGAGTTTGGACGAAGGCAGCAGAAAAGTATTAGAACTCGGTTCAATCATTTCAGGAGCGGATCAATTTTCGCGCCCAGCTGGTGCCGTGACGATCTGCGATTTGACGGGAACCGGCGCACAGGACACCGCGATCGCAGTGGAAGCCTTTTACCGTGTGAAGGCTACTAAATTAGGAGCTTCGCTCTGAAAATAGTTGAAGCTGACATCCACTTCGAGGTGCTGGACGGCAGCTTCCGTCCGCATACCAGATGTTAACAGATTTCATTGAATGACCATTCCTGAGCCCCAAGCAGTCGTTCAAATGCTATGTGAGGTGTCGGGATTTCAGGCAGAAGCAAAGTCACCGCAACCAACGACGCAGACTATGCGCGGTGGTTAAACTGCCGTAACTTGACCACATGCCAAAGCCAGAGATCAGAAAACTTGCTGCTATCGTTTCGATCGATGTCGTAGGATACTCGGGCCTTATGCAAAGAGACGAAGCAGGCACTCTGGCGCGGCTCGGCATGTACTTTGACGGCATCGTTTCACGTCGGGTCTCGACTCATAACGGGCGGATAGTCAAATCGATGGGCGACGGCCTACTGATCGAGTTTCCTACTGCTGTTGACGCGGTCGCTTGCGCGCTGGAAGTCCAGACGGTTATGGCTGAACGTGAAGCCGATAACGCGGGTAAACAAAAAATCACCTTTCGCATTGGCGTTAATCTTGGTGATATTGTCGTCATAGGCGACGATATCTATGGCGACGGTGTCAATCAGGCGTCCCGACTTCAGGAAATTGCCAAACCCGGTGAGCTCTGCGTCTCCGGGAGCGTCTTGGACCAAGTAAAAGAAAAGATTGAGCATTCGTTTGTAGATATTGGCCATCGAAAGCTGAAAAACATCGTTCAGCCTGTCCGCGCCTATCGTTCGACTTTGACAGCTTCCGGTGAAGAGGCGAAACCAATTGGGTGGCCTTTCCTCACAGCGGCGAAAAGTGAACCGGTCACTGCAGGTGGGTGTCTGTGCGGCGCAATTCGGTACCAGGTTTGGTCTCAGCCAGTTGCAGTTGGATTTTGCCATTGCAGGCATTGCCAACTGGCTCTTGGCTCTCCTGTCAATGCATGGGTGATTTTTGAGAAGCCAAATGTGACCTTCGAGGGTGAGGAACCCGGTTTGTATGCTTCTTCGAAGCTCTCTGAGCGAGCCTTTTGCAAGAATTGCGGGACGAGCATTTATACCGACATTAGCGACCTCGGGTATTATTCAATCCGGGTCGGAACACTGGACAACCCAGCCGATTTTCCACCCGAACTGCACTATGGAGTGGAAAGTCAAATCCCATGGGTGGACATACACGACGACTTACCCAGAATTAGAACAGAAGAAGATCCGCGGATGTCCTCTCGTTGGGTTTCTGTAGGCGAACCAAGTTCTGGCCCAACACCTTCGTCTTCTGAGACGCGCGTTGCCAACAGGCAGAAAAGAAAGAAGTCCGATCAGACCTGAGATAGTGAGCAACAGCAACTTTTTCCCTCGTCTCGCAAATTGCCCGACAATATCTCGCTGCGCGCGGTACGAATGGCCGCTTTTTGTTCAGCATTGCCCGCAATTGATGATGCGCACGCGGAAAAATCTGTGCTGCGATTGCGCGCAGTGAGAAAACTAAATTCACAGGATGGGCTCAGTGTTTCCGTTCTCTGCGGCTTGCATGATTGGCTGGTCGCAGCCCAAAGCGGACATCTAAAATCAAGCTTTGCAACTCCAACTTTGCGGGCTGATGCTTTCTCTTTACACGACAACATTGATGGTCGCTTCAAGACCAGTCGCACCCTGAACAAATTCCATAGACACCGCATCGGCCTCTGCCTTGGACATACGGTTGAATAAACCATCGCGGGAATTGTTAGGATGGCTTTTAATGTAATACTGCGTCGTCAACAGTTCGCGCTTTCCGTCAAATACCTTTACATGAATATGTGGTGCACGCCCTGGGTAGATCGTAGGTTTAATTGTGCGAAACACGTAGTTCCCGCCGTTGTCAGTTATGTCGTGGCCAAAGCCCTGGAAAGCCTGATCAAAGTTAGCACTGCGAAGGTCGCGCGGGTGCATATAGTTGCCGTCCATGTCGCATTGCCAGATTTCGATGCGATGTCTGGCAAGGGGTTGTCCATTGGCCCCCGTGAGCCTCCCACGCAGTGTAAAGACTTCGCCACCGGCTTCTTCAACACGTCCTCTGATCTTAACGAGGTCGTTATCTATATCGGGCGTCCGCATGGTTGGTGTTGGATAATACGGCCCTTCTGCGGCGCTTGGTGTTAGCACAGCCGCAGCGGCCTTTGCACCCAGCGAACTGACGCCAATTAGTCCTGTGATGCCACCTAGAAGTTTACGGCGGGAATTTCTTTTCAGTTTCATAGCGTGTCCTTTCCCGCGTGGGATAGCTCCCTTTATCCCTCAAAATTACACACCTTCCAGCGCACGTCACGTCGAGGTCTGCCTTCGCAACCAAAGCCGCCGCTATGCATATGGATCAAGAAACGCAACTTTTGGGTGGGCATTCAATTGTCTCTTGATTGAATCAATGTCACCCAAAACCCAGAGACTCCCGATTTTTTGTTCCCGCAATGTAAAGAATGCCGCGCCGGACCATTCGATCCGTTGCTGTGTTCCGTCTACACCGAAGAATTTACCATGGTGCGTGCCGACGAAGGACATTCGCGCAGCTGCTTTTTCTTCGGCATCGACGATTTCAACGATATTGCATTGAGAATCCGGAAGAGCCGCTCGAACTTCTTCCATGTAACGAATGAACTCATCCGGCCCTGAGCGTTTCGGCCCAAGGCTCCCACGAAAATCGAACTCTGGGTGTAGGATTTCTCGGGCGCAGTCGATGTCCGCCGCGTTCCATACTTCGTGACAAAATCGCTTAATAAGATCAGGCAGCGTCATGAAGTTTTCCCGGCATTGATGATAGGCTCAACATATCACGGCGCGAATTCGGGTGTTATGGGCTCAGAGTGATCACTCGTCGCCACTGAAGTACACAGTAGAGGTGTTCCCAGACATCCGGGCCGGTACATTCGGAGATGCGCAACGCTGTGCTATGATTTCTGTGATCTAGCGACAGAGGTACACTTATGATGCGACCGGAAACGCGCAATCACATTTTGACGCTCGGTATTGCCATTGTTCTTACTGCTGCGAAGCCGAACGCTGCCCTCGCTTCTGATGGAGAGTGTGGCGCGCCAGATGCACCTTGCACACTGGAAGGCGGTGAGTACTACATGGCCCTGCCAGAGGCTCCGGATGAACCGCCTGCCGTCATTTGGTTACACGGTTATGGACGGTCTGGGAAAGGGATGATCCAGAACTCCGCCTATGTCGATCCTTTCATCCGGCGCGGCTACGCTGTGATTATGCCGAGCGGGCAGCCCAGTATTAATAACAAAGACCTCGATTGGGGCGTGGCTGACGGGTATGACCTGGCACGCGATGATGTCGCCTTTATCGACGCCGTTCGCGCCGACGCGGTGGAGCGCTTCGGTATAGACCCGTCGAGAATACTGATCGCAGGTTTCTCCCGCGGCGGTTCGATGGTCTGGGACATTGCGTGCCAAGCGCCAGAGATGGCAAGAGGCTTTGCCGCTGCGGCTGGAGCATTCTGGGAGCCCATGACCAATGAGTGCGATGCGCCAGTTCACCTATTTCACGTACATGGCTTCAAGGACCGAATGGTGCCGTTCGAAGGCCGACAGCTGACTTGGGAGGGTGTTGATTTTCACCAGGGTAACGTCATGAAGGGCGTGGATGTCTGGCGCCGCGAGAACGCCTGTTTGGGAAGCGCGGAAAACAGCTTTGGCGACGATGACTCGATGCAAAAGGATTGGGTGGACTGTGAGGAAGGCTCCATCCGGTTGAAGGTCACCAAAGGTGGACACGGCGTTCCAGAGGGCTGGCGGGACGAAGTTCTCGACTGGTTCGAAGCTCTACCTTGAGCACTTGAGTGCCCGCCGACCCTCCGAGAATTCTGATCTTATGGGCATTCAGTGGCATTCAACATGCTTGGTGAAAGGGGTTGAGAATAAGAGAGCAAGTTTCCGACCATTACGGCCGTAGCAGCAGTTTAATCGACCAGATAGTTGATGGCCTGAGGGACGCGGGCGTTGATCCCACGAAACTGCGCGCCGCTGATTTTGAGCCCATCGATGAGTTTCATTTTCGAGGCAGACAAGCGACTTCGCAGCTGCTGGAGAAACTGGCGTTGGCGCCAGGTGCGAATGTTCTTGATATTGGTTGTGGTCTGGGCGGGGTCACTAGAACAATTGCGGAAGAAGCAAACGCTAAGGTTACAGGCATAGATTCTATTTGGGGAAATCGCCAGCGATATGGTTCAGATCCAACTTCTGGCTCTGGATGAACGTCGTTTGTTGACTTACCGCTTCATTTGCACAGCCTGTCGATAAGATTGCGCCGGTGCTCGACCTGGTTTCTCTTCTGGAGCTGTAATCTCGGGAACGACTGAAATTGGGCAATTGGCACCAAGTTGAGCCAATGAAGGCGGTGCAGCGCTGCGAGCTTGCTTTACCGCCTGACGTGGCCGCTGACTGATTTACTATTGAGACCAGCTGGTTGCGTCGGCCTTTGGCTCGGTACTCAAAAACAATAAGAGGGTTGGTTGCGATGGAACTGATTTATGTTGACGGCTCACCATTTGCACGAGTGGCCAGAATTTTGGTTCATGAGTGGCGGCTTGAAGTTAAGTGCACTGAAGTGCCTTTTCCCTTGCCGCCTGAAACAGATGCATTGACACCAATGGGGCAGGTTCCTCTCTTGATCCGCGAAGGTAAGTCTCCATTATTTCCAACGCTCAACATAATTGAGCACCTGTCCCCTCTTGCCGCCGAAAACGCCCCGTATCCTTACAACGATCAAACACGTGGGAACCTGGTGATTGCTCTTTCTGCCGGCGACGTATTGGCTCAGGCGGCATATCAGCAATGGGCTGGACTCGGCCAGTTTGCCGAAAACGGGTTGGGTTTTGAACCGGGTGCGCGAAACTTGGATAGATTCATCCGGACGATACGTTGGTTATCCGAAAAAATTGAAATCGAAGAGATCGCCAGTATGGTCGCCGCCGTTTTTCTATACTGGGCACGTGATCGTGAGGTGGCTGGACGAGAATTGGCTGATGCGCGCTTTGATCGTTTTGGACCGTTGCTTTCTCGACCAAGTTTCCAATTGACCAAACCCCGGCCGCATATTCTTGCCGCTGCCGATAAGTCAGAAGATGGTCTCTTTGAGTGAAAGACTGTCGATAATTCGTTAGATCAAGCGGCTACTTTTGTCCTTTGAGGCGACTTATTCTGCGGAGGATACGGTAAAAGTTGGCGGCCCTAGCCGGACATTCATGACTGAGCTTTGCAGTTTCCAGCATGCACATTAATGCGGTCACTTCCCAAACAGGGAAATGCTGTTAAACTAGCCGCATTGAATGGTAACAGGCATCGGCAAGATCAATGCCAGGCCCGATTGACGGGGCAACAATGAAGCGGCTATTCCCTTCTCTTTCTGAAGACGCGACGCTTGGCAGTGTGTTTAGCACGTTTCCGGATAAGCTTGCCCCTTGGTGCGAATATGAAAGCCTCGTGATGCGGGGTGAGAGCGAGCTTTCCTTTTCTGAGCGTGAATTGATCGCTGCCTACGTGTCCGGGCTGAACTCTTGCTCCTACTGCCACGGTGCCCATACGATATTTGCCCGCGCCTATGGCATCGATCCAGAACTAATCGAAGCCCTCATGGAAAACTTTCATTCAGCGCCCGTCGATCAACGTTTCAAGCCTATACTGGCCTATGTCTCGAAACTCACTCTTTCTCCTCCCCATATGACTGAAGAGGATGCCCAGGCGGTGTATGACGCGGGGTGGTCTGAAGATGCACTCTTCGATGCGGTACAGGTTTGTGGAGTGTTCAATTTGGTGAACCGGCTCGTTGAGGGGACAGGGATCAGTAGAGTAAGCAAGAAGCCCAGCGAAGTTGATGAGAAATCGCTCGCGGAGTTTCGCAGCGAGACTTTCTACACAGACTTCGGCAGAGCAAATGGCCTAGATGTCTAAAAGGTTGGGTCAGCTTTGAGTTCAGTGTCGCCGTTTTCTACGGTGTGAACATTAGACTGTTGGAAGCCCTCACCAGACATCCAACCATCCAGAAAAATTTCTCCTCTACATACTGATCGCTTTTGATTATTGGCAGTTAGTTTGCAATTGGTGGCGCTATTCAGGAATGCCTGCGGCTGTCAGCATCGTGTAGTAGGCGTCATAGATCTCTGGCTTTGCGATAGAGATACGCACTCGCATTTCCCGAAACATTGAAACGCTAAAGTCAGGTTCCCGCGACATGTGAATACGCGCGAGTTCTTTGGCTCGTTCCACATTGCCGAGAGCCATCTCTGCGACAAGTTCGTTTAGGCGGAATACAGTCACAGTGTTATGAAATGCACTCATCTTTTGAGCGGTTTCTTTTAGACCGAGCCAATTCTCTTCTGCAATTTGCGATAGGCTAATTCCCATGTAGACCCGGTAATTCAGCGGATCGTTTGGATTGAGCCGGATTGCCTCTCTGGCATGAGCTTGGGCCACTTGCGCCTCGCCCATCAGGCCGTGCAACAATCAACTAGAGCCCCAGGCTGACACGCAGTTCGGGCTTGATTCAACCACGCGATCTACCAAGGATAAGCCGTACTCCGTGTCTTTGGACAGAAACGCAAGCACGTAGCCGGCATATGCTTGCGCCTCCAGATCAATGTATGACGCCCTCAGAACCTCATGTGCCAGCTGAATAGCGTAATCAAAACGGTCCTTGCTTGGGCGCGTGTCCGGGTTCCAAAGCAAAGTTCTGATCCAGCCTCGAAGGGCGCTGGCCAATGGGTACTCACTTGAAAGCGAGAGAGCTTTTGACAGATGGTCGTCCGCTTCTGCGAAATTGAACCGGTAGATCAAGGACTGCGCGCGTAGGAAGTGGTCATATGCTCCCAGACTATCCGGGCGTTTATGGGCAGAACGGTCTATTTCTGCCTATCTTATGCCCGGTGCAATCGAAGCCACGACGGCCTCAGTAATTTGATCCTGGAGATCAAAAACATCGTCGAGCATCCCGTCATATCGATCCGCCCAGACATGCGATCCTGTTTCCGCATCAATCAGCTGACCCGTGACACGCAGCCGGTTACCTGCCCCACGGACAGACCCTTCCAGTACATAGCGAACACCAAGTTCACGGCCAATGCGGCGCACATCAACTGAAAGCCCCTTGTAGGAAAAAGAGGAGTTTCGGGCGACCAGGAAAATCCAGGGCACTCTGGACAAGCTGGTGATAATGTCTTCTGTAATACCCTCTGCAAAGTAGTCCTGTTCTGCGTCTGGTGACAGATTATCAAACGCCAATACGGCCACGGAAGGTTTGTCAGGGCGAGATTGAGCTGCTGGGCGCGCGGTGGTGAATGAAGTCTCTACTGAGTAAGCTGTCACAGGGCGCGCAATATTCTTTAGGTATTGTGGCCCCAATTCGGTGAACGAAACATCCACTTTCCCTATGACGTCCTCGTATACCCGCCCTGAAACGATGATGCCTCCAGGAGGAGCCAGACCTTCCAATCGGGCTGCAATGTTGACGCCGTCACCAAGAATGTCACCGTCGTCATCAAAAACATCACCCGCGTGAATTCCCATGCGGAATTGCATCTCCGGGCTTTGTCCGCGTGCCGCGTTCCGCTCAACCATCTGACGCTGCATCGTATCCGCGCATGCCACGGCATCCGCAACCGAGGTAAACTCTGCAAGAAAACCGTCGCCAGTTTTCTTGAATAGCCGCCCGCCATTCAAAGCCACATGCGGTTCCAGCGCTCGAAAGTGGCCTTTATATGTGCGTAGCGCAGTTTCCTCGTCCGCACCAACAAGAGCGCTGTAACCGACAATATCAGCAGCGAGTATGGCCGCCAGGTGTCGTTCCAAACAAAAATCCTCACGCGAATCCATTTTAAAGAAGTGTCAAAAAGATATTAGGGGCCTCGCGTACAAATCGCTCAGACCACGTCTCGAAAGTCGGCCGCACGATAAGGCACAATCAGCTCAGAAATCGGCGCCAGGAAACCGCGTTTGCGAAGCGGGTCCGCACTCATGTCGAGTAAGAGTTCATCGTGATAGTGGCACATGTGAATTAGAAGTGTGGCGGAACGTGCTGGCCCTTCTGGCATCCAAGATTGTTTCCAGGACTTGAGCGCATCGATATCGCTTTGCATGGCCTCAGCATCCGGTAGGAGCACACGATCTGCAACGACTTCCGCAAGCCATTTGGCCTGAAGCGCGAAGGTCGTCACACTCATGAAGGAGGACGCCCGACCCACGAATGCAAGGTTTGGCACCGAGGGGTGTAGAACATGGCGGTATAAATAGAATCCATCTGGGCCATCATCCAAGGACGCAAGGATCGACTTCGGTAGATATGGGTAGCCGGTCTTCCAACCTGTGCCGAAGACCACGCAATCGACCTCAAGAGAATCCCCGTCCGCAAGGTCGATCCCGTTGGAAGAGAATGCACTCACACCTGTTCGATGTGCTGAAATCTTACCTGATCGGATAAAGTCGATGAGCCCCGGACGTGGAACCATGGTCACTTCCGTAAACGCGTCGAATTCGACAGGCGTCTCAGGCATCAGGGTCTCACCATGTTCGATTTGCGTTCGCAATCTTTGCTGGGTGCTTAGCAGCAGTTCTACGACACGCCAGAACAGCCAGGGCAACGGATATCCTATTGAGTGGATAGCGCGCACGATTGGGCTGGGTCTGACATACGGAGGGATCAGGGCTGCAACAAGGCGTGTCAGCATTCCCCATTTGAAAGGAAGAACGCCCAGTAATTTGCGCGGAACAGGCCAGTGTGCGGTTCGGAATACGAGGTGAACCTTCTCCGCGACACCCACAGCCGAACCCGCTATATCTGTGGCACTTTTTCCGTAACCGATTACAGCGACACGACGATCTTTGAGTTGTGATATGTCTTTAATTTCGCTCGCGTGAAGGACTTCTCCTCCAAAATCTTCACGTTTGGGAATGTTTGGGGCATTTGGTGTCTCTGAATAGAGCCCGGCTGCAACGACAACGAGATCGGCCTCAATAGTTTCAGAACTTTCGGAACCACCAACCTCAAGTAACCACCCGTCGCCTTTGCGCTCAATCATGGTGACGCGGGTGCCTAACCGTAAGCACTCTCGTATTCCGAAATGATCGCAATAGTCCTCCAGATACTCCCGAAAGACCGGCCCCGGAGTGAAATGAGACGCTTCTTCGGAAAGCGGAAAATCCGGGAATTCGTACAGGTCCTTCTGCACCTGAACGCCAAAATCGTGGTATCCATCCGCCCAGACGCCGCCAAGGTACGGGTTGCGATCAAAAACAGTGCAGTGGATGCCGACCTGCGTAAGGCATTTTGCAGTAGCAAGCCCAGAAACCCCGGCACCAATGATAACGGCGGTTTTGACCTTCCCTACTATCATACCTCAGTTCCCCGTCGCAAAAAACGTGAAAAACTCAGGAGAACGACGCCTAGAAGCCACAGCGCCAGAACATAGGCACCGAACACGGTCCATAGCGCCCACACCCACAGGCCTTGCCAAACTGTCTTAGCTTGATTTAACCCGGTTTGACCGAGGCGAGAACTCAAAATGAACAACATATTGAGCAGGCCAATCGCGGTGCCGATTGCCGTTCCAATCCAAATGAAATCGCCCATAACAGCCCCCCAAGGCGATATCAGGATATCACGAAATCACAGTTTTAGATAGCAAGGCGGCCATTAGCGCTTTGGAAATCACAAACGGCATCAAAGTCGCCGCCGCCGTCATGCCCCCGAAGGCTCGTTCAAAATCTTAGCTTGCCTGCTCGTATCAAGAACGCCCCTACAGCCTGTTTCAATGAACTATTAGAAGGTCTTGTCAGAAGAACTTGGGTTGAGCGGGGCAGGGTGGTTGCGTAGCTTTTGCCCATGACTAGGCCTGCCTCAATCAAGTACTTCAAAACCAGTCCCGAGATCATCCGCCTTGCGGTGATGCTGTACATCCGTTTCCCATTGTCGCTTCGGAATGTCGAAGGGTCTTGTCAGAAGAACTTTGCTTGAGCGGGGTAGGGGTGTTGCGTAGCTTTTGC
>NZ_WQCA01000043.1 GCF_013032445.1 Ruegeria arenilitoris | reverse complement strand
CAGCTCTCGCAATGCGGCACCATATGAACGGAGCCTGTCGGTCACGGTCACTTCCAGGCGATCGTGCTTTCTCATTGCTTTTCTTAAGAATTTCAGGGCCGCTTTCTTGCCCCGCGTCTTTGTGACATAGCTTTCAAGGACTTCACCCTCGTGGTCGGCAGCCCGCCACAAGTAGTGCCGTTCACCATTAATCTTCACGAACATCTCGTCCAGATGCCAGCGCCACTGGCTCGACTCCATGCCGGCAATGCGTCTTTTTTTGATCTCTGACGCGAAAATCGGACCGAAACAGTTCCACCAGAAACGTACTGTCTAGTGGCTCACTTCAATGCCGCGCTCATGCAACAGATCTTCCACGTTTCGAAGCGATAGTGGGAACCGAACATAAAGCATCACCGCCAAACGAATGATCGCGGGACTGGTCTTGAAGTATCGAAACGGGGATTTCTTTTCCATGATGGGACGCTAGACCAACCCCCTGCCCGCCTCAAACTTGTTTTGTCTGACAGTACCCTCTGGACTAGTCTTGAAGTACTTGAATGGCGACTATTTAATCATGAGCGAAGGCTACGAGAGCACCCTACCCGCCTCAACCCAAGTTCTTCTGACAAGACCTTTAGCGGCTAGGAAAGGCCTTTCCCCTTCTCAAGACGCGTTATTCCGACAAGACCATTTTTGGTTCTTCAGGGCGGGACACAGTAAGTGCGGTGAAAAAACATTGCAGTTCAGGCCTATTCTTTGGATGTTAATAGCATCGCAAACCTTCTCGCGAATGCTAACAACCGGCGGCGCTACGTGCGAAGCAGTCAACCTATGTGAGACCGGGAGAATATGGCGCTTGAGGACCCCTTCACAGACCTCAAAATAGAAACGCAGCGGACAGGGTTCTACAAAGGATATAGCCTGCCGATTGCGCTGGTTAGCAAGTTCTCGGTTTCGCTGCTGGTTCTTTGGGCACTGGTATGGCCGTTAACCGCAAACGATACGTTACGATCATGGAAATCGGGGTTGTTGGCCGAATTCAACTCCTTCTATAACCTTTCGGTCGCACTGTTTGTTTTCTTCCTTTTTCTTGTCGCGCTTATTCCCTCAACCGGGCGAATGCGGCTAGGTTCAGACAGTGAAAAGCCCGAATTCTCGAATTTCTCGTGGTTTTCTATGATGTTCGGTGCCGGTCTGGGCGTGGGCCTTATGGTCTATGCGACCGCTGAACCGCTTGGTCTTTGGGAAACCAACCCTCTGACTGTTTCCGGAGAAGTCTCCTCAAAGAGCAAGGAAGCGATCAAAGGAGCGTATCGCTATACGTTCTTGCACACCGGATTTCACGCCTGGGCAATATACGTGGTTACTGGTCTAAGTCTTGCCTACTACGCTTATACGCGGGGCATGCCGCTGACAATTCGAACTGCTCTTACCCCGTTGCTTGGAGAGTACTCCAACGGTGTAGCAGGTCATGTGATAGATATACTCGGCGTGGTGGCAACGATACTCGGCGTAGCTGTGACGATCGGCTATGGCGTTTCTCAACTGGTCGATGGCGCGTTTCTGATTACCGGCGCGAACTGGCTTGTTGAAAGTGCGGCGACCACAATGAAACCTTCAACCGCCGGACTGATCACCGCACTGGCAGTGGTTATGATGATGTCGACACTTTCTGCTGTCTCAGGCGTCGGGCGCGGTGTCAAATACCTGTCAAATATCAATCTTGTCTTGTCGTTGGTTTTGCTGGCGGTGTTCATTGTCTATGGCTCGTTTGCTTTTGCAGCGACGACCTATGCCGCGGCCTTGGTCGACTATATCAAGAACTTCATCCCATTGAGCTTTCAGGCTTTTCGCCCGCTATCGGAATCTGAGTTTGCCACTGTACTGCCTGCTGAGGCAGTCCCCTTCGTCGGAGAGTTATTCGACGGCGCAACAGATGCCTGGGGAACGAAAGCGACCTTTTTTGAAGCGTTGAGGAATAATGCTGCCAATCTCTCGGATGCAACTAAGGCAGCAGCCTATGAAGCGGGCACGAAAGGGCGATTGTTTGAATGGCAGGCCGGTTGGACAACCTTCTATTGGGCTTGGTGGATCGCGTTTTCACCCTTTGTCGGTTTGTTCCTTGCGCGCATTTCCAAGGGGCGCACCGTGCGCGAGTTTATAGTGGGTGCGGTTATTGCTCCGTCCCTGGTTTGCTTTGCCTGGATGGCCATTTTAGGAGGTGCCGCTATCGACTTGGAATTGAATGGGGACGCTAACGGGTCAATCCTTGCCGCATCAACAACAGCAACATTATTTGTCACATTGGGCGAAATGATATCAGGCGAATTTCTCACTGCCATTAGTTTCATGTGCGTGGTGTTGACCATGACATTCCTCGTTACGTCGGCCGACTCTGGTATCCTTGTTATGAACACGATCATGTCTGGTGGGGCTGAAAAAACAGGCTTGATTCACCGTATCCTCTGGGGCGTTCTGCTGACGCTTGTTATTGGAACATTGCTGATTGCGGGTGGCGGCGGATTAGAAGCTCTGACCAATTCGATGATCATCGGTGCGCTGCCTTTCAGCTTTGTGTTGCTGCTCATGTGCGTATCGCTGGCCAAAGCAATGATAAACGACCTGCGTCGACTGAATCATGAGGCGCAATCGGACACGCCGACGAGTTCGTGACAACTGGATGTTAGTGCCCAATCCAATCAGTTAAGTTCAACTAGGTATCATCTTGACGATGAAGTGTTTGGGAAACATCGAGTGCAATACAAACAGGCAGATCTTCAAAGCCTCCGCGGGTTTGAAGATATCTGAGTGCAGATGGTAGTCAGTCCAGAGCCCTTCCAGCAGAGCAATCAATGCGTCTGTCGCGATCTTGGCGTCGACTCTCTCATATTCACCTTCGCTCTTTATTTGCTCCAACAGCTCTAGGATCACCGCTTTGAAACCTTTGTCTCGTGAGTCGATGAAAGGAAATATGTGCGGATTCGAAAGCGCTTCTGCCCGAAACGAAAACCAGATCGCGACGTCCTGCGCATTAAGGACGTAAGGATCGAAATCCGCTTTTATGATTGAGATTAGTTTTTCAGCAGCATCCAACTCGGGATTGTCGGCGATTGCCTTCCACTGCCCTGCATAGCGTGCCGACAACTCCTCTGCCACGGCTAGAAGTAGTTTTTCCTTAGAGCCGAAATGCAAGTTCACCATACCCCGCGACAATCCAGACAATTCCTGGATTCTTGCCGAAGTAGTTCCCCGGATTCCGAACTTATGGATGGCGTCCGCAGCCGCTTGGATCAACTGCCTTCGGTTCTGCAACTTGCTAAGATCTCGGGCGTTGGTTGGGATATCAGGCTCGGCAGTAATCTCTTCATCCTCTTCTGAGGTTTTCGTTCTTAGTCTTCTCGCACCCAGCGGCGCGAAAGTTCAAGGATTGACACGGAATGAATGATTGTTCATTTTGTGATTAATGTTTCATTTAGGTGCCACATGACCCTGTTGAACTCAAGCTTTCAATCCATACGTGACTGGGACAACGAACATTTCCTGCACCCGTGGGAGGGGATGTCATACCTGGGCCAAAACGAACGTACCTTTGCAGAAAGCGGTCTGGGCGTTCACGTCGTCACAGAGGACGGAAAGCGCCTGATAGACGGGCCTGCCGGCATGTGGTGCGTACAATTGGGCTATGGAAACACCGAAATTGCCGATGCTATGGCCCAGCAGGCGAAAGAGATGGCGTATTTTTCGCCCTTCAACAATGCCAACTCAGCTCCGGCCCGGTTGGCGCATGAGATCGCCAAGAGAACGCCGGGCGACCTGAACCACGTGTTTTTTACAACCGGTGGCTCAACGGCCGTGGATTCCGCTCTGCGGTTTGTGCAGTTCCGCAACAACCTATTGGGTAAGCCTGAAAAGAAAATCGTGATATCGCGGCAGAAAGCCTATCACGGATCGACCTACCTGGCGGCCTCTGTATCGGGAAAAGAGCGTGACAAAGGATGGTTGGACCAAGCCTCGCACCTGACGCGTTTCCTGCCGAACGTGAACCCGTATACACGTCGCCCCGGCCAGACGATCAATGACTTCCTAAACGAGAAAGTCGCCGATCTGGAAGGCATGATCCTGCAGACCGGAGCAGACAACGTCGCAGCTTTCATCGCTGAACCGATTTTGTGCTCTGGAGGAGTCATCGTACCTCCACCGGGATATCATCTGCGCTGTCTGGAAATCTGCCGAAAGTACGATGTCCTGTATATCTCGGACGAGGTTGTGACTGGGTTCGGACGGCTTGGGCACTGGTTTGCGTCCGAAGACGTCTTTGGGATTCAGCCGGATATCATCACCTGCGCTAAGGGAATGACTTCCGGGTACGTGCCGATGGGGGCCTGCATCATTTCTGATCGGCTGATTGCAGAAACAAGCGGCCAAGATGCCCAGGACGCTACCTTTTCAAATGGCTTCACCTATTCGGGCCACCCAGTAAGCGCGGCGGCCGGTTTGAAGACTATCGAAATCATGGAGCGTGACGGCGTTCTTGAGCATGTCCGCGCGATCACGCCGCTGTTCGCAGAACGCCTTCAGGCCCTAGCCGAATTGCCGCTTGTCGGTGATGCCCGCGGTATGGGGCTGGTTGGCTGCGTTGAGTGTGTTGCGGACGCCAAGGCCGATAACCTGCTGGATCTTGATAAATCAGTTGGCGCATTGATTGATCATCATTGTCAGGAGAACGGACTGATCCTGCGGCCAATCATCAATATGTGTGTGTTTTCTCCGCCGTTGATCATTTCAGAAGACGAGTTGAACCAGATGTTCGACATCCTTGAAAAAGGCATCCGGCTGGCGACCGAGGACCTGACGCGCCAGAGTTCGTTGAGAACTTAGGAATGGCTTCGGGGCGGCCTCGAAACCTTGCAAGTGGCGGGCCCCTGCCGCGACCTTCTACGCTCACTCAGCCCGCATTACTTCAGGCGGCAACTTGATCGGAAACTTGGATCGAACCTCTTCATCAGCCTTGTTGCCAAAGTAGTTCGGGTAGTGATTGGATAGGATATCGTTCACAACCGACCTACTCCGCTCGAACATATCCTGACGGCCTGCCTTCTCCCAAGTGTCGGTAAGTTCCCGATCCATCAAGGTTGGATAGACATATTCGGTCTCCATGTATTGCAAGGTCTGCGCATTACCAAGGAAATGACCTGGATCTATTGCGCATTCATGGATGACGTCGACCGAAAGGGTGTCGTCACTCACCTCGATCCCGCGCAGTGTTCGAGAGATCATGCCCGCTGCCTCGTTGTCGATGACCATCGATTCAAAGCTGCAGCCCATCAAGCTGCCGAGCATCCCGCCAAACTCGCACAACCGGTTTGCACCAGCATGGGCCGCTAGTGCGAAGGTAAGCGCTTTTTCCAGCCCATATTGCGCATCGGGGATTTTGGAATCCGTCATTCCACATCCGACGCTGGTTGGCAGGTTGTAGAAGTTGCCCATCTGGATGGCCGCCGCCGAGATCAACGCCTGCTCACCGCTCCCACCCGTAAATGACCCGGTGCGCAGATCGGTGATGAAAGGCCAAGCCGCGAAGACGACTGGGGTGCCTGGGTTAATCAGGTTTGCGATTGCGACACATGACAAGGTCTCGGCCACGGCTTGAGCCAAGGTTCCGGCCAATGGCGCAGGTGATGTAGCCCCGGCCTGTGGAGGAACGGCAAGGTCACACACAAGGCCCATCTTCGCGGTATCAATCAGGATTTCCAGGTTTTCCCGCCCGAACCTTAGCGGGGAAACGATGGGGCAGCCGCCAAAAATGACCGAGGGTTTCTCAAGGAACTTGCCCTCGCCGCCCGATGCCAAATCGAACATATGGATCGCGTCCTGAATATGTTCGCGTGTACGGAATGTCAGGCATGACGGCTTTTCACTTCCCGCCAGAATGGCGTAGAGCATACTCATGTCATGCTCGTAGTCCTGCGGTACATCCGTCGCCAGAACCGTGTCGCCAGTCATGTGAATGTTGTCGAGCCGATCGACCAAACGTGTGAAATCGTAGATGTCCTTGAGCGTTGATGGCCGGTAACTACGCGTCTCCGCGTCAAACGTGGTCACCGCCGTTCCGGAGTTCGCGTAATACACCTTGTCCTTGGTGCAATGCATGTCGTCCTTGCCGGCCCGCGACCCGCGTGCGTGTACATAGAATTCACTGGCTGCCTTGGCCAACAGGTCTTCCATCAAGGCACGAGGAAAGCACAGCCTGCCATGTTCGTTCACTGTGGCCCCTTTGGGCAACACGAGATCAAGGGCTTCCTGTGTTGGGTCCCCGACCCCAGTGCGCTCCAAAATGCTGAGCGCGGCTTCGTGAATGCGCGCCATATCTGCGTCTGAAAGCGGCTTGTATCTACCGCCCGAGATGCCTGGCCAAATTGCCTGCGAGGCGGCGTTGCTGGTTCGCACCGCTGCCCGCGCCTCACGCCCGCCTCCGCGCCGTCGTGATCTGCGCTGCGTTAATTCTGTCATTGTCGTTCTCCGAATACCAAGCGTGTCAGATCATACTGAAGTAATTGCGATAGAAGCCGGGAATGCTCCATTCCATCTCGGACAGCGGCCCCGGTTCGAAACGGTGGGAGTTCACGCCTTCTTGATTGTGACGGATGATCCGCTCGTCATCCAGCGACGTCACATGCCAGAGCCATGTCAGAGCTTCCTTGTCATAGTCACGACCCTCTTCCGCGTCGCCACGCACATACCAAACGATCTGAATATCCGTTTCTTGTAGTGCGCGTGGTACAAACCGATATCCGACCACGTGATCTGCATAGACGAGGAAGTAGTTGAGTGTTCCGATCCCCAGATCGGTGGCTCCCCCATCGTGGGTTTTCAGTTCTCCCAAACGCGGTGCCAAGGGAGCGCCATCCTTGCTGCCCGTCATGTAGCTGGGGAACAGCGGGTAGCGTCGCCAATAGACATCTGCACCCGACGCGACTGCGTTTTGTCCGGTCAGGTCAAGCTCATCAAGGGGAACTCCAGCGTCTTTCATCCGGTCATGCAGTGCCCCGCTGAACTCCAGAACCTGTGCGGGGTCTTTCAACGAATGGCTGCGCGAATAATCCTGATGAGACGGCGCGCAGTGATAGCATTCCAGATAGTTTTCCAGCGCCAGCTTCCAATTTGCCGGAACCGGATACGAGGCCTCATGGGCGATCTTCAGGTTTTCAAAGTCGAACGGCTTTGATAGCGGGGCCAACTGCTCCAAAGCAGCGTCCAGCGGCGGGGCGGTTTCAGCCGCGCAGACGAAAATAAGGCCCTGAAAGATCTTTACCTGAACCGGAAACAACCCGTACTGGCCTGGATCAAAATCCGGCCCCATTGACCGCCCGTTTCGAAGTTTGCCGTTAAGGTCAAAAGTCCACGCGTGATAGGGGCAGATGAAACTGCGGGCCTTACCTTTTCGTTCAGTGCACACGCGCGATCCCCGGTGGCGGCAAACGTTCAGATGCGCGCGCACCTCACCATCGCGATCCCTAACGACGATCACAGACTCAGTCCCGTAGTCGAACAGGAAGTAGTCCCCCGGTTCAGCGACTTGGCTAACGTGACCGACCCATATCCAATTTCGGCTCCAGAACATGCTGATATCGTTGTCGTAAACCACCTGAGACGTATAGAAATGCCGCGGCAAGGCGAACCCTTCCCGCTGCGCTTCCATCAAGTCGCGCATTACTTGCAAATCATCTTTTGGCATAACGCACCTCATACATTTTCAAGGGAAACGATTTCCCGACGGAAAAATTCACGTTCGATATCACCTGCGTCGCGTTCTAAATTCCGGGCAGCCATGTGACCAGCATATACAGCGTCAGCAATCAAACCGGGGTTTGCGGCATCACCGATCAGTTCCAGCTTGGTCAGCGGACTATCGGCCAACCCACGAAGCTCATCGTAAAGCGTGGTCTCGCGCGCGCGCTGTGTCACCAAGACGACAGAGTCGCATTCAAAGGTTTGCTCTCGTCCGGTGTAGACGCATCGTAAAATCGCCTGATTGGGCGCGACACTGGACAGGGCTTGGGACAGGGCCAACCGAACGCCCTTTTCCAAAAGGCTGCGTTGCACTTTGGTCTGTTCTAACGTCAGTTCGGTAAATGGCGAAACCATCGAGGCTGGAGATACAAAGATTACCTCTTGCCCGGCCTGAGCCAAATGGTCCGCCAACACCCCGCCGAGATAACCCTGGTCATCATCATAGACCATAATCCGGCCGCCCTCAGGCACCACCCCAGACATGATGTCGTCCGGAGTAAAAACCAGAGAGGCTGAATCCATTGACACCCCGCGAAACGCGGATTTCCCGCGACCATCTCGCCGCCATGTTGCCCCAGTGGCCAGAAAGACGTTCGGAGTTTCCAGCTCAACGACTTCTTGCGCGGTCAAACGGCTGTCCGTGAACAACTGAGCATTTCCGCGTTGTTGCAGGTCGTAGATCCTGTGATCTGCCACGCGTTTCCAGGCGGACAGCCCGGCCAGACCGGATTCCTGCAACACACGGCCGCCCAGTTCTAATTTGGCTTCGGCCAGGGTTACTTCGTAGCCCCGACGCGCCAATTGCATGGCACATTCAAGCCCGGCCGGCCCGCTGCCGACAACAAGCGCGGTGTCCTCCTTTCCCCGGCTTTCAATAATTTCAGGATGCCATTTCCGCCGCCATTCTTCACCCATCGTCGGATTTTGCGTGCAACGGATCGGAACACCCAGAGAGTCCGATGAAACGCAGATGTTGCAACCGATGCATTCGCGAACTTCTTCGATGCGACCTTCCTTGATTTTGTTAGGCAGAAACGGATCGGCAATGGATGGTCGTGCCGCGCCGATGAAATCAAGGATGCCCTTCTTGACCAAAGACACCATTAAATCCGGAGAAGTCAGCCGCCCGACGCCCACAACTGGCTTGGATGTGACCTGTTTGACGAACTCGACATAAGAGGATTGAAAGCCGTCGCGGGGCTCAAATCGGGTCGTTGCCGAGTCGTTGCTCCAATCCGCGACGTTGACATCCCAAAGGTCCGGCAATTCGGACAGCAGCTCGACCACGGCGCGACCTTCTTCCTGCGCCTGCATTCCGTCAGCCCCAAGCATTTCATCGACCGCGAACCGCAAGGCAACAGCGCAATCCTCCCCGACTTCTTCTTTTGTTTCTTCCAGAAGCTCTCGGGTCAGGCGCACCCGGTTCTCTAATGAACCGCCATATTCGTCGGATCGATCATTGAATTGCGGCAATAGAAAATGGTGCGGCAAGGTCATGTGATGACCCGCATATATGTACACGATGTCAAAGCCTGCCTCGCGCGAGCGACGCGCGGCCGCGCGATGCCACTTGCGAAACTCACGAATGTCTGACTTGTCCATTGCCCGAGCCTGCTTGGGATAGGCGGTCTCTAGGGCAATTTCCGACGGGGCCAGCAAGGGCGCACGGCTTAGGTGGTTCTGGGCGTGATGACCATTATGCGCCAGCTGGATTGCCGCAAGCGATCCCTTGTCTTTGACCGCGTTTGTAATAAGACGCAGTGCAGGAATATCCCGCTCATCCCAAATCCGATTCTCAGAATAGGGAGATAGGTCCGAAGTTGGATGAATCTCGGCCTCCTGTGTAGACACCACGGCCCAGCCGCCCTCGGCCTTCATTGCCCGCATCGCGGCTTCGGCCTGTGGCCGTAGATGCCCCAAACCATTGCAGTGGGGCACTTGATAGAACCGGTTTTTGGCCATTACTGGCCCGATTTGAACCGGTTCGAAGAGAACAGAGTATTGGTCAGCGCCTGACATAGCCGCGCTTCCTCCAGAGAAATTGGAAATAGTTCTGTGGGAGTGGTGAGGTTATTGCGCTCTGCCACTCCCGGCTGTGTCATGAGTGTTTTAGAATCCCGCTTTGATGCGCTCGAACTCCTTCAACATCTTCGCTTCAATCTCAGGATTGACCGCGTCAAAGAACAGGCTGCCGTCAAAAAAGCTGTCCACGTCCGAGAACCCGTAAGTCTCAATCAATTCCGGATCAGCTTGCGCAAACGCATCCGCATTAGAATGGGCATAACCCCAGTTTTCGATAATGTACTTACCGCTGGCGGCAGAGCTGAGCGCGTTCAGCATGTCATAGACCTGCTCATCCGACTGCTTGGCGGATTTCAGATGTACATAGCCGCAAACCCAAGTGGCGATGCCCTTGTCCACATCGCGCATCATAACGGCCGGGGTCTCGTTCCAGATCAGATTTAGTTCCGATTGGTTCCACCCCCAACCCAACGTCACTTCACCGCTGGCAATCGCCTGATCCAGTTGACCCGCATCGGACCAGTAGAAACGTACATTGGGATGAATTGAGCGCAGGTAATCCGCAGCTTTCTGGAATTCCTCGTCGCTCATATCGGTATAGCTGGAGGCACCGGTTGCCAGAGCGGCCATGGCAAATGCGCTGGATGCGGCGTCCGGAATGGCAACCTTGCCCTGATAGGTGGGATCGGCCAACAGTTGCAGCGAAACATCATCCGCCGAAACCATATCGGTGCGATAGATCAGGCCGGTGTTACCCCATTCAAATGGCACCATATAGGTCTGCCCGTCGATCGTAATG
Organism: Ruegeria arenilitoris; assembly: GCF_013032445.1. Classification (GTDB taxonomy): domain Bacteria; phylum Pseudomonadota; class Alphaproteobacteria; order Rhodobacterales; family Rhodobacteraceae; genus Ruegeria; species Ruegeria arenilitoris_F. The sequence goes on along the minus strand of NZ_WQCA01000043.1, from coordinate 4,591 downwards.
CCATCGACCTCTTTGATCTTGGGCATCAGCTTGTCCCAGTTTTCCAGCTTGCTGGTGTCGATGGGCTTTATCAAATCCGCCGCGACCCACTTTCTGAGGGCATCCGTGCAAGGATGAGCGAGATCGGCTTCGAACCCGGATTGAAGCTTGGTGAACGCCTCTTCGACGCTGCCGAAGTAGGTGTAGCTGGGTGCGCCGCCGTACTTTTCGACATAGTCACCGTAAAACCCCTGATCCTCGTAGCCGGACCAATCAAAGACGGTCAGATCAGCCGCATTGGCCAGAGCTTGGTTCGCTGCGAAGGTGGCAACTACAGCTGCCGTAAGTGATGCTGCTTTATTCATTTGTCTCCTCCCAAAGATTCACGTTTGCCCAAATCGATCACCGAGGCGCTTTGAACGCCAAGCCAGACGGTATCGCCCCGGCTGTGATCGACTGTGTGAAAGTAGTTCGGCACTGCGACGGCGATGCTGTCAGCCAGCCCCTTGATGCGGACGTAATAGTGGACGCTCTCGCCATAGAAGGCGACGTCTGACACCTCGCCCTGAACATAGGCGTCATACCCCTCCGGCTTTTCTGCTCTGATCTCCAGCTGCTCGGGACGAACGCCGACCAACAGATCCTTGTCATGCGCCTGAACGTTGGGGTTCACCCCAATTGTCATCTGCCCAAAGCCCTGAACGTTGACTTCCAGCGCTTCAGGGTTCTCTGACGTTACCTCGGCATCCAGAAAGTTCATCCCGCCGATGAAAGAGGCCACTTCCCGGTTGCAGGGTTGTGAATACAAGACCTCGGGTTTGTCGACCTGCTTGAGCCGCCCCGCAAACATGACTCCGATCCGGTCAGACATGGTCATCGCTTCGTACTGGTCATGCGTCACCATGACGAAGGTAATGCCAAGCTTTTGCTGCAAGCGGCGCATTTCCAGTTGCATCGCTTCGCGCAGGTTCTTGTCCAGCGCGGACAGAGGCTCGTCCAGCAACAGCACCTTCGGACGCATGACCAGCGCACGGGCCAGCGCCACGCGTTGCCGCTGACCGCCAGATAACTCATCGGCTTTGCGGTCCTGCAAGCCGCCGAGTTCTACCATCTCAAGCGCCTCGGCAACTCGCTCCTTGATTTCATTCCGCGAGAGCTTTGTCTTGCGCAAACCGAACCCGACATTGTCGCCGACATTCAAGTGCGGAAAGATCGCATAGCTTTGGAACACCATGTTGGTGGGTCTCTTGTTGGCGGGCACCTCGCCCATTGTGCGGCCATCAATCCGGATCTCGCCTTCTTCGTGGTCCTGAAATCCTGCGATGATGCGCAAAGCCGTTGTCTTTCCGCAGCCCGAAGGTCCAAGCAGCGAAAAGAACTCACCCTCTTTCAAGGTCAGGTTCAGATCGGCCACGGCAACAAAACCTCCAAAGCGCTTCTCGACACCCTTGATTTCGATGATGTTCTGTTCGCTCATCTTGTTCTTTTCCTTTGGCCTCAATCCGAGGACTTGGTCGAGCGGCGGCGAAAATACTCTGCTATCAGCAGCAGCATGACCGACGAGAGCAAAAGCAGAGACCCAAGCGCCAAGGTATTGGGTAGCTTTGCCGGGAAGCGGATTTGACTCCAGATATAGACTGGCAGTGTCGGGCTGTTTCCGGACAGGAAGAAGGCCAGAACAAATTCATCAAACGACACTGTGAACGTCACCAGCAGGCTGGCGATGATGCCGGGCGCAACAATAGGCAGAGTGACGCGCCGAAAGGTCCCAATGACACTTTCGCCGAGATCAAAGGCGGCCTCTTCCAGCGATTGGTCGAAATCGTCAAAGGCGGATTTCATGATCGACACGGCGAATGGCAGCGCCACAAACACATGCCCAAGGATTACAGTTGTCAGCGATGGTTTCAGCCCGATGCTGATGAATAGAACCAGCATCGAGCTTGCGACGATGATCCCGGGAATGACCAGCGGAAGCATGACCAGACCTTCGGACATCTCACGCCCTTTGAAGCGATACCGAACATACGCGCGTGCCGCGAAAAGACCCAATGACGTCGCCATAAGAGCAGCCACGCTGCCAACGATCAATGAGTTCACCATCGCCTGCAACAGCGTGTCTTGCTGCCCCAACTGCGCATACCATTTCAACGTGAACCCCTTTAACGGGAAGGCCACGATGGTACCGTCATTGAACGAAAACAACGGCAAAAGCAGAACCGGCAGGTACAGAAACACCAGGTAGGCGATCGCATAGACAAGCAACCACGGGATACGAATAGCCTTGGTCATCTGATCCTCCGCCCCAGTGCAGTGGCAACCACTACGAAGAGGATTGCAACGCAACCGACCGAAAGCATCGCAAGCAGAGATAGGGTTGCACCCAACGGCCAATTATTGGCCGCGCCAAACTGCACCTGGATCAAATTGGCTACCATTTTGCCCTGCGATCCACCGACCAGAGCCGGAGTGACGTAATCACCCACGGTAGGGATAAATATAATAAGGCAGGCCGCGATGATCCCCGGCACAGTCAGAGGCAATGTCACGCGGACAAATCTTTCAAGCTTGCTGCAGCCGAGGTCGGTCGCGGCCTCTAGCAGGCTGCGATCGATTTTTTGTAGGGATACATAAATCGGCAGGATTGCAAACGGTGCCCAGGCATGGGCAAGTGTAAGAACAACGGCGAACTCGTTGTATAGCAGGAATGTCAGCGGCTCCTGTATCAGGCCCAACGAAATCAATGCCGAGTTCATGACCCCGTTGAAACCAAGGATCAGCTTCCAGCTAAACACTCGCAGTAGGTAGCTGCTCCAAAAAGGGATAGTGATCAACAATAACCAGAGGGTCTTTTTTTGTGTCCGAAATGCGATGAAGTAGGCGATCGGGTATGCCAGACAGACCGTTGCCAGTGTCACCGCCCCTGCAATTGCAATTGACCTAATCATCAGGTGCCGAACCAAGGGGTCAGTAAACGCCTCTTGGTAATTCGCCCAAGTCAGCGTGCGATCAATCTCGACATATGTCTGGGTCCAAAAGCTATAGGCGACAAGAATACAAAGAGGCACCGCAACCAACAGCCCGACATAGAGCGTCGCCGGCGCGCTCAGTGCTAGGCCCTTGCCCGTTTCACTTCGTAGTACTCCGGCCATGCTTCCCTGCTGAGCTTCGTTTTCGGTGGCACGACAATGTCGATCACAAAATGGACAATCGTCCATTTAAATCTGGAATTTTTGGACTAGCTGTGTCAACTGATAATTTCGCAACTGGGGATGGCCAATTTCACACTGGCCATTAGAAGACACCGCAAGAGACTGAAAACAAACAGAGCCGCCCAATCCAATGACTGGAAAACGACAAGAAATACGCGAACGAAATCGCCTTTCCCTGATCGAGGCAGTACTCGACTCGGTTGCAGAACAAGGGATTTCCGAGACCTCAGTAAGCGAAATCATTCAACGCGCCGAGCTGTCCCGCGGCATGATTCACCTTCATTTTGGCGGCAAAGACAACTTGGTTGACGAAGCCGCCCGCTACTCATCCGAACAATACTACAATGGCATTTACGACCTGTTGGAAACGACCGGGCAATCCGGACAGGAACATATTGAGATGATTGTTCGGGGCGACTTGAGTGAAGCCATTCTCAATAAGAAAAACGTTTCCATTTGGTACGCGTTTCGTGGCGAGTCCCGAAACAGAGCGGCAATCGCTGCGTTTTCAGATACCCGCGATGCTAAACTTCGTAATCTGGTTTTCAACGCATTCGCTCGAATTGCGAAAGAAGCTGGAACCGAACACCCTAATCAAGTTGCCAGGGATGCTACGCACGGTACACTCGCAATGCTGGAAGGCATGTGGACCGATTACCTACTCCACCCCGATTCATTTGACCGCACCGAGGCAATTAGAATTGTTTTTCGTTTTCTGCGTGCAATGTTCCCTGAGCATTTTGACCTGAGCGGCGCCTTGTTATTTGATTAGAATTTTCGAAGAGTTGTTTTTGCATCAAACTCGATGCATGCCATCAATCAAGGTCCAATAAATCAATTTCACACTTAGCATTTATCGACATGAACGTCCGCTTTGGGCTCACTACCGCCAAATGCTTCGGCAGAAATGGTGTTCTCGGCGGATTTCTGAGAGCAGGCATTCACTCCGTTTGTACGATGACATCGTTAGGGTGCTGTGAGACAAAATCGAACTAGGCCAACTAGTCCAGTAGAGCTGTCCTTCATGCCGCGCCAAGTTCGCGCCACTCAGCAAGAGCGGCAGTGCGCGTCAGCTTGAATGTGTCTCTGCTGGTCAGTGATCTTTCCTGGTTGAAGTGGTTGTAAACGGAGGAGTGGACGGAAGCGAGTTTCTGTAAACTTTGCGTACGCCTGAATCGCTGCATCGCGCGTTCTCTTCGTCGGAACGGAAGGTGTGAGTTCTCAACCCGGTTATTGAGCCACCTGCCCGCCCTTTGCATTTCGCGTGCACCCAAATCTCTGAATGCCGCCCTGTAAGAAGCGAAGCGATCGGTGACTACTTCTTCAGCTTTGCCGTGCCGCTTCATCAATTTCTTGAGAAATTTCAATGCCGCCTGCTTGTTTCGGCGTTTGGTGACGAT
>NZ_WQCA01000042.1 GCF_013032445.1 Ruegeria arenilitoris | reverse complement strand
TCCCGAGATCATCCGCCTTGCGGTGATGCTGTACATCCGTTTCCCATTGTCGCTTCGGAATGTCGAAGATCTGCTACACGAACGCGGGATCGACGTTAGCCACGAAACCGTCCGATATTGGTGGAACAGGTTCGGGCCGATGTTTGCTGCTGAGATCAGACGGAAGCGTGTTAAGCAGCCGCGCGCGTTCTCCAAATGGAAGTGGCACGTGGACGAGGTCTTTGTGAAGGTGAACGGCAAACGCCACTACCTCTGGCGTGCAGTTGATCACGAAGGTGAAGTGCTTGAAGCCGTTGTCACCAAACGCGGAAACAAAGCTGCAGCACTGAAATTCCTCAAGAAATTGATGAAGCGGCACGGTTGCGCCGAAGAGATCGTCACAGATCGCTTCGCTTCCTACAAGGCTGCGCTCAGAGAAATGGGCGCGCTCAAAAATCAAAGGACGGGCAGGTGGCTCAACAACCGCGTAGAGAATTCGCATCTTCCGTTTCGACGACGCGAACGCGCCATGCAACGTTTCCGGCGCATGCGAAGTTTGCAGAAATTCGCCTCCGTCCATTCCTCTGTCCACAACCACTTCAACCAGGAAAGATCGCTAACCAGCCGAGACACCTTCAAGCTGACGCGCACCGCCGCTCTTACCGAGTGGCGTCAGCTTTGTTCCGTATAAGTTCGCGGATTTGGCGGCAAACTGAGACTGGTTCGAATTCGTCTGACAGCACCCTCAAAGACCCAATTGAATTGCTCGACTTTACTCTTCTTCAGGAACAGGCTTCGGTCGAATTTGACTTATGGTTGGAAAAGGTTGGAGTGCCACCCGGTGCCGATAGGAGAGTTGTTCGTTTGCCGGGCAACATGCTGCTTGATGGAAGCCGTCGGGGTGATGGTGTCGGGGCGACGGTTCCGGCATTCATTTCTGATGAATTGAAGTCTGGGGATCTCGTGGCGCTATTCGATGATCCTATCCCGCAGATAGGATATCACATCGTCACGCTGCCTGGACAAGTTCGCCCAGCAGCAAAGGTGTTTCAGAAGTGGCTTTCCAATTCAATTACCGAATATGAGAAAAGCCTTTTCAGATGGACGCCTGCTCACTTGATATAACTGTTATTGGTGTTCAACTAGAACGGATAGCAACAACCCAAAGCGACGATGATTTTTCGCAAGATGAGGACACAAAAGGCCGTTTGCCCACTGAGCTGTTAAAGCAGACGTATCGCAGCGCTTTCCAAAGCTGAAACTGAATTCAGACAAGATCAGACACCGCCCCTGTTCACTTTCGCATGGTCTAAACACGTAGCGATCAGTATGAAACAGATAGGAGGACAACACGTGGAGCGAAAGCTAGCGGCCATCCTGATAGCCGACCTAGTTGGCTTTACCGCCCGGATGGAGCGGGACGAGAAAGGCACGCTCGAAGTCCTCTCAGCGCACATTGACGATACCGTCGTTCCGCTTGTCGGTCGGCATCACGGTCGCATCGTCAAACAAATGGGTGACGGTCTGCTCGCCAGCTTCGACAGCGCCGTCGATGCCGTGTCCTGCGCGGTTGAATGGCAAAATTCGCCAGTGGCAGGCTCCGACCCGCTTCGCTTTCGCATCGGTGTTACTCTTGGGGACATTATCATGCGCGACGGAGATGTTTTTGGGTCCGGTGTGAACCTTGCGTCGAGGTTGGAGCAGCTTGCCCCGCCCGGCGGTGTGTTGGTGTCGGACGCTGTATATCGTGTGGTCGGGAATCGTATACCGGTCACCTGGGAGGATGCTGGTCAGCACACGGTAAAGAACGTTGCCGAACCGGTACAAGCTTGGCGCATTGGGGGGTCAAGCACAGTACATGCTGAACCGCCTCGGCCTGAATCATCAGGAAAAGCCACTATCGCTGTCTTGCCTCTAAACAACATGAGCGATGACCCCGAGCAGGCCTTCTTTAGCGACGGGATTGCGGAAGACATTATTGTGGGCTTATCGCGTTTTCGGACGCTTAAGGTCGTTTCCAGAAATGCGTCTTTCAGGTTTCGGACACAGGACACAGATCCGGCCAAAATCGCGGAGGCTCTTGGCGCAGATTACCTGGTTGAAGGCAGCGTGCGAAAGGCCGGCAGTCGCGTGAGAATCTCGGTACAACTTGCTGACGCCCGTACGGGCACCCAACTCTGGTCGGATAGATTTGACCACGAACTGGAGGACGTTCTGGCGGTACAAGATGAGGTGGCCCGAAATATCGTCGCAGTGTTGCCGGGCAGGGTCCAGCACGATGTCGTCGACCGTTCGACACAGAAGCCAACGGATCAGATGAAGGCCTATGAACTGATGCTCAAGGGCAAAGCACTACGCGACGGCTTGAACGCACGAGATACGGCCAAGGCGAGAGCGTTGTTGGAACGAGCGGTCGCGCTCGATCCGACCATCGCGCGATCTTACATGTATCTTTCGGACACATATGTCATAGACTTGTGGCTTGGTCTGGCAGACGCTGACGCACCGGCCCACACGTTGAAAATCGCCCGAAAGGGCGTGGCACTGGATAACCGGGACGTCTACATTCAGGACCAGCTTGGGTTTGCTTATCTCTGCGCCGGACTGTGGAGCGAGGCCGAAGCGCAATTCAACAAGACACTTTCCATGATAGAAAGCGAGGCGGAGTCGATGGCTTGGTGCGGCTATGCTTTCCTACTGCTCGGCCAGCACGAAAAGGCGCGCGACGTAGTTTCGGAAGCTATGGCGCTGGACCCGCTACATCCGCCTGCCATCGACTGGATTATGGGGCAGGTCGAATTTTTCAACGGTAACTATGAAGCAGTGCTTGGCTTTCTGATGGGAGCAGCGCGGCTTAACTCGCTGGCCACTGCCTTTGTCGCTGCGTCTTACGCGCGGCTCGGACGAGAGCGAGACTCCTCCGACGCGTTGCGAGAATTTGTCACCGAACGTCACGATGAGTTCACAAGTCGCGGTATTGTGGTTGAGGATGACAGGGTCGATAGCCTTGCTCGTGGCTTTAGGTCTATGTGGCGCCGACCGGGTGATTTTGAACGTCTTGCCGATGGGCTGCGGGCGGCAGGTTTGACCGGCTGACGCCGACATTAACTCTTTTGTCCAACTGCTGCTCACCTCAATTACGCGTTTCTCTGCGCCCTGTTTATTCGGCAGCTCGCAGCCCAAAGCCGACACTCGAAACTAGACTTTTCAGCTCCCTAGTTGCGAACGAAGTGATCGTTGGCCGATTGCCGCTGTCGGCTAATTCTTAAGGCGTTCCCAAACCAAAATACCCCTTCCTTCCTTTCCCCCGAAGACGACCTCTTCCGCCGTCAATTCCAAGAGCTCGCCAATTGACGCCATGGTTCGCAATTTGTCCTGCCCAGCCCAAGATGCTTCGGTCGAAGCATGAACTCGGTGCCGAACGACTTCGCCTTCAATTGACCAATCACCGCAGTACGAGAAGTAACTGGGGTAGGCACGTGAGTTGGTTCCCTCAACATGGGTGTCGGGGTTCCATAAGTGAGCCGACATGAACCCATCGCCCGCGTAGACGATGCGGCCTTGCGGGTTGTCGCCATAGGGTTGGAGAGTGGAGCCGTCGTCAAACTCCGCGACGAAACTCTTCAATACCCATGTCCCGATGATCGAAACGTTCGCCCTCATACTGACAAGGCTAACCCAGAAAATGGTTGCCCGGCAACGACTGGTTGAACTTAGTACTGCCGCTATCTGCGGTCAGCATGATTGGCCGCTCGCAGCCCAATTTGGACCTTCGCAACCAAGCTTAGCGGTTTCGGATATGCCAATGGAGCAGACTTTTGCCCGGGACTACACTTGATACCAGTTTTCGACGTCTCGGGCGGCTTCCTCGACTGTGAAAGCAGCCTCTACCTCTGCGACAGCAAGTTGCACTTCGTTTGGGCTTGCATTGAGCTCCAAGATGTTCGCATTCAGGTCATGGGCTGACCCGGCATCTGTATAAATCGTATCGACCGCAATTCTGACGGCGTTTCGGTGTCGCAGCAGGTGCTCAAAAAAACGGACATAGATCGCCTCCTCATACGGAGAATGGATGTCCACCTCAGAGACTAAGCCCAACTCCGCAGTCTTGGCGCATGTCTGGCGCCAAGCCAGTTCCATTGTGGATGGTGGCGCGTCCCTAGCCTCATCAGGATGTCTGGGGTTTGCAAACGTAGATCTTCGAATAGCTTCGAGATTGGCACGCAAGCCCTTTGTAGGAACCGGATAGATGAATGTGGTTTCCTCGGAAGCTAAGGCAGGCTCAATCTGATCGGGCTGCGCCTGGATGAACTCTGAAAACCTGTTTCCGATGATAGGGACTTCACCGACAATCATGCCTATGGGGTCGGTATTCTCCGCCAGCCATCGCGCCAGTGCTCTCCGCCCCCACAGCCCGGCTGCCTTTCGGATCAACGGATGAGTTCCATCCGAAACATCCGGATACCTCGCGAGTATATCTTCGGTTTGAAACGCCGAGAGCCCCGTATCCCAACGCATGATATGCACACGACGTCCCAAGGAGATCGCAATGGATATCTGCTGACGCAACAGGAATGACTTTCCAGATGCTGGTAGTCCGGTGAAGAAAACCATGCGGCAACGACGTGCAGCGTCGGCCAAGTGTCTTCCAATCTCAGTGTCCGCAAAACTGTCGATAGAAATTACGAATCTCCTAATTCGGTGTCGGCCACAGGCCGAAACGGCAATTGGGCTTTGCTGCCCAAAAACCGTTTCCAGAACGCGACCTTTAAAGCCAACCAGACAATATCAGGTGCAATGCGGGTGACACGCGCACCAATGCTGCCTGATCAGTCAGTTGCGAAGCAATAAAACAGGCCCGCCCCGCCTGAACGTGGCAGATGTTCCTCCCCGCAACCGCGCGAGCCGTGCGATGAGTTCCAGGACAACATGTTTCGAGCATCGTTGAGACCTACACGGTCATGGTGTCCGACAATCGCAGACCCGTCTTCACTATTCGAAGTCCAGTTGCTGCATGTCGTGTCACCACCTGCCGTCGAGAAATATCCAGCGGAATCGGAGCCGGTAAGAATGTCATGTTTGTTCGGCTGACTGCCGCGCCCATTGACAGGGTTGCCGTTTTCGTCGAGCGCGGTCTGTAGATTGATATTCACACCGTCACTGTGCAGGTCTTCAACATTGTTGGCGATAAGCTCTCCATTGGCATTATACCAAGGACCCGACCCGATCCGGTCGCGTGCAGAAATGCCATTGGTGATTGTCATCGGGTCGGTGCTGCGATCAATGGACATTGAGGTGCTCAGATAGGCCGCAAAAGATTTGGAAGAACCGGCCGCGGAAGCAAGCGTATTGCAATGAGCATCGGCGCCTTCGAGCCCGCCCAGATTGGCGCCGTCCCCCTTGCCCACACTGGTTATGAAAAACGACATCTCCTCACTCGCCGATTGGGCCTGTGCGGCCATTGCGAAACAGCAAATTACGAGTGCAGCAACCCCATGGGCAGTTGTTCTATTGGTGAACTTCGACATGTTTGTCTCCCTTCGCGATGAGTAATCACTGATGCTAGTCGTATGTTCTGATTGGGTCCACGGAATAGCGCTCACGAATTTGGGAACGTGGCAGTGAAGCGCGCGAGACATGTTCTGATGGAACATCGGTTGGCTCAGACATGTATCCGACTTTCGTCACCTCCGCAGAAAACAGACAATTGGGGGCGTCCGACGCTGTCGCTGCGAGTTTTACGAACGCCCGGTTCGGAGGAGTGCTCTTTCGCTGCGCTGGGATTGAACGCCTAAAACGCGGATACCTATGACTTACTGCACGTACGCGTCTAAGATACATCCAAAGTCTCACCCTCAAAGCCAAAGAGTGGCCATATTCGAACAAGGGGCAACCGATATGTTGTTTGCTGATGCGCTTGAGAAAGCTTCCTCGTATGCTGCTGCTTGGAGTTCCAACGATCCGGCGCAAGTGGCCGCACATTTCGCAGAAAATGGAGCGGCGCGGCTCAATTCCGGCAAAGCAATTCGAGGACGGAGAGCGATTGCTTCGGATTACGCAGCACCGTTTTTCCGTGATTTTCCCGGCTCTTCTGTATTGTTGCATGACTTTCGTTTATCAGGGAACCACGCTCTTTTTACCGGTATGCTCGTCGGTCCCGAAGGACGTGAAGGTTCTCCTGTCCGCCTGTTGGGCTGGGAGGAGTGGACCGTCGACGACAATGGCTTAATACAGTTGTCGTTGGTTTGGTTCGACCGCGACGACCATGCCAGACAGGGCGGTGGTACTTTCTCATAGTAATATCGCCATGCAAAGCGGGTATTTTAGCATTTGAGAAGGCAGCAAAGCTGATGGATGTGTCGCAAACTCTAGGGTCTAGTTGACGAGCCTGCGTGATCTGAGGTTTTTACTGGTCGAAATTTTTCGAACGGTCTTGTCAGAAGAACTTTGCTTGAGCGGGGCAGGGCGAGTGCGTAGCTTTTGCCCATGACCAGACCTGCCTCTTTCAAATACTTTAAAACCAGTCCTGAGATCATCCGCTTGGCCGTGATGCTGTACATCCGATTCCCGCTCTCGCTTCGGAATGTCGAAGATCTGTTGCACGAGCGAGGCATCGATGTGAGCCACGAAACTGTCCGATATTGGTGGAACAGGTTTGGCCCGATGTTTGCTGCTGAGATAAGGCGGAAGCGTGTCCAGCGGTCTTGTCAGAAGAACTTTACTTGAGCGGGGCAGGGCGGTTGCGTAGCTTTTGCCCATGACCAGACCTGCCTCATTCAAATACTTCAAAACCAGTCCCGAGATCATCCGCTTGGCCGTGATGCTGTACATCCGATTCCCGCTCTCGCTTCGGAATGTCGAAGATCTGCTGCACGAGCGAGGCATCGACGTGAGCCACGAAACTGTCCGATATTGGTGGAACAGGTTTGGCCCTTTGTTTGCTGCTGAGATCAGACGGAAGCGTGTTCAGCAACTGCGCGCGTTCTCGAAATGGAAGTGGCATGTAGACGAGGTTTTCGTGAAGGTGAATGGCAAGAGGCACTACCTCTGGCGGGCTGTTGATCATGAGGGCGAAGTGCTGGAAGCAGTCGTCACCAAACGCCGAAACAAGCAGGCCGCGTTGAATTTCCTCAGGAAATTGATGAAGCGAAACGGTAAAGCGGAAAACGTCGTCACGGATCGCTTCGCCTCATACAGAGCCGCGCTTAGAGAGCTGGGCGCGCTCGAAAAACAACAAACGGGAAGGTGGCTCAACAACCGCGTCGAGAACTCGCACCTGCCGTTTCGACGACGCGAACGCGCGATGCAGCGTTTCAGGCGCATGCGAAGTCTACAGAAATTCGCCTCCGTCCATTCCTCCGTCTACAATCACTTCAACCAGGAAAGATCTCTCACCAGCCGAGACACCTTCAAGCTGACACGCACCGCTGCTCTTAGCGAGTGGCGTCAACTTTGTTCCTGATAGGTTCGCGGTTTCCGCGGCAAACTGAGACTGGTTAGAATTCGTCTGACAGCACCAATACAGCTATGCCCGACCGAGCCTCCGGAGGTATGATTTTGAGATGGCTGATTTTTCTCCTTCTCGCGCCAGTCGTGATGACCGTTTCAGCCAATGCTGAGACAGATATAAAACTGGGGCTCGCATTGCTGGCCGATGCATCATCTAGCATCCGAGGAGGTCTTGTCAGCAGCGCGGGTTCGTTGATCCGATCAGCGCCACGCTACGTATCTCTTTCATCCCCTACTGTCGCCCGCGCTCACGGTCCCATGAAGTAGTAGCGCGGGCCTTTTTTGGTCTGGGTTATGTGTTGGTCCGTATCCTCAATACCCGGCGAACAAAGCCCTCTTTGCAATTCGGGCGTTCCCGCGCTGCGAGTGTGCAAGCTTCCGACGGCGCGGGAGCTTTGGTTGGTCTTACGACGTCACAGGCTCGTATCCAAGATACACGGCGCAACAACCCCATTTTCAACCACTGAAGTCTGAACTCTGTAACCGGACGTTGTCGCGGCAATAGTGGAACAGCTTGGATAAGGCCCGGCATTTTACGTTCGACACAAATAGAAAGCATGGACCAAAGGACATGTTGCCATATTGGCGAACGTGTTGACCCGTCGCCGCCGCTATTACAGTGTATCGTTATGAAACACCTGCCTGGTTATACCTTTCGTACGGAAGCTCTATCCAAGGTGTACGGGGAAGGGGAAGCCGCCGTTCACGCTCTGCGGGGCGTCGACCTTGAAATCCCGAAAGGTGAGATGATCGTCCTGCTCGGTGCATCCGGCAGCGGGAAGTCCACTTTGCTCAATATACTCGGAGGCCTCGATCGTGCATCGGGCGGGCACGCGTGGTTCGAAGGTACAGAACTGACGAGCCTTTCGGATCGGGACATGACGCTATACCGGCGCCATCATGTCGGGTTCGTGTTTCAGTTCTACAATCTCATGCCCAGCCTTACAGCCGAAGAGAATGTGGAATTGGTCACCGAAATTGCACAGAACCCGATGCGACCCGCGGATGCACTGGGCCTTGTCGGGCTGGACGCAAGGAAGGATCACTTTCCAGCGCAGCTTTCAGGGGGTGAGCAGCAACGCGTAGCCATCGCGCGTGCCATCGCAAAAACACCCACTGTATTGTTCTGCGACGAGCCGACCGGAGCGCTCGACAGCCAGACAGGTCGGGCCGTGCTTCGGGTGCTGAAAGACGTCAATGAACGACTGAATACTACTGTTCTCATTGTGACACATGCGGCTGCAACAGCAGATATGGCAGACCGAGTAATAAAGTTTTCAGACGGCATGATCCAAGATGTTCAGGTCAATTCCGAGAAGCTCACACCTGACGAGATCAACTGGTGAGTCCGCTTGACAAGAAAATAGTTCGGACTTTGCGCCGCTTGAAAGGGCAAGCCGTCGCGATAGCCAGTGTTATCGCATTGGGTGTAATGACCCTCGTGATGATGACCGGTTTGGTTGGTACGCTTTCCGAGACACGCAGCACGTATTACGAACGCTACCGCCTTGCGGATGTCTTTGCTCCAGCCGCGCGCGCGCCGCAAACGGTGCTGCAGCATTTGGCCAACCTGCCCGGCGTTACGTCGGTTGAAGGGCGGGTGATTGGCGGGGCTCTGATTACGTTGGAAGAGGCTGGCAGACCCGTGCGCGCCACGGCACTTTCAATACCGCGGGATGCTCGTCCGCTCCTCAACAACTACATGCTTACAAGCGGTCGCGCGCCCCGTGTCGGGCGCAATGACGAAGTCTTGCTGTTGCAGAGCTTTGCCGACGCCGTTGGTCTGGCACCCGGTGATAGTCTTTCTGCGACGATGAACGGCGCTCGCAGAACCTTTGTTGTTGTCGGATTGGCGCAAAGCCCGGAGTTCATCTACATCGCCGCTCCGGGAGAAATTGTGCCGGACGACACACGCTTTGCCGTTTTGTGGATGTTGGAGGATGCCATGGCAGCAGCCTTCGACATGAAGGGGGCTTTCAACGAGGCGCTGCTTATACTCTCAAGAAATGCCAATACGCAGGAGGTGATCGCCGGGGCAAACCGCCTACTCGACAAATATGGAGGTTTGGGCGCTTACGGATTGGAAGATCAAGCGTCCAACAGGTTCGTGACAGAAGAAATCGCTGGTCTTCGCGCAACAGTTGGGGTGGTGCCGCCGATCTTTCTGGCTATCGCGGCGTTCTTGCTCAATATCGTGATTGCCCGAATGATCCAATCAGAACGAGAACAAATAGGAATACTAAAAGCCTTCGGGTACACCAGCCTTGAAATAGGCGTTCACTATTTCAAGCTTGTCTTGGTGATCGCACTGTGTGGTGCCGTTTTCGGCGGGGCGCTTGGGATCCTGTCGGGGCGCCTCTTATCGGGTGTTTACCAGACGTACTACAAGTTTCCGTTCCTCGTTTTCCAGATCAGTGCGGGTGCCTTTGCTCTTGGAGTGTCAGTCAGTGTCTTGGCGGCATCCGCAGGCGCAATTCTCGTTCTTAGATCGGTATTCAGTCTGACACCCGCGATCGCTATGCGACCTCCCGCGCCTGTGGATTACAGCAAGACTGGGGCCTTCGGTCCGCGCATGAAAAGACTATTGGACCAGCCAACCCGAATGGTGATGCGTCGCATTGTGAGGCAACCCGGCCGTATCCTCGGCGCGATCGTCGGAATTGCCTGCGGGATGGCGCTGTCTGTTGGTATGGTTAGCATCCTGGCCGGCTTCGATAAGACCATTGATATGACGTTCTCCGTTATTGACCGCAGTGATGCCATGGTCAGCTTTACACATCCGCTGTCCGATACGGTTCAGTATGAGCTTGCATCGCTTGACGGCGTTCATGCCGTTGAGCCCGTTCGAGTGGTGCCTGTGGAGTTTCGGCATGGATTGCGCCAGTATCGTGGTGCCGTAAACGGGCTGCAAGAAGGCGCGCGTTTGAACCGAGCTTTGAAGTCAGACTTGGAACCGGTAGAACTTCACACGAATGGCATTGTGCTTTCGAATGCTTTGGCGAAAGTCCTGAATGCGGAAATCGGTGATACCATCGAAATTGACGTGCTGGAGGGGCGGCGCCCGAACTTGACTGTACAAGTCACGGGTGTGGCGGAAACTTTGCTTGGATCTCCTGCGTATATGTCCCTAGAAGGGCTTAACCGCATACTCAAAGAACCGGGGCGTGTCTCGGCAGTCTATTTGTCGGCGGAATCCGATCGGCTTGAGGCCTTGCAGCTTTACTTTGCAGAACTGCCGCGGGTAGCCGGGATCTCGGTCAAGCGTGATGCAGAGCAGGCGATGCAAAAGATCATGAACGAAGGCGCAGGGTCCACCCGTTATTTGATGGCGCTCATCGCGGCTGTGATCACCTTTGGGATCATCTATAACACCGCGCGCATTTCATTTGCTCAAAGCATGCGTGATCTGGCAAGCCTGCGCGTCATCGGGTTCACGAAGGGCGAAGCATCTTATGTGCTTTTGGGGGAGTTGGCGGTTGTCGTACTCGTTGCTTTGCCTCTCGGAGCACTCATGGGTTACTTTCTGTCGTTTGCGATATCGGCAGGTTTTAGCACCGATGTTTATCAGGTCCCAAGCGTGTTTAATCCCAGCGGGTATGGCACTGCGGTGCTGGTGGTTCTGGCCGCTTCAATAGTTTCTGGGTGGATTGTAAAGCGAGATTTGGACCGGGTTGACCTGGTTGAAGCGTTGAAAATTAAGGAGTAGTCCTGATGGCGCAAAAAAAATCACGGTGGGTGCTTTCGATTGTCACCATTGTGATAATTGCGATCGTATTGCTTGTAGCGTTCTGGCCTCGAGCGGTGGCGGTGGATCTGGCTCAGGTTGAAGTTGGGGACCTAATCGTCACGGTTGATGAAGAGGGGCGCACGCGTGTGCACGATTCATATGTTGTGGCCACACCAGTTGCCGGACGACTGCTCCGCGTTGGTGTGGAGCCGGGTGATCCGGTTGTTGCGGATCAAACGGTCATCGCACGCATGTTGCCCACCAATCCCTCCATGCTGGATGTACGGACGCGCGAACAGGCCCGCGCGGCGGTCACTGCTGCAGAAGCTGCTCTCCGCGTGGCCCGCGCCGATCTAAACAAAGCGGTCGCAGATCTGGCGCTGGCGGAAGAAGATTTGGAACGCGCGGAGTCGCTGATGAAAAACGGCCGCATAAGTGAGGCGGCGTTGGCCCGCGCTGAGCGCGAAGGCCGAGTCGCACAGGCCGTAGTCGACAGTGCCGAGGCTGCCATTTCGGTTCGAACAGCGGAACTGGCGAATGCGCGTGCTCAGCTGATCGGATTTGATGACCGCGGCATTGCATCGGCACTTATATCACACTCGGACGATGTGATCCCGCTGCTGGCTCCTGCAACTGGGCGGGTTCTGCAAGTGATACAGCAAAACGAAATTACGCTGCCTGCGGGGGCTCCCATCCTGGAAATTGGCGACATCGACGGAGACCTTGAGGTCGTTGCCGAACTTTTGTCTTCTGATGCTGTTCAGGTGTCCGTGGGCGATCGTGTCATTATTGACGAATGGGGCGGGGGGAAGCCGATTGACGGAGCGGTAGAGCGCATAGATCCGCTTGGATTTACAAAGTTCTCGGCCTTGGGGGTCGAGGAACAGCGCGTAAACGTTGTGATTTCAATGGAAACACCCGATGTATCCACCGGCCGATTGGGCCACGGGTACCGGGTAGAAGTACGGATTGTCATTCAGGAAGATCCGGAAGCGTTGATTATTCCTGCCAGTGCAATGTTCCGGGCGCGGCAGGGCTGGTTTGTGTTTCTGGTCGAGGATGGAAAAATCTTTGAACAACCGATCGAAGTCGCCGCGACCAATGGCGTGCAAGCCAGCGTCTCCAGTGGTTTGAACGCGGATGACTTAATTGTGCTCTACCCATCTGCAGGATTGGTCGACGGAACGCGGATCACAAAACGGTAGACATTTCACTAACCCGACCCACTCAGCTTAGTTGACCACGATGATCATGTCACCAAATTGAGGTGCGCAGACTCGACGACTGAAAGTCTTGAATGGCTTAAGGCGAGAATTTCGAAGCCCAAGTCTAAGAGCATCATGCCGGTTACGACACGGATTCTATTTGGGGAAATCGCCAGCGATATGGTTCAGAACCAACTTCTGGCTCTGGATGAACGTCGTTTATTGACTTACCGTTTCATTTGCACGGCCCGACAAGAAGACTGTACAGGTGCCTGACCAGGCGCTACTCAGCCGCCAGCGCTTTCTGCCTGCAATAACAAGACGCCTTGATTGGCACCTCGGCGCGCGCGACGGCCTTGTCCAGCTGCAACTTGATGTGGGCGGCTTCGACCGTTTCGCCACGTCGGGTGAGGCATTCGTGCAGGCCATGCAGGCTCCAGACGTTACCCGGATGCTGACAGGCCCGGCTAAGCGTTGCATCCAGGCCAAGATCTGCGCGGTAAACGGCTTCGGCTTCCTCCATCTGCCCCTGTTCAAGAAGAAGTGCGCCCAAGGCATGACGGGTGGGTTGCATCCATCCCCAAGGCTCGTCGTAGGGCAAGTTGTCGTCGATCTCGACTGACTTTCGCAGGTGTTCAAAGGCCGTCTCATACTCTCCTTTATGATAGGCCAGCTCACCCAGCATCATTTGTTCGGCGACCTTTAGAATGTCCTGACATGTGTTGTTGAACAGCATGCGGGTCTCAGGAACTCCGGCCAGAGCATCATAGAACTTGGCCTTTTCACTCTCGGCGTCAGCGATCCTGTGCAGGTTGGCCAAGGCGACCGTCCTTGCATATCGCATCATGGCAAGTGTAACGCTGTAAAGCTCTTCATCCTCTGGCAGATCCTGATCGAGAATATCCTGCCAGCGTCCAAACCTGATCAGCACATGTTGCTTCATGGGAATGAAGCCTTCAAACCAGTCAGCCATCGGCCGAAGAGTGTCTGACGGTAGGGTGTTGATCAACTCTTCAGCTGCTTCGATTGCCGCTGAAGGTTGCCCCAAAAACATCGCTCCGTAGATTTTGAAGTGGTAGTTGTGGCACCGATATACGGAATAGAAGTTGTCAGGCCCTTCCCGCTTCAGAAACTTGCGATCTGCCAATATGGCATTGTGATTGCGCAGCACGACATTCATGTAGTCTCCGCACAAAACGTCGATGTGGGTCGGCATGTGCAGCAAATGCCCGGCCTCGGGCACCAACGTGCTGAGCACATCACCGTGACGTAGCGCCCGCTCGGGGTGGGGCGACATTTCCATCAGGTGAACGTACATGTGCAATAGCCCTGCGTGCTCCCACACTCCGGGAAGTGTATCGAGCGCATTTTCGAGTACGGAAATGGCCTCAAGCGTATCGGCCCCTTCGGCGGGCTGTCCGGTCGGCAGATCCCAAAGCTGCCAGGGCGTCCGGTTCATGATCGACTCAGCAAGGATCGCACACACGTCCAGGTCCTCGCCGAACTCGGCGTGAACCTTTCGCATCGCATCGGCGAAGGCATCATTCCAGGGGCTGAAATCTTCGACATCAGATGAGTCTGGATATCGCGCTGGAATAGCTTCGATGAGCGCACGTTCAACAGGTGTAAGCTGGTCCTTTAACGACGTAGCAGCCTCGATTGACGCTTTCGCCAAGGCGATACAGTCAGGCTTCTCGTCTTCTTCAAATGTTTCCCAAGGCTTGTTGTAATTCGGCCCAATACAATACGCGATGCCCCAGTGCGCCATCGCGCAATTCGGATCGGCAGCCACTGCTTTTTGAAAGCACGCAATCGCTTCTTCGTGGTTGTACGCGTAGGTCCATGCCAAGCCCCGGTCAAACCAAAGCTGAGCTTCTTCCGACGAGGTCGTAACCTTCCGGCTATAAGTCCCGAGGTCATAATATTCCATAATGGTATCCCCCAGTTTAAGGGAAGAGATTACCACAATGGACCGATTTTCGACACTGGTGGAGCATAAAGACCTGCGCTAGGCCTTGTTTGCTGCAAAACGCTTCTCCAATCAAAATGTTCAAATTTGCAACCTAGCTCTGTTGAGTAAAAAATTGGCGTCGCGTTACAATCCGCTAAGATGAGTGACCACCTCAGACAAGCTAAATGTATGCCGTCCATTGAAGGACTCAGATGCCCGCACCACGCAGAACGAACCCGCCATTCAATTGGCGACCTTGAATGCCGGGTTCCGGTTATTCGGTGACAGACGCGGGTGGACTTCACCCGTGTTGGGACGTGTCCCACCAATGAGATTGCATGAACTGTGGGATTGCCTTTGTCTTGCCACTTAGTTTCTGTGCAGATCCTTCAGTCAACTCAAGCGCCATCCACGCCTCCGGTGCCGTCATCAGATCCGGGTATGGCGTCTGCTTGTCCGTCGGGGCAAACCCATATCTGGGGTAAAACGTCGGTACGCCCAACACGAACACCGCATCCGTCCTAACGGACCTGAGATGTTCAATGCTCGCTTCCATGATCTCTTTTCCAACGCCACGGCCCTGATACGCTGGTAGCACCCCGAAAGGTGCCAGCAGGTAACAGTTCGTGTCTGGGTGATCTACGAAGTTGAACGGAGTAAACAGCACGTTGCCTACGATCTTCCCGTCGCGTTCAGAGCTGATAGAAATCGTGTCAGGGAGGCTGAGGAAGTCTCTGGCAAGCTGAGCGACGTCCTCTCCTTCTTCTTTACCAAAGGCCAGCCGGTGGACTTCAATAATAGCGTCAATGTCTGCGTGGTTCATGGTTCTTTCCTATCTTTGGTTCATTTAGGCGCGCACGGATTTGATCCCCAACGCGGAGGCGCGATAGGGGTTGCCGTTTTTGGATTGGATAAAGCGCTTTTTCAGCAAGCGTTGGAAAACACTCAGGGTGCAGTCGGACA
>NZ_WQCA01000041.1 GCF_013032445.1 Ruegeria arenilitoris | reverse complement strand
AGACGGGCAGGTGGCTCAACAACCGCGTCGAGAATTCGCACCTGCCGTTTCGACGGCGTGAACGCGCCATGCAACGTTTCAGGCGCATGCGAAGTTTGCAGAAATTCGCCGCCGTCCATTCCTCCGTATACAACCACTTCAACCAGGAAAGATCGCTGACCAGCCGAGATACCTTCAAGCTGACACGCACCGCCGCCCTGGCCGAGTGGCGTCAACTTTGTTCCGGATAGGTTCACGGTTTCCGCAGCAAACTGAGACTGGTTCGAATTCGTCTGACAGCACCGCGCTCAGAGAACTTGGTGCACCCGTAAAACAGCAAACAGGCAGGTGACTCAATAACCGCGTCGAGAATTCGCATCTTCCGTTTCGACGACGCGAACGCGCCATGCAACGTTTCAGGCGCATGCGTAGTTTGAAGAATTTCGCGTCCGTTCTCTCCTTCGTCTACAATCACATCAACCAGGAAAGATCGCTAGCCAGCCGAGACATCTTCAAGCTGACACGCACCGCCGCTCTTGCCGGGTGGCGCGAACTTGGTGCGTCATAAAAGGCAGTTATACTGGTCTACCAAAGACTGGTTCGAATTTGTCTTACAGTACCCCTCGGACGCCTTTTGGTTCATTTGTCCTTATTTCGTAAACAACATTAACTGAACGTGAACAGTGTATTCCCAATGTGTTCAACTACTCTCCGGCATATTGTTTATATTGGATCAGACGGGTGGTGCCTGTGTGATTGCCAACAGGGGAAAAGCATGATCAAATCTGCCTTTGTGATTGAAGACTCCAGCATAAGAGCTGTGGCGCAAACCTCCGGTGAACTTGCCGAAGAATGTTTGCCAACTACGACCAATGCGAGCAGTGGCCGCTTCCCTCCTATAGAAAATGCACTAACCGATATCATTAAAAACAAGCGGTTTCTTGAGGCAAAAAACAAAGTCTGAAGGCAGTTCAGCAGACCCCCGACAATTCCCGATAATCGTCCAACCTATCGGAATTGAAAACTCAATCCCGCCCTGATCCAGGGCGGGGTTTCTTTTTGGGTTTACCGCAAACGAGGTCCGCCATAAGACCCCGACTTAAGAAAAGTATGGGCCAGCCATTTGCACTTTTCCCAAAGCACGTGGCTGGCCCGACTTCCAGTACTTCCGTGAGTAGTGAGCACTGATTGAAAATCGTATTGGCGTTTTGAGGCCCTTTAATTAAAGGCCCAGCAACGACTTAACCTCTTCTTCAACTGCATCGGTGACTGGTTTGTTAGCTGCGGCTTCCAGAGCTTCACGTTCGGTCAATTCCTGTTCTTCGACAAGATCGGCCAGTTCCTGCACTTCTTCGGCTGCTTCGTCATATTCGATGGCAGCTTTTCTTTCATCGTTCAGGTTCTGCGCTTCCTCGACAGAGTCATCCAGTTCCTTACGCGCTTCTTCCAACTCGTTTTCGATCTCAGGATCAGTGCCACCGGCGTCTTCCAGTGCCTGTTCAAGATCTTCGACCCGTTGCCTATTGTTCTGAACATCATCCAGCGCGGCTTCCAGGTCTTCCTCAATTTCAGAAACTTCACGCTCTGGTGGCTCAAGCCCTGCAAATTCCTCCAACTGATCCGCGTATTCCTGACGCAGCGGTTCTCCGTCCAGTACCGTGTCGCGATAGTTGGCAATTCGACCTACGCGAGAATTGGGAGAAGCGTTTGCCAAAGCGGTTGCGCTTGCGTTGGCAGCGTTCAACGCGCCCAATTCAGACGGATGGGCCCCAAGAAGTGATGCTATCCTGTTGCCTTTGGTTCGAACGGCAGGGCGAAGAGATTTTTCGACAGTCGTGGTTCGAGAAATCCTTGTTTGTGACTTGGGCTTTTGCTTGCTGCCACCAAAGATACCGCCCTTCTTAGATGTTGCAGTGGTCCTTGTTTTACCTTTTCCGCTGAACAGGTCTTTCAAAGAAAACCGATTGTTTTTCCCCGAAGTAGCACGTGCAGACTTAGTTTTTGTCTTGCCTTGGTTGGACGCCCCGGCCCTGCGGCCATCACGGGCTTTGCCAGCTTCTTTTCCGCCACTACTTTTGCCCGCCGAGCTGCGATCTCCACTCTTACCTTTGGCGGAGTCGCCTTTCCCGCCGCTGTTGCCTTTTCCACCGCCGTTGCCTTTTCCGCCGCCTTTGCCTTCGCCGCCGCCCTTTCCTTCACCGCCGCCTTTTCCGCCACCGTTACCACCGCCTTTTCCACCGCCGTTGCCCTTGCCTTCTTTTGCATAGACAATATCCGGGGCGGCAAACGCAGCGATAATGGCCGACGATCCCAGCAGTGCTATCGCCAATGTAGTAGCTTTCAGAAGTCCCGATGTGGTGGCTTTCATGTCAATCTCCTTAATAGAACGCCCGCGGCCACCGGTTTTGTAGGACAAATCCCAGAGCCCGTTCGTCTGCAGTGCGTATGAATCACTGATAGCTTGTGACATTTAACTTGAGAGCGCTTGAACGCAGGGCTAACTGCTTGTTCATCAATGGTTCATGTTGGGTTGGGTATTCTCGGCAGATAAGTGCGAGGGTTTGATGCGAGTGAAGTCGTTCTTGTTGGCAGCAAGCTTGGTGACTGCTTTTTCCAGTGGGGAAGCGGTTGCTGACACTCGCGAACTCAAACAAGGCGAACTGCGTAAAGCGACTCTGTCAGGAAACACAATCCGCTTGAAACGGGTTATCAAGGGCGTTGAAAAGGCTTTTGGAGGCACCCCGGTAGATGCGCGTGCATTTCTAGCGGACGAAATCTATTATCGTATTTTGGTTAAAAAACCCAATGGCAAGATTGTCAGTGTGGTGGTGAATGCCCAGACCGGTGCGGTGGTATCCAATCGATCCAGCGTAGGTCGTCAAATATCAAAGGCCGCGCAAACTAATTCCAAAAAAGCCTATGGCAATGGCCAGTCAAATAAGAGCCGCAGTTCCGCGGCCAGCCGTGGTGACAGCAGCAAGAGTAACAGCGGCGGTGGCAATGGTGGCGGTAACGGCGGTGGCAATGGCGGCGGTAACGGCGGAGGCAATGGCGGCGGTAACGGCGGAGGCAATGGCGGTGGCAATGGCGGCGGTAACGGTGGAGGCAATGGCGGCGGTAACGGCGGAGGTAATGGCGGCGGTAACAGCGGTGGCAATGGCGGCGGTAACAGCGGTGGCAATGGCGGCGGGAACAGCGGAGGTAACGGCGGCGGCAAAGGCAACGGCAAGAAATAGTACTTAAACCAATGCCGCTGTAGCTGTAGTTATTGTTTATGAGAGTACTTCTGGCCGAAGATGAACCGCAGCTGTGCGAACAGATCAAAAAGCTTTTGGGCGCAGAAGGCCGCGTAGTAGATGTGGCCAACAATGGGACGGATGCGTTGCACTTGGGGGCGACCGAACCATATGACATGATCATTCTCGACATTGGGTTGCCAGAACGTGACGGTATTTCCGTATTACGAGAATGGCGAAGCGCAGGCGTCAAAACTCCGGTACTGATTCTCACGGCTCGTGATGGGTGGAGTGAGCGTGTCGATGGCCTTGACGCAGGTGCGGATGATTATATGACCAAGCCATTTCACATGCCGGAACTGGCAGCACGCGTCCGAGCAATCCTGCGCAGACAGAGTGGCCAAATGAACCCGGTGATTGAAATGGGGGACGTCTCTCTGGATACGCGAAACGGACGCGCCAGCTTGGGTGGAATTCCCGTTGATCTGACCGCGCAGGAGATAGCTGTGCTGACATACCTTGCGCACAATATAGGACGCATGGTTTCACGAACTGAGTTGTCAGAGCATATTTACGAATATGACGGTGACAGGGACTCAAATACCATTGCCGTTTTCATAACCCGACTCCGTAAAAAATTAGGCCCGAACCTAATCACGACGGTCAGAGGACGCGGCTACATGATCGATACCGCGTGATGCTATCTCTGCGTCAACGTGCCTTGCTAGGTGGTCTCGCCTCTGGCGCGTTGTCCGTAGGCGTCGGGACATTAGTTGTGCTGTCCTACATCAATACCCGCGTTCTGGAACAGTTCGACGAGACGTTGCGCGACAGGCACACGCAGCTTGTTGTTGGGCTTAGCGCCACCACGGATAACCCAGAAGCCTTGCGGGATTTGATGTTCGACCCAGGCTACAGCACGCCATTTTCAGGCAGATATTGGCAGGTGACGGATGGCAGTGGGGCTACCTTTACATCCGCCTCACTCTTTGACGAAACGATTGCAGAACCTTCAGGTGCGGGCGAGGGGGCGGCGGTCTGGAATACTCTAGGGCCGGATAACGAAGCAGTCCGCAGTATCTACCAGAAGATCACATTCGAAGATGGAACAGAATGGGGAGTATCTGTTGCCGAAAGCAGGCTTGAACTGATCAGCGAACGCAGGGCTGCCCAAAATAACCTGCTTCCGGTTTTTGTGTTGATCGGCTTGATCGGAGTTGCCAGCTCACTTCTACTAATGTCTGCAATAATTGGCCCCTTAAGAAAGTTGCGCGAAGATGTAGGACATCGCTGGGACAAAGGGGACGATCTAAATCCAGAGAGTTATCCCGAAGAGGTTGCTCCACTCGTGGAGGACCTCAACCAATTGCTTCATCGAAATCGTGAGATTGTTTCTAGTTCCCGCAGGCAGGCGGCAGACCTGGCGCATGCACTTAAAACGCCCACGGCAATACTCCGAAATGAATTGGCAAGTTTGTCAGAAACTGGCGTAGACACAGTGCCTGCAGACGATGCTTTGAGTAGGATCGATGCTCAACTACAACGCTCTCTTGCGCGAATGCGGGCGTCAAATACGGCCGAGCTCACCCACTCAAAAACTGACCTTTCCAATTCAGTCGAGAGGTTGTCTCGATTGTTCTCTGTAATGGCAGAGCGTGAAGGTAAATCTCTCACGTCAGAGTGCGAACGTGGTCTTTGGGTCAGAATGGACGCCCAAGATTTAGAAGAGGTGA
Organism: Ruegeria arenilitoris; assembly: GCF_013032445.1. Taxonomy (GTDB): domain Bacteria; phylum Pseudomonadota; class Alphaproteobacteria; order Rhodobacterales; family Rhodobacteraceae; genus Ruegeria; species Ruegeria arenilitoris_F. The sequence continues at coordinate 11,417 of NZ_WQCA01000041.1, read as the reverse complement.
TCGGTAACCTCCTCGACAACGCTCTCAAATGGAGTTGCGGAAAAATCCACTTGTCAGCCAAACGATGTGCAGACGGTATTGAACTTTGCATTGAGGACGACGGTCCTGGAATTCCAGAAGACGCCCGAAAAGAGGTGCTTCGGTCTGGGAGACGTCTGGATACCTCTGTCAGCGGAACAGGATTAGGGTTGGCTATATCCCTTGATCTTATAAATGCATACGGTGGCAAACTGGAGTTAGAGAAATCGAAGCTCCTTGGCGGATTGGCTTGTCATACAATTGTTTCAGGATAGAAAAACGACAATTTTCTTTGCCGCCGGCGACGTGCACTGACCAAGTAAGTAGCGCGGTTTGTTGTGCTCCATAAGAATTTTTTAACTGGCATAGCCAAGATGAGGTTGGTCTATTTTGGTAGTCTGCTCCTGTTCTTTTCCAATCTGATTTCTTAGGCCTTTCGCCCAAAGGTCTTAGAGGCAAGATTCATAACCAGTAGATGAGGGTTACTGCGAGGGCTACGGCCGAGAGAAAGACCTTGGGAACGCGGTCATAGAACCTAAGTCGTTTGTCTTGCCGTAATGCTGTACTCACCAGTTTTCGACACTTGTGTGGACCCGGGACCTGAGGGGAATGGGGTCCACGCTTTCTTCGCATCGCTCAGCCAGAAAAGAGCAGGTATGTCACCGCTCGTTTTTCGAACTTTGAAGAGGTTCACCGTGCGTAAACCAATGGGTTCTAACATTAAATAAGACTGGATCGAATTTGATTAACATTATCTTACGTTGAAATAGCTAACGAAATCACTAGCCATAAAATCCCCGACATAGCGATAGATACACCCATAGGGTAGCCAGCTTTTGGTCGAAAGGCCCTCCAAGAACATTCAGGGTAGGCAAGAATATGACGACCAGAGACAACAATTAGCATTCCGGCGCCCATGGAGAATGCAAAACAATTAAAATAATGAAGAAGCCCATTGCTGGGAATAAAGAGAACCAGCGCGGAAATTGCCTTTACGTCCCCGCCACCCCAAAGGCGAAATGCGAAGCCGATTGCTCCCAAGGCAAACACTATCAGTGCGCCTAGAAACCGATGCATACTTTCTTGAAACGAAAGGTAGAATGGTGCTGACAACAAAAAGGTGAAAAGCAAAATCAGCACGAGTATGTTAGATATTTTGAGGTTCTTCAGGTCATGCAGAGCCATTATAACTAACAACGGTGCAATCAGTACCAGCGGGCCCAACTGCTCGGTCTCAGGCGACATGTGATCCACCCAGCTTTGACACTTGGGGTTTCACGACCGGTGTAAGTAAATCATGAATCAATTCGGGTTGAGACGACGTACCTGTTTTGCCGTAGATATTGCGTAAATGCGTACGAAGAGTAGAAATCGAAATTGAAAGTTCGGATAACAAGGCGTCATTATTAAGGCCGCGGGCTAACAACAAGCAAACCCGATATTCGGCACGGCTCAAGCGGCAAGGGTTGTCCATAGATAGGATGTCCTTGACGTATTTCTTTACCGATTTTCTGCGCGCACTCGACAATTTCGCTTCGGAAAACCGCCCAAGGGACCTCTTTTTCCAACAATCAGAGAGTATTGGGCCAATAAGCGCCAGAATGTTCTCCAATGCTGTAGAAATCGGGCGAGAGAAATGCAATTCCCAAAAGTCCGCATCCCCGTTTCGCCGTTCCAGCAATATCGAAACGGATTCCGACAGCCGACGATTTTTATAAAGTTCGAAAAAATGCTCATGTTCAGCGAAATCATCAAGTGTACCAAACCAAGCAGATCCCGGCTTGGCCCGGCTCATATTCTTTCCGCAGACGATCGGTGCCACACAGAAATCAAAGCTGCCTGAATGGTCGTGCTGCGGATTGGCGTCATAGCTCAGTACTTTCGCTGAGCCCTTTCCGCACGCTAGGTCAACTCGGCTTATAGAGACAGCATCTGCTCCGATCATAAGCGCAGTTTCACGCAGCGCGTTCAACAATGGAACGTTACCCTGTGAAGCCTGACAAAGAGCGGCGACAACTTTCATAAGTTCCTGGGTTGGTTCAATTGAACCCAGCGCAGAGTGATGCGCCGAAAACAAAACCTTCATACTATTTACCATTGGTCAAAACACGACCAACGCCTTTCCTTAGACAGTCCCACCCATCCAAATGTCTGGTCTTTTTAAGTGGCCGGCCCCCATATCTTTAGCTGTTTGCGTCCCGCTACTTTCGATTTTTGCATTCGGTTCATTTTAAACCGACGGTCTTTGGTGGACATCGCCACTCAACCAAATGCCCGTTTTTAAAGTGACCAGATTGCACATAAGTGCCTATTTACCTTGCACTATTTTGCGTCTTTGATCAAAGTGCGTATGCAAAATGCTCTTCTTGCGCTTCAATCTGGGAACATTATCCATGTGACCTAATCATTGTTGCATTGCATTGGCGAATGCTAAGCACCAAAGCCCCGGAAGTATCGAATCAGAGACGGTGCAGCAGTAATAATCATCAGGGTCGGCAACATCAGTGCAGCCAGAACTGCGGACATCTTTACGGGCAGTTGGTTGGCTAACTCCTGCGCTCTGTTTTCGCGCCAGTCTCTCATTTCCGAAGCGTAGGTCGTCAATGCATCCGACATACTTGTTCCAAACCGCATTGATTGCTGAACGACGGTGGCGAAAGACCGAATTTCGTCTACACCGGTGCGTCGCGCCATCTCGGATAATGCATCCCCGCGTGGCCGCCCGGCCTGAATCTCATGTTGCGTGCTCAAAAATTCGAATGCAAGATCCGGTGAAGCTGCCGCTAGTTCATTCCCAACCCGGGTCATCGCAGCGTCAAACCCAATTCCGGCCTGCAGAGAAATCTGCAAAAGATCGAGCGCATTTGGAAACGCGTCTCGGATCTTTTGTTGGCGCTCTTTTCTGCGGCGGTTCAGCCAGATTGCGGGAAGGAAATAGCCTACACCAGTTAGCAACCCGACAAGCTGTATAGCATTGGCATTGCTAATGCTTTCAAAGAAACTTGCAATTGAACTGGGAAATGGAATTCCAGGCGTTTTTGCCGCGACGATAAGCAAAGCCACAATCATCGGAATTAAAACTCCCAACCAGACTCGTGTCAGCGTGTAGATGCGTAAAGCGTTTGGGTTGGACAGTCCGGCCTGAATCAATTTGTCTTCAATTTTGCGACGCTCAGACTGTCGGCTTGGAAGTGCAGCCTTAAAAAGGCCCTTGGGTGTAGCGACTGTCTCACGCAACAGGCCACGATCCTTGCGCGCGTCTAGTCGTTGAGCACGCAAGTTGGCGATACGAACCGCCGCAGGATGCCGTCGGCTAAGGACTGAGCTTACGGCAAAAAAAACTAACAACACGCCAAGGCCAAAAACAGTTAATAAAATCGTTTCAGCAGGTAGGCCAAAGCGAAGTGACATCATTTCCAGAATGCGATCCATGGGACTCACCTCAAATGCGAAAGTTAACAAGCTTGTACAGAACAACGACGTTGGAGATCATCAAAACCACAACCAGCACGGCAAGTTTGATGAACGCCGGATCGTCACTCACATCGGTGTAATATCCCGGCGCGTTGACAGACATTATGCCCATGATCACCAGTGGAATGATCGACAGCAGTACCCCGGACAGACGTCCTTCAGCGGAGATTGCCTTGATACGTCCGCGCAAAGCGATCCGTCTTCTGATAACAGTGGCAAGAACGGTAACGATCCGTTCAAGATCACCGCCGGTACCATGCTGGATTGCCATACTGGCAGCCAGGTATTGCGCGTCCTCAGAACCGACACGGTCAGCGAAGTCCTGAACAGCATCAGGCAACTCGTCCCCGAAACTTATCTGGTCGAAGATAATCCCGAACTCAGTCCCGATTGGGTCTTGCATCTCATCCGCGACAGCTTTGATCGAGGTGTTTACCGGATGGCCAATTTTTAGGCCACGCGCCATGAGTTCCAAGGCGTCGGGTAACTGACCGGTCAGGAGCTTTTGGCGCTCTGCCTGACGTGATTTGACAATCAGCGCGGGTACGACTGCGCCCAATACAAAGGCTATGGGAATGGCTTGCCAGACGGTAAGAAAGAATACGCCAGCGATAGCCACTGCAGCAGTGCCAAATGCGGACAGTAGTAAAAAGTTCTGCGGCGATATTTGCAATCCTGCCTGGACCAGTGTTTCCGGCAGCTTTCCAAAAAACGGGACCCGAGACCAGAGTCCAGTGTGTGCGTCCGGGAGAAGAAGCGAAAGACGCTCTTCGTCAGACACACCCCCCCGGACCATGCGCAAGCGGCGGTTGCGGGCCTCTGAGTGGTTTTCGCCTCCTCGAACTAAATGCAGAAAACCTGTGATGACCAAGAATATACCAACGAAAACGCATACGAGTGTCAGATAATTCAGGAGTTCTACGGTGTTGATATTAGTCATAATTTTAACCCCCTGATACCCGGAATGTTTCAGGCTCCAGATCGACGCCGGCGGCCGTGAGCAAATCAAAGCATTTCGGACGAATACCTGTCGGCACAAATTGCCCTATCACCTCGCCGGTTTCCGAGCGCCCCTTCTTCTGGTACACGAAGATGTCCTGCATTGTGATAATCTCACCTTCCATCCCGGTTATTTCCGAAATGCTGGTGACGCGGCGTGACCCATCCGCCAAGCGGGACAGGTGTACTATAAAATGCAAACCAGACGCGATCTGGGATCGAATGGCTGCTGCCGGAAATTCTATCCCGGTCATAGTGACCATTTGCTCGATCCGCCCGAGTGAGTCACGCGCTGAATTCGCGTGGACAGTTGTCATTGAGCCATCATGCCCGGTGTTCATAGCTTGCAGCATGTCAAAGGTTTCTGCACCGCGAACCTCACCGACGATTATTCTGTCGGGGCGCATCCGGAGCGCATTGCGTACCAGATCGCGTTGAATGACCTGACCGTCGCCAGACGGGGAGGGTGGTCGCGTTTCCAGGCGAACGACATGATCTTGCTGAAGTTGCAATTCTGCCGCGTCTTCGATTGTTACAACACGCTCACCGTGATCGATGTAAGACGACAGGGCATTCAACATGGTTGTCTTGCCGGACCCTGTTCCGCCTGCAATCAAAACGTTGAGGCGCGCGTATACCAAGGATTGCAGGAACCGCGCTGCTCCTTCATTCAACGCGCCATTCGCAACCAGCTTGTCCATCGTCAGTTTTGATTGTGAGAATTTTCGGATAGAGACGCTGGGCCCGTCGATCGCACAGGGACGGATGATGGCGTTGACGCGGCTTCCGTCCTCTAACCGTGCATCTACCCAAGGCTGGCGTTCGTCAACGCGGCGTCCGATCTTGCTCACAATCTTGTCGATCACGCGCAGCAAGTGTTTTTCGTCACGAAAACGCACCGGGGCTCGTTCCAGCAAACCAAAACGTTCGACGTATACCGTCTGATACCCGTTAACCAAAATGTCATTGATTGTTGGGTCCGCCAAAAGCGGTTCCAACGGGCCAAATCCCAGAATTTCATCCAGAAGTTCGTCGACAATACGATTGAAGTCGTCCGTGTTAAGCGGCTTGCCCGTTTGGGACAGTGCGCTACTGACCACCCCAGCCACCTCGCGGCGAAGCACATCTTTTTCGACTTTTTCGATTACCGAAAGGTTCAGTCGATCAAGTAAAGCCTCGTGCAAAGTGCTTTTGAGTTCTAGCCAATCGGCCAATTGCTTGTCTTCAGCCGAGGGTTCGTCTTGAACTTCCTCGGCTTTCTGTTCTGAGTGATGGCTCAACTGGATAACTTCTGCCTCACTGGGGCGCCCGGCGCGTGCAAACTTTTCAAACATACCTTTTACTCCAATTAAGCAGCGTTGTTTTTGAGGTCTTTGGCCTCGCCACTCGTTTCACTCATTATCTTGCGCCCCATCATTCTGATCGATTTGGACAAGGCACAGTTGTTTGCCGATTGAGAAAGCAACTGTCCCCGATCAAGGGCTTGCTTTGCGTGACGGGCATCACAAGGCAGCCAATGCCGCAACTCGCGACCAAGTGCTTTTTGCGCTTCTACGTGATGACTTGAGCGAAAAGTCGGCTTCGCTTCCCGGCTGAAAACAATCTCAACGGGGGGAGCGAGACGTTCCTTAGTGAAGAAGTCGATCAGACGGCAGGATTGACGAACCGAAGAAACCGAACTGTCTCCGATCATGAACATCCGATCAGAAGCAGTCACGACAGCACCGATCCAGTCAACGAGTATGCGTGGCAGATCGATAACGACGTAGTCAAAATCGTGACGCAATGTCTCGATTAGCGTGGTGACTTGCTCACGCGTCAGGGCGTCCAGCGGCATAAAATCCTCGGGTGCGCTCAGAACTTCCAACCCGGACGCGTGTTGCACCAACGACTGTTGAAGAAAGGTCCGATCCGGATTCACACCTTGTTGGGCCATTCTTAAAAGCCCAGAGGACGGTTCCAGGTCCAACGCCGTTGCAACAGTTCCGAATTGCAGGTCCAGATCGACAATGGCGACTTTGTTCTGCGTCTTTTTTCTGAAAATGCCGGAGTAGCCTTGCAATTGGTCGGCAAGGTTAATTGTCAGCGTTGATGCGCCAATACCCCCACGAGCCGGACAAACACTGATAACTTGCCCCAAACGTTGTTTTTGAGGGTTGTAAATAGCCGGTAGCAGGGACTTGTCGACTGTAAGCTTTTGAATCTGTTCTCTTAGTTCCTCTGACCCTATGGGAAATGGTAGGATTTCGTCGACGCCCACCTTGTTCAGGGCTCGGGCATCAGACAAAGAGATATCTCGGTCACTGAGCGCAAGAATGGTAGCACTTGGGCCGGCACTACGACGCAGGTCGCTGACTATTTCCATATCCACATCTTCAGAAAGCGTGAACACCAAGAGATCATTGTTATTCAGCAACTGGCTCGCATGCCCGTTTACCGAAGATAATGTTCCTGTAAGCGTTTCGAGTGAATGATCCTCTAAGCGATCAACTGCCTTAGTGACCGAGCTAATGATCGATTCGTTGTCAGAGATTAGGGCCAATGATTTGTGGGTCATATTGCAGCTCCTATTTTTTAACATTCAACCGTTGGTTCCGTTGGCGAGGTCTTCGCCTGGAAGGGTTGCGCTGAAATCGGAAAAAATCTTGAAATCCGTGGTTGCATCGGTCAGTGCATCGGTTTCGGGGGTATCACCACCCACCGCCAGGGCAGCAAGCGCCCCCAACGGAGATACGAACCGGAAAGGAAGCGCTTCGATGGTGACCGTGACGTTAGGCACATAGGGGCCGCCAAGGAAATTCATCTGGGGATCGAATTCGTAAGTGTATTCAATGTTTCCGGCGTCAAAATTGGCTGTAGGATCATTGGGAACCGCAAACTGAAGCATATTCCAGATTTCGTTCCTGGTGGTTTGCGCCGCGACGCTAGCGGGATCATCGCCATCGCAGGTCGAGTCCTCCAATGTAGGTACAAAACAGACCCCAGTCGCAAAGCTGCAATTTGTACCAAAACGCGGTCCGGAAACATCGGTATAGCCGCCTCGGAAGTTGGTTGTTGGTATACCGTCGCAGGCGGGCGGCATAACGGCTGCCATTCTGGCTGCAACCTGGGCAGTTTTTTCCGCGGCTATATAGTGAAACGCGAGCCTTCCGAAGTCGATCAGACCCAGAAAGATCAGAAGGAACAAGGGCAGGACAACCGCCATCTCCACGATGGTTGAACCGTCTTCATCGCGGGTTAGACGAGACACATCCCGCTTTATGCGTTCAATACGATGGGTCATGGTCCAAACACCCGGCTGCGATCTGTTACAGTGGTCTGGATCTGCGTCCGTTCGGCGCCACCAACAAGTTGGAACAAAGGCGCAAACGGAAGATCCGAAATTGTCAGTGACGCAGTGAGAACGGCCACAGGTGTGGGCGAAACACGATATTCGCCTGAGGTCCCGACACATTCGAGTGAAAGATCGTCCAATCCTATGGTGATGTTTGTGGTCGAAAGCGACGACAGAGTGTTGGAGACAGCCGTCTGATAATCGCTGATCGCAGCACTTGGCGACGCCGCACACAGGTCGGAAGGTGCAATTCTCCCGACGTATCGCGCGGTGTCCCGAACGCCTGTGATCGCATTTTGATAAGACCAGAACAAACGCCCACCCTCGGCGATCAAGGCAAATGTCGCCAACATGAGCGGAAGCAGGATCGCAAACTCTATAATGGATGCGCCCGATTGGTCCTTCTTAAGTCGAAGGGCTTCTTGTTGAATATATTTCGACAGTACAAACATGACCTTACTCATAAAGCTGAACCAGATCGTGAATTACGCCGCCGCCAGATCCGTCAGATACGATCTTGATGACCTCACCATAGATGACCGCGTTCGCGCCGGTGTTTCCCGCCTCGGACGGACGGATCAGGAACATCTCGATGAAACTTGTCACCGGGATAGAGCCCGATCCTCCGTTCAGCTCGCTTTCATAGGTGGCACAATCAATTCCAGCCACTGTGATGACACGGCGACGAGGATTTGCGCGCGAGGGCGAAGGGGGCTGGCAAGCAGGCATGCTGCTTTCGGATTTGCCACCAGCCGCCAGAATGGCTTCCAGTGCGGCTTGGTTGGCTACTTCTGCGTTATAAATTTCGTGCCGAGTTCCGCTTGTTGGGAACCAGGCTGGAACACCAGTCGGAACGGGGTTGCTGAAATCTGCGCCGTAATTAATGGTCAGATAATCTTCGAGCCCCGTCGAAAAGTTGCCATCGCCAACGCGTGATAAGGGGCAACCGCCGGTATCGAAGCAGTCATCCAGAGGCAAACCAACCGTTGCAGTAGGATCAATCACGCCGTCAACTTCGTAGGGCGGGGCCTTTTCATTGGTGCAGTTGTTTCCGTTTGCAGACGTAATCCAACCGTCCAGAACATGCGGGGATGCGGCGAAGTTATCGACATCGTAGCGTCTGTCATTCTGGAATTGTCCGGCGCTTGCTTCAAATCTGTCAAACCGCGTGTTAAATCCTGCGATCATATTGCCAACACTCAGGCCAGGACGGGTTTCCACCGCCCGTTGACTAAAACACATGGACACAGCACGTGACGCGGCCAACGCACATGAGTCTTCCTGACCGGGCGGTACAGACGCACAAGCGCCAGCAGTATCGATCGCCAGATTCTGGTTGGCGGAGAGAAAGCCGAAATTGCCCGGCCCCCATTGATCATTGCCGCCCTGGCTCACCATTTTGACAAGCTGGCCTTCAGACAAGTCCAAGCTTGGTTGAGGCAAGCAAATAAACATAGGAGTGATGTCGCAGGCCAACAACGTAAACCCTGCAACGGCTTCGGCACTTACAGTGGCGAAAGGGCGCGAATTACCGATGAGAGCCGCCGTTGCTGCCGCCAGAGGCGTCTCGACTTCGTGTGTGTCTATTGTCACGCGGACGAAAGATGCGATGGATGCGCTTGCGGCGTCGGAGGCGTCCAACAACTGCGCAGGTTGTGCAGGTTCCATCGAATTGTCGGTCGGACTTTCATAGAACTGCAGCTGGTAGTCGGTAGAGCCGGAAAGAAGCTGATCCTTGTTGCGTACCCCAAAAGTCTGGCGATCACGGATCATCCTCGCCGCTGCGTTCGTCGCGCGAGTGATTGCGTCGGGCCGCCCATCCAATTCTCCAGCGGCCGCCAATGCCACGTTGTCCGCGAAGCTTTGCAATTCGGACTGAGTTGTAGTGACGCGTCCAATGTCAAAGGCGAGAGCCGCCATACCTATCATCGCCGACAGCGCCACTGCGGCAAATACCAGGATCGCGCCATCTTCAGAGCGACGGAAATGACTTATGATATTTGCGAAGAACACAATCGACACTTTCTCTGACAGGTTCAATTGATGACGGCTTCGGTCACTTCGGTGCCGCGGCGAACGCGGATTACGGTTCGACGCACAGGTTCGTCTACGGCCGTTGGAGTTTTTGGTTCGTCAACAAGAAGATCATTCAGGCGTGTCATGGTTAGCGCCCTGTCTTCGGTGTCATCGATGGACCGCAACGTCAGACTCAGCCGACCCGCGCGCTGTGCCAAAGCCAGGCGTTGGACTTGATCAGGTGTGACTGCAACCGTGACCGTTCGCGCGACTACTGGCTGGTCGGTCTGCTCGTCAGATTCCTGATCGACGCCGATAACCCGAATATTCTGCAGAATAGTCACGGCTTGCATGTTCTTTTTCTCGCCGGTCGTCATCACGATATCGACACGGTCACCTGGCGTGACAAAACCCCCGACAGCTGTTTCAGCATCTACTTCGATCGCCATAGCACGGTGATCCGCACCGATGGTTTGAACGATTGTGACCTTTTCACCAAAATCAGAAACCTTGTTACTCAGAATGAGCTCACCCTGAGTAATCGCTCGGCGAGCACGTCGGGTCGGCATGTTGGCGGCGGCGATCAGGTCGTCGTAGCCAGTAAAAACTCCAACGGGAAGAGCGCCACGGGGCCACTCGATTGTTGTCAACGCACCTGGGTTAATTTCCTCGCCAAATGAAATGTCGCGCGATGCCACGACCACGCTGACAGTCTCACTTTCAGCTCCGACACTGGTTGTTGTAGTGTCAAACCGGATGTAGTCGCGAGCGACGTAAACTGATCCTCCGGCTACGGCCAATCCCGTCAATGCAGTGAAAATGGCAGAAAGTCTCATCTCGTTCTCCTTCAGCTATTTCTTTGCGTTCATCGAATGAGCCGCTTTGAACGGTCACACTTTGCCGATGGATCAAGAAATCCCGTCATGGGTGGAAAGCACGCGGCACCACTTGTACCGCGTACTTTGCGTTCAAACAGGCGCTTACATCAGGCCTTCTGCTTCGGTGAATTGAGTGTTCACGTCAGCACCCAGGTTCGTCAGGGTGAGAACAGCGATGGCTGTGACGACGGTAAGTGCGACCCCGTACTCGACGATGGTCGCGCCGCGCTCATCACGTGCCAGGCTTTTCATGATTACATAAAGTTTCAACATTTTACTCTCCTAGAAAACTTATTAGTTTCACACTGTTGCCGTACAAATTAGCGGCGGTCATACCCCCCCCAACTTTCGACGGAGTATGCATCAATGGTACGGCCCTCGGGCTTGAGTGCGCATCATTCAAAGCTGGGAAAAATACACGTATAGGGTGAATTACTTGGCGCATAGGCTATTTTTCAGCCACGGATTTGCCCGATTTTGTTCGCGGGCGTCGCAACTGGAATTCTGATTCGAACCTAGTCAGAGAGGTCTTGTCAGAAGAACTTTGCTTGAGCGGGGTAGGGGTGTTGCGTAGCTTTTGCCCATGACCAGACCTGCCTCATTCAAATACTTCAAAACCAGTCCCAAGATCATCCGCTTGGCGGTGATGCTGTACATCCGATTCCCTCTCTCGCTTCGGAATGTCGAAGATCTACTGC
>NZ_WQCA01000040.1 GCF_013032445.1 Ruegeria arenilitoris | reverse complement strand
GTTTCATCAAACGAAGGATCAGGCCCATTCTAGGATTCAAATCCTTCGCTTCAGCAGTTGCAACGTTGGACGGAATAGAAGTGGCGCACATGATCCGAAAGGGTCAAATTACGCTTGGCCTCTGTCCGTTTCGCCAGTTCAAGGAACTTGCCTCTTAAACCTGCTGCCACACCGCGTTCTCCTTATCCAACCGAAAACACGAAACAGAGCCAAGCCGCACCCCACGATGGCGATATGCTTCAATGTCATGAAAGAGCACCCCATGCGATCCATCCGCCCCAGATCAAAAGCACCAAACCAGAAATCAGGTCGAGCCAACGAGTGGCGCATGGTGTGATGCGTGCGCTTGCTTTGGACGCCGCCGTCACGAGAAACAGCCACCATAGCGCCGAGCCGACGAAAACTCCGAGCACCAGCACATATGCGGCTCCGGATGACGCCGTCGCAGATGCACCGATGCCCGCAACGAGCGCCACAAACGCTAGGATGGTCATCGGGTTTGAGATTGTCAGGGCGAAAGTGGTAACAAACGCAGGAATGAGGCCTCGTGCGCCTCTTGCATCCGCTGGCTTTGAGTCTTCGCCTACGCCTCTTAGAAATGTACGGACGGACAGCGCCCCGAGGATCGCAATCAGCAATCCTCCAAAGAGCTCCATTGGCTCAGCGTAGCTGACTAATATACCCGTTGCCGCAAAACCTGCGGCAACCATGAACCCGTAAACCGCATCCGCGCTGGCAGCTCCCAGCCCTGACGCCATGCCATGGGCCTTCCCGTCTGCAAGCGTACGCTTAATACACTAGAGGCCAATTGGGCCAACCGGTGCCGCAACGGCCACGCCAACGCCTTTTAACAAGACTTCAATCATCTCACTCTCCGTCGGATCGGGGCGCTACGCGCACGGGAGCGGTCTCTTTGTGTGTTTTTAGGGCGAAAATCGTTTCTGTGTGTGTCACTGCAGTAAACGGCTTCACCACCTCGGCAAGAAAATCCTGCACTGCATTCATGTCCTTCACTCGCAGTTGCAGAAGATAGGAATGCCCTCCCGAAATATGATGAAGCGCCATGACTTCTGGCCGGGCGCAAAAAGCGTCTACAACCTCTGCTTCGCCCTCGTACCCCATGTCGATCAGGATAAAGCCGGCAAGGCCGTCCCCGACGCGGTGCGGATCAAGTGCAGCGTGCCAGCCCCGGATTGTCCCGTTCGCAGCTAGTCAGCGCAGACGGTCGTTGGCGGTGGAGGTCGGCACACCCGAGGCTTCAGCAATCGCCGCGCTCGAAGCGCGCCCATCGCCTTGCACAATTTCGCAAATTTTCCGGTCAACCGCGTCCATAATCGGTCCCTATCTATCTTTAATCGGTAAAGCCGTACAGTAGCCGAAATATTCTGCCAGTACCGGCGACAAAACGAAATCCATTGAAAAGACCGGACAGGGGCCGGTGAAACCTAGCGATCTCCGTCAATCTCCCCCAGTTTCGTCAGAAGATGGATGCCGGATTTTTGAAAGCTGTCATTCTGCTGGTTCTCAAACAGATCGGCACGCAATGGAACTAAGCTCCGGCACTTGATCGCATCAACAACAGCAGTCGCCACCAGAGGCAAGACTGATAGCGACCTGTGGGATCAGCAGCGAAACCAAAAGAAGATTAGCGGTTCCTGCATATTCTCTTAAGACTGCCGCAGTGTTTTCAATAGCGTCGCCGCGCATTCTTACCAATACTGCGTGGCATAGTATCCAATTTTGGTAGGAGTTGCATCCAATCGCCAGGCGTTATCGACCGCCTTTCGGGCAGTTGATTTGACTGGTTATCATTCAGTGGTAGCAAAGGCGGGAGGGGCGGAGACCTCAATTATCGCAGCGCCTCGCGCCTTTGCGGGCAGTCGCGCGATAGACCGAGATCTAAAAAGTCTGAAAGCGCCTATTCAGGTTCAGAACAGCGATCTCGATTATACCGCAGTTGCATCAACGTCTGCGAAGCGCAGAAAGCTGACTTTGCAAAGCTCGGAGTGCGGCCCAATCCGGACGTGAGTTTAGAGTTAAGTTGTTGCGGAGGGTTCTCCAAAGCTGCCGTTCACACGTGGCGCTTCGTTCACATGGTCGGTGTGTTCGCAACGCAAATTCACCCGACATTCGAGTTAACAGAAAGCATGAATCTAAGAGGAACGCCCTAATATCAAGGCCGGTTTACAACAAAATTCGGTACTATCCCTGCCTTCATGATCGCTGCTTCAACATCATGCCCTGCGAAGAAACCGAATCCAGAGATGAGTGCGGAAGCTAAGCCTGCATTTCGTGCACCTAGAATGTCGGTGTGCAGGCTGTCGCCAACCATCAGAACCCGGGACTTGTCGATGTGCCCCAGACGATTGAATGCAAGATCATAGATGTTGGCGAAAGGTTTTCCAAAGAACTGAGGGATGACGCCTGTCCGGTCTGCTAGCAGGTGCGCGTAAAGACCGGGTTCTTTGGAAAAACCGTACTCGCGCGGAGCGGCAATGTCGGGGTTGCCGACTAATACCGGACGGGGACGCTCTAGCAAAGCGGCCTCCAACATGGCTTGTCGCGTTTCATTCCAAACAGCTGACCCGATCATCAAAAAACCGTCGACGGTTTCGTAGGGCTTCGGGTCATCCTCCAGATAGGAAAGTTTCAGCCCCTCCAGATCGCGAAGGCCGGCACTGGGAGTTGCCATCAATCCCCAATGCAACTCACTTTGGCCGTTTATTTCAGACAACAATGTGGCCCGACTGGTGATCACGTCTTGTGGCGCGAAGTTGTAACCAAGCCTATTGTATTTCTCTATGAGAGTTGTGTGGGGAAACCCAGCGGCATTCGACACAACCAGAACACGTTTGCCGGCGGCTTTCAGCGACCTGACCCGATCTGGTGTATCTGGGATTGCCGTATCACCAATATTGAGAACCCCGAAGGCATCGAGGAGGAACACGTCAAACTCATGAGCTATGTCCTCCAGCGTGTCCGCCCGGCGATAGCACACTTCAGTAGATCTGGTTTGCGGAAGGCGATGTCGCACAGCCTCGTAGGCGTCAAAAGCCTCTTGCGCAGAGAACCCGGTCAAATGATGGCTCCTCGTACTTTCGCCGAAACCCATTCGCTGATCATAACCGCGACCAGAATTACAATCAGGATCAGGCTGACTTGCGGCCAAGCCAGTACGTTGAGCGAAGCCGACAATTGCAACCCGATACCTCCGGCTCCAACCAGCCCGAGCACCGTGGATTCGCGGATGTTGATATCCCAACGGAAAACAGCAATGCCTGCAAACGCGGGTAGGATTTGCGGTACGATCCCATAAGCCATGACCTGCCAGCGTGAAGCGCCGGTTGCCGTGATTGCTTCGACCTGCGTGTGATCGATTTCCTCAATCGCTTCGTAAAGAAGCTTTGCGCAAAACCCGATTGAACGAATGGCGATTGCTACTACACCGGCGAACACTCCGGGACCAATAATCGCGATCAGAAGAAGCGCCCAGATCAACGAGTTGATGGAGCGGGTCGAGACAATGACCAATAGCGCAATCGGCCGGATGAACAGAGCGGACGGCGTGGTGTTGCGGGCAGCCAAAAAGGCGACGGGCACTGCCATACACAGGGCGATGATTGTACCCAAAGTGGCGATATTTAGCGTGTCCCAAATCGGGCGACCCAGTTGGGTGATGTAATCCCATTTAGGAGGCGTTGCCCGGGTCCAAATATCATTGGCGATGCGGGGCGCGTCCCAGACGAAAAACCAGGTGGTGGATTCCGAGATCAGCTGCCAGCAGTAAACAAAAATCGCCACGCCCAGCAACCAGCCGAACCAACGAACCAAGCTCTGACCTGTTGTCCGGCGACGCCAGATTTGCGCACCGTCGCGTTCAAGTATCGGCATTACTGAACCCTCGCTCTAATAATCCCCGAAAGGTATTCAAGAGCCATCACGATGCCGATGATAAGTATGAGAATGGCTGCCGCAGTGTCGTATTCATAGCGGTCGAATGCAGTGTTCAAAGTCGCTCCAATTCCACCAGCTCCCACGAGCCCGAGGATCGCGCTTTCTCGGAAGTTGATGTCGATCCGATACATGGAAAGGCCCACAAGCCGCGGCATCACTTGCGGCTGAACTCCATAATTGATCCATTGCGGCCAACGTGCTCCAGACGCCTTAATCGCCTCGGCCTGAACCTTGTCCATGGCTTCGATATCTTCGGCCAGCAGTTTCGAGAGAAATCCGATGGTGGCGAAGGATAGCGTCAGAAATCCGGCCAGCGGTCCAAAACCGAATATAGCCACTAACAAAATGGCGACAATGATCTCCTGTAACGCCCTACTTATTGCGACAATGCCTCGGCAGATAATGTAGATTGGCAATGGGGCGATATTGCGTGCCGCCCCTAGTCCAATCGGAATAGAAATCAAAATACCAACGACCGACGCGGCGACAGTCATCACTATACTCTCCACAAGGCCGCTCCATATATCGGTCCACCGCGAAAGAAAGTCTGGGCTGGTAAACGCAAGTACAAACGCCCATCCCCGGTCTAGCCCTTCATAGACCCGCCCCCAATCAACTTCGATGGTCATAAAGGCTGCGATCAGGTAGGCGAAAAAGCCAAGAAGCAATGCCCAGCGGAGCAATGGGTTTTTAACAAAGGCAGGCTTACGCCAGCCTTTTCCCAGCATGTCGTCTAACTCTCGATGGCTCATTCTGCAGCCTCGACATCTTCATCTTCGTCCACTTTTTCGATGGTTGCTTCCCAGTCTTCTTCCCCATAGATCTCGGTCAGCTTCTCAGGGGTAAGGCCGGTGGGAAGCCCATCATACACAATTTCGCCAAAGCGGAGACCCACGACGCGGGGAACAAACATCTGAGCGAGCGCCACATCATGGATATTGATAATGGCTGCCAATCCGCGTTCCTGACATAACTCGGTGATTAGCCGCATTATCTGACGGCTGGTCTTTGGGTCCAGCGACGCAGTTGGCTCATCAACCAGCAACAATTTCGGGTTTTGAATCAAGGCGCGGCAGATGCCCACCCTTTGGCGTTGACCACCCGATAGCTCATCTGCCCGCTTATCAGCCATGTGCAACAGCCCCACCCGATCGAGTAGCCGGAAGGCTTCGTCCACATCCGACTGCGGATACCGCCGCAGGAAACTGCGCCAGAACCCCACGTAGCCCAGCCTGCCGGACAATACGTTTTCCATCACCGTGAGGCGTTCGACCAAGGCATATTCCTGAAAGATCATGCCCATTTCGCGGCGTGCTTTCCGCAGCGCACCCGAGCCGAGTTTGGTCACGTCTACGTCATCCAGAAGGACGCCGCCGCTTGTGGGTTCGACTAAGCGGTTTACGCAACGGATCATGGTCGATTTGCCCGCGCCCGAGGGCCCAATCAACGCAAGAACCTGTCCTTTTGGAACCTCAAGATCAATCGCCTTCAGCGCCTGATCTCCGGTCTTGTATGTTTTTGTCAGCTTTTGAAGACGCAGCATGAAATGCCCCAGATTAGGGTGAACAGCAGGCCCTTTCAGGCCCGCCGGATGTGCCAAAGATTACTGGCAGGCGTAAGAGACGCCATTTGCTGCGTCAATTTTACGAATGACGTCCCAGAATTCCTGATAGGTCATCTCGAGGAATTGGCCTTCGTTCGATTTCGAGAACTCCGCCTCCAGTGTCGTGCCTTCCCAGTCAAAATTGAAAAACGCATTGCGGATTTTCTCCTGCAACTCGGGTGTCAAGTTGTAAACGGTCCCAAACCCTGTGGTCGGGAAGGTCTGCGACTTGTAGATCGTAACGACATCATCTTCCTTGATCACATCGCGCGAGATCATCCGGGATTTAACGGAGTTCGCGATCGAAGCCGCTAGGTAGTCCTTGTTGGCGACACCTAGTATCGAGTTGTCGTGCTTGCCCGAGTAGACAGGTTCGAAATCGCGTTCGGGCTGAAGATCAAAGTCGCTCTTCAGGATCGCTGAGGGCGCTTTGAATCCCGAGTTGGATGTGGGGGATGTAAAAGCCAGTTGCTTTCCCTTGATGTCTTCAACCTTTTCGATACCCGAGCCCGGATAAGTGATGATTTCCATCTCGTAACCAAAATTACCGTCCTTCGAAGCCATGATTGTGAACGGACGGAACCCAGCGCAGTTTACCGCAAGTGGGTTGGATCCGGTGTTGAATCCCGCAATATGCAGGCGCCCTGAGCGCATCGCCTCGATCTGGGCTGCGTTGTTTTGAACAGGAAAGAAGACAACGTCCTTGCCCGTTTCTGCTTTCAAATGGTCCAGAAAATCAGACCACGCGGTTTTGTATACGGCAGGGTCTTCAACCGGCGTATAAGCAAAGATCAAGGTGTCTGGATCTATTTGCTCGGAAGGATCTGTGGGGATATCCGCGATCAAATCACCGTCGGCATCACAAAAACGCTCGTCCAAGTCACCGCGTGGACAATCCTGCGCCGACGCTATTCCACTCATCGACATGAGTGCGATTGCAGAGGCCCCAAGCAATAGTTTGATATCGATCTTCATGTTTTCCTCCCAGTCATGTGCGGTGCTTTCTGTCCGCTGTTAATCAATCATTCTATGTCTACCCGGCGACGAGAACGTCGACCTCGGCGCCCTCAATAGCGTTACGCAATTCTCCTGTTGGTTTTTTGTCGGTGACTATGGAATCCAAGTCGTTAAGGTCTCCTACTTGAGACAAGCCTTTCCGACCGAATTTCCCGGAATCAACAAGAAGGTGCCGTTTCTCGGCACGCGTCAGCATCACCCTCTTTACTGCCGCAAAGCCCCGCACTGTTTCTGAAGGACCATCCGTCGAGAAACCAGAGGAACCGATCATGCACCTGTCGACGTTGAAACGGGACAGAAATTCCAGCGTCTCGGTTCCGATAGTTGCAGACTCAGTTGCCAAGTATTCCCCTGGGCATAACAGGACTTGAGCAGCCCCATGGCCAAGGGTCATAGCTACGGGAATGGAATTGGTTATTATCGTGCAAGGGGTGCCAATATAAGCAAGTGCACGTGCCATTTCGATTGTGGTCGAGCCAGAATCGATCATAACCGTTTCACCGCTCTGGATCAGTTCTGCTGCAATGGCACCTATCCGTTCGCGTTCCTCTACCTGAGCGTTTGTTCGTTCATCCAAACCTGGATAGTGCCCTTGCGCAGCAGCTGATGCCCCCCCGTGTGCCCGTGCTATCAAGCCGTCATTCGACAGAGCATCGAAATCTCTGCGTACCGTCTCGTTGGAGACGTTGAACCGCTGTGCCAGTTCGTTGATGCGAACGTGCGGGCGCAGCTTCAGCTCCAACAATATCTGTTGGCGCCGGTCGGACTTCTTTACCCGGCTCTGGTTCTTTTCAGACATTTTGCCGCGCGTTTTTGTTTTGGACATCCGACGACCCGACTAGGCTTCGAAACCTACTTTTGTGGGCTTTCGGTCATAATGCAATATTTTTTGTTGCATAACCCTCAGAAGGTTGTGAGAATTCGAGCGATCACAAGTAATTCGAAGCGCAAAGCGAAGATGCACAGGTTGATCAAATTCAGAATACGAGCCAAGGCAAAGCGTTAACTGGCCGACTTGCCAATAAGAAAGCTTCCTTTTGGTTTTTGATCGTGTGGCATTGAGGAGCGGCATGGGCGACAGCGAAACGGCAGATCAGATTGCGGCGCTTCCAATGCGCTGGGACAAGACTGGCAAGTTGCGCGTTCTTATGGTCACTTCGCGGGATACCGGCCGGTGGGTTATCCCAAAAGGATGGCTAATGGACGGCAAAAAACCATGGCATGCCGCAGAAATAGAAGCTCAAGAAGAAGCAGGCGCAGTCGGCACCATATCGAAACGGGCCATCGGTCATTTTTTCTATGATAAACGATACGAGGGGCGAAGCAGCGTTCGCTGCCGCGTTACCCTTTATCCTCTGGTCGTCGAAAAGTTGAAACGACATTGGAAGGAAGAAGGTGAACGAACGCGTCATTGGTTCACACCGGCAAAGGCCGCAAAGTTGGTTCAAGAGAGAGACCTGTCAGATTTGCTGAATAATCTAACAGACGATCCAGAAGTCAAAATTGTCATAGAGAAACTTCGAAAGGCTGCATGAGGAAGGGCATGAAAGAACCGGGAAACCCGGTCGCATTTAGCTCAAAGGGAGGAAAAAATGAGAAAATTGACATCCACTGCGGTTGGATCGGTGATCGCCCTGGCTGCGTCACTATCAGCGGCACAGGCCGATAAGTTGACATTCTATTGTTCGGCACAGGAAGACTGGTGCCAACTCATGGCGCGAAGCTTTGAAGATGCGACGGGCATCGACGTCAACATGACCCGGAAGTCGTCAGGTGAAACTTTTGCACAAATCCGCGCCGAAAGCTCGAATCCGAAGGGAGACGTTTGGTGGGGCGGCACGGGTGATCCGCATTTGCAGGCCGCCGAAGAGGGCCTGACGATGGAATACATTTCGCCAATGCGCGACCAGCTTCATGATTGGGCGATATCCCAAGCGGAAAGCGCGGGCAACAAGACGATCGGTATCTATTCAGGCGCACTCGGCTATGGCTACAATGCCGATCTTGTTGCTGCCAATAACCTACCCGAACCAGCCTGCTGGAAAGACCTGCTGAAGCCCGAATACAAGGGCCACGTTCAGATGGCGAACCCGAACTCATCAGGTACGGCCTATACCACGCTGGCGTCGATGGTGCAGATCTTTGGTGAAGATGAAGGCTTTGAGTTCATGAAAGGTCTGCATTCGAACATCAACCAATATACCAAGTCTGGTTCTGCGCCGATCAAGGCCGCCGGTCGTGGTGAGAACACCATTGGTATCGTCTTCATGCATGACGCTGTGAAGCAGGCCGTTTCAGGATTCCCGATTAAGGTCGTCGCACCGTGCGAGGGCACAGGATACGAAATTGGCTCGATGTCGATTATTGAAGGAGCCCGCAACCAAGAAGAAGCGAAAAAGTTCTATGACTGGGCACTGTCACCCGAAGCCCAGAACCTTGCTCTTCAGGTCAACGCGTTTCAGGTACCTTCGAATAAGAGCGCGGAAACTTCGGATAGCGCGCCAGACATGAGTCAGATTAAGCTGATTGACTATGACTTCAAAAAGTATGGTTCGTCAGACGAACGGAAGCGACTGTTGCAGAAATGGGACGAAGAGGTTTCGACTCTGCCGCAGTAAATGACTGATCGGACTTCAAAAACGACCCATCCGGTCCTGATCTTCTGGATCACGGCCGGGTGGGTCGGATTCTGCCTGTTGCCTTGGTATATGGTCGACGGTGGCCTTTGGTCGTTCGAGTGGCTTTTGGGCGGCTACCCATTCGATGAGGATTATGCCCCCGCGGCGTTTCTGATTGGACAGGGTGAAAAACTTTGGCTCGCTCCGCTCCTGATCGCACTCGCCTTGCCGCTATTGGTGTTGAAGCGCCCCAAATCTGATCCACTTTACGCCAGAATACTGATCCTGTCAGGGGCGCTTGGCTTTGGCTGGCTGATCGCTCAGGGGTTCAGCATTGGCATCAGAGGCTTCAACTTCAATTGGTTGGAGGCGATGTTTGGCGAACTCAGCGACCGTCAGTTCGGAATGGGCTATGGCGCGATGATGTGTGCCTCAAGCTTTCTGTTCCTGCTTACTCAGGGGATCGCGGCAAGGGGTGCCATTAACGGTGACGTCTTTGTCGTCAGCGCCATCGGTGGCGTTATTACAATTGTCACCGCTTTTGTCTTTTTTCCCATCGCGAAGATGCTTTTCGCTGCCTTCATCACCGAAGACGGCGCGTACTCCATCGCGGTATTCTTCTCAAAGTTTTTCGATGATCGACTTTGGGGTCTGGGATGTTTTCAGGGAGCGCGTTGTGGCGCCGCCTGGAATTCACTGTTCCTTGCCATTTTCGTTGGTGTCATCACTACGGTCCTGGGTCTTTGCTTTGCACTGGTCGTGACGCGCTCAGGCTTTCGCCATAAAAGCGCGCTGCGGGCTCTGACCGTTCTGCCGATAATCACCCCGCCATTCGTGATCGGCCTAGCGCTGATCTTGCTTTTTGGCCTGTCCGGATCGGTCACCCGGTTCTTTGCCGAATTGTTCGGAACGCAGCCGACACGCTGGCTTTACGGAATGCCTGGCATCCTGATCGCGCAGACACTCGCGTTCACGCCAATTGCGTTTCTTGTTCTAATAGGTGTGGTTGAAGGCGTCTCTCCGTCGATGGAAGAAGCGGCCCAAACGCTCCGCGCCAGCAGATGGCAGACATTCAAGACGGTTTCGTTGCCCCTGATGCGGCCCGGTCTTGCGAACGCATTTCTTCTGGGCTTCATCGAAAGCATGGCCGACTTCGGCAATCCGCTTGTATTGGGCGGGAATTTCGACGTGCTTTCGACCGAGATATTCTTCGCCATCGTTGGCGCTCAATACGATCAAGGCAGAGCCGCGGTCCTGGCCATGGTGCTGCTCTTCTTTACTCTTTCCGCCTTTTATGCTCAGCGTGTCTGGCTGGGGAAGAAAAGCTACACAACCGTCACCGGCAAAGGGGATGCCGGCGTTCATCCGCTGATGCCGACTGGCCTTTCCGTTCCAGTGCTGCTCATCGCTCTGGGCTGGGCGCTGTTCACAATTGTTGTTTATGCGATGATCATTTACGGCAGTGTCGTCGAGTTGTGGGGTGTCGATAACTCGCTGACTATCAAACACTATATCACCGCATTCTCCGTACGTTTCGAAGAAGATAGCATTCGCTGGACCGGAGCCGCTTGGGACAGTTTCTGGACTACCATAACCATCGCGGCCATTGCTGCCCCGTTGACTGCCGCCGTTGGTCTGGTGACCGCTTATCTGCTGACCAGGCAAAGTTTTGCAGGCAAGAACGCTTTCGAATTTGGAACAATGTTGTCCTTCGCTATCCCCGGAACAGTGATAGGCGTCAGCTACATCCTAGCCTTCAACGTTCCGCCAATTGAAATCACGGGTACTGGTGTCATTCTCGTTGTCAGCTTCATCTTCCGTAATATGCCGGTTGGCGTTCGTGCGGGGATCGCGAGCATGTCGCAGCTTGACCGCAGCCTTGATGAATCCTCGCTGACACTTGGTGCAAACTCGTGGCAAACGTTCCGAAACGTTATCCTGCCGCTGTTGCGCCCTGCGATACTTGCTGCGCTCGTTTACAGTTTTGTCCGTGCCATGACTGCGATCTCGGCTGTCATCTTTCTGGTCAGCGCAGAATATGACATGGCGACCAGCTACATTATCGGTCGGGTCGAGAATAACGACTATGGCCTTGCGATCGCCTATTCGACGACGCTGATCTTTGTGATGCTCGCGGCGGTCGGTTTACTGCAACTACTTGTTGGCCGGGTCCAGATTGGACGACGCACGCAACACGGAACGGAGACATCGCGATGACCGATACCAAAATCGGTTCCAAGGCCGCCCCGGTACGCTTTGAGAACGTGTCGAAAATATTCGGCAAGGACGTCGTCGCCGTCGACAACATCAACCTGCATGTCGAGGCAGGAAAACTCGTCACACTGCTTGGTCCGTCAGGCTGCGGAAAAACAACGACTCTGCGCATGATTGCCGGGTTGGAAATGGCAAGCTCGGGCAAGATCCTAATTGGTGATCGGGACGTGACCAAATTGCCCGCCACCGACCGTGACGTATCCATGGTGTTCCAGTCATACGCGCTTTTCCCTCACATGAGCGTGCTGGAAAACGTGATGTATGGCCTCACATTCTCGGGCTTTGCAAAGGATGAAGCCCGCAGCCGCGCTCTGTATGGATTGGAACTGGTCGGTCTTCAGGGGTTCAACAACCGTCTTCCCTCTGAACTGTCAGGGGGCCAACAACAACGTGTTGCCGTCGCCCGCGCGCTGGTTCTTGAGCCTCAGGTTCTGCTGTTCGACGAGCCGCTGTCCAACCTCGATGCCAAGCTTCGCCGTCAGGTGCGAGAGGATATTCGGGCAATCCAGCAAGACCTTGGTTTGACAGTTGTTTACGTGACCCACGATCAGGAGGAGGCACTGGCAGTTTCGGATGAGATTGTCGTCATGCGCAACGCAGCGATCGCCCAAATGGGCACACCACGCCAGCTTTACGATGCTCCGAACGACCGTTTTGTCGCCGATTTCATAGGTGAGGCAAACCTTTTGGATTGTCAAATCGTCGATATCAATGGCGACGTGGCAACGATAGAAATCGAAGGCTACCGCCACACGCTGCCACGTCGCGGTTTGTCCGAAGGAAACGCAACCATTGCAGTGCGACCCTCACGTTTGGTTATCGGCTCAGACCAAGGCATACCAGCCAAGGTGGCCAAGGCGACCTATGTTGGCGTTCGGATGGAATACACGCTGATCGGTGCATTCGGTCAGGTTTTTGCCGTACACGATGACGTCGATGCGCCGCTTGATCCCGGCACCGAAGTTAGAATGGGTTTTGCTGACAAAGGGCCCGTTCTTTTGCCGGATTAAATGCCGAAACTCATTATCATCACAGAACCCGAGGTCTCTATCGATCCGGCCGTCCCGATAACTGAATGGGGCTTGAATGCTGTGGGCCGTAAGCGCGCTACTGAATTTGCATCCAGTGGAATCCTGACCAACGTCACGCAGATATGGACCAGTGGCGAGCGGAAGGCCCGCGAAACAGGTGAGATTCTTGCTGCACCACGAACGCTACCCGTGAATTGCAACTTGGGTCTTGGTGAGAACGACCGCAGCGCAACCGGTTACTTGCCACTGAAAGACTTCGAAGCCACGGCCGATGCTTTCTTTGCTCAGCTGGAAAGTAGCTATCGCGGTTGGGAACCAGCGATCGAAGCACAGATACGCATTCCTCGGACAGTCACTGAGATTACCCAGTCACGTGATGCCGGGGATCTTGCAATCGTGACGCATGGAGCAGTGGGCACATTGCTTTGGTGCGCACTCTCGAATTGTTCGATAGACCGCAAGCACGACCAACCCTCACAAGGCCATTTCTGGCAGGCTGATTTAGCTACGCTCAAGCCTAGATCACGTAGGGTCTCATTGGCATGGGCGTTAAGCGTTCCAAGCGTTCTCTGCGATCTCACGCAACGTTTCGAACACGTCTGGCGTGCCTGCGATCACGCGCCCGCCGTCTCGGATCATCGCATCGGCGTTCTGATCCTCAACAACGCCACCCGCTTCCGAGACCAGCAATTGCCCAGCCAGACAATCCCATGCATTCATGTGCTCCTCCACGTAACCCAGAAGGCGTCCGGCAGCGACGTAAGCCAATGAAAGCGCTCCGCTGGCGTTTCTGTGAAACATCGCCCCGTGCTCAATCAGATCCTCGATAACAGGTAAGACATGACGGCTCTCAATCCGGTTCGAGTATCCTACGGCCACTGTTCCGTCGTGCAACGGCACTCCTGACGCGACGCTTATCGGTGATCCGTTCAGTGTCGCAGCTTCTCCGCGAGTTGCTACAAAAGTTTCATCCACGTTTGGATCGTGGATCACACCAATCTCCGTTTGGCCTTCAGTGACACCAGCCAGAACAATGGTCCATGCAGGAATACCGTTCACGAAATTCGTGGTCCCATCAATTGGATCAATAACCCAGTCAAAGCCACTCTCTCCCGCTACCGCGCCATGCTCTTCACCGTATACGCCATCTTTGGGCCACGCCTCCGCGATCCTTTGACGAATGAAAGTCTCGACATTTTTGTCCGCCTCGCTCACCCAGTCCTGAGCGCCTTTTTGATCAACAATAAGATTGACCCGATCTGCAAAGAACTTTTTGGCAAGTAGCCCAGCTTCCTTACAGACTTCGGAGGCAAAGTCTCTGCGTTCTGAAAGTCGAGACATAGGTGCTCCTTTTTCGGTTGGAGAGTTGCCCAACAACATTGTAGGCCTAGCGAAGACTAGGCAACCACATAGTCATTTCGCTTGCTTCAGGTGCCAATATTGGCTCCACAAACCTTGAGTTCCTAGTGTCTGCGATCTTCTCCGCGATCAATCTCCCGATCGATAGTTCTCTAATTTCTGATTGCATTGGATGCAGAGCCGACTTGCGGTAGCGCAGCTAAGATCCTGAAACACCCACCCTTTGAGTGTCGGCTTACTTGTCGGCGCTCAATTTGGTTTGTGCGCGCAACAAAGGTCGGCTCTCCATTCGAACCGCAGACCTGAAATGTCCGTTTTGGGCTGCCTCCAGTCATAGGCACGGGAAGACCCTTGATTTCATGCTTTCACAACTTCGCAACAAACCAGCCGCCACCAAGTTCTTCGCCAGGATGTTGGGGATCAATGGATTGCCGAGGAAGATTGTGATCGACAAGAGCGGTGCCAACACCGCCGGCATAAAGGTCATCAACAAAATGCTCAAAGGCTTTGGCTGCCCGATCCCAATTGAGATGGTTAGGCGGAAATACTTGAACAATATCGTGGAACAGGACCACCGTTTCATCAAGAGACGCACGCGGCCAATGCTGGGGTTCAAGGCCTTTGCTTCAGCAGCGGCATCGCTCGACAGAATCGAAGTGTCGCACATGATCCGCAAGGGACAACTCACGCCCGGACTCTGCCCATTTCAGCAGTTCGCTGAGCTCGCCACCTGACAAACGAGCGATTACTGAAAAAACTCAACGGGCTCAAATCTTTGCAACAAAACCCTCAGAAACGACTTCTGCGCTAAGTACACGAGCCCAACCAAAAGCAGCGCAAGTCCGCACAACAAACAGTTCGCGAACTCAGGACTTCTTTATTTAGCCACATGTTATCCACTCACTTGAAAACAAGAAACCGACTCATCAAAAAAAACACACCTGTGTAAGCCACCATGGCCGGAAGTTGTGCAATGCCTGGCGACAGGTCCATCGCGATCCCACCATGCAGGACGGCTAGGTTTACTGCCAGGCTGACTCCAAAACAGAAAAGAAATTGGATTGCGCGCTTGGCACTTGGCCTACGATTGAAGGTAAACTTGGAGTTTAGGAGAAACGAACCGCACACAGCGACGCAATGACCAATCACATTGGACACTCCTGGCGGAGCACCGACAACGAATAGAAAACCGTAGAAAACTGTCAAACCGACAAGCGTATTTACAACGCCAACCAGACCGAAGGTAACAGCTTGCCGTAACAAGTCATTCAAGGGCGATTGCTTGGCGGTATCTGTGGCCGGCTTAGTCACATTTGAACGCCTTCTCGGTGTCGTTGGTCAAGGCGGCGTCTGTGCCGCTTGATTGATCACTTTCAGACTTCGGCAGTACATCTTGAACGAAGTACAGCGGGCGTCGCTTGGTTTCGTTGAAGATGCGTCCAAGGTATTCGCCAATCACGCCCAGAACCATGAGTTGGACACCGCCGATCAGTGTGACAATCGCGATGAGCGACGGGAAGCCATCAACCGGATCGCCAAAGAAAATCGCCTTTAACACAATGTAGGCACCGTAAATAAAAGCAAACATAGCCACCAATAGCCCTAGGTAGGTCGACAGTTTCAGCGGCAGTATGGTGAACGACGTGATCGCTTCGAGGGATAAGTTCCAAAGCTTCCAGTAGCTCCACTTGGTTTCATCGGCAAAGCGAGGGTCGCGGTCGTATTCAATTGCGATCTGACGAAAACCCACAACTGCAAACAGGCCCTTCATAAAACGGTGCTGCTCACGCAGTTGAAGCAAAGCATCTAGAGATTTCCGATCCATCAAGCGGAAGTCACCGACATTGGCAGGAAGTTCGACCTTTCCACCGACCCGAGTCATAGCTCGATAGAACAGGGCAGCGGTTTTTTTCTTGAGCCATGATTCACCTGCACGACTGCGACGCCGTGCATAGACAACGTTATATCCCTCGCAGTGTTTATCTATCATTTCAGGTATCAGCTCGGGCGGGTCCTGCAGATCGGCATCAATGGGAACCACTACGTCTCCGCGCGCGTGGTCCAAGCCGGCTGATAAGGCGATTTCTTTGCCATAATTGCGGCTCAGATCAACTACCGTAACCGAAACGTTGTCGTTCATGAGCTCGCGCAAGCGATTTAGCGTTTCGTCTGAACTGCCATCGTTTACATATACGATTTCCAGTTCGATACCGTCGATTTTACACGCGGCTTTCGTGCGCTTATGAAACTCAGCAATACCACTTTGTTCATTATAGCAAGGCACGACAATGGAGAGCAGCAAAGATACGATTCCCACAAATCACTCAGGGTCAAACACCCCAGCCTAAACATATCTATTGCAAGTTCAACAGAACTTAGGGTTTTCAGTTGACCTGCCCCAGCTCTGGCTCTCCAGAAGAAATCTATTGCTTGGTCGAGCTCACCACCGCCTGATTTGCCCCTAGGCCACGGAAGAACCTGTCCGCGGCGGTTCTGTCGCAAACACTGGCGGTATCAAAGCAGTCAACAAAAGGATGTGTCGCAAACTTTGGGTCTTGATTGACGAGCCTGCAGATTTCGACGTTTGCTATCCGCGTACTGTTCTCCAACAGGTTTCAGCATGATTTCCTTGAAAGGCTGTCATTTTCCCAAGGATGCGATTTTGTACGCTGTATACTTCTACCTGCGGTACACGGTTTCTTATCGTGACTTGGAAGAGATCATGGCTGAACGCGGTGTGCGAGTTGACCACGCCACATTGAATAGGTGGGTTGTGAAATACTCGCCGATAGTCGCTGCTCGTGCGCAATCAAAGAAGCGCTCAACTCACAGTTCTTGGAGAATGGAGGAAACCTCCATTCGTATGCGCGGGAAGTGGATGTGTCTCTATCGAGCGGCCGACAAAGCGGGAAACACCCTTGATTTCATGCTGTCCGAGCGACGTAATCGTCCAGCAGCCACCAGGTTCTTTGCCAAAGCACTCTCCTCAAACGGGATCCCGATCAAAATTGTCATAGACAAGAGTGGCGCCAATGCAGCTGGCCTTCGAGAAGTGAACAGAACCCTGAAGCGGTTCGGCTG
>NZ_WQCA01000004.1 GCF_013032445.1 Ruegeria arenilitoris | reverse complement strand
AGGAAAGATCGCTCGCCAGCCGAGGCACCTTCAAGCAGACACGCTCCGCCGCTCTCGCCGAGTGGCGCGAACTTGGTGTGGCATAAAGGGCAGATCTACTGGCCTAGTTGAGACTGGTTCGAATTTGTATGACAGCACCCGCTTGTTTTTCGAACCGTGAAGCAAGCCTTAAAACAGAAATCCGTGGGTCCTGAGCCTAGGGCGCGTTGCCAGAAATGTACGCGACCTGACAGGTAAGGACGAAGTTTGCGACAGAACCTTAAAACCTGAGCTCAGAGGATTGGCTCGTCCCACCTGGTGGAGTTTTGGTCACCTGCTGCAGGCATTGGACAGGCTTCGTTTGGCATTGCCGTTTTCTTCATGAAAAGGCAGCCACAGGCCATACAAACTCTGGGGTCATCTCGCGCAACTACCAGTGCCAATCGGTAAGCAAGCGTTTCGGGGGCATCCTTTAACTGATCACAGCCCAAACAAGCGTTCCGTCGCCGCTCTAACGTTTCAGAATCTACTTCTTTAAATCCTTGTGTACTCCATTGAATATAAGCATTCGCTGATTTCAAAGCCAATTCCGCAATGGAATCTGTGCTCCGAGTGTCAGCCGGTCCACCCGCCTCTAATGGCACAGAGAATTCAGTATTTACTGGGTCATTTAACATTCGGTCACGCCATTCACTTTGACTTCGAACACCAATAAGTGTTTTGGCAAAAGTTTGGTCCGCTAAAAACCGCGCTGCGACTTCCGGTGTAACAGGTTCAGACAATTTAATCGCGCGACCCAACGCCCCTCGAATCGCGCCGAATGTCTTGTGTTCCAAAACTTCTTTTACTATCGCAGAAATACCACTTAAAGATGAATTTTTCATAATTGTTCCCCAATTGGTGGCTTGTTCTGTGGAGGCATTAAAGAAGGATTTTGCTTCAGTGCGCCCAGTTTCTTAGCAGGGTGAAAGGTCTTTATCTCTTTTTAATCAGTTACCTAAAGATAAGAGCCGCTCCGTTTCCAGCATTCGTAATCAACTATTTTCTGGTCAAGACTGACTGTCGAGTCAAGCCAATCTAAAACTGTCGACATATCATTTTGACATTGCTAACGTTGCGAACACGTTAAAGGTAAATTTTGTTCTGTGACTTATATGGTGACACTAATGAGTATGGGTGGGGATGTATCTAGCACTTGCATAGCGAGCTTCCATTTTCTCTGCGAAGTGCAAAAGATCAATATTTCAAGAAAACACGTTTGGAAGACAGGCGTTTTTGATGCGCCGTTTGGAGAGATAAAAGTCGGCGAAAAATTCCGCTCAAACCATTACAGTTAGTCAATCGCTGTGTGGCTATAATGCTTTCCAGAACGAAGGAAAATCCGACTTAAAAAAGGCCGGAAATTTTCGCGATATTCGGCGAATTCTAGGCTCTTGTCCGGACCACAGTGGATTAATCTTTCCCAAAAGCGAATAAATCAAACTTCTGCAAGTGGCACCTAGTTCGCGCAGCAGTAACAACGGATTTCCGCCGAAAACCCTTAACAGCTCTACTCGAGGAGAAGTTTTTACGAATTTTCTGCCTTCCAAAAAAATTCTAAAGAAACTCACTGAATTGGGGGACTATCAATGCGTTCTTTTCAAACCAACGGCACCGCTCTGGATGTTCAGGATCTGACTCTTTCAGGTGATTTTACTATCGAAGCTTGGGTATTTATGCCCACGGGATCTGGAATAAACAACGCAGATGGCATCGTTGCCAGCCCCGGGCAGGACATTAACTTTTTTGCTGGCCAAGTGCGTGTATTTGATGGTGGTGATATTGTAGTCGCCAACTCTACAACGACCGAAGGGGTTTGGACACATTACGCTATTACGCGCGCAGCAGGTCAAACCAGAATCTACATTAACGGTGTGTTGGATGCCACCTCTGGCACAAATTGGACCAATGACTTCACAATTGAAACTCTGGCCGAAGGGTCTGCTGCTGGAGGACTTGAAGGGCAACTGGATGAAGTTCGGATCTGGGACGTAGCGCGCAGCGACAGCGAAGTCGCGGACAATTACGACAAGACTGTGGATCCCGGCAGTGCAGGCCTACTGCGCTATTACGACTTTGAGGGCGCTAACCAATTTATCGTGGACCGTACAGGCAACGCCGAAACTGAAGAGGTTCTGCCTGCCCCAGCGGGAACTAACGTGGTGAGTTCTGGCGCACCCATCACCGTCGTACCGATAGCAATCGCTATTGAGAACGCAAGTTTCGAGGCCATCACTTTGGCGGACGGTCTGGCCGATACTGCGATCACCGGCTGGACACTAAGCGGCGATGTGGTCGGGACCTGGAATCCCACAGCAGCCTTTTTCCCGGATGAAGCCCCCGACGGTGAGAACGTCGCCTTCATCGATAACGGTGGTACAATTTCACAAACCCTGACCGACACCTTTGAAGCGGGTCGCAGCTATCAGCTTACGGTCAGTGTCGGCAATGAATCCAGCGCAGGCTCGAGCAATGGTTGGGAAATCCGCTTATACGCCGGAACCCAGCTTTTGGGCAGCGTGGACGCAACCAGCGTCACCCCGGCAGATGGCACTTTTGGAGACGCTGTCCTAACGCTTGATGGCTCCGATCTGGCGGCGTTTTCAGCCAACTACGGTCAAACATTGACTGTGGAAATCTTTGACGCTGTTGTTGACCCTGAAAACAATGCTCAGTTCGACGACGTCCGTCTGAACTATGTGCAGGCGGATACATACCCGGTCAACACTCCGTCGAGCGATCGCGCACTCTCAACCAGCTCAACTGCCGTTGACATCCCTGACGTTACCCTCAGCGGTGATTTCACGGTTGAAGCCTGGATTTATCTTGCGCCGGGTCAAGTCATTTCGAATGACGACGGGCTGGTAGCTGGTCTGAATAACGACATGAACTTTTTCGCGCAGCAATTCCGTGTCTTTGATAGCACTGCAGGCAACGACATCGTGGTTGCGAATACAGCTGCGACGGCCGGGACATGGACGCATTACGCCGTGACGCGCGAAGCGGGCGTTACCAAAATCTTCGTCAACGGTGTGCTGGATGCGACTGCGGCCAACCCCTACACTAACGATTTTATTATTGAACAACTGGCAAAGTCGAACACGGACGCGCTCAACGGGCAACTCGACGAAGTACGCATCTGGGACGTTGCGCGCAGCGAAACCGATGTTCTTGCGTCCTACAACAAAACCGTAGACCCCTCCTCGACCGATCTTCTCCGCTATTACGGTTTTGATGGCACAGGAACCGACTTGGTCGATCTGACCGGAACCACTCCTGCTCAGGCATTGCCCGCAGGAGTGTCATTCGTAAACTCAGGTGCCCCGCTTGTGGACAACAATGCTCCGGTGTTTACCAGCGATACCAGCGTTTCGGTAACCGAAGGCAATACAGATACGACCTATGCGGCTGCGGCCACTGATGCTGACGGCCCACAGCCAGTCAGCTATTCAATCGAGGGCGGTACGGACGCGGCATTTTTCACCATAGACGCCACCACCGGTGCCCTGAGTTTTGCCTCTGCACCAGACTTCGATTCGCCGGGTGATGCGAATGGCGACAACACGTACGAAGTGATCATCGGAGCTTCGGACGGAGCAAACACAACAGAACAATCTGTAACAGTAACCGTCACTGATACGGGCGCCCCAAGAGCGGTCGCAATTGAGAACGCAAGTTTCGAAGCTATTGTTCTGGCCGATTTCGCTTCAGTGACCGCAATTGATGGCTGGTCGCTCAGCGGTCCAAGCATGGGAACGTGGAATCCGCGCGCCGATTTCTTTCCCGACGAAGCCCCCGACGGTGAAAACGTCGCCTTTATCGATGATGGAGGCGCCATTTCGCAAACCCTGACCGAGACCTTTGAGGCAGGTCGCAGTTATCAGTTGTCAGTCAAGGTCGGTAACGAGGTCAACGCAGGGTCCAATAATGGTTGGGAAATCCGCCTGTACGCAGGTACCCAGCTACTTGGCAGCGTGGACGACACCAGTATCAGCCCAGCTGACGGCACGTTTGAAGATGCTATACTGACACTGAATGGTACCGACTTGGCTGCATTCTCGGCCTATTACGGTGAAGCGTTGACCATCGAAATCTTTGATGCAGTTGTCGATCCGGAAAACAATGCACAGTTTGATGATGTGCGTCTGAACGTTGTTGATGCCGACACCTATCCAACCGGTGGCGGCGGCACACCCGATATTGTCAATGTAGCAATCGTCAATGCTGGGTTCGAAGCCCAAACGCTTGCCGATTTTGCCGCAGAACAGACTATCGACGGTTGGGACCTGAGCGGCGCGGGAATGGGTGTATGGAACCCACGCGCTGACTTTTATTCAGACGAAGCACCTGAAGGTGAAAACGTCGCTTACATCGACGATGGCGGAGCGATTTCTCAAACCCTGACCGAGACTTTCGAAGCGGGCCGCAGCTATCAATTGGCTGTGCGCGTCGGCGACGAAGCCACTGCAGGTGAAAACCTGGGTTGGGAAATTCGCCTTTATGCCGGGAACCAATTGCTGGGCAGCGCGGGCAACGCGGATTTCAACCCTTCGGATGACAGCTTTGTTGACGTCACAGTTACTCTGGATGCGACTGATCTTGCCGCCTTCAGCGCGAACTACGGCGAGGCATTGAGGATTGAACTGTTCGATGCAGTTGTAGCGGGTGAAAACAACGCACAGTTTGACGATGTGCGCCTGACCTATGTCGAGGCGGACACCTACCCCGACGGCGATGGCGGCAACCCCGGCACAGGTACTGAACGCGCTTTGTTGACGGCAGGGGTTCCGATTGATGTGCCGGACCTGACGTTGACCGGAGATTTCACAATTCAGGCGTGGATTTATAATACGCCAGGTACCGAAATCTCGAATGCGGACGGTCTGGTCGTAGGGCCAAACAATGACGTGAACTTCTTTCAAGGACAGTTCAGACTCTTCGACAGTACAGCGACTGAAAATGACATCGTCATTTCCAATCAGGTCGAAGCGCCGGGTCAGTGGACTCACTATTCGGTCACGCGCGAGAATGGTGTCACCAGAATCTATGTAGACGGCCAGTTGAACGCGACCTCTACAACCAACTGGACCAACGATTTCACGATCGACAAAATCGCAGGTTCAGTTTTCGGTGAAGCGAACGGAACCGGTCTGACTGGTCAGCTTGATGAGCTGCAAATCTGGGATGTGGCCCGCACACAGACACAGATTTCCGACGATATGGACGGCGGCGTTGATCCGGCGAGCGCGAACCTGTTGCGGTACTACAATTTTTATGGCGATGCGAACGAGGTTACCGATGAAACGGGCAACAGTGCTAGCGTGCCGCTGCCATCCGGGACCAACTATGTTACTTCGACCGCCCCGATTGACGGAGCCGGAGGCGGCACCGGAGCGGGTGAGTTCATCGACTCTCAGGTGGTCAGCGGACTTTTCCTGCCGACCGATCTGGCCTTCCTGCCTGATGGCCGGATGCTTGTAATTGAAAAAGGCGGTCTGATTAAAATTGTTGATGATCCCACACAGCCCGGCGGGACAATCGAGACCTATCTCGACCTGACAAGTCAGACGCTCAACAATGAAGAACGTGGGCTATTGGCTGTCGAAGTCGATCCCGAGTTCGAGACGAACGGCTACGTGTATTTCTACTACACTATGCTTGAGGATGGTGAAGGCAAGACTACTGTCTCGCGGTTCCAGCATATTGAAAACGGTGGCGGAGCAAGCAGCCGCGGTGACCTGTCCACTGAAACCGTTATGTGGCAAGAGAACGACGTTACCAGTTCCTGCTGCCACCAGGGCGGAGGGTTGTCATTCGGGTATGAACCAATTGACGAAAACGACCCAAGCCCCTGGAAGATGTATATTGTCACCAGCGATGAGTTCACACCTGCGAATTCTCAGGACCTGACGCATCCGGACGGCAAGGTACACCGGGTCAACAAAACCGATGGCTCGATCCCAACGGACAACCCATATTACGATCCGGTTGCGGCGGCGGCTTATACGCCGGAAATCGATGCAAGCTCGGCTATTTCGACGTCCGTTGAGAACCTAGCAATCGACTCGGAGGGCGTATTGACCACGATTCACTCACATGGTCTGCGCAACGGCTGGCGCAGCAGCTACGATCAGGAGTCCAATACCCTGTTCATCGGTGAAGTCGGCGGCAACAACAACAATACTTCGGATGAGGATATCCACATCGCTGTGGCCGGCGCCGATTTTGCCTGGGGTCCGAATGATTATCCTGGTTTCGACGGCGAAGGGTTCCTGCCCGACGCGAATGATCCGGGCAACCCGATCCATTCCTACCCGCACCTGAACGGCCCCGGCCAGGGTGATGGCACACAAAACGGTGGTGCGTCTGTTACTGGCGGTGTCGTTTATCGGGGGGACGAGTTCCCGGACGAATACGTTGGTGCATATTTCTATGGCGATTGGGTCCGGAACTGGATCCGCTATCTGGAAATCGACTATTCCGGTGAACGACCGGTTCTGGTCGAAGATCATTTCTTCAAGAACGCCACCGGCCAGGTACTTGCCTTCGAAGAAGGCCCGGACGGAGCGTTGTACTATATCACGACTTTCCAGACCGGGAACGTGTTCACTTTCGAAGGCACCGTCAATCGCATCAGTTTTGAAGGCGGCAACGGCGCGCCGGAAGGTACCGGGATCGTTCTGGATCCCGGCGAGGACAGCAACCCAACGGCTCCCTATGAGGTGACCTTCGAAGCCGACGTCACTGACCCGGATGGCGATGCTCTTTCCTACTTGTGGTCCTTCGGTGATGGGGATGACCTTGACGGCGACGGTATCGGCGATACCGCGATCTCGACCGAACAGAATCCGACCTACACATACAACGAATTGGGTCAGTATGTCGTCGAACTGGTCGTAACTGACGCACAAGGGGCGGCAACTGTATTTGACTCGCGGGTTATTACGGTCGGTAACGCGCCTACACCTGAGATTCAGTTGCCACTTGATGGCGGAACCTACCGCGCGGGACAGACCATTACATTGGAAGGTCTGGCAAATGACATCGAAGACGGCTTGATCGACAGCAATGATCAACTGATCTGGTCAACAACCTATCAGCTTGGTGACATCCAGCGGCCCGGACCAATTGACGGGACAGCAGATCAGGTTGGCGGGGTCAGCTTCGTCACCCCGGACTCGGGCAACCTTGAAAGCTTCCTGAACGGGATCACCGTGTTCCTGACGGCGACCGACGACGATGGCCTTTCAACGACGACGCAGGTAAGCCTTACTCCTGAAACCGCCGAACTTTCCTTTGACGCGCCGGTTCAAAATTACACTTTCTTGTTCGACACGCGTCCGGAAGTGGGCGATTTCACTTTCGACTCGGTTATCAACTTCAATCACACAGTTGAAGCGCAAGAGACTTACACTTCAGATGGGTTTGAATTCACGTTCATTGGATGGGAGGACGGTGAGACCAGCCGCATCCGCTCAATTACTACACCAGAGGCAGGACAGAGCTTCCGACCGCTTTACGAAGTGACGGGTACGGTCGGTCAGGCATTGGCCCTGAACGGAACAGACCATGTAGACATTCCGCAACTCGTACTCGGCGAAAGCGGTGCGGACTTCACCATTGAAACATGGGTCAAGTTCACAGACCCGACGATCGATAATATCGATGGTTTGGCGGGCTCTGGTAGTTTCGGTCAACCTGGCGCAAACGATATCAACTTTTTCAACGGTCAAATCCGCATTTATTCGAACGACTGGCCCGATGGCAACGATCCGATTGTCGCCAATTCAACAAGCCAACCAGATGTTTGGACACACTATGCCATCGTTCGTGAAGGCGGTGAACTGAAGATTTATATCGACGGTGTACTAGACCAGACGGTTGCGACTACCTGGTCTGGCCCGTTCACAATCGACCACATTGGCGGCACGGTTCAAGCTGGCGGCTTGCAAGGCGAAATGGACGAATGGCGCGCCTGGAGTGTGGCGCGGACAGAAGCGGAAATTCTGGCTAACAAAGATGACCCGTTGTCCGGACCGCAAACCGGTCTTGAACGTTACTATGCGTTCGATGGAGATCTTAGCGATACCACGGGCAATTCGTCCCCAGCCACTCTTCCTGCTGCTGGCTCTCTGGTAACTTCTACGGCACCGATTGGCTCCGGGATAGACCCGGACGAGACCAATCTGTCGATAATCGACGCAGACGTAGACGAAGGCGACAATGGCACAACCGA
Source organism: Ruegeria arenilitoris (assembly GCF_013032445.1). Classification (GTDB taxonomy): domain Bacteria; phylum Pseudomonadota; class Alphaproteobacteria; order Rhodobacterales; family Rhodobacteraceae; genus Ruegeria; species Ruegeria arenilitoris_F. Next base: position 371,287 of record NZ_WQCA01000004.1, on the reverse strand, counting down.
GCTGGTGTTTACGGTTCTGCGTCAGGGTGATCTGAGTGGCGAAAGTACGGCGCAATACGATACTGGCGACGCGACAGCAATTGCTGGCTCTGACTATGAGGCCGCAACTGGTACGGTAACCTTTGCCGCAGGTGAAACACAAAAAGAAGTCCGGATCACGGTCTCATCCGATACGGTTTTCGAACCAAACGAGACGTTGTCAGTCACACTGTCAAACCCGACTGGCGCAGTTCTAAACCGGGCTATTGCCACCGGAACAATTCTGAATGACGACGCCAACCCCGGCAACACAAGTGTTGTTTACGAATTGGACAATGGTGAAAACGGGTTCAACGGGGATTTCGACGGCAGTTCGGGCGCACCGCAGATCATTGGAGCAACACCGCTTGGTTCTCTCACCAACGGTGGGCTCGAAGTAGTGGCTACTTTCGATGATCTCGATGGCAATCAGGGGATCGTGTCGGCGGACGCATCGTTCTTTGGAACAGGCGGGCACATCAACTTGCGCTCGCTAGGAGATGACCTGGAACTCCGTGCGCAGAATGGATCTGGCACCACCGGGGAGAGCTTCACAATTCTTGCCGAGGATATCCTAACCGATGGTCAACCAACGCATATTCTAGTGTCTTTCGGTGAGGATGGCCTGACGCTATATGTCAACGGCGTCGATGTAGGTAGCGATCCAAGTACAGTTTCGCCCTCGGGGAATACCGAACAGCTTGTGCTCGGCGGCAACAACTTTGCCAGTACTCCCGGTGATACCGATAATCTAAGAGAACCCTTTAACGGTACCATCGAACGTTTTGCTCTCTACGACGGACAACCGGATGATGCCGATGCTCAGGCTCTCTCTGATGCGGCGCTCAACCCGATTGTCACAGTGGCCAATGACGACCTTGCAACCACAAACGAGGATACACCGATCAGTGTCGACGTTGTAGCCAACGAGACTGCTGACAATGCCGGTGCAATCACATTGGTATCGGCAACCGACGGAGCAAACGGAACAACGTCCATTGTGGACGGAGAAGTCGTCTACACGCCAAATGCTGACTTCAAAGGCGCGGACAGCTTCACTTATGTGATTTCAACTCCGGAAGGTGGAGAAGCAACCGCGACGGTAAACGTTACCATTGATCCTGTGAACGACAATCCGGTCGCGGTCGACGATGACGCAACTGTCATTTCAACAGCTGCAGAAACTCCGATTGATGTACTGGCCAACGACAGTGACGTGGATGGCGACAGCCTTATCGTCACCGGTGTTACCAATGGCACCAATGGTGGCATCGTGACGCTAGTGGACGGAACGGTTGTCTATAACCCGAATGGATTGGGCGTGGGCGCGACCGATACGTTCCAGTACACGATCGACGATCAGAACGGTGGCGTACCACAGATGGCAACTGTCACGGTGACGGTTCTCGCCGAACCGAATGCTGATCCGGTTGCGGTCGCAGACGACGTCGTGACCTCTGAGGACACCCCGCTGAACTTCCAGCCTGGCGCAAACGACACAGATGCCAACGGAGACATTGTGGTTGCCTCGTCGATCTTCTCGCAACCGACCAATGGTACTGCGGTTGTGGAGGCAGACGGCACCGTTACCTACACGCCAAACGTGAATTTCAATGGCATCGACAGTTTTGAGGTAACGGTCACCGATGGTCTCGGCGGGTTTGACACCGAAGTCGTGAATGTGACGGTCAATCCCGAAAACGATCCTCCCCAAGCCAATGACGATGCGGCAACCACTTCCGAGGGCAACGCAGTGGCCATCGACGTTCTGGTCAATGATGGTGACGTGGATGGTGACTTGTTGGTAGTCCAGTCCGTCGGCAGTGCAAGCAACGGCACTGTTGTGGATAATGGAAACGGTACGGTCACCTACACACCGAACATCGGCTTTGCCGGCGAAGATACGTTCGAGTACACTGTGTTCGACGGTACCACGACATCCACAGCAGAGGTCACAGTCACTGTGAACTCATTCCCTGTACCCATTGTGGACAAAGCAGCTCAGGTATTGTTCGATGGCACCAACGGGTCTGTCATCGAGCTGCCCCATGATCCGATCTATGCGTTGAGTGAGGGAACGATTTCGTTCGCCTTCAACGTAGCTGACACGAGTGGTGCTCAGGGCTTGTTCGCCAAAGATGCTTCAGGTTTCGCGGGAGGTGGCAACCACTTCGCCGTTTACCTCAACGGTCCGGAGCTGAACATTCGTTATCAGGACGAAGAAGCGTCGGAAACGCTTACCATTCCCGGGATCGTGGCCGGTCAAACATATGATCTGGCAATGACCTTTGGGCCTGAAGGTGGTCGTGTTTACCTAAACGGTACGCTTGTAGCGAGCGCAGCGTTGGTTATGGACTGGACTAACAATGTAGAGTTCATCCAATGGGGCGGTCGTGGTTGGGCCAGTGATAGCGGGGCGGCAGGTTTTGACGCTCCGTTCGAGGGCAACATTGAAGACCGTAAGGTGTTTAACGTTGCCCTGAACGACGAACAGGTCGCCGAACTGTACAATGCGGGGTCGGGCAACAACGCGCCCATTGCCGTGGACGACGTCCTAGTCGTGGACGAGGACGGTTCAGCCATTATCGCGCCAGGCACCAATGATACGGACGTGGATGGTGATACGATCACAGCGACCGGAATTGCCAGCGGTGCCGCGAATGGTCTGGCCGAGGTAAACCCTGATGGAACGGTGACTTACACACCAAATCTGGACTTTTTTGGTGAGGACAGCTTCGACATCATTGTGTCGGACGGCAATGGCGGGACAGCACAATCTTCGGTCGATGTTACGGTGAACCCTTTGGATGACGATCCGGTCGCATCTGACGACGACGCGGCAACGCAGCAGAACGAAGCCGTGGTCATCGCCGTTCAGGACAACGACATCGATGTTGATGGAGATGCCCTGACGGTAACACTGGATCCCACCAGTGAACCTTCAAATGGTGTGGCATCAGTGAACGCAGACGGGACTATCACGTATACTCCGAATACCGGCTTTATTGGGTTGGACAGCTTTGACTATGTCCTGTCTGACGGCGATGGAGCAACGTCGACCGCTACGGTTACGGTAAATGTCACTGAAGAAGCGCCCGACCCTGTGCCGTTCTTCGCGCGCCCCGGCGTAACAAGCTTCGATGGCTCGACAAGCGCGGTGGAAAACGTCGCACATGGCCCGGAGTTTGAGGTTCCAAAAGGAACTATCGCTTTCTCGTTCGTAGATAGCGATCCCAACGTGCGTCAGGGTCTGGTGGTAAAGGATGCCTCCGGATTCACCGGGGGCGGCAACCACCTTGCGGCTTACGTTGATGACGGCGATCTGATTGTTCGTTTCCAGGACGACGCAAACAGTGAGGAGTTCGTCTTCAACAACCTCGTGGCTGAACAGGAGTACGAGGTGGCTCTTGTGTTCGGTAACGGTGTTGAACTCTGGGTTGACGGTGTTCTGATCGACTCGAATTCGGGCTTCACGACGGACTGGACGCTAAACCAACAGGTCATGCAGATCGGCGGTCTCGGCTGGGCCAGCGCGAGCGGCGACGACGCCTTCACAAACCCGTTCTCTGGCGAAATAGCAGACCTCGAAATCTACAGCGAACGCTTGGACCAAGACCGCATAATAAGTTTGGCAAACCAGTCTTCTTTTGACCCGATAGCCTGATTTTCGACCTTTACAAGGTTATACTGATGGACGCGAAGCTAAGATGAAACTTAGCTTCGCTTCAAATTTAGGCTAACAGGGGCGTCTACACCTTCAGAGCCAGTGGCACCTATTTTGGCTCCAGTCTTCGGTAACGGGGCCGGCGAAAGCAAGCTGTTTTGCGCAGAATAGTTGATCCGCCAAAGCGGTGTAGTATTTCCTTGTTAGTGTCCGTCCTGCTTTCTGTTACGACCTACTGATGGATCCTTCGGGTAAATGCTTCGGTCTCAGTCGCCCGGGAAACGGGGCTTAGACGTGATAGACGTCGATCACGTGGTGGATGTGATCGTTTTTCAGATCCACTTTCTTATCGGTGATCAACGGTTTCGGTCGACTGCTGTCGATCGTGTAGAACGACGTACCCCGTTGGGTACTGGAACAGACCCCAAGAACAGTCGAGTTCGGCTCCTTCTGCCCCGTCTTTCTATCCTCAACTGTATGGCGCTTTCGACATTTGGCTACGGTCTTCACATTGATGCCAAGCTCGCGGCTCAATTCCGCGTTCGAAGCTTGCGATCGCTGTATGGTTGCTCGGATGGTGTGCGTTGTCGTGGCGCAGCCTTGACGTATCTGTCCCATAAGGCATCCTTTCATTCCATCAAATGGATCGCACCATCAGACCGTGGGATCAAATTCCTAAGGAAACGCCCCGCGATGAACGAAGTTTTTTATTACGACGCACAGCGACAAAGAGTGCTTTTAGCGTCACTAAGAAAAATTTTGATCTTTCCTTGGCTATTCTGTTTTATAGCCAAACCGTCAACCACAGGAGAATCCGCATGCCAGTCCCGACCGAGCGTGCCAAGGCCAAGTCAAAGGGCAAACCAACCGAGTTGGGGCAGGCCATCCGGCGACGGCGTAAAGCTATGGGGTTGACGCTTGATCAGGTGGCGAAGTCCTCAGACCTGACGACTGGTTTCCTGTCACAGGTGGAAAGAGGGCTCAGCTCGCCGTCTCTGACGTCACTGATGGCGATTGCAGCAGCATTGCAAACCAGCATCGAACAGTTGCTGAGTGTGCCCAAAGTCTTTTCGGAATATGTGCCGAAGGACAAACGACAAACTTATTCCCTTGGAACACGCGGGCGTTTTTACGAAAAACTGGGGCCTGGATTCTCGGGCGCCTTGTTTCACCCACAGGTCGTTCACCGCCCAGCGGGTCACGTTTCCGAGAAAATGTGCCATGATGGCGAGGCGTTCTGTTACTTGCTTTCAGGTCAGTTGGAATATCATCTGGGGGACCAGATTTTCATCATGTCCCCAGGGGATGTCGTGCACCACGACACCTCAACACGGCACTATTCTGTCGTACTTGGAGAGGCCGAGGCGGTAGAACTGTGGGTCACAACTTCACCCATTAAGGACACAGGGTCCTCGTGACGAACTGAAACTGGTTAAAAGATAATTTGGAATTCCTGAATGGTAAAATCTTTTTACTCTTCACTAAAAAAATCTTTAGTAATTTTAAGAATCACTTATTGTCTCTTGCAAGGTTGAATCAGAACTATTGCGGGAGGATGAAGAGAATGAAGCTGAAGACGGTATTAGGAATAACCGTTGCTGCAACCCTGGCGATGCCAGTCGTGGCGCAGGAACGAGGCGGCACGCTGAACTTTGCCCGCTATGATGGTTCACGACTGATCGACCCAATTTATGCAGACCGCAACCCGGATATCTGGATGGTCGGCAGCTTGTTCGACACGTTGCTGCGTGGCAGCGCCGACGGGAACTCGGTCGAGCCTGGACTGGCCGAAAGCTATTCTGTTTCCGACGATGGCAAGACTGTCAGTCTGACCCTGCGCGAAGGCGTTCTGTTTGCTGATGGCTCCCCCCTGACCGGCGAAGACGTTGTTTTCTCGCTGGATCGCGCGCGTAACCCGGACCTCAGCCCTTGGGGGGGGTTGCTGGGCTCAATTGAATCGGTCTCAGCAGATGGTAACACAGTCACCCTTTCGCTAAGCGCTCCGGACCCAACGATCCTGTCGATGCTGGCCACGTTCAACACGGCCATTGTGTCCAAAGCAGCATTTGATTCTGCGGCTGGTGATACCGATCAGGACAAATCCGCAGCGATTTTTGCCGCAACAACGGCCGGGGTTGGCTCTGGGCCGTTCTATTTGTGCGGGTTCGAACAAGGCGCTTCGATGGATTTCTGCGCCAACGAACACTACTGGCGCATGGGGGCGGACGGCAAAGCACTGCCCTATCTGGACGGCGTGCACTTTGAGATCGTACCAGACGACGCTACCCGCATTCTTCGCTTGCAGGCTGGAGAAGTTGATGCTGCCGAGTTTATCCCCTTCAGCCGCGTAGCTGAGTTGGAGACCGATCCGAACATCAACATGCAGCTCTATCCTTCGACCCGGATCATATATTCGCCTATCAACACGCGCGAAACCCGTGCCGATGGTTCTCCGAACCCAATGGCTGATCCGCGTGTACGGCAGGCGCTAAACTATGCCACTAACAAAGACGCGCTAATCGGTGTGGTTCTGCACGGCGCGGGCCAACCCATGAGTTCGCCTCTGATGGCAAAGGCGACGCAATATGCTGCCGACCTGAACCCGCTTTACGCGTATGACCTCGACAAAGCCAAGGCCCTGATCACTGAGGCTGGCGTGCAACCCGGGACTGAGGTGACGTTGACCACACTGGCCGGATCAGCGGATGACGCGACGATCTTTGCGGCTCTGCAGCAGATGTGGGGTGAGCTTGGCCTCAGCCTGGTTGTCGAACAGGTCGATAACGCCACGCGCGGTGCAAAGAACCGTTCGGGTGAGTTCGACATTCACACTTACGGCTGGGTGAATGATGTGAACGACCCAAGCCAGGTTGTTGGCTGGCTGGGCTACACGCCAACTGCCAAAGCTGTTGGCACCGGCTGGGAAAACCCAGAATTCAACGAGCTGTTCGAAAAAGCAGCAAGCGAGATGGATCCCGAAGCGCGCAAGGCACAGTTTGCCCGGATGCAGGAGATCTATGCAGAGGCAGCCCCGTTGCTGTTCATGTACGAAACTCCGTTTGCAGTGGCCCTGGGAAAAGCTGTTGATGGATATGTCCAGACTCCGCTGGGCAACAATATCTTCGACGAAGCGACTGTAAGTCGTTAATCTCTGACCCCCTCGTCCCGTCGCCCTCGGGCGGCGGGGAGTTTTTGCGGAGCCAGCGTTTGTCCAGCCTGTCCTATATCTTCAAACGTCTCCTTTTGACGATCCCGACCTTTTTTCTGGTCATGGTGATCATCTTTCTGTTGGTGCGTATGCTGCCCGGTGATCCTGCAATTGCCATGGCGGGCGATCGCGCCTCGGACGCTGATATTCAAGCCATTCGCGAACGGCTTGGTCTGACACAGCCAATGTTCGTGCAGTTTTGGCTATTCCTCACGAATACGCTGCAAGGCGATCTGGGGCGATCGATCCTGATGCGCACCGATGTCACTACGGTCATCGCCGATCGCTTGCCGATTACCGTGTTCCTGACGATCTATTCAGTGGTTTTGTCTTTGCTGATAGCAGGACCTCTAGCCTTTGTCGCCGCGCTGAACCGCGGCCGCTGGCCTGACGCCGTGATCCGCACTGTTTTCCAGATCGGTCTGTCGATGCCGGTTTTCTATATCGGATTGGTTTTGCTGACCTTCCTCGCCGCTCAGCTCCGTCTGTTCCCAGTGGGCGGCTATGGCGACACTTTTGGCGAGCGGCTTTATCACCTGTTTCTGCCGTCAGTAACGGTGGCGCTTTACACGTCGGCCATCATCATGAGGAACCTACGCAGCGCAATCATCGAGGTTCTGGACGCAGAATACGTCCAATTCGCCCGCGCCAAAGGATTGCCCGCGCGGCTGATATTGGGACGGCATGTGCTGCGGAACGCTTTGATTTCGACAGTGACGCTACTGGGCCTGTCCATCGGCAACCTGATGAGCGGTACTTTGGTCACCGAAACGGTGTTTGCGGTACCGGGCATGGGGCGGCTGATGCTCGAAGCCATCTTCGCCCGCGACTATCCTCTGATCCAGGGGCTGACCCTGACCTTTGCGCTGCTGGTGTCGCTGGTCTTCCTGATGACGGACTTATTCCAGAGCCGCCTTGACCCAAGGATGCGCCTTCAATGAGTGATGCAACTTTCACCCCTACTCAGCCCACTTTCCTGCAAAGGGCCCTGCGCAAACCGGGATTTGTGGCCGGGCTTATCATCATCGGGTTTTCGATCCTTCTGGCGATCTTTCCGGGGTTTTTCGCGCCTTATGATCCTAATGAGATCGACTATCTCGCAGTTCGCCAGCCGCCCTCATGGGCGCATCCGTTCGGCACGGATCTGCTAGGACGGGACAGCCTGTCCCGTGTGATCTGGGCCTATCAGGTGAACATGCAGATGGCTGTTTTCGGCACCGTCTTTGCACTGGTGATCGGCGTCATTGTTGGAGCTCTGGTCGGGTACTATCGGGGCATCGCTGACCTGATCTTTGGCCGGATCGTGGATGCGGTGATCACCTTTCCCTTCCTTGTTCTGGTGATCGCAGTTGTTGCGGTGTTGGGTCCGGGGTTGGTCAACATGTATATCGCAATTTCGGTGGTCTATTGGGTGTATTATGCACGCCTGATGCGGGCCGAGGTGATTGCGCAGATGGGCAACGACTATGCCGCAGCCGGTGTCGTGATGGGTTATTCCGACAAGCGTATCATCTTCCGCCACCTGCTACCCAACGCGATAACACCTGTCATCGTCTATTGGATGACCGACATGGCGCTGGTAATCCTGCTGGGATCCTCGCTGGGTTATCTGGGGCTTGGCGCACAACCTCCGCAGGCGGAATGGGGCGTTCTGATCGCCGAGGGACGCAACTTCATCTCAACGGCGTGGTGGCTGAGCCTGATGCCGGGCATCGCCATCGTGCTGACCGGGCTGGGCTTTTCCTTGCTGGGTGACGGGTTGGCCGACTTGCTGAGACCGCGAGGGTAACGGATGGAACACAACACACCGATACTCGAGGTTGATGGGCTCAACACCACCTTCCACCGCGGCGAGCAACCATTGCCGGCCCTGCGCGATGTCAGCTTTTCGGTCGCGCGGGGCGAGGTTCTGGGTCTGGTCGGCGAAAGCGGATCGGGCAAAAGCGTGACCTTGCGCTCTATCATCGGGCTTGCACGGCGATACGGCGATGTTACCGGTGAAGTACGTTGGCAGGGGCAAAACTTGATCCAGATGCCCGACCGCGCCTTGCGGCAGATCCAAGGGCGCGAAATCGCAATGATCTTTCAGGAGCCGATGACCTCGCTCAACCCGCTGCTTACGGTCGGTCTTCAGCTAGAAGAAACCCTGCGCGCGCATACCGACCTATCCCAATCCGCCCGCCGGGATCGCGCCATTGAGATGCTGGATCTGGTCGGTATCGCCTCGGCCGCGCAACGGTTGAAGGACTATCCGCACCAGTTCTCGGGTGGGATGCGGCAACGCGTAATGATCGCCATTGCGCTGGCGGCAAATCCCAAGCTGCTGCTGGCGGACGAGCCGACAACGGCTTTGGACGTAACCATTCAGGCGCAGATTCTCGATCTGATCTTGCGGCTGGCGCAGGACATGGATATGGGCGTTGTTCTTGTGACCCATGACCTCGGTGTCGTCGCGCAGACTTGTGACACTGTGGCCGTGATGTATGCCGGGCGGATTGTCGAACAGGGATCGGTGCGCGATGTGCTAAAAGACCCGCGCCATCCCTACACAGTTGGGCTAATGCGGTCTGTCCCCGAAAACCTGCCGCCTCGAACGCCGCTTTACTCGGTGCCGGGCGTCCCACCTAGCCTTGATGCGCTGCCGCAAGGATGCACCTTCGCGCCCCGCTGTGCTGCCTGTGTTTCGGCCTGCACGCAGGACCGGCCATCTCTCAGCATTGCCACCGAAGGAAGGCAAGTGGCCTGTTTCAATCCGATCACGAACTCACAGGGGAATGCCGCATGACGACCCCGGTGCTTCAAATCCGAGACCTCCACCTGCGCTTCCCGTTGGGTCGTAGTATGGCTGATGTTGCCATGGGTCGCCCCGGTCGTGTCGTCAACGCGCTGAACGGTGTCAGCCTTGATCTTAACCGCGGTGAAACACTCGGGGTCGTCGGAGAATCCGGCTGTGGCAAGTCCACTTTGGCGCGCTGTATTGTGCGCCTCTACAAGCCCAGCGAGGGCGAAGTTTGTTTCGACGGGCAGGACATCTTTGGCGCCGATCAGCGTTCGGATCGCAGCTATAACCGGCGCATCCAGATGATGTTTCAGGATCCGTATTCCTCACTCAATCCACGAATGACAACAGGTCAGATTCTGGCTGAGGCTCTGCGGGTTCATGAGATGCGCCCGGACCACGAAATCCCTGCCCGCGTGTCCGAGTTGCTGGAACTGGTGCGCCTGCCGCAAGACGCGCAGCACAAACTGCCCCATGAGTTCTCAGGCGGCCAGCGCCAGCGGATCGCAATCGCACGAGCCTTGGCTGTTGAACCAGAAGTGTTGATCGCGGACGAACTTGTCTCGGCTCTCGATGTCTCAGTTCAGGCGCAGGTCGTGAATTTGCTGCTGGAACTACAGCAAGAGCTTGACCTGACGATCCTGTTTGTCGCCCACGATTTGCGCCTGGTACGGCATGTGTCAAATCGTGTGGCTGTGATCTATCTGGGTCGGATCGTCGAAATCGGAGACAGCGAAACGTTGTTTTCGGACCCTTCACACCCCTACAGTCAGGCGCTTTTGTCGGCGGCCCCTTCTTTGGACCCAGACGACCGCGGCAAGGCAACCAAGCTTGAAGGCGAGCTGCCCTCGCCGTTGAACATGCCCTCGGGCTGCCCGTTCCATGTTCGCTGTCGCCACGCCAGCGAGATTTGCAAAAAACAGGTTCCGTCCTTGCTGCCCTTCGAGGGGCGCGGCGAAGTGGCCTGCCATCACGTTGAAGAGATCAATGCCCATGCTTGATGCCCCCGAGACCTCTCGTGGCCCCGTTATTGCCGCCCTCCGGGCCGAGTTGCAGGCGCAAGGTTTGGATGCCTTCATCCTGCCCCGGTATGATGCGCATCAAGCGGAGTATGTGGCACCGCATGATGAGCGACTGGCTTATGTCACGGGTTTCACCGGCACGGCAGGCATGGCAATCGTGACTATGGACACGGTCGCTGTTTTTGTGGACGGGCGCTATGTGGTACAGGCAGCGAACCAGTGCCCGACATCGCTGTTCACGCACCAACACCTGTTCGACAACCCGCCCGAGTTTTGGTTAGCCGAGCATGCCCAGACCGGCTGGCGCGTTGGCTTTGATGCGATGCACCTTCCGCCTGTATTCCTGGACCGGTTCGCCGAGGCGTTGCCGGATGCCGAGCTTGTCCCGGTCAAAACCAATCCCGTCGATGCTGTATGGCCTGATCAGCCCCGTGCTCCGCTGGGTCAGATAGACCCTTTCCCCGTTCAACTGTCGGGCAAGTCGGCCCAAAACAAGATCAGTGATCTGGTTCAGAAAATGCGTGACCTCGGAGCCAAGTTTTTGGTTGAAACGCAGCCAGACAACATCGCCTGGCTTTTGAATGTTCGTGGCGCAGATGTGGCATACAATACCGTCCCTCAGTCTTTCCTGCTGCTGGATGATGAAGGACAAGTCCAATGGTTCGTTGCGCAGGAAAAGTTAAATGCCAACGTCGCCGACCATCTACCGGACGATGTTCAAACCTGCGCGCCCGGCGCCTTTCTTCCAACCGTCGGAGCCAGAGTTACCGCAGGCCAGGGCGTTTTGTTCGACCCAGCATTCTCTCCCGCTGCGGTTCGGCTTGTGCTAGAGCAGGAAAAGGCAAAGAAGATGCCTTCGCCCAGCCTCTTGACTGCAGCCAAAGCGATTAAAAACCAAACTGAGCTCGAAGGCATGCGCGCTTGCCACATCGCAGACGGCGTAGCCTGGACCGAGTTCTGCGCTTGGTTGGCGACCGAAGTACCCCAACGCGCCAGAAAGGGCGAGCCTGTGACCGAACGTGAGGCCGAGCACGCCATTCTAAGATTCCGACAAGCGCAGCCCAGTTTTGTTGAAGAAAGCTTTAACTCGATCTCTGCCGCGTCCGGCAACGCTGCGATGTGCCATTACGCGACACAAGAGGACAACACGGTCCCGCTTTTAGAAAATGGCACCTATCTCTTGGATTCCGGCGGCCAGTACGAAACAGGCACCACCGATGCCACGCGCAGCTTCGCCTTTGGCCCCACCCGGCCACATGGCTATAACCGCGCCTACACCGCAGTTTTCAAAGCCTTCCACGCCATCGCGACCCTGCGCTTTCCCGCTGGAACGCAGGGCCACCACATAGACGCAATCTGCCGCCGGCCTTTATGGGACCTCGGCCTGGACTATGACCATGGTACGGGCCACGGGGTGGGGCACAGACTTTCCGTACACGAGTACCCGCAACGTATCGGAAAGCCCTACAACCCGGTGGACCTCGCCCCCGGTATGATCCTGTCGATCGAACCGGGATATTACGTGACTGATCAGTTCGGTATTCGGATCGAAAACCTGTTCGAGATCGTAGAGGCCGATGACGGGTTCATGGCGTTTTCGAACCTGACATGGTGCCCTGTTCAAACCACCATGCTGCAGACACAGCTTTTGACCGAGGCTGAGATAGATTGGTTAAACACCTATCATGCAATTTTGATTGAGCGTCTTGGCCCATTGTTGTCTGCCTCTGCATCGGCTTGGCTCAAGACCGCCTGTGCGCCTTTGCCTCTGTAGAAATGCGGTTCTGTGGGTCTTTCGAAGACTTTTGACAAGGAGGTCGCCGTGTTAATGGTGTTTCGGATTGCAAGTGATATTCCCCCTGTGAAGCGGTCCGACGTTATGGTTAAGAAAACCGGAGGGTCCACAGGATCTGAAGATGTAGACGCCCCGTTGGCCTCGATGTCCCATGGAGGGTAGGGGGGAAGAAAATCAGATACAGAGTGCCCGACGCAATCCGTCGCAGTCCCAACGAACGGCCAATATTCGTCGACAGCGCAACATACCATCGTCAGCAAACTCACCCGCCGCGCACCAAAGCGCATTCTGAGACTATCGGACTAACGGCAACTAAGGAGGTCCCCGCGAGGGGCATTCTACTTTCGGCGAAATGCAGTTGGCGCGCGTCAAGATGATCTCGGCCTTCGCCAAGACAATCCAAAAATTACTTTGCTTTCCCTTCGCGTGCTTTCGCTTGTTCACTTGGTGTAGGTGTGTGGTTGAAGCGATAGGCCGTTAGGCACGCATGTTCTCCGCCCAGCTCGGCAATACGGACACGTTGGTCCGCAAAGCATAGCGCATCGACGACTTCAGGCTCGCAAATCTCACGCAACCGGCGTTCGCCTTCGGCCAAAGCGGCAATTGTGTCCGGTTGGTTCGGGTGAGTGATCGCGAGATTCTGCAGCTCGTTTGGATCCGCTTCAAGGTCGAAAAGCTGAGGTTCGTGCCCAACGTAGTGCACATACTTCCATCGTTGCCAACGCACCATGAACGTTCCGGTAGTTGAGCCTCCATCGTGATATTCGCTTAGGATAGTGCGCTCGGGGTCGTCCTCAGCACTTGCCTGTTCGCGCAAAGAAATCCCGGGCAGAGCGCGGCTGACTGCATCATGATCGACCCCTGTCACATCTACTGCTGTGGCTGCCAGATCGACCAGCGAAGCCCCGGTGGTTACCCGGCGACCCGCAGGCACCTCGGGCCCGGCCACGATCATTGGCACGCCAGCAGATTGCTCGTACATCACCTGCTTGGTCCAAAACCCCTGGTCGCCCATCATGTCACCATGGTCCGAGACATATACAACCACTGTGTTTTCTGCCTGACCACTGGTTTCCAGAGCTGTCAGGATGCGGCCCACGCAATTGTCCATAAAACTTGTCAGCCCATAGTATGCCGTTTTCGCCTCTCGCATTTTCTGTTCGTCGAAATAGCGATCGTAGTCGAAAAACCCGGCCACGTTCTTAAGTTCGCTATGTTCCGGACGGAACTGTTCTTCGTAGCCTATGGGCAGGTCGATTTCTGCTGGATCATACATGTTGTAGTAGTCTTCCGGGCAGGTCAGCGGGTAGTGAGGGCTGACGAGCGAGACAAAGGCTGCCCAAGGGCGATCTGATCTGGCCTTGTTGCGTAACCAGGCCTCGGCCGCAACGGTGATATCCAGATCGTAGTCTGTATATGTACTCGGCCCCACCCCTACATCTGCAGCCAATTCGGCGGCGGCATCGTACAGCGGAGGTGTTTCGCGCAATAGCCCGACGGGCCACCCAATTCCGCCTACCACATGCATTGGCAAAATTTCTTCTGTAAACCCGTTATCATCGTTCTCTGAGCGGAAATGCAGTTTGCCGATCGAAACGGTCTCTACTCCGCTGTCGCGCAAATGCCGCATCCAACTGCGGGTTCGACCATCATACGGTGAGGCGCTGTCCCAATGGCGGATTTTGTGAACATGATCGCCGGTTGCAATCGCGGCTCGAGTAGGAACGCACATGGGGGATGGCGTGTAGGCACTGACAAAGTGTGCTCCACGCGCGGCCAATGCATCCAGGTTCGGTGTCTTAACGATAGTATGCCCAGCACACCCCATCGCATCCTTTCGATGCTCGTCAGAAATGATGATCAACAGATTGGATCCGGTATGGTGTTTCAAATCAATTGGTTCCTATTTCCAACTACTTTAGCGCATGCTATATCGACGAACATGCAAGCTCAAAAATTGCTCAATCTCGTTATCCGGTCAATTTAGCCCGTTTCAGCCGTTCACTCACCGCGCAGGCGTCGCAGTGCGGCCCGCCGCTCCTGAAATTCGCTGCAACTGTGCGATCTTGACGGGTGAAAGTTTGCACATTGATACCACAGGGTCGGTCGGAAGTGCAGGGTGGATTCCATTGGTTGGAGTTCTCAGGTAATACGTACTGATGGACATTGTCGTCATTACGACCATCATCACTTCTCTTTTTATTGTTATCGGCGTGGCGGAGCCACTGGCTGCGCGGTTGCGCTTGCCTTTCAGCGTTATTCTCGCCGTCCTGGGGATAGTGATTGGGCTTGGAGCAATTTTCTTTCTCGACACTGACCTGACGGATGCGCTCAATCCGGGAGCGCAGGCGATCATTGATCTGCCGATACGATCTGACGTATTCCTCTACGTTTTCCTGCCTACGCTGCTCTTTCAGGCGACTCTCGGCATGAACCTTCGCAGGATGCTGGACGACTGGATGCCCATCCTGATGATGGCCATTGTCGCAGTGATTGTGGCAACACTTTCCATTGGCTATGCACTCAGTTGGGTAAGCGCGTTACCGCTGGCCGCGTGTCTCTTGATCGGGGCTATTGTGTCGACAACTGATCCTTCGGCGGTTGTCAGCATATTTCGATCAATTTCCGCACCACGCAGGCTTTCGCGAATCATTGAGGGCGAAAGCCTTCTTAACGATGCTGCTGCCATCGCTCTTTTCGGGCTGTTCATGAGTTTTGTCATGCTCGGAAGACCCGATCCTATACTGAGTGAAGCCTTGGGGCAGTTTCCGCTGTTGATCGTAGGTGGAGCACTCACCGGTTGGCTCGCAGCGCGCGTGGCCGTTTGGCTGATGGCTTTCGTAGGTCGCTGGGAAATGGCGCAGATTTCAATCTCGGTTGCGCTGCCGTATCTTGCCTATATCGTTGCAGAACAAAGCGTTGGAGCTTCGGGTGTCATTGCTGTGGTAGCCGCAGGTCTTGCGCTCAACCTGACAGGCCCCGGCCGATTGCCGCCGGTTGCTTGGGCAAATTTGCAGGAAGTTTGGGACCTTCTGGCGCATTGGGCAGGAGCGCTGATCTTTATTCTTGCAGCATTGTTGATACCGAGATTGTTGGAGGGGGTGCGGCCGTCTGACCTTGGCCTGTTGGTTGTGGTGGTTCTTGCCGCGACATTCGCAAGGGCGGCGGTTCTGTTCGGCTTGTTGCCCATTCTTACAACAATTGGTCTGTCGCCGGCTGTGGAACGCCCTTATCGCACCGCGATGTTGTGGGGCGGCCTTCGGGGTGCCGTAACATTGGCTCTGGCGCTGGCAGTCACCGAAAGCACGCAAGTGCCACTCGAGACCAAGCGTCTGGTCGGCATCCTGGCCACAGGCTTTACGCTATTTACACTGATTGTTCAGGGCACAACCTTGCGCTCGGTGATCACAAAGCTGGGGCTCGACAAGCTCTCTCCGCTTGATACGGCCCTATCACGCCAGGTGGTCGCGGTCGCCTTGCAGTCAGTGCGCGAGGACGTGGCCCGCACCGCAGAAAACTACAACCTGACCCACGATATCGTCAGAACCGAAGCCAAACAGTTTAGCGAACGCCTCAACGAGGCTGTAAAGGCCGCCGAAGACAGTGCTGAGATCCTTGATCGTGACCGGATCACGCTGGGCCTTATTGCGTTGGCCGGTGCAGAGCGGGACGTTGTGTTGGCCCGAATGCGAGAGCGCACCATGTCATCGGTTCTGAGTGAGAAGATTCTGTCCGACGCTGATCGGCTGATCGAAGGCGCACGGACCGGAGGGCGGATCGGGTATCAGCGCGCGTCAAACCGGTCCGTCGTTTACGGCAAGTCATTTCGGGTCGCCGTGTTTTTGCACAACCGTCTTCGAATCTCGTTCCCTCTCACGCGTATAACGACGGATCGGTTTGAAAGGTTGCTCATGCAACGCCTGATCCTCCGAGATCTTGACGGGTTCGTCCGTGGCCGCATACGCCGGATCCACGGCCGCCGGGTTGCGGAATTGCTTGATGATCTGTTGGCGCGTCGATCTGAAGCAGTTGAAGCCGCACTTGACGGTTTGCGGTTACAGTATCCCGGCTACGCCGAAAAGCTTGAGCGACGGTTCATCCGGCGGACGGCGCTGCGACTGGAAGAGCGTGAATACGCCGTCATGCGCGAGGACGGCCTGGTGGGCGAAGAGCTTTATTCGGTGTTGATGCAGGAAGTGGCGGCACGACGTGCTTTAACTGAAGGGCGTCCGGTACTGGACATCGCCCTCAAAGGACGAGATCTGGTCCGGCAGTTCCCGCTCTTCTCTGATCTCGACAAAGCTTCGCTACGGAAACTCAGCAGAGCGCTGCGCACCCGTTATGCCAACGCGGGTGACACCATCATTGCCCAAGATGAACTCGCCCGGAGCGTATTCTTCATTGCTTCCGGGGCAGTCGAGGTGGAACTCGGCAGACATACTACGCGGTTAGGTCGTGGTGAAATGTTTGGGCAATTGGCCATGCTATTAAAACGGCCACGTCGAGTAAATGTTCGGGCGTTGGCACCTTCGACATTGCTTGAGCTCGACGAAGCGCGATTCCGGAGACTACTCCGACGAAGCGAAGTCATGCGGAATTCTGTCAAGATGAGCGCAAAAAACCGCATGATTGACCCTGCGGTGTTGGACCTAGATGAGCGTGCAGGGCCTTCTGAACAAATATCCATGTCTTAAAAACTCATCAATTGGAAAGAAACCGCGACAAAAATAGTTTCATCTCGCGGAGGCTGGTCGGGTACGGTTTGGTTGAGTGTCTGCTCCGCAAAAAGAGCTTGGTCACTTGAAGCAGCCTCCACTACCCGCAACGTCTCGGACGAGTTCCCCAGTTTTCGACGACTCATTTCAGGAGCGTCAGTCCCGAAGTGTAGCAGTACGAAAAGGCCGGGTACGAGATTTGCTCCTTACCGGCCCTTAGCTGCCGTTGATCGGTGGGATTCGTCGCTGCGGCGCGGCCCGTCAAAGGAGACATTCGCTGCGCAAGCGAAGCTGGAAGACGGACGGAGGTCCGAAAAGCAGACGAACTCCTCAACGGGGAGATTTTCTATACCCTGCGTGAAGCCCAGATCCTGATCGAAGAATGGAGAAAACACTACAATACGAAAAGACCACACAGTGCATTGGGCTATCGCCCACCAGCGCCAGAAACCATCATCCCCATGGAACTGAGGCCAATCATGCACCAACAATCAAACCGGACCAGTCAGATGAGGCTGCTCAAGACAGGGTTTTAGCCAAAGCGTTATTAATTTCATTGCCGAACGAAGCTGGCAGCAGGATCGAGGCCGGGTGATGATCCGCAAGATGCTTTAGAATATCCATCTGTGATTTTTCATCCTGTAGTGTTCCCAACAATACGCCCCTCGACTGTACTTGCCAGCATTGGAAACGCTGTCCTGTCCTAACCGAACTCGCTCAGCAATGTTGCGCCCAAGTCGCCAAGCGCTTGTCTGACAGGTCAGTCTGCGTCTTCCATCTTTGTCGCGTTCAGTTGAGCAAACAGCTCTGGCCCGACACGGTCATAAAGATCCAACTGCGTCTCAAGAAAATCAATATGACCTTCTTCGTCTGACATCAGTTCTTCAAACAATCCCATGGAAACATAATCGCCAGCGTCCTTGCAAACATCTCTGGCTTCTTTGTAGAGCGCGCGAGCGCTTTGCTCAGCGGCCAGATCGCATTCCAGCGTTTCACGCGGGTTTTCACCGATCTTCAGCGGATCCAGCTTCTGCAGGTTTGGGTGGCCTTCCAAAAGAATGATCCGCTGAATCAACTTGTCGGCGTGCTCCATCTCTTCGATGGATTCCTCACGGCTTTTCTTGGCCATGCTCCCCAGACCCCAATCATCCTGAAGGCGGTAGTGCAACCAATACTGGCTTACCGCAGTCAATTCGTGCCGAAGTGCTTTGTTGAGATATTCGATTACCTTTTTGTCACCCTTCATCACTAATCTCCCTGGCTAATGTTGCTTGTGCTTGGAAAAGACTTTCGGGATTGGATAATAGCACCTTTTAGAATAGCTCAAAAACTTGCGAAATGCCTATTGAATTCAGCTAAATACCCGAAATTCCGACGATTCTCGTTTGATTTATTTCGACAGCTTTTAGCATTGGCTTCCGGCCGGCCCAGCTCTGAGAATGGAGAAAAAGCAGGGAAAAGTTCGAAACTTTAGTGTTCACAGGGCGGCCTTACTGGCAACTGTATTTCTCAGATGGTCCCCGCCGACCAGTTCTCCTTAGATTTCAGGAGTACGTGGACGATTGTGATGAGCTTTTGAGCGATTGTGCCCCCGGTCGTAAGCAACGCAAGACACCCACGAGATATGATACGCGCAGATACAAGCGGCGAAACCGCATTGAGGTTGGTTTTGGTAGGCTCAGGAATTAGAGGCGCGTAGCAACCCGCTACGACAGATTTCCAAGGTCTTCCTGTCAGCCTTGGCAATCGCAGCAACTGTCATCTACTGGTTATGAATCCAAGCACCAGCGTTTCTCTTCAAATCTACCGTGCCGATCAATCCCTGTAGACAAAGTTAACATCTGAGATTAAGCCATCTGCGCACCCAGCGAGTCTGCAAGGTAAATCTGTGACTTGTTTTTGGGGGCCAAACTTATGGCACGATTGATTTCTCGTGCGCCGAATGGCGTGATTGTTGGTGATCAACGCAAAGATCAAATACTGCTGCTTCAGGATAAAGACGGCGACGGCACTGTGTCGGGTGCGGAAGAGACCACTGTCTTTTTCGACGAAAATAACGCGTCCGGGTTGGAAGCGCCGACTCAGAATGTGTTCACGATTCATCAGGCGTCGGACAAATCTGTCTTCGCCGGGGACGGCAGCACGGACACGGTTTACAAACTTACGGACCTTAACAACGACGGCGACGCTCAGGATGTTGGCGAAGCGGCAGTGTGGTTTTCGGCGGATAACGCAGCCGGGCTTTCGACCGTTACGCCCAACGGCATTCACGAAGGCGCCGATGGTGCGATTTACGTCGCCAACGCGGGCGTCCGCTCGGCCCCGCAGGATGCGATTTACCGGACCGTGAACCTGAACGGTGACGGCGACGCCAATGATGAAGGCGAGGCAACCGTCTGGCTGGACGTCCAGACCATCGTTGATACTGCCGTGCCTTTCGACCTCAGCTTTGATGGTGACGTCGCTTATCTGAGCGATCTGGCCGGAGCCGAAACGGATGTAATTTATCGGATCGAAGACACCAACGGCGACGGCACAATTCAGGAGGATGAAGTCACCAATTTCATTTCGGACGACATGAACTTCGGTGCACCGGTGGATATTGCCAACGCGGTGGCTGTGGATGGCGCGCTATACACTCTGACATGGTTCCCGTCTTCGGGCGAGGAACTGAAACTGTTCCGCTTGACCGATCTGGACGGCTCGGGCCAGATCGACGATGCCGCCGAAGCAGTCGAGGTTTGGAACGCAAGCGCCATGCCCGAAGGTCTGAACGCTGAAATCGGGTTTTCTGTTGCGGCCG
Source organism: Ruegeria arenilitoris (assembly GCF_013032445.1). GTDB lineage: Bacteria > Pseudomonadota > Alphaproteobacteria > Rhodobacterales > Rhodobacteraceae > Ruegeria > Ruegeria arenilitoris_F. The sequence continues at coordinate 351,283 of NZ_WQCA01000004.1, read as the reverse complement.
ACGAAGACGGCAACGTGGTTCTGACCGGTAACGACTTTGGCGGCAACAGCCACGTGATTTCCCTGACCGATATGAACGGCGACGGCGATTTTCTGGACGAAGGTGAAACGGCGATCTACGGCTCAAACACCTATGATGATCAGCTGACCCGCGCGCGTGCGGTCGAGTTTTTCGAAGGCACAGCACAGGTTGCGGCTTCTACGGTCGGGGCGGGCAAACACTTCTCGGTCTTCCTGGATAGCGAGACCAACACGCTTTACACCAGCGGTGAAAACGTCGTGGGCCAGTTGGGCATTGGCGAGACCGGGTTTGAAGTCAAAACCCCGGTGGCCGTTGAAATGGCTGAAGGATTTGACGCGCAGATCGTCTCGGTCTCTGCTGGTCTTCTGCACACCACTTTCCTGACAGACGAGGGCGACGTCTATTCCTTTGGCTTCAACAATCGCGGCCCGCTGGGGACCGGTGATGAGGAAACGCGCACCACCGCCGTCAAGATCGAAGCGTTGGACGATGTGAACATCACCAGTATCGAAAACGGTAACAGTGTCTCTTATGCGATCTCGGACACTGGCACGTTGTATGCCTGGGGCAATAACTCGAACGGTCAACTGGTTCTGGGCGATCAAGACGAACGTCTTGAACCAACCGTAGTTGGAGCGCTGGAAAACGAGATTGTGGTGTCCATCTCAAGCGGTACGTCACATACACTTGCACTGACCGCAGATGGGCAGGTCTGGGCCTTTGGCAGCAACACCGACGGGCAGCTGGGTTCGCCCGACGCGCTGGAAGAGGACGGCTCTCCGACACGTCGTTCGACCGAGCCGGTTCTGGTCGAAGGCCTGCCCGCCAATGTGACATCGGTCACCGCAGATACCAAAACCTCGTTTGCCGTCACCGAAGATGGCCGCGTATTTGGCTGGGGCGAGTCCCGCTTTGGTCAGTTGTTGCAGGGCAGCGATAACGGTGATGGCACCTTTGAGGTGGACGAGGCTGATGTGCTGGCGCCGGTCGAATTGACCGAATTGATGCCTGAAGGCGTAATCGAGATCAAAGGCGGTGCGCGATGGTTCATGGCGCTGACAGATGATGGCGATATCTATGCCTGGGGCCCTAATGACGAAGGCCCGACAGGTGGTCTGGACGGTGATCCAGCAACCGAAGGCGACGCCAATTTCTATCCGACTCTGGTCGCGGAACTGGACGACGTGAATGTGGTTGAACTGCATACCGGTCCGAACTCGATCATTGCGGTGACGGACACCGGTGAAATCTTCACATTGGGCTTGAACTCGGATGGGCGGCTTGGCTTCTCTTCTGAGGGGTCGGTTTATGCACCGACACAGATCGAATTGGGTGGCGAAGCTGACCCGTTCCTAGTCTCTGCAACACCCAGCGACAATGGCAGAGACATTGCCAATGACGCAGCACTAACCCTGAACTTCACGGAAGAGGTACAAGCCGGAGAAGGCACACTGACTCTGGTTAATCGCGACAGCGGTGAGCGGACCGAAATCGACGTGACCGATCAACGTCTGGTGTCGTTCGACGCTGCCACCGTCACCGTAACACCGCCAGAGCATCTGCATCCTGATGCGCGTTACTACGTTGAAATCACCGATGGCGCCTTCGAGGATCTGGATGGAAATGCCTATGAGGGAATTCCCGAGGGCGATAGATCGACCTTCAATTTCACGACCAGCGAAGAGGCTGCAGCGTCAGAATCTGTACGTGGTACACGCAAAGATGATGTGCTGCGCGGCGGGTCGGACGATGACGTGATCAACGGCAAACACGGCGACGACATCGTTTCCGGTGCCGGTGGCGATGACTGGCTGAACGGTGGCAGAGGCGATGATGCCGTTCTGGGTGGCGAGGGCAATGATTGGTTAACCGGCGGTCTCGGCAATGACATGCTGGACGGCGGCGCGGATAACGACTGGTTGAAAGGCGGTTGGGGTCGCGACGATCTGAAAGGCGGTGCTGGCAATGACTGGCTGAAAGGTGGCTGGGGCAACGACGTTCTGGATGGTGGCACTGGCAACGACGTTCTGGTCGGCGGCTGGGGCGTTGATACATTTGTATTCAACGGCGGTCATGACACGATCCGTGACTTTGAGGCGGGCTTTGACTGGTGGTTCTGGTCAGCGCCCGGGGATCAGATTGCCATCGACATTGAAGGCATCGATAGTTTCGGCGACCTGATTGCAAACGCTGTTCAGGATGGGTGGGACACGGTCATTTCCTTCAATGAAACAGACAGTTTGACATTGAACAACACATGGCTGTCGGAACTGGACAACGACACGTTCACCTTCGTTTAAACACGGAATTGAAACCGGGCCGACCCCATCGGCCCGGTCTTCACTTTTTGCACGTCACCGCTTGCCTGAATTAAACCTTAGCACTATTGTCAGGAATGGAAAATTGAAGCGGTCCCACATGATGATGCAGGCAATCAGTTTCAAATTTAAGGATGACGTCCACTACCCTCACGCCACCCAGCTGCAGGAGCGTACGGTGCAGATCATCAATCATCTCCGTATGGTTGCGCTTCAATGTCGCTCGGCCTCGCGCGTGGATCTGGATCAGGCCTGCGCCCTTTTGCTGGCCGACCCAGCGGACGCGCATATGCGCCACGCGGAAATCCTGATGCGCGGCCTCCGTCAAGCGCTATCGAAACGTCCCGTGTTTTTTCGCCCCGGAACGACCGAGCTGTCCTTTGATGAGGCGTGGTTGGGCCGACTGATAGAAGCGGTTGAAAGGAAAGATGACGACAGTTTCCGTTTCCTGATCCGTTCCCGTGTCCCCCGTTGGACGCAACAGAATCTGGCCTTTCTTGTTCGTTCGGTTTCCGAGCAATTTCGTCAAATTTAGAATAATTCTAAAAAGTTCTTGGAATTCTCAGATGATCCTCTAAATAAGTGTTAGAGCACTGTTTTTTTCTATCGAACAGAGCGTTTAACCGAAGGATTTAGGGAATTGTTATGACCCAGACAGCTATCGACCTGACCACCGATTCACGTACTGCCATCGCTGATGCGCTGAACCAATGTGTTGCGGAAACCGCCGTGACCACGATGCTGGCGCAGAACTTTCACTGGAACGTGACCGGCATGGCCTTTGGCCCTCTGCATGACCTGTTTCAGAAGATCTACGAGGATCACTTTGTGGCACAGGACGATCTGGCCGAGCGCGTCAAAGCGCTGGACGCCTATGCCGAAGGTACTCTGGCCGGTATGCTGAAACGCTCGAAGGTGAACGAGCAGGAAGGTGATGCAACCGACAAAGAGATGATCCAGATGATGCTGGACGCTCAGGAAACGCTGGCATCAACCTTGGCGGGTGCTGGTGAACTGGCCGCTGGACACGGCGATACCCTGACCGAAGACCTGTGCATCAGCCGTGGTCAGACCCACGAAAAGTTTGCATGGTTCCTGCGTTCGATGCTGCGCTGAACTAGCCCGCCAGGGTAATCTTGAGCTTGGCTTTCTTCTTTTTCAGCTTTTTCAGATAGGCCGGTCCCCAATGGGTGTACCGGCCCATTTGTTCCTGCTGGCAGACCAACATCTGAAGAAAGGCCTCTTGCTGATCGAGGCGCTTGATTGATTTGAACAGCTTTTTTTGGCTTTTGGTCATGGAACACCCGATGCAATGCCCCTCGCGGCGAAACTTGCAGACATCAATACAGGGTGTCGGGACTTTTTTGCTCATGAACGGAACTCGCTTAAGCGCCGATCGCGCGGTGCATGGCTGTTGAGTGAACGTGTTAAATGTCCAGATAATCTGAGAGAAAGCGGCCGCCAAGCCCCATTCACAAGATTCCAGATCTTTTCGGTGCTTCTAAACGGGCAACAGGCGCTTCATGATCGCCGCCAGTACCAGAGCAAACAGGCCGTCATCGGCAACAGGCATCTCAACCGAGGCCACAAACGGCGTGGCGCTTTCATAAAATTCAACTGCGCGAGGTTTGGCTAGGTGATCCAACCTATCAGGTCTGCTAACTGCGTTCTTTCCGAAACATTTCACTCCATAACTGCGCTACAGGCGCGAGCAGTCCAGAGGCCCGCCATGTACAAATTGCATGACATCACAGCTATCGAAGCCGCTACCCGAAGTCACCTCATCCAGCCGTGGGAAAGTATTTCAACGCTTGGTGAGATCGTTCGCCCGGTTATCACAGGTTCGAAAAACATCTATGTGCTGGGTGATCAGGGCCGGAAACTGATCGATGGCCCTGCTGGTATGTGGTGTTCGCAAATCGGGTGCGGACGCAAAAACATCGCCGAGGCAATGGCCGCCCAAGCGATGCACTTGTCCTATAATTCACCCTGGTACACGACTTCGAGCCCCGCTGCTCATTTAGCTGAGAAAATCGCAAACGTAACTCCGGGTGACTTGAACCATGTGTTCTTAACCAGCGGCGGGTCAACAGCTGTAGATGCGGCGTTGCGCCTGGTGCAACTCTACCAGAATGTACGTGGCAAGACGGACAAGAATATCGTTCTGGCACGAACCGGTGGATATCATGGGTCGACACACCTTTCAGCGGCAATGTCAGGAAGCCCGGCCAGTCGACGGAACTTTGACGTTGATCGCGAACCTGTCTCGTTCTTGACGGAACCTAACAGGTTGAACTTGCCTGCAGGCGTCACGGAAGAGGGTTTCTGCGAGTTCCTGCTGTTGGAATTGCGTAACAGGATCGCTGAGCTAGGGGCAGATAAGATTGCGGCATTCATCGCCGAACCCGTTCAAGCGTCTGGTGGGGTGATCGTGCCACCCGACGGTTACCTCAAGGAGGTTCGTCAAATCTGCCGTGAAAACGATATTCTCTATATTCCCGAAGAGGTTGTCACAGCTTTTGGACTATGCGGCGCGTGGTTTGCCTCGGAAGAGGTGTTTGGCATCACGCCTGATACCATCACCTTCGCAAAAGGTGTAACGTCGGGTTACGTGCCATTGGTCGGCTTTGCTGTTTCGGATCGAATTTTGAACGAGATCGCCGCGGCTGTCTATTCCAACGGGTATACGTATTCAGGACACCCAGTGGCATGCGAGACTGGGCCCAAGAGTATGGACATTCTCGAAAGCGAAGAGATCTTGGAACATGTTCGTGACATTGCACCCTACTTCAAATCCAAGTTGTCACAGCTGAAGGACATGGAAATCGTCAAGGATGTGAGGGCGGTGGGCCTGCTTGGCGCTGTGGAATGCGAGGTGCCTGGCCAACCAGATATTGCGATTGGGGCAGAGATTGATCGCCATTGCGTCGAACTAGGCCTGATTGTTCGTCCGGGCCGCAACATGTGTGTAATGTCTCCGCCTTTGATAATCACTCGGGATCAGATCGACGACATGGTTGGAATATTGCGGGAAGGTATTTTGCGCGCGAGCGCAAATCACCCAAATTAGAAACTGCAGCCATGACGGTCAATGCACTCGACCTGACAGGTGAGGACGAAGGTTGCGACAGAGCCTCCCCGGCAGGAAGTCATGTGACAAGCCTGTCCGACGCGACAAACGCAGATGCAAGCGCCGCAACCGCATTGAGATTGTGCTTGGTCGCTTGAAGGGTTGGCGACGCGTTGTAACCTGTTACGACAGAGGCCCGAAGGTATTCTTGTCGGCCATCGCGCTCGCAGCCGCAGTCATCTTATGGCTCCGAAATTCAAGGGGTCTGGAGCCTAGCCGAGGTGACCAGTGTGCGCACCGGATCATCCAGAAAAGGCTTACGCAATCGAAACCTCTCAACAACCGTACAGGCGCATTGATAGCAGTGGGATTGTTCTGCGTTCGGCACTGGAGGCCTTGCGGCAGAATATGCGTTGGAAGGCAACAGGCAAAATTTGACTTGCTCGGCCTTATGTCCAATCCACGTTGTCAGCCGAATTCCTGCATCTAGGATGTTGCATTTACGCAATAACAGTTACGAAACTGTTAACAGCCAAATCTAATAAAGTTATTCTGCTTTAAATTGCGAATAACCTGTCCTGAATGGTGATGGGTTTATGTCGGGTTTCTGGTTGCTGTCAGTCGACGGCATGCCCTATCGCTATTGGTTTTTTTGTAAGGTCGGTCGCGGGGTATGAAGGTGACAAAGAAATCAAGTCTGCTATTCGCAGTTTCATTTTATGTCTTACTTTCAACACCTTCTTTTGCCGTTCCAACAGCTGATTCCATAGTCGGCGACACCGTTACCAATCCAGTAACCGGTTTGGACACGACTGTAAGCGCATTGATTGTGGACCCGGCTTCTACGCCAACAGCGGGGACAACTGCCTTTGTAGAAACCGCAGATGGATATGTTTTTCTCGTTAAAAGTGCAGGGGACACAATCTACAATACGGACAATCCCCCGTTAGCATTTAGCATTGTATCCATAACGGGAACAACTGCTCAAATCAGTAATTCCGGCGCTACTGGTACGGCCAGCTTGTCCACACAGCTGACTCTGTCGCAGTACAACAGCAATTTTAACAGTTCCGGAACGCCGGGTTCAGTAACTCCGCCCGAGGATGTCTCGGGTCCTAACGGTGTGAACCAGGTCGTTTACGGGCAGAATGGCAGCAACGGTCGCGATGGCGCCTTGGTTGTGCCGCCCAGCTCTGGCGGTGATGGGGACGATGGTCCCACTCAGACGAGAACCCTGACAAGCGACGTCAATGCCACCAGCAATATAGGCTGGCAGGTTGGCAGTGTCGGAGGAAACGGAGGCCAAGGCGGAGACTCGTATCTGAGTTTCTGGAGCGGGCGTGATGGAGGAGATGGCGGCAGGGGCGGCACGGTCAATGCGACGCAGTCCGCCAGCAGTACGATCCAGACATCGGGCAGCGGAAATGACGGCATTTTCGCCTTCAGCCGCAGTGGTCGGGCGGGTAACGGCGGCAGCGGCTTCGCGGCGCCGGGCGGCGGCACCGGGGGGCATTCGGCTGACGGCGGCAACGTCACCGTCACTCAGCGAGGTGCGATATCGACAACCGGAGATTCAGCAGACGGCATCTATGCGCTGAGTGTTTCCAACAATGGCGGTAACGGCGGATCGCAATGGGGGTTGGTCGGGTCTTCCGGTGACGGTGGTTACGGCGGCAGTGGTGGCACCGTTACAGTCAACACGACTTCGACTGGCAGCATTCTGACAACGGGTGATTTTGCCAACGGTATTTACGCTCAGTCTATCGGTGGTTCGGGCGGGTCTGCCGGGACCAGCGGTAACTTGTTGGTATCCTTGATTGGCGGCGCGGACAATGGCGGTAACGGTGGGCGCGTTACGGTTTCGCATGGCGGCGCAATTGAAACGCAGGGCGATTTCGCGCGCGGGATCGTTGCCCAATCCATCGGTGGCGGCGGCGGCTCGGGCGGCACTGCGGGCGGGTTGGTTTCCTTATCTCTGGGCGGTGTCGGTTCGAACGGCGGTAGCGGCGACGCAGTAAGTGTCACGGTGCAGGGCAGCGGCAGTATTCTAACTTCGGGTGCCGGAGCTGACGGAGTTATGGCGCAGTCCATTGGTGGCAGTGGCGGTACGGGCGCGAACTCGTATGGTTTGGTTGCAATCGGCGGTACCGGGTCAAGGGGGGGTACTGGCGCAGCAGTCAGCGTTACCAACTTGGGCCGTATCGTGACCGGAGGCGACGGTGCACGCGGCGTCATCGCCCAGTCCATCGGCGGCGGTGGCGGTGATGGTGGATCGTCCGGCGGTATGGTGTCCGTCGGCGGCAATGGTAGCGGCGGTGGCAGTGGTTCAACCGTGACCATCGTGAATGACGGTATCATCACCACAACCGGAGACGATGCGATGGGCATTCTGGCCCAGTCGATTGGGGGTGGCGGCGGCAACGGCGGATCGTCCGGTTCGGTTGGTGCATTTGTGGGCGTGGCCATTGGCGGCGACGGTGGAGCCGGAGGGGCCGGCGGTAATGTGAACGTAACCCTTTCCAATACCGACAGCAGCCAGCCATCGGCCATTCAGACATCGGGTGCCCGCTCGACCGGTGTGTTCGCGCAATCCGTCGGCGGCGGCGGCGGTAACGGCGGCGGAGCGGTTTCGGTCGCAGTCGGTGCCTTTGGCGCGGCGTCGGTATCCGTAGGTGGTTCAGCCGGAAACGGTGGAAACGGCGGGGCAGTTACGCTCAGCGGCAGCGGTTCAGCGTCGGTGCAAACCGGTGGGGACGACTCGATTGGCGTGATGTTGCAATCTGTCGGTGGCGGCGGCGGCAATGGCGGCTATGCCGTGTCCGTTGCTGCGTCAGGTGGCCCGGTGTCCGGTTCTCTGGCTATCGGCGTCGGTGGCGATGGCAGTGCTGGGGGCACAGGCGGGCCGGTCACGGTAGGTCAATTCAACAGCAGCGGTGTTGCGACCGCAGCAGGTTTTGAAGGTACAGTGGTGACAACCGGAAACCGCTCGACCGGTATGCTGTTTCAGTCCGTTGGCGGCGGCGGCGGTAATGGTGGCCTTGCAGTGGCTGCGACCGGAGGTGCCTCGGCGCTGTTTTCCGGCAATGTCTCGGTCGGTATCGGCGGACAGGCAGGCAGCGCAGGGAACGGCGGTCTGGTGCAGGTATACACGAGAGCCGACGTGACCACGACGGGCACGAATTCCAGCGGGATCATCGCGCAATCTGTCGGTGGCGGCGGCGGCAATGGTGGCGGCAGCATCGCCGCTGGTATCAGTGCAAGCGGCGGAGCGGCTGTTGGAATCAACGTCGGCGTCGGCGGTGATGGCGGCGGGGCCGGTGTCGGGGGCAATGTTACTCTGGTCGCAGGCGGTAACTCAATCGAGACCAGCGGCGCGTTTTCCAGCGGTGTTGTGGCGCAATCCGTTGGTGGTGGCGGCGGCAACGGCGGATATGCCGTCGGAGCCAGCGCCGATATTGGCGGCGGAGCTGCAGGATCGGTTAGTGTGGGCCTCGGTGGCAAAGCCGGCGGTGGCGGGGCAGGGGGAACTGTTACCGCTCAGGTCGACGCGGATGTTACCACGCGCGGGGATGATTCCGGAGCGGTCGTCGTCCAGTCCATTGGCGGCGGCGGTGGCAACGGTGGTTTCAGCGTCGCCGCAGGTTTGGCGGCTGGCGGCGCGGGCGCGGGGACTGTCGATGTGGGCCTAGGTGGCGACGGTGGCAGCGGCGGCATTGGTGGAACCGTGACAGGTGTGCGCGTCAACGGCGACGTCCGGACCGAGGGCGCGCGTTCGACTGGTGTCGTGATCCAATCCATTGGTGGCGGCGGCGGCAACGGTGGCTTCAACGTCACCGCAGGTGTAGCCGCAGCTGGGGCCGGAGCGGGGTCCATCGGCGTTGGTCTTGGCGGCGATGGGGCCACAGGCGGCAATGGCGGTGTGGTCGAAGGTCAGGTTGCTGGCAATGTCACGACGCTGTCCGACGGCTCAAGCGGTGTCGTGTTCCAATCCATAGGTGGCGGTGGCGGTAACGGCGGCTTTAACGTCACTGCTGGAATTGCAGGAGCCGGTGCTGGCGGCGGAGCTGTCACAGTGGGTCTTGGCGGTGGCGGTTCGGGTGGCGGCATCGGGCGATCCGTCACTGGACGTGTTACGGGAACCGTCAGTACCGGGGGGGCGGATTCAACTGCCGTTCTGGCGCAGTCCGTTGGCGGCGGCGGCGGCAATGGCGGTTTTAATGTGAGTGCATCACTGGCGGGCGCGGGCGTGGCCAGTGGCGCGGTATCGGTCGGCTTGGGTGGTGACGGCGGTACAGGCGCGACCGGCGGGACAGTCAACCTGACAACAACCAATTCTATTGTGACTACCGGAGATCGTTCTTCGGGTGTGGTCGCGCAGTCCATTGGCGGCGGCGGTGGCAATGGCGGTTTTAACGTCTCGGGCACCGGGGCAGGCGCGGGAACGGCCAGTGGTGCCGTGAGCGTTGGGCTGGGCGGTACCGGCGCGGGCGGTGGCAATGGTGGTGCGGTCACTCTGACTTCGGGCGGGACTATCCTGACCCAGGGCGACTCGGCCACGGCCTTCCTGGCGCAATCCATCGGTGGCGGAGGCGGCAACGGCGGCTTCAACGTCAGTGCGTCGGTGCAGGGATCGGGCACCGCCGGAGGGGGCGTTTCGGTCGGTCTGGGCGGAAATGGCGGCGGCGGCGGCGACGGCAGCACAGTCATCGCTACGTCGAACAACGCGGTTGAAACCCGTGGCGATCAGTCTTCCGGTGTCGTGGCACAATCGATCGGCGGCGGTGGTGGCAACGGGGGCTTCAACCTAGCCCCGGTTTTGTCAGGCGCGGGTACGGCAAGCGGTGCTGTCAGCGTCGGGCTTGGCGGTTCAGGTGACACGGGTGGCGATGGCGGCAACGTTACGCTGACCTCGAACGGGACCATTCTGACCGATGGCTTCGCCTCAAGTGGATTCGTTGCCCAATCGCTTGGCGGCGGCGGCGGTAATGGTGGCTTCAATATTTCGCCAACTGTATCGGGCGCGGGAACCGGCGCGGCGTCAGTGTCCGTCGGGCTGGGAGGCTCGGGCGCGGGCGGCGGCGACGGCAGTCTGGTTACGGCGAGCACAACGGCAAATGTAGTCACCAGGGGTGATTCATCGGTAGGTATTCTGGCGCAATCCGTTGGCGGCGGCGGTGGTAATGGTGGCTTCAACGTATCGCCTGCCCTCGCCGGGGCTGGCACGGGATCTGGCGCAATCAGCGTTGGCCTTGGCGGATCTGGTGGCAGCGGCGGCACAGGTGGCGTCGTAGGCCTGACAGTCGCAAACAGCGTTCAAACCGAAGGCGCGCAATCCAGCGCGGTTGTTGCGCAATCCATCGGCGGCGGTGGCGGCAATGGCGGCTTTAATGTCTCGGCATCTGTTGGTGGTGCGGGCACTGGTTCTGGCGCGGCGGCTGTGGGGCTAGGTGGCCGCGGAAGCGGTGGCGGTAACGCCTCGGCGGTAACGGCAAACATTACCGGCAATCTTGTGACGCTGGGCGAAACCTCGACTGGTCTGCTGGCGCAATCCGTTGGTGGCGGCGGCGGCAACGGTGGGATGAATATTTCAGTTGCGGTCGCAGCGGCAGGCACGGGATCTGGCGGTGCGTCAGTTGGCCTGGGCGGCGTATCGGGCACAGGTGGCAACGGCGGTACGGTTGAGGCTACTCTAAACGGAAATGTTTCTACACAAGGCGGCGAGTCCGGTGGCGTTGTCGTTCAAAGCCTTGGTGGCGGTGGCGGCAATGGTGGCCTGAATGTTTCGGCCACGATGACGGTCGCCGGGACCGGCAGCGGCGGAGCATCTGTCGGACTGGGCGGCAGCGGCGGAAGCGGCGGCAATGCGAATACGGCCACTGGTACGGTCGTAGGCAATGTCACCACTGCGGGCGACAATTCGGGTGGTATTCTGGTGCAATCCGCTGCGGGCGGCGGCGGCAACGGAGGGCTGAATGTCTCGGCCGCCGTGAACATCTCGGGCACTGGCGGCGGAGCGATTGGTGTTGGCATCGGTGGGTCCGGTGGCGATGGCGGTAACGCAAGCACGGCAACGGGTTCGGTGACTGGTGACGTCACCACGAGTGGCGAAAATGCAGCCGGTGTTCTGGTTCAATCTGTCGGTGGCGGCGGCGGTAATGGCGGCGTCAACATCTCGGGCGCGTTGAGCATAGCGCGGACGGGATCGGGCGCGGCGGGCATCGGCGTTGGCGGTTTTGGCGGCGATGGCGGCACCAGCGGTGTGGTCGACAATACCTTTGACGGCAATGTCAGTACCTCGGGCACGCGTTCGGCAGGGATCATTGCGCAAAGCCTTGGCGGCGGTGGCGGCAATGGCGCCACGAATATCTCGGGTGCGATTTCGGTGGCCAGCAACTACTCGGGCGGTCTCGGGATTGGTGTTGGTGGTTTTGGCGGCGACGGCGGCGCGGCAAACAATGTCACGCAGCAAGTCACCGGTAATGTTACAACGGCGGGCGATGACTCGGTCGGGATTCTAACGCAGAGCCTTGGCGGTGGCGGTGGTAACGGCGGTACGAACATTTCGGCGGCCTTGTCCTTGTCTCGGTCGGCCAACGCGGCCGTAGGCATTGGTGTCGGTGGGTTCGGTGGCGGCGGTGCAGATGCCGGGGCGCTGGTACAATCGACTGTTACGGGTGGTGTCACCACCGGCGGTGATCGCAGCACAGGCATTCTGACGCAAAGCCTTGGCGGCGGCGGTGGTAATGGCGGCACGAATATCTCAGCCTCCTTGGGGATCAGCCAGGAAAACGGGGGATCGGTCAGCCTGGGCGTCGGCGGCTTCGGCGGTGGCGCGGGCGATGCGGGTGAGGTGATCAGCACGTTGCGGTCCGCCAGGGATGGAGGTGTGACAACTTCGGTGGCTACCACCGGAGCGGACAGTATCGGTGTAATGGCTCAATCCGTTGGCGGAGGCGGCGGCAACGGTGGCTTGAATGTCTCGGGCGCGGTGAACCTGACGGGTAAGTCCGGTGCGGCGGTTGCCTTGGGACTAGGTGGTTTTGGCGGCGGCGGCGGTGATGCAGGTGCGGTGACACTGGATGTGGAAAGCGATGTTGTCACCGCGGGTGATGGGTCGCATGGCCTATTTGCACAAAGCCTCGGTGGCGGTGGCGGCACTGGCGGCGTGAACATCTCGGGGTCTTTGGCACTTACCAAACCCTCCGGGTCGGATACGATTTTCTCAGTTGCGGCGGGTGTTGGCGGCTTTGGCGGATCTGGTGGTGACGCCAGCGACGTAGATCTGGACTACACCGGCGCGCTGCAGGCGGTGCCGATGGTGCAGCAATCTGACGGCACACTTGCCGTCGATCAAAATAAAGGTTCCAGCGGTATTATCGCGCAATCGCTGGGTGGTGGCGGTGGCAGCGGCGGTACCAATGTGTCCGGCGGCATTGCCATCAGCGGTAAACCCGGGGCAGGTCAGACCGACAGCAGCAAGTCTTATGCCGTAGTCGTGGGTGTCGGAGGCTTTGGCGGTGGCGGCGGTGATGCTGGGAACGTTGATGTAAACATCGGCGCTGGCAGTACGATCACAGCCCATGGCACCGGCAAATCCGGCCTGTTGGCGCAATCGCTGGGTGGCGGTGGTGGCAATGGCGGCCTGAACGTCTCGGGCGGGATTGTGTCTGATAGCTCTTTGATCGTGGGCGTCGGTGGTTTTGCGGGCGACGGTGGTCAGGCCGGAGACGTCACGGTTACGTCGCAGGCGGATATAACGGTAACGACGAACCCGGACGATATCTCGATCCCAGACACCACAACCTTTGAAGACAAGCTGCGCGATTTCCTGGGCGACACGATTGTGGATGAAACCGAGGAACTTGCGTCGTCCTTTGGTCTCGAACGTCTGTTCATCGACATGGGTGTATTCAACGAAGAAAAACCGGACACCGATGGGTCTGCCGGTTTGATGGCGCAATCCATCGGTGGTGGTGGTGGCAATGGCGGACTGAACGTTTCGGGCGGTATTGCGTTGAGTAAAGACGGTAAAATTCCGTCTGTTACCTTCGGTGTCGGCGGTTTTGGCGGCGACGGCAATGTCTCGGGTGATGTGACTGTTGACCACTCTGGCACGGTATCGGTTGCCGGGAATTGGAAGCACGGCGTTCTGGCCCAATCCATCGCGGGCGGTGGCGGCAATGGTGCGCTGAACGTCACCGGGCAGTTGAACTATGGAGACTCCAACAACTCCGACGGCAAGACTGATCTGAGCATCGTCGGTGGTCTGGGCGGTCACGGGGGTACCGGGGCGGATGCAGGGAACGTTTCAGTTGTACAAACCGGCGCAATATCGACCAATGGTTATCACGCGCGTGGTATCTTTGCCCAAAGCATCGGTGGCGGTGGTGGTACCGGCGGCATCAATGCGACCTTTGTCGGCACCAAGGACAGCTCACCCATCGCCATGGGGATCGGCGGCTTTGGCGGCGGCGGTGGAGACGCAGGCGATGTGACCGTTGCGCGCGGCACAGCCGCACTGGCGGCGGGAACCATCACGACCGACGGAGTGGGCTCGCACGGGATCGAAGCGTCCAGCATCGGCGGTGGCGGCGGAGACGCCGGGATCAACGCGGTTGTGGGTATCAGCAAGACCACCGGCAACCAGAGCAACGGCGGCACCGGCGACTCGACTGATCGCAAGACACCAACCAATACAGGTGTCGATGACTCGGTCATTGCCAATTACAATAAGGTGCTGGACGAGCTTGAAGGCAAAACCAACCCGGCAGATTCCTCTGGCAACAAGACCGGCGTATCGGCCGTTGTCGCTATCGGTGGTGATGCCGGGACCGCCGGGGACGGCGGCACCGTGGATGTCGACCACTATGGCGATATCGTTACGCTGCAAGACAGCAGCCACGGCGTATTTGGTCAGTCCATCGGCGGCGGCGGCGGTAATGCGGCTTTGAACCTTGGCATGACCTACGAACTGGCCTCAGATGCGACCAACAAAGGTTTTGGTTTGGCTATTGGAGGCGGTACGGGCGAGGGCGGCATCGGCGGCTCGGTTGATGTTCGCAACACCGGAAACATCACGACCTCTGGCGCAGATTCCCATGGATTGTTTGCTCAATCCGTTGGCGGCGGCGGCGGTAACGCGGGTTACAACTCGGCGTCGACCTCGGTGGATGGCGGCAACGTCAACATCCAGATCGGTCGGACAGGTGGTACAGGCGGCAGCGGTGGCGATGTATATGCCAGCTCGAACGGTGTCATCAGCACAACGGGTAACCGGTCTTACGGGTTCTTTGCCCAGTCGATTGGCAATGGCGGCGGTAACTCGTCGTCGACCTCGGTCAGCATCGGCACGCCCAAAACCGGAGACAGCAAAGGCAACAAAGCCAGCCTTTCGGTTGGTTTGGAGGGTGGCACAGGTGGCACTGCGGGCGATGTGACTTCGGTGGTCGCGGGCACTGTGGTCACGCAGGGCACAGATGCCCATGGTGTGTTTGCGCAGTCCGTTGGCGGCGGTGGAGGTAATGGCGGCAAAGCCAGCAACTCGGCCGGTAAGGGTATCTCGGTTGCTCTGTCCATTGGTGGCACTGGCGGCACGGGCGGTATTGGCGGCCAGGTTGATGTGACCAACACCGCACGGATCGCCACGTTCGGAGACCGCTCGGTCGGCCTGATGGCGCAATCCATTGGCGGGGCAGGCGGTACCGGCGGGATGGTGCAGGCCGGTCAGTCGAACCTCGACACGATCAAGGCGGTGGTCAATCCGTCAACGGTCGGCACAACTGCGTCGATCAATATCGGCGGCACCGGTGGCGACGGCATGACATCTGACACGGTAACTGTGGTCAGTGACGGGATCATCACCACCGAAGGCACCATGGCGCACGGTATCTACGCCCAGTCGGTCGGCGGCGGCGGCGGCATGGGGGGTGTGGTCGAAAACCGCATCATCAGCCTGCGGAAAGAGATCGGTAATACCGCGACCCTGTCCATTGGTGGCAACGGTGGCACAAGTGCTGTGTCTGCAGCGGTTTCCGTAACCAACCGTGACCTGATCCAGACCACGGGCGATAAGTCCGTTGGTATCTATGCTCAGTCCGTCGGTGGCGGCGGTGGTGACGCGCAACAGGTGCGCAACATCATTCTGGGCCGGTCATCGGACGGGGCAACCACAAACGCCATTTTGATCGGAGGCACCGGGGGCACCGGCGGGGCTGGCAGCACGGTGATCGTTGCGAACGAAAGCGACGGGACGATCCTGACCACAGGTGCGGAAAGCCACGGGATCTTTGCGCAATCCGTTGGAGGCGGCGGCGGCAATGGCGGCTCGACGATTTCGGTCGATGGCCGCTATGGCGGGGCCGAGGCCAGCACACGGCGGGCGCTGCAATTTGGTCTGGGTGGCTCGGGCGGTACCGGCGGTACCGGCGGCAATGTTTCGGTCAGCAATGACGGGATGATTGTGACTACCGGCGCTGTTGCCCACGGTATCTTTGCACAGTCCGTCGGCGGCGGGGGCGGTAACGGCGGCAGCTCGATAACGGGGACACTGCGGCTTAAGACTGGGGACAACAGTTCGCCGACCGCGCAGTTGAATATCGGCGGTTCTGGCGGCAGCGGTAATGTTGCGGGCAACGTCGTTGTCACCAACAGCGGCGACATCCGTGTGGATGGCGCGGGGGCCTATGGCGTTTATGCGCAATCCGTTGGCGGCGGCGGTGGTAATGGCGGCTTGGCCGTTGCCATGGATGTAAACGACCTCAAAAACACCATGACCGGCAGGTCCTATTCGAAGATCGCTATTGGCGGATCGGGTGGGGATGGCGCGGATGGTGGCGACGTCACGGTCAACCACACAGGCGCCATCATCGTGAACGCCGAAGACGGGTTTGGCATCTTTGCGCAATCCGTTGGCGGTGGTGGTGGCAATGCCGGGTATTCGGTATCCTCCCCACTGGTTTCGGCGTTGGATTACACGGTGTCGCAATTGCTGGGCGCGCGCGAGGGCACCACAGGATCCGTGGGAACAGTAACCGTCAATTCGACCGGAGACATTCTTGTGAATGGCGCGGGCAGCGAGGCTGTATTCGGCCAATCTGTAAATGGCGGTGGTGGCAATATTGAAACATCGGTCGATTTCCGGGCCGCATCCGCCAGTGCAGGTGGAACCGGGACTGTTTACACCAGCGATATCTCACTGGGTGGTGATGATGTATCGGGCACAGCCGGTAATCAGGTTGCGCAGTCGCATACCGGTAACATCGCCACGACAAGCGATCGCTCGACTGGTCTGATGTTGCAGAGTGTCGGTGGCGGCGGCGGGACCGCGGCAACTAATGTCAATGTGCAGGACGGCGACGGAATAGACATCGCCGCGCGTCTGGGCGCGATTAACACAAGTGATGCCGGTGGCGGTGATGTCAACGGCAGCCGGACGGGGGATGTCGGCACAGATGGTGCGTTCTCATCCGCTGGTGCGGTGCAGTCTATTGGCGGCGGCGGCGGCAAACTGGTGCTGAACAGCTCTGGTACGGCTGACACGAACAAGTTCGCTTCGGTGATCCTGGGCTCAGACCCCAGTTTCCGTAACGATGGGGGCGACCTCAATCTCTCGTTGGACGGCGACGTGTTCACCAGTGGTGACCGGTCCTTTGGTCAGAGCGTTCAAAGCATTGGCGCGGGTGGCGGCGAAGTGGTCATCATTGGACTTGGGCGTGCGGATGTCACTCTGGGTGCGCAGGACGATTCAACCGGTGACGGTGGTAACGTCGACGTCACCAATATCGGGGATGTGACCACAAGCGGATCCGGATCGCATGGTTTCGTCATCCAGAGCATTGGCGGCGGCGGCGGCCTCGTGTCGACAGATCTGGAGCCAAGCCAAGTGACGGTGAACCTCTCGCCTGCCAATGGCGGTGACGGCGGTGATGTCGCATTTACGCAAACCGGCAATATCGTGACGAGCGGCGAAAACGCGATTGGCGTTGTGGCGCAGTCGTTGGGCGGCGGCGGCGGTATGGTGGATTCGATCTTCCGCGGTGCTGCAGGCGGTGCCGGGTCCGGCGGTGCTATTGATATGGCACTGAATGGCAACATCCTTTCGGTTAACGAAGGCGGCATCGCCGTTGTGGCACAATCCGAAGGGCGCGATGGGGCGGATGCTATCTCGTTGGCGTTCGACGGCGTTGTGATGGGCGGCACGGGACAGGCGGACGCCGTCGCATCGATCATTGTGGATGGTGGTACGGACAATGCGTTGACCTTGTCTGAAAACTCGGTGCTGCTCGCCGGGAACAACCAGCTGGTGAATGGCAGCGGTGGTAATGATCAGATCTCGCTTGCAGGCAGCGCCCTGGGCAACGTGAACCTGGGCGCAGGTACCAATGGCTTGACGGTTGAGGAAGGCGGGGCTTTCTATGCGCTCGACACGATCAATCTGGGCGTCGGCGGATTGATGCAGGTGAATGGCGATTTTGTTCCGGGGGCGAATTGGGGTCTGAACACAGCCCTGTCACCGACCGTTCAGGCCAGCGATTTTGCCTTTACCGGAAATGTCAGTCAGACCACAAACCTGACCGGAAGCCTGGCTTTTGGCGCTACAGCAAGCTCTGTCTTTGATGTGTACTTTTTGACTTCGGGGGCTTCGGGCGGTGACAGCGACCTGATCAATGTCACCGGCGATGCCACAATAGGGGGCACGCTGTCACCACAGCTGAACACGCTGGAACGGGCTTTGCCACTGGTCATCATCAATCCGGAAGGCACGGCTGCAGATGCAGGCACAACAATTCAGGACACGGTGGTGCTGGATTACTCGATTGGTCTGAACGGCTCGACCTCGGACGGCAGTTCAATTGATCTGGTGATCACACCGGATTTCTCGACCACCAATATGAACGCTAATCAGGCTGCCGTTGGGGACTATATCAATCAGGTGCTGAACGGGCGAGGTGCCGCCGCACAAGGTGAGCTGTTTGCCCTGATCGGTAATCTGACGTCCGAAGAAGAGGTCATCGCCGCCATCGATGCATTGACGGTAGGGGATTACGCCTCAGATGCAGTGGATGCGTACTATGGCACTCGGGTCTTTGCCGATGTGCTGCACAATTGCGAGCGGTACACCGACTATCAGGCCGGTGACGATCCACGCACTTGTATCTGGTTCTCGGGCGGAAGGTCCTTTTACGACCGTGAACAGACTGGCATCTACGATGAGCTGGACATTAACAATACCAACCTGTCGGCTGGTATCCGTATGCCGGTCGGAGATGAGCTTTATGCCGGTTTCGCGGTCGGTCATGACCAAATCAGTCTGCGGAACGGATCGAACTACAACGCCACCGGGGATCGGTTCAATCTGGGTGCATCACTGACCAAATATACCGGCGCGTGGGAATTCGCGGCCATGCTGTCGGCGGGATGGTCGGATTACGACACTGACAGAGCGGGCGGGATCAGTGGTGTGCTGCCCAATGGAAATGTTGTGGACACTGTTGGTGTCAGCTCGATCAAGCACAAGATGAACCACCAGAACCTGCGCCTGAGCTTTGCTTATGATCACAGGTTTGCTGGCGGCAGCGCTTACCTGCGACCAGAGGTTGCCGTTGATGCAACGCGTTTGGCAACTGAAAGCAACGGCGATGCAACCCTGTCAGGGGTTGTCCTGCAGGGCGACAGCGAAATGATTTACTCGTTGACGCCATCGCTTGAGATCGGGACGGAACAGGTTTTGAGCGCTTCGCAGAAACTGCGTGCAAGCTTGCGGGCTGGCGCGATCCTGTCGTCGGACGACACCGTTTCGGTTAGCGCAGGGTTTTCGGGTGCCAGCGCAGCAGATGGCGGGTTCTCAAATACCAGCTACATCGGTGACACACACGGGCTGGTCTCGGCCCGGTTGGGGCTGTTCGCACTGGACGATAGCAGCTTTATCAATCTGAGCCTCGATCATATGTTCGGTGACTCAACCGAGGCCTTACAGGTTGGTCTCGGCCTAGGAATACAATTCTAATCAATGAGGAACAGCAGTATGAAAACTTGGATTTGCGCTTTGGGGGCCTCATTGGGCTTGGCATTCCCGCTTGCCGCGCAAGAAAACAATGCGCCACTTTGGTCAGTCAATTGTAGCAATCTGCTCAACGGGTCCGAGTTGATCTGCGAAATGACTCAGAGCATTGTTCTGACGGAAAACAATCAAAGGCTTACCTCAATCGCATTTGTGAAACCCGCAGGGAAAGAGGAAGCCGAGACCGTGCTAACCCTGCCCTTTGGTTTGCTGTTTTCCGAAGGGCTGGTCGCCAAAGTAGATGGCACGGAAGTTGCGCGCCTTGAATTCCTGACCTGCGAAGCGCAAGGCTGCTTTGCCCGTTCCCCTGTCTCGCCGGAATGGATGTCAGCGATGCGGGCTGGCGATCAGTTGACGATCGAAGGCAAAAACCGGGTCGGGGACCCGATCTCTTTCGGTTTCGATCTGGCGGGGTTCAGCAAAATCTCTGATCTATTGCCCTGAGAGCATCCGGCGTTTTTCAGCCATTGCTTCACGGCGATTACGCTCGATTCCCAATCTGAAGGACGCTTCTACAAAGTCGATGTGATCGGTTGCGGCCTTAACCGCACGCTCCTCGTCTCCGTCGATCACGGCTTTGCCCAGTTCCAGATGCTGGGCTAAAAGCTGCTCGCCGGTGCCGTCAATCGTCTTTAGGAAATCGCGGTTGTAGAAAACACCCTTGCGCGTGAGTTCATAGATCGACGCCATCATGTGGATCAGCGTCGCGTTCTGACTGGCATCCACGATTGCCGTGTGCAGTGCGAAATCGGCCACCTGGGCGGCTTTGGAGTCATTTGCCTCCCATGCGCGCTCGTTCTCGGACAAGATTTCCGCAATTCTTTCTTTATCGGCCTTGGTTGCCCGTCTTGCCGCAAGACGGGCGGCAAAGCCCTCCTGCTCGCGCCGATACTCGAGATAGTCGAAAAAGGCGGGCTCATGCCGTTCGTAAAGTGCCAGTAGCGCAGGCATCATCGCTTGCCCGGTCAGGGCAGCAACAAAAGTGCCCTCGCCATGTTGAGTGGTGACAAGGCCGCGTTCTTCCAGAACCGCCAGAGCCTCGCGCAGCTTTGGTCGAGAGACCCGCAGCATTTCTGCAAGATCACGCTCCGAAGGCAGTTTGCGGCCCTGTTTCAGGATGCCCGACGCGATCAGATCCTCAATCTGTGCCACCACGGCTTCGGCCAGCGATTCGTGTCCAACCGGTTCAAAAATCGCCGTAGGGCTCATGGCGCTGCGCCTCCGCTAGGTGTCAGATCAAGAGTTATTGGTAAATAAATATAACCATGTTGGTCAAAAATTCAAGCAAACGTATTCAGCAGTGATGTTGGGCTTAATTCAATGAAAACGCATAAATAAAATGCAAACCTAGTTTTCTAAGGGCTTCTGGATGCCTTAGCTTGATCCACTTTTGAGGGCCTGTTGCTCGAGAACTGCAAGTCCAGTGGTAAACAAATTTGTTGACTGGTTATTACTGGTAAAGTTAGTTTACCACCGGAAGGGCGCTGGAAGAGCCTGCGCCACTGATTGGGGTAGTTGCCCTGACCAACCTGGAGGAGATTTCATGAAGAAGACCCTGACGAGCCTCGCCGTAGCCGCCAGCCTGCTGGCCGCACCCGCTGTCGCCGCTGACAAGCTGCTGCTGAAAACCCCGATCGCATTCTCGACAGAACTGCCAGGCCTTGGCTCGCCGATCCCACGCGTGGCCGAACAGCTGGACCTGATGTCGGGTGGCACGCTGAAGATGAAAGTCTATGAGCCGGGCAAACTGGTTCCGCCGTTTGAAATTCTGGATGCCGTTTCCACCGGCAAGATCAACTCGGGCTACACCACTGCCGGTTACTGGGCGGGTAAAATCCCGGCCGCGCCGCTGTTCTCGGCCGTTCCGTTCGGCCCCGAGGCAGGCGAATACATGGCGTGGATGTATTACGGCAACGGCCTGAAATTGTACCAAGAGATGTACGATCAGGCGGGCTATAACGTGCACGTGCTGCCCTGCGCCATCATCGCCCCCGAAACCTCGGGCTGGTTCGCAACCGAGATCAACTCGCCCGAAGACCTAAACGGCCTGAAGATGCGTTTCTTTGGCTTGGGCGGCAAAGTGATGCAGAAACTGGGCGTTGCGACCTCGCTGCTGCCGGGTGGTGAGATTTTCCCTGCACTGGAAAAAGGCGCCATCGACGCGACCGAGTTCTCGATGCCTGCCATCGACGCGCGTCTGGGCTTCCACAAGCTGGTGAAATTCAACTACTTCCCCGGCTGGCACCAGCAAGCGACCGTGTTCGAACTGCTGATCAACAAGGACGTCTGGAACGAAGCCACCGATCAGCACAAAGCGATCATCGAAAACGCCTGTAAGGCCTCGATGGCGGACAGCTTTGCCGAAGGCGAAGCCATTCAGCACGCCGCTCTGATCGACAACGTTGAAAATAACGGTGTCACCATCAAGCAGTGGTCGCCCGAGATGCTGGATACGTTCCGCGCAACCTGGGACGAGGTTGCCGCTGAAGAAGCCGCAAACGACGCATTCTTTGCACAGGTTCTGACCGACATGAACGAGTTCCGTGACGGTTATGACCTCTGGAAAACGAACGCTTTTCTCCCTCGTCAGTAACCTCCCTAACTGACGACGCCGGGGCGGCTGCAACCGCTGCTCCGGCTCCTTTTCTTAAAACTCGGAATTTCTAACCAATCACTGCCTGCACGCCGGGCTGCTGAGCGAGGAATGACCATGGCCAGCCAAAAAAACTTCAACGATCCGGTCGAAGCCTATGAAGGCATCCTGGAGCATCCCGAGACAGACCGTCAGAAGATCGCTGTCGCCATCGACTCTGGCGTAAAGGCCATCGGCCATGTGGTCATGTGGGCGAACGTGCTGCTGATGGGCGCGATTTTCACCCAGGTCTCGCTGCGCTACCTGTTCAGCCAGAACTACCCCAAACTGGATGAGATCCAGTGGCATTTCTACGGCATCGTCACGATGATCGGTATTTCCTATGCCTTGATCACGGACAGCCACGTGCGTGTGGACGTGCTGCATATGCAGCTTTCGCGTCGCGCGCAGCGGGTCATCGAGGTGATCGGCATCCTGACCCTGCTGACCCCGTTCATCTATCTGATGATCGATCAGGGATATGACTATTTCTACGAAAGCTTCCGCGTCAACGAACGGTCGGACAGCCCCACCGGTCTGCCTGCTCGCTGGGCGTTCAAGGCGGTCATTCCGATCAGTTTCGTGTTGCTGGCACTGGCCGCTCTGGCGCGACTGATCCATGACGGGCACGCGCTGATGTATGGACCGGCGTCCGAGCGCGAAGGCGCGCCGCTGCGTCGTATCCTGCTGGTGCTGGCCGTATTCGCCGCCGTCTGTGTCGGGCTGACCTTCCTTGTTGAAACGACCGAGGAAAAGCTGGTCATCGCGATGTTCCTGACGTTCATCGCGCTTCTGTTCACCGGTTACCCGGTGGCCTGGGTACTGGCCGGTGTTGGCGTGGCCTATTGCGGTCTCGCATATCTGTTCGACAACGATCTGATGCTGTGGACGGGGCTTGAGAGCACCTTCACTGGACTCGACTACCTGACCCTCGGCGCGGTGGTGAACCGGGTCTATGCGACCATGTCCAACGCAGTGCTGGTCGCCTTGCCGATGTTCATCTTCATGGGCCTGATGCTGGACGAATCCGGCGTGGCCGAGCGTCTGATGTCCTCGATGCAGCGCTTGTTCGGTACTGTGCGCGGTGGTCTGGCGATCACTGTAACCCTGATCGGGATCATTCTGGCGGCTTCGACCGGTATCATCGGTGCATCTGTTGTTCTGCTGGGCGTGCTGTCGCTGCCCTCGATGATGCAGCAGAAGTATCAGCCGACGCTGGCGGCAGGTGTGGTTTCGGCGTCTGGTACGCTGGGCATCCTGATCCCGCCGTCGATCATGCTGGTGATCATGGCCGACCAGATGGCACTGTCTGTCGGTGATCTGTTCATGGCTGCGGTCTTCCCCGGTGTGATCATCGGAGGCCTGTATCTGACGTACATCTTCATCCTTGCACTGGTGAAGCGCGACGCGGCCCCGGTGCCGGAAGGTGCGAAAGCCCCCGACTGGGCCGCTGTCAAGGACGTGCTTATCGCCGTCATCCCGACCCTGATGCTGATCCTTGCGGTTCTGGGTTCAATCTTCGCGGGTCTGACCACGCCGACCGAAGCCTCGGGCATCGGTGCACTGGGTGCGACGCTGCTGGCGCTAGGCTATCGCAAGCTAACCTTTGCTAAGTTGTGGAACGTATTGGTCTCGACCTTCAACACCACCGCTTACATCTTCGCGATCTTCCTGGGTGCGACCGTGTTCTCGTACGTTCTGCGCGAACTGGGCGGGGATGAGCTGATCGAACATGTGGTTCAATCCACCGGCTTTGGCGCTAATGGTACGATCCTCTTCATCCTGTTCATCGTCTTCCTGCTGGGCTTTGTGCTGGACTGGATCGAGATCACGCTGATCGTTCTGCCGCTGATGCGCCCGATCGTGAACGGCCTTGGCATCGACATCCCGGGCTTCGGCGTTCTGGATGAACCCGCACTGGTGTGGTTCGTGATCCTGGTCGCGGTGACGCTGCAAACCAGCTTCCTGACACCGCCGGTTGGCTTCGCCTTGTTCTACCTGAAAGGCGTCTGCCCGCCCGAGATCAAGCTGACGCATATCTACAAGGGCATCATCCCCTTCGTGCTGCTGCAGCTGACCGGTCTGGCGCTAGTCTTCCTGTGGCCGACCCTTGCCACCTGGCTTCCTTCGGTCGCGTACTGAGGAGCTTTCGTGATGCGTTTGAACCAATGTCACAACTTCCACGACTTCCGGCGGCTGGCCAAACAGCGGCTGCCGGGGCCGATCTTCAACTACATCGACGGTGGAGCCGATGATGAGGTGACGTATCGGGAAAACACCAACGCGTTCGACCGCTGCGATCTGCTGCCCTCGGTCCTGCGCGGGGTGAAGGATGTGGACATGTCCGTCACCGTGATGGGGCAAAAGCTGGATATGCCGATCTATTGCTCGCCCACCGCCTTGCAGCGCCTGTTCCACCATCAGGGAGAACGCGCTGTTGCGGCGGCGGCCGAGAAATACGGCACCATGTTCGGCGTGTCCTCGCTGGGCACCGTGTCGCTGGAAGAGCTGCGGAAGAAACACAAGAACCCGCAGGTTTATCAGTTCTATTTCCACAAGGACCGTGGTCTGAACTCGGCCATGATGCAGCGCGCCAAAGAGGCGGGCGTCGAGGTGATGATGCTGACCGTCGACAGCATCACCGGCGGCAACCGCGAGCGAGATCTGCGCACCGGCTTCTCGATCCCGTTCCGCCTGACGCTGGGCGGCATGATCCAGTTCGCAATCAAGCCGATGTGGGGCATCAACTATGTCACACACGAGAAATTCCGCCTGCCGCAACTGGATGAGCATGTGGATATGGGTGGTGGTGCAAGCTCGATTGGTGGTTACTTCACCGAAATGCTTGACCCGTCGATGAACTGGGATGACGTGGCGCAGATGGTGCGCGACTGGGATGGTCAGTTCTGCCTCAAAGGCATCATGACTGTCGAGGATGCCAAACGCGCGGCCGAAATCGGCTGCACCGGCATCATCCTGTCGAACCACGGGGGTCGTCAGCTGGACGGTTCGCGCACGCCTTTCGACCAACTGTCCGAGATCGTGGACGCGGTCGGCGACAAGCTGGACGTGATGATGGACAGCGGCATCCAGCGCGGCACCCATGTACTGAAAGCCCTGTCGCTGGGCGCCAAGGCGGTGGGTGTCGGTCGGCACTATCTGTATCCACTGGCCGCCGCAGGGCAGGCGGGTGTCGAACGTGCTCTGGGCTTGATGAGGGCAGAGATCGAGCGCGACATGAAACTGATGGGTGTCACCAGCGTTGACCAACTGAGCCGCGAGAATATCCGCTTCCGCACTACTTGAACCGCTATGAGGGCTACCATGACCAATGATGAACTGATCACACATTTCCGTTCCATCGTTGGGTCGCGCCACGTCCTGACCGGCGAACGCGCGACAGAGCGGTTTCGTCGCGGGTTTCGCTCGGGCGAGGGCGAGGCGTTATGTGTCCTCCAGCCCGGTTCCCTGCTGGAACAGTGGAAAGTGCTGCAGGCCTGTGTGGCCGCCGACAAGATCGTCATCATGCAGGCGGCCAATACCGGTCTGACCGAAGGCTCGACGCCATCGGGCAGCTATGACCGCGACGTGGTGCTGATCAATACGCGGCGGATGGACACTCTGGTGCCGCTGAACAATGGCGAGCAGATCGTCAGCTTTCCTGGTGCCACGCTGTTTGCGTTGGAAAAACTGTTGGCCCCTCTGGGACGCGAGCCGCATTCGGTGATCGGGTCTTCGTGCATCGGCGCCTCGATTGTAGGCGGCGTGTGCAACAACTCGGGCGGATCGCTGGTTGAGCGCGGACCGGTCTTTACCGAACTGTCGGTTTACGCGCAGATCACCGAGGCAGGTGAACTGGAGCTGGTCAACCATCTGGGCATCGATCTGGGCAACACGCCCGAAGAGATTCTGACCAGTCTGGATGCCGGGAAGTTCGACCGTAATCCGGGAGCAACGAACAAGCGCGCCTCGGCCAGCGATTATGCGCAGATCGTGCGGGACGTGGATGCCGAAACGCCTGCGCGGTTCAATGCGGACAAGGCC
Organism: Ruegeria arenilitoris; assembly: GCF_013032445.1. Taxonomy (GTDB): domain Bacteria; phylum Pseudomonadota; class Alphaproteobacteria; order Rhodobacterales; family Rhodobacteraceae; genus Ruegeria; species Ruegeria arenilitoris_F. Next base: position 325,139 of record NZ_WQCA01000004.1, on the reverse strand, counting down.
AAGCTGTTCGAATCCGCCGGGTCGGCGGGCAAGATGGCTGTGTTCGCCGTGCGTCTGGATACTTTTCCAAAGAACGCAGCCGAAAAGGTTTTCTATATTGGCAGCAACAGCCCGGATGATCTGGCCGCCTTGCGCCGTCATATCCTGTCCGAGTTCAACTCCCTGCCGGTTTCGGCCGAATACATGCAGCGCGAGGTGTTCGACATCACGGCGCGCTATGGCAAAGACACGGTTGTTATGATCGACAAGCTGGGCACCGACCGGCTGCCGATGTTCTTTGCCATGAAAGGTGCAGTCGATGCGCGGCTTCGGCGCATTCCGTTCCTGCGCAACTTCACCGACCGTTTCATGCAGGCGGCGGTTTCGATCTGGCCGCGGGTTTTGCCGAAACGGATGGTGGACTTCCGTGACCGCTATGAACATCACCTGATTCTCAAAATGAAGGATGACGGCATCGCCGAGGCCAGTGATTGGCTGCCCGAATTCCTGAAGGGCCTCGATGCGGATTTCTTCGAGTGCACCGCGCGCGAGGCCAAGATTGCAGGCCTGCACCGCTTTGCGGCTGCGGGCGCCGCCGTGCGTTACATGGCGATCCACGCGAGTGAGGTCGAAGACATCATCGCCCTGGACGTCGCGCTGCGCCGCAACGATCAAGACTGGCTTGAAAAACTGCCGCCAGAGATTGAGAGCCAACTAGTTCACAAGCTGTATTACGGCCACTTTATGTGCCATGTGATGCATCAGGACTATGTGGTCAAGAAAGGCGCTGATCCAAAAAAGCTGAAAGCCGCGATGCTGGAATTGTTCGATCAGCGCGGCGCCGAATATCCGGCTGAACACAATGTTGGGCACCTTTACAAGGCCAAGCCCGATCTGGCGGCGCATTACAAATGTTGCGACCCGACCAATTCGTTCAACCCCGGCATTGGCAAGATGTCCAAGGCGCGCAATTACGGCGAGGACAGCGCCTCCTAACCGGTATTGCGCCGAATGGCCGATTGCCGTTCGACCAGTCGCGCCTCAAGCCGTTCCGGGCCAGGTTTTTTCTGTTCCGCGATCCAGTCTGCGAGTGCGACTGCAGAACGTTCGCCCATTTGGGTCACGGGTAGATGCACGGTTGTGATCGGGGGCACTGCAACGGCGGAGCTGGGCAGGTCGTCGATACCGACCAGAGACACATCACCGGGCACGGAAACACCCTCGGCCTGAAGCCCAAACAGGACACCGAGCGCAACCACGTCCGACAGACATAGGATGGCGTCTGGCTTTTGGGGCAGCGCGCAAATCTGTCTGGCAGCGTCCGCCCCGCCTTGGTGACTGAAATCTGTCTCGAATGTCGTCAGCTCTGAGGCCATGGGCAGGGCGCGCAGGCCTGACAGACGCGCGCGGGTCCGGTCGTTGTCATGGGTCGGGCCATGCACAACCGAAATGCGCTGATGACCCAGATCGATCAGATGCTGCAAGGCAAGTTGCGCCGCGCCCGCGTTGTCGTATCCGATGGTCGGCAGCGGGTTTTCCGTGTCGTAGAAAGACGTGATGATCGTCGGCAGCATTGTCCGCTCGATCAGATCATGAAGCGCGGCGCTGTGTGCGGCACCCGTGATAATCAGACCTTCGGCCCCGATATCCACCAGGCTTTTCGCTTTTTCGGCCTCGATTTCCAGGTCCGAGTCGGTTGTGGCCACAACAAGTGACAGGTCGTGCTGAGACAGCGTGCGTTCGAGGGCGGCGAGGAATCGGGCAAAAATTGCGTTGTCCAGAGTGGGTACCAACGCTCCGACAAAGCGGGTCCGTCCGGAATTGATTGCCCGCGCGGCGGCGCTGGGAACGAATTTCAGCCGTGCAATTGCGGTCTGAACCTTTTCCAGCGTGTCCTTCTTGACCACGCCGGGCTCATTCAGGACCCGGGATACCGTGGCGACGGATACGCCGGCGGCTTTGGCTACATCTCTGAGATTTGCGCGTTTTTTGGGCTCGGGGGCTTTTTGCGTCACCAGATTTTGTGTCCGTTTTTGGGATCTCTCAAGAAAGAGTTGACATATGTAACTAGTTTCAGCAACCTCTGTAACTAGTTACATTAGCGAGAATCTGACACCACCATGCTGGGATCTTCGGTCTTACATGCATTTACGAATACCGGGTTTGACAGCCCCCGCCGCCGGTTTCCGGGGTTTCCTCAGGCCTCGGGTGCGCGGGCCCATAAGGTGGCCTCTCGTGAGGCGGTTAGGTTGGCGATGTTGCCGGGGGATTTGCTGTCGCTGGAGGGCGTGGAGCAGCCTTTGGACCTCGTGGTGTTCGCCGAGGACGGGCAGGTCAAGCCAAAAGCTCTGGGGTTGGCGGCAAACACACAGATCGACTGCGCCGAATTTGACAGCGCTCGATTCCTCGGCTGGTTCGAGGCGCAGGGCGGGGCGCTGCCGGTTTCCGGTCATCGGTTAAGTCAGACCACTGAGCCGCTAATCCTGCGTGCGGACCAAAAGGTAACCGTCTGGGCAATTCGGCCTGTATCGGTTGCGGGATTGATCAAGGGCGGAAATACCGGCTGCATCACCATCCGGCATAAACCTGCAACGACGGACAGTCCGCATCTTCCTCCTTTGCTTGGTGACACGCGGGAGGAATTCACCGTGCCGCGGGGCAGCGCCATCGCCTATGAGCTGAAGGCGGGGGAATTCGTTCAGATCATTGATGTCGAAGGACAGCAATGTTCCGACTTCATGGCGCTGCGGTCCGACGGTTTGGATCAAGACCAAGAGTGGATGATCGACTCGACCGCGACCCGGTCGATGGTGCGCCGCGCCTATCCCGGCCCCGGATTGCTGGACAAGTTCTTCGACCGTGAGATGCGGCCTCTGCTGAACGTTGTGCAGGATACTTGCGGGCGGCATGACACATTTGGTCTGGCGTGCACCGCACGCGGATACGAGGATCGGGGCTTTCCCGGCCATCTGAATTGCTCAGACAACATGTCGAACGCGCTGGACCCCTATGGGGTGACACGGCGGGCGGCATGGCCTGCGATTAACTTCTTCTGGAACACGTGGATCGATCCGACAACCCATCACATCCTGACCGAGGAATCCCACTCGCGCCCCGGAGACTATGTCGCAATGCGTGCGCTTGAGGATCTGGTCTGCGTCTCGACCGCCTGTCCCGATGACATCGATCCGATCAATGGCTGGAACCCGACGGATGTGCATGTGCGCATCTATCGCCCTGAAACACCGATCCGCCGCGCGGTGGCCTATCGCGAAAAGGAAGACGCCCCCATGTCGATCAGTCAGGAGTCTGCGTTTCATGACCGTTTGGCCCCGCTGACCCAGCATTTCGCCCCTGCGCGCGATCTGTGGGCACCGGTCAGCTATCCTGCCCATGGCACGTTGGGCGAATACTGGGCCTGTCGTCAGGCGGTGACCGTGCAGGACATGAGCGGTCTGCGTAAATTCGATATCGTCGGTCCGGATGCCGAGGCTCTGATGCAGCTGGCCACCACGCGCAACGTAGCGAAACTGCCGGTATGGCGCGGATCTTATTCGCTAATGTGTGACGAGAGCGGTTCGGTCATCGACGATGGCACCTTGTTCCGGCTCGCGCCCGAGATATTCCGCTGGTGCTGCGGGTCCGAAGAAAGCGGGCGTGCTTTGCAGACACTGGCTGAGGAGCGCGGTCTGCAGGTGCGTGTCCATACGTTGCAGGGGGCGATGCCGAACCTTGCAATTCAGGGGCCGAAATCGCGCGACCTGTTGCTTAAAATCGCCTTTACCCAGCCGCATGTACCTGCCTTGGACCATTTGAAATGGTTTGGCGTCACTATCGCGCGGTTGAACGACCGCGAGGGCACGCCGTTCATGTTGTCGCGCTCCGGCTATACCGGCGAGCTGGGGTATGAGGTTTTTTGCTCCAAATCCGATGCTGTCGCGATCTGGGATGCGGTGATGGCGGCGGGTGAAGAGTTCGGGATCACCCCGATGGGCTCGGCGGCGCTGGACATCATCCGGATCGAAGCCGGGCTGGCTGCAGCTAACGCGGAATTCGCGCCGGGTGTGGATGCCTTTGAGGCCGGGCTTGGCTTTGCCGTCGATCTGACGAAATCTGATTTCACCGGCAAAGCTGCGCTGGAGCGCAACGCACGCGAACCGCGCCGGGTGCTCAAAGGGCTGCTGATCGGTTGTGACGATGTCCCTGCCCATGATGCCCCGGTCTTTGCGGGCGAACGGCAGGTGGGTGTGGTCACTTCGGCCACCCGATCGCCCATGCTGGAACACGCAATCGCCATGGCGCGGCTGTCGGTCGAACACGCGGAGAACCGCACCCGGCTTGAGATTGGCCAACTCGACGGGCGGATGAAGCGGCTGGGGGCCACCGTCACAGACATTCCATTCATAGACCCGCAACGCAAGCGGGCGCGCGCCTGACGCGCTTGAACTTCAACCCAACGGGAGATTGAAAATGAAGAAGCTTACACTTACTGCAACTCTGGCGTTGGCTCTGGGCGCGACGGGGGCGATGGCCCAGGATAAAGTCATGGTCGGTGAGCCCAGCTGGCCCGGCGCTAAGATCATGAGCCGGGTGATTGGTCAGGTAATCGAAACCCGCTTGGGCGGCGAGGTCGGCTATGCCCCCGGTGCCAATGCGGTGATCTTTGCCGCCATGGATGGCGGGCGTGGGGATATTGATGTGCATCCAGATGTCTGGCTGCCGAACCAATCCTCCTTCACCGACGAGTATGTCGATCAAAAGGGCACCGTTGCTTTGTCCTCTGGCAGCTATGAGGGTCGCGCCGGGATCTGTGTGCCGAACTACATGGTCGAGGATCACAACATCAAGTCCATCTACGATTTGGCCACGCCCATGGCGCAGGAGTTGTTCGATTCCGATGGCGATGGCATGGGCGAGGTCTGGGTTGGGGCCTCGGGCTGGGCCTCGACCAACACGTTCAAGGTGCGCGTGCGCGACTATGGGATCGAGACCTTCCTGACGCCGACCACCGAAGATGAAACCGTGTTCTATTCGCGGCTGAAGGATCAGATCGACCAGCAAAAAGGCGCGGCCTTCTACTGCTATGCGCCGCATTACGTCCATGCGTTATATGACGTGACCATTCTGGAAGAGCCCGAGCATGACGCGGCCACCTACAAGATGGTGCAGCCCGATCAGGATGCCGATTGGTACAACAAATCGCATGTCAGTACCGGCGAGCCAGTTAAAACCGTCACCGTGGCGCACTCCAAGTCGCTGGAACAGCGCAACCCGGCGGCGGCCTCTTTCCTTGCCAATATCAACATGGACGCGGGGCAGTTGAGCGGCCTGACCTATGAGGTCGTGGTCAAGGGGCGCGACACAGATGAGGTCGTGGCCGAATGGATCGCCGCCAACGGAGAGACCGTGGATGGTTGGCTTGGTCTGACCACCAACTGACACCAGCGCGCCCTCGGGGCCGGGGGCGCAGCCAGACACACTCAACAGCGGCGGGGCCAGTATGACAGCGGATATCGCAATTGACGCAAAAGGCGTGTGGAAAGTATTCGGCGCGCGCTCGCAGGAGGCTTTGAACGCCATACACAGTGAGGGGTTGAGCAAGGCCGAAGTGCTGGACCGGTTCAACTGCGTTGTCGGTGTGGCCGATGCCAGTTTCGAGATTGAACGGGGTGAGCTGTTCTGCGTCATGGGCCTGTCGGGCTCGGGCAAATCAACCCTCGTACGTCATGTGAATCGCCTGTTGGAGCCGACGGACGGCCATATCTATCTGGACGGCGATGATGTGATGGGCCTGAATGACGAGGGCCTGCGTGACCTGCGTAACCGCCGCGTCGCCATGGTGTTTCAGAATTTCGGTCTGATGCCCCACCGCACTGTCCGCGACAATGTTGCGATGCCGCTGGAAATACGCGGAACCGGCAAAGCCCGACGTTGGGAAGAGGCTGATCGGGTTCTGGAACTGGTGGAACTGAACGGCTGGGAAGATAAGTACGCACATGAGCTGTCGGGCGGGATGCAACAGCGCGTGGGCCTTGCCCGCGCCATCGCCGCTGACCCTGAAATCCTGCTGATGGACGAGCCGTTCTCGGCCCTTGATCCGCTGATCCGCAAACAGTTGCAGGATCAGTTCATGGACCTGAGTCACAAGCTGAACAAGACCACGATGTTCATTACTCATGACTTGGATGAGGCAATCCGTATCGGCCATCGGATTGCGATCATGAAGGACGGGCGCATCGTGCAGATCGGTACTCCGGAAGAGATCATTCTGAATCCCGCCGATGATTATGTCGCTGATTTTGTTGCCGGTATTTCCAAACTTAACATGATCTTCGCCCATGCGGTGATGAAGCCGGTGGATGAATTCGAGGCGCATCACGGCGAAGTCCCCGATGACGCAAAAGAGGCGCACCCGGATATGGATCTGTCCGATCTGATGAACCTCTGCGTGGACGGTCACGGCGTCGTTGCGGTCACACAGGATGGCAAGACAGTGGGCGTGATCAACAGGGCCGGTCTGATCCGCGCTATTCAGGACAGTCAGGCGTGAAGAGGGCGAACATGAAACATGTAGACGTAAACCAGATAAAACCCGAAACCGCAGATCGGCTGGATGGTTTGATCGGAGAATTCGTGGGGCAGGGTCAGGCCTACTACCAAAAGACCTTTGCCTACATGATGCAAGCGCCGGGCTATCGCTTTACTTTGAACAAGGCTGCCGCCGTATTGGGGCCAATCTGGTTTGGCGCGCGCGGACTGTGGTCGTGGTTTCTGGGGTTCCTGGTGCTTGAAACACTGGCTTATATCCAGATAGGGCTGGGCCTGTTCGGCGATCTTGGGCGCGAGTTCCGCGAACGCGCCGAGCAGATCGAACAGACGCTGGAGTTGCGTCGGCAGCAGATCGCGGCGGCGGAACAGTCTGGTGCGGCGTCACTGGATTCTCTTAAACGTGCAGCAGAGTCGTTGGAAGGCGCACTGGCAGGGGCGCAGGACGCTGCCAAGAGTGCCGATTCAACCGGTTTGACATATCTGGCTATTGGGATCGCTTTGCTGCTTGCAGTCAAGTTTCTGGCCGCTTCGCTTGCCAACTGGACATTGGAAGGACAGTTCGCGCGCTGGCGCTCGAACACGAGCGTTGCAAATGGATGGTCGATGACCCGCCTTGTCGTCGCCTCGGTGCTGACGGGTGTTGTGGTGATCCTTTCAATGATCAAGTTTGCGCAGCCTGATGCGTTGGCGGTACTGAAAACCTTCCCGACCAACCGCGACTGGCGTTTGAACGTGGGTGATGGCGTCCAGGCGGTGTTCGAATGGACCAAAACTGCCGGTCGTGGCTTCTTCGATGGGCTGACTTATGGGATGCGTACGCTGCTGGACTGGATCGAGGTGGTTCTGGTCGATACACCCTGGCCGGTTGTGGCATTGGTGATTATCATGCTGGCTTACCTGTCTGCTGGCGCGCGCGTAGCGATCTTCACCGGCGCGGCGCTGGCCTATCTGGGCCTGCTGGATTTCTGGGAAAAGGCGATGACCACAATCGCCTTGCTGGGGGCTGCGGCGCTGATCTCGATCACGCTGGGTATTCCGCTGGGGATTTACTGCGCCCGCCGTCCGCGAGCCTTTGCAATAGTGCGGCCCATTCTGGACTTTATGCAGTCGATGCCGTCCTTCGTCTATCTGATTCCGGTGGTGGCCTTCATCGGATCAGGTAAACCGGCGGGCGTGGTTGCGACGATGATATTCGGCAGCCCTCCGGTCATCCGGTTCACCGTTTTGGGCCTGCAACAGGTGCCGGAAACCGTACGCGAGGCTGCGTTGGCCTTTGGCGCCACGCCCCGATACCTGTTGTGGCGCGTGGATTTGCCGCTAGCGCATAAAACCATCATGGCGGGGGTGAACCAGACCATTCTGATGTCGCTGGCGATGGTCGTAGTCGCTTCGCTGATCGGGGCCAAGGGGCTGGGCGAAGACGTGCTGGAAGCGTTGCAATACGCGGCGGCAGGGCAGGGCATTCTGGCTGGTTTGGCGATCCTGTTCTGTGCGCTGATCCTGGATCGGATCGTTGCTGGCAAGAAATAGGGCTTTACTCAGAGGCGCGACCACAACGGGCGCAAACTAGACCTTCGGCGCCCGGGCGTAGGGAAGATGCCCGGTTTTCATCCAGACCTTGGCGCCGTCGGGGCCTGCGGCGGCCGACAGGGTCTGGCCCTCAGGCAAACGCAGCCAGTCGTTTGTGTTCAAAACATCTTGTTCGGTGGTGATCGAGCCGTCGATGATCAGTACCTCGATCCCGCCGGTTGCGTTTGATGACAGGGTCGCGCCTGCGTCCAGATGGCTATAGGTCACAACTTCGCGGGCGTCTTCGTGCAGGATCGCGGTAGCGACGCCGTTTACCGGCGCGGACAGTTCATCTGACATGGTTTTGCGGAACTGGGTACGGTCATCCATGTCGAACTGCCATAGCTTGACGAAGATGGTGCAGCCGGGTTCCGATCCCGGCGTATGCTGCGATGTCGGCGGGTTTCGCACATAGGTCCCGGCCGGAAAATCGCCGTGCTCGTCCTGAAATACGCCGTCAAGCACGATGAATTCCTCACCACCGGTATGGGTATGAGCAGAGAACTTGCTGCCCGGTGCGTAACGGACAATGGTGGTGGCACGCGCAACCTCGCCTCCGATCCTGTCCAACATGCGCCGGTCCACGCCTTTCATGGGCGATGCTTGCCATTCCAGCTGGTCAGAGTGAACGACGACGCGGGAAGAAAAATCCGAGTTGAGTTCCATGAGGCGGGTTCCTTTCGACGTATGGGGTCGTGATCGGCGCGTGCCGCTTTTTGCACGCCATTCCTGAAGATGGGGCGGACGTTCGAGGATTTCCACCTTGGCGCAAAGACAGAATGTCAGGTCTCGCGCAGTTGCGCCGCCAGAAAGTCAATCAACGCTCGTATCCGAGCGGTCAGGTGGCGGTTCTGCGGGTAGGCGGCATAGAGGCCGACGGATTCCGCCTCCTGCGCCTCAAAAATCAATCGCAACTGTCCTGCATCCAGAAACGGCTGCGCGGTGTACAGGGGAATGCGTCCGATCCCCAACCCGTCTGCGGCCATGTGGGCCACAGCACGCGGCGAGTTGGCCCGGAAATTGCCGGACATCGGAACCGAATACGCGCCGTCCGGTCCCTTGAAGGTCCAATGATCAGAGGTGTTGCCGGTGGTCTGTAGCAGGCAGTTATGAGAGGCCAACGCCGCGGGGTCTTTCGGTGCTCCGAATTCCGCCAGATAGTCCGGCGAGACACAGCACACGATCCGCATGTCCATGAGCTTGCGCGCCACGAGGTTCGAGTCTTTCAGGACGCCGAAGCGAATGGCCAGATCATAGCCTTCCTCGACCATGGGGACGTGGTGATCTGACAGGTGAAGCTCGATCGAGACCTTGGGATGTTTGGTCTGAAACGGTTTCAGCAGGTGGATCAGTTCCGCAGATCCAAACCCGGTTGGCGCGGTGATCCGGATACGGCCTGCCAGTTCGGTTTGCCGCTGCTGGACCAGGCCCTCAAGCTCATCGAACTGTTCCAGCAGGGGCAGGCAACGTTCGTAATATGCCCGCCCGGTATCGGTCAGGGTGACGCTGCGGGTGGTGCGATTGAACAGTTGCGCGTTCAGGCGATCCTCGAGCTGACCGACATATTTACTGGCCAGCTTGGTGCTGATGCCAACCTGCCGCGCCCCTTCGGTGAACGAAGAATGCGCTGCCACGGCCGCGAAAGCCTTCATGCCTTGAACAGTATCCATTATCTACACCATGTTCATAGTAATTCTACAAGTTGATATATTATCGCCAAATGGAATTCCAACTAAGTCTGGTGCTCAGATGCTGATCCTCAGCCAAACCCTTTCAGTCAGAGAAAGAGCTATCAGATGTCCAACGCTATACGAATTCACAGTTTCCCGCTGTCCGGTCATGCCCACCGTGCGGTTCTGTTCGCCAACCTTGCCGGTATCAATCACGATGTCATCGATGTTGATTTGGCCGGGGGTGAACACAAGACGGAGGCCTTTCTGGCGCTGAACCCCGCAGGCCAAGTGCCGGTGCTGGAAGATGGTGACGTGGTTGTCAGCGACAGCAACGCCATCCTCGTTTATCTGGCCCGGAAATACGCGCCGTCCTACCTGCCGACCGATCCGGTGCTTGAGGCCGAGGTGCAGAAATTCCTGACCCTCGCCGCGGGTGAGATTGCCTTTGGTCCCGCCGCCGCGCGGTTGATCACCGTGTTCAATGCTCCGCTGGATGTCGACTTCACCCATGCCACCGCCGCCAAGGTTCTGGGCAAGCTGGACGCACATCTTGAGGGGCGCGACTGGTTGGTCGGTGACGCGCCCTCTATCGCCGACGTCGCGATCTACAGCTACACCGCGCACGCGCCCGAGGGCGGCGTTTCACTGGAACCCTATGCGAATGTCCGTCGCCTGCTGACCAATATCGAGGCGTTGGACGGCTTTGTTCCGATGCCTAGCACGGCGGCTGGTCTGCACACCGCCTGACCCTGAACCTGCCCGGTTGCGCTTCGGTGCAACCGGCCCCCCGCTCGCCGACAAGTGAGGTCTGCCATGAATGTTCCTGTAACCGTCGATAGATCACCCTTTCACGCAGGCGAACGAGCCATGCAGTCGCGCGTGGGGAAACGCGAAAAGGTCGAGAAGATGGGTCGGGACTTTATCCGCCCCTACATGCCGGATCAGCATCGGGAGTTCTTTGGCAAGCTGCCTTTCATTGTCCTGGGCAGCGTCGATACCGATGGGTGGCCCTGGGCGTCGATGGTATCGGGCAGGCCGGGATTTGTCAGTTCGCCCAATGACCGGCGGCTGGACGTCGCGATCCGACCCTTGGAGGACGACCCGCTGAGCGCTGCATTGCAAACCGGTGCACCGATCGGTGTTGTCGGGGTCGAACTGTCCACGCGTCGCCGTAATCGAATGAATGCGACCGTGCGCCATGTCAATGATGATGGTTTTTCGTTGGATGTGGTGCAGTCCTTTGGAAACTGTCCGCAATACATCCAGACCCATGATGTGAGTTTTGCTCGGGAACCTGGGGCCGATGTTACTCACCCCCGCAGTGATCGGTTTTCCACGCTGGACGCGCGGGCCCGTGAAATGATTTCAACGACCAACTCGTTCTACGTGGCAAGTTCCGTCAATACTTCTGAACACGAAGGCGTAGACGTGTCGCATCGCGGTGGGCGCTCTGGGTTCGTCAAGGTCGAAGGCAACAGTTTGCTGGTGCCGGACTTTTCCGGAAACAACTTTTTCAACACGCTTGGCAACTTTCTTGTGAACCCGCGGGCAGGTCTACTGTTTCCCGACTACCAGACTGGGGACCTGTTGATGTTGACCGGAACAGTTGAGGTTTTGGGGGAAGACCATCCCGATATCGCTGCTTTTTACGGGGCCGAACGTGGCTGGCGGTTTGAATTATCTCATGGACTTCGCATCTATGATGCTTTGCCATTCCGGGCCGCGTTTCAGGAATTCTCACCCAACAGCCTCATGGCCGACAATTGGCAGGCAGTAGAAGCCCGCCAAAAAGCCGAAATGCAGCGCCGTCAATGGCGATCCCTCAGGGTTGCTTCGGTCAGGGATGAAAGCGAGGTGATACGGTCCTTTACCTTCGAGCCTGCGGAAGAGTTACCCCTTTTACCTTTTGAAGCGGGACAGTTCCTGACACTTCGTGTTCAGCCCGAAGGTACGACACCTGTGACCCGAACCTACACGGTTTCTTCTGCGCCGGGGGATGTCGGCTACACGATATCGGTCAAACGTGAGCCGGGTGGTGCGGTCTCGAACCACTTGCATGACACGCTCTCAGTCGGCGACCTGGTCGAGGTTAAAGCGCCCAAAGGTCAGTTCTTCCTGAATCCGGCAGAGACCCGCCCCGCCGTTCTGTTCGCCGGAGGAGTTGGCATCACACCGATGATATCGATGGTCCGCCACGTGTTGAACGAAGGCGTGCGTACGCGGCATACGCGCAGATTGACCGTGTTCCATGCCGCGCAGACCGTGGCAAAGCGCGCCTTTCACCTGGATTTGCGTCGGGCAGAGACCGCGAGTGATGGTGCAGTCCGTTACGTTTCGGCTATTTCGCAGCCTGAAAGGGGTGCGCGAGCGGGTGTCGACTTTGATGTTGAAGGACACATCACACTCGACCTGATCCGCGAGGCTCTGCCATTCGATGATTATGATTTCTTCCTGTGCGGCCCGCCGAATTTCACGCAGTCCGTCTACGATATGCTACGCGACCTCGGCGCAAGAGACGACCGGATATTCGCCGAAAGCTTTGGCCCTGCCGCACTGAAACGACGTTCTGACGGCGGTGACGCATCAGTCCCGATAAAGCCTGAGGCCGACGTTTCTCAGATCAGTTTTGAAACCAGCGGGCGTACAGCACGATGGGAAAAAGGGGGGCCAACCCTGTTGGAGACGGCAGAGGCCCAAGGCCTGACCCCGTCCTTTTCCTGTCGCACGGGCTCGTGCGGCAGCTGTTTGACCCGCAAGATCGCTGGCAAGGTTGTCTACCGTTCTGAACCTGCGGCGGACCACTCCGAGGATGAAGTTCTTATCTGTTGTGCTGTACCTGCCGAAGGGACAGATGAGGTTGTGTTGGATCTTTAGCGCAAAGGACTCGGGACTTTGGCTAAGGCTCCGGTTACAAAAGATCGGAATGCAATTGCGATCATGTGAGGATTTCCAATGACCGACCCAAAACTCAGAACCACCTCGGGCAATGGCCGTACCTTTGACAGCGTGCTGGACACGATCGGCAACACGCCCACAATCCGCATCAACAATCTTGGGCCGGATGGCATCAATCTTTTCGTGAAGTTCGAGGCCTTCAACCCGGCCGGGTCGGTCAAGGATCGCCTTGCCGTGAACATCATCGAGGCAGCCGAGCGAAGTGGGGCGTTGAAACCCGGACAAACCGTTGTCGAAGCGACCAGTGGCAATACTGGCATCGGTCTGGCCATGGTCTGTGCGCAAAAAGGGTATCCTTTGGTGGTCACAATGGCCGAGAGTTTTTCGACCGAACGTCGACAGTTGATGCGAATGTTGGGTGCAAAAGTCGTTCTGACCCCCAAGGCGGAGAAAGGCTTTGGCATGTATCGCAAAGCCGCCGAACTGGCCGAAAAGCACGGTTGGTTTCTGGCGCGACAGTTTGAAACACAAGCCAATGCCGAGATCCACGCTGCAACAACCGCCCGGGAGATTCTGGGCGACTTCAACGGCGAACGGCTGGATTACTTCGTGACGGGGTATGGGACTGGCGGAACGGTCACCGGCGTCTCGCGTGTTCTGCGTGCCGAGTGGCCGGAAACAAAGATCATTCTGTCTGAGCCGGAAAATGCGCAATTGGTGGGCAGCGGTATCGCGACCGAGAGGGGAGAGGATGACGATCCTATCTCCAGCCATCCGGCGTTCGAGCCGCATGTGATTCAGGGTTGGACGCCGGATTTTATTCCTGCGGTTCTGCAGGAATCCATCGATAACGGCTACTTTGACCAACTGATACCTGTGCCCGGCCCGACGGGTGTCGAATGGGCACAAAAACTGGCCAGCCAGGAAGGTATTCTGACAGGAATCTCTGGCGGTGCGACCTTTGCCGTAGCTATGGAAATCGCCGAGCAGGCAGAACCTGGCGCGTCGGTCCTGTGTATGTTGCCCGACACGGGCGAGCGGTACCTGAGCACACCGTTGTTTGGTGACATCTCGGTGGACATGACGGATGAGGAATCCGAAATCTCGCGCTCGACTCCAGGGTACCACATCGGCTGACGCTATGTCGTGCTGCGCCCTTCTTGCCTAAGCGCCCCCGTAACTGCAATGATATTGGCGGGTTACGGGGGATGTAGTCCAAGATCGGACAGGGGGAGGCTGATGCAAAAAGTTCGACTGTTGCTAAGGGCTGCTGCGCTGATGTCTTTGCTCTGCGCTTACCCGGTCGAAATGCTTGCGCAGGAAACGGGCACCTCCCTGATGCAAGATCAGGCCAGCGCGGACGTCAAAGCGATTTTGGACCACCGCTGTGTGGTTTGCCACAGCTGCTACGACGCACCTTGCCAGTTGAAACTGACGTCATCGGCGGGTGTCTTGCGAGGGGCCAGCAAAGAAGCCGTTTACCATACCGAGCGTTTGACCGATGCCCAACCCACCCGGTTGGGCATCGACGCGCAGACTGTTCCGGAGTGGCGGGCGCTGGGGTTCCATTCGGTTGTTGGCGGGCAGAATGCTGGATTGCTCGAACGATATCTTGAGTTGGGCCGCCAGAACCCCATGCCAGACAATGCCACCCTTCCATCTGAGCTTGGCCTTGCGATCGATCGCCCTTTGGTTTGTCCCAAGGCCGATGAATTTGATGCATTCAGCAAGGCACATCCGCTTGCAGGTATGCCTTATGGTACAGCACCTCTTGCGGAGGCAGAGTTTCAGGTGCTTAAGGTTTGGGCCCGCAACGGTGCCGAACTGCCCTCGGCGACGACCGATTTACCAGATGGGGTCAAAGCCCAAATCACGAACTGGGAGGCGTTTCTGAATGCGGACAATCTTCGCAGTCAGTTAATGAGCCGCTACCTATACGAACACCTCTTTCTGGCCCGGCTGCACTTTCAGGGCGATGACCCTCGGCGGTTCTTCCAGATCGTACGCTCAACCACTCCGCCGGGCGAAGAAATCGACATAGTCGCGACCCGAAGACCATTCGAGGATCCGGGCGCAGACCTGTTTTATTACCGGTTGCAGCAGATCACGGAAACGATCGTTCACAAAGAGCATCTGGTCTATACGCTTGGTCCGGATCGTATGGATCGGTACCGGCAATTGTTCCTCGGTGCCGATTGGACCTTGTCCGAATTGCCGCCCTACGGAGACGCTGAAGGCGGCAACCCGTTCAGTACCTTCATGCAGATACCCGCACGAAGTCGGTATCAGTTCCTGCTGGATGATGCGCTGTTTTTTGTCCGTAGTTTTATCCGCGGCCCCGTTTGCCACGGTGAGACTGCAGTTGACGTGATCGAGGACCGTTTCTGGGTCAGTTTCCTCGATCCGGATGCGGATTTGTCGATCACTGACCCAAGCTTTCTGGAGGAGGGCGCCGCGTTTTTGGATTTGCCCGTGACAGAAGCCAACGCTGGTGTTTTGGGCACATTGCAGGGGTTCTCGCACAAAAAACAGATCGAGTATCTTGAGTTCAGGGATGCGCGATACCGGGCCGCTCCGGTGTATCAATCCGGGTTTGACTATAGCTCGATCTGGGATGGTGATGGGGCCAATACAAATGCTCTGATCACGGTGTTCCGGCATTTCGACAATGCCTCGGCCATGACAGGGTTTCACGGCGGAATCCCAGAAACCGCCTGGGTCATCGACTTCCCGATTTTCGAGCGCATCTATTATGACCTCGTAGCAGGTTACGATGTGTTTGGACGGGTCGAACATCAACTGGCCACACGTCTTTACATGGACGAGTTGCGGATGGAGAGCGAGGATACTTTTCTGGCTTTCATGCCGCTTGATGTCCGCCCACAGATGCACCGTTCCTGGTATCAGGGTGTTCTGGCAGAGCTGCATACCTATTGGCACCAGCGTCGCGTTGATGACAGTTTCCCCACCGGAGTTACCTATGAAACAGATCAACCAAAGAAGGAATTCTTCCTGAGATTGCTGGAACGCGGCAACGGGTTGTGGCCTGTCACAGATGCGATCAATAGATGCGATGCGGGGGGTTGTGCCTCGGGCCAGCCCGAAGAAGCCCTGCGCGATCTGGCCGGTCAAGTCGGAGATTGGGTCAAATATCTGCCCGATCTGTCCATTCTTGTGATTGAACAAAACGATGAAGAGATAGCGTTATTTACGCTTGCGCGGGACAAGGCGCATTACAACGTGGCTTTCCTGTTCGATGAAAAGGCGCGCCGCAAACCCGAGGAAGATGTCCTAACCATTCTTCCGGGCCTGATTGGCAGTTACCCGAATTTCTATTTCCACGTCCGGCAGGACCAGTTGGAGAGTTTCATACCTGCGTTAAAATCCATTCAGTCGCAAAGTGACCACATGGCTGTTGTGGAAGAGTTCGGCGTGCGCCGAACCAGCCCAGATTTCTGGGCGTTGAGCGACCGGATTTATGATCTCTTTCTAGAGCAGGAGCCGACGCAGGCCGGTATTTTGGATCTTAACAGATACAAGGATCCAAAGCCCACCGATGACCCCGATTAGGGCCATGTTTCCTAGCGTTTAAGCACGAACCCTTGACCGCACGCGAGCGCCGCTAACTTGTTCCAAAGCCGTTTGGCGCTTAAGTTAAGCCTATGTGGTCCTTCGCAGATATCCGACCGGCCTACACCCGAGCCGAGCGTGTAAGCGACGGAGTTGTGCATATTCTAGGTGTCACCGCAGCTCTTGTTGCTGTTCCCGTGTTGATTGCAATCACCGTATTTCACCGGCCCGAGCCCGAGGTTGTTCTGGGTGTTTCGATCTATGGCTTCACGCTGGTGCTGATGCTGACGTTTTCTGCACTTTACAACATGATAGAAAACGACAGGTGGACCGACCTGCTGCGCCGTCTCGATCACTCGGGCATCTATGTGAAAATCGCCGGGACCTATACGCCGTTCCTTTTGCTTTCGGCTGGGCAGGGGCCAGGCCTTTTGATTGGCTTGTGGTCGTCGGCAACGCTGGGCTCTGCGCTGAAGTTGATTGATCCCAGTCGCTTTCGATGGTTCGGGCTTGCTCTGTATCTGATGATGGGGTGGGCTGTTGTCTGGGCCGGGCCAACGATGCTGTCCGAGCTTTCAACGGTTGTTGTCTGGCTGATGATCGCTGGCGGTGTCGCCTACACCGTCGGGGTTGCTTTCTATCTTCTGGACAGACTGCCCTTTCACAACACGATCTGGCACGTGTTTGTTTTGGCCGGGAGCGTGCTGTTTTTCATCGCAATCTCTTTCCGAATTCTGTTTGGGGCTCATCCGGTTGCCTGAGGCTGAGTTTCGGGATGATGGTGCGTGTTGCAATACCTGAGTAATTTTGTCATATAGCGCCCGGCTTAGTCAGATCCGATGGAATCACGCCCGGCCGCTTACAGCTTAATGCCCCGAAAACAAGCGCACTTAACGGCGAAATCGGGCACGTGCACCGGGATGACTGACAATGAAAACAATCATGAACACGCTTCTGGCGGCAGATGATCTGGCACGGACCCACGGGTGTGGGCTGAAACCCGCGCTGCGCGCCGCAATTGAGAAGGATCTTCGCTTTCCAGCCCATGCGGCATCACCGACACCGCAAGAAGCTCAATTGCAGAACGAATTGCCCAAGAATGTTGTCAAGTTGAAGGCCCCTCAGCCGCAAAAGCAGAGGATTTCGGCATGAGCGCGCCGTATCGCTCCGTGCCGCATGGCGGAATGCAGGTGATCGACAGTTATTCGTTCGACACGTTCGAGATCGGTGTTCTGGCGGTTGCCCGCCATCACCTTGATGCGTTGCGCTGTCCCGAGACCCAGGCCTGGCATCTGGCGTATTCCATTGCCGCCGAACGTTGGGGTGACAATATCGGATTGCCGGCCGCGCATTTGCTGGCGCGGTTCCTGAAATATGTGGTTCGTTGCCGTGAAGATGGCTTTGATCACATCGACCCCCTATGTGAACACAGCCGAGATTTGGTGACCGAGGATGAGGCCAGCTTGCTGAGCGCGCTGCATTTCATGCGCCGTGATGACACCCCGGCTGCACGTGAAGCGGTTGAGGAACTGACCCAAGGACGCCTTGACCCGGATGTAATTCGCTCGGGCCTGACCTTCGCCAACCGTTTCCCCGCAGGAGCGTCCCCGGCGATACGTGCGCGATGTGGGGTCAAATTACGCGTTGTGGGATAAGCCGCCATACTAATGACGTGCGGACCGAAGTTGCTTGTTGATTTCCGTTCATTCGGTGTTGGGGAGATTATCTCTGGGAAGACCGCCAAGGAGCACATTTCCGTCTTCTTGTGTGTTTGTGCCGATCTGCACAACGGGCTTTTGAGTTGTATCCGGGACAGCTGTGCCCCTGAGCTAGATAAATTTTATCGTGGGCCCTGATAGTAGTGCTCTGGCCCAAGGATCAAGAATTGAATGATTTGGGGGTTGACTTGACCCGGTGTTAATCGACTAAAAGGCTCAGAAATTAAATTCCTGATAAAAAGAGTCGGACAGATCGAGGATTCCCATGCTCAAACCCACACTCAGACTCACTTCGGCGCTTGTTGCTGCGGCCATGATCAGCAGTGCCGCCATGGCCGATCAGGCCTATGGACCTTTCCCGGTCACTTTGAAAGGCTATGAAGGCGACAAGACTAATTCGGTTTCATACACTGGTCAGATCGCGCGTCACGTGCTGCATGACAGCCTGAAGAAAGCGGCGGCCAAAGGTGACGGCGGCAATAACGCGGCCGACGTCGAAGCGCTGATGCTGGCCTATTTCAACGGGTCCGAAGAAGACCTGGAAATCATTGCGCCTGCAAGCAAGGACGGCTTCCCGGTCATGCAATCGACAGTGAATGAAATCTCCAAGGGCAAGAACATCTCGGGCAAGTTCTACAACGGTGCAATGCCCGCATGGCCGGGCAACCAGTCGGGCGTCGACGTTGCGCTGCAGATGATCAAATTGGCGGCGGCATCTGAGCAAGGCTATGACCCGGTGAACGGCATGGATTGGGGTCAGCTGATCTCGAAATTCACGCTGGGCGCGATGGCTTATAACCAAGCGGTCGACAACTACCTCGACGAAAAGCTGGAAGCCGACAACAAACCCAACGACAAGCCTTACTCCGAGGGCGCGCATTACACAGGCAAGGAGCATTCCTGGGATGAGGCCTTCGGCTACTTCGGTGCCGCAGCACATTCTGTGACTCTGTCGCCGGAGCAGAACTATGGCGTATCCAAGCAGAAAGACATGGCTGCAGCGGACGCCAGCGGTGACGGCGTGATCGACCTGAAAACCGAGATGGTCTTTGGTCCGGCCTACTATGCCGCTGGCGCTGACAAAGGTGGCAGCAAGAACACCCAGTACATGGCGACCATCTTCAATGCGTTCCGCGATGGCCGTGCCCTGATCGCTTCGGCCAATGGCGAGGCGCTGACGGACGCGCAGCGTGCTGAACTGAAGAACTACGCTGACATCATCGAGACCAACTGGGAAAAGACGCTGGCTGAAGCCACGTTCAAATATGCCGGTTCAGTCTACAAAGACATCGACAAGATCAAGTCCGGCGAAGATGCCGACAAGGCGCTGCGTGACTATGCCAAGCATTGGGGTGAGCTGAAAGGCTTCTCGATGGCGCTGCAATCGGGCAAGAACAATCTGGGTGCCACCGCAATTGATCTGAACTGGTTGATCGGTTTTGGCCCGGCGATGCCTGATGGCAAAATGGTGTCGGACATTGATGCCGACGGCAACTTTGTTCGTGGCCGCGACATGACGCTGGATGAGTATCAGGTCAACATGCTGAAAGTTCAGCAGTTGCTGATCGAGAAATTCGGCATCGAAAGCCGCGCCAATGACGCAACTGCTGATCTGGCCGCGCTGGCGGAAAAGCTGGGCGAAAATGCTTCGGCAGAGAACGACTAAGGGTCTTTTGATCCTGACCCGGCGGCCTTAGGGTTGCCGGGTTTTCAGCGGAAAGAGACCCCTTGGAATTTCTCGATCAAATAGGCTCGGTCTTTGCTGATTTTTCAAACCCCAAGAAGCGTACCTTCGTTGGGTATCTGTTTCTTACAATCCTAATAGCACTTGTTTGGCTGGTGGCGGTGCGCCGGTCCTCGATCCGTGCGGCCTTGCGTGAGGTGTTTGACCGCAAGATCCTGTTCTCGCCGTCGGCCAAGGCGGACTACAAGATTTTTGTGATCAACCGCGTCTTCACCTTGTTCATTTCACCATTGCTGGTGTCACAACTGGCGATCGCAACGGCGTTGTACTACGCGTTGCATGACGTGAGTTTTCTGCAACGCGGTCTGTTCGACGACACACCGAAAAGCGTGATCGTGGCGCTTTTCACTGTCACAATTTTTATCGTCGATGATTTCACAAAATACCTTCTGCATCGTTGGATGCACCGCTGGCCAATTCTGTGGGCAATCCACAAAACTCATCATTCGGCCGAAACGATGACACCGATAACGGTCTACCGCACGCACCCGCTTGAGGGCATTCTTTACGGAATGCGCGGCGCGGTTGCGCAGGGCACCGTGATGGCGGTGTTTTTGTTCTTCTTCGGCAGTGCGGTCGATCTGTACACCGTTCTGGGCGTCAATGTGATGTCTTTTGTCTTCCACGTTACTGGCTCAAACCTGCGGCATTCGCATATCTCGATCCGGTATTGGCATTGGCTGGAGCATATCCTGATCTCTCCGGCGCAGCACCAGGTGCATCATTCGATTGCGCGGGAACATCACGATAAGAACTTTGGCGTCGCGTTCGCGGTCTGGGATTGGCTGTTCGGGTCGCTGCACCTGTCAGAGCGTGAGAATAAGCTGACCTTCGGATTGAAGCCCACCGAGGCTCACGCATCAAACCTGATCGACATTTACTTCCGCCCCTTTCGGGATATCGCAAACGTCCTGCGTCGACGGGTTGGAAAGTTGCGTGCCCGGATAGAGGGCCAGTCACGGAATGAGCGCGACCCCGTAGCGTAAGTAGCTGCTGACCTGCTGTTTTATCTGACACAACGCTGCCAACAGGCGTCGGTGACCCTTCTGCATTTCCCTGATTATCGGGCGGCTCATCGCTGATCGGACAGTTAGCAGTTGAAATTTGCAGCTCTATCGATATTAGGAAAGGTAGGCATGGAGTTTCGGACAAATTATCGATAAAATGGAAAACACCACCCCCACATGGACCCGCGAAGCAGCACAAGCTGTTTATGATCTTCCTCTGATGGACCTGCTGTTCCGCGCGCAGACCGTGCATCGCGAGAATTTCGATCCCAACAAGATCCAAACCTCCAAGCTGCTTTCGATCAAGACGGGTGGCTGCGCCGAGGATTGTTCCTATTGCTCGCAGTCGGCCCGGAACGGCTCGAAGCTGTCGGCCTCGAAGCTGATTGAAGTTCAGCGCGTCCTGACTGAGGCGCGCAAGGCGAAAGACGGCGGCGCGACCCGGTTCTGCATGGGCGCGGCTTGGCGCGAGCCAAAAGATCGCGACATGGATGCGTTGGTCGCCATGGTCGAAGGCGTGCGCGACATGGGGATGGAGACCTGCATGACGCTGGGCATGCTGGACGACAATCAGGTCATCCGTCTGCGCGACGCGGGTCTGGATTACTACAACCACAATATCGATACCTCTGAGCGTTATTATCCCGAGGTGATCACCACGCGCACTTTTGCCGACCGCATCGACACGATGAACCGTGTGCAGGATGCCGGGATCAAGGTGTGTTCGGGCGGTATTATGGGAATGGGTGAAGAGATCGGCGACCGCGTCGATATGCTGGTCACCCTGGCCAACATGGGTCCTGCGCCCGAATCCGTGCCGATCAACATGCTGATGCCGCAGGAAGACACGCCGCTGGCCGACGCCAAGCCGATCGACCCGATCGATTTTGTACGCGTGATCGCCACGGCCCGCATCATGATGCCGAATTCTTATGTGCGCCTGTCTGCCGGTCGCAGCGACATGACCGAAGAAATGCAAGCCATGTGTTTCTTCGCCGGTGCGAACTCGATCTTTGTGGGCGAAACGCTTCTGACTGCCGAGAATCCCGAAGAAGACACTGACGCAATCCTGTTCAACAAGCTGGGGCTGCAGGCCGAAACCGTGGCCGGGCAAAGTTGTGCGGAAGCGGCTGAATGAAAGCATTGAGTCGCCTGCACTCGATGCTTGAAACACTGGACGCCCGGCATCGCCGCCGGGCGCTGGCCCCGAGGCGTGGGTTGGACTTTGCCTCGAACGACTATCTGGGCCTTGCGGACTCACCGCTGTTGCGCCGCGCCGCGCAAAAGGCGTTGGAGCGGGGCGTGGCTTTAGGTTCGGGCGGGTCACGACTGTTGCGCGGCAATCACCCGGAACATGAGGCGCTTGAGGAAGAGGCTGCTGCCTTTTTCGGCGCCGAAGCTGCTTTGTTCATGGGCGGCGGATTTCAAGCCAATCAGGCGATTTTCTCGACCCTGCCCGCAGCAGGGGATTTGATACTGTATGACGATCTGGTCCATGCCAGCGCCCATGAAGGGATGCGCACTGGTCGGGCCGAAACCCGGTCCTTTGCTCATAACGACGTGGCCGATGCCCGGCGGGTTTTGGCGGATTGGCAAGCCACCGGCGGATCGGGGCAGGTTTGGATCGCGGTGGAAAGTGTCTATTCGATGGAGGGCGATATTGCGCCCCTGCGCGCTTTGTCCAATCTGGCCATCGAACACAGAGCTGTTCTTGTTGTGGATGAAGCCCACGCTACAGGCGTTTTTGGTCCGAAAGGAAAAGGTCTGGCCCATGGTCTGAAGGCTGAGGTTTTGACACTGCACACTTGCGGTAAGGGCTTGGGTGTCTCGGGTGGCCTGATCTGCGGGTCCCGAGTGATGATTGACGCGCTGATCAACCGGGCCCGGCCGTTTATCTTTGCGACCGCCCCGTCACCGTTCAACGCGGCCCTTGTGCGGGCGGTTCTGGACCATCTGCAATCCGACACCAGCCTGACTAATGCCGCAAATGCCCGAATACGCCATGCTCATACCGAGGCGCGTCGCACCGGTGTGCCGCAGGACGTGCTGAACAGCCAGATTATTCCCGTCATTCTGGGCGACGAAGCCCGGACGATGCAGATGGCCGTAACCTTGCAAGCACAGGGGTTTGACGTCCGGGGTATTCGCCCGCCGACCGTGCCGCGCGGCACCTCGCGGCTTCGGGTCTCGGTCACCAGCAATGTGTCCAACGCTGACATCAGCGCCCTGTTCGAAACGCTGGCACAGCACCAAAGCGAGGCCGCATGAGTACCGTGATTGTTGTTGGCACTGATACCGGCATCGGTAAAACTGTCTTCGCAGCAGGTCTAACCACCGCCCTTGGCGCGCGGTATTGGAAGCCGGTGCAGTCGGGGTTGGAAGAGGCAACGGATTCGGAAATCGTCGCTGAACTGACGGGGGCCGAGGTACTGCCCGAGGCGTATCGGCTGAACATGCCAGCTTCACCGCATTTGTCGGCAGAGGATATGGGGATCGAGATCGCCCCGGCCTGTCTGGCCTTGCCGCAGGTGTCCGGCCCTCTGGTCGTTGAAGGAGCAGGCGGGCTGATGGTGCCGCTGAACCGTCAGGTATTTTTCCTCGACGTGATTGCGCAATGGACGGCGCCGGTCGTGCTGGTGGCGCGCACTGCGTTAGGGACGATCAACCACACGACGCTGTCTCTGATGGCACTGCGCAATGCCGGGTGCAATGTGGTTGGTGTGGCCTTTGTCGGCGATGCCGAGCCGGATGTCGAACAGACCATCGCCGAAATGGGCAACACCCGGCATCTGGGCCGTTTGCCGTTCATCGACACCTTGTCACGGGACACGCTGACCGACTCCTTCAGCGCCATCGACGTCGACACAATCCGGAGCGCCCTGTGACCCCGCTTGAGTTTGACGCCCGCCATCTGTGGCATCCCTATACCAACGTGCTGAAGCCCGGTCCGATGCACCTGATCACCGGGGCCGAGGGCGTCTGGCTGACCGCCGAGGACGGGACCCAAATGATTGACGCCATGTCTTCATGGTGGTGCGCTGTGCATGGGCATCGTCACCCAGCCATTATTGGCGCGATGCAGGCGCAGTTGGATCAGATGCCGCATGTGATGTTCGGCGGACTCACGCATTCCCCGGCTATCGAACTGGGTCGCAGAATGATCGACCTGCTGCCCGACGGGCTCGACCGCATCTTCTACAGCGACAGCGGTTCCGTCGCCATCGAAGTAGCGCTGAAAATGGCGGTGCAATACCAGATGGCGCAGGGCCGAAAGGGGCGCACGCAATTCGCCACCATCCGCGGCGGCTATCACGGCGACACCTGGAAAGCGATGAGCGTCTGCGACCCAGTTAACGGGATGCACGGGCTGTTTGCGGGCGCTCTGTCGGTGCAGCACTTCCTGCCGCGCCCGCAGATCGCCTTTGGGCAGGACTGGTCCGAGGATGGCGAACTGAACGGTCTGAACGCGCTGGAAGAGTTGCTGGAAACCAAGGCCGACCAGATCGCGGGCCTGATCCTTGAGCCGGTCGTCCAAGGCGCGGGCGGGATGTATTTCTATCACCCGACATGGCTGCAACGGGCGCATGAACTGTGCAAGGCCCATGACGTGCTGGTCATCTTCGATGAGATCGCCACCGGTTTCGGTCGCACCGGAGAGCTGTTTGCGCTGCACCATGCCGGTGTGGTGCCGGATATCCTGTGTCTGGGTAAAGCGCTGACCGGGGGCCACATCACGCTGGCCGCGACGGTCACGACCGAAACCGTTGCCCGCCGCATTGGCGAAAGCGAGGCCGGCGTGATGATGCACGGCCCGACCTATATGGCAAACCCACTGGCTTGTGCGGCGGCTGTTGCCAGTTTGGAGCAGTTGTCGATCCGGGATTGTCGATCCGAAGTGGCCAGGATTGAGGACCAGATGGAACACGAATTGGCACCCGCGCGCGGATTGCCGGGGGTCTCGGATGTGCGTGTTCTGGGCGCCATCGGTGTCATTGAAATGGACGATTGGGTCGATCCGTCCGTCGCTCATGGGTTGGCGCTGGAAACCGGCGTCTGGCTGCGCCCCTTTGCGCGAAATATCTATTGTATGCCGCCATACATCATCTCTCCGGATGAGCTGAGCCGTGTGACATCAGCCATGGTATCCTTGGCGAAAGGCGCGTCATGAAACAGCAGTGGCTGTCCCGCTCGGGCACCCAAGAGGTGCTGTTGGTTTTCGGAGGCTGGGCGCTTGGGCCTGGGCCTTTTGAAGACCTTTCGGGCGATTCAGACGTTCTGTTTGTGGATGACTATTCCCGGTTGGATGATCCGCTGAGCGACCTCGCGCAATATGATCGGGTCACCCTGATTGCTTTTTCCTTTGGCGTGGCCTCATCAGCGCACTGGCTGACGCAGACAGGGCTTCAGCCGGATCGTCTGATTGCGGTCAGCGGCACTCTGTCCCCAGCCGATGTTGATCACGGCATCGCGCCGGATATGATCCGCGCCACGGCGGACCAGTTAAGCACCGCCAGTTTCGCCAAGTTCTGTCGCCGCGCCGGATTGGCGGGGCCTGTCCCCGAAATCGATATCGACGCCGCGCGGGCTGAGCTTCACGCGGTGATCGAACGTGGAACAGCGCCGGACCACAAGTTCGACCGGGTATGGATTCCGCAGCGGGATAGGATCATTCCCACTCGCGCGCAACAGGCCGCATGGGCCGGTCAGCCGGACGCGGTGCGCGAGATTTCCGCACCGCATGTGCCCTTTGCCGCCGGTCAAAGCTGGAAGGAGTGGATCGCATGAACGCTCAGTTGACTGACCGTGTCCAGCGCAGCTTCAGCCGTAGTTTCATGACCTATCACGACTCGGCGGGTCAGCAGGCTAAGATCGCGGATCGCTTAGCGCAGGACCTGCGCGATGGCGGCGCACCGCAGCACTTCGCCTCGGCTTTGGAATTCGGCTGCGGCACTGGTCACCTGACGCAACAGCTTTGCGAGCATTTCGCGTTCGACAGGCTCACGGTCAATGACCTCTCGCCCGAGGCCGATGTGACCGCCGCCACCTTTGGTGCCGAATTTCTATGCGGTGATGCCGAGCACGTCGCATGGCCCGCGAAACCGCATCTGATTGCTTCGGCCTCAATGGTCCAGTGGCTTCCCGATCCCGCGGTATTCCTGCACCGGGCCGCGATGGGATTGGCACCCGGAGGCTGGCTTGCCGTTTCGGGGTTTGGTCCCCAGCAATACCACGAATTGGTTCAGGTCGGGTCGGCAGCGAAAGCGCCGGGGCTGTGTGGGCCGGACGTTCTGACTACTGCTGTCGAGGGCATTCTGGATGTTGTCTCCGCCGGAGAGGTGGAACGGCAGATGTATTTTTCCTCGCCCCGCAAAGTGTTGGAGCACCTGCGCCGGACCGGCGTAAATGGACGCGCGCGTAAAACCTGGACCAAGTCCAGCCTGATGGCCTTCACCAATGACTATATCCGACAGTTCGGGGGCGAGTCCGGCGTTCCGCTGACCTACCACCCGACATGGATCATCGCCCGCAAACCCGGTTAATCCGGTCTAGGCTAACCGTGTCAGGTGGCGCTGCATCACCGAATGGGCCTTGGCCGCATCGCGATCCTTGATGGCGGCCAGAATGGCGGCATGATCCGGGTCTGCGCGTTGGCGCCATTTGGCGGTGTGCAGATTGTTGAAATGCCACGTGTACAGCACTTGTAGGTTTTTGATCTCTGAGATCATGCGCGGCATGTTGCAGGCGGCGATGACGGCCATGTGAAAGCGCTGATTAGCGTCCTCCCAATCATCCGCGGTGGTGGCCCCGTCGCAGTCTTCGTGAACCTGTTCGATCAACGCGATCTGATTGGTTGTCAGGTTGGGCACGGAATGCAGCAACGCGACCGGTTCCAGCGCGCGGCGCATCACGCGAAGCTCCTGAATAGCATTCTGATCCATCGGCGCTACGCACATCCCCCGGCGCGGCACGGCGACCGTCAGCCCTTTGGAGGCAAGGTTCAACAAAGCTTCGCGCACGGTCACCTGGCTGACCCCGAACTCGCGCGCGATTAGGTCTTGCCGCAGCTTTTCTCCGGGCTTCAGCGCCCCCTGGACAATCCGCATCGACAGCTTGTCGGCGATGTCATCCGATTTCTTGATCTGCTGCTCAGACACCTGACCCTCGGTTCATTTCACGTGTTCACAGACGCTTACCTTTATGCAGGAGGTTGAGCAACAGAGCTGTGAGCGGGTGGGCTGTGGCGGCAACCGGAGTGACCTTGCGGCACTTGCGACTGAGACCCTGCCAGCGGGTTTCACAAACGCCAATCGCGCGGCTAGGGTACGGAGAATGGTCTGACGTAACAGCCTGAAAAGGGATCACAATGGATTTTGCCCTGTCGCCTCGCGCCGTGGATTACCGCGACCAGCTAAAACGCTTTATGGAGGCGCATATCTATCCGCGCATCCGCGACCACAAGGAAGAGATTGAGGCGGGTAACTTTCCTGTGTCTTTCATGGAGGATCTCAAGGCTCTGGCCCGGGCTGAAGGGTTGTGGAATCTGTTCCTACCTTCCTTGCGCGACGATGAACCCGGCACGCGGCTGAGCAATTTGGAATACGCCCCGTTGGCCGAGTTGATGGGGCAGGTGACATGGTCCTCCGAGGTGTTCAACTGCAGCGCGCCGGACACCGGCAACATGGAACTGCTGCACATGTTCGCTACGCCCGAACAGCGCGAGGAATGGCTGTTGCCGTTGCTGAATGGTGAAATCCGATCAGCCTTTGCGATGACGGAACCGGACGTAGCCAGTTCGGACGCGACCAACATCACCACCTCGATCCGGCGCGTGGGGGATGAGTATGTCCTTAACGGCCGCAAATGGTTCATTACCAATGCCTGCCACCCGAACACCAAGATGTTCATCGTCATGGGCAAGACCGACCCGAATGCGGACCGGCACAAGCAGCAGAGCATGGTGATCGTGCCCAAGGACACGCTGGGTCTTGAGATCGTGCGCAACCCCACGATCCTGAACATGCACGATCCTGAGGGCCATGCGGAACTGGTCTTCAAGGATGTGCGCGTTCCCGCCGGCAATCTGCTGGGCGAAGAAGGCAGTGGGTTTGCTCTGGCGCAGGCGCGGCTGGGGCCGGGGCGTATTCATCACTGTATGCGCTCGGTCGGTGCCGCCGAAATGGCGCTGTCACTGATGGTAGAACGCGCGCAGGAGCGGAAGACCTTCGGCAAGCAGCTGTCAGAGCAGGGGGTGATCCGGGAATGGATCGCGAAATCACGGCTTGAGATCGATCAGGCGCGACTGCTGACCCTGCAGGCGGCGTGGAAGATTGATCAGGTCGGCGCCAAGGCTGCGCGGCGTGAAATCTCACTGATCAAAGTGGTAGCGCCCAATGTGCACGCCACCGTGACTGATCGTGCGATGCAGGTCTTTGGCGCCATGGGCATGACGCCGGACACGCCGCTGGCCGACAGCTATACCTGGGCGCGGGCGCTGCGCTATGCGGATGGCCCGGATGAGGTGCATCTGCAGGCCATCGCTAAGCAAGAGCTGAAAGAGTCGAACTTCGGCATGTCAGCGCAATGGCTGACACCTCCGAAGCGTTGACCTTTTACTTGCCCTTCCAGACCGGGTCGCGTTTTTCCGCAAAGGCGCGGGCGCCTTCCAACTGGTCGTCGCTGGCGTAAAGCACGTCGACGGTGCGCAACTGGCGTTTGGTGATGCGGTTCATCGCGTCCTGGAATTTGCTGTCCTCGGCGTCGCGGACAACCTCTTTGATCGCGGCGTAAACCAGCGGCGGCCCCGAGGCCAGCAAACGGGCCAGTTCCCACGCGCGGTCCATCAGTTGGTTGGCGGCGACAATTTCGTTCACCAGACCCCAACGGTTGGCTTCCTCGGCATCAAACCAGCGGCCGGTAAGCAGCAGTTCCATGGCGATGTGATAGGGGATGCGCTTGGGCAGCTTGATGCTGGCTGCATCTGCCACGGTGCCAGAACGGATTTCCGGCAGCGCGAAAGTTGCGTGTTCTGCAGCGATGATCATGTCCGCCGAGATCGCCAGTTCCAGCCCGCCACCGCAGGCGATACCGTTCACAGCAGCAATTACGGGTTTGTTCAGATCGCGCAGTTCCTGTAGGCCGCCGAAACCACCAACACCATAGTCGCCATCAACCGCATCACCGTCGGCGGCAGCTTTCAGGTCCCAGCCGGGGCAGAAAAACTTCTCGCCCGCGCCGGTAATGATGGCCACGCGCAGTTCCGGATCGTCACGGAATTCGGCAAAGACCTCGCCCATTCTGCGGCTAGTGGCTAGGTCGATGGCGTTGGCCTTGGGCCGGTCCAGCGTCACCTCAAGGATCGCCCCTTCGCGGCGGGTTTTGATCGGGTCCATATCTCAGGCCTTTCTGATGAGGGCATCCACCGCGACGGCCTTGTCGGGCGTGCAGAGGAGCGGGTTAATCTCGACCTCGCCAAGCGTGTCGGCATTTTGCATGACATAGGCCTGAACGGCCTCAATCGCGGTGATGATCGCATCCATATCAGCCGCTGGTTGGCCGCGATAGCCCGCAAGCAGCGGTGCGATTTTCAGCTTGCCAAGCGCGACGCGGACATCGTCGGGTGAGCTGGGCACCAGCAGGGATGCGGTATCGCGCAGAACCTCGGTCAGTACACCGCCTGCGCCCAAGGTAAGCACAAAGCCGTGCGCCGGGTCGCGAACCACGCCGACCAGCAATTCGGCAACGGTTCCGGTGATCATCTCTTCGACCAGAATCTCGTTGGTACCGATATCGGTGGCGACATCTGCCACGTCTTCGGCCTGAACGCCTAGCCGAACCGCAGAATGTTCGGATTTATGGGCAAGACCAACGCCTTTGACGGCAAAAGGAGCGTCCATTTCCTGTGCCGCCGCTTTTGCTTCGTCGGCACCGCTAACCGTACGGTTCTGCGGGATGCGCAACCCGCAATCGGCCAGAGCCTGTTTGGACTCGCCCTCGGTCAGGGTCCGGTTCGCCTCGGCGGTGCCGGGCAGCCAAACGGGATGCGTGGACGGTGCCGCGATCTGAGCTGCCGCGCGGGCGGCGGCCAGTGCTTCGCCCAAACCCATGAAGGGCACGACGCCCCCGGCCATCAGTTCTTGTGCAACGTCTTCCGGCAGCAGTTCCGGCAACGTCGCGACAATTGCGAACCGCGCGCCGGTCTCCGCACGGACTTTCATCGCCGCGCGCGAGGCGCAGGTCCAGTCGGTCGGGTCGGTGGTCGGGTAGTCGACGATCGAGAAGGTCAGGTCGATATCGTTGCCGGTCATGCCGGACCACGCCTTGGTCATCGCTTCTTCGTCGCGCCAGATATAGGTGTGGTAATCCAACGGGTTATTCAGGGCGACCATGGGACCAAGGGCGTCGCGCAAGTGGGCTTTCTTGTCATCGGTCAAACGCGGGAAGGTCAAACCCGTGCCCACGGCCATATCCGCGATCAGGCTGGCCTCGCCCCCCGAACAGCTGATCGAGGCGATGTTGCCGCCCGGTAACGGGCCATAGCAATGCAGCAGTTTCAGCGTTTCAAGGAAATCGGGTAGGGCGGACAGACGTGGGACGCCAAGGCGTTCCAACAGAGCCTGCGCCCCGGCATCGCTGCCTGCCAGCGACGCGGTGTGTGACACGGTGGCCGCCTGCGCCTGTTCCGATGCGCCAACCTTGAGCGCGACCAGAGGGATACCTTTGTTGTGCGCTTTGGCGGCCAGCGCTTCCCATTCGCGGATGTCTTTGAAGCCCTCGATATGCAGGCCAACGGCGGTTACACGCGGATCGTCAATCAGGGCCGAGGCGATCTCGGCCTGGCTGGTCTGCGCCATGTTCCCACAGGTCACCATATAAGCAATTGGCAGGCCACGCTTTTGCATGGTCAGGTTGATCGAAATGTTCGAACTTTGCGTCAGGATCGCGACGCCCTTTTCTACCGGGGTCGCACCGTGCTGATCGGGCCACAGCAGCGCGCCGTCCAATGCGTTGATGAAACCATAGCAGTTTGGCCCCAGAATGGGCATGTCACCGGCAGCAGCGATCAGTTGGTCCTGCAGGTCTCCGCCCGTATCATCCTCGGCCGCAGCCTCGGAAAAGCCCGAGGCAAAACACACCGCGCCACCGGCGCCCATGCTGGACAGAATGTGAACCGCCTCGATCGTGGCGTGGCGGTTGATGCCGATGAACACCGCGTCGGGAGCCTCGGGCAGGTCTTCGAGGTGCCCATAAACCGTATGGCCTGCGATTTCCGTGGCCTTGGGATGTACCGGCCAGATTTGACCCGCATAGCCCATGCGTTCCGATTGCAGAATAACCTGTTGGCACCAGGCGCCGCCCCCAATGACGGCAATGGTTTTCGGGCGCAGCAGCCGGGTAAGATCTCTGTTCATCGACGATCCTGATCGTGTCGTTGGAAATAAACGACGGAGAGCGGACCCTGGCAGAGTGAGAGCATTTGATGCCAGAGCCCGCTCACCGCAGTAGCGTGGTCTTATGCGCCGAGGGGACGCAGAAGATCGCGGCTGATGATGTGACGCTGAATCTCGCTAGTGCCATCCCAGATGCGCTCAACCCGGGCATCGCGCCAAAAGCGTTCGATCGGGAAGTCATCCATCAGGCCCATGCCGCCATAGATTTGCAGAGTCGTATCGGTGACCCGCGCCAGCATCTCGGACGCGTACAGCTTGGCCGAGGCGATTTCGCGGTTTGACGGCAGGTTTTCGTCCAGACGCCACGCGGCGGACAGGGTCAGCCAGTCGGCGGCGTCGATCTCGGTGATCATGTCGGCGATCTGAAAACCGATACCCTGGAACTTGCCGATGGGTTGACCGAACTGCTTACGCTCGGCCGAATAGTTCAGAGCATAGTCAAAGCAACGGCGCGCACGACCAACCGAGAAGGCCGCAACCGTCAGGCGGGTCGCGTAGAGCCATTCGTTCATCACGGCAAAGCCGCCATCGACCTCGCCCAGAACCTGCGCATCGGGCAGGCGGCAATTGTCGAAATACAGGATGTAGTTCTTGTAACCCTTGTGGCTGACCGAGTTGTAGCCCTCGCGTACCTCAAAACCGGGCGTGCCGCGATCCACCAGGAAGGTGGTGATGCGCTTTTTGGGGCCTTTCGGGGTCTCATCCACACCGGTGGCGATGAAGACGATGAAGAAATCCGCGTGTTCCGCGCCCGAGATGAAGTGTTTCGAGCCGTTGACGACCCAGTCACCGCCGTCACGCACGGCCTGACATTTCATGCCACGCACGTCCGAACCTGCGTCCGGCTCGGTCATTGCCAGCGCGTCCATTTTCTCACCACGTACGGCGGGCAGCAGGTAACGTTCACGCTGCTCGTCGTTACAGGCCATCAGGATGTTCTGGGGGCGACCAAAGAAATGGGTCAGCGCCATTGAACCACGGCCCAGTTCACGCTCGACCAGCGTGAAGTCGAAATGCGACAAACCGGCGCCGCCAACCTCTTCGGGGAAGTTACAGGCGTAAAAACCCAGATCGATGCACTTCTGCTTGATCTGCTCGCCCAGCTCATGCGGGACCTGACCGGTGCGTTCAACCTCGGCCTCGTGCGGGTAGATTTCGTTTTCGACGAAGCTGCGAACAGTCGAAACGATCATTTCCTGTTCTTCTGACAGACCAAACTGCATGGCGCGTATCCTTAGATAGGTGATTGACGCAAGAAACGGCATTGCGCATTTTCACGACATGCAGAATTAGTTCGGAATCGTGCAGAGTTGGAAAAAATTTGTCCCGGCAATATAACATTTTGATTTTCGACGGATACTCGAACCACTGCCTTGCCAATATGGTCGAGCCGCTGCGGGCGGCAAACACTTTAGCACGGCAGAGTCTGTATGCGTGGCGATTCTGTTCGATTGACGGAGGGTTGGTTGAAAGCTCCAGCGGGCTTGCCGTCACGCCGAACGGCGCTTTGGCTGATCAGCGTGGAGACGTGCTGGTGGTTATGCCGTCTTATGGTTATCTCAAGTTGGACACACGTGACACCATTCGTGCTGTGCTGTCGGCTGCAGGACGGCACACACAGCTGGCGGGTCTGGACACCGGCAGCTGGCTGTTGGCCCGGGCTGGGTTACTGAACGATCACCGGGCGACGATTCACTGGGATGAACTGGCCCGGTTCGAAGAGACCTTTCCGGCGGTCAACGCGGTTCAGGAGCGGTATGTCATCGACGGCAACCGTCTGACTTGTTCCGGGGCGATGGCGGCGTTTGACCTGGCCTCGGCCCTCATTCGCCGCGATCACGGGCCACTGTTGTCGATGGAGGTCGCGCATCTGCTGATGAGCCGGGGCGGCGCGGATCACTATGCGCTGCCGCTGAAATCCGAAGACAGCCTGGTCAATCGCGCTCTTACCGTGATGCAGGTGAATCTGGAAACGCCGCTGCCGATCAAAGAAGTCGCCCGCAAAATCGGGTGCTCGCAGAAACGGATCGAGTTGCGGATACAGGCCGAACTGAAAACCACGCCGCAGGCGCTGTATCGGCGTTTGCGGCTGAACCTTGCGCGAAAACTGGCGGAAGAGACGGAACAATCCATCGCTGAAATCGCCGGGCGCTGCGGTTATGAAAACGCCAGCGCCATGACCCGAGCTTTTAAGGCCGAGTTCGGGCAGACGCCAACCGCGTTCCGCAGCGGCAGTTGAGGTATATGACGTTGCGGAGCCTTACGCTTTCTGCACAGTAGCAAAGCAAACCCAAGTCGCAGGACGAGACCCAAAACAAAGGAGTCTGAACATGACCCAATCCACAGACGTTAACCGGCAGATCGTTTTGAATGAACGCCCCAGCGGTCAGCCGGACGAAAACACGCTGCGCCTGACCACGACCGAGGTTCCGACCCCCGGCCCGAATGAGATGCTGGTGCGCACAG
This sequence comes from Ruegeria arenilitoris, assembly GCF_013032445.1. Classification (GTDB taxonomy): domain Bacteria; phylum Pseudomonadota; class Alphaproteobacteria; order Rhodobacterales; family Rhodobacteraceae; genus Ruegeria; species Ruegeria arenilitoris_F. Next base: position 291,521 of record NZ_WQCA01000004.1, on the reverse strand, counting down.
TTTATCTGTCTTTGGATCCCTATATGCGCGGGCGTATGAACGATGCGAAATCATATGCTGAACCCGTGGCCATAGGTGGCGTCATGACCGCTCAGGTCGTGGGGCAGGTGGTGATGTCGAATCTTGAGGGGTTTGAGGCGGGAGATTACGTCCTGTCGGGCAGCGGTTGGCAGGACTATGCAATCTCGGACGGGACCGAGGTGATGAACCTTGGCAAATCCCCGCAAAACCCGTCCTGGGCGTTGGGTATCCTTGGGATGCCCGGCTATACCGCCTATGCCGGTCTGCTGAAAATCGGTGAGCCGAAGCCCGGTGAAACCGTTGTAGTTGCGGCCGCTGCCGGGCCTGTGGGCGCGACCGTCGGGCAGATCGCAAAGCTCAAAGGATGCCGGGTTGTGGGCGTCGCCGGTGGTGCGGAGAAATGTGCGCATATCGTAGAAAATCTTGGGTTCGATGCCTGTATCGACCACAGGGCGCCGGACTTTGCCGAGCAGTTGAAACTGGCTTGCCCGGACGGAATCGATGTCTATTTCGAAAATGTCGGTGGCAAGGTGCTGTATGCGGTGCTGCCGCTGCTGAACCCGTTTGCGCGGATGCCGGTCTGCGGCGTTGTCGCGTGGTATAACCTGCCGGGGCTGCCCGAAGGTCCGGATATGGGTCCAGCAATCATGGGCACGCTGTTGCGCATGAAGGTGAAAATGCAGGGTTTCATCATTTTCGATAGCTTCACGCGCGAGGTATACGAAGAGTTCCGCCGCGACATGACCGGATGGCTTGCCGACGGGTCGATCCAGTACAAAGAACATATGGTCGAAGGGCTGGAAAACGCGCCCGAAGCCCTGAACCAACTGCTGAGCGGCGGTAACTTCGGCAAAATGGTGGTCAATGTAGGGGCATAAAGCCTACCCCCAAAATGCGTTCACCCGATGCAAGGCACCGGGTGAACATTGATCAAGTTGATATATTTACGCTGTTGTGCCCTTGATGCGGATGGCTGAACCCAGCGAGCCCGCGCACAGACCGACGACCACGGCAATCAAAAGCTCGATCGTTTCGACATTGGCAAAGTTCCAATGCGCGAAGACCAGCGTTTCCATCACGCCGACCGCGCCACCCATCAGTGCGCCCAGCCAAACACGCCGCGTCATCATCCCCAGCGCAAGGCCCAGAATACCCGGCAGGCTGATAATGTTGGCCCCGATTGTTCCCAGAAGTTCCAGCATGTCTTGCCCCTCTTATTCCGCCTGATTGGCCAGAAATGACCGGATTTCAGCGCTGCCATCCGCCACCTGATGCTGCAGCTTGCCCGAGGGTTCACCAGCCAGTTCTTCGGTGATTTCCTGATAGGTCTCAAGATAGTTCGGCGGCAGAGTGTGCGCGATGCCCTGGTGACAGTCGATGCAGGTCATGTTGTTGTCGATTGCGCGCTGGTGCTCGGACGCGGCGCGGGTTTCCTGGATGGTAAAGTCCATATAGTCGAAATTGTGACAGTTGCGGCATTCGCGGCTGTCCGACGCCTTCATCTTTTTCCAGACGGCCGAGGCCATGCTCAGCCGGTGTTCTTCGTATTTTTCAGGCGTGCTGATGGTGCCGACCATCTCGTGATAGACGTCCTTGACGGCCATGATCTTGGCCTTGATCTTGTGGTTCCACTCATGCGGCACGTGGCAGTCGGAACAGATCGCGCGCACGCCCGAGTGGTTGTTGTAGTGGATCGTCTCGCGATATTCGCCCAGATTGGTTTCCATCGTGTGGCACGAGGTACAGAATTCCTCGGTATTGGTCAGTTCCAGCGTCCAGTGGAACCCACCCCAGAACAGGATGCCGGCGAGAAAACCTGCCAACACCAGAAAGCCCGAGCTGAACATGACAGCCGGTGTCCAGATTGCATTCCAGATGCGGCCAATCCAACCGCGATTTTCGGGGGAGTCTGCCATGTTGGTGCTCCTTTCAGACTTGCGTTGGATCAGTTGCCGGACGAGGGTTCAAACACGTTGTCGACCAACGCAGGAGCATCCGCCTGAGGCACGTGGCACTGATTGCAGAAATACCGGGTGCCTGCGATACGGTCCAACTCGTTGCCGTCGCGATCCAGATAGTGGGTCATCGACAAGGTTGGCGCGTTACGCTCGCCTGCTTTGGTCCAGTCGTGGCAGGACAGGCATTGGTTGGTGCGCACGTCGATCTGGTACTGCTCGATTGAATGCGGGATCAGCGGCGGTTGTTGGCGATAGTTGCGCTGCATCCGTCCTTCGACATCTTTGTGGATCTGATGCAGAGGGATTGGCTCATCTACATCTGCCCCGCGCAGAGTTTCCACCTGGGCTGACTGGGCAAGGGCGAACCCGCTCAGGAGCAAAACGGGGATCAGGGCAATTCCGCCTGTCACAATTGATTTTTTCATCTTGGCACTCCCTTAGATAGGTCTGGCTTCGCGCGGCTCGGGCGCGGGAACTGGATCGGAAGGTGCGACGACCTGGTCGTCGAACCGGTGAGTAAATTTGAAGACATCGACGGCGCAGACATCGATGCAGCGGCCACAATTGGTGCAGTCCGGCGACAGGATCAGCGGTGTCGAGCCGGGCTTGCCCTTCAACGCGGGGGATATGATCTGGTTTTCTGGGCAGACGGCATAGCAATCCATGCAATCGTCACAGGCGGTCCGGTTGGCGGCGCTGACCCGCAGCAGGCTTTTGCTGCCGATCAAGCCATAGAAGGCGCCGACCGGGCAGATATGGCCGCACCAGCCGTGGCGCGCGACGACCAGATCGAAGATGAAGATCGCAGCAACCAGAGCCCAGACGAAACCGGCGCCAAAGATCAGCCCGCGGTGCAGCATGGTGATCGGGTTGACCAACTCCCACGCGATTACGCCGGTCAGGCCCGAGACAATCAGCACCGTCGCCAACACCCAAAGGCGCGTGTTGCGTTTTGGTTGCCAGCCTTTCGGCAGATCCAGTTTGCGGTGCAACCAGTTGGCGGCGTCGGTCACCGGGTTGATCGGGCAGACCCAGGAACAATAGACGCGGCCGCCGATCAGCGCGTAGGCGACCAGAACGATCAACCCACCAATCAACGCGGTTAGTTCGGGCCAATGACCGGCCACGAGGCTTTGCAACAGCACCAACGGATCAGTCAAAGGCAACACGCCAAGGGTCAGCGACCCCGCCAGCGTGCCCTGCACGATCCAGATGCCGAACCAGGGGCCCAGCAGAAACAAGACCAAAAAGAACAGTTGGCTTGTGCGACGCAGCAGCAGAAAACGGTGCGCGCCGAACCAGCCTTTGGTGGCGACAGCCTCTTGGCCGACAGGAAGATGAGTGCGGGCGCTCATTGTCCTGCCCCCGGAAGGTCATAAGACGGAGCGAAGCCGCCCGGTGTGGCCAGATTGTCCGTGCCCGGTCCCGGCAGGCGGTCGGGCAGGTCGATCAGGCCGTCCACAAGGGGACCGCCATGGCTCTCTTTTTCTTCCCAACCTTTGCGGTAGTGATCCGCGCTGCTGCCGCGCGCCAGTCTGGCGGGCAGCACCTTGATGGCGGCTTCGGGCAGAACGCAGCTTTTTTCGCACATTCCACAGCCGGTGCAGCGGTCGGCATGGACGGTCGGAATGAACATCGCATGGTGACCGGACCGGTCGTTATGCGCGGTTTCCAGCGTGATCGCCTCGTCAATGACGGGGCAGACGCGGTAACAGACATCGCAGCGCAGGCCGAGGAAGTTAAGACAGTTTTCCTGATCGACCAGAACCGCAACGCCCATTTTGGCATCGTCGATATTGTCCAGCCCCTGGTCCAGCGCGCCGGTGGGGCAGGCGACGACGCAGGGGATATCGTCACACATCTCGCACGGCACATCGCGCGCCGTGAAATAGGGCGTGCCGGTTGCAACGGCGTCGACCCCAAGTTCAGCCAGTTTCAACGTATCGTAAGGGCAGTCCCGCACGCATAGCCCACAACGGATGCAGGCCGACAGGAAATCCTCTTCTGGCAATGCACCGGGTGGGCGTAATGCCTCGGCCGGCAGCGCGCGGGCATCGCGGGCCAACCAGGCCAGCAAGGACCCAGCGACCACGCAGCCGCCTGCCGCGCGCGCCGAATCCTGCAGGAATCGGCGCCGTTGCGGCGAGAGAGGAGTACCGGTCAGGGACATGGGGACTACCTTTGCGATCCTTCCCGGTTACGCGCGTTCGACCTTACACGCGCATTTCTTGAAGTCGGTCTCCTTCGACAGCGGGCAGGTTGCGTCCAGCGTCAACTTGTTGGTCAGCTGATGCTCGTCGAACCAGGGCATGAAGACCAGACCGCGCGGCACCTTGTTGCGCCCGCGGGTCTCGACACGGCTGGTGACCTCACCGCGACGGGTGGACAGAACGATTTCCTGACCGCGCCGCAGACCCCGATCCTTGGCGTCCTGCGGGTGCATGTAGACAACCGCATTCGGATAGGCGCGGTGCAGTTCCGGCACCCGGCGGGTCATCGAACCCGAGTGCCAGTGTTCCAGCACGCGACCCGTGGACAGCCACAGATCATATTCTTCATCCGGCTCCTCGGCGGCGGGCTCATAAGGCGCAAAGATGATGCTCGCCTTGCCGTCGGGCTTGCCATAGAACTTCACGCCTGCGCCTTCGGGCACATAGGGGTCATAGCCTTCGCGGAAACGATACAGCGTCTCTTTACCGTCAACGACCGGCCAGCGCATACCGCGCGCCTCGTGATACATCTCGAACGGTGCCAGATCGTGCGCATGGCCGCGACCGAAGTCGGCATATTCCTCGAACAGACCTTTCTGCACGTAGTAGCCGAAGTGCTCGGCATCGTCGTTGTCGAAGCCTTCGGCTGTTTCCGACAGCGGGAACTTGTCGATCTTGCCGTTGGCATAGAGCACGTCATACATGGTCTTGCCGCGATGTTCCGGCATGGTGGCCAGCAGCTCTTCGCCCCAGACCTCTTCAACGGTGAAGCGCTTGGAGAATTCCATTAGCTGCCACAGGTCCGACTTCGCCTCGCCTGGCGCTTGCACCTGTTGCCGCCAGAACTGAGTGCGGCGCTCGGCGTTGCCATAGGCACCTTCTTTCTCGACCCACATGGCAGTGGGCAAGATCAGGTCGGCAGACACGGCCGTGACTGTCGGATAGGGGTCCGACACGGTGATGAAGTTTTCTGGGTTGCGATAGCCGGGATAGCCTTCCTCGTTGATGTTGGGCGCGGCCTGCATGTTGTTGTTGCACTGCACCCAATAGGCGTTCAGATCGCCGTCTTTCAGCTTGCGGTGCTGCAGCACGGCGTGGAAGCCGGGCTTGGCCGGGATGGTGCCAGCGGGCACGTTCCAGGCGGTTTCGCAAATCTCGCGGTGCTTGTCGTTCATGACGACCATGTCGGCGGGCAGGCGGTGGGCAAAGGTGCCGACTTCACGCGCGGTGCCGCAGGCCGACGGCTGGCCGGTCAGAGAGAAGGGCGAGTTGCCCGGTTCCGAAATCTTACCAACCAGCAGGTGCACGTTGTACATTAGCGAGTTCACCCACGATCCGCGTGTGTGCTGGTTGAAGCCCATGGTCCACAGGCTCATGACCTTGCGGTTCGGGTCGGCATATTGCTTGGCCAGTTTTTCCAGCTTGTCGGCGGGCACGCCCGACAGTTCAGCGGTGTATTCCAGCGTGTAGGGCTCGACCGCTTTGGCATAGTCCTCAAAGCTGATCGGTTCCATCTTACCCGCATTGGGGTTTGCGGCCTCTTGCTGCAGCGGGTGGCTGTCGCGCAGGCCATAGCCGATATCGGTGGCGGTCTTGGTGATGTTGACGTGGTTTTTGACGAACTCTTCGTTCACCGCGCCGGTCTGGATGATGTGGTTGGCGATGTAGTTCAGGATCGCCAGATCGGTCTGCGGTTCGAAAACCATACCATTGTCGGCCAGCTCGAACGAGCGGTGTTCGAAGGTGGACAGTACGTGCACCTCACAGCCCGGCTTGGTCAGGCGGGTGTCGGTCAGGCGTGACCACAGGATCGGGTGCATCTCGGCCATGTTCGAGCCCCACAGCACGAAGGTGTCCGCGTGCTCGAGGTCGTCATAGCAGCCCATCGGCTCGTCAATGCCGAAGGTGCGGATAAAGCCCACCACAGCCGATGCCATGCAGTGCCGCGCGTTGGGGTCGATGTTGTTAGAACGGAACCCGGCTTTCATCAACTTGGCAGCGGCATAGCCTTCCCAGACGGTCCACTGGCCCGAGCCGAACATGCCAACGCTGGTCGGGCCTTTTTTGGCCAGCGACTCTTTCCATTTCTCGGCCATGACGTCGAAGGCTTCGTCCCAGCTGACCGGCTCGAATTCACCGTTCTTGTCATAGACGCCGTTCGATTTACGCAGCAGCGGCGTGGTCAGACGGTCTTTGCCGTACATGATTTTGGACAGGAAATAGCCCTTGATGCAGTTCAGGCCGCGGTTGACCGGCGCATCCGGGTCGCCCTGAGTGGCAACAACCCGGCCGTCCTTGGTGCCGACCAGAACCGAGCAGCCGGTGCCGCAGAACCGGCAGGCGGCCTTGTCCCAGCGGATATCGGGGGCACCGGCCTGCGCATTGGCCTGACCTGTGGCCAGAGGGATGCCTGCGGCTGACGCAGTGGCAGCGGCCGCTGAGGCCTTGAGAAAAGTCCGGCGAGATTCTGAAGTAGTCATAGCGTGAGCCTCCGGCTGGTGGTTTGGCTTGGGGCCTCGGGATGCGGAGCGCTTTCCGCGAGATCCTCGAAATGGTGATAAGTCAGCGTCAGAGAAATCACTCCGGGGATCTGATGCAGATCCATGATGATCTCGGACGCAAGGCGGTCGGGTGTGTCTTCAACAACGACGACGAAACGGCCGTCTTCGGCTTGAGCGTGAATTTCGACGCCCGGCGTGTCCCGCATGGTTTGTGCCGCGGCTTCGGTCTGGTCTTGTGCAACATGTGCAAGGCAACCGCAGATATTCATTGAACCGTTTCCGTTTTGGTTAGGGGCTGGCGTTCAAGCGCGACGGCATCGACAGGGCAGAGCGCCACGCAGGCACCGCATCCGGTGCAGCTATCGGTATCTAGCGTGGGTTCGGCGCGTCCGCCCAACTGCAGCTTGAATCGGATTGCGTTTTGCTCGCAATTGTCCTGACAGACGCGGCAGCTGACACCGGTCATGGACAGGCACGAGGTATCCTGAATGGCCGCGCGCCACGGCCAGTCGGCCAGACGTTCGATCAACAGGGCGTCCGTCGGGCAAGCCTTGGCGCAATCGCCACAAAAAGTGCAGGGATCGTCGCCGGGTTGAAACACCGGAAAACCATCCTGATCAATCGCAATCACATTTTCGGGGCAGGCCTCGGCACAGTCACCGCATTTGGTGCACTGATCCACAAAGCCCGGCACAACCGAACCCGGAGGGCGGACAGTATTACTGTCCTCCCGGAACATGCTGGCGCTTAGAAACGCCCTGCGGCTCGTCATCTGGCTCATATGGCTGGACTGTTCGCGTCTGATTCCTCTTCTAGGTTACCCCAATACAGATTTTGAATGTGATGAATTTTGATCCAGATCATAAACAAGAGCATTATTTTTCATCAATTTTTGAACATTTGACGATTCAAAGCTGTTGCCAAAGTTGCGCGGAGTGGATGGGGCTTCGGTTCGGCGAGATTTTTAGGCGCAGAAGCAACCACAATTCCCTGTTCGGCTGGTCAATGTGCGTTTGTTACATTTCCTTGCTATGCGGCGTTGCAGCATTGAAATTGAGTCCCATATTGAAATTCAGTATGCTGCACCGCAGAATGCGTGAAAGGATCGGCTGAATGTTCAGACTGGACGGAACCAAAGCGGTTGTCTTGGGCGTGGCCAATCACCAGTCGATCGCCTGGGGCATTGCCCGTGCACTTCATGCGCAGGGGGCCGAGGTGGCGCTGACCTATCTGAACGAAAAAGCGGAACCGCATGTTCGGGCACTGGCCAAACAGATCGACGCCCCGATTGTAATGCCGCTGGACGTGCGTGACCCGAACCAATCCAAGGCCTTGTTTGATGAAATTGCCCTTCAGTGGGGGCGGCTGGATACGCTGGTGCATTCCATCGCTTTTGCGCCGCATGATGATCTGCATGGGCGCGTGGTTGACAGCTCGGCCGAGGGATTCGGGCTGGCCATGGATATCTCGGTGCATTCCTTCCTGCGGATGATCCGTCTGGCCGAGCCGCTGATGACGCAGGGCGGCACCTGTATGACGGTTTCTTTTCTGGGTTCGACCCGGGTTATCGAACATTACAACGTGATGGGCCCGGTCAAGGCTGCGCTGGAGGCTTCGGTGCGATCGGCAGCGGCCGAACTGGGGTCGCAGGGTATATCCGTTCACGCGCTGTCGCCGGGGCCGATGCAGACGCGGGCGGCGTCGGGGTTGCCCGAGTTTGACGCGTTGCTGCAAGACGCCGCCGCGCGGGCACCAACCCACCATCTGGCAACGATCGAGGATGTCGGCGCCTACGCTGCATTTCTGGCCAGCCGCGAGGCGTTCAACGTCACCGGCGGCATTCACCTTATTGACGGCGGCTACAACATCGTCGGGTAAAGGACAGGCTCATGTTTTCCAACGTGCAAGAGAACTCGCTGAAACTCGGATCCGAAATGGCGCAGGATGCGGCCGCGGTTCAGGACCGAACCTTTGATATCGTAACCCGTGCGCTGGATCAGTCGGGCGTGCAGTGGCACTTGCTGGCGCAATCCACTCGGTTGCAATCGACAAAGATTGCCGAAGCCCACGCGGAGCGTACCCGCGACCTGATGCAGGGATTTTCCGATGTGTCGCAGCGCCTTATGCGTTCGCAATCCATGGCAAAGGACTGGGCTGAATATCTGAAAGACGCCTCGCAGCGAGTGGTGCTGACCATGGACGCGCTGCGTGAACGTGGCGATGTATTTCTGGAGCATGAGACCGCAGGCTGCCCTCCAGTTTTGGTCTATGATTACGAGGTCATCGTTGATGGGAAGACCCTAAAACGTGCCTGCAATTACCAACTGTTACGTATCCTGCCGCCTGAAGGCGTGACTGTGGATGACAAAAAACGCCCCTATATCATTATCGATCCGCGTGCGGGTCATGGTGGTGGGATCGGGGGGTTTAAACCGGACAGTCAGGTGGGCGTTGCCCTGTCCAAAGGGCATCCGGTGTATTTTGTCAGTTTCGGGCGTGATCCTGTGCCCGGCCAAACCCTTGCCGATATCATGCACGCTGAAGCTGGGTTCGTCCGCACCGTGCGGGCGCGACATCCCGACAGTCCTCAGCCCGTGGTGACCGGGAATTGTCAGGGCGGGTGGGCGACCTTGCTGATGGCTGCCTGCGACCCGGACCTGACCGGACCGCTGATCCTGAACGGAGCCCCGGTCGCGCCGTGGTCGGGTGAGGTGGGTGAAAACCCGATGCGCTACAATGCAGGCGTTCTGGGGGGCACGTGGCAGCCGATGCTCTGGTCCGATCTGGGCGCAGGCAAGTTCGACGGTGCCAATCTGGTGATGAACTTCGAACAGCTTAACCCCAGCCGGAACTATTTCGGTAAGTACTTCGACCTTTACCGCGACCCCGAAGCGGGCTGGAAACGCTTCATCGATTTCGAACGCTGGTGGGGTGGCTATTTCATTCTGAACGAAGAGGAAATCCACTGGATCGTCGAGCAGCTGTTTGTCGGCAACCGGCTGGTCAAGAACACCGCACAGCTGGAACCCGGCGTGCCGGTGGATATCAAGGCCATCAAAGGCCCGATCTTTGTATTCGCTAGTCAGGGCGACAACATCACGCCGCCGCAGCAGGCGCTGAACTGGATTGCCGCCACTTATGCGGATGAAGAGGAAATCCGCCTGCGCGGGCAGAGGATCATCTATATGCTGCATGACGAGGTCGGGCATCTGGGCATCTTCGTCTCGTCCAAAGTGGCGCGCAAGGAACATACCGAGCTGGCCTCGACCCTGGAAACGGTCGAGGCGATGGCACCGGGCCTCTATGAGATGGTGATCGAAAACACCGAAGGCGAGGGCCAGGACAAGCGGTTCGAAGTCCGGCTCTACGACCGAAACCTCGAAGACCTGGCGGCGTTGGACGACGGGCAGGAGGACGAAGCCAGCTTTGCCGCCGTGGCGCATATGTCCGAGGTTCAGGCCAACGTCTATGAAACCTTCGGGCGCCCTGTTGTACGGTCCATGTCAACGCCGATGGGCGCGAAAGCCCTGCGCGATCTGCATCCGCTGCGGGTTCAGCGGGCTGCGATGTCATCCGCGAATCCGATGATGAAAGGCGTGGAGCATCTGGCTGACACAGTGCGCGAGCAACGTGAACCCGCCGCGCCGGATAATCCTTTCCTTGAGCTTGAGAAACTGACCGCCGACTGGATCGAACAGGCCATGGACCTGAACCGGGACCTGCGCGATGCGTGGTACGAGGCCACGTTCTTCACGCTCTGGGGAGGGCCGCTGGCCGCTTGGTTTGGTAAGAAATACGCGGCGCATCGCACCTTGCCCGATCCCGAAAACCTACGTTCCCTGCCGCAGGTGGAGGCTGCGCTGGCGCATATGAATCAGGGAGGTCTGCCTGAGGCTGTGATCCGCCTGCTGCTTCTGCTGGGTGTTAGCAATCAGAGCTTCCGGGCCGAGATTCTTCACCGCTGGGCGCATGTGTTCCGGAATGAGGCGCCGTTTAAGAACCTGACCGTCGACCAACGCCAGCGGATGCTGCGCGAACAGACTGTGATCGTGACCTTTGATGAACAAGGTGCGATTGAAACGCTGCCCGATCTGCTGCCGCGCGCCGCGGACAAAAAGCAGGCCGTCGATCTAATCAAGCGTATTTTGGGCGATATCCCGAACCCGTCGCCCGAGCTTGTAGAGATGGCGCAGGCGCTGTACGAGACACTCGATCTTGCTGAGATCGAAAAGAAATCCGATGCCCCGGCCAAACCTGCCCCCAGATCCCGGGCACGCAAGGCTGCCGCTGTGAACAAGGCCAATCCGCAATGAAGATAGAAGAAAACCGTACTTACGCGCAGGTGAAGGTCGGGGACGAAGCACAGGTGATGCGCCTGTGCACAATCGACGATCTTTATGCCTTTGCCTCAGCCTCGGGCGATCACAACCCGCTGCATCTTGCGGGCTATGACGGCGATGGCGATGGCCGCCCCGAGGCGGTCGCTCCGGCCCTGTGGCCTGCTGGTCTGATTGCGGCGGTTCTGGGTAACATTCTACCCGGTGCTGGCACGCAAACCCGATGGGCGAACCTGTCCTTCCACCTTCCCGTTGTGGCGGGTGATGAAGTTACCGCATTTGTCACTGTACTTGAAAAGCGCGAGGATGGTGACTTGCTCTGTGCCGCCGAGGTGCGCCGCGTTGGCGATAACGCTTTGGTCCTCAGCGGAGAGGTGCAGGTCACGCCACCGGCAAAGCATATGGCCTTCGACTCGGTCGAGGTTCCGGGCCTGATCGTCCAACGCCACCGTCATTTCGACGCGTTGATCGCAAAGGCCGAACCGATGGACCCGATGCCCACTGCGGTGGTCGCCCCGGAAGAGCCGAACTCGCTGGGCGGTGCGCTGCTGGGCAAGGCCAAGGGCATCATCACGCCGATCCTGTTGGGTAATCCGGACAAGATTGCGGCAGCAGCAGCGGAACTGGGCGCCGATCTGTCGGCTATCGAAATCATCGAGGCCAACAGCCACGAAATCGCCGCCCACCGTGCCGTGGACCTTGTGGTTGAAGGCAAGGCAGAGACCTTGATGAAGGGGCATCTGCATACTGATGTGTTGCTGCATGCGGTTTTGCGCCGGGACCGGGGGTTGCGGACCGGGCGGCGTCTGTCCCATGTGTTCGTGATGGACGTGCCGGGTATGTCACGACCGATCATGGTGACGGATGCGGCGGTCAACATCGCCCCCGATTTGGAAACCAAGGCCGATATCGTCCAGAACGCCATTCATCTGGCGCAATCCATCGGGATCGAAACACCCAAAGTTGGCGTGTTGTCGGCAGTTGAGACGATCAACCCGCATATGCCCTCGTCCGTCGATGCGGCGCTGCTGTCGAAAATGGCCGAGCGCGGCCAGATCACAGGCGGTCTGGTCGATGGCCCCTTGGCGATGGACAACGCGGTGGACCTGAACGCAGCCCGGACCAAGGGGATCACCTCTGAGGTTGCCGGGGCGGCGGACATTCTGGTGGCGCCGAATATCGAGGCGGGCAATATGGTGGCAAAGCAGCTTACATTTATCTCGCATGCCGAGGCAGCTGGGATCGTTGTTGGCGCCACCGTGCCGATCATTCTGACATCGCGGTCGGATGATGATGCGTCGCGGTTGGCATCTTGCGCGGTGGCGGCGCTGCACGCGCAGGCGAACAAAGGTAAAATCCATGGCTGACTACGTTCTGGCGCTGAATGCCGGTTCTTCTTCGTTGAAGTTCGGACTGTATGAATTGGTCGAAGGCAACCGACCCAGTATGCGCTGGCATGGCCAGATCGAACGTCTGGGCGACGCGCCCCGGCTGCTGGCGCAATCCGCCGGAGGGCGCTCGGTCGACCGGCCGCTCGTCAATGCCAAGAACCACGATGAGGCTATTCAGGCCTTTTTGGACATGGCCCGAGAGTATCTGCCGAGCTTCAATATCCGTGCTATCGGTCACCGGGTCGTGCATGGCGGGACAGTTTATTCTGAACCCGTTCTGATCGATGATAAGGTCATTGAAACCCTGACCGGGTTCATCCCCTTTGCGCCTCTGCACCAACCCTACAGCCTGGCTGGTATCCGCGCCGCCAGCGCTGCGTTTCCCGACACCGTGCAGGTCGCCTGTTTCGACACCGCGTTTCACCGGACGCATCCATGGGTCAACGATACCTTCGCTCTGCCGCAGAGCTACTATGAAAAGGGCGTGCGCCGATATGGCTTTCATGGTCTGAGCTACGACTATATCTCGCAGAAGTTGAAAGAGATCGCCCCGGGTCTGCACGATGGCCGCGTGGTCATCGCGCATCTGGGCAACGGCGCTTCGATGTGTGCGATATCGGGCGGCCGGGCCGTGGCGTCGACCATGGGCTTTTCGGCGCTGGACGGGTTGCCGATGGGCACCCGCAGCGGTCAGCTGGACCCCGGCGTCGTGCTGTACATGATGCAGCAGGAAGGCATGTCCGCGGACGAAATTGCAGACATGCTCTATCGTAAATCGGGCTTGCTTGGCTTGTCGGGCATCTCATCGGATATGCGCACCTTGCTGGCCGCCGACACGCCTGACGCGCGCAAGGCCATCGACTATTACGTGTTTCGCATTCGCCGCGAACTGGGCGCGCTCTCTGCCGCGCTGGAGGGGATCGACGCGCTGGTCTTTACCGGCGGAATAGGAGAGAATTCGGCCCAGATCCGTCAGCAGGTGTGCGACGGGATGCGCTGGATCGGGATTGACATGGACCACAACAGAAATGCCGATGGCGGCACAGTTCTGTCGACCGACTTCAGTCGTGTGCGTATCCTGACGATCCCCACGAACGAAGAGATGGTGATCGCCCGCGCCGCAGCGCAGATGACGTAACCGCCGCTATTTGTCCGGCTTGTTTTTCCGCCGCCGGGCATATCGGACTAGAGTCCCCAGAATCGCGCTGATGACATCGGGCGTCAGCGCGCCCAGCGGGTCGCGTCGAAGGCCTGCCACGGTGCCGCGCGCCTCTGACAGGGTGTCTTTGATGTCGGTTTCAATGTCCTGCAAGGCCATATCGCGCAACTCGACCGCCGCCGTGGTATCGGCCTGCGCGTTCTGTGTGTTGGCCAGCAGGGCCAGGATAAGCGCCAGCAGCAGGTTGGCCCCGGCTATGATCAGCGCCGCCAACGGTTTCGACAGGCTCGCCGACAACCAGAAAAACCCGGCCACATTCAGCATGATGACCGCCAGCCCGACGGCCAGTCCTGCTGCGGCGTAGAACCCGGTGCGACGGGCCGCCACCGCGACATGGCGTTGGGCGATCAGCCGTTCGGCGCGCAGAATGATTGAAATATTGCGGGAAATGCGGCTCATGATCGGGCTCCTACCGGGACCGGCCTAGCAGATAGCCAAGCGTGAAGATACCAAGTGCAAACAGGATTGGCCGTTTGTGCGGCAGGTCCTCCAACTCGGTCAAAGCTTCTTCCAACTGGCCGGACCAGTTGTCGAAGTTTTCCGCAATCCTGTCGGCAACCGTGTCATGTGGCTCGGGCTCGGGTGGCTGTTGGCTGGCCGCGGATTGCTCGGCCAGTTGGCGGCGCAAATCAGCGACCTGGGCTTCAAGCTCGGCTTTCGTGACCATGGAACCGGTCCTCTTGCAATTGGTGCGCGGGCTGAGGCTTACACCTTCAACCCCGGCTTCAAGGACCATGTTAATGCGCTTTTCCGTTTTTGGAAAAGGGACTTATCCTTTTTCAGGAATAGTAATCCGCGACCAGCAGGAAATCGGCTGCGGTATCTTCCTCGATGGTGGCGAAGCGGGGGATCGGGTCTTCGAACACGTTATCGGTGCGATCATCATTGACGGTTGAGACCTCTCCGATCAGACAATCTCCCTTTTCGGCCCAGAAGGCGTGCCAGATGCCGGGCATCAGGGTGACACTTTCGCCCGGTTTCAGGCGCAGCAGTTCGCCGGGTTTGATCGTGACCGGGCAGCCATCGCTGGGCACGACAACGGGATTGTTGCGGTCGATGCCACCTTCGGCGTCCGAGGCGTAAATCTCCATCACCAGATCGCCGCCGCCCCGGTTGATGATATCCTCGGCCTTGATGATATGACGGTGCATCGGTGATAGCTGTTTGTCGCGCGAGACAAGTAGTTTTTCGGCATAAAGCATACCGCGACCGCTGTTCAGATCGCCCACATCGCCGTTGCGCAGGGTGAATAGAAACAGGCCCAACTCATCAAAGCGCCCCTGCCCATAATCGGTGATGTCCCAACCCAGCCCGCGCTCGCGAATGCCTGCAGCTTTTTCACTGCGCATCTGTTCCGGGGACCAGTTGGCAAAGGGTGGCAGCACAGCACCGAACGAACGGATGAAGGCTTCGGCCTCGGTCTTGATAACGTTGATGTCAGATCTTTTCATGTCTGTCTCTTTAAGGTCAAAGCTCGTGCGCCCAGGGCGGGTTTGCCCCGGCGCGGGATACGGTGACAGCGGCGACCTCGGCCCCCTTGGCAAGGGCTGCGCGCAATTGGTCGGGGGTCAGGGCGCGAAGGGCGGGTTTGCTCAGGTGACCCGCCTGTTCCAGCTCAGCCAGAACGCCGGCGTTGAAAGTGTCGCCTGCACCGACTGTATCGACCACCTCGACCGGCGGAACCGGGACGGAGGTTTCGGACTCATCCGCCAGATAGCCCGACGCACCATCGCTGCCCCGGGTGACGATGACAACCGCCGGACCAGCCTGAAGCAAAAGCGGCACTTTCTCAGCGATGGTTTCGGGGCCGGGGACGATCCAGTCCAGATCCTCGTCTGACACCTTCACGATATCCGCCTGCGCAATCATCAGGTTCAGCCGGGTGCGATAGCGGGTCTGGTCCTTGATGAAATCGGGCCGGATATTCGGATCGATCATTACGGCTCGATCCGCCCCATGCTTGTCCAGCAGCGCAGCATAGGCATCCGCGCAGGGTTCGCAGGCCAGACTGATCCCACCGAAATACAGCGCCGACACGGCGGGCAACTGGTCGGGCATGTCCTCGGGCGTCAACATCCGCCCGGCCGAGTTTTCATCCACAAAGCTGTAGGTTGCGTGCCCGTCCTTCAGCTGCACAAAGGCCAGTGTGGTCGGTCGATTCGAGCGGATCACATGGCTGCCGTCCACATGGCTGGCCTGCAGGGCATCGGCCAATTGCTCCCCGAACATATCCGAAGACAGCCCCGTCAGCAGCCCGACCGGAGCCCCCAACCGCCCCAGCGCAATCGCCGTATTAAAAATGGCGCCGCCGGAATGGGGCACAAACCCTTCACCGCCCGAAACGGTCGGGGTGGGGATCATGTCGATCAGGGCTTCACCGCAGCAAAGGATCATGCCGTGGTCCTTTCTGTTTCATGAGGTCAGGTGCGTATTCTACCGCGCGAGCGCACTTTTGCAGAAATTGTTAGCGCCAACAATGCCAAATTCGTCCTGTTCCGAAACATACAAGTTGAATGAGCGCCGCAAATCGCTAAACCGCCCACCTGCGTTGAATGCATCGCGGAACGCGTCCTTGAACAGCCAGCGGTTCTTTTCGGCGACGCCACCCAAAAGAAACACTCCGCCCGAGGGAATAAGCACGACGGCCAAATCGCCCATCACCGCACCCAGATGGGTGGTGAACATATGCGCCGCTTTCACCGCAATCGGGTCGGTTTGTGCGCGGGCGTCCTCCAGAATGTCTCGGGCGCTGCGCACTGGTGTATTGGCTTGACCGGCGGCCATCCCGGCGGCTTGGTACAGGATCGGCAGGCCAGTACCGCTGAGGAACATTTCAGCCTCAAGCACCAAGGTATCGTCAAAAAAGCAATCTGGTGAGATGTGACGGGCGGCGCGGAAAACCTCGACCTCATCGACATGGCGGGGCGACAGGCCTACATGGCCTCCTTCTCCCGAAGCTGTGTGGTAGCGACCTTCTGAATAGAGCAGGGCACCAACGCCAAGACCGGTGCCCGGCCCTACGACCAGCCTTGTTCCGCGGGGCGGTGTCGCGGCGCCCTGCAAAACCTCGACGTCATCACCGGTGATCTCTGCCACGGACCAGGCGGCAGCGGTGAAGTCATTAATGACAAAGGTGTGCTGTGCACCGGTTGCTTTGCCGATATCATGTTCGGACAGATCGAGATTGGCATTGGTCAGGCGGATCGTTCCGTCCTTAACCGGTCCGGCCCCGGCGGCCACCACGGCGCGCGGATCGGTTCCGATCTCATCACGCAGGCTGTGAAACGCCTCAAGCAACTCGGGCAGGGTGCCCGTCGGGTATTTCCGCAGATCGGTCAGCTTGCCATTCGAGATCACGCCCAACCGCGTATTGGTGCCGCCAATATCGGCGACCAGATTCCAATGTTCGTGCATGGCGCCGGCGGGCTGCGCGAGGGGCAGCGAGACCGAGCTTCCTGCTAACATGGTTTCCAGAGCGGGCAGGTTATCTTTCCCAGATGTTCGGATGAAGTAGCCTTTCACTGGCGTGCCGAGTTCCAGAGTTTTTTGCACGACTTTCAGGTTCTGATTGAGGCCTTTGTCATCGTGCGGGGGTTCAGAGCCATTTTCGCCGTTTTCCATGAGATAGATAGGCAGCTCCTTCGTATAAGCCTGCTGGATGGAGGTCAGGGCATTGGGATCAATCGGCTTGAGTGAGTTGAAACGTAGGCCGCACCAATCAATCGGCGTGCCAATGGCTTCGAAATCATCCCGCCATGCCGTCGGCAGGATAGGTTCAAGAATCTCCAGCAAAACGTCCGGGTAGGCGTTGTTGAATACGCCGCCCAGAAAGCACTGGCTTAAGATATCGTCCAACTCAACGGCAATGTCAGGGCTGGAAGCAGCGGAGGAGGTAAGGTCCAGACTGAACACCGCGCCCAGATTGGTCATCCCCAAACCACGCATTGCCGCGATTGCTTTTCCATGGGCCACCAAAAGGTGATGCATCATACGTGCTTTGGCCCGGTTCTCGTTCAAACCTGATGTTTGAGCTTCGCCTAGCATGCTGAAAGATGAGGGCATTTCAATTGGCGCAACACTATAAATGCGGTCACCGATGTTGCTCATGACAATCTCAGTGAAGTCGGAAAACCAACCAGCACAATCGCGGTTCCGCCATCCGCCCAGGTCTGCCAGTGCCTCAGGAAGGGTGTTGTCATAAAGCGTCGCACAAGGTCGAAGCTCGCGCTCTAACAAGGCATCGGCCAGACTGTCGTAATAGTCCAACCCTTTCTGGCTTACCACGCCACGACCATTGGGCATGACATGCGCCCATTTGACCGAAAAGCGGTAGCAGTCAAACCCGGCTTCGCGAACCAGATCCAGTTCCCGCGGATTAAAGCCTCCATGTCCACAGGCCTGATTGCCATTCGCGCCCGGTAACACGTCGCCCAGAGTAGAGCCTTCGTGCTGCCCACCAAGGACGGTACTGCCAAAGAGGAAATCTTTGGGGAAATCTGCGCGTTTAAATAGCATGATCAGTTCCTGTTTTGGCCGGGCACGATTGCGCGGCCAACTATCAACTTGGCCTGTGGTATTCCAGTTTCATGGCTCCTTTCGGTACATTGCCACCTTGAATGGGCACTTTGCCACAACTCCATAAGGGGCGATGATATGGGAAAATGATAGCGCTAACAACAGAAAAACCGACTGCTTATTCGATGGGGAAGTCAACGCAACTCGAATTACACGGAGTTTCGTGACGAGGATGCGCGTCGAAACCCTATGCTTGACAAGTGGCGTATTGCTGTTTCAACCTAATTGAAACGTTTCAATATGGTTTGACCGGGGATATGCGGATTGCAGCGCAGTTATATACGGTTCGGCAGATTGGGGGGCTAGCCTCTCAACTGGATCTCGTTAGCGCCTGCGGATTCACGGATATTGAGACGATTGGTTTTCACGATCTGACCCCTCAGGACATGGTGCGCCGGGTGGAACGATCAGGCTTGAACGTGCGTTCAGCACATTTCGACTGGGAGGAGTTTGAGACTCGCTTTGACGAAATTCTCGATCTGCTAAGGTTGTTAAGATGCCGGGTGGCCGTCATGCCGTGGCTGACGCCCGAGGCGAGGCCCGACACGTCCGAGGGATGGATGGACGTGTCGGGCCAGTTGGCAGATTGGGGTGCCCAGCTGGCAGAACATGACATTCACCTTGCCTACCACAATCATGATTATGACCTTACCGAACTTTCTGACGAAACGCCGTTGGACTTGATCCTGGCGCAGGAGAATCTGTACTGGCAACCCGATATCGGGTGGTTGGCGGTGTCTCAAAAGGATCCGACACGACTGTTGCAGCGCTATGCGGACCGGATCGTTTCGGTTCATGCCAAGGATGCCGAACCCTCGGCAGGCCAAGGCGATGAGCGCTGGCGCAACCTGGGGCAGGGCGTGGTGGATTGGCCCCGCGTACTGCACATTTTGGAATCAAGCCCATGCACTGATCTGTTTGTCGAACATGATGAAACGACCAAACATGCCGAAACCCTTCAGACCGGGCACAGATTTCTTGAACGTCATCTCTCGGCAGAGGTCGGATAGTGGCGCGCGCGACGATCAAGTCGATTGCCAAAGAGACCGGCTATTCCGTCGGCACCGTCTCAAATGCGCTGCGCGGGGCAGCATCTGTCAAGTCAGAGACACGCCAAGAGATTCAGGCCGTTGCGACCCGATTAGGTTATCGCGTCAACATGGATGGGTTGAAGTTGCGCACCAACAAGTCCTATCGCATCGCAGTTTTGGTCAGCGTGTCGCCGGACGCGGCAGAGGAATGGGAAGGGGTGGAGTTCACGCGTATTCTGGCCGGAATTTCAGCGGCCTTGCAGGGGTCACGTTATGAAATGAGTGTGTTCAATGTGGCCGATATCCCGGATGCCATGACGACATTGGCGCGGATCGTTCAGGATGGGCTGGCGGATGGCGTTATATTCTCGGGCACCCTCCATGATGACCCTCGCATTGCTTTTCTACAGCAACATGCCTTCCCGTTTGTCACCATGGGGATGAGCGATAGCAAAATGGAGCACGCCTATGTGGACTTCGACAGTCAGGCGGCAGCGTTCGACGCCACCGCGCGGTTGGTGCGTCTGGGACACCGTCGTATTGCCTTGGTGAACCCTCCGGCTGAGCTGATCTACGCCACCCAGCGCCAAACCGGATACGAACAGGCCCTGACTGATGGTGGAATTCCGATCGACTCGGCCCTGATTTTCAATGGCTCTACTACGGCACGCACGGGGCAGAATAGCTTTGACGCGCTGATGCGGCTGCCGGATCGCCCGACGGCCTGTATCTGCGCGAATGAGGCTATGACCTTGGGCGTGTTGTCCGCCGCCCATGCCGCCGGGGTTCGGATCGGCAGGGATTTAGTGGTGATTTCGACCGATGATTTGCAACTCAGCCGCTATTTCGTGCCACCGACCAGCACTTATTATGTGCCGATCGAAGAGACCAGCCGCCTTCTAGGCGAATACATGTTGAAAGCTTTGGACGGGGCCAACCCGTCCGAGACCCAGAAAAAGATCAGGGCCACACTCATCGAGCGCCAACCTGACACCCCTGCGCTGCACACAGCGCCCACAAAATAGACCAACAGAAGGAGTAATGAAGATGTTCAAGAATCTACTGGCCGCAGCCGCTCTGACTGCGATGGCCGCCCCAGCGGCTTTTGCCGCCGATCTGGAAGGGCGCGTTCTTAAAATCGGAACCGACGCCACCTATCCGCCGATGGAGACAGTCGATGAGACGACTGGTGAGATCGTGGGCTTTGACGTGGATGTGATGAACGCGATTTGCGAAAAGGTGAATTGTGTTCCGAATTTCGTCAATACTGCATGGGATGGCATCTTTGCAGCGCTCCAGCAGGGAGAGTTTGATCTGGTGATTTCGGGCGTGTCAATCACACCGGAACGCGAAGAAACGATGGACTTCTCCGAGCCCTACATCGTGGTGAGCCAAGCCATTATTTTGCAAGTTGATAACGCCGACCTGACGCTGGACGATTTCAAGGCTGGTGGCCTGAAACTGGCCGCACAGACCGGCACCACCAATGCGCAACTGGCCGAGGAACTGGTCGGGCGTGAGAATGTCAGCCTTTATGACAACTTTTCAGCCGCGATCCTGGCACTGCAGAACGCCGATGTTCAGGGTGTGATCATCGACGGCACTTCGGCCTCTGCTTACGAGCAGGAATTCGCGGGCGAACTGACGGTCGGCATCACCGGATTGCAATCCGATCCGCTGGGCATTGTTTTCCAGGAGGGCGACGCCACGGTTGACGCGATCAACGCAGGGCTTGAGGCGATCAAGGCCGACGGCACTCTGGACACGTTGATAGGCAAGTACTGGAGCACCGAGTAACACCGGTCTTTCCCGTAACGGCCCGGCGCAAGTAGCGACCGGGCCGCATATCTGCAGAGAGGTCCCATGTCGCGCCTAAGCTCGATCCGCCCGAGCAACCTTGTGTTGCTCGCCGCTGCTCCGTTCATCATCTACTTGTTTGCCACTTCGTCGAAATACCTGCGGTCACTGATTGCGATCTTAGGGATCGGCAATAACGCAGGGCCGATTTTTGTTGGGTTTCTGATCATTATCGCGGTGGCAATTCTGGGGTATCTCTGTGCTCGATACGCGCGCTTTCACGACGCCGCGCCGGGCTGGCTGCGGGTTGCGGCGCTAGTGGCATTGCCATCAGCGTTGGTGTTGGCGGTTTTGGGGCTCGCGGCGCCGCAGGTACTGATGCCCTTTGCCGAGTCTGTCTTTTTTCACGCCCTCAGCGAAAACACATCGACTCTGATCGACAGATCCTCGCAAACGTGGGTGCTGTTCCCCGAGGTGGTCGATAAGGTTCAGACCGGGCTGCAAATCGTGCTGGTAATTTACGCTCTTGTCGTTGCCGCGATCCTGATGTCCTCTCGTCTACCAAACGGGTCGCGGGCCTATGTGCGTCTGGGGTTTGAAATCCTGACAGGCGCGGTTCTGTTCTATCTGATGTTCATGGCGCATTGGCAATTCGCCACCGGGGTGGCGATCACGTTCCGGGCGGCTATCTTCGCCTATATCTTCGCAGCCATTCTGGGCCTGATCTGGGTCGGGCTGCAATCGTTCAAACCCAAGGCCCGCACGACCGTCACCTATGGCTGCATCAGTCTGGCCTTGCTGGCCATCTCGGCGTTTTTCTTCATGCAGCCACAGGTCAAATATGAGCTCATCGGTACGCTGGACGCCCGCATCGCCATCGTACGCGGCACTCCGCAAGCGCAGGCCGACATGATCCGCTTTGGTGAGTTTCAGGAAGGTGAAAGCCCGCAATATCGTATCCGCAGCGCCCCGGATGCGGCCAGCGCGCTGGAGCAGATCGAAACCGTAGACAGTGTCTCGGGTGCATTTGTTCCGGTTGGCACCAACACCAAGGGGTATCCGGTGATCTGGCGGACACAGTTCCTGCCGGACAAATACCGTAACCCGGCGCTGGCTTTTGCCGTCTTTGGCTTTCTGCTGCTGACGCTGACCGTTGGCGGGGCACAACACAAACTGCACCCGCTGGCCGTGGGGGCCGAGTTCTTTGTCGACACGATCCGCGGCATTCCGATGCTGGTGATCATTCTCTATATCGGCCTGCCTCTGGCGGGGGCGGTCAAGGACGCCACCGGCGGCGGCATCGACATGACCAATATGACGCGCGGGATCATCGCCATATCTGTGGGTTATTCTGCCTATATGGCCGAGATTTTCCGGTCCGGCATCGAGGCCATCCCTCGTGGACAGATCGAAGCGGGTGGCTCGCTCGGCCTGTCCCGCTGGCAAACCGCGCGGTTGATCATCCTGCCGCAGGCGTTGCGGATCGTGACGCCGCCCTTGGGCAATGAATTCATTGCGATGATCAAGGATACTTCGCTGCTGTCGATCCTGTCGGTCCGCGATATGACCCAGCGGATGCGCGAGTTTCAGGCCGCCAGTTTCCTGCCCTTTGCACCGTTTAACACCGCGGCGATCCTCTATGTCGTGATCACGCTGGGCTGCGCCAGCTTCCTGAAATGGATCGAACGCCGCACGGCAAGGGAAAACCGATGAGCAAGCTTGAACTGGGGGTTTGCTACTATCCCGAACAATGGGATCAGTCGCTTTGGCGCGAGGATGCACGCCGGATGGTCGAGATGGGCCTCGACTGGGTGCGCCTTGCAGAATTTACCTGGAGTCTGATTGAACCCGAGCGGGGGCAGTTCAACTGGGGCTGGCTGGACGAGGTGATAGACATTCTGGGTGATGCGGGCCTGCGCGTGATGATGTCCACGCCGACGGCCGCGCCGCCGAAATGGCTGATCAATGAGTACCCGGAAATCCTGCCGGTTGGTCCGGATGGGCGCGTCAGGGGGTTCGGGTCCCGCAGGCATTATTGTTTTTCCAGCGACGTTTATCTGGCCGAGTCGCGCCGGATCGCAACCGAATACGCCCGCCGTTATGGAGAAAACCGTCATGTCCACGCCTGGCAGATCGACAATGAGTATAACGACCATGACACGGTGCTCAGCTACTCGGATGCGGCGCGCGACGGGTTCCGCCGCTGGTTGGAGCAGCGTTACGGCACCATCTACAATCTGAACCGGACATGGGGCACCGTGTTCTGGGCATCCGGCTATACAAGCTTTGACCAGATCGAGCTGCCCAATGGGCTGGTGGCCAATCCCAACCCGACCCATGCGCTTGATTTCGCGCGCTATTCTTCGGAACGGGTGCGGTTGTTCAACCGGGCGCAGGTGTACATCGTTCGGCAATTTTCCCCAGGCCGGGATATCACTCATAACTTCATGGCGGGCAGTTTCGAATTCGATCATCACGCCGTCGCGACCGATCTGGATATCGTCGGCTTCGACAGCTATCCGTTGGGCAACCTGCTGGGCTCGACCCTGTCCGATGAGGACAAGCACCGATACCTGCGCACAGGTGCGCCGGATTATCAGGGGTTTCACTGCGATCTCTACAGGTCACAGGGCAACGGGCGCATGTGGGTGCTGGAACAGCAGCCCGGCCCCGTGGACTGGGCGGAAAAGAACCCATCCCCGGCAGATGGCATGGTTCGGCTGTGGACGTGGGCAGCCTATGCCCACGGCGCGCAGGCGGTGATGTTCTTCCGCTGGCGACAGGCCAAATTCGCGCAAGAGCAGTTTCACACCGCCCTGTTGCGCTCGGACGGCAGTCCAGATCAGGCCGCGCTGGAACTGGCGCAGGTGGTTCAGGAGCGAGCTGTATTGCCTTCGGCAACACGCCAACGGGCGTCGGTTGCCATTCTGCTGGATTATCCGTCCATCTGGGCCGCCGATATCCTTCCCCACGATGACGCGTTCCCGAATGCACAGATTTTCCGAGAATGGTATGCGGGGCTGCGATCTCTTGGCGTTGATCTGGATTTTGTCGGGCCAGAGGATGACCTGACCGGCTATGCAATGATCGTTTTGCCGCAAAGCATGATCGTCTCTAAAGATCTGGCGAAACGGTTGCGGGACAGTCAGGCAAAGCTGCTGATCGGTGCCCGCGCGGGCAGTAAGACCGCCGACATGCACACACCCCAAAACCTCGCCCCGGGTGAGTTGGCCGATTTGGTGGGTGTCCGGGTTCTGAGGGTCGAATCATTGCCCGATCTGGCGCGGGAATCGGTGCGTCTGCAGGACGGCACACAGCACGAATTCACCGGATGGCGCGAAATCATCGAGACTGAACATTCGATAGCAGCCTGTTTTTCAAGCGCTTACCGGGATGGCAGCCCGGCAATTGTGCAGTCGGATCGGGCGATGTACCTGGCGATGATCCCGCGCGGGCCGCTGTTGCAGACTATTCTGACCGAGGCGCTGAACTGGGCGGGAATCCCAGTAACGGAAAACAACAGGGATGTGCGCCTCGCGCGCCGGGGCGCTTTGGTCTTTGCCTTCAATTTCGGCGCAACGCCGCAGATATTGTCCGACCCCGAGGATCGCCAATATCTTGTTGGTACTTCTGAAATCCCGCCCTATGGTGTCTCAGTCTGGATAGAGCCGTGACGCGATCCCGGTTCTGACAGATTCGATCGCAAACTGGACCTATGAAAACTGGAAACTGTCACTTTTGGACTGACAGCACTGCCGCAAAGGTCTAGCCTGCACTAACAAAACAAAAAAACTACAAAGTCCAACAACGGGAGAAACGAAAATGGCTGAACGGAAAACGCTTTCCAGACGCTCTGTCCTGAAAGGCGCAGGTGCTGCTGCGCTGGCGGCACCGCTTTATAGCAAAAGCGCGCTGGCGTCCTCGGGTGAGATCAACATTCTGATGTGGTCGGATTACCTGCCGCCCAGCTTCATTCAGGAATTCGAGACCCTGACCGGTATCAAGGTGAATTACACCGGTATCGGGTCGAACGAGGAAATCATCAACAAGATGAAGGCGACCAAGGGTCAGGGTTTTGACATCGTGTCGCCGACCAACAACCGCTCGCTGCAGTGGGAACCGCTGGAACTGTTGCAGCCCTTCGACATGAGCAAGGTGCCGATCGATCTGGTGAACCCGGCGATGGCCGCGATTGGTACGGATGCATGGAACTTCGGTGACAGCGGCGTACATTGGCTGCCGCATATCTGGGGTACCGAAGGCATCGCCTATCGCACCGACCTGTGGCTGCCCGAAGGCGACGCGCCCTCTTATGGCGATGTCTGGTCCGAAGAAAACGCCGGTAAGACAATGGGCCGGGCACATTCGATGATGCTGGGCGCAGGCCTTTATATGGAACGCGCTGGTGAGATGGAGCCGGGCTCGGTCTGGGCCGCGTATGGCGATGAAGAGACCATGCGCAAGGTCTGGGGTCAGATCACCGACTGGTGCATCGAGCGCAAGAACCGGATCAAGCTGATCTGGAATGACGCCGATACGCAGAAAAATGGCCTGCTGAACGAAGGTGTTGTGGTCGGTCAGACATGGGACGGCCCGCCGCTGGCGCTGAAATCGGCAGGTGAGCCGGTACACTATCAGGCCCCGATCGAAGGTGCGATGGCTTGGGTTGACGGTATGGCAATGCCGACGGGCGCGGCCAATATCGATCAGGTCTATGCCTTCATCGACTTCGCCTTCCAGGCGAAACCGGCCGGTGTTGCAATTGACAGCCACGGCTATAACTCGCCGGTTCTGGGCGCCGATCAGTATTCCGGCGACACCTACAAAAAGAACTTTGCCGAGGCCTATCCGGGCGACTCGCTGGCGAACCTGAACCCGTGGCCGGCCGAAGCCCCGTGGTATGCGGAAACCCGCACCGAGTTCGTCAACAAGTTCAAAAGCGCCTGATTGCTTTGAA
Organism: Ruegeria arenilitoris; assembly: GCF_013032445.1. Lineage (GTDB taxonomy): Bacteria > Pseudomonadota > Alphaproteobacteria > Rhodobacterales > Rhodobacteraceae > Ruegeria > Ruegeria arenilitoris_F. Next base: position 265,524 of record NZ_WQCA01000004.1, on the reverse strand, counting down.
ACGCTGCCCTCCGCCATTGCGCGGGGGGCAATTTACCCGCACGCCGTTTCGGCGTGACGGAGGCTTTTTTGGTGCGGTTAGCAAACGCACCTGACGGAGATACCAAAAATGAGTGCAGGGGTCGGTGTAGATCTTGAAAACCTGTGGATCCGTTTCGGTGACTTTGTCGCCGTGCGGGACGCCAATGTGAACATCAACGGGGGCGATTTCTTTTCGTTTCTGGGCCCCTCGGGCTGCGGCAAGACGACGATCCTGCGTGCGGTCTCGGGCTTTCTGGATCCAAGTGAGGGCCGGGTTTTGATCGGTGGCAACGATATGCAGGGCATCGGCCCGAACAAGCGTCCGACGGCCCTGATTTTTCAAAACCTGGCGTTGTTCCCGCTGATGAAAGTTTGGGAGAACATTACGTTTTCCATGGAGATCAAAGGCGCCAGTGCCAAGGAACGCCGCAAGCGTGCCGACGAATTGCTGGACATGATTGCTCTGCCGGGGCAGGGCGACAAGCTACCCAGCGAATTGTCCGGTGGTCAACGTCAGCGGGTTGCGATTGCCCGCGCCCTTTGCGCCGAGCCGGATGTGCTGCTGCTGGATGAACCACTGTCGGCACTGGACCTTAAGTTGCGTCAACACATGCGGACCGAGTTGCGGGAAATTCAGCAGCGTGTCGGCATCACCTTCATCTATATCACTCATGATCAGGGCGAAGCGCTTACTATGTCGGACAACATCGCCGTCATGCGGGCCGGGGTGATTGACCAGATTGCCGATGGCAAGACGATCTATAATGACCCGAATACGGCCTTTGCGGCCTCATTCGTGGGCGAAAACAACGTGTTCCGCGGCAAGATCAAGCAGGTCATGGGGGCCGAGGCACTGATCGAGACCAACCGCTCTGGCGATCTGGTCGCGCGGATCTCATCCGCCAATCAGGGCAAGATGAAAGAGGGTGACGACGCGATGATGTTCATCCGCCCCGAGGCCTTTGCCATCGCACCCGATGGTGCCACCGGCGATCACTTTGTCACCGCGCGGGTGAACCACGAAGAATTCGAAGGCAATGTCTTCAACATCTTCACCGAAGGCGAGGGCGGCAAAGAGATCAAAGTGTCGATCCCGAACCACGGGCAGTCCTTTCAGGATCACACCGGGCAGAACATCACGCTGGAATATGAAACCCAGAACGCGGTTCTGGTTCCGGCGGGTGAGCTGGCCGCGGAATAGGGGGAAAACACATGCCCCGCTTTCTGAAAGAGTTTTTCAACCGCAACGGCACCGGCATGGGGCTGGCGATACTGGGTCTGGTCCTGTTCTGGACCATCGGTCTGATTATTCTGCCACAGCTGTCGATGCTCGATTTCTCATTCCGTCCGAACCTGCCACCGCCTGAGATTGGCGGGCCTAAGGACGTCTATACGCTAGAGAACTACAAATACTTGATCTACGGCCCCGAGGGCGGCAGTCAGGACTATAACGCCGTCGATCTGCGTGTGTTCTTCCGCACGCTGCTCGCGGCGGTCTGTGTGACGATCTTCAACCTGATCATCTGCTACCCGATCGCCTATTATCTGGGTCAGTCCAAGGGCAGCCATATCCGCATCTTTGCGATCATGCTGATCATCCCTTACTGGATCAATGAAATCCTGCGGGCCTTTGCACTTCGGATTATCTTTGGCGAGACCGGTGTGCTGAACACCCTGTTCATGGGTCTGGGCATCTGGGACACGCCGTTTGACTTCATCCGCAACGACATCGCGCTCTATGCGGGTTTGGGCTATGCCTACATCCTGCTGATGATCTTCCCGATCTACAACGTGATCGAAAGTTTGGACGGCAATCAAATCGAGGCAGCGCGTGATCTGGGAGCGCCCTGGTGGCGGATTCACTGGCGGGTGGTCATTCCCTACGCCAAGCCAGGGATCAGCTCGGGCTGTACCATGGTCTTCATGCTGTCCGCAGGCGCACTGGCCGCACCGCAGATTCTAGGCGGGCCGTCCAGCTTGTGGTTCACGCAGCTGATCTATCAGCAGTTCAACGACAACAATGACTGGCCGCAGGGGGCCGCCTACGCCATCGTGCTGCTGGTGACCTGTATCCTGTTCGTGCTGGCGATGATGCGCCTGTTCAAGGTGAACATGGGGGATATCGGGAAATGAACAATTCCTTCCTCCGCCTAAGCATCTGGGCCTATCTGGTCATCTTCTTCCTGTACCTGCTGGGCCCGCTGGTGATCATGTCGGTCACAGCTTTCAACTCTTCGGCCTTCCCGAGGATGACGCCGTGGGAATGCCTGACTTTCCAGTGGTTCGGCGAGCTGTTTCAGGATCAGCGTATCCTGAACGGCATCAAGAACTCGCTTATCATCGGAGCCGGGACGGTGGTTCTGTCGGTTGCGATGGGGCTGGCGGGCGCGCTGATGCTGACACAGATCTGGCCCAAGCTGCGGGCGACCTATTACACGGTCATCATCGCGCCAATCCTGATCCCGGGCGTGGTTCTGGGTATCTCAACGCTGGTGTTCTGGGACCGGATCAACCGGATGCTTGGGCTGGGCGCGGACAGCGTATTGTCGAACGGAATTTTCCTGACGGTGATTGGCCAATCCACCTTCATAGCCAGCTATTGCATGTTGGTGCTGGTGGCGCGGTTGCAGCGCTATGATATCGCACTGACCGAGGCCGCATTGGACCTCGGCGCATCGCACGCGCAGGCATTCCGCAAGATCCTGCTGCCGTTCATGCGCCCGGCGATTGCGTCGGCGGCGGTGTTGGCGTTTCTCGCCTCGTTCGAGAACTACAACACCACCACCTTCACCTTTGGTGAATACCCAACGCTGACCATCGAACTGGCGCAAAAAGTGCGCTACGGCATCACGCCGTCAATCTCGGCACTGGCCTTCATCATCGTGGCAATGACCGTGTTCTTTGCATTGCTGAACGAGGCCAAGCTGAAACGGCAGGAACTGGTTGCCGCCGCGCGCAAGAATGCCACCGTCGAGGAACTGGCGGGCAAAATCAAACTGCCCAGCTTCTTCTCCGGCAACATGGCTGCGGTTCTTGTTGTTGTGTTCGCCGTGGCCACGATCACCTTGATTGGCACCGCGACGGCCTACAACCCGGCGCAGTGCATTGCCGACGTGCGAGAGCAGAAGCAACTGGAAGCCCAGCAGCGCATCGAAGAGTTGCGCAAGCAGCGTGAAGAGCAGCGCAAGCAGCGTGAGGAAGAACGCAAACAGCGCTTTGAAGGTGTGTTTGAGCCCGGTGACCTACAACCCGGTGCTACGGAAGAGGGGGCGGAACCGGACTCTGGCACCAATAACTCGGGCTTCGGTAACGTGTTTGATCCGAACGCACTGGGCGGTGACGATGACGAGGGCGCCTCGGATACCGAAACCCAGCCCTCAAACAATGGTGGGTTTGGCGGGGCCTTCGACCCCCACAGTCTGCAAAGTGACCAGTAAGCTTCGCGTCTGACGGAAGACAACGCGCCCGGAGAGTTACCCCTCTTCGGGCGCGTGTTTTTTCAGGATGAGTGCTTCACAGGCACCAATCTCATGCCCGTTCCAAGAAACGCGGGAAGAATTGTAGTTGATCAGAAAAACGTGCTGTTCGGTCTCGCGCCGCCGTAGTCCTTCGGGCATAGGATGCAAGGTCAGTCCAACCTCATGTGCGGCCATTGAGATCACCCGATCCCACAGGGTTTCATCCGAGCACCCAGACAGATACCAGAGCCCGTTTTCACCCTTCAGTGCGGATGTTCCGTCGGTATAGGTCAGTAGGTCCGGGGCACTACCGGACAAGCGATCAATCCAGTGCTGGGCTGCGCCGCCGCCAACAACCTCGCGGCATACGTTCGGAGGCAGGGTTTCGACTAGTTCAACTTCGCAATCCAATCCGGAAAGGCCGGGGCGAGTTTTGGGGATCTGAAAGTCGTGCGTGATAGCGCCGCTGCGGGGGCCAAAGAGTGTCAGCTGGTCCGGGCGCTGTTCTACCATATCGCCCAATGTTGCCAGCCCGGGGGCGAGGATCAGCTTGTACCCGGACTTTGGCGTTTCGGACGCCGAGAGGAAATCCACGGACAGCCCGGCCCGACGTAGCGCGCGATAGGCCGAAAAGACCAGCCGGAAATAGTTGAACCCGGCCCCTTGCGGCTGTGTCGTCCAGGCCCAGTCCGAGGCGTAGTCGAAAAGAATGGCCACGTCTGCCTGTGCCTGCGTGACCGCGCCCAGTTCCGCCAGATCATCGGCGGTCTGACGAGCCTCGGCCAAAGCTGGGGCAGCGGCGTTGTTCGGGGTCAGCAATCCCGCATGCATCTGCTCCTGTCCGAAGGGGGCCTGCCGCCAACGGAAGTAACTGACCACCTCGGCGCCATGTGCCACCGCCTCAAGCGACCAAAGGCGCACCATGCCGGGCAGGGGGGCGGGATTGTACGGGGCCCAGTTTACCGGGCCGGGTTGCTGCTCCATCACCCACCAGCGCCCGCGTCCGACAGCACGGTAGAGGTCGTGGTGAAAGGCCTGCATGTCCGGATCACCCTGTTGCAGGAATGCCGTCTTATGCGCTTCGTCGGCCTCAAGCCGGTCCGACAGAAACCCGATCGGATAACTGTCCCAGGTGGCGATATCCAGATCCTTACCGACCTTGAAGTGGTCGAAATCCAGTATCCGCCCCATATAATTGTGCAGCAGTGGCGCATCGGTCAGTGGTCGCAGCACATCCACTTGCGCCTTATTGAACACTGCCACCTGATCCGAGCTGAAGCGGCGAAAGGCCAGAACATGGGCCGGGTTGGGCTCGGTCACGGTCAGGTTGGGCAGATCGATCTGATCAAAACTGTCGTATTCCATCGACCAGAATACATTGCCCCATGCGGCATTCAGCGCGTCGATGGACCCATACTGATCCGCCAGCCACCGCCGAAACGCCTGCAAGGCTGCTTGGCTGTAACTCACCGTGGTCTCGTGGCAGCCATATTCATTGTCGATTTGCCACGCTGCGATATGCGGGTTGCGTCGGTAACGCTCGCCCATGATCCGGGCAATTCGCTCACACTCGGCGATATAGCCCATATGGCTAAAGCAATAGTGCCTGCGCGATCCGAACTTGCGCGGCTGCTCCTGAGCATCCACGGCCAGCATGTCGGGGTGTTTGTCCAGCATCCAACGCGGTGGCGTTGCCGTCGGCGTACCTAACACCACCTTCAGCCCCGCGGCCCCTAACACCTCAATTGCGCGATCCAGCCATTCAAACTGCAGATCGCCGGGGCTTGGCTCCATCCGGCTCCAGGCAAACTCACCGATCCGCACCCAGCTCAAGCCGGTTTCCACCATGCGGGCCGCGTCCTCGGCCCACATCTCTTCGGACCAATGTTCGGGATAGTAGCAAACGCCAAGTTCGGGCTTCATAGAAGGACTCTGTGTTCGGCCTGTCCCTTGCCTGCGCCAGGGGCGGCAAAGGTCATGCCATTGGTTGGGAGTTTGGCCAAGGTCCCTGCATCCAGCCCCTCGCGGGCAGTGGTGCAAAACAAGATCTTCAGGTCGCCGCCGCCAAAGGCGGGACATGAAGTATGAGTAGCCTCAAACGCGACCGCCGTCAGGAACTGACCCGTAGGGGTATAGGCCGCCACACGGCTCGCGCCCCACTGAGCGATCCAGATATTGCCGTCGACATCAACCACGGCACCATCGGGGTTCAGTCCCTCGTCGTGCAAGTCAAGGAACACCGCGCTTTCACCCTCGGGCCAGCCGGTCTCCGGGTTCAAAGGCCAGCGCATGACCTGCTTTGTGACTGTATCTGCGTAATAGGCGCAGGACCGGTCCGGAGAGAAACAGATCGCATTTGAGATCGTGACGTTTGCCACCAGTTGCCGCAATTCGCCCTGACGGTAGCGATAGATCGCGCCTGCGCCAGGTTCGGCGCCTTTGCCCATGGTTCCGATCCAGAACCCGCCCCAAGGATCCGCGCGGCCGTCGTTCGAGCGTGTGACTGGATTGTCCGCTTCTAGCGAGGCTATCAGCTCTTTCTGTTCGGTCTTCAGGTTGAACCGCAAAAGTCCCGTTTCTGAGGCGATCAACAGCGTGTCCCTGTCGACCCAACCCGCGGCCGAGACATGTTCGTCGAATTGCCAGCTGTGCTGTTCGCCGTTTTCCCGCGTCATCAGGCGTTTGCCGACGATATCGAACCAGAAAAGCTGTTGCCGCTCGGGATGCCAAAGCGGTCCCTCGCCCAGCTCACAGGCGCGGTCGTCGTAGACGGTGCTCATCCGGCGGCCTCGTCATAGGCAGCCACGATCCGTGCGGCGAGGTCAGCAACCTCAGAGATGGCCATGCCGGGCTTGAACAGGGCCGATCCGATGCCGAACCCGTCGGCGCTCGCCTTGATCCATTGGTCGAAATTCTCAGGCCCCGCGCCGCCAACGGCATAAACCAGCGTGCCCTTGGGTAGTACCGCGCGCAGGGCGGACAGCCCCGCCGGGCCGGCCAGTGCGCCGGGGAAGAGTTTGAGGCCAGAGGCGCCGGCCTTGAGGGCTGCAAATGCCTCGGTCGGGGTAAATATGCCCGGCCAGCTTTCCAGACCCAGTTGATGGGTGCGCGATATGACGTCAGGGTCGCAGTTCGGCGATACGATTAGCCTGCCGCCTACCTTGGCCACCCCATCCACCTGATCCGTAGTCAGAACGGTGCCCGCGCCGATCAGGGCGCGGTCGCCGAACTTTTCGACCAGAATTCCGATCGATTCCAGCGGGTCGGGAGAATTCAGCGGGACTTCTATCTTATCGATCCCGGCGTCGATCAGGGCCTGTCCGGTGGAGGCGGCATCTGATGGGTGCAGACCGCGCAGAATGGCTATGATGGGACGGCTCATGCGGTTTGCCTCGTCAGGTTACGGGCCTGCAGAAGGCCGGCCAGAGTACATTGCGTGCTGTTGGCGGTTTCGACAAACGCGCCCTGTTGTTGCAGGGCCTTGGCGTAGACGTCGGACAAACCCTCGGCCCCGATGATCGCCAGTTGCTGGCCCAGCCAATAGGGGCGGGTCGCGGCCAGTTCCGCGCCGATCAGAAAGCCTGATAGCTGCGCCCGTGTGATATCACCATCCTGTCCTTGCAACAGATCAGCGGCACGCAGGCCAAACATCCGCGCGGCCAGTTGTTCGGGCTTGGACTGTGTGTCTGCCACGGCGTCGGCAAAGGCGGCATCGTCCCAGCCCTGGCCAACCGAGTGTTTCAGCACCGATTGCCCGGCCAGCAGATCGAACATCTCTCCGGTCATGAAAGTGCGGAAGCTGACGACTTCTCCGGCGCTGACCTGCACCCATTTGGTATGGGTGCCGGGCAGACAGATCACCCCGTCCCAGTTTTGATGCGAGGCCAGAAAGCCCGCAATCTGGGTTTCCTCGCCGCGCATAACATCGGGTGGTGTGGCTTGTTTCAGACCGGGCACAACGAAGGCGCGTATACGGGGGCCGGTCCCCGGCACACGGAACGGAGCAACCGGTGTTGGTTCGCATGGAACGGCGGAGTACGGGGCCTCGACCCAGCCTTGTCGCGCGCCCACCATGCCGCAGGCTATCACATCTGTGGGTCCGCTACTCAACCAGCCTTCGATCAATTCGAACAAGGCGGACTGGAACCCATCTTTTCCCACTCGTGCCATGCCTTTGTCCGATTGCGCGTGGTCCAAAACGCTGTCGCCCCGCATCGCCCAGGCCCGCAGATGCGAGGTTCCCCAATCGACCGCAATCCATTCTGTATTCATGGCTCTACCCCGTTACGACAACGCCGCCATCGACGGCCATGCATTGCCCGGTCATCGCCCGGCTGGCGTTTGAGGCCAGGAACAAGGTCGGCGCGATCATGTCCTCGGGCGTCAGGTGTTCTTTCAGGCATTGGCGGTCCATATGCGCGGCCAGATCCGCGGGCGTGGCCCACATATCCAGCTGTTTCTGCGTCAGAACCCAACCGGGGGCCAGCGCATTTACGCGAATGTTCTGCGGCCCCAACTCGCGCGCCAAGGACCGTGTCATCCCGGTGATTCCGGCATTTGAGGTGGTATAGATCGGATAGCCTGCATTGCCCATCATGTAGCTGATCGAGCTGAAATTAACGATCGCCCCACCCTTACCTTGCATCTGGCGCGCGGCCTCCTGACAGGCGAAGTAGTAGGCCTTGAGGTTCACCTCGATCATCCAGTCCCAGAATTCGGTGGTGGTTTCCTCAAGCGAATGGCGTTTGTCATTGGCGGCGTTGTTGACCAGCACGTTCAGGGAGCCATTCGCTTCGGCGGCTTTTTTCATGGTGACGTGCAGCAACTCGGTGTCGGTCATGTCACCCTGCATGAACAGGGGCGCGCGGCCGTGTTTGTCGCGCATTTCCTCGACAAACCCACTGGCGTCGGACCGTCCAATAAAGGCGACATTGGCACCTTGCGCAAGGAACCCATCCGTTAGTGCTGCGCCAACGCCCGAGCCGCCGCCGGTGATATAGACCGAAGCGCCGTTCAGATCATGGAAGGTGGCTGGTTGGTCCATCAGTGGCTCTCTCTGGTCACAAGGCGGGTGTCTTTGCCGACAAGAAAATCAAGGTCCGCACCCTGATCGGCCTGCAGCACGTGGTCGATATAGAGTTTCGCATAACCGCGGGTGTAGTGCGGGTCGTCCGGTTGCCATGCGGCACGGCGGGCGTCCAGTTCCTTTTCGTCCACCAAAAGCTCCAACTCGCCCTTGCTGGCCGACACGCGGATGCGGTCTCCGGTTTTGACCAGCGCCAACGTACCACCCGCTTGCGCCTCGGGGCTGACATGCAGGATGACCGTGCCATAGGCGGTGCCGGACATGCGCGCGTCCGAGATGCGGATCATATCGCGGACGCCGTCTTTCACCAGCTTGGCGGGGATCGGCATATTGCCGACCTCAGGCATCCCTGGATAACCCTTGGGACCACAGCCTTTAAGTACCAGAATGGTTTCGGGCGTCACCGGCAGGTCTTCGCGGTCGATATTGGCCTTGAGGTCTTCGATATTCTCGAAAACGTAGGCTTCGGCTTCGGTCTCCAGCAGTTCATCTGTTGCTGCCGAGGGTTTTACAATGGCACCGTTAGGAGCCAGATTCCCGTGCAGGACACGCAGGCCCGCAGCGGGTTTGACTGGGTCATCAAAGGGGCGGATGACGTCGTCGTTGAAACATTCAGCGCCTTCGTAATGGGCCGAGATGTCCTTTTTCAGCACCGTTCGTGCTGGCCGTAGGAAGGATTTGAGTTCGTTCAGCACAACTGGCACGCCGCCGGCGTAGCAGAAGTCTTCCATCAGGTATTTTCCCGAGGGCATACAGTTCACCAGCAAGGGGATTTCCGAGCCGATCTCAAAATCCTTGAGCGTCAGGTCCACGCCCACACGACCGGCAAGCGCTAGCAAGTGAACCACCGCATTGGTCGACCCACCGACTGCGGCATTGGCGAGGATGGCATTTTCGAACGCCTCTTTAGTCAGAATGTCCGAAGGTTTGAGGTCTTCGTCCACCATCTCGACAATCCGCTTCCCGGTTAGATGCGCAAGGGCCATGCGGCGGGCATCAACGGCAGGCAGGGCGGCGTTGGTGGGTAGGCTCATGCCCATTGCTTCGACCAGCGAGGCCATAGTCGAGGCCGTGCCCATGGTCATGCAAACCCCAGCGCTGCGGGACATGCCGGATTCGGCGTTCATGAAGTCTTGCAGGGTCATTTCCCCGGCCCGCACGGCCTCGGAGAATTTCCAGACGTCGGTGCCCGAGCCGATATCCTGCCCGCGATATTTGCCGTTCAACATCGGGCCGGAACTGACGACGATCGAGGGCAGATCAACCGAGGCCGCACCCATCAACTGCCCCGGGGTGGTCTTGTCGCAGCCGCCCAGCAGAACCACGCCGTCGATGCCGTAAGCACGGATCGATTCCTCGACATCCATAGCCAGCAGGTTGCGGAACAGCATGGCGGTGGGTTTCATCTGGGTTTCGCCCAGAGACATGACGGGGAATTCGACCGGGAAGCCTCCGGCCTCCCACACGCCGCGTTTTACACCTTCGGCCAGATCACGCAGGCCCGAGTTGCAGGGGGTAAGCTCTGACCAGGTGTTGCAGATGCCGATGATCGGCCGCCCGTCAAAGGCGTGATCTGGAAAGCCCTGGTTCTTCATCCAAGACCGGTGGATGAAGCCGTCTTTGTCGAGCTTTCCATACCAATGCTGTGAACGGCGTTTCTTGGTCATTCGCTGAGCCCTTTCAAGCGGCTTTGGCGGGCTGGCACCAGTCAGGCAGCCAGTCTGAATGTGCGGTTAGAAGATCTGTCACCAGATTGCGGATCTGGCGCAGGTCCAGTTCGGCTGCGGTGTGCGGGTCCATCATGGCGGCGTGATAGATGTATTCCGGGTTCTGATCGACTAGCGCCCGAACGGTCAGCTCCTGAACGTTGATCTGCGTCCGCATCAGCGCAATCAATTGCGGCGGAATCGCGTTGACGACCGAAGGCTGCACGCCGTTGCTGTCCACTAGGCAAGGCGTTTCCACCGCCGCGCCCAAGGGCAACTGTGGAATCTGTCCGGTGTTCGGCAGGTTGCCATAGGCCACATAGGGTGTGTCGGTAACGATGGCATTCATCAGGTCGGCTGCAAATTCGTGGCTACGGGTCACCTCGATATCGCGGCCGTCGGTCAGGGTCTTGGCCTGTTCCTTCCAATTGGCGACCTGTTCTACGCAGCGGGTAGGGTATTCGTCCAGCGGGATGGAGAACTGTTTGATCAGGTCCTGCCGCCCCTCCTTGATGAACCACGGGACGTATTCCGCCAGATGCTCGGAGCTTTCGGTGCAGAAATAGCCCAGGTGATCCATAACTTCATAGCGCACTTTGTTGGGGCAGCGTGGCATCAGCAACGGGGCCTTGGGGTACTGACCGCTGGCATAACCCTGCCGCAACGCGGGGTAGAGATCGCGGCCTTGATGTTCCAGTTTCAGGAAAAAGGCGACGTGGTTGACACCTGCGACCTTGTAACGGAACTCATCCTTGGGCAGGTCGAGATCATGCGCGAGCTCCTCGACCGTGTTTTGGACTGAATGGCACAGGCCCACATGTTTCAGCGCCGGGAACTGCTCGGCCAAAGCCCAGGTGTTGATGGCCATCGGATTGACATATTGCAGTAAGGTTGCGTTGGGACAAAGCTGCATCATGTCGCGCGCCACATCCCACAGAACCGGAACAGTGCGCAGGCCGCGCATGATGCCTCCGACCCCCAACGTATCGGCGATGGTCTGACGTAGCCCATATTGTTTGGGGATTTCGAAGTCGGTCACCGTGCAGGGCTCGTACCCGCCGACCTGAAAGGCAGTGATCACGAAATCGGCCCCGTCCAGCGCCGCGCGGCGGTCGGTATGGGTCGAGACAGTTGCGCCGGTTCCAACCGACCGGATCATTGCCTTGGCTACAGCTTCGCTTTCAGCCAAACGCTCGGAGTCGATATCCATCAAGGCAAAGTGGCTGTCGGCCAACGAGGGGGTCAGCAGGGCGTCGCCCACGATGTTCTGCATGAAGATCGTGGAACCCGCTCCGATAAAAGTGATTTTGGTCATTTGACAGCTCCGAGGGTCAGGCCCGCGATGAAGTGTTTTTGCATAAGGAAGAACATGGCGACCGGCGGCAAGGCCGCGACGATCGAGCCGGCGCTCATTAATTGATAGGCGGCGCGGAATTGAGCATTGAAGCTGGTGATCCCTGCGGTAACGGGCTGGCTTTCGGCGCCTTGGGTCAGCACCACGGCCCAGAAATAATCATTCCAGATGAAGGTGAAGATCAACACGCTGAGCGCTGCGATGGCGGGCTTCATCAATGGCAGAACAACGTACCAGAAAATGCGCCATTCGCTGATGCCCTCGACGCGGGCGGCTTCGATCAGTTCAAACGGAAGCGCGCGGATGAAGTTGCGCATGAACAGCGTGCAAAAGCCGGTCTGGAATGCGATGTGAAACAGGACCAGACCGGTTTTGGTGTTGTAGAGGCCCAGTTGCAGGGTCAAGTCGCGCACTGGCACCATAAGGATCTGGAAGGGTACGAAGTTGCCCGCTACGAACATGAAGAAGATCCAGAGGTTCGACTTGAATTTGTAGATGCCGAGCGCGAAGCCGGTCATGCAGCTAAGCGCAACCGCTCCGATCACTGTGGGTATGGTGATCAGGAATGAGTTCAGCAAGTACCGTGGCATGTCCGAGTTGAAGAAGACCTGCCCGTAGTTGAACGCACCCTCAAAGCTGGATGGCATACCCCAGTAGTTTGCGTTGGTGAAATCCGCCGCCGGTTTGACAGAGAACAGTGCGACCGCCAGCAAGGGGCCGAGCCATAGAAGCAAGGCTAGCGGTAGCATAGCCTGATAGCTGATCTGCGCTGCGCGGGATTGTTTTTCGATAGGTTTGGGAAACATCTCAGTGCCCCCTTTCTTCGCGGTACATCGACCACAGGAAATAGGCGATGAAGCAGAGCATGATCAGGAACAGGACCACCGCGATGGCAGCGCCATACCCCATGCGGAAGCCGTATTCGGACAAGGCGACCTCGAACATGTAATAAGCCAGCACGCGGGACGAGCCGAAGGGGCCTCCCTGTGTCATGATAGAGATCAGGTCGAAACTGCGAAGCGCGCCGATGATGGTCACGACGAAGGCGATGAATGTGGCGGGGCGAAGTTGCGGCAGGATGATGTGCCACAGCATCCGTAGTCCCTTGGCGCCGTCCAGACGTCCGGCCTCGATCTGTTCGGGGTCCACTGCGTTCAGGCCAGTGAGGTAGAGGATCATGCAATAGGCAGTCTGCGGCCAGAGACCAGCAAAGATGATGCCGTAGGTGACGAAGCGTTCGTCACCCAGCACGTTCAGCGGGCCGAGGCCGAACAGACCGAGGAATTCGTTCAGCAGGCCGAAGGTCGGGTCGTAGAACCACGTGAATACGAGGCCGACAACGACCTGAGAAATGACGAATGGAAAGAAAAACAGCGATTTGTACAGGCGGATGCCCCAGACTGTCTGGTTCAGGAACAGTGCGATGAACAGCCCCGCTGGGATCGCTGCCAGATAGAGGATCAGCCAGATCAGGTTGTTCTTCAGCGAGGTGTAGAACGCATCCCGGTCCACCCATTCCCAGTAGAGATCTTCGTAGTTTCTGAACCCCACATATTCAGCTGCACCGAGCCCATCCCATTCGTAGAGCGACAGGTTGAAGGATTGGAAAACCGGGATGATCACATAGACCATGAAGAACAACAGGCCGGGGGCCAGAAACAGCCAGGGCGCGATGCGCTGTTGGTTTCTGTGGAACCAGCTTTCCTGATCGGGGACTTCAACGGCTGACATGCGGACACTCGGGGTTTTAGATCAAAGGAGTAAGACGGGTTATCACCCGCCTTACGCAGGATTAGGTGCAGGCCGGGCTTGGGCCCGGCCTGACCGGTTTAGTTCTCGTAGATACGCTGACGGGCGCGTTCCAGTTTGGACAGGATGCGGTCCAGATTGTCTGGCTTGACCATGAACTCTTGGAAGCCTTCCATCGATACTTTGGCCATTTCCGCCGGTGCGTCACGATCCCAGAATTGGGCGACGCCGCCGGGACTGTTGGACGAGAGCATCTCAAAGCCCTGTTGCAGGAACTTGTCATCATCCACCTTAGACTGCGCGTTTACTGGCAGCTGACCGAGGTTCGCGCCATTGTTGATCTCGGTCTGTTCGTCTGCCGAGACGACAAAACGCAGGAATTCGCGTGCGGCTTCTTTATTTGAAGCGTTTGTCGGAATGTGGAATGTATCGGTCGGCGCGTCTTCGGCCAGTTCAACGTCGGGGTTGATGGCGACGAACTGGTAGAAATCCAGTTGATCATCAGTCAGACCAGCCTCACGTAGGGGGGCCACTGCAAAGTTGCCCATCAAGTAAGCCGTGGCATCGCCGTTGACCATGAAAGGCAGGGCCTCTTGCCAGCTGTAGGTCTGGTGGTTGTCGATGAACGCGCCCATGTCAATCAGCTGTTTCCAGTTGGCGAAGGTTTGCTTGACGCGGTCGTCCTCCCAACTGACTTCGCCATTGGCGAGCTGATTGTGGAAATCAAAGCCGTTGGTACGCATGTTCAGGTAGTCGAACCAACCACCGGCGGTCCACAGGAACTTGGTGCCGATAGTGTAGCAGGCGCGGCCTGAATCGACGATCTTCTGGCAGTTGGCCAGTTCTTCTTCCCAAGTCGTTGGTTCGGTCAGGCCCAGCTCGTCAAAAATGTCTTTGCGGTAGTAAACCCCCCATTGGTAATAGGTATAGGGCACGCCCCATTGCTTGCCGTCGATGGTCATCGCGCCTTTGGTCGATGCGAGGTTGTCGGCAATCTCGGGTTCGGCCCACAGGTCCGAGACGTCTTCGAACAGGCCAGCCTCGACATAAGGTTTCATCCGGTTGGCTGCGTACCAGTTGGCGACGTCCGGAGTATCCGCAGTCAGAAAGTTGCGGATTTGCGTCTTGTAGGCCTCGCGGTCGATCACCGTGGTTTCGATCTCCAACCCTGGGTGTTTGGCCGCGAACCGCTCGATCATCGCTTCCATCGTCGCGCGCGGCGCCGGGTTCGATGTATCGAGGAAGATTCTCAGCTCGCCGGTCAGTTCTGCCGCAACAGGCGCAGCAAGTGCCACACTGGCCGCCAGCGCCGCCGCTGTGCGCTTGAACATGGAATGCATGGTTTCCTCCCTTAGCTTCCATTTTTGTAGCTTTGTAAAGTTCCAAATAATGAAACCGTGTTTTACATATTGAAAACTACACATCGACTCGGTTAGTCTTGTCAAGACCCTCGTGAGGATGGCGGTGGGTTTATGGGAGGAGAACAGGCGCCCGTGGCTGGTGACGGAACAATAGGAAAAGCATGTGACGTGCTGGATCAGGTGGCGGCCTTCGCCCGCCCGGTCCGATTCGCGGAATTGCTGGAGAACAGCGATTTTCCCAAGGCGACGCTGTATCGGTTTCTGCAGACGCTGACCAATCAGGGGATGCTGTCTTATGATCCTGAGCGGCAGACCTATACGCCGGGATTGCGGTTGGTGCGGCTGGCCCATGCGGCGTGGACACAAAGCTCGTTGGCGCCGATTGCGCGGCCGTTTTTGGATGCCCTCAGCCGGGAGACCGGGGAAACGGTACATCTGGCGCAGCTTGATTCCAGCCAAGTGCTGTATGTCGACAAGCGCAACGCTGCCCAACCTATCGAGATGTATTCGCAGGCCGGCAAGGTTGGTCCGGCCTATTGCACCGGTGTCGGCAAGGCGATGATGGCTTTTCTGGATGAGGCGGCGCTGGATCGCGCGGTGTCGCAGCAAAGCTATCACCGGTTTACCGACAAGACACTGACCTCCGAGGCGGCGCTGCGGTCTGACCTCGACCTGATCCGCAGCCGCGGCTATGCTGTCGATGATGAGGAGCATGAGCCCGGCATCATCTGCATTGCCTGTCCGATTCTGACTTCGGGCGGGCGGATGCTGGGGGCGATTTCCGTGACCGGATCGACAGAACGCATGAATTTCGAACAATTGGAAACCTGGGTTCCCCGAGTTCGCCGCGTGGCCGAACAGATTGGAGCCGAAGCACAGGCCTGGCGGTTCCCCGAGACCCGTCCAAGCGCTGAAACAGACAGGATGCAAGCGACATGACGGGTGTGACTCTGAATCAGGCGATCAAGCGGTATGGTGAGACGCAGGTAATCCACGGCATTGATCTGGAGATTGAGGACGGAGAGTTTTGCGTCTTCGTTGGCCCCTCGGGCTGCGGTAAGTCCACCTTGTTACGGATGATCGCGGGGCTTGAGGAAACCACCGAAGGGCAGATCCAAATCGGTGCACGCGACGTGACCCATGTGGACCCTGCCAAGCGCGGCGTCGCGATGGTGTTCCAGACCTATGCGCTGTACCCGCACATGACCGTGGCCGAGAATATGGGCTTTGGTCTGCGCATGAATGGCGTTGCCAAGTCTGAGATCGACCAGAAGGTGCAGCAGGCCTCAAACATTCTGAAGCTGGACCAGTACCTCAAGCGCAAACCCAAGGCGCTGTCTGGTGGTCAACGTCAGCGGGTGGCCATCGGGCGTGCCATCGTGCGGGGCCCCGAGGTGTTTCTGTTCGACGAACCTCTGTCCAACCTCGACGCTGAGTTGCGCGTCGAGATGCGGGTCGAGATTGCGCGGCTGCACAACGAGATCGGCGCGACGATGATCTATGTGACCCATGATCAGGTTGAGGCGATGACCATGGCCGACAAGATCGTGGTGCTGCGGGATGGACGGATCGAACAAGTCGGTGCGCCGATGGACTTGTATCGTGATCCAGACAACCGGTTTGTGGCGGGTTTCATTGGCTCTCCGGCGATGAATTTTCTTGAGTGCGACTATGCCGACGGCAAGGTCTCGCACCCGGCACTTGGCGCGCCGCTCGACGTGGCGGCCAATGTGCCAGCGGAGCTGAACAAGGTCACGCTGGGTATCCGCCCGGAACATATTGAGGTCGACCGCACGGGCGATACCTGCACCGTTGATCTGACCGAGGCGCTAGGCGGGGTGAGCTATTCATACCTGCTAACGCCGAATGGCGACAAACTGATCGTCGAAGAGCGTGAAGACCAGCGCAGCAAGCAAGGAGAGCGGATCGGACTTGTTGTTCGTCCGGAACGCGTGATGCTGTTCGATCCAGAGACCGGCCAGCGGTTCCGGTAACCACCGCACAGCACCCCAAACGAAACGCGCCGAGCCTGTGGTCTGGCGCGTTTTTTATTGGTTTCATTTGTTCTGGATTTTGTATCCAATATCCGTTATGGCGATTTGAAAGGGCCCATTCCGCCCGTCCTGACCCTGCATTTTCAAAGGATAGATCCGATGTCGACCAATGTTTTCACCGGCACCATGCCTGCGCTCATGACCCCCTGTAAGGCGGATCGCACCCCGGATTTTGATGCGTTGGTGCGCAAAGGGAAACAGATGATCGACGCGGGCATGTCGGCGGTGGTTTATTGCGGATCGATGGGTGATTGGCCGCTGCTGACGGATGAGCAGCGGATGGAAGGTGTCGAGCG
Organism: Ruegeria arenilitoris; assembly: GCF_013032445.1. GTDB lineage: Bacteria > Pseudomonadota > Alphaproteobacteria > Rhodobacterales > Rhodobacteraceae > Ruegeria > Ruegeria arenilitoris_F. The sequence goes on along the minus strand of NZ_WQCA01000004.1, from coordinate 248,440 downwards.
TCTGGCCGCTGCCGGATTGCCCGTTGTGGTCGGCACCGGAGCCATAAACACCAAGTCCGCCGTGGCCCATGCAGCCCACGCGCAGAAAGTTGGGGCAGTGGGCCTGATGGTGATCCCGCGCGTGTTGTCGCGCGGCACGTCCCCGGCGGCGCAAAAGAACCATTTCAAGGCGATCCTCTCCGCTGCGCCAGATGTGCCTGCGATCATCTACAACAGCCCGTATTACGGTTTTGCCACGCGCGCTGATCTGTTCTTTGCCCTGCGCGCTGAACATTCCAACTTGATCGGCTTCAAGGAATTCGGCGGCAAGGATGACCTGCGCTATGCGGCGGAAAACATCACCAGCCAGGACGACCAGGTGACCCTGATGGTGGGCGTTGATACCGAGGTTTACCACGGTTTCGTCAACTGCGGTGCAACCGGGTCGATCACCGGTATCGGCACTGCTCTGCCGCGTGAGGCCCTTTTGCTAGCGTCCCTGTCCAAAAAGGCGGCGCAGGGGAGTGTCGAGGCGCGCCAGCGGGCGCAGGAACTGACCGAGGCGATCCAGGTGCTTTCCAGCTTTGACGAAGGCTCTGATTTGGTGCTGTATTACAAGCATCTTCTGGTGCTGAACGGCGAACAGGAATACCGTCTGCACTTCAACGAAACGGATGAGTTGACCGATGCTCAGCGCAACTATTGCGAACAGCAATACGACCTGTTCCGCACATGGTTCGCCGATTGGTCCAAACAGGGCGGAGTGATCGCAGAATGCATGTGATCGACAGCCATACCGGGGGTGAGCCGACGCGGGTCATCCTCGACGGCGCGCCGGATCTGGGTTCTGGCCCCTTGGCCGAACGCGCCCGCAGGCTGGCGACTGAACATGAGGGGTTTTATCGATCGATCATGCTGGAACCACGCGGCCAGCCTGCCATGGTGGGCGCGCTGCTCGTTGAACCGGTTGATCCATCCTGCGTAACAGGCGTGATCTATTTCGACGTGGACGCTGTGTTGGGCATGTGCGGCCACGGCACCATTGGCCTGACCGTGACGCTGGCGTATCTGGGGCGGATTGGCGTCGGCTGTCACAAGATCGAAACCCCCGCCGGAGTTGTTACGGTTCAACTGCACGATACCAACACCGTCACCGTCACAAACATCGAAAGCCGCCGGGTCCACTCTGATGTGACACTGGATGTGCCGGGTTATGGCGCTGTGACGGGGGATGTTGCTTATGGCGGGAACTGGTTCTTCATCGTCGATCCCAGCCCGATACTCGTCGAAACTGGGAATATCCGGCGGTTGACCGATATGACAATTGCGATCCGTAAGGCCTCGATCGCGCAAGGCATTGGGGGAGAACTGGGTGAGCCAATCGACCACGTGATCTTTCAGGACGCTTCGCCCGACCCAGCGGTCCACAGCCGCAACTTTGTGCTGTGCCCGGACGACAACTACGACCGTTCGCCCTGTGGCACCGGCAGTTCAGCGCGGCTGGCCTGTCTGGCCGCGGACGGTGCGTTGCCCCCCGGCGAGGAAATCGTCCAGCACAGCGTCATCGGCAGCGCCTATCGCCTGTCCTATCAGCCGGGTCCGAACGGAGGGGTCATCCCCTCGATCACCGGGCAGGCGCATATCATGGCCGAAGCTACGCTGATATTTGACGACACTGACCCATTCAAAGAGGGCATAGAACTATGACCAAACAGGTCGTTGTGATCGGGGCCGGTATCATCGGCGTCACAACGGCGCTGGAGCTGCAGCGCCGGGGCCATTCCGTTCTGGTGCTGGATCGAGAAGGTATCGCCGCGCAGGCCTCGGCCGGAAATGCGGGCGCTTTTGCCTTTTCCGAGGTGGAACCGCTGGCAACTCCCGGCATCATGAAAAAGGCACCGAAATGGCTGCTGGACCCGCTGGGGCCGCTGTCCATTCCGCCCGCCTATGCCTTGAAGATTGCCCCGTGGATGTATCGGTTCTGGCGGGCCAGCCGCCCGAGCCGTTATAAGGACCTCTTGCGCGCCCAAGCCAGCCTGATGGCACTGTCCAGTGCCGCTCTGACGCGGCTGAGTACATCGGTAGATGGCGAGGCGATGATGCAACGCGACGGGCAGATGCAGCTTTACGAAAGCGAGGCCGAGTACCGTGCCAGCCTGCCCACATGGGAACTGCGCCGCCAGCATGGAATAGACTTTGAACTGCTGGAAAGCCGTGAAGCGATTGCCGTACGACAGCCTGGCCTCAGTCCCCGGTTCACCCATGCCGGTTTTACGCCGAACTGGATCAACACCGTCGACCCGAAGAAATGGGTCGAACATCTGGCGCAAGCATTCCGTGACCGAGGTGGCCTGATCGAACGTCAGGAAATTCGTACACTGACTCCCATAGACAATGGTGTGAGGATTACGTTGGCAGACCGTGAGGTCGAGGCGGACAAGGTCGTTCTGTGCGCCGGGGCGTGGTCGCATCACCTTGCGTGGACACTCGGCGATCACATCCCGCTGGAAACCGAACGCGGCTACAACACAACCCTTCCCGAGGGCGCGTTTGATCTGAGGATGCACCTGACATTCTCGCGCCACGGATTTGTGGCCAGCCGGATCAACGGCGGCGTCCGGATCGGCGGTGCGGTTGAACTGGGCGGTCTGGAACTCCCCCCGAACTTCAAACGGGCCGATACGCTGTTGCAAAAGGCGACGCAGTTTCTACCGGGTTTGAATACCAAGGGGGGCAAACAATGGATGGGGTTCCGCCCGTCGCTGCCCGATAGCCTGCCGGTGATCGGGGCCTCGCCGCGCGCAAGGGACGTGATCTATGCGTTTGGACACGGCCATTTGGGCCTTACGCAATCGGCAGGAACCGCCGAACTTGTCGGCGCTCTGATTGACGAGCAACCTGCTCAGATTTCCCTGACGCCCTTCTCGGCCACTCGCTTTTGAGGACAGAACATGCGCAGCAGCAAGACCATTCACGTGATTTCCGCCCATGCCGAAGGTGAGGTGGGTGATGTGATCGTCGGGGGTGTTCAGCCGCCGCCCGGAGAAACCATATGGGATCAGCGCGCCTTCATAGCGCAGGACCAGACCCTGCGAAATTTTGTACTGAACGAGCCGCGCGGCGGTGTGTTCCGGCACGTCAACCTTTTGGTGCCGCCTAAGCATCCCGATGCGGACGCGGCCTTTATCATCATGGAGCCCGAAGACACGCCGCCCATGTCCGGTTCGAACTCGATCTGCGTGTCCACAGTGCTGCTAAATAGTGGGAACATTCCGATGCAGGAACCCGAGACCCTCATGACGCTTGAGGCCCCGGGTGGGTTGGTAAAGGTCCGGGCTGAATGCCGAAACGGCAAGGCCGAGCGTATTATCGTGCAGAACCTGCCCAGTTTTGCCGATAAGATATCTGTTCCGTTGGAGGTTACAGGCATCGGCACGCTGACCGTTGACACGGCCTATGGTGGGGACAGTTTCGTGGTAGTCGATGCGGCCGCATTAGGATTTGAGATCGTCGAAGACGAAGCCCGCGACATCGCCCGCATGGGTGTGGCGATCACCAACGCGGCCAATGAACAGCTTGGGTTTACGCATCCCGAGAATCCGGATTGGGATCACATCTCATTCTGCGCGTTCTGCGGACCGCTTGAGACAACTGAAACTGGTCTGACGGGCAAGTCCGCAGTCGCCATCCAGCCGGGCAAGGTTGACCGATCTCCGACTGGAACCGCAGTCTCGGCACGCATGGCGCTGATGTCGGCGAAGGGCCAGATGAAGATTGGGCAGACCTTCGAGGCGGTCTCAATCATCGGGTCCCGCTTTACGGGGCGAATAGTGGAAGAGGCCCGTGTCGGTGACCGGGCAGCCATCATCCCCGAAATCAGCGGGCGAGGTTGGATCACTGGCACGCATCAGCATATGTTGGACCCGGACGACCCCTGGCCCGGCGGGTATCGGCTGAGCGATACGTGGGGCGTTTGACGGAAAACTGCGCACGAATATTGGGCGAGTTCTCGTTTTTCCCAACCCCGTGTCAATTTGCACCCCCTCTAAAGGATTGATCCGAAACCCAACCTGTTCTATGGGAGGCCCTGTCAAATCAGAGTCACCATTGGGGCGGTAGGATTCTCGCGCCCCATCCGCAGCCACGAAGACGTGGCACACTCTTGGATCGCACGCCCCGAAAGGCTTAAAAAAGGTAAAAGAATATGGCAGAAAAATCGAACTTCGATATATTGTATACCATTGTAGACGAAGCGCCCGAACTGGCCAGCGCGTCCTTCCTGCCCATCATTCGCAAGTTCGCCGGCGCCGCGGGTGTCAGCGTTGGCACCAAGGATATTTCGCTGGCGGGCCGTATTCTGGCGACCTTCCCGGAGAACCTGACCGACGCACAGCGCATCACTGACGATCTGGCGGCACTGGGTGAACTAGTGAAAACGCCCGAGGCCAACGTGATCAAACTGCCGAACATCTCGGCCTCGGTCCCACAGCTGGTGGCGGCGATCGAAGAGCTGCAGGCGCAGGGTTACGACATCCCGAACTACCCCGAAGAGCCAGCGAACGACGCAGAAAAAGCGATCCGTGCGCGTTACGACGCTATCAAAGGCTCGGCCGTGAACCCGGTTCTGCGCGAAGGTAACAGCGACCGCCGTGCGGCAAAGGCTGTGAAAAACTACGCTCAGAACAACCCACATTCGATGGGGGAATGGGCTTCGTCCAGCCAGACCAAAGTCTCGTCGATGTCGGATAACGATTTCTACGCAAATGAGAAATCGGCCACCATCACCGCTGCGCAAGCTGGCGATGCAAAGATCGAATTCGTCGGCAAAGACGGCAGCGTGACCGTTTTGAAAGACGGCTGGACGCTTGACGAAGGCACCGTGGCTGACGCGACCTTCATGTCGGTCAAAGCTTTGTCTGCGTTCCTGGCTGAAGCCATCGAAGACACCAAGAAAGACGGCACCATGTTCTCGCTGCACATGAAAGCGACCATGATGAAAGTGTCGGACCCGATCATCTTTGGCTATGCAGTCAAAGCGTGGTTGGCCCCGGTATTCGAGAAATTCGGCGCCGAGCTGGACGCGCTGGGTGTAAACCCGAATTCGGGTCTGGGTGACCTGCTGGACCGCGTCAAGGACAATGCCGAGATCGTTGCTGCCATCGACGCGCTGAAGGGCGACCGTCCGTCGATGTATATGGTCGATAGCGACAAGGGCATCACCAACCTGCACGTGCCGTCGGACGTGATCATCGACGCCTCGATGCCTGCCGTGATCCGTGCGGGCGGTAAGGGCTGGGATGAAACCGGGGCCAAGGGCGATACCAACTGTGTGATCCCCGACCGCTGCTATGCCGGTGTCTATGACGAGACCATTAACTTCTTTAAAGCCAACGGTGCGCTGAACCCGGCCACTGCCGGTGCCGTCGCCAACGTCGGCCTGATGGCACAGAAGGCTGAGGAATATGGTTCGCACCCGACCACCTTCCAGGCTCCTGCAGACGGAACCATACGTATCGTTCTGGCCAATGGCGAGACATTGCTCAGCCATGATGTCGAAAAGGGTGATATCTGGCGGTCCTGCACCGTTAAAAAAGCGCCGATCGAGAACTGGATTCAGCTGGCGATGGACCGTCAGCGCCTGACCGGGTCCGAGGCGATCTTCTGGCTGGACGCAAACCGCGCCCATGACGCTGAGCTGATCAAATACGTCAAACCGGCGCTTGAGGCCGCTGGCGTGGCTGACAAGTTTAAGATCTTGGCGCCGCGTGAGGCAACCCGTCAGTCGCTGGAAACCATTACAGCGGGCAATGACTCGATCGCGATCACCGGCAACGTGCTGCGGGACTACCTGACCGATCTGTTCCCGATCCTGGAACTGGGCACTTCGGCCAAGATGCTCTCCATCGTCAAACTGATGAATGGCGGCGGTTTGTTCGAAACCGGTGCTGGTGGTTCGGCCCCGAAACACGTGCAGCAGCTGGTCGAGGAAAGCCACCTGCGCTGGGACTCGATGGGTGAGTTCTGCGCACTGGGTGAATCGCTGAACTTCCTGGCCGACAGCAAGGGCAACGCCAAAGCGGGTGTTCTGGGTGCCGCGGCCGAGGCCGCAACGCAGGGCATTCTGGACAACAACCGCTCGCCCAGCCGCAAGGTTGGCCAGCCCGATAACCGCGACAGCCACTACTGGTTTGCGCGCTACTGGGCTGAGGCTCTGGCAGCGCAAACCGACGATGCGGAGCTGGCTGCTGAGTTCGCGCCCATCGCTAAGGAACTGGCCGACAAGGAAGGTCAGATCCTGGGTGAACTGGCCGCTGCACAAGGCGCGCCTGCTGATTTGGGCGGGTACTATCACACCGACCCCGCCAAGACTGCAGCAGTGATGCGCCCCAGCGCGACTCTGAACGCGATTATCGGCTGATCCATCATGGCCACGCCGAAAGGCGTGGCTTTTTTGCGTTTCAGATTAAAGTGTTGAATAGAAAAAGGGGCTGACCCCCAAAGTCAGCCCCTTTTTGAGTGAGTGGGGAGGCTGGGCCTCACCGGTATAGTTACATTCAGATTATCACTTTGGATTTTTCCGGGTATTAGGGGTTTCCCGTAGTTAATGCTGACCAGATCACGGACTCAGAAGATTCCGGACAAAAAAGAGGCCGGTCCTGAGACCAGCCCCTTAGTTGTCAGGTGAACCGAGGGATCAGTTCGACGCTGCGTTCAGTTTTTCGTTCTGCTCACGCAGGGTATCGGAAATGATCGCGTACCATTCGCCGGATTCACGCATTTCGTTCAGACCCTTGTTCATCATCGCAACATACTCACGCGCGAACGGGTTCGAACGGTGCGCGAGGAAGCTCATCGACGACAATGTGGATACATAGGGGTTTTCAACGATTTCCTGAGAGGTCAGGCCCATGTCATTCATTGTGGCGGCGAACAGTTCCACTTCAAATGCGGCCACATCGGCTGAACCGGTCAATACTGCATCAAGACACTCACGCGCCGAGTTGGGGTGGACCAGATTCAGGTTTTTGTTGTTCAGGCCGACTTCCTCCAGTACAACCATGCTCCAGCCGGACATACGGCACAGGGTTGCGCCTTCAAAGTCTGCAAAGGTCGTCGCGTTTGTGTACTCGCTTTCGGGCAGAGTGAAAAACCCACCGACAACATCGTAGACCGGAACAGTGGCAACAAACTCCGTACAACGGGATTTGGTTGCTTCCGACCATTCGTAAGTGCGGTTGGTACAATCTGGCAGCGTCCACGCAATCGAGATATCGAACGCGCCGAGCGGCAAAAGGGTGTCGAGGTGCGATGACCAGTCGTCAACGAAGCTGACTGAATAGTCGCGTTGGTTGCCCGCACGTTGAAGGCTGGTTGTTGCCAAACGGGTCATAATCCCGCCGCCGTTCAACGATTCAGTTGTAAACGGTTCCCATCCGTTCCCGGCCACAAGCTTGATCGGCGGCGCGTAAATGTTGGAACGTTTGACGTTAGCCGCACGTTTTTCTTCTGCGGCGATAATTTCCTGTGCGGACTGGCCGTTGGGCAGGCTGCCGTCTTCACAAGGCAGTGCCAAAACCAAGCCGGGCTCCAGGTCGTTGGGGTTCGTGATCAAGTTGCGGTTTGCGTTGAAGATCGGCTGATAGTTCGATGTGCCATAGGCCGCGATTGCGATAGTGGCCATCGTATCGCCGTCTTCGACAGTATAGTTTGTACAGGCTTCCTGCGCTGCGGCTGCGCCTGCGGTGAGTGTGAGGACGGCCGTAGCCGTCATCACTTTGGCATTTAGTTTTTGATTAAGCATTTGTTATTCCTCCCATAAGTTGGAATTTGGAATTGAGGTTTTAGTTGATCGCTTCTAGCAGTCTTTCGTTGTGTTCATTCAGGGTGTCCGAGATGATGGCGTACCATTCCCCCGTTTCGCGCATTTCGTTCAGGCCTTTGTTCATCAGGGCGAGGTATTTTTTGCCCTGAGGATTGGACCGGTGGGTGATGAACCGGAGTGCGGATAGCGTTGAGACATAGGGGTTTTCGACGATGTCGTTAGTGTTCAAACCCATTTGGCTCATGGCGTCTGCGAACAGCTGTACTTCGAACGTGGCGACGTCAGCTGTACCGGTAATGACCGCGTCCAGGCATTCGCGCGCAGTAGCGGGTTGCAGCACGGTCATTGTGTCATCGCGAAGCAGACCTTCCTGTTCAAGATCGTGCAAGGGCCAACCTTCCATTCGGCAGATGGTGGCACCGTGCAGATCCTCGAAGCTGGTCGCGCTTGCGAATTGGCTTTCGGGAAGACTGTAGAAACCAAAAACGATGTCATAGACCGGCGCCGATGCGTGGAATTGGGTGCAGCGAACTTCGGTTTCCCAGGACCATTCATAGCTTCTGTTGGTGCAGTCCGGGATATTCCAGGCCATCGAAATATCGAACGCGCCCAAGGGCAGCAGTGTTTCGATATGCGAGTTCCAGTCGTCGACGAAGCTGATCGAGTATTGCTCGTTGTTGCCAGCACGTTGCAGGGTCGTTGTGCCCACACGGGTGATAAAGCCACCACCGTTCAGAGTTTCGTCCGCGAAGGGCGCCCAGCCATTACCGGTGACCAGTTTGATTGGTTGCTTGAACGCACTATTCGTCGAAGAATTGGCGTACCGTTCCTGTTGTGCCTCGATAATGTCGCGTGCACTTTGGCCGTTCGGCAGGCTTCCGTCTTCACACGGAAGCACAAGAGACAGCCCAGGAGTCAACGCGTTCGGATTGCTGATATTTTCGCGGTTGGCGTTAAAGATTGGCTGGTAGTTCGATGTGCCATAGGCAGCAATTGCGATCGATGCCATGGTGTCACCATCTTCCACGGTATAATTCGCACACGCTTGCTGGGCGGCAGCGGCTCCGGCGCTTAGAGCGATGACAGCAGCAGAGGTCATCACAACGTTATGGAGCTTTAGTTGAGACATTAGTTAGTTTCTCCAGATAGTATTTGAGGCGGCTTGTTGTTGTTTCAGCCGTTTTCCATTTGATAGCGTAGGGCGGTCGAGACGATGTCTCGCCATTCTCCGGATTGCTGCATGATCGCCAGACCCTGGTTCAACGTCTCAAGGATCGCTTCTCCATCCGGATTATCTTTGTGGGTCATGACGTTAAGCGACTTGATTGCCGCTAGGTTGGGGTTTTCAATAATGCGATGTTCATAGCCCAAACGTGCGATTGCCTCGACGGCCAGATGGGCCTCGATCGCGACGATATCTGCTGTACCTTCCATGACCGCGTGAAAGCACTCATCTGGGGAAACCGGGCGCATCAGAGTGATTGCCGGTTCATAAAGGCCCACGGCATCCATATGCGACAGCGACCAACCTTCGGGACGGCAGATCGTGGTTCCTGCAAAGTCGGCATAGGTCAGAGTCTGCTCATAGCCCGAGCCATCGCGGGCAAAGAACGTATCCACAACCTCGTAGAACGGGTTCGAGAAGTTGTAGGTTTCGCAGCGCTTGCGGTCTTTCTCGGATAGTGCCGCAGTCTCTTCGCAATTCGGGCGCGACCATGGGAACGTGGCGTCAAATGCCAGCGTTGGCATCAACAGGTCCAGATGCGACGACCAGTCGTTGACGAACTGAATTTTATAGCCTTGTTCAGGTGCAGCCCGCAGCATCGCGGTCTCCACCAGATTGGTGTAAAGCCCGCGATTGGGCAGCGCCTCATCAGTGAACGGCGCATAGTCGCCACCGGTGATCAGCAGCAACTGACGGTCCCGGATTTCCGGACGCTCGCCTTCATCGGCGTTGCGGATCAGGGCCGCACCTTCGGCGCGGGCGGCTTCGATCTCTTTCTTGGCCTCGGCCTTGGCAGCGATCACTGCGTCTTCACTGGCCTTTTTGGCTTCGGCTTCAGCTTCGGCGACCCGGGCTTCGGCTTCTGCAATGGCTTTTTCAGCGCGCTTTTCCGCGGCCTGTACCAATTCTGCAGCCATTTCCGCAGCCATCGCTTCGGCTTCGGTTTGCGGAGCAGCAGGTGCGCGTCCGATATCCTCAAGGCAGGGCATGGTCAGGACGTCGCCAACGCGGATGATGTTCGGATTGTTGCCAATCACATCGCGGTTGGCGTCAAAGATGATGCGAAAGTCTTCGGTCGAGTACACCTCGATTGCCAACTCACGCAGGCTGTCGCCGCGCTGGATTTCGTAGGTGGAGCACGCTTCTTGGGCCGAAGCGGCTCCGGTTGCGGCAGCCAATGCCAGGCTGGATATGAACAGATGGGGTTTCATGAGTCCTGTAGCTTTGCCTTCGTTAGTTTTTTGTAAGTTTCACAACGCCAATCGAGGCATTGTCCTGATCCGGGTCGTTTTTGGCCCGAAGGGCCTTCCACAGCGCGTCGGCGATGTCCTGCGCCAAAGCGTGCTTGTTGCTTTGTAAAATGGTCTCGATTTCCGTATTGCTGAGATATTGCAGCCCGTCGCTGCCCAGGATCAGCAAGTCCGAAGCCGTCAGTTCCAACGGTTTTTCGGGGCAATCGACCTTGGGGATCGGGCCCCCCATGATGACCGATGTCAGCTGGTTACGATCAGGATGGGCCTGTGCTTCAACTTCTGTCAGTTTGCCCTCGGCAACCTGCGCGTCGATCACCGGAGCCATGGAGTGGTCTTCGTTGATCTGCTGCAGTACCCCGTCGCGGAACAGGTACAACGGGCTGTCGCCGATCGAAATCCAGAATGCGCGCTTGTCCAGCAAAAGGAGCCCCAACAGGGTCGATCCCATGTTGAAATTGTCGCCTTTGCCGTCGCAGTGGAGTGCAATGGCAGCGTTGGCCTGCAGGGCCGCCAATGGCAACGCGTCAATGGCTGCGGCTTCGGACAAGGGGGCATCCTCAAGCTCTGTGTCCAAAGCCTCGCGCCAGGATGAAACCACGTATTCCGAAGCAACCTCGCCGGCCGCGTGCCCGCCCATGCCGTCCGCAATTACGACGTAGCCTGCATTGGCAGCATCGAACATGCGCGCGGCAATCGCGTCTTCTTGTGTCTCCCGCTGACCCTGATCCAGGATCAGCGCAATATCATATGCCGGTTGCGCCAGCATCTATCAGGCATCCCGCCAGTCAAAGCCGTCATCGCAGAAAGCAGCAAAACGGATTGAGGTTTCGCTGATGCGGATCAGGTCGCCGCTTGAAAGAGCCACGGTGCTGAGCACTGGTTTGCCGTTCAGGCGCACCAGATTGGCCTTGCCGCCGTGACCCAGGTAGCATTTGCGATCCTCGGGATCATAGGCAATCACTGCATGGCTGCTGCGCGAAATGCCTGTGTCACCAAAGTCCAGTTGAATGGCCTGATCATCATTGCGCCCAATCTGCATCAGGCCTTCGGTCAGCGTGATGCACGATCCACGTCCCGGTCCGGCGGTTACAACCAACCAACCAACAGGAAAGGTTTCTTGCGCAGTTTCCGTTTTGGCAACGGGTTCAGAGGTTTCGATAAGATCCTGAACGTGAGTGTCGGCGCGTTCGAAGCCAAGGAAAGTGGTTTTGACGCGACCACGACGGTCTTCCGCTGGGGCCGCAGCCGCCACCGGTTGTTGCGGTTCGGCCTGAACTTCCGCTACGGGCTCTGCCTTCGCTTCGGGTTCGACCTCTGCCACCTGCTCGGGTTGAGCGGGTTCAACCGTTTCAACGATCACTTCGACAACCTGTTCATCCTGAACCGGTTGTTCTGCTACGGAATCTTCTGCAGTGGCCACGCGTAGGGTCACGACCGGCTCTTCCGGTTCGGGTTGAGTTTCCGGAGCCTCGAAAATGTTATCCTGAGTTTCGGCGACGACCTCTGTTATCACAACGTCGTCTTCCGCAGTGTCGGTCTCGTCTTCCGAAAACTCAGGCATCTCTTCTTCAGGGAGCAGATCATCCGAGTCTTCGTAGCTTTCCGATGTCGCGGACATGTTGCCACCGCCCAGAGCGGCACGCAGCGCGTTGAAGTCCGCGATCGGCTGGGGATTTTCGGCCTCGGGGGCGGCTTCTTCCACTTTGGTTTCGGCTTCGGGTTCTTTGGCTTTGCCGGCACCTTCGAGAAGCCGGCTGAGAGGGCTTTTGTATTTGAACATGGTGTCGACACCTTTGCTTCTTTTCACGGCACTGAGTTCCGTGGGGCTGCTACTCGCCTCTGCGCGCATCGGCACAACGGCACTTTTGTTGTGGAAATCAAACCATCCTTTTTTCGCGACGAGTCGACCCTCGTCAGAGTGGCGGATTTCCGGGCACCACCCTCAGCATTCGCTAGCTTCAGATCACATATGAACCGATCAGATTACTCCTGCGCCAACTGCATCACGGCATCGGTTTCAGCGCCGTTGCGCATTACAGTCAGTTGAGCCTGTGCTTGTTTGTCTGCGACCAAAGCGTCCAGCATGGCGTCCAGGCTTTCCTGACCATCAATGGCCGCGCCGGTCTGTGCTTCAGAGATCAAAACATCACCGCGCTGCAGGTCTCCGGCTGCTTCGGCAGGGACGGTGGTGACGACTGTTTCCCAGTTTTGCCCATCGTCGTTGCGGATAGTGAAGCCATAGCCGTTTTCCAATCCGACCATGCGGATGGCGGGCAGGGCTAGCAGGCCGTTCTGGGCAAGAGTTTTGCCAAGCGGGCGATAACGGGCCGTTACGCGGATGTATCCGTCAGGATCAATTGCGAGTTCGTCCAGCACCTGTGCTGCAAAACTTGCATTCTCGCGGACGGGTTCACCATTCAGAGTGTAAATCGCGGCGCCGCGTTTGACCCAGTCACCGATCACCGACATATCTTGCGACGGATCAACACCGGTAACTGCGATGATGCTGCCCGTCGACGCACGCCGTCTGGATGTCTGGAAAGGAATTTCGACATCCCAGTGCGCAAAGGATACCTGTGTCTCTGCCGGGATCGCGGTTTCAACGGGGGCAGTTGTGGTTTCGACTGTTTGGGCTTGGGCCTCTTCTGTTTCAGTCGTCTGGGCCTGTGTCTGCTCGACAGGCGCCTGAGCTGGTTCTGCCTTTTCGGGTGCCGGATCAGCTTCGTCCGGCGTGATATTTGCGGTGGCGACCTGCTCGACAGGTTCGGGCTTTTCTGCCACCTGATCTTCCGTTTCTTGCGCCGCAGGTGCGGATGCAACTGCAACGTCCTGAGCGGGTTCGGACTTGTCACCAGCCATCAGGAAATAACCGCCCGCAGCAAGACCAACCGCGACGACAGCTGCACCGGCAAGCAGCTTGCCACTGCCACCGGAACCGCTCTTGACTACAGTGTCCACTGCGGTGTCTTTGTCTTCTTTGGACGTGAACTTGGCAAGTTCATCTTCGTCTTTGTCTTCATTCCCAAGTGTAAGATCTGCGTTACCTGCCAGAAGGGCGGTAACCACAGCTTCGGCATTCTCGCTTTCGGCCTTGATCCGGGCCTTTTCGGCCTCTTCATCTTTGCGGTCCATGCCCACGATGACCGAGACAGGACGGTAGGCAAAAGTATCGAACATGACGTCCGGACCGCGGAACATGCGCAGCCAGTCCAGCGCGCTTTGCAGACGGTCGGTAACGTGCACCTCCATCGCCTTGTCGATCGCCTCAAGGAACCCTTCGGGATAACCATTGAACCGACCGGCCAGCGGGGTGTAGGGGTCTGCCTGACTGTTGTTGAAGGCGCTCAGGCGGGTCTGGCCGTCAATCGGGCGCTCGCCGCTGATGGCGTGGTACAACGTGGCGGCCAGCACATAGAGGTCGCTGCTGGGTCCTTGATCGGCCCCGCGAACGTAGAACTCATGGGGCGAGTACCCGTCCTTGATCACCCGCAGGGTCAACAACGCAGCGGACTGGTTCGCGGCCTGCTCGCGCGCGGCACCGAAGTCGATCAGAATCGGCTCGCCGTTTTCATCGATCAGGATATTGTCGGGCGAGATGTCCCGGTGCAGCATGCCGCTCTGGTGGATGAACGACACGGCCGACAGCATCTTTTCGGTGACCTGAACGATGAAGTCAGGGCCGGCCTTGTTGTCGGCGTTTTCGACATAGTCCAGCAGGTCGCAGCCCTTGATGAAGTCCATCGCGATATAGGCTGTGTCGTTGTCCTCGAACACCTGATGAACGTCGACGATATTGGGATGAACCAGACGTGCGTGGTTGCGCGCCTCTTGAATGAACAGCTCGATGATCGCGCGCAGATCGTCTTTATGATCCGGATTGGTGGCCTCGACCAAGTCACCGTTCCGTTGGCACAACGCACCCGGATAGCACTCTTTGATTACGACCTCACGGTCCAGACTGTTGCGTGCAAGATAAGTGATCCCAAAGCCGCCATTGCTAAGGTATCGCAGGATTTCATACTGCCCGTGCAACAGTTTGGCGCCGGGTTGAAGTCCTTCAATTTTCGGTTCGTCGTGCGATGCACCGACCGCCTGGTTGTGGCTCATTTCTTTCCGCCCGTTCTAATCGTTTTGCGGTTTTCTTAACTGGGCAAATCTACCCGCGAACTCACAACCAAACACAACCGCAGGACACTTGAGACCGTTAGACGTTTCAAATTTGACTTTATTGGGGCCGCCTCATGGCTTCACTATGGACCGTTTTCGAGAGTGAGCTATATATTGCTGTATGGTGCGTTGAGTATACTAAATATTGAAAAAAGGCCTGCACAAAATGCAGGCCATCGGTCGTTTGTCCCCGGTTGGTCAACGGACTCGAAAAACTCAAAGCGTGATTCCACGAGGTTCGAATCGTCGCAATGCGGCGCAATCTTAACAGAAGGTTTCTACGTGCCGGTCTTGGGCTGAACCGAATCCACACTGCTGCCTGCCCATGCGAGATTGTCGCTGAGCTGCGCAAGTATGCTAACTGCGTCCTTCAGTGGCGCTTCACCAGATTCGAATTGAAGCAACAACAACAGATCCGTCGCCTTTTCGAATTCACCGGGTATCCAGTCGGCCTTGGGGTCAATCTCGTCCCCTTGTTCCAGACGTTCGGCAAAATCTTCGACGATTTCCTGACAGGCATGCAGGAATGCCGAAGGTTCGATATCGGATGATTCACGAAGATCTTCGTAGATGCTGGCAATCGCGGCCAGCCAGTCCTCGAGGATAGGGTTTTCCAACGGCGGCAACGCGGATTCCAAAGTAGCATGCATGGACATGGAGTCCGATTGCGTTGCCTCGGGTTCAGGGCCGGCAATGGTTTCCAAAAACGGCAGGAAATCCTCTTTCAAATCGGCCCGCGCAGCCTCCAAGTCAGCCACCCGGCGGTCGGAAGCAATCTGCAGGACCTGTTCAGCTAGATCCTGACCTCCGCATGTCTCCCAGAGAGCGAAATCCGGCTCGGGCTCTTGCGCCATAGCGCGCACGGCAACCGGGGTGCCGATTGGCACGACCGAGCGGAACAGATCACCCTTTTCCTTATTGAGGCGTGACAGAACACGGTCAAGCGCGTCTCGGACCGGCGGCAGATCGGCGTGGGTCACAGCCAGCAGACTGTTGACACGCAGCTCTTGCGGCACCCGCGTCCAGAGATGACGCTCGGTCTCGCGCCAGGCGTTGGTGCCGTTGGTGCACCATATCGCGCAGTCCACAAATTTCAGCAGATCCAGCGTTTCTTTATAGGTGTCGTCCAACGCCCCGGTTCCGGGGAGATCGAACAAGGAAATCTCCTGCAGCGCAGGAGTGTTGAGCCCGACGGAAATAAAGTCAGGTTCATCTGCGGCGGCTTTTTCCAACGCTATACCGGAATAGACTTTGGGTTCTTTGTCCCACCAGCCAACGGTGGTTTCCGGCGTGTCGGAATAGGCCACGATCACCAAAGGCAGTTTCAGGTGCTGTGGTCCCGTAGGTAGAATATCCGCCCCGGCCAGCATGTTGGCGAGGCTGGATTTACCCGCCCCAAACTCCCCGGCAAAACCGATATTGACCGCGTTGGACAGCCGCCCGGCATGGGCAAGGGCGCGTTCGCGCATCTCATCCAGCATCGTGTCGTTCGGCAGGTTTTCGGTCGCGGTCAGAAAGCGTTCTAGTTGCCTTACTTCCTGTTCGGTTCCGGGAAATTCGATCATTCCGCAGCCTCTGCTAATCTTTTGTCTATGTCATCCGAGCCAAAGACGGCACCCAATTCTTCGGCGATGCGTTGCGCGTTGTCAAAGGCCGCCTGTGCCTTTGCCCGCTCATTGGTTTCACCGTTTCCGGTGCGAAGTTCAAGATGACCGGCCAACAGCGCCAGATAATGATCCAGAACCGTGTTTAAACGCTCAAGCAAATCACCGCGTGCGGTGTCTACCAGATCGTCGCCGATCATTTCGAATTCTTGTACAATCATGCGTTCGGCCCGAGAGACAACGCTCTTGCGCGAAATGAGCCGCGAAAGCCAGCTGACCCGCAATTCAACAGTGATGCCACGGGTCAGCGCCGTTGTATCCGGGCGGAACCACCGAACAGCGCTGGTGTTCATCCGGTTATCGGTCGGATCTTGCCAACCGGGCAGGGCGCGCAGGGCCGCGTTGCTTTGCATGTCGATTGAATACAGTTCGCTCAGCATGCGTTGGCGCACGACCTGAGTCGCACCCTGCACAAGCTCGCGCATGCGGTCCCGCAGCGGCGTGAAATTCAACTCTGTATCGCCGCCCTTTGCCAGCAACGGTGAATCTCCGTTCGGACCTCGCACCACTACCGACACGGCCTCGGCAACAGTGTCGTCCATGACTCCGCGCAGATTGGCCAGAACATCATCCATGTCGTTGACGATTCCAGCTGTCTTCTCGGTTACAAGCGCGCGTAAATCCGCCAGGGTTTTGTTGTTTTCGCTCCCGTTTTCAGCGGTCGGGGTGCTTTCCTCCTCGATAGCGCGCAGATGTGCTCTGCTGCGCTCAACGTCGCCTTGCGCGAAAGTGTTAAGATGTTGCCAGGCCATCCGAAGATGCTCGTTGCGAGGTCCTTGGGTCAGGGCATTTGTGACGTGCCGACGCAGGTCTGGCAGACCCGAGGCGATCATTGCGGCAAACCGCAGCACACCTTCGCGGCTGATCGGTCCCGGACCCTGTTTGATCTCTTCCACGCCGTCCAGGTATTGCTTCATCTGCTCTGGATGTGCGCGCAGCCAAGCAAGGATTTCATCGTGGTTGATGCCGGTTTCATCACCCGTCAATGCGTAGTGCGCCCATTGTGCGCTACCCATCAGAACATCGATGTTTGAGTTCCCAAGAGCCTGCTCAAGACCCTCCATAACATCGGCCCGGACTTTGCCAGCATCTTCTGCGCCACCACCCAGTTCATCGACTCGGTTAATGAACACCACGATCTGACCCAATTCCAACGCCTGCATCAGGCGGAACAGTTTCAGGTCTGCCCGCGACAACGCCTGATGCGCGGATAGGACAACCACAAAGAAATCGGATTCCTTAAGATACTGACGCGAGATTTCTTCGCGGATCAAAAGCGGGTCATTCACGCCCGGCGTGTCTGTCACCGTCAGCGGAAACGGGAAATGACCGATGTCGAAAAAGACCTCGGCCTTGCGGGTGATGTCGCTGTAAAGGCCGCGATCCGAACCCGGATCGTGTTCGCCTTCTTCGGTTGGATCATCTCCGGCGCAGACATAGCGCGCCAGGTCGTCCGAGGTTAGTTTTTCAAGGTCGTGATGTTGCCCCAGCAGGTGTTTGTAGCTTTCGCCCAAACGCAGTTTGGCGCGGGTCTTCATCGCTTCGACCTGCTCTTCGATCATCTCGCGTTTATAGCTGTCCTCGTCATCGGGAAACATGTTGCGCAGTTCTTCACCTTCGGCGATCAGCGCTTGCCACTGGCGGTTGTCGAAGAAATGGAACTCGGCCCCCGAGGTCCGCCCAGAGGGGTGGCCGAAATGCATGTCGGTGATCACTGTCGTCCAGGGGTTCACATCTGACGGCAGATATTCTGCCTGACCGGTGAAACCGTTGATCAGACGGGACTTACCCGCCTTGATCTGCCCGACAAAGGCGATCGAAGGTTTCAGATTTGTCAGATCTCCGACAATGCGCGAGATGAACTGGCGGGTCTCGTCATTAGACGACCCATTCATGTCTTCGGCAATGCGGATTAACTCGCGACGATTGATTTCACTCATAAAACTTACCCTGGTAACTCATAATCACAGATCGAATTCATCGAAAAATTGAACGAATGGGGAGTAATCATCCGTCTGGCCTTTTCAAAGTGGCCCACAAATTGACAACAGCACCCAGCTTGCGAGTCTCGTGTACGGCGATTGAAAAACTCTCACCGTCATTCAGAATGGCCAGCCCGGCGCCCTTACCACCCGAGGGGCGCATGACAATCAACTGCGGATGGTCCATCACGTTGGCCGTGTCGTTGTCCCATCCCGCAAGGTCACTGGCGAACCGGGCCAGCAGATCGGAACTCGGGTGCAGCGGCCCCCCCTCATCACAGGTACCATCCATACGCAACGATGCCCCGTCTGTGGCTTGGACCAGAACCCGGCCCTGGGCAAACCTTTCCGAACCGTCATAAAACCGCTGCGCCAGCGAGTCGGCGGGTTCTTCCGTTACTGCTTCGTCAGCGGGCGCGGTTTCTTTGGGCTCATCCGGGACAATGGAAATGACCGGGTCCACAGGCAGTTCGATCTTTTGGCATGCGCTTTCGATCTCGCTGAAGGTAATGCCCACATCGTCGGCCTCAAGCGCGGTGTCGGGTTGTAGCGAAATCAACTCCAATGGACCGGGGGCGGCGGCAATGTCGGTCACCAGTTTTGCCAGTTTGTCAGCCAGTTCCTCGCGAGGTTCGGTTTCGAAATCCGGAGCAATGCCGGATTGAACCCTGAACACATCCGTGATGCGGGAACTGTTGACCTCGATGGCAAGGCAATCACCATTGGCGGCGGTAAACTCCAACCGGCGCGGCAGAATAGTGCCACGAATGGTATTCAACACCTTTTCGCGCCGAAGTCGGGCAGTTTCCCCAGGGATCGTTACCGCCGGGTTCAGGCGCGCCACAGCCGAGCGCCCGATGTCGTCGAGCATCTCGAGTATGTTCGTATCCACCATGCCGTGACCCCCTCTGGTCCCCATTTATACTGCGGCCGCGACCGGCCCCAGGCTAAGATGTGATTTAGTCAGCGCCAACCCGACATTGGCGCTGCTGCGACAGATGTAGCAGACCACATGATCGGGATATTCCCGGGTCCGCAGAAAGATATTCAACCGGTCATTCGAAAACACCGCGATTTCCCCAAATCCCGGATTGTCGCTCTCTTGGGCACCGGCCATTTGAAGCAATTCTTCAAAGGCTTTGACCCCGCGACCTTGAAATAGGTTAGCCACGGCCAGGGCCAGGCTGTCCAGCACGTCCGCAGCGTCAGGATCCAGGGTGTTGGTCCCCAGCAACATCCCTGTTTCCATATCGACATACCCGGCTGCAATACAGTCGGGTATGGTTTCCATTGCGGCGTTCAGTGCGGCTTCGATCGTCATCGTTTGCTACCTGAGGTTTTGGTCATAATACGCGGAACTCCGCGCCACCGTTTTCTGCGGTGTTGGGGATTGGGCGGCCGGGGGTCTTAGCATAGCGCGCGAAATGCTCGGCTGCGATCTGGTCGAATTCCTCAAGGAACGCTCTGAACACTTTCTTCATGCCTTCGACATCGTCTGGCAAGTTCTCATCTGCGGTAACGTCCCGCCACATTGTTGCTGCGCTAAGCGGAGTGCCCTCTGAAACATCCAACACCAGTTCTTCACTTGTGTCTTTTACTGGGGCTGGCTCGTCTGCAGGAGCTCCGTTTGACAACGGGACAACCTGCATGTTCACAAGGCCGCTGGATTCCGGCTCAGGTTCGTATTCCTCATCTGAGCCATTTGGCTGTTCTGCCAACAAAGCGGCAATTGACGACACCGATACTTCGGTCGGCTGTTCTTCTGGCTCGTCGACTGATGCCTGTGCCTGTTCCGGCGCGTCGGCCAACTTATCTTCCAACGACTCCATAAAAGGATCCGAAGATGCAGTGTCAGGCTTTTCCGAAGCCTCAACTGGTTCGGAATCAGCCAGGATGTTGACGTCGTCGTCTTCGAGGTCGTCCTCTTCCAGCAGATCGAACGAGTCTTCCTCTGACATTGTGTCCGTGAATTCGGCCAAGTTCAGGCTGTTGTTTTCCGTATCCCGGAAAAAGGCGCGCAGATCGTCCCCTTCAATGTCCGATTGGGGCTCTGGCACTTGCGTCTCAGCTTCCATTTCAGCGCGCAGGCGCCCGGCCTCCGCCGCGTCAATACGCTCTTCGCGGACAGGATCTTCGGTGCGACGCTCTACACGGGCAGGACGGACAGGAAAGCTTGTGACGACTTCATCATCCTTGGCGGTTTCGGCAACAGGGTTCACCAGTTTCAGCGGGGCTGGTTCGTTTGCCTGTTCATCCTTTCGTTTAGGACGGACGGGCTGAACGCGCGGGGCATCGGACATACCGTTGTCGATTTGATAACGCGTGAGTATGTCGGCGCGGTTGTCCATGATCTGTTCGGTGATCTGCAAGAAGCTATCGACCATCTTACCGCCGCCACTGCGGGCCCAAAGCTCGGCATCTCCGCTCTTGTCGCGCGCAGTGATTGCATCACGGGCTGAAAACAGAATCGATCGGTTGAACAGATGGCCCGCTTCGCGGTTGACCCGCCGCAGAACCTTTTGACGGTCTTTGGGACCCAGCACGTCGGCTCGGGTGACCAACAGCAGAGAGTTGTGCTGCAGCCGTTCCGGCAGAGATACCCATGTCGCACGCTCGGTTTCGCGCCAGGCCTGGGTCGCGTGCGTACACCACAAAACTCCGTTGGCCTGCCCGACTGCACGACGCCAGACGTCGCTTGATATCTTCGGGTCTGAGATGCCGGGGGTGTCGATCAGGTCCACCGCTTCCAGAATGTCGGCCTCAAGAAAGATACGAACAAACTGGGCGTCATTGACGCCAACGGATTCCAGCTGATCCAGCGTGATATTCTCGCGGGTTCCGTCCGGTCTTTGCACATAGGCAGATTTTTTACCCCAACTGAACCAGACCGGCGGCAGTTGCGTGGCGGTGACCTGTGTCGGCAACGCTTGCGAGCGAAGCAAAAAGTTCATCAGCGTCGATTTCCCGGCACTGAACTCTCCCATCAACGCAAAGATCGGTTTGCGCCGGGACCACTTTTCAATGCGTTCCCATGCCTTAGGAGAGACGAAGCGGGTTTGTGAATCTTTTGCCATATCGCTACTTATGCTGCCTCGTTACTAAGATCTTTCAGGATGTCACCCAGGATGTCGTCGCGCGATTTCTTGGGGGTCATACCTGCCGTCAGGGCCGCCTGGTTTGGATTCTGGTCGGCAGAAGCTGAAATGTTCAGCAGAGTTTCTTTCTGCTCGCGCAGGAAGTCCGACAAACCAGCCCGAACGTTTTCTAGGACCGCTGCGACCTGGTTTTCCTCCAGGTCTTTTGTGATCGAGTTCGCCTCGGACGCAATCAGGCGGGTGTAGTCAGCGGCATAAGCCTCGAACCCTTTTCGGCGTTGCCACCACCGGCGCCACCACGTACTTTGCAAATCCAGTGCGATGGTGCGGCCGATACCCAGTGGCGGCGGCACACGAGGCACAATGGGGGCTTCGATGCTGAACTCGCCCAAATGGTTGCCCAGCAGCTTTTGATACAACGCCTGAACGTCTGCCGCAGCGGAGTTGTAAAGCGCTCCGGCGTCTTTGCGCATCGCGCGGGCAAAGCTGAAATAGGCCGCCTTTTGCAGGGTCCGCAGGCCCGCAGGGTCGTACTGCCATGTGCCTTGCTCGCCGTGCTGCTCAAGATGAGAAATCAAGGAGTCTGTTGCGCGTTTAACAAAATTTGACTCCGCCGAATTCAACCGCTCCAGCACTTTGTTCCGCAAAGAGGTCGTCAAATCAGCGGCCTTCTTCTCATACTCCTCGATAACCTTGGCGATTGCTTCTTCCGGTGACGCACCGTCCAGATCTCGCACGACGCCCTGACCGTCAGACAGGTTCTTGGCTACTGCGGTTGCACGAATTTGACTTGCGATGTTGCGTGCCCGGTGGCGTACCCTGTCCAACAACCGGGTGCCGGCCCCCTCGGCGATGCGTTCATTCATCGCCAGAAGCAAGTCAGGCAAGCCCGAAAGCGCCCAGATTTTATCGAGTGACGGGGCCTGATCGCCAAACCCGGCGGCCAGATAGAAGGTGTTCAGGGCCTCGCGCGATTCCTCGGACAGGATTTCGGGATTCCCGGTCAGGGCTGCCTCGGCCCAGAGGGCGCTGCCGAAGACAACGCTGGTATTGGTGTCAATGTTGTTCTGTTTCAGCGTGTCCTGAATCCGATCGCGAATCTCAGGCACCTGATTGACCGGATCGGACAATTCGTCGATCCGGTTCACGAACAGAATGATCTGGCGGTTTTCGAACTGCGCAATGATCCGCATCAGTGCCATGTCCATTGTGGTCAGCGCCTGGCTGGCCGCCAATACCACAACGCAGACCTCGGACCCACGCAGACTGCGCAGGGTGATCTGCTCGCGCACCATGAAGGTATCGTTCACACCGGGCGTGTCGCAGAGCTTCAGCGAGATCGGGTATTGCGGAATGTCCATGAACAGCTCCGCCGACTTGGTGACGTCGGCGAAGCGTCCGGTCTTGGGGTTGATATCCGGATCGTCTTCATCGCCAAGACAGACATAGCGCTGGATCAATTCGTCGTCGAAATAATCATACTGGTGGCTTTGTCCCAGAATCAGGTCGAAATGCTGGCCCAGACGTGCTTCGGACTTGGCCTTCATTTCACCGATCTGACGGCGGATGTCCTCCATTTCGTCATCAGCACCGGCCCGGTTGGCCAGTTCGCCCAGACGGCCACCGCCAACCATAAGATTGTCCCACTCTTCCTGTTCGAAAAAGGTGAACTTGGCTTTTTTGTCGCCTTCGGTACGGGTGTTGATGTTCAGCGTCGTCACCACCGAGGTCCACGGGTTCACATCCGAGGGCAACAGAGCAGGGCGCCCGGCCAGAATGTTCACGATCGAAGACTTTCCAGCCTTAACCTGCCCGACCAGCGTCACGCTGGCCGTAAAGTTTTCCATACGCGTTCTAAGTGTCGCCAGCCGCGCCGAGGACCGCGCGTCTGCCACCTCTGTCAGTTGGTCAATCTGAGTGGACAACGCGGTCATGGCCGACGTCATTGGCGTCAGGGCTTCGTTCCCTACGGACAGAAGGTGATCGTTGCGGGCCATGGTCAGCCTCCGGTTCCAGTGGCAGCAATGTGGGGTTGATTCTGACCCTCTGAAGAACTGGTCAGGATGTCGATCCGGGCGATCAGGTTCAAAGCGTTACCCAAAATAGCGGCTTCGTCCCCTGGTGTGATTTCTTCGTAAGCCTGCGAATCCGCAAGCACTTCGATCGAGCTGAACTGTTCACTGTTTTCCAGCAGAGCCAGGCGACGCCCGGTTGGAAAACCCTGGGATTTGGTTTTCGGCAGCGGCATACGAGAGTTTGCCAGCAGATAATGCCCTCCCGAATGCGTGCGCAACGATACGCCAAATCCAGTATTTGGATGATCCCGGTTTAAGGACTTCAGTTCACCAAGAAAACTTTCGCGTGCAAGACCAATGGCGTCTTGCTCAGCAGCAGCAGAGTTCGTCATGTTGATCACGGCTTAGACCCTTGTGTTCGAGTTGAGCAAAAAACTCTTACGGTGCCCGAAGGCGGGAAAGACTCATTAACTCCCATTCGCTATCAATTACTGGCAAGGCGGTGTTATTTTGACGCGAATAAGATATTTTGGCGTTTGAAATGTGGCGTAAATATGAACGTGACTTTTGGCGGACTCTCAACCCTTGGGCGTGCGATCCGATTCCGGCAGTTGGCGGCTATGGGCGCGCAGTTGGGTGGAGCGACAGTTATCGCAGAATTCGTTGTAATTTGGCATGCTTAAGCAGAACTGTTGCCGAATGCAGGGGAGTGCGAACCTGTAAATCTCGATTGAGCACTGATCGAAAAAGCCAGGTTCAGCGTTTTCTTCGAGCCTTGCCGTTACTCAACGTAAGCGCGTTTAAAATGTGCCCGTTGAAATCTGCTTTGCGCAGAATTCGAATCTTCTAAATTTAGTGGGATTTCCAAACCGTCGGGTTATTTTTGATTAATATCAAAGAGTCAGCATGAGCTACTCTGGGCAAGCGGAACAAAAATGCCTGATGAGTGACGCGGAGTTTGTCCCGAAGTCTGAATCGATACTCGGGTTGCGAGCAAACAGCCGCGTTCGTCTTTGGCGAGATGGTGCCCAACAAACTTGCGTATTAGTGAAATTCCCTCTCGCGCTCGGTCGCAGGCTTTGTTATTGAGCACTTCGATCCGGCACACAGTGTCGGTACTGCGGGTGTGGCGAAATTGGTAGACGCACCAGATTTAGGTTCTGGCGCCGCAAGGCGTGGGGGTTCAAGTCCCTCCACCCGCACCACTTTGATTTCAAGCGAAAAACCGGCTTTGAGTGGATGCAATATAGCCTTTTCCTGGGGCCTCTAAGGTGCCGTTGCGCTTTTCCTTATTTCCACCCAGAAAATCCCGCGCCCACGAAGCTCTGATAACAAATGCACCAAAAACAAGAATGTAGGCTATACTCCTAACCATCAATAGACAGGAGACTGCCATGCTTTATCCACTTGCAACGCTTGAGGCCGACAAACTCAACGCAGTTCGGGCGCTTGAACAGGAGATCGGACGTCCGGTTGTTGCGCTTGCCGCCGTGGATGCCGAAACCGCCAATCTGCCGCAAGATGACCTGAAGAAGTTGCAGGCTTTGGAGGATGAGCTAGACGTTGTTCTTGTCGCAGTTCGGCCAAGCTAAGCACTTCAATAAACCGGACGAGGGCAGCTCTGCTTTGTTGCCTCCTGTCAGGTGCGTGCAGGCGTCAAAGGTGATCATATAGAGATGATCGGGCCTCTCTCGTCCAATGGGTGGCCGGACCGTTCGTACAAATAGAAATGACCTGTAAGGCGGTTGCCGACTGACAGTCTGCAAGGAACGACAGGTGTGCAAAGTTTATCTCGCCTGAGCTTCCGTTTCAGGGCTCGAACAAGTTTCGCAACGATTCCTGATCGGCATCAGGGTTCAAAAGGCCAATCATCAGCAACAGCCGAGCCTTCGTTGCCGGCAAGTTGCCAGCCAGAATGCAGCCGATCTTTTGCAATGTGTCACCTCCTCCGGCGTCCCCGTAAATGGGTTCGACGCTGCCGTGATAGACTCGCGTTGCGATGACCACGGGAATGTTCTTTGCCAATGCGTATTTGATCGCGTCAAAGACCTCAGCGTTGACATTGCCCGCACCGACGCCGTTTACGACAATGCCTTTCGCACCTGTATCAACGGCATGGCGTAGCAACCGACCGTCCGAACCGGCATAAGCCATGATCAGCGGCACGTCCGGCAGTGTTTTGGGCAGCGGGTCGGGCAGGCGGACACGTACCCGGTGCAGGCGGTCATTCAGACGTTGTACGTGGTTATCAAATACGTAACCTAGGTAGCCTTTTTCGCCGGAATTGAAGGTCTGTACATTGGTTGTCTGGGTCTTGCGCACATGCCGGGCCGAATTGATGTATCGGTTCAAGGTCACGGACACACCCCAGTTCTGTGCATTGGGCGACAGTACCTGAACAACCGCGTCATGGAGGTTTCCCGGGCCGTCTGGATTTGGACTGGATGCGTCGTTCATGGCTCCGGTGAAGACCACTGGTTTGTTGCTTTTCAGCGTTACATCCACAAAAAACGCGCCGTCTGCCATGGTGTCCGTGCCATGGGTGACCACCGCACCGCTGATGCCTGGGCGCGACAAGATCTCGTCCAGTGCGACGCTCAGACCAGCCCAGTCCCTGGGGGTCATTTGCGATGAATCGATATTGCTGAACTGATAGACGCCGATATTGGCGACTTCGGCCAACCCAGGCACTGCGGCTACCAGATCTTTGGCGGAAACGGCGGGTACGGCACCGCCGGTTTTTGGATCTGTGCGTTCGGCGATCGTGCCACCGGTGGCTATGATCGCCACCGACAAAAGGTTTGGATCTTTGGCCGAGAATTCCAGCGTTATGTCTTGTTGCTCGGCCTGCGCGATAATGGGGGACAACAGAACCAGTGGAAGGAAGAGCACGCGCAAAATTCGGGTGAAATCCATAGCTTTCCTTTCCAATATCTTGAAAACCTATGACTATAGGGATTTGTTTTTCAACCTAAATTGGGAAACCGGTATCTGTCATTACTTGAGCCAGGTTCCGGGCCGCGCCTGAACGCACGCTCAGTAGTCCATCTTGAGGGTCGCTGCTTTTTGATGCCTTGCCGATTTATGGGAATAAAGCTGTGTGCTCACTAACAGTAGAAGCGCGCCGATCGGCACACCTCTATGAATGGCGTCCGAAACTCTTTCATAGCCCAGAAAATCCAGGATGTCGCTGCCTGTCATGTACAGAAACAGCGCGGGGATAAAATACAGTGAGGCTGTTTTGATATTCGTGCTGTTGGCAACGTATCCAATGCGATGTAACCAGCCGGTAAGAGGTATGCGGTGCATTTCGATTGCCGCCAGCAAGTCATGAGCACCTTGATTGTTCGGCGCAATCCGGAGCGCTGCTCTTGCGTGCCGCTCTGCGGCCTCGTTATCCAAGCGCAGTGTTGCCAGCCGGGACGCATAGTAATGAGCTTGATCGTCATCTGGCGATGAAGACAATAGTGAGTTAGCCGCCGCGCTCAACGCTGGTATGTCGCGGTTGAACAATGCGCTGGCACATTGCTTCTCCAGCGCGTTTTTGTTCTCGGGATCCAGACGCTAGGCTTGTTTCAGCGCTGCCGCCGCCGCTTTGTCGTCGCCAAAAAATGTGTCCAGCAGGGATCGGACCACATGAGCACTGGGCAAGTTCGGGTCGAGGGCCAAGGCAGTATCCACGGCGCGCGACGCTGCAAAGCATTTACCTTGGACAAGCAGGCAATACGCCAGATGCACATGAATAAGGGCATTTTCGGGCTCTTCCTTCAACGTCTTGCGAAAATGCCCGAGCGCTTTGGTGTAGTCTCCCCGGTCCGTGGCTGCGATAGCAAGTAGGAAATCTCTATTGGAAAGCATCATGATCAGTACAGAAAATAGGCAAGGCCGCCTATCGCCTCACCCAAGGGTGGAAAGACGGCAAGCATAAACCCGGTGGCAAACCAGGAAGCGATGAGGAACAGAAGGGCAGAGGGCAGTCTCAGATTTTTTTGCCCAGTTGACCTCTGATGCAGATGATAAAGTTGACGCTGGGCCTGAAAGCGATGGCCCGAAGCAACGATTGCAACCACCAGAACGACGTTCAGCAGAACCTGACTGCCCAGACGTTCGATGCTGCTTTTTTCGAAACTGTCCTTGATGAAATCGATCAGCACCAGCAGTGGGGCGCAAAACAGGACCGAAGCAAGCAGCTGTCAGGCAAATTCTGTCTCCGAAAATATCAGGCTGAGGCGTAACGAAAAACCGCGCCAAGCTGTATTAGAAATCTGGCTAAATCATTTCGAAATCATAGGTCAAAAAATGCTTCAAGCTTCTCACACTTTGAACAAGATTCCGCTGACCTGTGCGATCTTTTCGCGTGCAGCCTGCAGGTCGGAGCTTTTGACCTTAGTATCTTTGAACAACTGGCACAGCCCAAATTCCATATGAGCCAGAGCTTCGTTCGAAGACATCGGTTGTGCCTGCAAGGCAGTCCGCATCCAGATCCCGTCGATCAGTGTTGTCAGGTTAAAGGCAATCTGTTCAACTAAGGTCGGCTCAACCATATGGCGCAATGCGCTCATCAGGTTGCTACGCATTCGAGAGTGGATGACATTCTGTATACGTAAGTATCGGGCGTTTTGCGGCACCTCTGCGCACAGACACACCCAGGCATGACAGATTTCGTGCTGGAAAAGTGTCGGGGCGAAATTACCGTAAACGATCGCGTAAAGCCGTTCCGCCGGTGTGTCGCTATGCGCAAACAGCGCGGTCACGCAACGGCGCGCTTCCGCGTTCGATTCACGCAAAACAGCTTCGAACAAAGCTTCTTTGCCGGGAAAATAGTGCTGCACGACTCCTTTGGACACACCGGCCTCTTTGGCGACCTTGTCAAAGGTCGTCCCCGCGATTCCATGAGTTTTGAGAATTTCGAACGCCGCCTCGGTCAATTGCTTGCGACGCATGTTCTTGATGGTCTGCTTTCTCATGTTAGGATCGCTTTCATGCTCAGCGTAATGCATGCGAAAGTATCATTCGGGAAGGCAAAAAACAAACACTGTTGACAAAAAACGGTCTGATGCACCAAATTACCTGCAACCGTACTGTTTTTTGATACGGACACTAAAAGGTCGAAAACGGCCAACGCACCAACGGAGGTTAACCATGAATTTCTCACGCAAACTGAGGCCCGCTTTGCTGGCCTCCGCCACGCTTATGTTAACAACGGGCGCGGCTCTGGCCGAACCGATCAAGATTGCCGTCAACGAATGGACCGGACAGCATATCTCGGCTCATTTCGCAGGTGCGCTGTTCGAAGAGCTCGGCCACGAGGTCGAATTTGTCACCGCCGGTGCGGTGCCGCAGTTGGCCGCGATTGCCGAAGGCAGCCTGCACTATCAGCCCGAGCTGTGGACCAACAACGTTGGTGACATCTATCCCAAGGCTGTTGAGGCCGGGGACATCATCGTTGTCGGTGGGCTGGGACTCGAACCGCAGGAAGGTTGGATTTACCCTCCGTACATGGCCGATCTCTGCCCGGGTCTGCCTGCTTATGAGGCGCTGTATGAATGTGCGCAGGCCTTCGCTGCCGCAGACACCTTCCCCGATGGCCGCCTGATCACCTATCCTGCAGACTGGGGCACCCGTTCGGCCGATTTGGTGGAACTGATCGACCTGCCGTTCAAGCCGGTGCCGGGTGGTTCGGAAGGCGCGATGCTGGCCGAACTTAAAAGTGCCGTGGCCGCAGAGCAGCCGATTCTTATGATGATGTGGCAGCCGCACTGGGTGTTCGCGGATACCGAGGTTGAATGGGTCGAATGGGATACGCCCC
The DNA here is from genome assembly GCF_013032445.1 of Ruegeria arenilitoris. GTDB lineage: Bacteria > Pseudomonadota > Alphaproteobacteria > Rhodobacterales > Rhodobacteraceae > Ruegeria > Ruegeria arenilitoris_F. Next base: position 219,429 of record NZ_WQCA01000004.1, on the reverse strand, counting down.
ACGGCACCTGCGACGAGACCAGCCAGAAACGCGGTGAGGCCTGTGGTTTCCAGCAGGCAACCGTCGATAAGATCGTCGCCAAGGATTTTGCCTCAACCTATCCGGACGCGATGAAGATGGTTGAGTTGATGAGCCTCACAAACGACGTGCAGAACGCCCTGATCCTTGAAGTGGACCAGAACGGACGCGAAGTGAAAGAGGTCGTGGCCGAGTGGATGGGCGCTAACCAGGACGTCTGGCAGCCTTGGGTTGAAGCCGCAAAGCAATAACCAACACTGACTCCGGTGGAGCATGTTTCCGCGTGCTCCACCTTTTTCAAGGCTGCCGAAATGACCACATCTTCCCCGACCACCATCCCGAAACTGTCCTGCAAACATGTCTGGAAGCTCTACGGCAAAGGGGCGGATCAGCATCTGAGCAACGTCGATGTTGCCGGGCAAGAGGCCGACGAGGCCAAGGCTCTGGCGCAGAGCATTCGGGACAACGGCGGCATCGTCGCGTCGACCGATGTCAGCTTTGACGTCATGCCGGGCGAGATTTTCGTGATCATGGGTCTGTCGGGCTCGGGCAAGTCCACCATCGTGCGCTGCCTGTCCCGTTTGGTCGAACCTACCGCCGGAGAGATCCTGCTGGATGGGGAGGACCTACTGAAAGTTTCCTCAAAGGAACTGATCGATATTCGTCGGCACAAGATGGGGATGGTGTTCCAGAGTTTTGGCCTGATGCCACATCTGAATGTTCTTGAAAACGTGGCCTTTCCGCTGAAACTGCAGGGTCTGGACGACAAGGAACGTTTGGAACGGGCCGAGCGGGTGATTTCGCTGGTCGGATTGGAAGGGCGGGAAAGCAGCTTTCCCAGTCAGTTGTCCGGCGGTCAACAACAGCGTGTCGGCATTGCCCGGTCGTTGGCCGTAGAACCCGAGGTCTGGTTCCTGGACGAGCCCTTCAGCGCACTGGACCCGCTGATCCGGCGACAGATGCAGGACGAATTCCTGCGACTGCAGCAAGAGCTGCACAAATCCATCGTCTTCATTACCCATGATTTTCTCGAGGCGCTGCGCATCGCCGACCGGATGGCCATCATGAAGGACGGCGCGGTCGTTCAGATCGGACGCCCCGTGGATCTGATCCTGAACCCGGTTGATGATTACGTCCGCGAATTTACCAATGACGTCCCGTGGGAGCTGATCCTGACCGCAGGCGATGTGGCTTCGGACAGCACTCCACCCGCCGGGATCAAAGAGGTTCCGGCCTCAACCAATGTGGCCGACCTGCTGCCCTATCTGGCCTCACACGACACCGGCGTTGCGGTGCGCCGGGATGACAATGCGTTGGTGCACATGACCAGCCAGAACGTGATTGCCGCATTGGCCAGCGGTGTCTCGGATGCCTCTGCGGTCAAGGACTGACGCCATGGATGCAACTTCAAACAGATCGCTGGTGGTCTGGCTTGCGGTCACGGTGCTGGTGGCAATTTGCGTCGTGTTTGCCAAAAGCCTTGGGCCACTGGTAACTTATCCCGATGCGCTGGTCCTGCCGGTGACCGATCCGATGAACACCGCAATGCGGTGGTTTGTTGTGACGTTCGGGTGGTTCTTCAAGGCCATTTCCTGGCTGTTGGACTGGCCGATCCTTCTGGCCAAGACGGTTTTGCACGCGGTGCCCTGGGCAGCCTGGTTTGTGCTGTGGGTCTTTCTGGCCTTGCGCGCCGGGGGCAAAGGGCTGGCGATCTTTACCGCGGCCAGCCTGCTCTACATGGTCACATTCGGGTTCTGGACCCAGTCGATGAACTCTTTCGCTCTGGTATGTGTGTCGATCCCGATGGCGGTCGCCTTGGGTTTTGCGCTGGGAACATGGGGGTTCATGTCAGAGAGGGCCTATCAGATCATCATGCCGATCCTCGATCTGATGCAGACGGTTCCTGCCTTTGCTTACCTTCTGCCGATCTTGCTGTTGTTCGGCTTTGGCACAACGGTGGGTCTGGTCGCCTCGATCTTGTTTGCCTTTCCGCCAATGGTGCGAAACACCATCGTGGGTCTGCGCGGTGTCCCGGATGAGGTCATAGAGTCCGGTCTGATGAGCGGCGCCACTCCATCACAGCTATTCTGGCGCGTGCGGGTGCCGACGGCCCAGAGACAAATCCTGCTGGGGGTGAACCAGACAACGATGGCTTCTCTGTCGATGGTCATCATTGCCTCGATCATCGGGGGGACCAACGATATCGGTTGGGAAGTTCTGTCGACCATGCGCAAGGCACAGTTCGGGGAAAGCCTGCTGGCTGGGATTGTGATCGCGCTGATGGCGATGGTGCTGGACCGGATCACATGGGGATTTGCAGTTCAGACCAATTCGACGCAGCGCAAGGCGTCCGGTTGGATAACCTGCGCCGTCCTGTTTGGCGCGGCTTGGCTGTTGGCGCTGGTCTTTTCGCCCCTCAAAGACTGGCCCGAGGCATGGATCCTGAACCCGGCCCCGGCGATGAATGCCGGTCTGGAGTGGGTCTTCGTCGAATTCCGCACCGTTCTTGAGGCGATCAAGCGGGCGGCGCTGTTCTACCTGATGCTGCCGATCAAGATTGGCCTGGCTCAGGCCGTCAGCCCGTTCACGTGGGGCTTTGCAATGACCCCTGCTGTGACCGCTGGCTACGCGGTAATAGTCGCTGCAGTGGCCGGATATCTGGCCTTCAAAGGGCGATTGCTGCCAGCGCTTTGGGTCATCCTGTTTGCTCTCGTTCTGTATTCCGGGTTGACCGGACTGGCTTGGGTCGCGCTCTGCGCGATCATCATCGCTTTGGCGTGGCAGGCGGGCGGCACGAACCTCGCCTTGTGGGCATTAGCTGGAGTCGCGTTCCTGTTGCTGACCGGGATATGGGAGCCTTCAGTTGTCTCGCTCTACCTGTGTGGGGTGGGGGTGCTGCTGTCCTTCCTGTTCGGCAGCGCGATTGGCATTTGGGCATCCGAGAATGACACCGTATCGCGCATGGTGCGACCCGTGATCGACACATTGCAGACCATGCCGTTGTTCGTAATCCTCATCCCTTTTGTGATGGTGTTCAAAATCGGTGAGTTCACGGCCCTTCTGGCCATCATTGTCTATGCCATCGTCCCTGCGATCCGTTACACCGAGCATGGACTGCGCAATCTGCCGCATGACGTGATCGAGGCCGCAACGGCCATTGGCACGACACCACGTCAGTTGCTATGGCAGGTAAAACTGCCGCTGGCGGTACCGTCGATCATGTTGGGGCTGAACCAGACGATCATGTTTGGCATCTCGATGCTGGTGATCACCGCTTTGGTGGGAACCGACGATCTGGGGCAGCAAATTTACATCGGCCTCGGCGACGGTGATTTCGGGGTTGGCATGACCGCCGGGATCGGCATGGCCATCATCGCCATGATTGCCGACCGCATCACCCAAGGATTCAGCCAGCAAATTCAGGCGCGTCTTGGTGTGAAGCTGGACAACGCCGTCTGACAACAAGGTAAGCCGCATGGAATCCACAGCGCCCGTTGACCTCGAACTGTGTTACATGTCAGCGACCGAGGCGCTTGAAGCGTTTCGCGCGGGCCGCCTGAAACCCAGCACCCTGCTGCAGGCCTTGATCGCGCGGATCGAGCAGGTCAATCCGGTGATCAACGCTCTGACCGACACCTATTTCGATGAGGCGCGGGAGCAGGCTCTTGCGGCCGATGCTGCCTATGCGGATGGTTCGGCCAACGGAGCGTTGCTGGGTATTCCGGTGCTGGTCAAAGATGCGCAACGTGTCAAAGGCAAGCGCACGACGCATGGGTCGCTGCTGCACATGGACGCCGCGCCGGATGAGATGTCAGACCCGATGATTGAACGTCTGCAGGATGCCGGAGCAATTATCCTCGCCCGTACGACCGTACCCGAGTTTTGCATCTCGGGCGTTTGCCGCAGCCTCGCATGGGGCAATACAGTCAACCCGTTTAATCCTGACTATGGAACCGGAGGATCGTCGGGCGGATCGGGGGCAGGGCTGGCGGCGGGGTTTGCGCCAATTGCAACCGGCACCGATATCGGCGGATCAATCCGAATTCCGGCCAGCTGTTGCGGCGTGGTGGGGTTTAAACCGCCCCACGGGCGCAACCCCGACGGCCCGCCAGCTAATTTCGACTGCTACAACCATTGTGGCCCGCTGGCCCGTTCGATCGCGGATCTTGCTCTGGTGCAGGACGTGGTGTCGGGTGCGCATCCGCGCGATCACGACAGCCTGCGCGAAACCGTCGTCCTGCCGCGTGAGGCCGGCAGGCTGGACGGGATCAAAATCGCGTTTTCGATGGACCTTGGCTACTGTCCCGTCGATCCGGAGGTGCGCCGTAATACTCTGGCCGCATTGGATCACTTTCGCGCACTTGGTGCCGAAGTCACCGACGTCGATGTCCCCTGGACCAGCGCTTGCGACGTGGCGGCCACCCATTGGTACAACACGATGCATTACCTCAGGCAGGCGTCCTGGGCGGCAAATATGCACGCGGATCAACTGAACGACTACACTCTGGCCGCAGCAAAAGGCATCGAGGCCACCACGCTGGACGATGTGTCCCGATCCTGGGAGACCCAGCACGACATGTATCAGTTTTTTGGCGCACTTATGGAGCGGTTCGATCTGTTCCTCTGCCCGACCACAACGATACCTGCGGTCAAAGCAGACCACGATGCGACCGCAACGGATTTCGAAATCGACGGAATTCAGGTCGATCCGGAATATGGGTGGATTCTGACACACCACTTCAACATGCTACACCATTGCCCGGTCATCGCCGTGCCCAGCGGTTTTGCAACGACCGAAGTCCCGACCGGCCTGCAGATAGTCGGCCGAACCTTCGACGACCCGACCGTTTTCCGCGCCGCACTGGCCTATGAGGCGCAAATCGGGGGATGGTTTAGAGAACCTGGCGCGCGTCCGATGACACAAGCTTAACGACAAATGATGCGGCGCTTGTTCCTTCTGGTTCAGATGAAGGTCTACAAACGTATCGAACGCGATTGTATCAAGGAGCTATATAAAAAATGCCGCGCCCAAAAAATTTGCCCGTCTCTACCTTAGAGAAGCGCGGCAAAATCGTCCCGCAGTCTATGTCACGGACCGTTCAGGTGCCGATGTATTTCGATTCCGGGACAACTTTGGGTCAGACACGATTGCCTACTTCGAAGATGGCGTGGATCTATTACGAATAGGAATAACGGGGAGATCGTATGACGATCTACAGATTGCAGAGGAAGGGAGCGACAACGTAATCTCGCTAGAAAACCAAGGATCATCCTGTATTCGCCTGGCCACACGGAACACCGTGTTTTTGTCGCCGTAAAACGCCACCGGACGGCCATGGGTATGCAGATAGCTCTCAAGCGCTTCGAAGTAGCTAAAGGTGCATTCCGACTTCATAAAGCGAAATTCCATCAAGGTGCTGGCGGCGTAATCAATGAAGACGAGCAGGATGCAGGGGTCGCCACAATCCTCGAACCAGCAGCGATCGGAGCCGTCGATTTGGATGAGCTCGCCGAAGCATTCCCGGCGCAAGTTCATAACATTTGCGGCAGAAACCACCGTCAGGCGGCCCTGAAAAACCGGACTCAACACTTCAATACTGTTAAGCTCGGGCTCGCTCATCATTACCCAACCCATGCACGATCTTCCTCGCTTTGTTAAACGAGGAGAATGACATTCCTGAATTGCTCATGAGTTACATTTTAGCTTTGCGACTACACAAGCGCGAACCGTGTAATCTATGTTATGGTGAAACTATTGCGCAGCCGATCACTTTGTAGATTGCTGTCGATCGACATTTGCGAGTTGATGGTTACCTAATCCCAAGAGGCGAATCCGCGCCTGTTCATTGTAAGAAGTTTGATTTCCGTACACCAAGTGTGGTTGGCGGCTTCCCGTTTGATCACAACTTTTGCATTTCGGCCCGGCGGCTCTCCAAAAGCCTGTTGATGTATTGAAATCTTCTGTGACGGGTGCCTTCTACGATGGAACCGGGGTTGCAAGTCTATTCGGGTATCCAACTGAACCACCCGGTTCATGCGACTTTGTCCACCGAGATCTATTTAGCGTATTCAGGTTTGGGGCTTGAGCCACAAGGCTGGTCGGACGCGTTGAACAACCCCTGTTACCCAAGCGCGATTTTGCAGACCGGGGCGCTTTACCGCCACGTATCCCGGCTTAGCTTCAGCAAAACGGCAATCCACGGCGGTTGACCGAATGGGTCCGATCCATCATCCTGAACCGTAACAGTTTGGCCCGGCGCATTTATTTCCGCGTTGCGGTCAATTATTCTTGGCAAGGTTCAAAATATGCCCGATGCATCGCAGAAGCAATATGTGCTGGATACGCATCGGTTGCGCGACCCTGAGCAGACTTTGCAGATCGTCAAACCTTTTTTGAAAAGCATGGGCATCACCCGGATCGCAAACCTGACCGGGCTGGATCGCATCGGATTGCCCACGGTGATGGTTGCGCGGCCCAACTCCCGCTCGGTTGCGGTGTCGCTGGGCAAGGGGCTGTCTTTGCGCGCTGCCGAGGCCTCGGGCGTGATGGAAGCAATCGAATCCTGGCACGCCGAAAGAGTGCAGTTGCCACAACGTTTGGCCAGATATGCCGAGCTTACCGAAGAAGCCGCTGTAGTCGACGTGGCCGGCCTACCGCAAGTGACCGGAGGGCGCTTTGATCCGCATGGCAATATGCTGTGGGTTCAAGGGCGCGATCTGGGCACAGGTGATCCATGCTGGGTCCCTCTTGAGATGGTTGATACCGATTATACCAGCGCACCGGTCGGAGGTCAGGCGGCCTTTCCCCGCACTACCAACGGTCTGGCGTCGGGCAACAACCTGACCGAGGCCAGCTGCCACGCCATTTGCGAGCTGATCGAACGGGATGCCACAACTTTGTGGCACTACCAGCCGGGGTTACCTCGTCTGGATCCGGACAGTGTCGATGATCCACGCTGCCGGCAAGCCATTGCAATGATCGCCGATGCGGGGCTGGAGGTTGGGCTTTGGAACACGACATCGGACGTCGGCATCGCCAGTTTTCGCTGCATGATCTGCGAAGATGGCGGACAACCCGGTCATATCGGCATCGGGGATGGGTGCCACCCGGACCGCGCCATCGCCTTGCTCCGCGCCCTGACCGAGGCGGCGCAGACACGTCTGACCTATATCTCGGGCGCGCGGGATGATCTGGACCCCGAGGAGTTCACCGATCAGGCGAAAATGGAACGCGGGCGCTATGTGCGCGATTTGATTGACGCCACTGCGGCAGATCAAAGTTTTGGCGAATGCCCGTCGCATGTAACCAACTCCTTCGACGAGGATCTGGACTTGCTATTGCGGCGGCTTGATGCTGTGAGCATCCCGCAAGTGGTGACGGTTGACCTGTCGCGGCCCGAGTATGACATCGCGGTGGTCCGGGCCGTCATTCCCGGGCTTGAGGCTCCGCATGACGAACCGGATTACATCCCCGGACCCCGGGCGCAGCGCCTCAGGGAAGGTCTGTCATGACGGTGGTGGTTTTCGTGGGTCCAACTCTGGCGCCAGAGGCGATCTCGGATCATCTGGACACCACGATCCTTCCCCCCGTCCGGCAGGGTGACGTGTATCGCGTCGTACGCGACAATCCGACCGCCATCGGCATCATCGACGGATTTTTCGAAGGTGTGCCCTCGGTCTGGCACAAGGAAATTCTGTGGGCGATCGAACAGGGCATTCCGGTCTTCGGCAGCGCCAGCATGGGCGCTCTGCGTGCGGCAGAACTGGCCGATTTCGGAATGATCGGCGTTGGGGGCATCTTCGAGGACTATCGCAACGGTGTCCTGCAAGACGACGACGAAGTCGCGGTGCTGCACAGCCCGGAGGAATTGGGCTTCCAAACGCTGAGTGAGCCGATGGTATCAATCCGCGCATCCGTGGCACAGGCCCAAACCGCCGGGATTCTGCCGTCGGATACAGCGGCCGAAGTGCTACGCTGCGCCAAGTCAATGAACTACCGTCATCGCATCTGGGCTGATATCTTTGGGGCACTGCAAGACCTGCCGGGTATCGTCGAATTCGCGGATTGGTTGCCGACGGGTCGCATCGACGCCAAGGCTCGGGATGCCGTCGCGATGCTGGAGCGAATGTCGGAATATATAGCCGGAACCCCCCTGCCCCCTTCAGACGTTGCGCGAACCGAGCCCACCCTGATGTGGAAAGCGTTGCGCGCACGGGTCGATGCTGGGAACCCTACCGCCGATCGCAGCGTGATCGACGAATTGCGGCTACAGCCTGAACTTTACGCAACATTGAGGGACCGTGCGGTTCTGGCCCTGCTGTCGCGCGAGGAGGCCTCGAGACAGGATCGCCACCCCGAACGAGCGGAACTGGTCCGGCAGATGGAGGATCACCGGGCCAATGCTGACCTGTCGCGGCGCGCCGATCTGATGGCGTGGATTGAAGCGAATGATCTTAACCCCGAGGGCTATGAGACGATGCTGGCAGATGCCGCCCGGATCGAAGCCGCCACGACGTCGCGGGCGGACCGGCTGGACAGGCAGATTCTGTCGGAATTGCGTCGCTCGGATCAATACACCGGGCTGCGGGATCGAGCCGCCAACAAGGCGGAACAGGCCAATCCGACGGGCACATCCGGCGTGGATCGGTTGCGGGTCCTGATGTGGTATTTTGAATCTCGTCTTGACCAGACAGTGCCCGATGATCTTGACTCTTATGCAGTGGCGCTGGGTTTGGCCGGGCGCGATATGTTTTACGACCTGATAGAAGCCGAATTTTTGTATTGCCACAGGGGTGCCGACACCGGAGCCGCCGAATAAAGAGCTGCCGGATTTAACGGGGTACCACACGGGAGGGCGTTTAGTGAACTTACCCGAACAGATCGAAGAAGAACCCGGGACTCGGTTTCTGTTGTACCCGCAGTCTCCATTTCTGGAACCCAATGCCCAACTGGAACTGGTTGAGGTTTCCGCGCCACAAGGCAGCCTCGGGCCCGGACCGTCCGGGCCACGCATGTATACGGTTAACCCGGTGGGAAAAACCACGCCGTATGGCGCGATTGTTCCGGGTCCGAACGGGCCGGGCATGTACCTGCCGCCTTGGGACGGTTATGTCCAGCCGCCCGCCATGCCGGATGAATTTGGCAACTTCATCCATATCGACCCCACCGATCCCGCGTTTGAGGCCGCGCATCTGTTTGGTTCGGCCCATTTCACTATGGATGTCTGGCAGGGCTATTTCGACCGCCCGATCCCGTGGCATTTCGCCCGCGATTTCGACCGGCTGGAATTGTCGCTGCTGCCCAGTCTGGACAATGCACATATCGGTTGGGGGTTTTTAGAAACCGGCGGCACCCATGAGCATGGCAACGAATACCGCCCCTACAGCCTGAATTTCGATGTGGTCGCTCATGAGATTGGCCACGCCATCATTTACAGCGTAATCGGGATGCCGTCCGACGGAGATGCCTCGGGCGAGTATTACGGATTTCACGAGTCCGCGGCTGATCTGGTTGCATTGCTGGCGTCGCTGCACTTCGGTTCGGTAGTCGATGATTTGCTGGATAACACGCGGGGGAACCTCTATACCTTCAATCGCCTTAGCCGATTTGCCGAACTGTCGGAGAATGCGCAGATCAGGCTTGCCACCAATAGCCGGTCCTTGTCGGAATTCGCTGGTGGCTGGTCCAGCGAACATGCGCTGTCCGAACCGCTGACCGGAGCGATGTTCGACGTTTTTGTCGATATCTATCACGAGCGTTTGCTGGTGCATCACCTGATCTCGGCAGAAGAGGAGAACCTGTCAGATCAGTTGGAAGGCTCTCCCGACTACAGCCGCGTGATGCAGGGTATTTTCAACAAGCGATACGCCGAGAACCCCGAAGGATTCCGCATCGCCCTGCTTGAGGCGCGCGATTTTCTGGGCACCTATCTGGCGGACGCGTGGGAGATGCTGGATGCCGATATGCTCAGCTATTTCGGAGTGGAAAAGGCCTTGCTGGCCGTAGATCAAGAGATCACCGGCGGCGCCTTTCGAAACATCATTGAGGGCAACTTTCGGATGCGGGATATCGGGTTGACCACTGCGGGGCCACGCCTGCCTGATCCCAACGAAGACAGCCATTCAAATTCGGTCCGCACACGGGTACCGGGCTAGCGCCCAAAATCCTTTATTTTTGAATGGTTTTGTGGCATGCAGTCGTAGGATGATTGTTGAAACCAATTTGCTCGAACTTAACGTTCGAGTTCATTTATAGGGGGAGATGGGGTTCTGACTTCGTCAATCCCGTATTTTGGGGGAGAATAGTATGTCTGAATCCTTGCTCAGTTTCTCAGAAGTGTTGTTGTTTGGGCGCACAGTAGACGATCTTCAGATCGTTAAAAAAGGAGTTGAATCGACGGTGCAACTAGCCACCACCGAGAAGGTCGATGACTTTAACGACATTGAAAAGGAAATCGACGGAGAAGACGTTCAAGATGATGATTTGATACTAGTACGAAAAAACAAAGCCAGTCAGAATGGTGTTTATAAGGTCAGTCCAGCAGGTGGAAACAAGAAAAAGCTGGAGGCCCGAATGGAAATTCCCAAAGACGGTCTTGTTGCAGTAGAAAAGGGTGTTGAATTCGCAAGCTCAATATGGCGCCAGAAAAAGACGCCTCCCAAACAATCGTTCAAGCAAGCCAACTTGCGCGGTGAAGGTCGAAATAATCTGCTGGATTCTCAACTGGATTTGTCGGCCCAATTCGCACGGATTTATGGATTTGCCTATGAGGGCACGTACTACGAGCTTCCGGAACCGACCGTCTTTTTAGTTCATGGGGACGGAGAGCCTGCGGCTGCAGCAAGTGGAGCGGATGCGCGTTCGCCACTGGATCCTTCAAAAAGCGGCGTCGCATCGGCGGATTATCAGGTTTCAGACGGCATACGCGTCTGGAATTATGACAAGGCCGATTATTCGATCCGCATGGATGTGATGACAGGTATGTTCGAACAGGTTCTGCTGGATCTCTATTTCGGTGATGACAGCCCAGCGATTAGCGGCGCCCGCGTAAGTGGGGCCAGAGTCAGTGGTGCTCGAGTGAGCGGGGCCAGAGTCAGTGGAGCACGCGTAAGTGGAGCCAGAGTCAGTGGAGCACGTGCGCGGGGATCGGAAGACTGACGCGCGATACCCGTATAAAGCTTCGTATCGGAACAATTGTGCGAAAGGCCCTGGATGAGCAGGGCCTTTTTGGTTCAGAACCCAGCCTTTTTCAGACCCTCAAGGAAATGTTGAGTGTCTTCTTCTATCTTGTCCGGCTGGACAGTTCCCCAACGGGCCATTGAAAAATTCGGGTGCGCGGCCCGATGCTTGTCGGCGATCTGACGGGCAAGGTCTATGTGGCCAAGCTGAGCATAGCTTGCGGCCAGCAAACGTTGTCCTTCGGTGGGGTTGTTCATCTTATTGACGGTGTCAATGGCGTCCTCGTAGCGTCTGAGATTGAAATACGCCCCACCCAGATGCCAAAGGTATTGGTCCGGGAAATATGGGTTCAACCGCATTGCCTGTTGGATATGCGTGATTGCCGCTTCGTTCTCACCACAATGAGCTAATGCATCGGCGAAATCCGAATGCATGTCAGCATCATTGGGGTTTAACGCCAAGGCCCGCTTATAGGATTGCAGCGCCGCATCATGTTCCTTTCGGTACAAATGGACATACCCCAACTCCCCAAATCCACGGGCATCTGTGGGATCAAGCTCTATGGCTCGTTGGGCAAAGATCAGCGCCTGATCCAACGCAGTCGAGGGGTCTTCGCTCCAGGAATAACGCCAGTCGATGTTCAGTGTGCGAGACAAGGCCGCCGCTGCGCGTGCATAGCCTTCGTCCCGTTCCAGCGCTGACTCGTAGAAGTTCTGCGCCTTACGGTTGTCGTTCCGCGTGTATTTGAAAATGTGATATTGGCCCTGCAACACAGACCCATAGGCTTCAAGGTCAGCCGGGATCGCCTGAATCATGCGTTGTTTTTCGTGCGATTCAATCATCACCGCTGTTGCGGCCACGATGCATTCAGTTACTTCGTCGAGAATATCAAATATATCGTCTATCTTGCGATCAAACCGCTCGCCCCAGATGGTGCGTTCAGTCGTGGCATCGATCAGTTCAGCAGTAATCCGGATACGGCTGGCAGAACGCCGCACGCTGCCGCGCGCAATATAGCGTACATTCAGCTTTTGCGCGGCCTCTTTCGGCGGCATCCCTTGCGTTTTAAAGAAAAACGACGAATTCCTTGCGATCACGAACAGATTCCGGAATTTGGACAGGTTCATGATGATGTCGTCGGTCAGCCCTTCGGCGATCCAACTGTCTGACTCGTCGCCACCCTGACTGCTGAAAGGTAAAATTGCCACCGAGGGCGTGTCTGGACGTTCCAGAATGTCTCCGGGAAGGTCAGGGCGCATTGTTCCCGCCATCGTGGCGCCTGCGACTTCACTGCGGACGCAATAGGTCGAGACAGGGGACAGAATGTTCTTGAGCTGTTTGGGCCCGAGAAACTCATACCCATAGCGCAGACGGTTGCAGACCTGATCGTACACGGCAGAGCTGACATAAACTCTTTCAGGCTCTGCAATTTCCTGAAGTCGGGCTGCGATATTCACGTTGTCGCCGTGTATGCCGCGATCGTCGATCAGAATTTCGCCCAGGTGGACCCCAGCACGAAACTTGATTCGCTGATTATCGGTGCGCTTTTGATTGTGCTGGCTGGCGATTCGATGCAGCTCCACACCAAACTCCACCGCGCTGGTCGCTGTGTCAAAAAGGGCCAGAATACCGTCGCCTCGCACCTCAACCACCCGACCGTGAAACGCAGCGCACGTCTCTTCAAGCTGAGTAATCAACGATTTCAGTGCGTTGTATGTATCCAGTTCATTCTCGCTCATTAAGCGTGAATAGCCAACGACATCGGCAAACAAGACTGCGCCCAGCTTTTGCGTTATGGATGGATTTGGACTTGTAGTGTTCACATTCAATACTCGTCTCGGGGGCTGCGTTTGAACCCTGTCGTTCTTTTATAGCAAGAAGTGCATTTGCGTTCTGAAAGCAAATTCACACCCCGTTACTCACACTCTCCGACCTGCGGTGGCCAGGACCAATCTGAGACGCCACCCGACCCGAAAGTAACGAGTGTGCTCGGGTCAAGCTCTTTTGCAAGTATTGGGCGTCGAACCAACCAATCCTGCTTAAGAACACCAACGACGATCATGTCGTGGAATTCTCCATCCGCGTACCAGGCCTGCCTCATTGTCCCCTCGACCTGACAACCCAGTCTTTCCACAAGATCGCGGCTTATGTGATTATCGTCGCGATAATACGAGGTAAGTCGGTTCAAGCCAAGCTGCCGAAACGCGAAATCTGCCAGCAGGGCTGTCGCCCTGACAGCGAGACCCAGTCTTCGTGCAGATTTTTCAACAAACATTGCGACAACGGCGTCCCGATTGACTGACGATATACCCTCAAGGCCAGCGAGGCCCAGAAGTTGCCCGCTGTCTGATTCAACAACAAACCAACACTTGTGGTCGCTGCCAGATACGCAGAAAACATCGCTCCAAGCTTCTTCGGTTTGCGTCATGTTAAACGGAATGCGTAGCTTACGGTCAAATCGTGCGAGGTCTTCAATATCCTGAAACCAGGGGCTGATGACTTCCAGATCCGCCTTTTCCAGAGGACGCAGCTTAAAAATGCTGTTGGATTTGTCTGGCAATGAATCAACTACCTTTAATTGAAATCAGAAAAAACACTTCCCGGACCCTAACACACTTGTTCAGCAAATACGAATTGAGAAAACATCCGGCCCGGCAAATTTGTTCCGTCACAGTTCGCGTGACTGGCCGAAACAAAAGAAAAACCGGCCCGCTTGAAACAAGCAGACCGGTTCTTTGCGAGTGGCGTGGTAGTTAATCGTAAAGAACGGCCGAAATTTTCGGATCGTCCATGTTCGAAGCATCGTAGTAGTAGAAGCCCGTGTCGATCAGGGCTGGAACCTCTTCGCCGTTCAAAGCAGATACAGCCGCTTTGACGGTTTCATAGCCGATACCAACCGGATTTTGGGTAATAGCACCAGCCATCAGCCCGCTCTTGATCGCATCTTTCTGAGCTTTGCCGCTGTCATAACCAATGATGACCAGCCCTTCGGTGCCCAGTTCCTGCACACCGTTTACAACGCCAATAGCCGAGCCTTCGTTGGTGCCGAAGATGCCGTTCAGATCCGGATTTGCGGTCAGGATGGCCTTGGTGACTTCAGTCGATTTCAGGTGGTCGCCCTGCCCGTATTGAACGGTCACAACCTCGATATCCGGGTATTTCTCGGCGATGCGGTTCACGAACCCATCACGGCGGTCGATGCCAGTACGGCTGGTCTGGTCATGCGCGACCACGGCGACCTTGCCTTTTCCGCCCAACATTTCGGCCATCTTGTCTGCAGCCAGACCTGCAGCCGCCAAGTTGTCAGTGGTTGCCGTGGAAACGGGGATATCGCTGTCGACGCCGCTGTCGAAGGCAATAATTGGAATGCCTTTTTCATCAGCTTGCTTCAGCAGCGGGATGGCGGCCTGGCTGTCCAACGCGGCAAAGCCGATGGCCTTGGGGTTGTTGGCCAGTGCCGCGGCCAGCATGTCGATCTGGCGGTCAACCATGGTCTCGTTGTCGGGGCCTTCAAATGTGATGGTCACGCCATACTCATCCGCTGCCTGCTCGGCTCCGGATTTCACCGCCTGCCAGAACTGGTGCTGGAAGCCTTTGGACACCAGCGGGATGTAGATATCCTCGGCCGCAGCCATCGAGGCCGGTGCTGCAAGGGTGGCGGCACTCAGCGCCCCTAGAATGAAACGACGTGTTAACATGTTGTTCTCCTCCTTGTTGGTCGTTTGTATGTTGGTTCAGCCGGTTTTCTTCCGTCGCGCCATGTCGGCATAGACGGCCAGAATGATGATTGCGCCGGTCACGACGGTTTGCCATTCCTGCGCCACTGACAGCACGCGCAACCCGTTGGTCAACACGGCCATGATCAGCGCTCCGATCAGCGTTCCCAGGATTGTGCCGCGCCCACCGGACAGGGATGTCCCGCCAATCACCACGGCAGCGATGGCCTCAAGTTCATACCCCAGACCCAACGCTGGCTGCGCAGAATTCAGACGGGAGGCGATGAGGATTCCGGCGATACCGCAAATGGCCCCGGCCAGCGCGTAGATGCGCATTTTCCACATGTCGGTATTCACACCAGACAGGCGTACGGCCTCTTCGTTTGACCCCAACGCAAAGGTGTAGCGCCCCAAAACCGTGCGCCCCAGAATGTACGAGGCCGCGATAGCCACCAGAAACAGGATCAGCACGCCGTTGGGGATGGGCAGCGCCGGGAAGACCTCTCCGATAAGCGATCCGCGCGAGATCTGATCAAAGCCCGGTGTGTTGTTGAAATAGATCGGTCGGGTGCCCGAGATTACAAGTGACAGTCCCTTGAGGATCAGCATCATGCCGAGCGTGGCGATGAAGGGCGGGATTTTCATCTTGGCGACGAAGGTGCCCGAGCACAGCCCGCAGAGCGCACCCGCCCCAATGGCCGCCGCAACACCCAGCAACAACGGCATCCCCAGATAGGTCAGCACCACACCCGCGATCACCGCGCAGAACGTCATCAACGTCCCCAGCGACAGGTCAATCCCTCCGGTGATGATGATCAAAGTCGCCGCCACCGCCAGCACTCCGTTGACCGAGGTGGCCTGTAGAATGGCGATCATGTTCGAGGTCTGCATGAAGTTGGGCGACGCGATCGAAAACCCGATCAGCAAGGCGATCAAACTGGCAAACGCCAGCAGCTTTTGATAGGCGCCGCTTTCCGACAGACCCGCGAGGGGCTTTTTCTTGTCGATATCTGTGGCTGTGGTCATTGCACTGTCCCTGTTACCTGCATTGCCGCCGCCCGTTGGGTGGCCAGATGCATGATGTCTTCCTGAGTGGTGTCTTTTCCGCCGGGCAGAATGCCGGTCAACCGGCCTTCGCACATCACGGCGATGCGGTGGCTGAGGCGCATAATCTCGGGCAATTCGGACGAAATCACGATGATCGTCTTACCCTGTTCGGCCAATTCCTCGAGCAGCTTGTAGATCTCGGACTTCGCACCCACGTCGATGCCGCGGGTGGGCTCGTCAAAGATCAGAATATCGCAGTCGCGCAGCAACCATTTTGCGATGACAACCTTCTGCTGGTTGCCGCCTGACAACAGCCGAACCTCCTGCACATCAGACGGGGTACGTATGCCAAGCTGCTTGATATAACTCTTGGCGGTGGTGCTGATCTCGCCATCGTTCAGAACACCACCTGTCGCAGTGAACAAGTCCATTGAGGCCAGCGCGATATTGTCCCGCACGTTCATGCCCGTAGCTAGGCCAAAGTGTTTGCGGTCTTCCGACAGATAGCCGATCCCCGCACGCACCGCGTCCTTCGGCGATTTGATCGAGACCGGCTTGCCATGGACACGGATTTCCCCGGCATCTTTCGGATCGGCCCCGAAAATGGCACGCGCAACTTCGGTGCGCCCTGCCCCCATCAACCCGGCAAAGCCCAGAATCTCACCCTTCTGAACCGAAAAACTAACGTCGTGGATGTCTTTGCCCCGCGTCAGGTTCGACACCTGCAACGACACCTCAGCATCGCCCAGATCGGGCACGTCCAGAGGTTCCTCGTTCACTTCGCGCCCCACCATCATCGCGATGATCTGGCTGATCGGTGTGTCCGCGGCGTCGACTGTGCCGACATACTCTCCGTCACGCATAACTGTGACGCGGTCGGCGATTTGCTTCAGTTCATCCATCTTGTGGCTGATATAGACGATGCCCACACCCTCGGCCTTGAGGCGACGGATGATCACGAACAACTCGGCGATCTCGGCGTCATTCAGGGCGGCTGTAGGTTCGTCCATGATCAGAACCTTGGATCTATAGGACAGCGCCTTGGCGATCTCAACCATCTGCTGTTTCGCAATCGTCAGGCTGCCAACCAGTGTTTTCGGGTCCAGCGACAGGTTCATTGAGGCGAAAATCTCGGCGGTTTGAGCATTCAACGCGGCCTCATCTAATCGCCCAAAGCTCTTGCGGGGTTCGCGGCCGATAAAGATGTTCTGCGCAACGGTCAGATCGTTCATCAGGCTCAGTTCCTGATGGATGATGCCGATCCCCAGATCCTGTGCCTCGCGCGGGGTGGTGGGGCTGACCGATTTGCCTTCGATCACCAGATCGCCGCCATCGCGCTGATAAATCCCCGACAGGATTTTCATCAGCGTGCTTTTCCCGGCGCCGTTCTCGCCCATCAGTGCGTGAACCTCGCCCGGGAACAGATCGAACTGCACGGATTTCAGCGCGTGCACCCCGGGGAAGTGTTTGTCGATCCCCGTCATGTCGACCAGTTTTGTCATTTTTCCTCCCATATCGCCCCTCTCCCTAAGGGCTACGCGGGTTACATCACCGCGCCGATTTGCCAGGGGACGAATTCGACGCCCCCAAAGCCAAGGTCCTCACTTTTGGTTTTCTCACCGGATGCGACCCGGATCAGAATTTCGAACAGCTCTTCGCCCTTGGATTCGATGCTGATCCCGTCGGTGACGATGTCGCCGCAGTTCAGGTCCATGTCATCGGCCATACGCGCGTACATTTCGGAGTTCGTCGCCAGCTTGATACAGGGGGTTGGCTGATAGCCTGAGACCGAGCCGCGGCCTGTGGTGAACACAATCAGGTTTGCGCCCGAGGCCACCTGCCCTGTGACCGAGCATGGATCGAACCCGGGGCTGTCCATGAAAACAAAGCCCTTTTTGTCGATCATCTCGCCGAATTTATAGACATCTCGCATTGGCGCAGTGCCGCCTTTGGCCACGGCGCCCAGCGATTTCTCCAAAATGGTGGTCAGCCCGCCGCGCTTGTTGCCAGGGCTGGGGTTGTTGTCCATCTCTCCGCCATTTCGGGCGGTGTAGTCTTCCCACCAGTGAATACGGTCGATCAGTTTTTGACCCACTTCGGGCGTTTCGGCGCGCCGGGTCAAAAGATGCTCGGCCCCATAGACTTCAGACGTTTCCGACAGGATTGTCGTCCCGCCGTGCCGAACCAGAAGGTCCGAGGCATATCCCAACGCCGGGTTGGCAGTGATCCCCGAGTACCCGTCGGATCCCCCACACTGCATCCCGACCGTGATCGCGCTGAGCGGGGCTGGTGAACGTGTCGCTTGATTGGCCAACTCCGCGATGCCGCGCAATTCTTCCAAACCGCGCTCTATGGTCCGGCGGGTGCCGCCTTCATTCTGAATGGTCATATAGCGCAGTACACCGTCCTGCCGGATCGGGCGACCGCCTACCAGATCGGCCACTTGCATGACCTCGCAGCCCAATCCGATCAGCAGAATGCCCGCAAAATTCGGGTGTTGGGCATATCCGGCCAAAGTGCGGAACAAGGTTGCATAGCCCTCGTCCTTGCCTGACATGCCGCAGCCAGTGCCGTGCACGATCGGCACTACCCCGTCGACATTAGGGAACTCTTCCAGAATGCCAGTCTTCTGGGCGGCTTCAGCAATGAAACGCGCCACCGAGCCGGAACAATTCACCGTCGTCAGAATGCCAATATAGTTTCGTGTGCCTACTTTCCCGTCTGAGCGGTGAAAGCCTTGGAAGGTGCGCGCTTCGTTTATTTCCGGCAGCGGCACATTCGCGCTTGCATGCGCATAGTCTTGTTGGTGCGCGCCCATTCCAAGGTTGTGTACGTGGACATGCTCACCCAGAGCGATGTCCGCCTTTGCCTGCCCGATGATCTGCCCGTACCGAATGACATTTTCACCCGACGGGATCGGAGCGGCGGCGATCTTGTGCCCCCGCGCAATTGCTTCGGTTAGCGGTATGGAAAGGTCAAACGGCTGTTCACCAGCCTGCAAATTTCGCAAAGCGATCACGACATTGTCATCCGGGTTCAGCCTGACCGTGTCGCGAGTCGCTGCGTTAGAGGCCTTATTTTTCTGGTCTGCTTGCATCCCGTCCCCGCTTGCTTGGTCAAATTGCTAAACGGCAATCACGCACTTGTCAACTAACATGTTAGTATGATAGATCAGTCTTATGACTAAACCACAAGACATCGACGCGCAGGTTTTGCGCGATATTGCGTCGGATGAGGGCTCGCTGGCGCAGCGGGTTTATCAGGCGATCAAGCAGGCCATTCTTTCATTGGACTTTCCGCCGGGTGCGACGCTCAGAAAGGCGCCGATCTGCGAACGGCTGGGCGTGTCGCGCGCACCTGTGACCGAAGCGATCGCCCGGCTGGCCGCCGAAGGGCTGGTAGATGTCGTGCCGCAGTCAGGTACACGAGTTTCCTATTTCTCGATGCCGGAAATCCGCGAAGGCATGTTCCTTCGTGAAGCGCTGGAACTCGCAACTGTTGCCAAGGTTGCTCGGGACCTGACGGAAGATCAGCGCAAGAAACTCAGCCGAAATATGCGCATGCAAGAGCTGATGATCGAGGATGAGGACATTCCCGGCTTCTATCAGGCCGATGAGGAATTCCACGCCTTACTGATGCAATTTACGGGCTTCAAACGCCTGGGTGATGTGGCACAAACCGTATCCCTGCAAGTTAGTCGGGCTCGGATGCTGTTGCTGCCAACGCCGGGGCGCATCGCGGAAACTCTGGAAGAACACCGCGCCATCTACGCTGCCATTCTGGAGCGTAACGAGCACACAGCTCAGGCTGCCATGCGGCACCACTTGGGGCAGCTTATGCCGCGGATTGAGGTGCTGATTCAGGAGCAACCGCACCTTTTTAACCTCTCTACTCAGCCAGCACGGGAAGCAGGATGACCGTTTCGCAAACCGAACTATTGAATCACCGCACTGCACGGCCTGTGCCATTAACTCGAATGGGTTTTGGTGGCGCGCCACTGGGAAATCTCTATCGCAAAGTCCCGGATGCGGACGCGCAGGCAGCCTTGCAGGCGGCTTTTGACGCGGGCATTCGGTTCTTCGACACCGCCCCGCAATATGGCCTCGGCCGGTCCGAGCATCGATTTGGCGAAGCGATTGCCCGCTTTGGGCGTGAGAACATCCAACTGTCGACCAAGATCGGTCGCCTGTTGTTGGATTGCGAACCGCATGAGGTGACACCCGAGGCTTTTGTGGACGTGCCGCAAAAACGGATCGTGTTTGACTACACCTATGACGGCGTGATGCGCTCTTACGAAGAAAGCCGGGAACGGATCGGAGTGGCCAATGCCGACATACTGTTGGTGCACGATGTTTGCGTCTTCAGTCAGGGCAGTCAGGAAATGTCTGACGCCAAAGTGCGCGAGCTGTTCGATGGCGGCGGCTACAAGGCGTTGACTGAATTGCGGGATGCTGGTGAGGTCGCGGCGATCGGTGCTGGTGTGAATGAATGGCAGGTTTGCGAGAAACTGCTGGGGCTTGGTGATTTCGACGCGTTTCTGCTGGCAGGCCGATATACGCTGCTGGAACAAGAGGCATTGGACAGTTTCCTGCCGCTTTGTGAGGAACGCGATGTTGGGATCATTCTGGGCGGGCCGTATAACTCGGGCATTCTGGCCACCGGGGCTGTGCCCGGCGCCAAATACAACTACGCCGATGCGCCCGAGGACATTCTGGATCGGGTGCGCAAGATCGAGGCTGTTTGCGCCGCACATGACACGCCACTGATCGCGGCAGCCTTGCAGTTCGTTCTGGGCCATCCTTGCGTCAAAACCGTGATCCCCGGCGCGGTCAGTGCCACCGAAGTGCAGTCCAATGTCGCTTTGCTGGATCGAAATATCCCGGCTGGGCTTTGGTCTGATCTGCGGTCCGAGGGCCTGATCCGCCCTGACGCACCTCTGCCCGCCGAGGCCGCCAATGCTGCGTAACATCGATCCGATCCTTTCGCCTGAACTGATACTCACACTGCGGGCCATGGGTCACGGGGATGAGATTGTCATCGCAGACGCGAATTTTCCGGGCTCTAGTACAGGACCGAATTGCATCCGCGCTGATGGGTCTTCAGCCAGTGAGATGCTGCGGGCGGTCCTGTCCGTCATGCCACTGGACACATTCGTGCCTGACCCGGCGCTGACCATGCAGGTGGTCGGTGACCCTGACGCTGTTCCCGAAGCCGTGGCAGACTTTCAGTCCATCATCGATGCCACGGCAGACAATCCTGCCCGCATTCAGGGGCTGGAGCGATTTGCCTTCTATGACCGTTCCGCCAGTGCTTTTGCCATCGTCCAGACAGGTGAGCGGCGACTGTACGGCAACATCATCCTCAAGAAAGGCGTCATTGGATGAGGATCGACGCACACCAGCATTTCTGGGCCTTGGCACGGGGTGATTATGGCTGGCTGACGCCGGAACTTACCGTGATCTACCGAGATTTCACACCCGATGATCTGGCGCCCCTTATCAAGGCCGCAGGGATCGAAGGTACGGTTTTGGTGCAGGCCGCCCCAACGATCGCCGAGACGGAATATATGCTGTCTCTGGCCGATCAGACGCCGTTTATCAAAGGCGTTGTCGGCTGGGTCGATTTCAAGGCTGCCGATGCACCCGCGCAGATTGAGGCGCTGTCCGCGCACCCGGCTCTGGTCGGGTTGCGACCGATGATCCAAGACATCCCTGATCCGAACTGGATGCTGGGGAACGCTCTGACCCCGGCGTTCGACGCAGTCCAACGCCATGATCTGACCTTTGATGCCCTGACACAGCCGCAGCATCTTGGCCCGTTGCGTCAACTTCTGGCACTTCACCCGCAGATGCGCGTTGTGATCGATCATGGATCAAAACCGCTGATCCGGGATGGAGTGATCTCAGGATGGGCAGAAGACATGGCCGCACTTGCCAGCGATACCGACGCCTGGTGCAAGCTGTCGGGTCTGGTCACCGAAGCCGCGCCGGATTGGACGACCGACGACCTGCGCCCGTATGTCGACCATTTGCTGGACACTTTCGGTCCATCCCGCCTGATCTGGGGCAGCGACTGGCCGGTCTGTACATTGGCCAGCAGTTATCAGCGCTGGCTGGACACTACCGACGAGCTGCTGAGCGCGCTGACCGAAACCGAACGAAAAGCGGTGCTGGGGGGCAATGCTACCCGGGCCTATAACCTCAGGGGTTAAAATGGCATTTCCAAATCTGGATACTGGCGGACTGTGGCTGGGACGTGTGGAGCGTGAGGGTATTGGTCCATGCGTCGTGACCTTCCGCGACGGGCAACTGCTTGATATCACGTCCAAAGAAGCACCGACCGTGCGCGATATCGTGGAACGCGATGATGCTGCCGACTACACACGCTCAGCACCGGGTGAGACCTTGGGTCCGCTGGACGCCGGCCACCAGTGGCTGGCCCCATGCGATCTGCAGGCGGTGAAGGCCTGCGGTGTTACCTTCGCGGGCTCCATGGTTGAGCGTGTGATCGAAGAGCAAGCCGCCGGTGACCCGGCCAAAGCCGACGCGATCCGCTCCCGTATTGGCGCTCGCATCGGCGACAGCCTGACCAATATCGTGCCCGGGTCTGACGCGGCCGAACGAGCGAAAGAGGCACTGATCACCGAGGGCCTGTGGAGCCAGTATCTGGAAGTCGGAATCGGCCCGGATGCCGAGGTGTTCTCCAAGGCGCAGGTACTGTCTTCAGTGGGGTTTGGCGCGGATGTTGGCCTGCACCCGATCTCAACCTGGAATAATCCCGAACCCGAGGTGGTTCTGGCCGTCAGTTCACAGGGTCAGATCAAGGGCGCAACGCTGGGCAATGACGTCAACCTGCGCGATGTCGAGGGGCGCTCAGCCCTGCTGTTGAGCAAGGCCAAGGACAACAACGCCTCGTGCGCGATCGGGCCAATGATCCGGCTGTTCGATGAAAGCTTCTCGCTGGATGACGTACGCGCCGCAGAGCTGACGCTGACTGTGACCGGGCCTGATGGCTTTGAGATGCAAGGCCATTCCTCGATGGCGCAGATCAGCCGTGACCCGGTCGATCTGGTGACCCAGACAATTGGTCGGCATCACCAGTATCCCGATGGTATCATGCTGTTTCTCGGAACCCTCTTTGCACCGACCCAGGATCGCGATGCTCCGGGGGGTGGGTTCACTCATAAACTGGGTGATATCGTCACGATTTCAAACGATAAGCTGGGTGCGCTGACCAACACCGTGCGCCTGTCGACCGAATGCCCGGAATGGAAGTTCGGGGCGTCTCACCTGATGCGAAACCTCGCCCGGCGCGGGCTGATTTAAGGAAGAATTGAACATGTTGACCGGAAAGCACCTGATCGCGGGCGAATGGGTCGGGACCGAGGCCACTTTCGCATCGGACCCAGCACACGGGCCAAGCCATGACTTCTCTGTTGGGACGCCTGCGCATGTGGACACCGCCGTTCAGGCGGCGGAAGAAGCCTTTGCCACATTCGGCTGGTCCACGCGGACCGAGCGCGCTGCGCTGCTGCGGAAAATTGCAGATGAGATTGACGCACGCGGCGACGCGATCACCGAAATCGGATGTCAGGAAACCGGCCTACCCGAGGCGCGGCTGCAAGGTGAGCGAGGCAGGACTGTTGGCCAATTGCGCCTGTTCGCAGATCACATCGAAACCGGCGCGTATCTGGACCATCGCCACGACCCAGCCTTGCCGGACCGAGCGCCCTTGCCTCGTCCTGACCTGCAGATGATCCAGCGACCTTTGGGCCCGGTCGCAGTGTTTGGGGCGTCGAACTTTCCGCTGGCGTTCTCGGTCGCGGGTGGGGATACGGCGGCGGCCTTGGCTGCGGGCTGTCCCGTGGTTGTCAAAGGCCACCCGGCACATCCCGGCACCGGTGAGATCGTGGCGCAAGCGATTGACGCGGCGATCAAGGCGACCGGCACCCCTGCGGGCACGTTCTCGTTGATCCAAAGCGATGGGATCGGGGTCGGAACCGCTCTGGCGCAGCACCCTCTGATCCGAGCAGTCGGGTTCACCGGATCATTGCGTGCCGGTCGCGCGCTGTTTGACATCTGCGCGCAGCGCCCCGAACCTATCCCGTTCTTTGGTGAGCTGGGCTCGGTCAACCCGATGTTTGTTCTGCCCAAAGCCGCAGCGGCCCGGGGTGCCGAGATCGGCACCGGCTGGGCCGGTTCCCTGACCATGGGTGCAGGTCAGTTCTGCACCAATCCCGGCATTGCCATCGTAGTTGACGGACCGGATGCGGATGCCCTGCAGGCGGCGGCGCAGTCCGCTTTGGCCGAGACCGCAGAGCAGACCATGCTGACCAGCGGAATTTCAGACGCGTATCGCAAGGGAGTGGCACAATTCTCCGAGGGTGCCGGAGTTATTCAGATTGTCAGCAAAGACAGCGCGCCCCGCAGCGCAGCGCCAAACCTGTTTGCCGTCTCGGGCGACAATTGGCTGGCCGATGACAGCCTGCACGATGAGGTCTTTGGCCCCACCGGCATCATCGTGCGCGCCCGGGACGTTGATCAGATGACCGACATCGCCCGCGCAATTGAAGGCCAACTGACCTGCACCCTGCACACGGACGCCGAGGATGCGGACACCGCGCGCAAACTGGTGCCCGTGCTGGAACGTAAGGCCGGACGGCTGCTGGCCAACGACTTCCCTACCGGTGTCGAGGTCTGCGACAGCATGGTGCATGGTGGCCCCTACCCTGCCTCGACCAATTTCGGCGCGACCTCGGTCGGCACCCTGTCGATCCGGCGTTTTTTGCGACCGGTTTGCTATCAGAACCTGCCGGTGGAACTTCTGCCTGAACAAGTGTGAGAGACCCGATGACTTCCTCAAACCGTTTATCCGGCAAAACTGCCCTGATTACAGCTGCAGGCCAAGGGATCGGGCGCGCCTCGGTAGAGCTTTTTGCAGCCGAAGGCGCGCAAGTCATTGCGTGCGATATCAATGAGGCGTCGCTGTCCGATTTGGCGAAAATCCCCGATGTTCAAACTCTGAAACTGGACGTCACTGACGCGGGTGCCGTTCAGGCCGCCACGGCGGAGCTGCCGCCGTTGGACGTGTTGTTCAACTGCGCGGGCTATGTTGCGGGTGGGTCAATTCTGGAATGCGAGGAAAAGGACTGGGACTTCAGCTTTGATCTGAACGTCAAGGCCATGTACCGGCTGATCCGCCTGACCCTGCCTGCGATGCTGGTAAACGGCGGCGGATCAATCATCAACATGTCTTCGGTCGCGTCATCTCTGAAAGGTGTACCGAACCGGTTCGCCTATTGTGCCTCCAAAGCGGCGGTGATCGGTTTGACCAAGTCGGTGGCCGCAGATTTCGTGACCCAAGGAATTCGCTGCAACGCAATCTGCCCTGGCACGGTCGCCAGCCCCAGCCTGCACGACCGGCTGCGCGCCACTGGCGACTACGAACAGGCCATGACGGATTTCATCGCGCGTCAGCCGATGGGCCGGATCGGAACGGCCGAGGAAGTGGCCGAACTTGCGCTGTATCTGGCAAGCGACGCCAGCAACTATACCACGGGTCAGCCCTTTGCCATCGATGGCGGCTGGACCATCTGAGTTGAAAAGGAACAGGAAATGAAGCTTTTACGCTATGGACCGGTTGGCGCGGAAAAACCCGGTGCGCTGGATGAGGACGGAAATATCCGCGATCTGTCCGGCGTTATTGGCGATATTTCGGGCGATGTGCTGGGCGACGAGGGTCTGGCGCGCTTGCGCGCGCTCGATCTGGCAGGACTGCCGGTTGTCGAGGGCAACCTGCGCATCGGTGCCTGTGTGGGTCAGGTAGGCAAGTTCATCTGCATCGGACTGAACTACGCTGACCACGCGGCCGAAAGCGGTATGGAGCTGCCTGCCGAACCGGTGATCTTTTTCAAGGCGACCTCTGCTATCGTCGGACCGAACGACACCGTCGAAATCCCGCGCGGTTCGGTTAAGACAGATTGGGAAGTTGAACTGGGCGTGGTGATCGGCAAAGAGGCAAAATACGTCTCCGAGGTCGACGCGCTGGACCACGTGGCTGGCTATTGCGTGGTCAACGACCTGTCAGAGCGTGACTTTCAGCTGCATCGCTCGGGGCAATGGGTCAAAGGCAAATCCGCTGACACGTTCGGTCCGATTGGTCCTTGGTTGGTGACACGGGACGAAGTTACCGATCCGCAGAACCTGCCGATGTATCTTGAGGTCAACGGCCACCGCTATCAGGACGGATCGACCAACACGATGCATTTCGGTGTCGCCACCGTGGTCTCGCACCTGTCGCAATTCATGTCGCTACAACCGGGCGATGTGATCTCGACCGGGACGCCTCCGGGCGTGGGCATGGGGCAGAACCCGCAGACCTATCTTAAGCCCGGCGACAAGATGGAGCTGGGCATCGAAGGGCTGGGCGTGCAGCGTCAGGATGTTGTGCAGGGCTGATCTGCCGAGATGAAAAAGGCCCCGGCCAAATGGGCCGGGGCCTTATTGTTTTTATTGTCAGTCAATCAGC
The DNA here is from genome assembly GCF_013032445.1 of Ruegeria arenilitoris. Classification (GTDB taxonomy): domain Bacteria; phylum Pseudomonadota; class Alphaproteobacteria; order Rhodobacterales; family Rhodobacteraceae; genus Ruegeria; species Ruegeria arenilitoris_F. The sequence goes on along the minus strand of NZ_WQCA01000004.1, from coordinate 192,942 downwards.
CCGGCCAGGGCAGCGAATAGGTTTTAACGTTAGTGAAAAACTTCATCGCTTCGATGACGCCTTCCTTGACGCCGTTGCCGCTGTCCTTGATGCCCCCAAACGGGGACATTTCGATCCGGTAACCCGGCTGTTCCCAGATGTTGCAGGTACCGACGTCCAGCCCGTTGATATATGCAATCGCGCGGTTCAGGTCGTTGGTGCACACGCCCGAGGACAGGCCGAACTCGGTGCTGTTCGAGATCGCCATGACTTCGGCGTCATTGTCCGGCACGCGCACGATTGGGACGATTGGACCAAAGGTCTCTTCCATCACCAACTCGCTGTTATGGGGCACCTTGTCGACCACGATGGGCGGCAGCAATGCGCCCTGACGACCGGGGTGGTAGAGGATTTCCGCACCCTCTTCCTCGGCCATGTAGACGCGTTTTTCGAACAGCTCGGCGGCCTCGGCATGGATTACGCAACCCAGCTCGGTCTCGGGGTCCTGCGGATCGCCAAACTTGAGCTTTTTGGCTTTCTCCAGAACCAGCGGGACGAATTTGTCTGCCACGCTTTCCTGCACCAAGATGCGTTTGATCGCGGTGCAGCGCTGGCCCGAGTTACCGGTGGCCCCGGCCACGGCGATAGTGGCGGCTTTCTCCAGATCGGCATCGCTCAGGTCGTTCAAAACGATCAGGGGGTCATTGCCACCCAGTTCCAGCGCCTGACGTTTGTAACCCGCTTTCGAGGCGATCATTTTGCCCACCGGTACACCACCGGTGAAGGTGATGATGTCGATGTGTTCATTGGTGATCATCTCTTCGCCGATATCCTGCGGCCAGCCGGTGACCACCTGGAACATCTCGGGCGGCAGACCGGCCTCATAGAGGATATCCGCCAGTGTCAGAGCGGTAAGCGGGGTCAGTTCGGTCGGTTTGCACACCATGCAGTTGTTCGTTGCAATCGCAGGCGCGATCTTATGGCTGACCATATTCAGCGGGTGGTTGAATGGGGTGATCGCGCTGATGGCTTTGACCGGTTCACGCTTGGTGAAAATCTTCCGTTCCTTGCCGTTATGGGTCAGATCGCATGAGAAAATCTCGCCATCGTCTTTCAGCGCCTCGGCGGCGGCGAATTGATAGACGTCCTGCGCGCGCTTGGTCTCATAGATTGCGTGCTGGTGGCAGATGCCAAGTTCCAGCGTCAACCACTTGGCCAGATACTCGCGCTTTTCGCCGATCAGTTCACCGGCACGTTGCAGGATCTGGCTGCGCTCGTACCGGGTCAGCTTGGGTGTGTAGTTCGCCGCAACCTCGAACGCCTTGCGGGCGTGCTCGGCGGTGCCAGCCGGCACATGGCCGACCACTTCGTTGGTGTAGGGATAGCGCACGGGAACGGTGGCCTCGGTAAAGACAATCTCTCCACCGATGCGCATCCCTTCGTTGCGGATGTCAGATGTATTCATGATCCCGTCCATTTACTGGGCCGCCGCTGTGGTGGCGTAGAAGAAGGCGTCAAAGTTGCGCAGCTCGGGCGCGTTGCCCAGATCGATAACGCGGTTGACGATGAAGGGGACTTCCTGCTCGGTCAAACCACCATGGCTGCGCAGCGGTTCCTTAAGCGCAGCCAGATCGTGGCGGTCGGCCGAGGTGCCGATGGTCATAGTTTCGCCCGAGATCATGACAATGTCTCCAATCCGGTCGGCGGGCAGTTCAAAGCGGCGGATCGCCTCTTCCTTGTCAACCACCAGGATCATGTCCTCAATGGCGTCCAGTTTGGCCATGATGTCGGCCTTGTCGGCACCTTCCGGCAGGTAAGCTGTGGCGAATGATCCCAGCGCGCCGTGGTGCACTACGTAGGGGTCGGTGATCGGCAGGATAACGCGGGCGGCGTCCTTACCCAGCCATTCGTCCATCAGGTCCTGCGCATAGATGACGTTGGGTTCGCCCGCTACGTTGTGCTTGGGCTTCATGCCATGGTCGGCAGTGATGACGATGGCAGCTCCCAGCTCGTCCAGCTGCGCCAGATACTTGTCGAACATGGCATAGAAATCCAGCGCGCCCTGCTGTTCGGGGGCGAACTTGTGCTGGATGTAGTCGGTGGTCGACAGGTACATGATGTCCGGCTTGAATTCCTTCAGCAGCTTGACGCCTGCGGCGAAAACAAACTCGGACAGTTCGGCCGAATAGACCTCGGGGACGTCCATGCCCAGCCATTCGCTGGCGTTGTCGATGCCGTGTTCGGCTTTGGTAGTTTCACCCGAACGTTCGGACGAGAAGGCAACCGCGCGGTCTTCGTCAAATTTCAGGCCAGCGCCCAGCAGCGCGCGCAGCTTGTCCTTGGCGGTGACCATGGCAACGCGGTACCCGGCCTCATAGAATTGCGAGAAAATGGTCGGCGCGCGCAGGAAGCGTACGTCGTTCATCATCACCTCTTCACCACTGTCCGGGTCGATCAGGTAGTTGCCGCAGATGCCGTGCACGATGGGCGGACGTCCGGTCGCGATCGACAGGTTGTTGGGGTTGGTGAAGGATGGGATCACCGAATGCGCCAGGCGGTCGGTGCCGGTTTCACGAATGCGCTTGAGCGTCGGCATCAGGCCCTTGGCAATGGCGACTTCCAGATATTCCGGCTCGCACCCGTCCAGGCAAATGGCGATTGCGGGAACTTTGGGCTGAGGGTAGACCCGCTCGTTGGCCGTGATCGGGGTGTGAAGTGTCATCTCTTGGTCCTTGGTGATGGCGTGCTTAGGCGCCTGAGTTAGGGTTGGGTTCGATCACGCCACTTTCGGGCGTGAGGATTGCATCGCCTTCTCGGCAGCGAGGAAGGCGTCTTTTGTTCCGGCAAAGTTACGGCCGCGCTCTCCGGCGAAGGCGTCATTGATGATGTTCGTGCGTTGGTTTTCGGAGATGCCGTAATCTGCGAACCGGGTGGCCACACCGAGCCCGGTCAGGAAGGCGTTCAATCTGTCAGCCCCGGCTGCAAGATCGGGTCCGAAGATCTCATGCAGTGCGTCCTGACGAAAGCCGCCAAGGCCATCCACCGACCGCAGGATCACCGGCAGATTGAACGAGCACGCGATGCCATGCTGCACCCCCCATCCCAGTGTGATCGGATAGGACAGGCTATGCGCTATGGCGGTCTTGGTGTTGGAGAAAGCCAGACCGGCACTCAGGGACGCTTCGGCCATGCGGGTGCGCAGTTGCAGATTGCCCAGATCGCTCAGCAATGCGGGCAGCGTGTCCAGCACCTGCCGGGCGGCGGCAACCGCGTGGCGGGCCGAGATTGGGTTGGCGTTGATGTTCCAGATGCTCTCTAGCGCGTGGGATAGCGTGTCCAGCCCGGTGGCCAATGTCAGCCCGTAGGGTTTGTTAACCATAAGCGCCGGGTCGATCACCGCCGATTCCGGGTAGAGATTGGGCCGCGCCAGCGAGAATTTCTTGCCGGTCTCTTCCTGCCAGACGGTGGCCCAGCAGGTGACCTCACTGCCTGTACCGGCAGTTGTGGGGATTGCGATGATCGGGGTTGCGGCCAGGTCCTCGGCACCGGTTTTGGTTTCCAGAAACCGGGCGACCTTGCTGAAATCCCCTGCGGCGGCAGCAAACACCTTGGCCGAGTCGATCACCGACCCGCCGCCCAAAGCGACGATAACGTCCACATCGTCGAAGCGGGCGCATTGCTCCTGCAGCAGGCGGTAATCCGGGTTGGGGGCGACGTCATCAATGACCAATGCGGCAGGCCCGGCCATTTCCGCCAATTGCCCCGCCATCGCCTGAAACGGTGCGTCAGGATAGGTCACCAAAGCGTATCGGCGGCCAATGATCAGCTGCGGCACTTCGTTTAATGTTCCGGTACCGAACAAAGTTCTAACCGGGTTGGAATATGTCCACATCAGGGGTCTCACACCAAAACAAAGGATTCGCCTTGTTGGGCGCAATCTGCTGCAAATTTCTCCATCGGTCCAATAGATTGTTTTGATCTATTTCATTGATTGAAGCTATAGTTTAACTGCACCCGTGTTTCAGTCTTAACCGCTTGAAACCAGTTTGGAGAAAGGACGTGAAACGGGGATGAAACTCGGTTGACCTTGCCACCAGATGCGGCGTGTCACCTGATTGTAATCAAGGCGTGTAAGGGACTTGGAAATCCATCCCTCATTTTGTATTTTGGATACAAGTTTCATGCACCCGAGACCACCGAATGCCCAGAACCCGCGCGATCCCCCGACAAAGCCTGCCCGAAGTCATCACCAACGATCTACGCGAGCGGATTCTGAGTGGTGAAATGGCCGAAGGCGAGACCATCAGACAGGAAGCACTGGCCGAGGATTACGACGTCTCGCGTATGCCGATCCGCGAGGCGCTGAAACGGCTGGATGCCGAAGGTCTTGTGCAGTTGACCAACAATCGAGGCGCATCGGTCACCAAGCATTCGCTATCAGAAATCGGTGAGATTTTTGATCTGCGCGTGTTGCTGGAAGTGGATCTGTTCCAACGCGCCATCCCGCAGATGGCTGAGGCTGATTTCATCGAATGCGACCGGATTCTGGATGAGATGGAGAAGTCCTACGACGCCTATGATGTGGGCCGCTGGGGTAGTCTGAACAACGAATACCATATGGCGCTTTATGCTGCCGCGGGGCGCGGGTTGAGCAATGAAATCCTTCAGCGGGTCAATGTGCAATCCGACCGGTATGTCCGGATGCACCTCAGCGTCATGGAACAACGCGAACCGGCCAAGAAAGACCATAGAGAACTGTTGTCACTGGCCCGCGACGGCCGGGTCGAGGACGCCTGCGCCCTGCTGACCCGACATATTCAGCGCACCAAGGACCAGTTGCTGGAAATGGTCATTGCCACGCGCAAAAGCGAATAAGCCCAATTAATCCAGAGGATGCAGGCAGGCCACCTGATGGTCCTCACCGCTCAGTTCGGGTGGGGCGGCACGGCATTCCTCGGTCGCCAGCCAGCAACGTTGAGCAAAAGCACAACCTTTGGGGATGTTCATTGGTGAGGGCAGCTCACCTTCCAATTTGATCCGCTCTTTCCGCGCCTCTGGGTCGGCACGCGGGGTCGTGGACAGTAGCGCCTTGGAATAGGGATGCCGGGGGGCTGCGAACAGCAGCTCTTTCGGGGCTTTTTCAACGGCCCGACCCAGATACATTACAATCACGTCATCGGCGAAGTGTTTCACCACCGACAGGTCATGCGAGATGAAAAGATAGGCCAGGTTCAGACGCTCTTGCAGTTCGACCAGAAGGTTCAGAATCTGCGACTGGATCGAGACATCCAGCGCCGAGACCGGCTCGTCCAGCACAAGCACCTTGGGGTTGAGCATCAGCGCGCGTGCGATGGCGATCCGCTGACGCTGCCCGCCCGAGAACATATGCGGATAGCGGTCGTAATGTTCGGGGCGCAGACCGACGAGGTCGATCATCTCACGCGCCCGAGCTTCGCGATCAGCGGCAGACATGTCGGGCCGGTTGATGATCAGCGGTTCCTGCAAGATTTGCCCGATCCGCTGGCGTGGATTGAGCGAGCCGTAAGGGTCTTGAAACACGATCTGAACCGTCTCGCGCATCTGCGCCCATTTTGATGGTGTGATGTCGACACCGTCGATGGTCAGATTGCCCGAGGTCGGCTCCTCGATCATCGTCACCACGCGCGCGAGTGTCGATTTCCCACAGCCGGATTCACCGACGATGGCCAGAGTTTTGCCGGGTTTCAGGTCGAAATCGACGCCGGACAGAGCTTTGACCGTTGCCGGTTTCGACAGCAACCCGCCCTTGACGATGTAGTGCCGAGCCAAGGCGCTTGCCTGAACAATAGGTGCGGTCATGCCATTTCTCCGGCGGTTATCTTTTCGACATAGTGGCAGCGGGCCTTGCCGAACTCCGCACTATGCGGGGTCGGCGGCAGGGAACGGCACAGATCGTCCGCAAACTGGCATCGGGGGCTGAACAGGCACCCTTTGGGCCGGTCGAACTGACCGGGGACCACGCCCGGAATGGTAGGCAACATTTTCGATGTGGCCCGTTCCGGCAATGCGCTCAGAAGCGCCGAGGTGTAGGGATGGCGCGGTGTCCGAAACAGGTCTTTGACGGGCTGTTCCTCGACTTTTTGGCCGGCATATTGCACCTGCACGCGCTCGGCCGTTTCAGCAACCACGCCCATATCGTGGGTGATCAGCACCAGACCCATGCCCTGTTCGTCACGCAACCGTACCAGCAGATCCAGAATCTGCGCCTGAATGGTCACGTCCAGCGCCGTTGTGGGTTCATCCGCGATCAGCAGTTTCGGAGTGCAGGCAATCGCCATCGCGATCATTACCCGCTGATTCATCCCTCCCGACATCTGGTGCGGAAAAGTGTTCAGGCGGCTTTCCGGGGCCGGGATACCGACCTGATCGAACAGCTCAATGGCGCGTTGGTGGCGGTCTTTTCGATTCAGGCCCAGATGGATGCGCAGGGCTTCCTTGATCTGAAAGCCGACCGTGAAGCAGGGGTTCAGCGACGACATCGGCTCCTGAAAGATCATGGCGATGTCTTTACCGATGATCTTACGGCGGTCGCGGGCCGAGATTTTGGTCAGGTCGATGCCTTCGAAACTTAACTGGTCGGCGGTGATCGTGGCGGTCCAGGGCAGCAGACCCATCAGCGCCAGCATCGACACAGATTTGCCCGAGCCGCTTTCGCCGACGATGGCCATCAACTCGCCCTTGTCGACCGACAGGTCCACCCCGTCCACGGCCCGGAACTTGCCCGAAGCGGTTGCGAATTCGACGGTGAGGTTTCGGATATCCAACAGGCTCATGTCGTCAGCTCCGCTTCAGTTTCGGGTCCAGCGCGTCGCGCAGACCGTCGCCCATCAGGTTGATGGCCAGCACCGTTACCAAGATGGCGAGGCCGGGGAAGGTCACCACCCACCACGCGCGCAGAATGAATTCACGCGCTTCGGCCAGCATGGTGCCCCATTCCGGTGTGGGCGGCTGTGCGCCCATGCCCAGAAAGCCAAGGGCGGCGGCGTCCAAAATAGCGGTTGAAAACGACAGTGCCGCTTGCACGATGATCGGAGCCAGACAGTTGGGCAGCACGGTTTTGAACATCAACCGCGCCTTGCCCGCACCCGCAACGCGGGCCGAAGTCACATAATCTTTCTGTCGCTCCGACAGCACGGATGCTCGGGTCAGGCGCACGTAATGCGGCTGAAACACGATAGCGATGGCGATCATCGCGTTGGTCAACGACGGCCCGAGGATGGCGACCAACACCAGCGCCAGCAGCAGCGACGGGAAGGACAGGATGATATCCATCACTCGCATGATCAGCGTATCGATCCATTTCGGCGCAAACCCGGACAGCAGCCCGATGATCACGCCACCTGTCACAGCGACACAGACCACAACGATGCCGACAAAAAAGGAATAGCGCGATCCCATGATCAGGCGCGACAGCATATCCCGGCCCAGCGGGTCGGTGCCCAATGGGAAGGCCCAGCTGCCGCCCTCTTGCCATGCTGGCGGCTGCAGAATGTGCGCGCGGAACTGCTCGGTCGGGTCATAGGGTGCCAACAGGGGTGCGAAGGCAGCACAGAAGACAAAGGCCAGGAAAACCCACAGGCCCATCACTGCTCCGCGGTTCTCGCTGAAATAGTACCAGAACTCGCGCAGGGCGCTGGGGCGGTCTTCGGTTTTGGGCGCGTTTGCAGATAGTTCAGCCATCACCGCCTCCGGATTTTGGGGTTGATGATGCCGTAGAGGACATCGACCAGAAGGTTCACTAGCATCACGATCACGGCGATCATCAACAGGCCGCCCTGCACCACCGGGTAGTCGCGGCGGAAAATGCTGTCGACCATCCATTTGCCGATACCCGGCCAACTAAAGATCGTTTCCGTCAGGATCGCGCCAGCCAACAGAGTTCCGACCGACAGGCCGATTACTGTGATCACCGGGATCAGGGCGTTGCGCAGCGCGTGCAGCCCGTTGATCCGTGAAGGCGAAAGACCCTTGGCCCGAGCGGTGCGGATGTAATCCTCGCCCAGCACTTCCAACATGGCCGAGCGTGTTTGCCGAGCGATCACCGCAAGCGGGATAGTGCCCAGAACGATGGTCGGCAGGATCAGGTGACGGACGGCAGATCCGAACGCCCCGGGCTGCCCCGATAACAGACTGTCGATCAGCATAAAGCCGGTGACGCTTGGGAAGTAGTACAGTAGGTCGATCCGGCCCGAGACCGGCGTCCAGCCCAGATTGCCCGAGAACACGATGATCAGCAGTAGCGCCCACCAGAAAATCGGCATCGAATATCCAACCAGCGCCGAAGACATCAGCGCCCGGTCAAAGAACTTGCCCCGGTTCACAGCGGCGATCACGCCAGCTGGCAAGCCAAGAGCCACAGCAAAGATCATCGCGCAGATCGACAGTTCCAATGTTGCAGGGAACAGCGCAAAGAACTCATCCCAGACAGGCTTCTTGGTGACAAAGCTTTCGCCCAGATCGCCATGCATGACGCCGACCAGATAGTCCCAGTATTGCTGCAGGACCGGTTTGTCGAAGCCCAGCTTCTCAACCATCTCCTGATAACGTTCCTCGGTCATGCCGCGTTCGCCGGCCATGACGATGATAGGATCGCCCGGCAGGACCCGGATGAACATGAAGGAAATCAGCGTCACGCCCAGAAAGGTCGGGATGAACATACCCAGGCGGGTTAGAAAATAGCCAAACATCAGCGACCTATGATTGTGAGATCTTTGGGAAAGCTGGTCAGCGACCGGCAACCATCTTCGGTCACCAATACGTCATCTTCGATGCGTACGCCGAAATTGTCCAGTTCATAAAGCCCCGGTTCGTTGGTCCAGACCATGCCGGGAAGGATTTTCTGGTCATTTCCACGCATGATGTATGGTGCTTCATGCACGTCCCGGCCCAACCCGTGACCCGTCTTGGTACGAATACGGTCAGCATAGGGCGAGGCTTCGAGCACGCTGATCACCGCGTCGTCGATGTCGTGGGCGGTGACGCCGGGGCGGCAAGCCTCGAACCCTGCGCGGTTGGCACGCAGAACGGTGTTGTAGACATCCCTGCCCTCGTCCGAAACTTCGGCCACAAAGAAAGTGCGGGTGATGTCGGCGGCGAACCCATGTTTACGGGCGCCGAAATCAAACAGCAACGCGTCGCCCGGTTTGATCTTGTAATCCGCGCGTGCCTTGCCGTGGGGTCGCGCCGAGTTATCCCCTGCTGCAACGATCGGCGCAAAGGCCAGCGATGCCGCGCCTTCGGCAAACAGGGCTTGAACCAGAGCCTGCTCAATCTGAACTTCGGTCTGGCCGACGCGCACATCCGCGATAACGCGGGCCAAGGCACGTTCCGAAATATCAATCGCCGCCTGCATTGCTGCGATGTCGGCTTCGGTCTTGCAAATTCGCAGGCCGGAAATCTCACGCTCGGCATCGACAATCCGTAGGTTCGGCAGCGCGTTGGTGAAAGCCTTGGACACAAAGACCCGCATCACTTGCCCTTCGACAGCAAGCGACGTCAGTGGCGTATGGTCGGCCAGCGCGACAAACGCATCGTCATAGCCGGTTTGGTCGAACCAGTCGAAGACAGCGCCTTCGAACCCGACCAACTCCCATGACCCCAGTTCAAGATTGGGTACTACCGCAGCTGGCGCACCTTCGGCCGGGATCACGACCACAAAGGGCCGTTCGTGGCTCATGAAGGGCTTTCCCAAAGCGCGGGTGAAATTCGGACCGGGCACAAGCGCCACGGCATCCACTGACATGTCCTTTGCCAGTTGACGGTACTCGGACAAATCCGGCATTGACGCCGACCTCCAGAAATAGAAAACCGGAGCCGCCTAATCGACGGCTCCGGTCTGTGAGTGGTGGTTTATTCGACGCTCACGCCATAGAAGATGTGACCGCCCAGCGGGTGTACTTTGTAGCCCTGCACTTCATTGCGCATCGGCATGAAAACAACCGAGTGTGCGATGGTCGCCCACGGCGCCTGCTCTTTGAAGATCACCTGAGCGTCTTCATACAGCTTGGTGCGTTCGGCCTGATCGGTGGTCTGCTTGGCCTGCAGAATCAGGTCTTCGAACGGCTGGTGGCACCATTGTGCGCGGTTCGAAGCTTCGCGACCGTCACAACCCAGCAGAACGGCCAGGAAGTTGTCTGGGTCGCCGTTGTCGCCGGTCCAGCCCAGCAGAACAGCACCATCACGGTTCAGTTCTTTCGAGCGTGACAGGTACTCGCCCCATTCGTAGGACACGATCTCGACATCCACGCCAACCTTGGCGAAATCTGCCTGGATCAGCTCGGCCATACGGCGGGCGTTCGGGTTGTACGGACGCTGAACCGGCATCGCCCAGATCTTCATCGACAGATCGGATACGCCTTCGGCCTCTAGCATCGCCTTGGCCGCTTCGGGATCATAGGCGTCGTCGGTGATGGCGTCGTTATAACCCCACATGGTCGGCGGGATCGGGTTCTTGGCCACCTGGCCCGAGCCCTGGAACACCACGTCGATGATGGCGTTCTTGTCGATTGCCATGTTCAGCGCCTTACGGACGTTCGGATTATCGAACGGTTCCATGGTGGTGTTGTAGGCCAGATACCCAACGTTCAGGCCTTCCTGCTCCATCATGTTGATGTCGGCGTCATCCTTCATCGCCTGAATGTCGGCGGGGTTCGGATAGGGCATGATGTGGCATTCGCCGGCCTTCAGCTTTTGATAGCGAACCGATGCGTCCGGAGTGATCGCGAAGATCAGGTTTTCAACCGCCGCCGGGTCGTTCCAGTAATCGGCATTCTGGGCATAACGGATCACCGCGTCTTTCTGATATGCCACGAACGAGAACGGACCGGTGCCGATAGGCGCGGTGTTCAGCTTTTCAGGTGTGCCCGCTTCCATCATCGCATCCGCGTATTCGGCCGACAGGATCGAGGCGAAATCCATCGCCATGTTGGCAACAAACGGCGCTTCGGGCTTGGTGAGTGTGAATTTCACCGTGTAGTCGTCGACCTTTTCGATGGACTCGACCAGATCGGGCATGCCCATGCCCTGGAAGTACTCCCAAGTACCGCCCGAGACCTGATTGTAGGGGTGGCCTTCGTCCTTCTGACGCATGAACGAGAAGATCACGTCATCGGCGTTGAAATCGCGGGTCGGGGTGAATTCGTCGTTCGAGTGGAACTTGACGCCCTGACGCAGTTTGAAAGTGTATTCCAGACCGTCATCGCTGGCCTCGACACTTTCCGCCAAACCGGGGATCACGTTGGTGGTGCCGGTTTCGAACTCGAGCAGGCGGTTGTAGATCGGGTGCGAAGAGGCATCAAAGGTCGTGCCGGCGGTGAACAGCGCCGGGTCGAAGCCTTCGGGCGAGCCTTCCGAACAATAGACCAGCGTGTTCGCTTGTGCCGCGGCAGCCGACAGGGCAATCGCAGCAGTTGCGGCCATTAATTTCAGTTTCATGTGGGTCTCCCAGAAATGATTTTATTCAGACATTCGCGTTGCTCTTTGTGGCCAGAGCATTCTTGGACGACTCTGTTCGCCGCGAAATCTCTGCCCAATGTATCCAAAATACAAAATCCATTGTCAACTGACTTGCGCGCGTGATCGCGGACAGTTGGAAAACCGACTGGATACACCGGTACGTTCGGCCTTTTGGACCATATGGGCAAGAAGATTTTCAGACCGTCCGACAACAATAACTTGCCTAAAAATAGACGTTTAAGATGCAGGTTTTGGGTCGTACGTTATGTGCCCGCCGGGGCGAGATCACGTCTTTTGGCAGAGTATCACCCTGAAAAGGTTGGTGTGACACCGACGGGCGGGTTATCATTTATGTAAGTACCGATGCGATCCAGAAGTGGTCGGCGCGGGCAGCCCGGGCGCGTCACCGCACCCAGATCGCGCAGGTGACCCGGCGCGTCAAACGGCACAAAGCACAATGGCCACTTGTCGCGTTTGAACTGTTCCGCAGCCAGCGCCGAGACAATGGTGCAATCGTCCGAGTGGCAGATATGGCGGCAAATCGTTTCGAACCGAAGGGCACTCAGATCAAAGCGTTTGCCGACCCGGCGCGACGGATCTGGTTTGGGCAGACGGTCCTCCAGCGCATAACCGAAACTGTGCGGCAATCGGATGAAATCATGCGCGGGCACGTCTTCCGGTGCAATAGACGATAGCTGACACAGCGGGTGCCCTTCGCGCAAAGCCAGAAACAATGGCTCGATCCAGATTGAGGTGAAGTCCAGTGTCGCTGCTGTATTGGGTTTCGCGACCAAAGCGACGTCCAGCGTGTGATCCCCAACCATTTGCAACATATTCTGCGGCAGGTCCTCGATCATGGTGACCCGCATGTTTGGGAACAGCGTGCTGAACAAGTCTGAAAAATACTGCGTGAGGTATGGGGCAAGCGTCGGCGTCATTCCGATATGAAAGGGAACGGCCTCGGGGTCGCGGAACTGGGTTGCGGTATCTCGAATGTTCTGGGCGTCCTTAAGGATACGTTCGGCGATAGCAATTACCCGTTCTCCGCAAGTGGTCGGACGCACATCGTTATTGAGCCTCAGAAACAGATCCGTTCCCAACTCCTGCTCGAGCTTTTTAACCTGATTGGACAATGCGGGTTGAGAGACGTTACAAGCTACGGCTGCCTGACTGAATTGGCCATGTTTTGCGATGGCGAGAACGTATTCCAAATCTCTGAAATTCATAACTGCAATCCAAAACCGTGTTTTCCAACCCCGCCGGGGATGTTCTTTAGATACGCCAAAGCGGGTGTCATTGCAGGAAAGCGGGATCACAATCCCTGACAAAACCGTCATTCTGCGCCACTGAATAGCTCCACGCTGGCGGAGCAATCCATTTAACCAATTGAAATCACTTGTCGCGCTGACGTCTTACATCACGGCGGGCGTGACTATTTGCATTGGTTATATCCCCAATTCGAAGGATGAATTTTAGCTGACCGGCCGTGGTGACTACCCCTTTGCTACGTGGAGCGCCCAAACCAGCGGGCGGGCCGCAAAACGCAAATCCTATGACGGAGTTTCCAATGCTGTCCCAACTTCTGGCAAGCTTACGCGCCCGTCTCTTGACCACGTCAACATTGGCGCAAGAGACATCCCGCGACGGCCAATCCCTTATCAACAACTTCTCTCAAAGCACTGTCGTCGATGACACGCCGGCTTTTGTTCTGGCAAATGACTTCTCGCGCCTGCTGAATTTTGGCGAGATCGTCACCAATAACGCTGTCGCGGCTGTTCTGGCGCAAGGTCAGGATGTTGATGTCTTCAACTTCCGCTCGGGCCGGATCGAGGCCAACAACGGTCCAGACGTGCTGGCCACGGGTGTTCAGGTCACCGGCAGCGCCTCGATCCGCAACTTCGGTGAGATCGCGGGTGAGTTCAACGGCGTGCAATTTGCAGGCGCAGCCAGCTCGGGCAGTCTCGACAACTTCCGCGGTGGCGTCATCAGCTCGGACAGCCGCGCGGTCGACATTCAGGGTCAGGGCATCGATGTGCGCAATTTTGGTGACATCATCGGCACCGGCGATCAGCGCAATGGCACGATCTATACCAACAGCACCGCCGAAGATGTTTCGATCTCGAATTTCACAGGCGGCGCCATTGATGCCGGTGAAGATAATCAGGGCGCGGGTATTTCGCTGCAGATCGGTGATGAGATCGGTGACCGCGTCGAAACCGACGTTTTCAACGGTTTCGGGGCAACCATCCAGGGCCGAGGTCAGGCCGCGTCGAACACCGCGCTGGCCGGTGATGGCATCCGCATCAACAATGGCGCGGAAGGCACCATTCTGGACACCGAGATTGTCAACAGCGGCCTGATCTCGACCGAGAGCAATCAGGGCACCGCCGCCGGTATCCGCATCGCGGATGGTGCGTACACCGAAGGAGAAATCCTGAACACTTCAACCGGTGTGATCGAAGGCCCGCGTAATGGTCTGTATATCGGTAACGGTGAACACGATCTTGACGTGCTGAACTTTGGTACCATCCAGTCGGGTAGTCGCGCGGTGAATATCGACGGCTCAGGCGTCGATCTGATCAATGGCGGTGACATTCTGGGCACAGGTGATCAGCGCAACGGGACTGTCTATGCCGACGATACGGCACGCGATTACTCGATCAGCAACCTTGCAACGGGCAGAATCGATGCGGGTGAGCACAACGACGGCGCTGGCATCTCGCTGTCGCTGGCCGAGGGTGGCAATGGCGAAGTTGAGATCACCAACGATGGCATCATCGCAGGACGTGGTAACGCAGGCGCGGGTCTCGGCACAGCCGGAGACGGTATCCGTCTGGAAGGCGCACGTCTTGAAGGTGGCGGCTTTGGCCCTGCCCTGTTCACCGGCACAATCACCAACACTGGTACGGTGTCCTCCGAAGGCGCAAACAACACTGTTGGCGCGTTCCGGGCTGTAAACGGCGTCAGTTTCCAAGGCCAGTTGGTCAACGAGGAAACCGGTCTGTTTGCTGGCGTTCAGAACGGTGTGTACTTCGGCACCGGTGATCACGCAGGCGGGTCTTTCGTCAACCGTGGCACCGTGACCTCGGACAGCCGGGCGCTGAACATTGACGGTGACGGGCTTGAGGTCGTGAACGAAGGCGACATCCTTGGCACAGGCAATCAGCGCAACGGCGCGGTCTATGCCGATGGCACGGCCGACAATTACAGTTTCACCAACACCGGTCTCGTTGATGCGGGCGAAGGCAATAACGGCTCCGCCGTTTCGCTGCAAACCGGTGATGTGTCGGGCGATGTGGTCTCGGCAGTTGTTGTGAACGAAGGTGCCTTTCAGGGGCGCGGCGACGCGGTCGAAGGCAATCAGGTCGGGGACGGCCTGCGCCTGTTCACCAATCAGGACGATGCTTCGTTTGCTGGTGTGGTTGTCAACGAAGGTCTGATCGCCGGGTCCGAAGGCTCGGACGCCGCCGCAGGTATTCGCGTGGATGGCGGTCTGAACCTTCTGGGCGCAATCCTGAACGAAGGTGAAATCCGTGGCACGGTCAACGCAATCGACGCCTCGGATGCGGGCGACGTGACCATCGTCAATGACGACGAAGGCGTGATCAACGGCAATGTTCTTCTGGGCGACGGCGACGACATCTTTGTCGATCTGGGGACCACCAATGGTGATATCGACGGTGGTGCAGGCGATGACGTACTAATCGCAGGTGAAGCCGACAACGTTCTGACCGGTGGCCTGGGAGATGACTTTATCGACGGTGGCGACGGGATCGACACAGCCGATTTCTCGGACCTGGATGTTGGGGTTGAAGTCCGTCTGGACGCCAACGGCAACGGTACTGCAACGCGTGACACCGGCTTCAGTGTCTCGATCACCGACGCGATAGTCGCTACGCCGGATCAGTTTGGATCGGCCATCGCCGACGGTGCAGCCTTTGTGGATCAGGCCGTTCAAGGCAACCTGTACTACAACATCCACACCGCTGACTTCCCTAGCGGGGAAATTCGCGGACAGCTGCTGGTTGACAGCGATGTGACCGAGCATGGCATCCGTACGGTGACCCTCAGCGGTGCCTTGGATGCTTCGCAGGAACCGGGCCCGACCTCGGATAGCGAAGCAACAGGGGACGCCTCGGTCGTCATCACTCAGAACCTGAACACAGGTGTGGTCACCTATTCCAGTGAACTGAGCGTGACCGGTCTGAACGAGGCTGACCTGAACACCCCAATCCCGGGGGTTGTCTCGGCCATCCACCTGCACAACGCTCCGGCGGGTGCGAACGGTCCGGTGGTTCAGGACAGCTTGGTGGACGCTGGCGCCACACTGGACGTGGATGCGGTCGGTGGAACGGGCGTGGTCGTTCTGGATGTCATCGACAACCAACTCGAGACGGATGTGCTGCGTTCGATCGAAAACGTCGTCGGGTCGGATGATGGCGACGTGATTGTTGGCAGCGATTTGTCCAACGTGCTGAACGGTGGCGCGGGCGCTGATCTGATCTCGGGTGAGGGCGGCGATGACATCCTCATCGGCGGCGCCGGGGCCGACACTTTCACTTTCGGGGCAAACTTCGGAAACGACGTGATCCAGGATTTTGAGGTTGGTCTGGACCAGCTGCAATTCGGTGATTTCGGCCCGGATTTCGGTGGTGCGGTGAGTGTCGCGCAGGATGGCAACGATGCCGTGATTTCATTCGGTAGCGAAGGTTCGGTTCGTCTGGCAGGCGTCGACAGCACCGACCTGACCGAAGACGACTTCGTTGCATAATCGAGCAGCAGCGGGGCGGCCTCTGGTCGCCCCGTTTTTCAACTAGGAAAGGGCCAAGACATGTCCCAGAATGCCAATCCCGTCAAATCCGCCTGGGGGTCGCTGCGCAAAGGCTTTGTTGCGGTCGCGGTCTTCAGTCTGTTTCTTAACCTTCTGATGCTGGCCGGACCGTTGTACATGCTGCAGGTCTATGATCGCGTGTTGACCAGCCAGAATGCCGATACTCTGATCGCCCTGTCGCTCTTGCTGGCCGGGGTTTTCGTCGTGATTGCCTGCCTTGACCTGATGCGGATGCGCATCCTTGGCCGCTTGGCCGCCCGGTTCGAGCTGAGCGTCGGCGCCCCCGTTCTTGGCGCTGCCATGCGCCGCCGGGTCCAGGGTGAAAGCGAGGCTGGCGAAAATCTGGTCGAAGACGTGAACGGCTTTCGCGAGTTTATCTCAGGTAACACTCTGACCGCATTCTTCGATGCGCCCTGGATGCCGATTTACTTGTTGGTGCTGTATGTTCTGCACCCGTTTCTGGGCCTACTCGGTCTGGCCGGAGCTGCCACCCTGACCATCATGGCGCTGATCAACAACGCCCGCGCCCGCAATCCGATGCAACAGGCGTCACATGCTCGGGGGCGCTCGGACGCGCTGTTCAAAACCAGCGACAACAACGCCGAGCTGGTTCACGCGCTGGGTATGAAAGACGATCTGGTACGTCGATGGACGGCACTGCAGGCGGACGCGCATCAGCACAAGACCCGTACTGCAGATCGGATCGCCAGCTTTTCAGTGATGTCCAAAACCATCCGCATGGGTTTGCAATCTGCTGCTCTTGGCCTTGGGGCCGCGCTTGCAATCACCGGAGAGTCCACTGCCGGCGTGATGATCGCCGCAACCATCGTTCTGGCTCGTGCTCTGGCTCCGATTGATCAGTTGATTGGCCAGTGGCGTACGTTTCTGGCCGCGCGCGGCTCGTACAGCAAGATCAAACAACTGACTGAGGATTTTGCAGAGGCACCAGCCAACCTGCATCTGCCGCGTGCATTCAAGTCGCTGGATGTTCGCATCGCGCAGGCGGCCCCTCCGCGTGCGCTGAATGCCACTCTCCGTGGAATTGATTTCAACCTGAAAGCCGGGGATGTTCTGGCCGTGATCGGCCAAAGCGGGTCGGGCAAGACCACTCTGGGCAAAATGCTGGCCGGTATCTGGCATCCTCAACGGGGCGAGGTTCTGCTGGACGGCAGCCCGATGTCGAAATGGAATGCCGAGGATCTGGGCAAGCAGATCGGTTACCTGCCTCAGGACGTAGAGCTGTTCGATGGCACCATTCGCAAAAACATCGGCCGGTTCTCAAATGCAATTGATGACGCTGAAATCCTGCGCGCTGCCCGAGAAGCCGGGGTGCATGAGCTGATCAGTGGCCTACCCGACGGGTATGAAACCCGCATCGGGCAGGGGTTCTTTTTGTCCGGCGGTCAGCGTCAGAGGTTGGCTCTGGCCCGGGCGCTGTATGGCGATCCGTTTGTATTGGTTTTGGACGAACCCAACTCGGACCTGGATGCCGAGGGCGAACAGGCCCTGCGCGATGCCTTGCTGGCCATCCAGGACCGGGGCGCGATTGCGATCGTCATGACCCATCGCCCGGCCACCTTGCAGGCTGCCAACAAGGTGCTGGTTCTGCGCAATGGCGGTCAGGCTCAGTTTGGCGACAAACAGGACGTGTTGAAGGTGAACAGCCGCAACGTGTTGCAGACACCCCCACGCCGGGAAACCGAAACTCAGATCGCAGGAGCAGCGCAATGACGGACCTGATAAACTACACATCTTCCCGCAACGCGGTTGGTTTCCATGAGGCGCAGTTGAAGGAGATCACCGATACGTCATCCAGCATTGGGCGGTATGTGCTGTTCGGGTTGTTCACTCTGGCGGTGTTCGTCGGTGGCAGTGCCTATTGGGCCTTCGCCTCGAAACTGGACGGGGCCGTGGTCGCACCTGCCTCGTTCGTCGTCGAAGGCGACCGCAAGACTGTCGAGCATCTGGACGGCGGCATCATCCAGTCCATTCTGGTGACAGACGGGCAATTCGTCGAGGCGGGGCAGCCTTTGGTACAACTCGACAGCACCGAGATCGACGTAGACCTTAGCGTTCAGGGCAGCCAGTTGGGAGAGCTTTCGGTCGGCCGTGCCCGCCTGTTGGCGCAGATGAGCGGACAGGCCGCGTTTAACGAAGACACCGCGTTGGCCGGGTTTCGCGAAGGCATGGAGCGTTTGCACTGGGTGTCCCCATACCTGACCCAGAAACAACTGTTCGACGCCGAAGCCCGCGCGCGGCGCACCGAAGCACAGATCAATGCGCAACGGATCACCGGTCTGCGCAACCAGATCGCGGGTTTGAACGAGCAGCGAAAGGCAACGCAAAACCAGATGGATATCACGCAAGTCGAACTGACGAACCTGCAATCGTTGCTGGCCAAGGGTCTGGTCGCCGTCACACGGGTCAGTGCACGGCAGATCGAATTGGAACGGCTTGGCGGCGTTGACGCCTCGTTACGCACGCAGATTGCGCAGGCCGAAGATCAGGTGCAGGAACTGGAGCTGTCGCTGCTCAGCCAACAAAAACTGCGCGATGAGGCCATTGCTGGGGAACTGGCCGTGGTTGAAGCCCAGCTTGATCTGGTCCGCCCGCAATTTGCAGGAATTCAAGCCCGGCTGAAGCGAGCGCAGGTTCTGGCACCCACCAGTGGGCGTGTGGTGAACCTTGGCGTATCGACGACAGGCGGCGTTATCCGTCCGGGTGAGCCGATCATGGATATCGTTCCCGCCGATCAGTCGTTGATCGTTGAGGCGCGGGTCAATACAGGTGACATCGACAAGCTGCGGGTTGGTCAGTCTACTCGCATCCGTTTGTCGGCCTTCGCGCAAGCGCATGTGCCCGAGGCAAGTGGTCGGATATTCGATATCTCAGCAGATGCGCTAGAGGATGAACGCTCGGGTGAGCCTTACTACAAGGCGCGGGTCAAGCTGGATGCCGAGCAACCGCAGGACGTTGCTGCGTTGGAGTTGGTGCCCGGCATGCCTGCCGATCTGTTCGTAAATACCGGCGAACGTGCTGTGTTCACTTATCTGTCGCAACCGATCAGCGACCGGCTGGCCAGAACGTTCATCGAATGACCTCGGGCGCTTATGCCTAATAATTAGGCGCGAACGCTTAGTTTGATGGAAAATTCGTCAGTGCGGATTTACATCCCGCATCTGCAGATTTCTACTTCGGGGGCAATGAACGATGCCGCTGCCCCCACCCTGCCGCTTTTGGTGTTTTCCGATCTGGATGGCACTTTATTGGATCACCACGACTACGGCTGGGACGCGGCCAGACCCGGCCTTGCACTTCTGACAGAACTGGATGCAGGTCTGGTTTTGGCCAGCAGCAAAACTGCAGCGGAAATCCAGCCGTTGCAGCGGGACATGGGCCTGACCCATATGCCCGCCATCGTCGAAAACGGGGCTGGGGTACTTTGGCCTGGCAAGTCCAATAGTGATGATGACGATGCGTATTTGCGCCTTCGGAACATTCTAAGGTCTCTGCCGAAAGGTTTCGTCGGGTTTGGCGATCTGACCGCCCAGGAAGTGGCGCAAAAAACGGGTTTGAGTCTTGTACAAGCTGCCCTTGCCAAACAACGCAATTTCAGTGAGCCGGGGCTGTGGACTGGTTCGGAAACCAGTTTGCAGACGTTCCTTTCTGCCGCTGCGAGCGCAGGTCTATTTGCTCGGCAGGGTGGGAGGTTTCTGACCCTATCCTTCGGCAAGACCAAAGCCGACGCGATGATGGACATTGTCGAACATCTGAAACCTGTGCGCACCATTGCTTTGGGTGATGCGCCCAATGACAGCGAAATGATCTGTGCAGCGGATCAGGGTGCGATCATCGCCAATACGGACGGCCCCTCCATCCCTCCCTTCCCGCCCGAAATCGAGGCGCGAATTCTCAGAACAACTCAGAGCGGCCCACGCGGTTGGTCCGAAGCGATCCTGACGCTGACAGCAGGGCTCTGATACAAAAAGGCACAAGACATGGCAGATTTTCATCAGAACGGTAACATCACCACCCTACACAACCTGCGCAGCAGACCCGCGGGGCAACTGGCGCATGAGATCTCGGTCTTTGCGGAAACCCGCAGGATCACCCTGATCCTTCCCTGCCTGTATTCCGAACTGGAAGGTCCCGCATTGGCGGGCATTCTGAAGGAGTTAAAGCCGGTTCCCTATCTTCACCGCATCATCATCGGCCTGGATCAGGCAGATGAAGCGCAATATCGCCACGCCCGCGCGTTTTTTGCCAGTCTGCCGCAAAACCACGCGGTGATCTGGAATGACAGCCCGCGCCTGACCCAGCTTGAAGCACACCTGCGCGAGATGGGATTGGCCCCGCAGGAACCCGGCAAGGGCAAGAATGTCTGGTCCTGCATCGGGTACCTGCTGGCCTGCGCCGACAGTTCGGTGATGGCGATCCATGATTGCGATATCGTGACCTATGACCGGCAGATGCTGGACCGGCTGGTCTATCCGGTCGTCAACCCGACCTTTCCATTCCAGATGGCCAAAGGGTTCTATCCCCGCGTTGGCGAGGGCAAGCTGAATGGCCGTGTAACGCGCTTGCTTGTCAGCCCGCTGTTGATTGCCTTGAAGAAGGTGATCGGAGACCGGGACTACCTCGATTACCTGCGCAGCTTCCGCTATCCGTTGTCAGGCGAGTTCGCCATCCGCACCCCCACCCTGCCCGACCTGCGCATCCCTTCGGACTGGGGGTTAGAGATCGGTGTTCTGTCCGAGGCCTGGCGCAATCTGGCTCCGAAATCGGTCTGTCAGGTCGAAATCGCCGACAATTATGACCACAAGCATCAGGACCTGTCGCCCGAGGATGCCAACCGTGGCCTATCCCGCATGTCCACCGATATCTGCAAGGCGATTTTCCGCAAACTGGCCGCCGATGGCACGGTGTTCACACCCAACACGTTCCGCACACTCAAGGCCACTTACTACCGATCCGCGCTGGACCTGTTGGAGGGCTACTATACCGACGCCAAGATGAACGGTCTGGAATTGGACCGCCACAAGGAAGAAAAGTCCATCGAGCTGTTTGCTGAGAACATCATCCGCGCGGGTCAGGTTTTCCTCGATAACCCGCACGAGACGCCGTTCATCCCGACTTGGAACCGTGTCCATTCGGCAGATCCTGAGTTCCTGTTGCGCCTAAAGGCGGCGGTGTCCGAAGATTTAAAGGAGTTCACACCCGGTTCGTGATCCAGCGGCACTGATATGGCGCCAGCACAATATCCGGGCCGTTGGTCGCAAGGATTTCTCCGGTCAGCGCATCGGTCCAGACCTCCTCGGCGATCATATTGATCTCGGCGGGACTGACATGCACCGGGTCGGCTGACACATTATGCAGCGCAAAGATCGACTGGCTCCGGTCCAGGCTCTGCCGCCAGATGCCAAAGACGTGGTCGTCCAGCCGCAGCGTGAATTGCGTGGCGTTCGGGTGGAACGCCGGTTGTTGTGCCCGCAGGCGCAAACGGCGCGAAAGCTCCGACAACACCAGCGCCTGGTTAGACCCCGGATCGGCCAGTCGTGCCAGCAGATCGGGATAATGCCATCGGTGCCGGTTGATCGCCCGGTTCATGCCGCGCCGTTCCACGGCCTCGTGATCGTTGGGCGTGGCCAGCAGGGAGTGAATGTAAAAGGCCGGTATCCCCTCCAACGACATGACGATGGTTTGCGAGCAGATGAACCGGGCCAGATGGTATTGATCCGGGCCGTCGAACGTTTCGGCCATCGCCTCAAAATACCCGCAGTTTAGTTCATAGGGTTCTTCTCGCCCGTCCGGCAGCGCCCGCATGGACACCAGCCCGCCAATCCGGCGCACGGTATCGATCATGCGCTCTTTTTCTTCGGGGGGTAGCACCCCTTCGGCGGGGCGCATCCCGATGCCGTCATGGCTGGCCGTGAAATTCAGATAGGCACAGCCCAACTGGGCGGGCGGCATCGCGGCCTGCCATTCGCGTAAATATCGCGCTGTACCAGACTGCATCGCGTGCAGGATCAGCGGTGGCAGAGGGAAGTTGTAAACCGCGTGCGCCTCATTCCTGTTGCCGAAATAACTGAGGTTTTCAGTGCGCGGCACGTTGGTTTCGGTCAGCAGAACCAGCGTTTCCGTGGTGTAGTCGCACAACAGCCGCAGCAGTTGCACTATGGCATGGGTTTGCGGAAGGTGGATGCAATTGGTGCCAATCTCTTTCCACACAAAGGCCACTGCGTCCAGCCGCAGGATCCGCACCCCCTTGTCGATATGGAGGCGGATGATCCGCAGCATCTCAACCAACACTTCAGGGTTCGAGAAATCTAGATCCACCTGATCGTGGCTGAAGGTGCACCAGACGTATTTTTCGCCCTGATTGGTGTCGACCTGCCGCAACAGGGGCGTGGTGCGCGGGCGCACGACCTGAGACAGATCATCCTCGGGCGAGGCTTCAAAAAAGAACCGGTCGTGCGGAGATTTCCCCTGCAGGAAACTGGTGAACCATGCACCCTGGCTTGAGACATGGTTCAACACCAGATCGGACATCAGGTGAAAATCCCCGGCGATCCGGGTGATATCCGTCCAGTCCCCCAATTGCGGGCTGACGGTATAGTAGTCGGATACCGCAAACCCGTCATCCGAAGTGAACGGAAAGAACGGCAGGATGTGTACACCGTTTACCACACCGCTCAGGTGCCGGATCAGGAAATCATGAAGCAGGTCCAATGGCTTGTGGGCCTGATCCTCGATCGAGTTGCCATAGGTGATCAGGACGCTGTCTTTCTCCGACCACAGTTTGTTGCCTGGCTTACGCCCCTGTTTGCGCCGATGCGTCCCCTCGGGCCAGAAGGCCTGCATGATCTGGCGGGCCAGTTCAGCTTGATCATGATCGGGGTAAACCTGAACTAGCAGATCGTTCAGTCGTCGGGAAAAGCTGGTGTTCGCACTGGTCAAGGGTCACAGGGCCTTCGCTGTATCCGCCTGATGGTTTTCCAGAACGGTCCCCCTGTCAAACATCAACTGTTTAATCGGCCTTTCTTTAGGCATACGCCCGCGCGCCTGCCCAAATCTTGATCAGACCCCATAGCGAGCCATGAACATGTCCACCGCTTGCAGCGCGATGGTGTCGATCTCCGATTGGCTGAAATTGGTCTGGATACCCAAAGCGGCTTTGGTCCAAATCCGCACCTTGCAGAGTTCCGAAAACTGCTCGGCGGCAATCTGAAGGTCTTCAATTGCCAGTTCGCCCTTTTTCACTGCCTTTTCCAAGTATTCAACCATATGCCGCTGGCCGTTCTGCGGCCCGGCTTCGAAAAATACCGTCCCGAGTTCCGGGAATCTGTCCCGTTCGGCCACACAGATCCGGAACACCTGTTGCGAGAAATCAGACACCAGAAAAGCGGTCAGTTGAGTTGCTGTAATCGTCAGAACTTCGCGCGCGGGTTTGGAATCATCGATCATCGAGATGACGTTTTCGGCCATCCGTTTACACTCGGTCTGCGCGACCTCCATGAACAACAGCCGTTTGTCGGGGAAATAACTATAGAGCGTTGCCTTGGACACACCGGCAGCGCGCGCGATGTCATCGACGCTTGCGCCTTCGAACCCATCCGCCATGAAAACCTCTCGGGCACCACGCAAAACCTGATCGAATTTGCGACCCGTACGAAGGATGGCGGCTGTCTCTGTCATGGGCTCTCCTTGGTTAGATGATCCCCTAAAACTATAAACCGTTCGGTTCAGATACAACGATTCGCGTGAATCCCCTGCCTGCGACGTGGTGAAATCCGTTCATTTTCGCGTCAGGACCTAGTGCTTGCTGGTTGCGTCGGCTAAAGGCTTGTCGCTCCGTCAAACAATGCTAACACTCTCGCCATGGTCGATATCTTTCTACGCACGCTTCCGTTTTTCGCGATAATCGGCCTGGGGTACTGGGCCGGGCGCAGCCGGTTTTTCACCGAGGAAGCAACGGCCTACCTGACCAAATTCGTGTTTTTCTTTGCGCTGTCGGCAATGCTGTTCCGCTTTGCCGCCACCCTGCCCTTTGCCGAGATTTTCAACGGCCGCCTTGTCCTAGGTTATCTGCTGGGCACCGTCGTGGTCTATGTGCTGGCAACACTTGTGGCGTGGATACGCGGGCTCGACATCCCCACCGCCGCCGTCGAAGCTCAATGCGCCGCCATCGGCAATGTCGGCTTTCTGGGCCTACCGATGCTGGCCCTGTTGTTGTCCGAAGCCGCCATCGGGCCGGTAATGCTGGTCCTGACGGTTGATCTGGTGGTGTTTTCGTCCCTGATCGTCATTTTGATCAATGCCGGGCGCGACGGGCGGCTGACGCCCGCGACCCTGCGACTGATCGGGCTGGGACTGCTTAAGAACCCGATGATCGTGTCGATTTCCGCTGGCATGTTGTGGTCGGCATTTCAGGTGCCGGTTCCGGGGCCGCTGAACGACTTTCTGACCATTCTGGGCGGGGCCGCCACGCCGGGAGCACTGTTTGCCATAGGGGCCTCGCTGGCTTCCAAGTCAGCCGAACGCGTTCAGGTCGCAGCCTGGCTAAGCTTTTGCAAACTGGTCATCCACCCGATCTGTGTTGCTGTGGCGTTACTGTGGGTGATTCCGGTCGCCGCGTTCCCGGCTACGGTGGCCATTGCCGCCGCCGCTCTGCCGGTGGCGGGGAATGTATATATGCTGGCAGCCCATTACGGCGTGGCCCCACACCGGGCATCGGCGGCCATCCTGCTGTCCACAGCGGCCAGTATCCTGACCGTACCGGTTGTGATTGCCTGGGTCGCAACACTCTGAGCTTCATCTTTTAAAAAATACTCTCGCCGAAGGCGCGCGGCCTTTACGCCGCGTCCTTGGAGGGTTAGCCATATCGCGACCCAAAGCTAAGGACCCTGCCAGATGGAAACCCTTTCGGAAAACGCCTGTTTCGGTGGCGTTCAGGGCGTTTACCGCCATACCTCCGCAGCCTGCCAATGCGACATGACTTTTGGCCTGTTTCTTCCCGCCGAGGCCAAAGACGGCCCGGTTCCGGTGCTGTGGTACCTGTCCGGCCTGACCTGCACCCATGAAAACGCCATGACCAAGGCGGGCGCTCAGGCCTGGGCGGCCGAACAAGGCATTGCCGTTGTGTTCCCAGACACCTCGCCCCGCGGCGAGGGCGTGGCCGATCACGACGATTACGATCTGGGCCAGGGCGCGGGGTTCTATGTGAACGCAACGCAATCCCCCTGGGCGCCGCATTTCAACATGTGGGATTATGTGGCCGAAGAACTAACGGCTTTGCTGGCTGAAAACTTTGCCATCGACATGGACCGTCAGGCCATCACCGGCCACTCGATGGGCGGTCACGGCGCGCTGACGCTGGCGATGAACCTGCCGGGGCGGTTCCGGTCGGTTTCCGCCTTTGCGCCGATCTCGAACCCGACCGGTTCGGATTGGGGCCGCAAACAGCTGAGCGCCTATCTGGGTGAGGATGAGGCCACATGGGCCAAGCACGACGCCTCGGTTCTAATGAATGAAAAAGGATTCGATGGCCCGATCCTGATCGACACAGGCAGCAATGATCAGTTCATCGACTTGCTACGCCCCGAGGCGCTGGCGCAGGCCATTGCCAAGCGCCGTCAGCAGGCAACCTACCGCCTGCAGCCCGGTTACGATCACTCCTATTTCTTTGTTTCCACCTTCATGGAAGATCACATCACCTTCCACGCCGAAGCGCTGTACGGAGACTGAGGTATGAGCAATTTCGACTATGACCTGATCATCATCGGGTCCGGTCCGTCTGGGCGGGCGGCAGCGATTCAAGCGGGCAAATTGAAACGTCGGGTACTGGTGATCGACCGCAAGGACCGGTTCGGTGGCGTGTCGGTGCATACCGGTACCATCCCCTCGAAGACGCTGCGCGAAACGGTACTGAACCTGTCCGGCTGGCGCGAGCGCAGCTTTTACGGTCGCTCGTACCGGGTCAAGGATCAGATCCGGGCCGAGGACCTCAAGGCGCGTCTGCACATGACGCTGGATCACGAGGTCGATGTACTTGAGCATCAGTTCAACCGCAACCACGTGGAAACCCTCAACGGTCTGGCCAAATTCACCGGCCCGCATGAGGTCGAGGTCGCCACGGATGCGGGCGAAACCACGCGCCTGACGGCGGCCAAATTCCTGATCGCGACCGGAACCAAAACCTATCGCCCGGACTATGTGCCCTTCAACGGTAAGACGATCGTAGATGGGGATGAGTTCCTTGAGATGGCCGAAATCCCCCGCTCGCTGGTGGTGATCGGGGCCGGGGTGATCGGCGTCGAATATGCCACCATGTTCTCGGCGCTGGATGTGCGGGTGACGCTGATCGAGCCGCGCGACACGTTTCTGGATTTCATCGACAGCCGTCTGATCCATGATTTCACCCATCAGATCCGCGAAAATGGTGTTGATCTGCGGCTGGGCTCTGCGGTCGAAAAGATCGAGGATGCGGGTGCCCATGTCGAACTCACGCTGGAAAATGGCCGCCATGTCCGGGCTGAGATGCTGTTGTTCGCGGCAGGCCGGATGGGTGCGACGTCCAAGCTGAACCTGGATGCCGTTGGGCTGGAAACCGATCACCGCAACCGGATCAAGGTGGATCATAAAACCTATCAGACCGCCGTGCCACATATCTATGCAACCGGCGATGTCATCGGACACCCGTCGCTGGCCTCGACATCGCTGCAGCAAGGCCGTGTGGCCGCCTGTCATGCGCTGGACACGCCGACCCTGCCCGAAAGCCCGTGGTATCCTTATGGCATCTACTCGGTGCCCGAGATCTCCACCTGCGGCATGTCCGAGGAAGAACTGCAGGAACGCGGTATTCCCTATGAGGTCGGCGTGGCGCGGTTCCGTGAAACCTCGCGCGGGCACATCATGGGGCTAGAGCATGGGATGCTTAAGATGCTGTTCTCGCTGAAAACCCGCCGGGTGCTTGGCGTGCAAATCGTCGGCGAAGGCGCCACCGAACTGATCCACATCGCACAGGCGGTGCTGAACCTGAAAGGTACGGTGGATTACTTCGTGCAGAATACCTTCAACTATCCGACGCTGGCCGAAGCCTACAAAATCGCGGGTCTGGACGCGTTCAATCGGATGCCTATCCCTGAAGAGTTCAAGGTGCGCAAGAAATCCGCTGAGCCTGCAAAGAAACAGGTCAAGAAGGCGTGACAACGCTTTATGTCGATGGCGATGCCTGCCCGGTCAAAGCCGAGGCCGAACGGGTGGCAACCCGGCACAAGGTGCCGATGGCGCTGGTCTCGAACGGCGGGCTGCGGCCATCGGCGAACCCTCTGGTACAGGTCGTCATCGTGGCGGAAGGCGCGGACGAGGCGGATAAGTGGATTGCCGAACGCTGCGAGCCCGGTGATGTGGTGGTGACCTCGGACATCCCCTTGGCCGCGAAATGCGTCGAGGCCGGGGCGCGGGTGCTACGCCCAAATGGTGAGGCGTTCACAGCAGCCAATATCGGCCAGCAACTGGCGATGCGCGACCTGATGGCCGATCTGCGGGCGGCTAATCCGTTAGGGGCTGGCGGCGGTGGCAAACCTTTTGGCAAGGCGGACCGATCCCGGTTCTTGGATTCTCTGGAGCGGGAATTGAGGGCAGCCCTGCGGGGCTAACTCTCCCGCACGTCGGCGATGCATTATAGGTGCGTCTTCTCCGGTTGGGCCGGGCAGCGCTGCGCGCTGCGGTTCCGCCCTTGTATGTTCGGGCGGGGATTGGTTCAGTCGGCGTAAACTGAGATTAATTTAACAGGTGCACATCATGCCGATTGAAGCCGTGATTTTTGACATTGGGAACGTTCTGATCGAATGGCAGCCCGAACGCTACTACGACAAGGTGATCGGCGAAGACCGCCGCCGCGCCATGTTCTCTGAGGTCGATCTGCACGGGATGAACGATCTGGTGGATCAGGGACATCATTTCACCGACACCATCTATGACTGGGCCGAGAAATACCCCGAATGGCGCGACGAGATTCGCATGTGGCATGACAAGTGGATTGAGCTGGCCGCGCCCGAGATTCCGCATTCTGTTCGTCTGCAGCGGGCCTTGCGCGCCAAGAAAATACCGGTTTTTGCGTTGACCAATTTCGGGGTACAGAATTTCGACTATGCCACCACGGTCTACCCGTTTCTGAGCGAGTTCGACCGGCAGTACGTTTCGGGCCGTATGAAGGCGGTCAAACCGCATGTTCCGATCTATGAGATGGTCGAGGCTGATTGCGGAGTAGCGCCCGAGGCTTTGCTGTTTGCGGATGACCGGATCGACAATATCGAAACGGCACGTGCACGCGGGTGGCAGACGCATCACTTTACCGATCCGCAGGGCTGGGCGGACCGGCTGGTGGCCGAGGGTCTGCTGTCTGAGGACGAGGCGAGGTAGATCAGGCAGGCACTGCGGAGGGAGTACGGTTCTCGCGAATGGGTAGATGGACGATGGCGCTGAAGGCGCCTACGGCCACACCAATCCACCAGACCATCGTGTAGTCGCCGTAGACGTCATACATACGACCACCCAGCCAGACACCAAGGAAGCCTCCGATCTGGTGGCTGAGAAAGATAAAGCCGTAGAGCGTGCCCATGTAGCGCAGCCCATAGAGATGTGCGACGAGGCCCGAGGTCAGTGGCACCGTGGCAAGCCAGAGTGAGCCCATGACGATCGAAAACACGATGACCGACATCGGGGTGATCGGCATGATGATGAAGACCGCCGCCGCCAAAGTGCGACCGGTATAGATGGCCGCCAGCAAGTATTTCTTGGGGAAATGGTTGCCTGCCCAACCCGCCAGAAGCGTACCGCCGATATTTGCGAGCCCTACCAGCGAGATGGCCACCGCCCCAAGGGCCGAAGTGGTTGTGATGCCCAGCGAATGCAGGACGCCACCGGGCTGGATCGGGCCGCACATCTCGGTCACGAAGGCGGGAAAATGCGCGGTGATGAAGGCCAATTGATAGCCGCAGCTGAAAAAGCCCAAAAAGATCATGGCGTAAGACGGATCGCGGAAGGCGCGGCCTAGGATTTGGCTCATGCTCTCTTCCAGTTCCGCTTTGCTGACCGGCTGAGGCGCGCGCATGAAGGGCAGTGTCAGCACAAGCGCGAGGACCGCGGCGGCGAAGACGATGAAAACCTGTTGCCACGGCAAGAAGCTCAGCAGCCACTCGGCTGTCGGAGCACCGATCACCTGACCGAAACTGCCTGCCGCCGTGACAATGGCCAGTGACATCGAGCGGTTCTTGTCGGACGACGCGCGACCGACCACCGCCAGCACCACGCCGAACCCAGTGCCTGCGATACCGAAGCCCACAAGCCAGGCATACATCTGGTGCCCGAAGGGTGTGATCGACCAGGCCGACAGCACCATGCCTGCCGCGTAGGTCAGCGCCCCAAGGATGATCGCCTTGCGGTCCCCAACCTTTTCGGCAATCGCGGCAAAGATCGGTTGTCCGATCCCCCAGGCGAGGTTTTGGATGGCGATGGCCAGCGAGAAGTCAGTTCGCAGCCAACCAAACTCACTGGCAATCGGGATCTGGAACACCCCGAATGAGGCGCGCACGGCGAAACTGACCATGATGATAATACAACCAACGATCAGGATCGGGTTCAGCAGGCGGGCGGATTGCGGCATTCGGACCTCGGGTATTTGGCTGGGCGAGAATTAGCGGTTTTGCACACAGCGTCAAATCAGCAGATTTGCGGTTTCAGTTAAGGAAAATTGATGCGTCGACAAAATGGCTGCTTTTCAAGCCTTAAAGGGGGCGCTATGGCTCGGCTTCATGACGGATTTAGTTTCGCTTTATAACGACCGCATTGCCGAGGGCATTCTGACACGGGATGACGCGCAAGAGGCCGTGCTGCCGCATTTCGAGCGCATCCGCGCAGCCCTTGCTGCTCCGGTCAAGCGGGGGCTGTTTCGCAAGGCCCCTCCGCCGCCGAAAGGATTATATCTGTGGGGTGGCGTCGGGCGCGGCAAGTCGATGCTGATGGATATGTTTGTCGATGCGCTGGGGGATATCCCCGCGAGGCGGGTGCATTTCCATGCGTTCATGCAGGAAATCCACGCGGGAATGCACAAAGCCCGTCAGGACGGTGTCGAGGATGCGCTTGCCCCGGTGGCGCAGGAGGTTGTGAAGACGGTCAAGCTGCTGGCTTTTGATGAGATGCAGATCACCGACATCACCGATGCGATGATCGTGGGGCGGTTGTTTGACCTGTTGTATGAGGGCGGGGTTGTGGTCGTGACGACTTCGAACCGGCATCCCGATGATCTTTACAAGGACGGGCTGAACCGTCAGCTGTTTCTGCCCTTCATAGCCCATATCAAGGAACAGTTGCAGGTGTGGGAGCTGGTCTCACCCACAGATTACCGTCAGAACAGGCTTGAGGGAGCGCCGGTCTATTTTGCGCCTATCGGTCCGGAAGCGAGGCAGAGCGTTCGCAGTGTTTGGAACGACTTGTCGGGTGGCAATGCCGAGCCGTTGATCCTACAGGTCAAAGGTCGCGCGGTTGAATTGCCGGCTTTTCGCAACGGGGTTGCGCGGGCGTCGTTTTATGATTTGTGCGGGCGGATGCTGGGACCTGCGGATTACCTGGCGATTGCCGAGGAACTGAAGGTTCTGGTTCTGGAAGACATTCCACGCCTGTCGCGCAACAACTTCAACGAAGCCAAACGGTTCGTGACCCTGATCGATGCGCTGTATGAAGCGAAGGTGCGTCTGATTTGTTCCGCCGCTGCTGAGCCCGAGATGCTGTACGTCGAGGGCGAAGGAACGTTTGAATTTGAACGCACCGCTTCGCGCCTTCGGGAAATGCAGGATCAGGATTGGGGGAAATAGGGGGCTCTGCCACCGCCGCGCTTTACGCGCCTCCCTCGGGATGTTTTTGGACAGATGAAGCTTTGCGGGCTAATTTCAGCCGTTTTCGCGCAGAATGTTACCGGCCAGGTAAAGCGAGCCGCAAATCAGCACGCGGGCCTGCGGGTTTTCCGCAATGATTTTCATCAATGCATCTGAGACACTATCGGCGGTGGTCGCAGGCAGATTGACCCTGCCCGCAGCGGCGGCGGTGTCTTCGGCGCTGAGCGTGGCGGCCTCTCCGGGGATAGAGACGGCAGTCAGGCTTTGGGCACGTTTCGCCAGCGGAGCTAGATAGCCGGTGACGTCCTTGGTGTTTAGCATACCGCAGATCATATGTGTCGGGCGGTTGGGTAGCTTGGCCAGAACATCGGCCAAGGCGATCCCGGCAGCGGCGTTGTGGCCGCCATCCAACCACAGTTCAGCCTGCGGGGCTGCCTCAATCAGAGGCCCGGTTTTCAAGCGTTGCATCCGCGCGGGCCACTCGGCCTTGGTCACGGCGGCCTCATAGGCGTCATCACCCATATTCAGGTGGCGCAGAACGGCTAGCGCGGCGCCTGCGTTCTGAATCTGGTGTGCACCCAACAGGTTCGGCAGTGGCAGATCGCGCAGGCCGGTTTCGTCCTGATAGATCAGGCGTCCGTTTTCCTCGTGCACGTGCCAGTGCTGGCCGTGAATCAGCAGCGGAGCCCCAAGACGCGCGGCGGTGTATTCGATGACCTCCAGCGCTTGGTCCTGTTGCGGGCCGACGATGCAGGGCACGCCGGGTTTGATAATGCCCGCCTTTTCGGCAGCGATTTTGCCAAGCGTGTCGCCCAGAAACTGTTCGTGGTCGATCGACACTGGCGTGATCACCGTGACTGCGGGTTCATGAACGACATTGGTGGCATCCAGACGGCCGCCAAGTCCGACTTCAAGCAGAGTGTAATCCGCCTGCGCCCGGGCAAAGGCCAGCAGGGCGGCACAGGTTGTGATCTCGAAATAGGTTATGTTTTCGTCGTTGTTCGCGGCATAGCATTCATCCAGAACCGCCGTCAGGTCAGTCTCGGAGATCAACTCTCCGGCCAGTCTGATGCGTTCGTGAAACCGCGCCAGATGCGGCGAGGTATAGGCGTGGGCCGACAGCCCTGCCCCCTCAAGCCCGGCGCGGATCATGGCCTGGGTCGAGCCTTTGCCGTTTGTGCCAGCGATGTGGATCACCGGCGGTAGTTTGGTCTGCGGGTTGTCCAGCGCGGCCAGCAGGCGCCAGACACGATCCAAGGTCAGGTCAATGATCTTGGGGTGCAGCGCCATCATCCGATCAAGGATGACGTCAGATGTCTGGCCGGTCATTTCTCGCTCGCGTCCTCAGCCGGTTCTTCGGCAGGGGTTTCTTCGGGCTCTGGCGCAGGCAGGTCGCCTTTCACCGCCGGAGGCTGGTTCATCAGCATACGGGTGATGGTGATCAGTTCCTCACGCATCTCGGTGCGTTTGGTGACGCGGTCCAGCATTCCGTGGTCCAGCAGATATTCGGCGCGCTGGAACCCTTCGGGCAGTTTTTCACGGATGGTCTGTTCGATCACGCGCGGCCCGGCAAAGCAGATCAGCGCGTTGGGTTCCGAAATATGTACGTCGCCCAGCATCGCATAAGATGCAGTCACGCCCCCGGTGGTCGGGTGGGTCAGCACGACGATGTAAGGCAGGTTCGCCTCTTTCAGCATCTCGACGGCCACTGTGGTCCGCGGCATCTGCATCAGGCTGAGGATACCTTCCTGCATCCGCGCACCGCCCGCAGCCGAAAACAGGATCAGCGGGCGCTTGAGTTTCACCGCTTCTTGCGCGGCGGCGATGATGGCATTGCCGACATACATACCCATCGACCCGCCCATGAACGAAAAATCCTGCGCTGCGGCAACAATTGGCGTGCGGCCAATTTCACCAGCGGCGACAAGCATCGCCTCTTTCTCACCGGTCTTTTTCTGCGCGGCTTTCATGCGATCGGGGTATTTCTTCTGATCGCGGAACTGCAGCGGGTCATCTTTCGGCGCTGGTACCTCAACCTCGGTGAAAATTCCACCGTCAAACAGGTGCTTGAACCGGTCGCGCGGGGTGATCGCCATGTGGTGACCGCATTGGGTGCAAACGTTCTGGTTTTCCGCCAACTCGCGGTGGAACAGCATCGTGCCGCATTCGTCGCACTTGTGCCAAAGGTTTTCGGGCACTTCCCGGCGCGAGAAGATCGAGTTGATCCGGGGGCGGACGTAGTTTGTGATCCAGTTCATGTCGGAACCTTGTTATGCGGCTTTGACGTCAAATAAGACGCAACGGAAGGAAATGCAATCAACGCCTGAGCGCAAGACGCGCAGTAAGCCAACACACAATCATCACCGCGAAATCCACGAACAGCCATTGCCGAAGCATCCCGGTTTCAGTCATCTCATAGGGCAGCAGGTAAAGCGCAAGCCCGCTGAGGGTGTCGGGCAGCGAGATGAACAGCAACGCGACAGTATTGTTGAGGAAATGCAAGGCAATAGCAGGTCCCAGCGTCCCGGATCTGGCGGTCAGATCGGCGGCTAACAGGCCGAAGACAAAGGCCCAGATCGCTACGAGTAAGGCATTATCCCCACTCACTCCCGGTGCATAGTGGCCAGCTGCAAATAATAAGGAAGGTACGCCCATCCATATCACCGGAGACCGGAATCTGGCTGCCAGGGATTGCTGGATATAACCGCGAAACAGGACTTCCTCGGCGCTGGTCTGAATCAGCACTGCAGTTGCCGACACCGGCAGCAGCAGCAACCACGTGGGCAAGGTGAGGTTCTGGGTCAGCGGTTTGCCCATTTCGTATGGCGGCAAAAGGGCCATAACCACGCCCAAGGCTGTCAGGGCCAGCGCTACGAGAACGAATTGTTGTCGGAACAGGGAGCGCTGCCCTAGAATCGCCCTTAACGACCGGCGCTGCATTTGTCGCGCTGCAACAGCGACGCCCAGCGTCAGAAATCCGAAACTCATCAGCAGAACCAGTGTTGCGAAGGTTGAGGTTCCACGCAGAAAGCCTTGCGCCTGATCCGGAGGGATCAGACCGCCGATGAGGGCGAACAGAACGGAATTCAGCGTCAAGTACAGTACGACGACAATAAGCAAACCGACCAGCAGGCGCCAAAGCTCGGGTCGGGCGCGGGCGTCGGCCACAAGCTGTTCATGGGCGGAATAGGCGGCGGGTTCACGCATTGTTGCCGGTGCTTTCGCCTTCGATGGTTTGCGGTAAATCCGGGAAGACATCGGCGGTGTTCTGCACTGTGTTGAGCCTGTTCGATAAGGTGGTCAGATAACCGGCAACCGTCTGCAACAGTTGAACCGCAACCGAGGCGTCGCTTTCGATCACGGCCCGCAACTCCTCGGCGCCGATGCGCAGGAAGGTGCAATCCGTGGTGGCTTCCAGATCCAGTTGGCGCAGATCACCGGTTATGATCGACAGATCGCCGATCAGGCGACCGGGTTCGATGACCGATATGGTGCGCTTGCCGCCCCCTTCTTCGGTCCAGATCAGATTGGCCTGCCCTTTGATACACAGATAGGCCGCATCGGGGGCCTGTCCTCGGGTGAAGACCATCTGCCCCTCGGCCACCTCGTACCACTGTGCCGAGAAGGCCAGCAGACGCTGGTTCCGCGCGTCGATGCCTGAAAACAGCTCGGTTGAGGC
The DNA here is from genome assembly GCF_013032445.1 of Ruegeria arenilitoris. Lineage (GTDB taxonomy): Bacteria > Pseudomonadota > Alphaproteobacteria > Rhodobacterales > Rhodobacteraceae > Ruegeria > Ruegeria arenilitoris_F. Next base: position 158,066 of record NZ_WQCA01000004.1, on the reverse strand, counting down.
GATAATTTGCAGCTTACGGCTGAGATCAGCCGAGGCTCCGTCTTCGTGGCGGTCCTGGGTTCGCGCGACACCGTCGATGCGACCATCCTTAATCTCGACAAACAGATCATAGGCCTCGGGGTGGGCAAAGTGATCCTCCATGAAAATCATGATCGAGTCGGGCAGCAGTTCCCGCAACCGCAGGCGCGTGCGCAAGCGGCTTTGGGAGTCGTGGCTGGCCAGTGCCTTGTCGAGGATCAGAATGTCAGGGCGTTTGATCCCCGCCCGCGAAAACGCCGCGCGTTCCTGAAACACGGTCGGCAGGTTGTTTCCACCCAACCCGGTGGGCAGGTCGAACATGGTCGATGCTGCTCGCCGCCGCAGACCAGCCTCGTTGACAGCCTGCGCCACCACGTCCTCAATCTCTTCGGCGTGGGCACCCGCCATCAGCGAGACCCGGCCATAGAGCGCGTTCTCCATTACAGTCAGCCGTGGCAGGTAACTGTCCGGCGACAGTGGCACGAACATGCCGTCCAAAGCCCCGCGCAACCGTTCGGCGTGGTCTTTTCGAATGGATAGGATCTTGTCCTTGTATTCCTCGGGGAAGTCGGGACCAATCTGCTCGGCCGTCAACAGGAACGGGATGGTTAGCAACAGCGAGCGTTCAGACTCGCTGATATCTCCGACTTCTTTGGACTTGCGGCGATCCTTGATGTCGAGCAGACGGTGATACATGTCCTTCGACATCCCCAAGCGCAGGAACAGAGGGTGATCCGTCCCGTCGCGCCCAAAGGCCTGATCCAACGTCTCAAGCACGGCACTGGCCATGGTCATGGCATCTTCGGCCAGCTCATGCATCCCGAACATGTTCCTAAACCGCGCGTCACTGGCCAGTGAGTCCGGCGTGATATCCCGTGCCGGGGTGGCGAACAGCAGGTTACCGCCAAGCGGTACGGCGGGGTTAAAGCGTTCGGGGTCAAAGCGATAGACATGACGATCCAATCCCATCTCCCTCAGCCGTTCTGAGACCGTTTCACGCAAGTCAACGACCCCTTGCGCCAGAACCGGGTGCAGTTGCGGGTCAAACCGCGTGCGCAGGGTGCGCCGCAGCATGAACTCGTCGATTCCCATCGCCTCGACCAGTTTGAACCACCAGTCCCGGATGTCGTCGATATCGTCCAGCCCGGCCAGTTCCGGATCGATCCACTCGTCAGTCAGCGAATCCGTTGGATTTCCTGCGCGGGCCGCCTCGATCTGCCACCGGTTCGGCGATTGTGCCGCGTCGGCCTCGTGTTGCGGATGCGGGCGCAGCGGCATCAACAGGTTGTCGCCCAACGTACCGTTGAACAGGTATGGCCGGGAATAAGCATAGCCGATCCGGGCCGCGATTACCGCCTGATGCAGGTCTTTCAGGTTGTGACCGGCCAGGATGACGTCGCCCTGAACCGGCAGGACTTCTCGGGTCAGCACCTGAGCTAGCGCATTGCGCTCGGACGCATGGCCGGACTGGATCGCCACCCGGGCGCCCTTTGGAATGGTCAGGTCAATATCTTCCAGAATGGTTTTGCCATCATCATCGCGCACGGTCACATTGCGCAGTTCAATTTCGCCGGTCAGATGAGGGATCACCTCTGGCTCGCCCACGAACAGCTCTTCCGGGATCATGTTCGAGGGCGCAAAGCGTTCGGTTACCACCTCCCACCGCAGGGACATATCCTGAACCTGATTGTAGTAAGTCAACAGGTCTTTCCACGGGCCGCTGAGATCCTTGTAGGCGCCAAGCGCTGCGACCAGTGCACCAACCGTGACCTCTCCCTTGATCGCCAGATAGCCGCCGACCGAGTAAAACAGGAACGGCGTCATCTGCGTGATCAGGTTGTTGAGGAACTTCATGAAGAATTTCTTGTTGTAGATCTTGAAACGGATCTCGAACAAGAGCCCCAACCGGTGGCTGAACTGCGCCAGCCTGTAACGCCAGCCGCCATTGGTGCGCAGATCACTTATGCCCGCAGCACTTTCGCCGATCTCAGAGCTGAGGTTGCGCACCTCCTGAATGCGTTCCTTGTTCAGCAGGTTGATCTGGCGCTGCAGTTTTGGGATCAACCACGCCTGCAGCGGGATCAGTGCGATACTAGCCAGCCCGAACCACACGCTCTGCATGAACAGGAAGGTGACGATGGTCATCATCTGACCGAACTGGAACACCGGCTGGGCGATCGCGTCGCCCATCAGCCCGCCCATCGGCTCCGCCTCGGAGGTGATCATCGACACCAGCTCGCCCTGACTGGTGGTGGCGAAATAGGATTTCGGGAATCGCATGGTTCGGTGGATCAGGGTGAATCGCAGCCGACGCAGCATCCGTTCGGCCAGAATGCCCTTCATCGTGTTGATGCGCATCTTCATCAACCCGCTGGCGATCACCGTGGCCAGAAAGGCAAAGCACAGGATCATCAGATACTGCACCTGAGTCACAGTGAATCCCAGCACTGCGACCGAGTCACTGGGGGCACCGATGGCACCGTTGATGATCTGCTTGGGCAGCTCAAGCGAGGCATAGAGGAATGGAAACGACAGGACGGTCAACAACAGTAGGACAAGCTGTTGTTTCCTGGAGTGTTTCCAGATGAATGCGAACAGAGTGGGTTCCATGCCCCGGACGTGCCTCAAATCTTTTGAATGCGATTTTGGGTTGATCAAACGCAATCAGGTGACAGACGGTACGCACTGGTCCCGGCGATTGCAAGAATGCGGCGGGGTAACAGATTGCCACCGGGTTGACCATCCGCCCGGCCGTTCACGAATTTGAGAGTTTTGATCCTCAATATCGTTTATTCACCTTTAACCCCTGCGCCGTCTTTGACTAAACAGGGGCACATTCTGAATGATGGGGCCATGGGCAGACTTCTGGATCGCTATATTCACCGCCGGGTTATAGCGCGTTGGCGCGAAGCGTTACGCGGAGCAGCTGAAGCGCCCGAGCCGCAGTTGCGCCAACAGCGTGACGAAGCCCGCAAGCTGCGCTCGCAACTGGATATGCTGATCCACAAAGCCGATGGCCGTCTGGCCCGCCCCCGAATGGGATCGATGCAGTTTCCAAAACCGCTGGGCACGGACTGGTGCTGGCGACCGGATCTGTGGCGCGGGCCACTGTCGCGCCCCGGGGTGGCCTCGGCCCCGCGCAGGGCGCAGATGAATCGGCAGGTAACGCTGTTTCATGACTGCCCTCTCGCCGAAATCGGCATGCGACAGACCCGAAATTCCAGCGACAAGGATCTGGCCGCTTTCGGGCTGACGGTCGATGTGTTCGGATTTTCAGGCTCGTTCCTGTCCCTGTCCGTGGAACTGCCACCCGAGGCCGCGCACGGGCTGACCAAACAGCATCTGATGCGCACCGACGTACAGATTGAGTTGGAACAGCCACTCGAGATGTTCGCGCGCCTTAATATACAGCACGGCCCCAACACCGAGCAGGTGCTGCGCAAACTGGACCTTTCCAACCCATCCAATTCGGTGGACTTCGATCTGGCCCACCTGCCCCTGAACGAATCGCGGATCGAGAAGATCTGGCTGGACCTGATTTTCGACAATCCCCGAATGAACCGCGCCACGCTGCGCGACCTAACCTTCTGTCGCCACCACCGCGCCGATTTGTGAAAGTGCCTACCATGACGCATCTGATATTGACCCCTATCCGGTTCGAAAATGGCATCTGGCAGGGGCATCTTCAGGCTGACACCGAGCCACGGGTGGAAGTGCGCTATCTGGGTGAAACCCTGGACGATGTGCAAGTTTCGGCATCTGAAGGCGGGTGGGACCTGACGATTCCCGTGCCGGTAGCCGCGCTGTCGGATGGGGTCCATTGCTTTGTGATCGCAGATGCGGCGAGCTCGGAAAAGCTTGGCGATTTCACCATCATTGCTGGCACCCCCGCAGCGGATGATCTGCGGGCCGAGGTCGAGCTTTTGCGCGCCGAGCTGGATATGCTGAAACGCGCCTTTCGCCGGGCGCATAGCGTCACCGAGTAGCCCGCCCGGGGCAAGTCCCTATCTTTTCAGCGGAATTCCGTGCATCCTAGAGTGACCCGCAACAGCCTGGGCAAGCTCATGGATCGCAGCAGCATCGTCAAAGTCATTGCGTTGATGGTCACGGGGTTCGGGATCGGCATCGACTTTACCGGCGCATTGATCCTGGTTCCGGCCATTGAGAACAGCTTCGATGCGGATATCACCAGCACGCAGTGGGTTCTGAATATCTACGCCCTGTTCTTCGCCATGACTATGGTCGCTGGGGGGCGCATGGGCGATATGTTCGGGCACCGCAAGATGATGTTGATCGGGTTGTCGATCTTCCTGTTCTCGTCGGTTATGTGCTTTGTCTCGCCCAGTCTGGATTTCTTGATTGTTGCCCGTGCCCTGCAAGGGATCGGGGCTGGGTGTGTATGGCCTTGCACGCTTGCGTTCGGGGCAACTAAAGTCTCGCACCCGGAACACCGGGCCATGATCATGGGGCTGATCCTTGCAGGCGTGACATGCGGCAACGTCTTTGGGCCTTTGATCAGTGGAGCGGCGGTGAACTTTGGGGATTGGAGGCTGTTTTTCCTAGCAAACGTGGTGTTTTCGACCATTTCGATGGTGACCGCCCTGCTGCTGATGCAACGTGAAACCCAACACAAGCAGGGAGAGCATATCGACTTTGCCGGGATGGCCGTGCTGTCCTTTGCCGTTTTGCTGCTGCTCTACGGGCTGGATGTCGGCGCGGACTGGGGCTGGACTTCGGCCCCGCTTCTGATGCTGTTTTTTGTCAGCGCAGTGTTGTTCGTTCTGTTCCCGCAGGTGGAAAAGCGTGTGAAAGAGCCGCTGTTGCTTCCGCAAATGATGGCCAACCGCGAATTTCGCATCACCTTGGGGCTGAACATGTTCAACGTGTCAGCCGCGTTCGTCGGGCTGATGTATTTTCCGCAATACATGCAAAAGGTTCTGGGGTGGTCGACGCTGCAATCGGCTTTTGGATTGGCACCTCTGACCATTCTGCTGGCCGTGGGGTCCATCGTGTCCGGCAAACTTTATAACGATTTCGGTCCCAAGCGGCTGTTATTCTGGGGCTATCTCTGCGCCACAGTTGGTGCAGCCAGCGTTGTCATAATGCCCAGCAACTTCGGTTATTTCCAGATCCTGCCCGGCATGGCCATGATCGGGCTTGGGGCTACTCTGACGGTCGGGCCATCCGGAACCGCCGCCGTCTGTGCCGTAAAACCGGAACGGGCGGGGCTGGTTGGCGGGCTGAGTTTCATGACCCATCTGGTCTATGGTGCCATCTCGGTCGCCTGCGCCACGGCGATCATGTACCTTGTCAGCTTGCGCAGTTTGGGTGACCAACTGACAGCCGCCGGGATCGACATTTCCGAAGCCGGTCAGCGCGCGATCAATGGGAGTACATTGACCACATCTTCCGCGAAAGCCGTTATGGAGAAACTGAGTAACGCCGAGGCCGAAAAGGTCAAATCAGCCATCGCCGCTGCTTTTGACACTGGAATGAACACGGCCTTCATCTTCGCAACCCTGTCCGTTTCGGTTGGGGTCTTGCTAGCGATGATGCTGGATGAGGAAAAGCTGCATAAGGTGGAAAGCTGACACACCTGCAAGGAAAAAGGGCCGCCGGATCAGGCGGCCCTTTTTTGTTACTGAGACGGCCCGTTCGGGTTGAAAGCCGACAGACCCTTTAGGATGTCGATGGCATAGGCCAATTGATAATCCTGCTCCCGCAACTCAGCAGTGGCTTCGGCGCGGGCGCGGTCTTCCTCAATCTGGCGGATTTCATCCTCGCTGAGGCTGTCATTGTTCAGGCTGCCGCGCAGATCGGCCTCGGAACGCGAAGGACGATCAGACTCCTCCTCGTCCGTGTTCGGAGTGGGGCGCGGTTGTTCGACGATGATGTCAGGACTGACACCAAGCGCCTGAATCGAGCGGCCCGACGGTGTGTAGTAGCGCGATGTAGTCAAGCGCATCGCACCGTCGCCGCGCAGCGGCATGACGGTCTGGACCGAACCTTTTCCAAAGCTCTTGGTGCCGACCACGATGGCGCGGCGGTGATCCTGCAGCGCACCGGCTACAATCTCGGATGCCGAGGCCGAACCGCTATTGATCAGAACCACGATCGGCTTGCCTTCGGCCAGATCGCCGGGTGTCGCGTTGAAACGTTCGCCTTCGCCCAGATCACGACCACGAGTCGATACAATCTCACCTTCGTTTAGAAACGCATCCGAGACTTTGATCGCCTGCGTCAGCAAACCACCGGGGTTGTTGCGCAGGTCCAGAACAAAGCCGTTGATCTTGTCGATGCCACCAGCTTCTTCGATCTGTTCGTTCAAACCTTCCTCAAGGTTCGGAAAGGTCTGATCGTTGAAGGTAGTCACACGCAGCACAACGCTAGTCCCTTCGGTGCGGGCGCGAACAGCGGTCAGTTTGATTGTGTCACGGATGATGGTGACATCAAACGGGTCTGCCTCACCCTCGCGCACGACAGTGATCACGATTTCTGAACCGACAGGACCGCGCATCAAATCCACGGCCTTGTCCAGCGTCAGGCCCAGAATGCTTTCGCCATCCACGTGGGTGATAAAATCACCAGCCTCAATACCCGCTTCATCCGCTGGCGTGTCATCGATAGGAGAGACGACTTTGACAAAGCCATCCTCTTGTGTGACCTCGATGCCTAACCCGCCAAACTCACCGCGGGTCTGGACCCGCATCTGTTCGGCATCGTCTGGCGACAAATAGCTGGAATGCGGATCCAGCGAGGTCAACATCCCGTCAATGGCGGCTTCGATCAGCTCTTCGGGCTCAACTTCTTCAACATATTGCGCGCGAATGCGTTCGAAGATGTCGCCAAACAGGTCCAGTTGCTCATAGACACTGGCCTTGCTCTCGGCCTCCTGCGCCAGCAGAGGGCCTGCGATTTGTGTGGTTGCGATTATGCCTGCCACGGTTCCGGCCAGACCGGCCATCACAAATTTCTTCATACGTGTTCATCCATCCTTGCTGGTCCGAAACCACGACTCCGGGTCCACGGGGCTGTTATCCTGTCTTACCTCTATATAGAGCGTTTCTGACCGGTCAGTTCCAGTGCCATCACCGCTTGTTGACAAAATAGCGCCGATTCCAGGCGTTTCACCTGGCATCAAGCCCACTGGCGTTCCCTTGGAAATCACCTGTCCGGTGTTGCCATAAACCTCTTGCAAGCCCGAAAATACGAACAAAAGTCCGGGTTGAGGTTCCAATATTACCAGATTTCCGAGGTCAAGCAGAGGGCCGCGATAGCGGATAGTGGCCGCTGTCGGCGATGTAACAATAGCGCGGGGTCGGGTCGCCAGAACCACACCGGGGCGTTTGACACCGGCTGCATCCGTCTCTCCGGCGCCGTGCAAAAGCACGCCCTGCACAGGTAATTCGATCTCGCCCTTGTGATCGGAAATATCGGCGTTGGTTTCAGTGATCTCTCCTTCGGCGATCTCCGACAAACCACTGGCAAACCCTTCCAGCGTTTCCGTAGATGAGATCAGGATCGCAGTTCTAACGGGGTCTTCGACAAATCGGCTTGGCAGGTCTGTGCGGTCGGCGATGGCAGTGCTCAACTGCGTACGAGCCGTCTGAACGCCGGACAGGCCTTCCGTCAGGGTTTCCGATGCACTTTGTTGTAGCTGCTGCAGAGTCCGAACCTCTTGCAGATCATAGGCCAGGCCTTGCGCACGGGCGTTGAGGCCCGGTGTAACTTCGGACAACATCATACCTGCCCGTGCCGACCCCAACGGTCCCGAAGGGTGCAGCATCAGAACTGGCGGAGCCGTCGTCTCAATAGTTTGCAATACGCCCAGCAACTGCGCGATTTCCTCTTCGCGACTGTGCAATTCTGCGGTCAGCTGCGCCTCGCGCGTGGCGGCACGGCGCAGGCCATCACGCATGGCGGCCAACCCAGCTTCATAGGCCTGAATGGTCTCGGTCAAGGCACGCACTCGGTCGCGGGCGCTGTCGGCCTCAGTCAGGGCGACGGAAGCGTCCTCGAGCATCTGCGCCGCATTCAGCGCCGCTGTGGCCGGGTCTGACTGCGCGTGGACAGGTGTTGCAAACAGCAGCGCCAGAAAAAGCGCGCGCATGGTCATGACAGCAGGCTCTTCCCGGTCATTTCCGGCGGTTGTTCCAACTCCATCAACTGCAACAGGGTTGGCGCTAGATCGGACAAACGCCCGTTGCGCAGCGTAGCACCCTCAGGTCCGCCTACCAGCGCCACGGGGACTGGGTTCAGTGTGTGCGCCGTGTGCGGCCCGCCGGTTTTCGGATCAACCATCATCTCGCAATTGCCGTGGTCGGCAGTGATGATCATCGCGCCCCCGGCCTTTTTCAATGCGTCAACTACCTGAGCCAAACCCTGATCCACAGCCTCACAAGCCTTGATCGCCGCTTGCAGATCGCCGGTATGGCCAACCATGTCCGGGTTGGCATAGTTGGTGACGATCAGGTCATACCCGGCCTCAATCGCCTCGACGAACTTCACGGTCACCTCGGCCGAGGACATTTCGGGCTGCAGATCATAAGTCGCCACTTTGGGGGATTTCGGCATGAAGCGGTCCTCTCCTACCTCGGGCGTTTCCTTGCCGCCGTTGAGGAAGAATGTGACATGCGGGTATTTCTCAGTCTCGGCCAGACGGAACTGACGCAGACCCTTCTTGGCGACCCATTCGCCCAATGTGTTCACTATGTCCCGCTTGGGGAAAACGGTGTTCATATAGGCGTTGTGACCATCCGAGTATTCGACCATCCCCAGTAGAGCCGACAGTTGTGGGCGCCGGCCGGTATCGAAATCGGCAAAGCCGGGTTCACCAATCGCGCGCAGAATTTCGCGGGCGCGGTCGGCGCGGAAGTTGAGACAGAAGAATCCGTCTCCGTCTTTCACCCCGCCAAAGCCATCCAAAACCGTGGGCACGATGAACTCATCGGTTTCCGACTGGTTGTAGGCATGGTCAATTGCGCCATGCGCGGTGGCGGCTGTCCGGCCTTGCCCTTTGATCATCGCTTCATAGGCCTCGCTGACGCGTTCCCAGCGATTGTCGCGGTCCATCGTGAAATAGCGCCCGCTGACGGTGACAATGCGCGCGCCTGCGGGCAGGCGGTCTTCCAACTCGGCGATATAGGTAAAGGCGGATTTCGGCGCCACGTCGCGGCCATCGGTGATTGCGTGCAGTGCGACCGGAACGCCCGCGTCGGTGATCGCCTTGGCGGCGGCAACGATGTGGTTCAGATGTCCATGAACCCCGCCATCCGACACCAGACCCATCATATGCGCGGTGCCGCCCGAGGCCTTCACCTTAGCAATGAAATCCTGCAGGGCGTCGTTGTCGAAGAACGAGCAGTCCTCAATCGCCAGATCAATCTGTCCCAGATCCATCGCCACGACGCGGCCAGCGCCGATATTGGTGTGACCAACCTCGGAATTGCCCATCTGACCGCTGGGCAGACCCACATCCGGCCCGTGCGTAATCAGAGTCGCGTGGGGACCGTTGCCCATTATCGCGTCGAAGGTGGGCGTGTTGGCCAAGTAAGGCGCGTTGGCTTTGGTGTCCTCGGACAGGCCCCAACCATCAAGAATGCACAGGACAACGGGTTTGGGGGCGGTCATTTCGGTTCTCCGGATTTCTGCTCTTGGTCCGTCTTGTATCGCCTGACCTGCCTAGGGTGAACCGCCTTTTGGCCTGCACCGGTCAGAATTAATCCCGTTGCGGTTTGTCCCCGCTGATATATTCGGCAAAAGGTCGGGCTTTTCGCCCGCGGTATTTGACGGTCAGGTCCAGCGGGGCCTCGTTTTCGTCATATATCCCCAGGACAACCCCCCTGCCCCGGCTTTTTGTGCGCATCTCGATCAGTTGCTGTTCCGACCGCGTGGTCCGCTGGGACGGGCGGCGGGTCCAGGCAAAGAGGTGGTCGTACATCTCAGCGATGGCCTCGGCGTGGTCGGCACTGCCGCTCAGATCGGTCAGTTCGTCCGGGTCGTTTTCCAGATCGAACAGGATGGGCCGGTGGCCACCTTCGCAATGAATCAGTTTCCATTTCTTGTTGGCGACCATGAACATCACCGCATCGCGAACCGATGCATTCAGCATGTCGGCAATGGGTGAGGCGGAGTAATCGTATTCGCAGATCACCACATTGCGCGGCGTTTCATCCTGCTGCCCATGCAGGATCGGCAGCAGCGAATGCCCTTCAAGGATATGTGGCGCAACATCGCCGCCAGCCACATCGACAAAGGTCGGGGCAAGGTCGATGGACTCGACCAGGGCGTTGCTGACGGTGCCGCGCGTCGCGTCGGCCTCGGGTGACGGGTCGTAAATAATCAAGGGCATCTTGGTCGAGGCATCGTGGAAGAACGTCTTCTCTCCCATCCAGTGATCGCCCAGAAAGTCGCCGTGATCCGAGGTCAGCACGATCATCGTATCCTCCATCCGACCGGTTTTCTCCATCCAGTCAAACAGACGGCCCATCTGATCATCTGCTTGTTTGATCAGTCCCATATAGGCGGGGATCACCGCCTCGCGCACGTCTTGACGCGAGAAGGTCTGGCCGATTTTCGTGTCCATGAAGGCGCGCAGCACCGGATGGGCATTCTGATGCTCGGCCTCGGACCGGACCACTGACAGCACATGCTCGGGACCGTACATTGAGGCATAGGGTTCAGGCACAATGTATGGCCAGTGCGGCTTGATAAAGCTCAGGTGACAGCACCACGGGGCGTCATGGCTTTCCATGAACTCGATGCCGCGCCCGGTCAGATAGGGGGTTTCGCTGTCCTCTTCGGCGATATTCGCCGCCTCGGTCGAGTTTTTCAGGAACCAGCCCGACAACACGTTGCCATCCGCATCCAGACCGGAATTGGCAAAGTCGTGCCACGGGTTGTCGCTCTCATAGCCTTTGTCGGTCAGGTACTCGTTGTATTTCCCCGCCCCGTTCGGGTCATAGAACCCATCCGGGCCTTCGGGGCGCATCCCGTCGTCGCGCTCATAGACATCGAACCCGCACTCCGCCACGCGGGCGCCGATTAGACTGTCGGGCTCCAGACCAAGCCGCGCCATCCCTTCGGCATCTGCTTTCATATGGGTTTTGCCAACCAGCCAGCAGTCCATGCCCGCCTTGCGCAGATGGTCGCCCATGGTGATTTCACCCACCTTCAGCGGGATGCCGTTCCACGAGGCCCCGTGCGAGTGCACGTAACGCCCGGTATAGGTGGACATGCGCGAACTGCCGCAGATCGGGGATTGGATATAGGCCCGGTCGAACCGCACGCCACGAGCGGCCAGACGGTCAATATTGGGGGTGTGCAGATGCGGGTGGCCGTAGCAACTCAAATAGTCCCAGCGCAACTGGTCGAACATGATGAACAGGATGTTCTTGGCTTTGGCCATGGCTGTGCCTCCCCGATAGTCAGGGACTTAGTTAGCCAATTCTCAGCCCGGGGCGAAGCGTAATTTAGGCTTCGACCTGCCGTTCCATCTGTTCCAGCATCTTTTTGGCGCGCTTGCACTGCAGCTTGTCGCGCAGCGGCGAGTTCGGATCGACGTCTTTCTGGCAGACCACGCATTTGTCGGCACCCGAGATCGCGTTCAGACCGCCGCAGCTGCCCTTGATGGTTTTACCCATCAGCATCACGCCCAACGACATGCCCACCACGACGAGGGTCAGCAGAATGAAGGCCAGAATAAAAGTGCTCATCGTGGGTCCTACCGGTTAGTTGGTGCCAATCGCGTCTTTGAATGCGGAGCTGTGTACGGTGATATAGGCTTCTTCGCCGCCTGTCACATCCCGCGAGATGAAATACACGGCAAGTTCATGCTTTTCGGCCAGCTCAAGGCCCTTTTCCTGCCCCAGCGCCAGCATTGCGGTGGCCCAGGCATCCGCCATCATCGCGTTTTCGGCCAGAACGGTGACCGAGGTGGTCCGGTGCGTGATCGGACGGCCCGTAGTCGGGTCAATGATATGCGAATAGCGCACACCGTCCTGTTCGAAGAAATTCTTGTAATCGCCGGAACTGGCCATGCCCAGATCGCCCACCGATACGATCAGTTGCGGGGTCTGTGCAACGGCCTGCGGCTTTTCGATGCCGATGCGCCAGATTTCGCCCTTGTCGTTCTGACCCTTGGTAACCAGATCGCCGCCGATCTCGACCAGATAATCTTCGATCCCCGCCTCACGCAGCCTCTCGGCGACGGCGTCGATGCCATAACCCTTGGCGATGGCGGACAGGTTGATGCCCACGCCGGGTTCAGACTTCGCCAGCGTGCCCGCCTTAACGTCCAGAGTCAGCAAGCGGTTTTGGCCGACACCGCTCAGCGCGGCCTCAATTTCGGCATCCGAAGGCACCGGGTCTTCCGGCGTGCGCGGACCAAAGCCCCACAGCTCAATCAGCGGGCCCAGGGTGACGTCGAAGATACCCCCGGATTTCTCATGCACCTCATTCGCCGCCGTTATCACCTGCGCGAATTCGGCGGATACGGACATGGGGTCTGTGCCGGTTGCGGCGGAAAAGGTCGAGACCTCGGAATTCGGATCCCAGTTCGACATCTTGGCGTTGACTTCGGCCAAGGTTTCTTGGACCGCGCTGGCCAAAGCGTCCTCGTCCAGATTTTCACCAATCGCGGTGATATTGAACGTTGTGCCCATCGTTTCGCCCGACAGGCGGACCACTTCGGGCTCCTTGTCGAACAGGCAGCCGGACAGAAGTGTGGCAAAGGCCAGTACAGGCACAAGACGCATGGGGTGGTCTCCGAAAATTCAGTGCCCGGCATATGCCAGCCACCCTTGCCGGAGTCAAACCGGTCACAGTTTCAGCGGCAAAAAGCCCAGCATCAAAAGGCCAACCCCTGCGGGCACTCCGAACAGCCAGGCTCGTTTCTGCCAGCCCGGAGCCTTTTGTTTCCACGTCTTGCGGAAATTATGGCCGCATACGACCACCGCAAAGAAAATCAACGCGGCCACGGGCGGGGTAAGATACAGCTCGTTCAAAGGCTTAAGGTTCCTCTGCAGTCGGGAGATTCCGCCGATCAGCGAAAATGCACCCTATACAGGTCGTTTAGCTGCGCTAAGGTGAAAGGGAAAGACTTTGCAAGAACCATGAAGGAGATTGCCCATGGCCCCAACCTCTTACCAATCGCCATCGCGTGGCGACAAGGCAGACAAGTCCACGTACAGCCAATCGACGGACTCGAACCTGTCGCACTCGCAGACAACCGTGGCCAAGTTGCTGGAAGGTAAAGGGGATGCGGTGTTTTCGGTGCGCCCGAACGAGACGATCCATTCTGTCGTCAACACGCTGAAGGAAAAGCGGATCGGTGCGGTGCTGGTGACCGACCAGAACGGCGCGCTGCAGGGCATCCTGTCCGAGCGTGACATCGTACGGCGCATGGCCGACACACCCGGCCAGACCCTGCCGCAAGCGGTCGAAGATCTGATGACGCGCGAGGTAAAGACCTGCTCGCCGGATGACTATCTGAACGATGTTCTGAAAACCATGACCGAAGGCCGCTTCCGCCACATGCCGGTTCTGCGTGACGGGAATCTGGTCGGTGTCATCACCATCGGCGACGTCGTGCATTTCCGCCTTGAAGAGCTGGAATATGAAGCGCTTCGTATGAAGCAGATGATCGTCGGCTAGGCGTTTCACCCCAGAATCCCCTTGACCTTGCCGCTGCGACAGTATCCCTGATGCGTCAAAGTCTGCGCTAAGGTCGAGGGTTACATGAAACGGTTTCTGGTCACAGGCTCTGGGGGATTTTTCACCCCCCTTCTGGCAAAGCTTCCGTTTTCAGAGGGGTTTCACGATCGCGGTTCTGGCGACGTGAACCTGCATTCAGGAAACATCTGGCTGCGTGCCAGATCGAAGTCGGGATCGCGTGCCTCCTCTATTTGTTTCTCAGTTCCCACATTAGGCGACCTAGGGGTCTTTGATGCTTGACGCCAACCCAAATTCCCGTCGGATCGCTGTTATTGGCCTTGGGTATGTCGGCCTGCCGCTGGCTGTGGCCTTCGGCAAGATAGGCCCGGTTGTGGGCTACGATATTAACCCGGGACGGATTGAGGCTCTGCGTGCGGGGATGGATGCAACGCAAGAGGTCGAACCGGAAGATCTGGCTGCCGCGTCCGGTTTGGTTTTCACCACAGAAATGACCGACCTGGCGGCCTGCGATACCTACATCGTGACAGTCCCCACTCCTATCACCGAAGGCAAGCAGCCTGACCTGTCCCCGTTGCTTAGCGCATCGGAAATGGTCGGTGGCTTGCTCAAGCCGGGTGATCTGGTGATCTATGAATCCACCGTCTATCCCGGCGCTACCGAGGAAGACTGCGTGCCAGTTCTGGAGCGCGCTTCGGGGCTGACCTTCAACCGTGATTTCTTTGCGGGTTACAGCCCGGAACGGATCAATCCCGGCGACAAGACTCACAGGATTTCGAATATCTGCAAAGTCACGTCCGGCTCCACTCCCGAAGTGGCCGATCTGGTAGATGCGCTTTATGCCCGGATCATTGCGGCGGGCACTCACAAAGCCGAAAGCATCCGCGTGGCCGAGGCAGCGAAGGTGATCGAAAACACCCAGCGTGACCTGAACATTGCGCTGGTCAATGAGCTGGCGATGATCTTTGGCCGCATGGATATCGACACGGATGCCGTTTTGCGCGCCGCAAGCACCAAATGGAACTTCCTGCCCTTCCGACCCGGTCTGGTCGGGGGTCACTGCATCGGTGTCGACCCCTATTACCTGACCCACAAGGCCGAGGCGGTTGGCCATCATCCGCAGATCATTCTGGCCGGGCGAAGGCTGAATGACAGCATGGGTGAATATGTCGTCTCGCAACTGGTCAAGCGGATGATGCGCGACGGGATCAATGTAGGCGCGGCGCGGGTTCTGGTGATGGGGTTAACCTTCAAGGAAAATTGCCCCGACCTGCGCAATACGCGAGTCGTCGATATTATCGAAGAACTGCGGGATTACGGCGTTACCGTGGACGTCTATGACCCTCACGCCGATCCACGCGCAGCTCAAGCCGAATATGGGATCTCACTGATCGAAGGCCCCCAGAACGCCACCTACGACGGCGTGGTGCTGGCAGTGGCTCATAGAGAGTTTCTGGACCTAGATCCCGCGCAGGTGCGTGCCTATGGCAAGGATCAGAGCGTTGTGTTCGACGTCAAATCCTGCCTTCCAAAAAAGGCCAGCGACCTGCGCCTGTAAAAAAAACCGGCGCATCAGGCGCCGGTTTTTCGTTTCTTACCCACCGAAATCGTCGAGCATGATGTCTTCGCGGTCCACGCCCAGATCCAGCAGCATGTTGATGACCGACTGGTTCATGATCGGCGGACCACACATGTAGAACTCGCAATCCTCGGGCGCGGGATGGTTCTTGAGGTATTCTTCGAACAGAACGTTGTGGATGAAGCCGGTGTAGCCTTTCCAATCGTCCTCGGGCTGCGCGTCCGACAGGGCCACGTGCCATTCGAAATTGTCAAATTCCTCGGCCAGCGTGTCGAAGTCTTCGACAAAGAACATCTCTTTCTTCGAACGCGCACCGTACCAGAAGCTGATCTTGCGGTTGCGGTTCTCAAGACGCTTGAGCTGGTCGAAGATGTGGCTGCGCATCGGCGCCATACCGGCACCACCACCGATGAAGACCATCTCTTTCTCTGTCTCGCGGGCGAAGAACTCACCAAACGGGCCCGAAATTGTAACTTTGTCGCCCGGTTTCAGGTTGAAGATGTACGATGACATCTGCCCCGGAGGGATGCCTTCTGAGCCAGGAGGCGGCGAGGCAACCCGGACGTTCAGCATGATCATGCCCTTTTCGTCCGGATAGTTGGCCATCGAATAGGCCCGCTCGATCGGTTCGTTCACAACGGACTCGTACTGCCAAAGATTGAAGCGGTCCCAATCTTCGCGGTATTCCTCTTCCACGTCGAAATCCGTGTATTTCAACGCGTGTGCAGGGGCTTCGATCTGGATATAGCCACCGGCGCGGAAGTTCACATCCTCGCCCTCGGGCAGGTCCAGTGTCAGCGCCTTGATAAAGGTTGCAACGTTCTCGTTCGAGCGAACGGTGCATTCCCACTTCTTGACGCCGAAGACCTCTTCGGGAACTTCGATATCCATGTCCTGCTTGACCGCGACCTGACAGGACAGACGGTCGCCGCATGCGGCTTCTCGCTTGGTGATGTGGCTTTCTTCGGTTGGCAGGATCGACCCGCCGCCCGAATGCACCTTCACCCGGCATTGCGCGCAGGTGCCGCCGCCACCGCACGCGGACGGAACGAACAGTTTCTCAGCCGCCAGTGTCTGCAGTAGCTTGCCGCCCGCAGGCACCGAGATGGTTTTCTCACCATTGATGGTAATGTTCACGTCACCGGTCGATACCAGTTTCGAGCGTGCCGCCAGAATGATGGCCACCAATGCAATGACGATCAGCGTGAAAAGGACTACGCCAAGGCTAAACGTTTCCATGGGCCCCTCCTTACAGTTTCACGCCCGAGAAGGACATGAAGGCCATCGCCATCAGTCCCGCGGTGATGAAAGTGATCCCCAGACCCTGCAGGCCGTCGGGAATGTCCGAATATTTCAGCTTTTCACGAACGCCCGCCATCGCGGTGATCGCCAGCGCCCAGCCAAAACCGGAGGACAGACCATAGGTAGCGGCCTCGGCAAAGTTGTAGTCGCGTTCCACCATGAACAGCGAACCGCCCAGGATGGCGCAGTTCACCGTGATCAGCGGCAGGAAGATCCCCAGCGCGTTGTAGAGCGGCGGGAAATACTTGTCCAAAACCATCTCGAGGATCTGAACCATCGCCGCGATCACGCCGATATACGAGATCAGGCCAAGGAAGGTTAGGTCCACATCAGGGAACCCGGCCCAAGCCAGCGCGCCCGGCTTCAGCAGATAGTTCAGCAGCAGGTTGTTGGCAGGCACGGTAATCGCCTGCACGACCATGACCGAGATGCCCAGACCCAGCGCGGTCGAAATCTTCTTGGATACGGCGATGAAGGTACACATCCCCAGGAAGAAGCTGAGCGCAAGGTTTTCGACAAAGATGGCCTTTACGGCCAGTGAGATCAGACCTTCCATCAGTGGGCCTCTACCTGCTGAATTTTGTATTCACGTTCTTCCACCTGGTTCGGCTTCCATGTGCGGAAGGCCCAGATGATCAGACCGATGATGAAAAACGCCGACGGAGGCAGCAGCAGCATGCCGTTGGGCACATACCAGCCACCGTTGTTGACGGTTTCAAGGATAGTCACTCCGAACAGAGACCCAGCACCGAACAGTTCACGAATGAAGCCAACAAGCAGCAGAATCAGGCCATAGCCCATGCCGTTGCCAACACCGTCGATGAACGAAGCCATCGGAGGGTTCTTCATCGCAAATGCCTCGGCGCGGCCCATCACGATACAGTTGGTGATGATCAGACCGACGAAAACCGACAGGGTTTTCGAGATTTGGAAGGCATAAGCCTTGAGAACCTGATCCACCAGGATCACCAGCGAAGCGATGATCACCATCTGCACGATGATCCGGATTGAGCCCGGGATCTGGTTGCGCAGGATCGAGATGAACATCGACGCAAACGCGGTCACGAAGGTCACCGCCAGCGCCATCACAAACGCCACCTGCAGCGAGGACGTCACCGCCAGCGCGGAACAGATGCCCAGAACCTGCAAGGTGATCGGGTTGTTGTCGACAAGCGGGTCGACCAGCATCTCTTTCTTGGTCTGAGACATTAGAACTCTCCTGCTTGCAGTTTGGCCAGGAACGGAGCGTAGCCCGCGTCACCCATCCAGAATTTCACCAGGTTATCGACACCCACGGATGTCAGCGTGGCACCCGCCAGCGCATCGACGTAGAAATCAGGTCCGGCTGCCGGTTGCGATTTGGCAACTGTGATCTGCAGTTCGCCCGCGTCATCGCGCAGCTTTTTACCGCTCCACAACGCTCTCCAGCGCGGGTTGTCCACCTCGGCACCAAGGCCCGGTGTTTCACCGTGCTGATAGAACTGCAGGCCGTAGATATCGTTGCCGTTGTTCTCCAACGCGATAAAGCCATAGAGCGTGGACCACAGACCATAGCCGTGGAGCGGCAGGATCACTTTGTCCAAATCGCCTGCATCGTCACGCAGCAGATAGATCACGCGGTACTTTGCTTTGCGGCCGATGCCCGCCGGGTCGTCATCCAGCGCGACGCTCAGCTCGGGGTCGCTGGCGGCTGCGGTATCGTCGAAAGTGGCTGGATCGAACTGATCATCGACGAACTCGCCGGTGGCCAGTTCCAGCACATGCGGCTCGAACGCGGCGAAGGCCTCGGATACGTTAATGCCGGGTTCATAGACACCCGCCACCTGCAGAACGTTCACCTGCCTGTCTTTCAGAGCGTTGGCTTCCTGCACCGGGCGCAGACTGACCGCAGCAGCAGACACGACCATCGACGCGACAAGGCAGACGGCCACGGCGATGAAGACTGTCTTGCCAACCGAATCCGGCGAGGCCGCCAGAAACTTGGCGATCGCGCCTTTTGGTTCTTGGGATTGCGTATCAGACATGGCGACGCGCCCTCCGTTTGATGTTGGCCTGAACGACGAAGTAGTCGATCAGCGGTGCAAAGACGTTGCCGAACAGAATGGCTAGCATCATGCCTTCTGGGAACGCCGGGTTGAGGACGCGGATCAGCACGACCATGACACCGATCAGCGCACCATAGATATAGCGACCCAGATTGGTGTGGCTTGCCGACACCGGTTCCGTGACCATGAAGGCCAGACCAAACGCATAGCCACCCAGCACGATGTGCCAGTACCAGGGCATCGCGAACATCGGATTGGTGTTCGACCCGATGAGATTCAGCAGCCAGGTGAATACGATTGTACCGGCCAGACAGCCTACGATTAAGCGATAGTTGGCAATCTTGGTCACCAGCAGGAAGGTCAGACCGATCATGCAGGCCAGCGTCGAAGTCTCACCAAAGCTGCCCTGAATGGTGCCGTAAAAGGCGCTCCACCATGTGATACCCTCGGCGGCCAGCGCCTGCATCCCGTCGGCTGCGGAAACCGCCAGAGCTGTTGCGCCAGAAAACCCGTCAACCGGTGTCCAGACCGCGTCACCCGACATTTGAGCCGGATAAGCAAAGTATAGGAACGCGCGGCCAACCAGCGCGGGGTTGAGGAAGTTTTTGCCGGTGCCGCCAAACACCTCTTTGCCGATTACGACGCCGAAGATGATGCCCAAGGCCACCTGCCACAAGGGCGTGCTTGCAGGCATGATCAGCGTGTAAAGCATTGATGTTACGAGAAAACCCTCGTTTACCTCGTGGCCGCGAACGGTGGCGAAGATGACCTCGAAAATACCACCTGCGACCAGAGTCACGATATAGATCGGCAGGAAGTAGAGCAGCCCGTGCATGACATTTGCAAAGATGCTGGACGGGTCCAGCGAAATGCCGAACATCTGCAAAAGGGCAATCCGCCAGCCGGTGGCGGCATCTGGGCCCAAGGCCGCGATCGCGGAATTGGCCTGATAGCCGGTATTCCACATCCCCCACAGGATACAGGGGATCGTCGCGATCACGACGTAAGTCATGATCCGCTTCATATCCACATAGGACCGCGCATGGGGGGCGACGGTGGTTACGGTTTTCGGAGTGTAGATGAAGCTTTCGACCATCTCGTAGATGGGGAAAAGTTTCTCGTACTTGCCGCCCTTGGTAAAGTTCGGCTCGATCCGGTCAAAGAAGCTGCGCAAACCCATTCGGATTAGCCCTCCTTTTCAATCTTGGTCAGGCAGTCGCGCAGCGCCAGCCCGTATTCATATTTCGCCGGACAGGCAAAGCCGACAAGGCCCAGGTCCTCTTCGTCCAGCTCCAGTGCACCCAGTGCCTGAGCGGTGTCGGTGTCCATGACCAGCAATGCGCGCAGCAGCTGTGTGGGCAGGTAGTCCTGCGGCATCAGCTCTTCGAACGTTCCCGTCGGCACCATGGCACGACGGCCACCGTTCAGGTTGCTGGTCAGTTTGTAGAGCTTGCGTGCGAACGCCGAACCCAGCACAGGCTGGATCGCAAATTTCGACGGCATCGGAAGAATCCAACCCATAGTGTGCTGGTCATGATCTTCACGAATGATCGAAATTTGCCGAGCGAAACGCCCCAGATAGGCGGTCGGGCCGTCGGCCTGCGTTCCGGACAGGATCGAGCCTGAGATGATCCGGGCGGTGCCGTCCACGTCAACCTCATCGCGTGTCAGATCATCTGTCGAAGCGCCCATCACGGTACGGATCAGACGCGGTTGCCGCGCACCGGGACCGCTGAGGGCAATCACAACGTTGGGGTCCAGATGCCCGGTTTGGAACAGCCGGCCAATGGCGATCACGTCCTGATAGCCAATGGTCCAGACCTGCTTGTCGCCTGCCAGCGGTTCAAGAAAGTGAATGTGCGTGCCTGCCAGACCTGCAGGGTGCGGGCCCGAGAAGGCCGCAGCCTCAACACCTGCCACATTCGCGCCCGGAATGGTATCGCCGTCCTTATGGCACAGGTAGGTTTTGCCCTCGGTCAGCTTGGATATCACACCTAAGCCCGCGGCAAAGGCCTCACCTGCATCAGCAATGATCACGGCTGTGTCGGCGGCCAGCGGCTCACTATCCATCGCGGTGACGAAAATCGCAGCCGGCTTGCTGCCCGGCGCCGGCATTCTCGAATAGGGACGCGTACGGAAAGCCGTCCACAGGCCTGCTGCGCATAGTTTCTCGGCCACACCTTCAGCGCTGTCACCGTTGCCGACGCCCGAGAAATCAACACCCGTATCGTTCGGGTCCGAAACCTCGATCACAACGCTCTGCAGCACTCGGCGGGCACCGCGATTGATTGCAACGACCTTACCGCTGAGCGGAGCAACCATCATCGCCTCGGGAACGTCCTTGTGGCAGAACAGCGGCGTACCGCGCTGAACCGCATCACCTTCCTGAACCAGCATACGCGGTTTCAGGCCAAGGTAATCGCCCCCCAACACTCCTACGGTTTTGAATTCTGGTCCCGGATGGATGGTTTGTTCCGGTGCGCCCTGCACCGGTAACTCCAACCCTTTTTTCAGTTTGAAAGTTTGCATGTCGCTACTGTCTTCCAAGCCTCATTACCTGCGCCAGCCATGCCGACACCTTTTCAGGATCGGACAATAACGCGGGATTTTCAAACAGTCGTCGCAAAAGCGTCGAAATGCGTCCGAATTCCGCGGGCGTAATTCTGATTGTGGCCCCTTTACGCGGGGATGATGCTAAAAGCAAACCTGTTACCGCAAAAACTAAACTTAGGATGTCACTTTCTTTTAAAGACATACGTTTTGTCGCAGCTCAAATTGCGTGTCGCACCCGGAATGCTTCCAGTGTAAGCACATCCAATGGAACAAACGACCGATTTTGAGATTTTTCTGGTAGCCACCCCGGGGCTTGAGGCGCCTTTGCACGCCGAAACAGTCGAAAAGGGATTCGGTGCTGCCAAAATCGTGCCCGGCGGCGTCAGTTGCCGTGGTGACTGGCCCGAGGTCTGGCGCGCAAACCTGTGTCTGCGCGGGGCAAACAAGGTTTTGGTTCGGTTGGGCAGCTTTCCGGCCGTCCACTTGGCGCAGCTCGATAAACGAGCGCGCAAGTTTCCATGGTCCGATGTCCTGCGCCCCGACGTTCCAGTCAAGGTCGAGGCTACCAGCCGCAAGTCACGTATCTATCACGCAGGTGCCGCCCGTCAGAGAATCGAGCGGGCGATCTCGGAAACGCTGGGTGCAACGATTTCATCTGACGCGGGCCTGCGCGTTTTGCTGCGTATCGAAAAGGACATCTGTACTTTGTCTGTCGACACCTCGGGCGAGCCGCTGCACAAACGTGGACATAAACCCGCGGTGGCCAAGGCGCCGATGCGCGAAACGATGGCGGCGATGTTCCTGCGTGAATGCGGCTTCGACGGGTCAGAACCCGTTCTGGACCCGATGTGCGGTTCGGGGACATTTGTCATCGAAGCGGCTGAGATTGCTCAAGGTCTAAACCCCGGCCGGTCCCGTCATTTTTCCTTCGAGGACCTGCAAGGTTTCGATGCAGAAGCGTGGGCTGCGATGCAACAAAGCGATCCGCGGTCAGAAACGGACATGGTTTTCTACGGGTCCGATCGGAATACTGGTGCTGTGGACGCTGCAACCACCAACGCCGACCGCGCCGGAGTAGCCGCACTTACCCGATTTCAGTGCAAATCGGTCAGTGACATCAAAGCTCCGGTTGGTCCAGCAGGTCTGATCATCGTCAACCCGCCCTATGGTGCCAGAATCGGAGACGAAAAGCGCCTGCGCTCTTTGTATGGCAGCCTGGGCAAAGTGCTGATGACCCGGTTCAGCGGCTGGCGCGCAGGTATCGTGACCAGCAATCAGTCGCTCGCCCGTGCCACCCGCCTGCCTTTGCTGGCGCCGGGGCCCGTAGTGGATCATGGCGGCACGAAAATCCGGCTGTACCAAACCGCTCCCCTGCCCTGACGGGAACTTATCGACGGTTGCCTGTCTGGGATTCCAACAAACGGCTTCAAAATCCCTCTTGCACATCCAAATCCCCGGGTATAGATCACCCGCCACGGTCGGAGTGTAGCTCAGCCTGGTAGAGCACTGTCTTCGGGAGGCAGGGGTCGGAGGTTCGAATCCTCTCACTCCGACCAATAAAACAAGGCGCCCAAGGGCGCCTTTGCTGTTTTTAGAGGAATGGCCGCAACGATATCCGCAACGTTTCGTTCGATAGATGTGCTCAGTTCGTTCACTACGGGCATCCACCAACTGCCGAATTAGCCCTTCATATCTTCCAGTCCATAACCCTGGCTGCATCGCAGCCCCGACCGCACGCAGTCGGCGTCGGTTTTGTGAATTGCTTGATCAAGACAATCTTCCCGATGCCCTGGGATGTTCCGATGAACGAGGTTATGTTGTCCGATGGAAGCCGGCTGCCTTTGCCTAAGTAGAAGATCTTTACTCACAACTAGTTGGAGTTGGCGTCGGCACTTCGCTCATCGCTAAAGTCCTCAAAAAAGCCAGATGCATTGCCCAAAAATCGATGAACTTCCGCTGAGTAAGTTGGGCGAGGTTTGACTGTGAGCGACCATGCATTGTTCCTGATAGTAAGTTCAAATCAGCACTGGTCCTAAAATCATGGCTACTCCGCAGAGTGCCAATGCGGCCCTGAACAGCAAACTGACTCGCCCGATAAGGGCAAAAGAAAGCGCACCTAGTCCAAAGGCCAAGGCAAAAAACGCTGTCAGCGCACCCGTTGGATCCGACGGCAACCGGATCAATTGCGGCCTCGTTATCATTCCGACCGGGATAAAATATAAGCCTACACCCAAGGCCATCGCTGTTACGGCGACCTTGATCCAGTTTTCGCCAGCCATGCCCGAAGCGATGAAGACCGCTCCGCATACTGGCGGAGTGATAGTAGATAGTAGAGCAAACCAGAAGACGAAGAGATGGGCCTGAAGCGGTTCAAGGCCAAGCTGCATCAGGGCCGGACCAGCGACCGACACGCAGATCACATATGCTGCAGTCGTTGGCACTTCCATCCCCAGGATCAGACATGCAATTGCTGTCAGCAACAAAGATGCCCACAACACTCCACCGGATCCCTCAAGAATTACAGACGTAATCTTTACGCCCAACCCGGTTGCCCCCAGAACGCCGATAATGATCGAAGCGCAAAAGATAATTGCAGCGATCATCGACACTTGTCGCGCAGCAGTAACCAGGGCTTCGGTAACGCGGCTTGCAGTCTTGGTTGCGCTGAACTGCAAGCGCCCGTCGATTGCCAACAACAACGCACCTGCAAGAATGGCAAGGCAGGCTGCGTATTGCGGAGTATATCCTGCACCAAACATGCCCAGCATCAGCACGGTAAACGGCACCAGAAAAAACAGCGACGTTACCACAACATCCCGTGTTTGGGGACGTTGCGACGGGTCCAGCCCCTTGAGTTCGAACCTGGTTGCATAGGCATTGATGCCGACCCAAATTGCCACAAAGTAGAGGATGGCGGGAAGTAGTGCGGCCCCCATGATCTGTGTGTAGGGAACCCCTGTGAGTTCCACCATGACAAAAGCGCCAGCCCCCATCAGTGGCGGCATGATTTGCCCGCCTGAGCTCGCCACGGCTTCAACGCCCGCCGCCAATCGTTTGGGATATCCCAAACGCATCATCGCAGGCAGAGTGATGGCTCCCGTCGAGGCGACATTGGCGCTCGCCGAACCAGAAATGGATCCGAACAGCGCGGATGAGAGAACCGACACCTTTGCCGCTCCACCCTTGAGGCGTCCGGCGGCAGCAGCGGCCACGTTCATGAAACCTTGCCCAGCCTCGCCAGCGTTCAGCACTGCACCGAAGATCACGAATATCGACACTACGCCGACGGAAACTGCAGTGAGGCTGCCCCAGATACCGCCCTCAGCGATAGTCATCGACCCCAGAAAAGAGCGCAACGGTATTCCAGAGTGGCCGAACTCTCCGGGTATGTGTTGACCAAAGAAGGCATAAACAAGGGCTAAAGTAGCGACTGTCGGCAGGGGCCAGCCGATGGCGCGGCGCGCTGCTTCAATGACCACGGCCAACAAGGCAAACCCAACCACTACCTGGAAACGGCTTTCCAGAAAGCCATACTGATCTCCGAGCATAACGTGGTTCCAGGCCACCCACACGGCTGAGGTAACTCCGATTGCACAGAGCACTGCACCAGATACCAATAACCTACGATTGGTGACGCCGAACAGGAACACCCAGGGCAGAATAAGCGCCAGGTGCAACGGACGGCTCACCAGGTTAGGAACCAGGCCCAGAAAAACGAGCCCTATGTGGAAAGCCACCAACACCAAGGCCAACGCAATCCACGACGCTCGCACAACCGGTTTCGCCGGAAGATCGGTCAATCCGCTCACGATGTTTCCTTCCCGACAGAAAGGCCGGGCCATATTAGACCCGGCCTCTTTGTTATTTTTCTGTTTGTTCGCTTACATTTGGTCGTCGGTCAGCGCAATGCCCGCTTCTTCGTAGTAGCGGATTGCACCGGGATGCATCTTGCCGGAAATGTTCTCCATCAACCCGGCATCCACTCCGCCCCACCAGGCTGCAGCATCTGCCATGGCTGCCTTGCTTTCCCAGAAGGTTTTGGTGAGTTGATAGGCGGCTTCATCGTCCATCTTGGTGGTGGTGTAGGCCACTACCGGCAGCGAGGTCGTCACGATGTCCTCATCCTGGCCAGCATAGGTGCCTGCGGGGATCACAAGGCGCGCTCGCTTGGTCTGCGCAACCTGTTCATCGTTCAGGGACAGCACGTTTACACCTGCTGAGGCAGCTGCTTCGACCACATTCGGAGCGGGCCATGAACCAGCTGTTACGAAGCCGTCGATCTGACCATTCTTCAGGGCGGCGACGGCGTTGGAAAGTTCGGCATCGGCAATGTCCACTTTGCCTTCAAGCCCAAAGAGCTTGAGATATTTTTCGCCTTCGCGTGCTCCAAAACTGCCCTTTCCAAGAAGGATGGATTTACCCTCCATATCCTCGAAGCTGTTGATCCCGCTGTCTGCTGAAACAACAAAATGCATTGTCAGAGACGGGATCGGAAAGAGGGCGCGAATTTCATCAAAGGACGGGTCTCCCTTACCTTCGAACATGGCCTTGCCACCTTGGGCCAGATTGACGAGAACCGGAGGTGTTGTGAAGACGTAGTCACCGCCTCGAGCGCGCACCTCCATTACGTTCTGAACCGAACCTTGGCCTTCTTCGACGGTAACAATGATCTCTCCGTCCGACCCAGATTTCATGGCTTCCGCAATCTGAACACCCATCTGGTAGTAAGACGTTCCTGCCTTTGCGGACTTGTAGGTTACGCGCGTTTCGGCCCAGGTAGGCGCCGCCAACATAACGCCGGCCGCCAGACCGGCTGCCAAGCACTTGAAACTGTCAAACATTATGAGGTCTCCCATTGATTGCCGCGATAAAGCACTACGAGCAATCTAAGGTCAATGTTTTGAATTCATAAGAATAACTGAAGAGCGCCAACTTGGCAGCTGACATTTAGAGCGCCCCCAAAGTCCAAAAGAAGCCCCCTGGTGTAGGTTCTGTTGCATCTTTTACGAGATGTTGGCATCGGGAGCACTTACTGTTTGGCGGTGATGAAAAGGCTCCGAGTCTATCCTGAAATCAGTCCAGTTCCAGAACTGTATTCTAAGTCATCCAAAGCTAAGTCAGTGACAGAAATCCACTGACATCCCCCTACTTCGAATTCGTATTTCGAAGGTGTTCCTTGGCAATATTCTACAGCTGGATGCTGAGCTATAGAAACTCGACTTACCTTGCCTATTATATACCTCTCAACCCGCTCAGCGCTTGGTTTGCTCTCTGAGAGTGTCCCTGTAGTTAGGGGAGGTTTGGGACACCCGGATGCTGCGGCGCCAGAAACCATCCCCTTAATCATGCGTGGGGAAACCTAGGACTTCGGTATTGTAGGGATCTAGTAAACGGGCTTGAGCCAGGCGCTGAGCCATTCCTCGCCCACTTGCGTGATCGGGCCCATTGTTTGCGACTCAAACCCATCAAACAGATCCAGCTGTTGCTGGTCTCCATTTTTTCAAACTCGAATTGTCCCTTCGACTCACGCTCTGGCCGACCACAACAGAGCCAATAACTATGACTGCTCCTATAGACTGAGTGAGGCTAAGCGTTTGTCCCAAGTATACCCAGCCGAGCACGACAGCTGTAACAGGACTCATCATGCCGAGCATCGAGACTGCACTGGGGTCCAGGCGTGCTATGCCACGAAACCAAAGAGCATAGGTTGCTGCGGCACCAATCAACCCAAGCCAAATAAGGCCGGCGACATTTGTCGCGCTGAGCGCAGGTAGAGGCGGCTCAAGGAACAGTGCGACTGGCACCAGTATCAAACCACCGGCTGTTAATTGCCACGCTGTGAAACTCAGCGCCGAGACCGGAGGTTGCCATTTCCTGCTGAGAACCGTGCCAGCAGCCATTGACGCGGCTCCTCCCAAACCCGCTGCTATCCCGATCCAATCAAGTTGTGCTTCTGGTCCGATCAGCAGCAGAGACACACCCATTACGCCAGTCGCGGCGGCGCCAAGTGCACCAAGTCGGATTGGGGTTCCCAGCCATCCCCACGCCATCAAAATCACGATCATAGCTTGCAACGATCCTAGGGTAGCGGCCACACCACCAGGTAACCTATACGCAGCAACGAAGAGAAGCACCCAGAACAGAGCGAAATTGAGGCTGCCTAAGACGAAAGTTCGACCGAGCCATTCGCGTGGTGGAACACAGCGCGTCACTGCAAGCAACAACAAGCCAGCTGGCAGAGCTCGCAACGCTGCCAGGGTAATCGGATAGCCAGCCGGGAGCGCTTCCGTAGTTACCAGATAAGTGCTTCCCCATACCGCTGGGGCGAGTGATGTAAGAAGAATATCGGTTAGGCGTGACATTGTATGTCTCCCGGCTGAGGCGTTTGAGAATTTGAGTGAGACGTCAGAGGCGCGCGGGTTACGCTGCTTCCGCTTGCAGGTTTGATCCAGCGAGGCACGCTGTAATCCTTGCAACATGAACACCCTGGAACCGCGCTCCGGCTAGGTCAGTTTCGGTAGGCGTGCGGGAACCATCAGCACCGGCGATCGTTCCCGCACCATATGGTGCACCGCCAATAATTTCTTCTGATGTAGTCTGGCCAGCAAATGTGTAGGGCATTCCAGCAATCAGCATCCCAAAGTGTTGAAGAGGGACTTGCGTTGTCAGAAGGGTCGCCTCGTGCCCGCCATGTTGCGACCCCGTAGATGCAAAGACCGCCCCGACTTTACCAACCAGAGCATTCCTGGCCCAAAGCCCGCCAGCCTGATCCAGGAACGACTTCATTTGGCCGGCCATCATGCCAAATCGGGTCGGCGTTCCTAAAATTATTGCACCATAGTTTTCCAGATCTGCCGGCAAGGCTATAGGCGTATCATCGACGACATAGCCGGCCTGCTTGCGGACTTCCTCAGGGACGGTTTCGGGAACACGCCGAACGTCAACTTCGATGCCGGGAACACTTCTGGCGCCTTCAGCTTCGGCATAGGCCAATGTGCGGATGTGGCCATAGCTTGAATAGTAGAGAACGAGAATACGTGACATAGGATACCTCTCAGGGCTGTGACTTGTTCCCTGAGAGGATGAGGCTTGTTCCGCCGCCAATTAAGTGCTGGCTTCTGACTTCACTCTTTACCTGGATTGAATAATGTCAGGACCTGAGAGCCTGATGCAGATGATCAAGAAAGGCTGTGACCTTTGCATCCATTCCCAAGCGAGATGCTGTAACGGCGAATACTTCTGGCGCGGGCAGTTCGTAGTCAGGAAGAACTCTCACCAAGGTTCCGCTAGCTTCAGGAGCATCGGAAACGAACTCCGGCAGGGTTCCGATACCTTGCCCCGCTATCAGCAGATCCCGCAAAACGAGGCTGTTGCCGACCCGCACGCGCGGATCAAGCTCTAATGCTATGACACCGTTGGCGGCCGAGAGCTTCCAGCTTGTCAAATGATCAGCAAGCAAAAAGCCGATGATTGCGTGGTTTTTCAAATCCGCCGGCTGGGTCGGCGTCCCGCATCGCTCCAAATAGTCAGGAGACGCAAATATTCTTTGCCGCATCACGCCGATCCGTCGGGCAACAAGTGCCGAGTCCGGCATGGCAGCACGGATACGTATCGATAGATCGAACCCACCCTCGACCATATCGATCACCTTGTCGTCCATCGAAAGAGTAAATCGCAGATCGGGATAGGCTTCCAAAAACCCAGGCAGCATCGGCGCGATAACGGTTTGGCCGAAGGAACTTGAGGCATTCACCCGAAGGTGACCACGCACTGCTTTTGAGCCTTCCCTAATGGTTTGTTCCGTTTTTTCAACCGCATCGAGGATTCCAATTGAATCCTGGTAATAAAGGCTGCCGGTGTCAGTCAGTGACATGGAACGTGTCGTTCTGGTGAGGAGAACGGTTCCCAGACTTTCTTCAAGAAGCTTGATTTCTCTGCTGAGAAGCGCAGGAGAAACACCAAGGTCTTCCGCCGCACGGGCAAAGCTACCGCGTTCAACGATACGGCGAAAAGCTCGCATGACTGACAGTTTGTCCAAGTTATCACCCTTCGAAAAATCTGCTTTTGACGTGTTACGCGATAGATCGGGTCTAAGACATGCCCAAATCCACATTCTTTCATTTTGAGCTGATCCAGTTCAGTTCTGTTTGGGGAGCATCCACCACACCTGTGAACTATAGCTCGGGAACAGTTTTCGATTTTGAGAGCTCCTCCCTACAATCTCCCCATCACCAGTCTCTTTATTAGACAACCAGCTTTTAGGACGGACCTAGCACTACTTTGCATATCTAGTCACAGTCAGCCTCTATGCGGTGCAGCTCACTATTCACGACTATTCCCCAGCTATTAGCAATCGTCGGTTTCTTCTCTCCGGAGTAGTTCGAATTACTGTCTGGCTTAGACCTCTGTGTTTGCTCTCTATGTGGTTCTCTCTCAGGAGCGCTGTGCTCTGGCCAGAGTTGCGTCCGTGTTTGTTTGTGTGCCTAGTGTTAGCTGGCCTGTGTTTCGTCGCTGTGGGCGCTTTTCTGGCCTGTGTTGGGATGCGTTGTCTTCAGAAGGCCATGTTTTGTTGGGTTTCTCTGGTTCAAAGGTTTACATTTTGGTTGTAAAAACCTGATTTCGGTCCGGATCTGTCAAGTTAATGTAAGCTTAGTGTAACCCTTTTGGCCCGAAATCGGCTGTTTTGAGGGGTGAAAGGTTTACATTCCGCCGATCCCGGCCATCGCGATGTAAACCTTTGTCAACCTTGAGCAACCTTTTGACGTTGTCGCGGGATCCGGCGAGGTAGGACGAACCAGCCATTCCTCACCGCAGGACCGGTGCCGACTACTTCATAGCTCTGCGAGCTACGCAGAGGTGACGTAGAAGCTGCACCCACCGCAACGTAGGCTCAGGATCGCTTCCGTTGCTTACGTCGCAGAGGAAACGCAACCAGGCGCGCTCATTCAATGTCAGATCATCTTGCCGGTCATACATGGCACCTACCTTCCGAAGATGGTCTTGATCGCCGTCTCTGACCGACTGGTCAGCCGAGGATCTGTGCTATTAGAAGCCTTGCGAATTGCTTTCAGCCAGCCAAGTTCATTCGACGTGACGGGTTCTCCGAACACCTCGACAACTGCCTCGGCTGCGGTCAGGCCGACCGACTGCTCAATTGCGAGGCGCATAAGGTAGGCGGCGTCGCATTCTAAAGCTTTCGCTAAAGCCGGGACGCGATCTAATGCAACCTTGGAACTACCCTGCTTGATCATCGTGATCATGTTCGGGCTGACGTATCCCACCTGCGCCGCGATCTCGGCTTGGCTCTTGGTAGGTTTCAGTTCGAGCACCCTCCGTTCGACATACTTCGCCATCCGGGTGTCTCCATACGGTTTATTTGTCATCGCTACCCTCTCAGAAGTGATCCAGCACTCGCTGCATGTCTTTGATATAGCGACGGTAAGAATGGGAAATTGCGGAGGGGAAAATCAATCAACTAAAATGTTTAGCCGATTGGCAACAACTCATTCTAATTGGGTCCATCTATCCGGGCGGAAAAACAGCGGTCTTTTTTACCGTTCCATAGACAAAGCTGGTATCGATCGAGGCAATCCCGCCGATCGGATGAATTCGGTGACGAATAAATTCCTCGTAGGCTTCGAGATCCGATACCAAAACCCGCAATTGATAATCCATTGCCCCTGTAAGCACGTGGCATTCAAGAACTTCATCGATCATCCGAACGCGTTTTTCGAAGTTCTGAACGTCGGTTTCATTGTGTCGCTCCAACCTGATACGCACGAAGACGGTAATGGCCATCCCATACGCGGCAGCGTCAACGTCGGCGCTGTATCCCTTTATCACTCCGTTGGCTTCTAGGTTCTTGACCCGGCGCAAACACGGTGAGGGAGATAGGTTCACCTCGTCGGCAAGATCCTGGTTCGTTATGCGCCCGTCCCGCTGTAGCGCTCGAATGATCTGCCTATCCTTAGCGTCCATTTATTCCTCTTGCTTAGCAGAATATGCCAATTTTTTCACTCGTGTTGGTATATTTCGCAACCATTAGCCCAAAGTAAAGGCGCAAACTGGCTTCAACATGAATCAGGAGCTTGCAATGACTCGTTCAACCGGATTTGCCACCCGCGCCATTCACTATGCTTATAACCCTCTGGAAAATGACGGCGCTCTGACACCACCGCTACATTTGACGTCCACGTTTACCTTCGAAACCGCAGAGGCTGGTGGAGAGATGTTCGCGGGCGAGCGTGAGGGTCATATCTACAGCCGTATTTCAAACCCCACATGCGACCTTCTTGAGCAACGCATTGCCGCGCTTGAGGGGGCCGAGGCCGGGCTAGCTCTCTCAAGCGGCATGGGGGCGATCACGGCAGTGCTTTGGACCCTGCTGTCGCCAGGTGACGAAGTCATCGTGGACAAAACGCTCTATGGCTGCACCTTCGCCTTTATGCGTCATGGTTTGGCGAAATGGGGGGTCACGATCACACATGTCGACATGACAGACCCTGAGAACCTGAAAGCAGCCGTTTCCGACAAAACCCGCGTTGTCTATTTCGAAACTCCGGCTAATCCGAACATGCGCTTGGTGGACATCGCCGCCAGCTCCGAAATTGCGCACTCGGTCGGTGCAACGGTCGTCGTCGACAATACGTATGCCAGCCCGTATCTGACACGCCCGATCGAGCACGGGGCAGATATCGTTCTGCACTCCGCCACCAAATACCTCGGTGGGCATGGCGATGTGGTTGCCGGTCTGGTTGTCGGGTCCGCCGAACAGATTGCTGAGATCCGCCTTGTTGGGATGAAGGACATGACCGGCGCGGTAATGGCCCCTTTCAACGCGATGCTGATCCTGCGTGGTCTGAAGACACTGAACCTGCGTTTGGATCGCCACTGTGCGTCCGCCAAGGTCGTCGCAGATTTCCTTGAAGCACATCCCGCTGTCGGCGAAGTTTATTTTCCCGGTCTTGAGAGTTTCACCCAGCATGATGTCGCGCAGCGCCAGATGTCCCAACCCGGCGCTATGATAGCGTTTGAAATCAAGTCCGGCCTGTCCGGCGGGATTGGGTTCATGAACCGCCTGAACATGATCCAGCGTGCGGTGTCCTTGGGCGACGCGGAAACCCTGATCCAGCACCCCGCATCCATGACTCATTCGACGTATACCCCGGAAGAGCGGGCCGAGCATGGGATAAGCGATGGCCTGATCCGTCTGTCTGTCGGGCTAGAGGATGTGGAAGATATCCTTGCAGACCTAGAGCAGGCTTTGCCCTACCCTGCTCGCAGCGCCGCCTAAACCCGGAGACCACCATGCACATTGATCCCACCCAACTAAAGATCGTCGAACAGCGCCTGCTGTGGTTGTCTCATTGGATGATCCACCATGCCAACCATGTCCGACCAAAGGTGGATGGGATCAAGATTGGTGGCCATCAGGCTTCGTCTGCTTCGATGGTATCGATCATGACCGCGCTCTACTTCTCAGCCTTACGCCCTGAGGACCGGGTTGCAGTAAAACCGCATGCGTCGCCGGTGTTTCATGCGATGCAGTATCTCATGGGTAATCAGACCCGCGAAAAGATGGAGAATTTCCGCGGATTTGGCGGTGTGCAAAGTTATCCCAGCCGGACCAAGGACATAGACGATGTTGATTTCTCGACCGGGTCTGTAGGTTTAGGTGTCGCGATCACCTCGTTTGCCTCGATCATTCAGGACTACATCAAGGCCAAAAGCTGGGGTTCAGACGCCCCGATGGGGCGTATGGTGGCACTTGTTGGCGATGCCGAACTGGACGAAGGCAACGTCTATGAGGCGTTGCAGGAAGGCTGGAAAAACGACCTACGAAACACGTGGTGGATCATCGATTACAACCGACAGTCGCTGGACGGTATCGTCCGGGAAGGACTGTTCGAACGGATCGAAAAAATCTTCGATGCATTCAGTTGGGATGTCGTGCGCGTAAAATACGGAGTTCTTCAACGCGCGGCCTTTGAAGAGCCCGGCGGCAACCGATTGCGTGATTGGATCGACGCTTGCCCCAACCAGGACTACTCGGCGTTGACTTTTATGGGTGGTGCGAATTGGCGACAGCGTCTCATGGACGATCTGGGGGATCAGGGGGATGTGACTGCCTTGATTGAAAGGCGGACGGATGCAGAGCTTGCAGCCCTTATGGAGAACCTCGGCGGCAACTGCGTCGAGACCATGGCCCAGACATTTGCCGCCATCGATCATGATCGCCCGACATGCTTCTTGGCCTACACCGTCAAAGGATGGGGCACACCCATTGCAGGCCACAAGGACAATCACGGCGGGCTGATGAATAATAACCAGTTTGCCGCGTGGCAGTCGCATATGGGAGTGCCGAAGGGCGAAGAATGGGAACCGCTAGCGACAGTGCGGAAACCAGACAAGCTCAAGGACTTCCTTGCAAATACACCTTTCTTTGCCAAAGGTCCGCGCCGCCATATTGATGACAAGTTGGATGTGCCTCCAATCGGGATCGACACCAGTCGCGAAATCTCGACACAGATGGCGTTTGGCAAGATTCTTGACGATCTGTCAAAAGGCGACAGCCCATTGGCCGAACGCATAGTGACGACCTCCCCAGATGTGACAGGCACAACAAGCCTCGGTCCTTGGGTGAACCGGCGTAAACTGTTCGCCCGATCCGAGCAAGCCGACGCCTTCATAGAACACCGGATCCCTTCGACGGCGAAATGGGAATTCACACCGGAAGGGCAGCATATCGAACTTGGTATCGCCGAAATGAATCTCATGTTGCTTCTGGGAGCGGCGGGTCTGTCGTATTCACTGTTCGGTAAGAGGCTGATCCCAATTGGCACCGTCTATGATCCATTCGTGAGCCGCGGCCTAGATGCCTTAAATTACGCCTGCTATCAGGACGCGCGTTTCATGCTGGTTGGCACACCTTCCGGCGTCACACTCGCACCAGAAGGTGGAGCACACCAGTCCGTTGGAACACCTCTCATCGGGATGAGCCAAGATGGGTTGGCCGCTTTTGAACCCGCATTTGCCGATGAGCTGGCGGTGATTATGGAATGGGCCTTCGACTACCTGCAGCGAGATGGCGAAGGGCAGCCCGACGAGCGCACATGGCTGCGCGATGAAACCGGAGGGTCCGTCTACCTGCGTCTGACCACCAACCCGATTGAACAGCCTGGAAAGCGTGTCGACGACGAGTTCCGCCAAGGTGCCATCGATGGGGCCTATTGGCTACGAAAACCGGGGGCCAATTGCGAAGTTGTAATCGCCTATCAAGGAGCAGTCGCGCCGGAGGCAATCAAGGCCGCCGGTATGATTGGTGAAGGCCGTCGCGACATAGGTGTATTGGCCGTGACATCTGCAGATCGCCTGAATGCCGGATGGACCGCCGCTCAACGAGCGCGTTCCCGCGGCAACCAAGCGGCACGCTCCCACATCGAAACCCTGATGTTCGACCTTCCGCCACACTGCAAGCTGGTCACCGTCATCGATGGACATCCCGCGACTCTCTCCTGGCTTGGGGCAGTGCTTGGACATCAGACGATCCCCATGGGCGTCGAGCATTTTGGTCAGACCGGAACAATCGGCAATCTGTATCGCCACCACTGCATTGACGCAGACGCTATCCTGGAAAAAGTGAATGGCCTGACCCATGGCAGGTCCCTTCACCGTGCATAAGTGGATTGGATCTGGGCAATAAGATAGAGATCAAACTAGCACTGAACATAAACCAAGATAATTTTCGGGCCATGTAAACAGTGGTCTTAGGTTCAATGAACCTGGCGGACCTGAACTTGGCTGGTTTGATTGGAGATGACGCCTGCAAAACAGGGCTCCTTTGACCAAAAAATCAATAACTTGGCCCTCTGCACCGGTCTTCGGGAGGCCGGGGTCGGAGGTTCGAATCCTCTCACTCCGGCCAAGTAATCCAACTGTCAAATGCAGAGATTTTTTGCCTTTCGACCAATTAACTTACCTTTTCGCCAACTAAAATTGCTTCCACTAGCCTGAAGCTTTGCTAGTTCAAGTCGTAATTTTGAATTAACGGTCCGAAGGAGACATCCGTCAATCGAGTTGCTGCAGCCATGCAGCGTCCCGAAAGCTGGCGCTCGCTGCAATCGCAAAGCTGGAAAGTAGACGATGATCAGGAGCACGGCTCTGAGCAGAGATGTAACAGTAACGATCGATGTTGTAGCTCAGCCAACTAAAACAGCCATAGCGGGATTGTGGATTCGTTAGGGCCCAATAGCGGCTGGTGATTTGATGGCTTCTCCGTGCTTCGAAGTTCTCACGCCTAAACCATCATTAAAGCTCGAACAGCTAATCAGTCGGACTTGGTGATCTCCGATGCTTGTTCCCTCAACCAATTGACCGCGGGATTGAAGCGGCTACGCTCGTGGCGAACCAAGTAATAAGGGAAACCGCAAGTCGGCCGAAACGGCGCTGAACAAAGAGAGGTCAATTTCTGGACTTGCTTTGCCAGCCGATTGGGGACAGCTGCAACCGCATCCGTCTGCCCTACCAAGAATGGCAGTGTGGTGAAGTAGGGCTGCTGGAATACGGCATTCGAACCATCTCCTTCTTGCCGCATGATCGTATCCGGTTTCAAACCCGTAGCGCCCGGAAAACTGAACTCGATTAACCGG
Organism: Ruegeria arenilitoris; assembly: GCF_013032445.1. Taxonomy (GTDB): domain Bacteria; phylum Pseudomonadota; class Alphaproteobacteria; order Rhodobacterales; family Rhodobacteraceae; genus Ruegeria; species Ruegeria arenilitoris_F. The sequence continues at coordinate 122,250 of NZ_WQCA01000004.1, read as the reverse complement.
TAAGGCGACACGTCTTGCGGAGTAAGGGCCCGTTTTTGCGCTGCGTGTTCCACAAGTGGATGGCCTTGTCGGAAAAGGACTTCGTAGGTTTCATCAAATAGTTTCTGAATGAGCAAATCGTCCCTGGCGTCCAAATCTGCGTATAGCAGCAGATCAATTGCTCCTTTTTCCAAGTCGCTAAAGCTTTGCGGCACCAGTGGCGAGACATCGAACCTTAGTGCTGGTGCGGTAACGGCAAAGACTTCCATCATGGGTCCCAGGACAGCCGCGACACCGTAATCTGTCGAGGCGATGCGGTAGCAATGGCTGGACTGTGCCGGATCAAAGGCGGAAGGCCTGAAGACGTCAGCTATTGCCAGCAGCGCGGCATCGACTGATTCATTCAGGTTCAGAGCATGATCCGTCAATTGGTATCCGGACTGCGTTCGTATCAGCACCGGATCTCCAATCAGATCCCGTACCCGGGCGAGGATTCGACTGGCAGCGGGCTGGCTGATCCCCAAGTGCAGTGCAGTGCGTGTCACGCTACTTGTTCGAAGCAGGATCTGCAGGAACCGCAGAGTTCGCACATCCAGAGAAGTTAGGACGTCATTCATTTTTTGCATGTTCTTCATGCTGTTTGCGTCATCCAAATTATGCCGATCGCGGGCTAACTGACAAGTGAAGCCCAGCCGGGCACCCCAGATCAGACGTTCTGTCCAAGAACTTTTGGGTGTGGGGGCCATCAAACTGAATTCGAAAGGACAGCAGCAGTGATTACACGACGCATGTTCAATTCAATTGCGATTGTAACATCCATGACCGGAGCTTTCGCCGCCCGGCCCAGCACTGCGGAGGCATCCGGTGACGTAGATCAATCGGCACTTGGCTCATATGATATTGAAACAGTGTCCTTTGCCAGCTCTGGGGAAACCCTTGTTGGAAAGTTGTTAAGACCTGCTTCGGAAGGACCTCACCCGGCAGTCGTGATCATCGGGCCTGTTGCATTCGTGAAAGAACAGTCACCCGTGCAATATGCAACCCGTCTGGCATCGCGAGGGCTGGCAGTTCTGATATTCGACCCGCGCTTTCACGGGGAAAGCTCAGGCACACCCCGGCGCTACGAGTCTGGTGAAGCCAAGGTTGAGGACTGCCAGGCCGCCCTCGGTTTTCTCGCAAACCAGGAAGGCATCGACGCAAACCGGCTTCATCTTCTCGGGATCTGCCAGGGCGTCAACTGGGCGATTGAAACAGCGGTATTAGATGATCGCGTGGCGTCTCTCGGGGTTGTTGCGGGTCATTATCTGACCGCGGAAACCGCCAGAATGTACCTTGGCAGCGATGCCGCAGTGGAAGCGCGTATGGAACGCGCGACCAAAGCCGCCGCCGATTTCGCAAAAACAGGGGAAGCGAGTTACATTCCAATTGTCGGCGCTGAGGATGCCCTTCTGACAGCGACAGCCATTGCAGACTGGTACCTGCCCTGGGACAACAGGGCCCCTTGGCTGGCTTTCAAAGGGGGTTGGGAGAACCGTATCACAGCGATGAGCGAAGCCGGCATCTGGAGCTGGCGGATCGACGAAACAGCCCCTCAACTGAGTCTGCCAGTATTGATGATCCATGGCGACAGAGCTGCAAGCGGCCCCGACATTCCCCGCCGCATTTTTGAAGATATCGCGTCAGAGCAGAAGACGTTGCATTGGATCGACGGCGCCAACCAGCTTCAGTTTTATGAAGACCCGCTGATCATTGACGCCACCGTCAATGCGCTGGCTCCGCACTTTCTGGCCTTCGGGTGAAGCCTTTGATGCAGACCACTTGATTCGTTGCGGCTGCCCCAGAGCAATCATTGCCGGAGAAACGAGCGGCAACATCAAAGCACAATCACACAGGAGATTTATTTGAGATGAAAGTACTTTCATTATTAGTCGCTTGCAGCGTGGCCTGCCCTGTTGTCGCCGAACAGAAGCTGCCGCCCTTTACCGAAGCTGTACTGCCAATGGGCAACTATATCTATGCCGTATCGATTGGACCGGGTGGGCCAGATGAAGAGTTCGGCTCAAACGCAGCAAATGGCGGGCTCTACAAGCTTACTCCCGAAGGCGAGACTGAAGAAATCAAACTCTCGGATGGGCAAGGTCTGCGCAATCCGACCGGAATGGTGCGTTCTGGCAACCAGATTGTCATCGTGGATGGCAATGAAGTCATTTCTACCGCGCCGGATGGCACAATAAACTGGCGGCAGGCCCTCGATGACGATGGCGTCTTTCTCTACGATATCGAAGCCCTCGACGAGAGCACCCTTCTCGTGAGTGATTTCGGGCGCGGCGTGTTTTTTTCGGTCGCAACCCAAACCGGGCAAATTCAACCTTACAACGGCGATCTGCACATCAGTGGGCTTGCCCGGTTCGCAATCACAGAGACGGGAATTTACGCGGTGTCCTGGAGCGGCGACGACGCCTGGGACAGCGCTTTGTATTGGGTTCCGCATTCCGGCAACGGGGATACGGCTACAAGTCTTGCAAATGGCTTTGGTAACTTGGAATCCGTTGAAATCATTGACGACACAGTTGTTGTCGGAGGATATCGGGGTCACGAAGAGCATCCGACTGCGAAGCTCTTGCGCGTTGCAACTGATGGGGCCATTCATCCGCTGAGCGCAGGGTCTCGTTCGCGCGGGATTTCTGATATACTCTTCGATGGGTCGTCAATATGGCTGACTTATTTCTATAACGCATCCTATGCAGAGTTGCCGTCTCAGGCGGCACAAAATCTCGACTAATAAACGGATGTACTCTGGTTTTCATGGCACAAGGTTTCCGCCTGTAGCATATGCACCGAGAGCTATCCACGGCCCAAAGCAGTCATTAACAGCTACAGGCCACGCCGCAATGCAGCTTCTCCGAAGCAGTAATTCTCCGCGCAAGAAATATGAGCTTTTAGAGAAAAGTCGGCAATTACAAAACAGTCGATACCGCTTCAACTAAACCAACTTTGACTATGTACCAATAAAGACTCCTACCTCTGGCGCATCTTCCTCAAGGTATCGCGGCCCGGGGCCGTTAGCACCGATTTTGTCATCTGGATTGACGAGCTTGCATGTATCCATCGACAAGCAACCACATCCGATACAGCCAGCCATTCCGTCTCTCAACCGCCGCAAACGTGCGATACGGTCATCCAGATCTTCCGTCCACTGGGTTGAAAGTTTTTCCCAGTGTTTGACCGTCACCTTTTCCTCGGGTGGTAGAAAATTCATTGCATTGGCAATCTCCCGAAGCGGTATGCCCGCCCGTTGCGCCACCTGAAAAATGGCAATCTTTCGCAAAACAGTCGGGGAATAACGGCGATGGTTGGCATCATTACGCACCGAAGCGATCAGCCCTTTACGCTCATAGAAATGTACCGCAGACACAGCGATACCGCTGCGTTCAGCCACTTCGCCTACCGTTAGACCGCCACGACGCTTCATCTTGCAACTCCTGCCATCAACCACTTGACCTCAACTTAAGTTGAGGAAGTAGCAACGCAAGGGCAGGCTCGAAACATCGGGCAAAAAGACACGGAGATTGAAATGTCGAAACAGAAGCCAGCCTACCTTGTGGCCAGTTCGTTCATGCCGGAAGGGCACGGCGCGCTTGATCCCTACGGTCAGGCCACACACCCCATTATGGAAAAGTGGGGCGGGGAGTTGATTGTCGCAGGCGAGTCTGGGCAGTTCATGGATCATTTCGAGGGTGAATGGAAAGATGACGCCCGGTTCACATTGTTCCGGTTCCCCTCGATGGAGGCGCTGCAGGGTTTTTGGCATTCCGAAGAGTATCAGGCCGTCAAACACCTCAGAACGGATGTGATCCCTCCGAATTTCACCTTTGCAGTTGAGGGGTTTGATGCCGAAGAATGGGCCGAGCAAAACCCCGATCACGCGTACGTACAAAAAGACTGAATACTGATTTTGAGCGCGGAGCGAACCATGACGACAGCCGTTGAACACAAAACAGAGGCCGGATGGCAGGAAATCCTGAGGGGAGAGTTCTCAGCAGCGTCTGCCGTCCTTGCGGCTGGCATCGCGCTCCACGCGGTGAACATCACCCTCTCTGCTACGATGCTGCCATCCATCGTGGCAGAGATTGGCGGGCATAGCCTTTATGCCTGGAACGCGACGCTCGCGACACTTGCGGCGATCCTCAGTGCGGCGGTTACTGGCAACTTGTTGAGGCGCACAGGTGTGCGTCTTGGATTTGGGCTGTCCGGACTTGTTTTTGCGACTGGCAGCCTGTTGGCTGCACTGGCGTGGACCATGCCGGTTTTATTGGCAGGCCGGGTCATTCAGGGCGCGGGCGGCGGAATGCTGTTCACGCTCTGCTATTCGATGATTATCGTCGTCTATCCAGAACGCCTGTGGTCCAGGGCGATGGCTCTCTTGTCCGGAACATGGGGGATCACAATGCTGTTTGGTCCGGCTATTGGAGGCATCTTCGCCGAGCTTGGCATGTGGCGCATGGGGTTTGGAATCATGCTTCCTATCACGGCCTTGTTTGTCGCACTGACCCTAAAGCTACTTCCTCGTAATCAACAGGATCATAAGCCGACCGAGCGGATTGCATTTGGGCAATTGGGATTACTTGCAGGGTCAGTCTTGGCGGTTTCCCTTGGCAGTATCGCACCATCAATCACATGGGCGGTCGCGGCTGTGCTTGTGTCTGTCTTGCTTTTGCTAACTCTGATGCGCCGTGAACAGGTTCAGACCGTACGACTGTTCCCTCGCGGTGCCACCATACCTGGAACACCGCTTTTTCTGGCTATTTCGGTCATGGCGCTTTTAATCTTCTGTATCAATGCCGAGTTCTTCATGCCGTTTTATCTGCAACGGTTGCACGGGCTAAGCCCGTTGATGGCAGGCTACGCGGCGGCTTTGGTCTCTATTGGCTGGGCAGCGTCCGAGGTTTATTCAGCACGCTTTACTGGTCGAAAGATGCAACAAGCGGTCCTCGCCGGGCCAATCCTGATGATGATCGCGTGTGTGGCGCTTGGCATTGCTACACCAATGTTCGAAAACGCGGGACCAGCCATGACGTCGCTGTTGTCAGTCGCCCTGATTGTTCTGGGTGTCGGCATCGGCTCTGGCTGGCCTCACCTCAATACATTCATCCTGCAATTCACGGATGAGAACGAAAGGGACATGGCCGCGTCCGCCCTATCTACAGTTCAGATGTTTGCAGTCGCGTTTGGCACCGCTACGGCTGGCCTGGTCGGCAACTTCACCGGGTTCAATGACGCCAGGAACCTGACGACCATAGCCAATTCCGCAGTATGGCTGTTCGTGACTTTCGGGTTGGTTGCCGGGGTTGCAGTTCTTGCCAGCCGTGCCCTGATTGCCGGGCAGAAGGAGTAGCAGGATGGAACAGCTATTCCCGGACCTTTGGCAAACACCGCTTGAACTGCGCTTCGGGACATTGAAGTCCCACGCCTATCTTATTCAGCATTCTGCAGGGCTAGAATTGATCTATGTCGCCGAAGAACCGTCGACGCTGCATGACATAAAGACATCTGGGAATGTGGATCACCTGTACCTCAGCCACAATCATGAGATCACCGACGGGCTGGCCAATGCGAAATCCATTCTCGGCGCGCCTTTAGTGGGACATGCGGAAACGCAGAAATACTTCCCGACAGGTCAGAAGCTGGATCGGAGCATAGAAACAAATGGTCATGCAATACTCAGTGGTGGGTTAGAGGCGATCTACACGCCGGGGCATACGGATAACAACATCTGCTACCGGTACGCCTCACCGCATGGCAAGACATACCTCTTTGTCGGCGACACGTTGTACCCGGATAACGGCGAGTGGAGGGCGTTGGTCATGGAAAACCACGGGGGAAACAAGAAGACGTTGATCAAGACGCTCGAAAGACTCAAAACCGTTCAGGCAGAGGTGATCATCCCCAGCGTCGCCGTCGGAAACTACCAAATAGCCGGCTTGACCAAGAGTGAATGGGATACCGCGCTGGACGCAGCTATCTTGTCTATGCAGTGAAGAGAAAACAGGTAGCACTGTTTGGTCCGAAAACTGTTGTACGTGCCCAGATCGGAGGGAGTGTACAGGCCGCTTGTCTCCAATGGTTGGGATGGGAGCACCTAAAGGATCCGACCTCAGCCGCTCTTTTCGACCAGAAAATCAATCATGGCACGGGCCTTTGCGGGCAGGTTGTCACGGCTGGCGTAGATCACGTTGACCCCGATCGACGGTGCGCGGAAATTGGGTAAAATCGCCACCAGTGTTCCGGCATCCAGTTCCGCCCGGCAGGAAAGCTCTGGCAAACGGGTGATCCCACGACCGGCAAGTGCCAGCACCTTTTCGGTATGGGCATCGTTGCATCGTATTCGGGGAGCGATTGGCACCGTGATCAATTCTCCGTCTGGTCCTGGATAGGTCCAGTTTTGTGTGAACCCGTGAAACGAAAAATCAATCAGTTGGTGCTCTTTTAGTTCATTGGGATGGCGCGGCGTGCCATTGCGCTTCAGATAAGTGGGCGAAGCCACCGTAAGACCCTGTGTACAAAAAATCTCGCGGGCGATCAGGTCGGACGGGGGCAAATCACCGATGCGCACCAGCAAGTCGATGCCCTCACCGATCATGTCGGCGCGGCGCTCGGATACGTCGATGTTCAGATCAACTTCGGGGTATCGCTGGAGGAATTCGGGCAGCCAGTCATTTAGCCACCCGTGCGCGAACACCACAGGCACGCTCATCCGAAGTTCTCCAAAGGGCCGGTCGCCCACCGAATGCAACCGGTTCTGCACCGCACGGGTGTCATCCACAATCCGGCGGGCGTTTTCATAGTAAATACGACCGGATTCCGTGAGGCTGATCCGGCGCGTCGTCCGGTTCAAAAGCCGAGTGCCAAGCCGCGCTTCAAGCCGCGCGATCTCTTTACTGACATGGCTGGGCGTATGGCCCAACAGTTTGGCGCCTGCACTCATACCTTCCTGCTCCACGACTGCGCAGAAAAGAATCATGCCATCAAAGAGATCCCTATTATAATCCATATGGAACAAATGCCATTCTAAACGAGATATTAAAGTCCAATACAGGCATAGCTACCTTTGTTGCAAGCAAAGGAAAGGTCAAACTATGTTGGATATCAAAAATTTCGATCACATCGGCATCCGCATCAGCAACCGCGATGCATCCGTCGCCTTTTATGAGTTGTTGGGGTTCGAAATGGTCGCTGACGGCGGCTATTACCAAGGCCATCCGCTGGTGATGCTGCACCCGTCCGGGATCAACATCAATCTGTTGGGCCCGGCAACTGCAAAAGCAGGCGAAAACGTTCTGATGGACGAGACCGAGAAGTATCCGGGCATCACCCACCTGGCCGTCAAGGTGAAGGACGCCGAAGCAACCGAAACCTTTGTTACCGAAAGCGGCATTGCCATCACCGGCCGTCGAGAATTTCGCGGTATCAAAACCATCTTCATTCGCGACCCGGATCGCAATGTTCTGGAGCTTGTCGGCCCCGGCCCCTCTGTCGCGCAGCTCATCGCCGAGCATGCACACCGCTAACACCAATCACTCAAGGAGACACTCTCGTGGTCACTTTACTAAAACCGTTCGATGTGGCACTGAGCCTGACCATCGCCACCACAGCATTGCCGACACTGGCTGAAACTCCGATGATCAAAACAGTGGATGGTGTTGCGACATACCCGGAAGGCTATCAGGGCAAATCGAACCTAGCCGCTGACGAAGACCCGTTTTTGTCACCAACCAACTCGGCACTAATCCTGATCGACTACCAGCCGCCTATTTTGGCTGGTGTCAGGAATATCGATCATGCAGAACTGATCAACAACACCACGGGTCTGATCAAAACCGCCGTGATCTATGACATTCCGATCATTTTCAGCAATGTCGCCGTGGGCCTGAACGGTTATGATCCGATGATCGATGAACTGCGTGAGTTGGCTCCGAACGCAGTCTTTGTTGACCGGACAAATGTCAACGCTTGGGAGGAACCTGAATTCGTCGCTGCGGTCGAAGCAACCGGCCGAACAAAGCTGATTATGGGTGGTCTCTGGACGGATGTCTGTCTGGCCTATCCCGCTATTAAAGCCGAGTTCGCGGGATATGACGTCTATGTGCCGGAAGACGCCGTTGGCTCAATCACTCCGCTCAGCCATGAAAACGGCATGCGCCGCATGATCGAGGCAGGGGTCGAACCGATCACATGGAACGTGGTTCCGGCAGAGTTGCAACGCGACCATGCGCGTACTGACAAATTGCAGGACGTTACCCGCGTGTTCGTGGAACATCTGTTCAAAGTCGACCCGAATTCAACGTGTTAAACACAGCATCTGTCGGGGGGCCTCGGCCCTTCTCAGCGAAATCTCCTTGAAGCTACGCTTGCCCCCACGCACGTGTGCAAATTCGCGAAAGCGAGCGCCGATGGCATTGAGGGATTTGATAGGCAGAGTCCCCTGCTGCTAAATTCAGTGTCTGAAGAACTTACCCTGTCAATCAGTAAGCCAAAAATTGAAATGGCCCAAACCTGCCGTTGGCCAAGCAGAGCGCGCTGCACTGCAGCTTCCCCAAAGCAGCCACTCAACAGCCGACCAAAATGTTGCAGTGGCAGCCCACAATCCGCACATTCGTTGCAGGCGCGCAGTTCTTACGCCGCAAGAGGTCAGTTGCGCCTGTATGTTTGGTAACTTACTGTTTTTTCCACCCTTCAATCAGACCGACCGTCGCCTCGGCGTAGCTCGGTGGAAACTGATCCGAGGTTCGGGCCTTCATGATCGTATGAAGGCCCAGCAAGAGACCGATCAGCACCCGTGCGGACTCATCCGGATCGACCTCGGAACGGATGGCCCCGTCAGCCTTTGCCCGGCTCAGTATCGCCGCGAACCGCCCTTCCAGTGCGGTAAGGTACCGCTCGATTCGCACGTTGACCTCGGGATCAGAGCGGTCGAATGAACTGATCGAATTAAAGGCAAGACACCCGGCATCCTCAATCTTTGGCATCCGCTCGGTTGACGCGATGCCCCGAAACCAACCAGCCAGATCATCCAGCGAATAGGTTTCGGGATCAGGGAAATGCCGGGCCTCGGCAGTGTCCAGATAAGTGTCCAAAGTCTTTAGGAAAAACTTCTCTTTCCCGCCATACGTCGTTTGCAGTGTGAATCGGGTCAGCCCCGTCTCCTGCTCAAGCTCCCGCGTGCTGGCACCGTGGTACCCCCGCCGCCAAAACAGGTCCAGCGCCCCTGCCACAGCACTGTCGTGATCCGTCTTGCGTTTGCGCGCCACAGATTTCTCCTTGCTTTTTCTATCCATGTGGATAGTAATCAGTTCCTATCCACATGGATAGCATTGCGGATGCGCGGCGGCAAATGCTGCGTAACCCATCTGAAACGGAGTTCAGATATGACCGCCATCGACCCGACACCCGGCGCATCAAAACCCGTCACTCTGCGCATGATCTTCATCCTGAACGCGCTGAAAATCGTGCTCGCCTTTGGCTTTTTCGCCGCCTTCAAATTTTACGGCCTACAGGTCGGAGAGCTGGCTGGCCCACAAGCTGCCAACCTGATGCTCAATACGATGCTGGGCTATATGGTGACCTTTGCCTGCATCGTCGCGTCCATTCTCAAGCGCAGCATGATCGGTATCCGTGCAGCGATTGCTGTTGATTTTCTGGTCTCGATCCCAGCGACCGCGGTTATCGGTTTTATCATCTCGATCATCAGCATGGGCCTGACATTTGCCGCCCCTGTCCGCGCGTATTTTGCCTATCGTGCTTGAGATGAACGCTTTGATGGGTCATCCGAACACGATCTACGGGCAATGCATCTGCGGCGCGGTACGCTACCGGGTACAAGACAGCATGGCCGCCTTCAAACTGTGCTATTGCAGCTTCTGCCAAAGGGCCTCTGGCTCATCCCATGCTGCAAATGCCTTCACCACGTCTGATCAGATCGAATGGCTGGACGGCCAGGACATGCTGGCCAGCTTCGATGTGCCAAATTCCCAAGTGCGTCGGGTGATTTGCCGAAGCTACAGGACGACGCTGCCATTCGAGACACAGAACGGCAAGTTTCTGGTTGTCCCCGTTGGCAGTCTGTCACGCCCGCCGTCCCAACCCGTTAACGCGATTGACTGCTGGGCGTCCCGCCCCGCGTGGTATGATGAACCGCGGGGTTTGATCGAAGAAACGCAGAAAGTTGAAAGAGCGGCTCAATGAGTACCGAACAAGAGATATCACCCGACTTCCCGTTTGACTCGAAGTATGTCGAGGTGAATGGGCAGCGCATCCACTATGTCGACGAAGGCGAAGGCGCGCCAGTCCTGTTTCTGCATGGCAATCCCACCTCGTCTTATCTGTGGCGCAACATTATCCCCTATGCCGCCCGGCAGGGCCGCGCTATCGCGATGGATCTGATCGGCATGGGCAAATCGGATAAGCCGGATATTCCCTACCGCTTTGTCGACCACGTTCCCTACGTTGACGGGTTCATCAAGGCGCTGGGACTGAAGAACGTGACGCTGGTTATCCATGACTGGGGCTCGGCTTTGGGGTTCCACTATGCGCACCGGCATCCTGAGAACATTCGTGGCATCGTTTTCATGGAAGGTTTGGTCCGCCCGATGAGTTGGGCCGGGTTCCCGCCAGATTTTCGCGCCGGGTTTCGCATGATGCGGACGCCGGGTCTGGGGTGGGTGATGATCTCGGGCCTGAACATGTTCGTCGAGAAAGTCCTGCCAAGCGCCATTGTGCGTGATCTGACACCGCAAGAAATGGAGCACTATCGCGCGCCATTTCGCACGGCGCGCAGCCGCAAGCCAGTCCGGGTGTGGCCTTGTGAAATACCGATCGACGGCACACCTTCGGACGTTCATGAGATCGTCAGCGCCTACAGCCGTTGGCTAGGAGAAACGCAAACCCCGATGCTGATGTTCCACGCCAGGCCCGGAGGCACCATCGGGCCGAAGGAGGTCAAATGGTGCCATCAGACCATCCAGAACCTCGAAGTTGTGGATATCGGTAAAGGGATTCATTTCCTGCAGGAAGATAACCCCCATCTGATCGGAGAAAAGCTGAAGGATTGGCTAGCGCGCCTGCCCGCGTGAACCTGCCCTGCCATCTGTTGTGGCTGAACCGTATACATAAATCAGATTTCCTGATTTTATGCTTTGACTATTGCCCAACGCGTTCAAAGGCCAAGCACCGGAGGGAACCCTGTTGAATCTGACGATCCCCATACCCTTGATCCTAGCGGCTGTACTGCCCGCCTTTCTGGACCGGTGCTCTGGGTCCGATACCAGCGTCGCCTTAGGCGTATTGGCGCGCGACCGGGTGGCTTTGACCGCGACGGCCAGCGAAATAGTTGTGGATTTGCCGGTGGCCGAAGGGACGGCCGTCCGGGCAGGCGATACTCTGGTTCAACTTGACCCCACTTTGCAGACCGCAAAACTAAGTCTGGCGCAGGCTGAGCTTCAGAAGGCGCAAGCCACCCTTCTGAAACTGCAGGTCGGACCGCGAGAGGAAGAGATTGCGATTGCCGAGGCCAAGGTGGTAGGCGCTGTTGCGCGGCTGGCCGATGCCGAGGCCATCTATGACCGAAATGCCAGACTGGTCGAGAACTCGGTCGTGACAGAAGCGCAGGTTGCAAATGACCTTGCGCTGCGGGATTCAGCGCGGGCCGAGTTGGCGAGTGCGCGTGAATCCCTGAAGGAACTGCAAAATGGCACCCGCCCCGAAGACCTTGCGGTTGCCGAGGCCAACGTGCGTGCGGCTGAGGCCCTGGTGACCGCCGAGCGGACCGTTCTGGATGACCTGAGGGTCACGGCGACCCGTGACGGAGTGCTGGATTCCTTGCCGTGGAACCTTGGAGAGCGGGTAACATCCGGCAGCCCCGTCGCCGTGATGGTCACGGGCCAGACGCCTTACGCGCGCGTCTATGTGCCCGAGCCGCATCGCGTCAATCTGAAACCCGGCGATACGCTGGAAGTGCGCGTTGACGGGCTGGCCGATCCGCTGGACGGCGTGATCCGCTGGGTCAGCGACGACGCGTCGTTCACCCCCTATTACGGGTTAAACAAGGACGACCGCACGCGCCTTGTCTATTTAGCTGAGATTGACCTGCCCACCGCATCCCCGGACCTGCCCGCCGGAGTGCCCGTGCAGGTCCCTATGCCATGAATGATGTCGTCGTCTCGACGCAGGGTCTGACCCGCCGGTTCGGGGAAAACACCGCCGTTAACAATCTGGACCTCGAGATCCGAACGGGCCAGATCTACGGGTTTCTCGGCCCCAACGGCTGCGGCAAGACCACAACCATGCGCATGCTGACCGGCCTGCTGACCCCCAGCAGTGGGGCGATCTCGGTTTTGGGTCGGTCAATGCCCGAGGCGGCAGAGCCGCTTAAGAACGAGATCGGGTACATGACTCAAATCTTCTCGTATTACCGCGACCTGACAGTACTGGAAAACCTCCGGTTCGCGGCGGCTATCTATGGCATTCCAACGAAATCGGCAGCGGGCCGGATCGACGAGCTGCTGCATACTTACGACCTGACGGCCAACGTACATCAGCTCAGTGGCAGCATGAGCGGCGGACAACGACAAAAACTCGCCCTTGCGGCGACCGTCTTGCACCGCCCCAAACTGCTTTTTCTGGACGAGCCAACATCAGCTGTCGATCCCGAAACCCGTCGTACGTTCTGGGAGCAGCTGTTTGATCTCGTAGATCAGGGCGCTACGATGATCGTGTCGACCCATTTCATGGACGAGGCCGAGCGCTGTCACCGGCTGGCGATCCTGCAACACGGAGTGAAAAAGGCGGACGGGTCTCCGCGCCAGTTGATGGATGATCTGCAGGCCGATGTTGTCGAAGTTGAAGGCCCGGACCTGCGCAAGGTTAAACACGCGTTGGACGGCAAACCCAAAATCCTGTCGACTGCGCAAGTCGGGTCGCGGCTGCGTGTGCTGGTGGACAAATCCGAACCTCAGCCGGTGGACATGTTGCGCGGCCAACTTGCTGCGTTTCCCGACCTGTCTCTGACCCCGCAGCGACCAAATCTGGAAGACGTGTTCGTCAGCGCCACACGAGGGCCTGAACAGTGATCTCACCACGCCGCATCGCCGCTGTGCTGAAGAAAGAGTTGCTGCAACTGCGACGAGACCGGATGACGTTCGCCATGGTAATCATGATCCCCCTGATCCAGCTGCTGCTGTTCGGCTATGCGATCAACACCAACCTGCGCCATGTGCCCGTAGCACTGGTGGATCAGTCCAGAACCGAGTTGTCACGTACGCTGGCGCAGATCGTTCAGGCCACGCAGGTCGTGACCATCACCGAACAGCTAACAACACCGCAAGAAGCCGAGCGCGCGATCACCGAATCCCGCGTGCGCGCCGCGCTGATTATCCCACCGGACGTCAGTCAGCGCCTTGCCCGCAGCCCGTCTGTCGGGTTAGGCCTGCCCAACGCAACCGACCAGACCAGCAGCCGGCCTGTTGCCCATTGGATCGTCGATGGCTCGGACACGATGGTGGCCAGCGCAATCAAATCCCTGCGCACGATGCCTTTGACAGAACTGCTGAAACAACCACCCAACCGGCAGGTGCCCACGTTCGAGGTGACACTTTACTTCAACCCCGAGCAGCGGTCGGCGGTCAATATCGTGCCGGGTCTTGTCGGCGTGATCCTGACCATGACGATGATCCTGTTCACCTCAGCCGCCATCGTCCGCGAACGCGAGCGGGGCAATATGGAGATGCTGATCAACACGCCAATCCGTTCGATCGAACTGATGATCGGCAAGATCATCCCCTACATCTTTCTGGGCTTGATACAGGTCGCAATCATCCTCGGCCTTGGGCACATCCTCTTCGATGTCCCGATCAACGGTGGGCTGGGTGTATTGCTGGTGGTAACGTTGCTGTTCATTGTTGCCAGCCTCTCGCTGGGGCTGGTCATTTCGACACTCGCCCAAAACCAGCTTCAATCAATGCAGATGACCATCTTTGTCCTGCTGCCCTCAATCCTGATGTCGGGCTTCATGTTCCCCTTCGACGGTATGCCAGAACCCGTACAGATGATTGCTCAGGTCCTGCCGGCAACCCATTTCATGGACATGATCCGCGGCGTGGTCCTGCGTGACGCGTCGCTATACGAATTGCGCTGGGGAATTCTCTGGATGGTCGGCTTTGCGGCATTCGGATTGTTGGCGGCCACACTAAGATTCAAGAAACGGTTGGGTTGAAGGCGGCCCATACCAGCCATTCAGCGCGTCGGTTCACGACCCAATGCAGCTTCATTGAACCGGCCGTTCTCAGTGCTTGCGAGATCGGCACGTTGCCCGCAGCCGGCAGAGCGGGACAGAGCAGTCAATTGCTAGTACTGCATAAATGTCCGCTTGACGCATTCAGGCTTTTTGGGTGCCCGTTGCTCTTCGAGACTCTGAAGGAAGTTCTCCAAACTGATGTCGATAGCTTTGCGCCAGTCTGCTCAAATGCCAAATCTCAAAAGTTGCGGCCACATCCCCGATACTTGCGGCGCTGTTTTTGGGCGTCAGCAAGGCGGATCGGAATGCGTTCAGCTTGACGGTTTGGATATAGGCGCCAGGGCTCGTCGAGAAATAGGTTTTGAATATCTGTTCCAGACCGCGACGGGAAATCGTGAACTCTTCAGCAAGTTGCGCCGGACCAACCCCTACCCCTTTGCGTAACCGGATGAAGTCGCGGATTGAGAGCGCTACTTTTTCATTGTATCGGGCGTCTTCCTTTACAAGTGTGCCCTCAATACCCAAAGCGTTGCCAATAATACCCCCGGTGAGCTCCAGAAGAGATCGCTTTGCCCCTTGCAACGCACCAGCGGGGATCCCTTCAACACCCTTTTTCGAGATCCTGCGCACGAGGAATGCAACGAGCTGACGAAGCAAATTTGCGCAATCGGCATCGCGAATGACACGAGTATTCCGACTTGCGGAGTCCATAGCGCTCTCTGGGCCAAGATTTCCGCGCAATATGGCATCAAAAGCAAGCCGGTCTATGCTGACAACACAAAAACTGGTCTTAGGCGGCGCGCGGAAATCAAATCCGTTGCCGGGTGGAAGAAACAGAATGTCATCACCGCAGAATGTGTGGATGCCCAGGTGGCCGTAATTCTCCGGCTCCATGAAAAAGATGAACCCGTACCGGTCGGGCGGTGATGCGCCCCATTGCTCAAGCGCCTGATTGAAGCTCTCGAAATATAGGCCGACATCTTCGTCCAGAAGTACAGTGCGAAACCATCCGTGGTACTTGCCGCAACTCACCTGCTGGTAACGCTGATCATAGCCGGTCAGGCAGGCCGCCTGTTGGTCAATGTTGTCAAAACGCATGTCATGGGTTGCTACGTGCAGTTTTGCGCATTCTGGATATTGCGGCAGTGTCACATCGTTTTCCCCCGGAATGGGCGCCGTATGCGGTTCGCAATCGAGATAACCCTCGTGCGATAAGGACGGGTATCCTCTTTCATGATCAATCAAAGCCAACAAACGGGAGAAAAACAACATGTCCGACGAAAAATCACCGGTGGGTGGCTACCTCGAAGTCGAACCGGGCGTTGAAATCTACTATGAGGCGCACGGTGACGGCCCCGCTGTTGTCTTGGTTCCGGGCTGGACCTTTACAACGAAAGTCTTTGAAAATCAGATCGCCGCCCTTTCCAGCAGCTATCGGGTGATTACCTTCGATCCCCGCAGTCATGGTCGATCTACCGTCACGCTGGAAGGCAACAACTACGTTACTCAGGGCGCCGACCTGACAAAGCTGCTCACTCACCTTGGCGTAACAAAACCCACGCTGGTGGGATGGTCTTTTGGGTGTCTGACGACCTGGGAGTACATCAAGGTCAACGGCGTTGACGCCGTCAGCGCGCATATGGCTGTCGATCTGTCGCCCACGCCGCTGACGGGCGTGGAAGGCGACTGGACCGAAGGTGGCGTGACCGACATTGCTGAGTTTTATCACGCAATTCAGACCTCAAAAGGCCACCGTGATCTGATCAACTGGTACGCCGACGAAGTGATGATCGAACAGGACTACACGCCGGAACTTGCCCAATGGGTCGTAGATCAATCGACGGCTTCGCCGCCATGGGTGGCCACAGCCTATCTCGCTGCGGGCATGCTCAGCAACTACATGGATGTAGCAAAAGAGATTGATGCCGCGATACCGTCAAGCTTTGTCGTGGCGAACCACTGGGCGGATACGGCGAAAGCTTATATCGCGGCGAACCTACCGAACAGCAAAGTGGATGCCTTCGGCGGACACATGATGTTTTGGGAATACCCAGAGAAGTTTAATCCCATACTTGCCGACCTCCTTGCGAAGGCAAAATAGACTGGGGGGGACGGGATAGCCGTCGTAGTGACCTTCAACCTTTCCGGTTTCCGTAGGAACTTAGATGCTGCCGTTTGCGCAAGCTGCAGCATCCGACAATTTGGGCTCAATGCCGACCTCAGACGCATTACAGCATGTGTAATGTAAGAGACAAAAGCCACCGCCGTAAACGGCCCTGAGCGGACACTCAACGCGGGCCAATAATGCTGCTGCGCGGCCCGCCAAAGGAGACACTCGCTGCATATGCAAGTTTAAGGTTTGTGCTAACTAACAGATTGCGGGACACACCAGCCTTTGGTCGAAAACTCTTGCTGTCCTGCTCAAAGTGACAAAAGATGGTTTGTATGGAAAATCATTTGGTTCTCTATGAACTCGACAAGATGATGCGCCAATGGCGGCACCACTTGCATCGCAATCCAGAATTCGGCTTCGAGGAAGAAGCAACTGCACGCTTCGTAACCCAGAGGCTGCGCGAGTTCGGCATTGAGGATATTGAAACAGCCGTTGGAAACACAGGCGTTGTAGCGACCCTACGCCTTGGGAACGGCGACCGAACAATCGCGCTTCGCGCGGACATGGACTGCTTAAAAATCCACGAAACCACAAACCTTCCCTATTCTTCGGAAAAACCGGGATTTATGCACGCATGCGGTCACGATGGGCACACCACAATCTTATTGGGGACGGCGGCAGTTCTGGCGAGTGAAGGCGGTTTCGACGGCACGATAAAGTTTGTTTTTCAACCTGCCGAAGAATGGGGGCAGGGAATGAAGGCGATGATCCGTGATGGACTTGGGTCACGTTTACCGTTCGACGAAATTTATGGGTTACACAATAAACCCGGATTGCCAGTGGGATCGTTCGAAGTCCGACCCGGGCCATTTATGGGCGCGGAAGACGGTTTTCGGATTGTTGTGAGTGGTCAGGGTGGACACGCATCGCGTCCGCATGATTGTAGGGACGCAATCTTATGTGCTTGTTCGATTGTGAGCGAGCTTCAGACAATCGTAGCGCGAGCTATCGATCCCTCTGAACTAGCTGTAGTTTCGGTGACTTCGATAAAAGGTGACAATATCAAAAACGCAATCGCCAGCGAAGCCATCGTTGAAGGCGACTGCCGCCATTTCGATGACAGCGTCAGTTTGCGGATAGAAGAAACCATGAACCGCATCGCTGAAGGAATAGCCAATGCTCATGGCTGCTCTATCGAGGTTAAATACGACCGTGTTTTCATTCCCCTGGTCAACGATGTTCATGCGACTGAACACGCCTTGAAAGCTGCGGAAGTTGTATTTGGCCCCGAGAAAACAAACCCGGATGCCCCACGCATGGGAGCCTCTGAGGATTTTGCCCAAGCTTTGAGGATAGCTCCAGGCGCGTTTGTCAATATCGGAAACGGCGATAGCGCCCCGTTGCACAGCCCAGGGTACGATTTCAACGACGACGCGTTGGCGCAGGGCGTCAAATGGTTTGTCGAGTTGGTGCGAAACCGCCTACCTGTCACGTCATCCCAATAGCAAAATTGTGAAGCTGTGAGGAAGGAAGACACCGGGACATAGCCGCTTTGGGTTCTCTCCTGCCGTACTCTGTGCTATTGATGAAAGTCTGACGGCAGCCCGAAACAGACCTTCAAAACCGTGATTTACCGTTCCAGCGTTGCGCAACAGAGCTACAGTTTTCAACCAATGCTACGATGGTTGCATTCGTTGACGCGATGTGACGCGCTATCTCGTATCTGGATTAAGTCCCCCTTTTTGGCTAGCCTCTTAGTTGAGCTATGGAGGTCAAGTCTTGGAACGACGTCTCACGGCGATTGTTGCAGCAGACGTAGTGGGCTACAGCCGTCTCATTCGGGAAAACGAAGCAGGCACTCTGGCGTCCATCAAAGCACATCGCGAAGATCTGATAGAGCCAATCGTTTCAGCCCGAAACGGGCGCATCGTCAAAATAATGGGTGATGGTCTTCTGATCGAATTTGCTAGCGCTGTTGAAGCGGTACGATGCGCGATAGAGTTTCAACATTACATCGGATTGAAAAACAAGGATGTTCCGGAAACGAGCCAGATCCACTATCGAATTGGGATCAACGTCGGCGACGTCGTCGTGGAGAACGATGACATCTACGGGGACGGCGTAAACGTCGCTTCACGGCTAGAAGGTCTGGCTGTACCTGACGGTATCTACATGACCACCAGCGTTTTCGATCAGGTAAAAGACAAACTCGACCTCAACATTGAAGACCTTGGGCTGCACGCGGTCAAGAGCATCGCAGAACCTATACGCGTTTTCAGCCTGTTGCTGGATGACAAAGCTATGGCTCTCGTTTCCAATATTACCCGACCCATAAAATCGACACATCGAGCAAGGATAGTCGCTGCTGCAATCGCCTTCGCAGCCGCAGTCGGTGGGCTGTTCTTATGGCAACCTTGGAACGCTTCGAATCAATCCCCCGATACTGCTGAACCCGACACTGTCCCGCTTACTGGCAAACCCTCAATAGCGGTACTGGCGTTCGACAATTTGAACAGCGATCCGGAAAAAGACTATCTCAGCGACAGCTTCAGCGAAAACATCCTCACCGCGCTCTCCCGATTTGTCGACTTCTTCGTAGTCTCCCGGAATTCGACATTTACCTACAAGGGCCAACCGGTAAAAGTACAACAGGTCGCCGAAGAGCTGGGCGTTCGCTACGTTGTCGAAGGCAGTGTCCAAATATCGGGCGACAAATTGCGTGTCACAGTGCAATTGATCGACGCAACAAACGGCAAACATCTTTGGGCGGAAAGCTACGACCGCAGTCTTGAGGACATTTTTGCTGTTCAAGACGAAGTTACTCGAACCATCGCCCTGACTCTCAACGAGAACATCGACCTGGCCGAGTATGATCGGTTAGAGTATCAACCCACTGACAATTTGAGTGCATACGAATTATTCAAGCGCGCGCAGGAACAGTCTTTCACCTTCACGAAGGAAGGCAACATTCTTGCAATGGAGCTAAGTGAGAAGGCAATCGAGCTAGACCCAAATTTTGCAAGTGCATACATCGAACTCGCCTGGGCCCATAACTTCGCCTACCGTTGGGGGTGGACAGAAACAACGTCGCGGGAGGAATCCCTAGCTCTCGCGTTTGAAATGGCCAGAAAGGCGATAAAACTGGAGCCATTCAATTTCAAAGCTCATCAGGTTCTGGCAAGTATTACGGTGCAAAGTGGCGATCTTGAGAAAGCCGCATCGCTTTACGAGAAGGCAATATCTTTGAACCCGAATTCCGCTCAGGTACTCGCTGATTCAATTGATCCTCTTATTTATAGCGGAAGGGCGGATGAAGCCGTTGATCGGATGAAGGCTGCGATACGCCTGAATCCACATCATCCAGATTGGTATCTGTGGAACCTGGGTTGGACCCAGTACTTTGCAGAGGACTACGAGGGAGCGCTGGCTTCAATCGAGAAGATGAATGGGGTCCCGGATCGGCTCAGACGTACCCTTGCTCCGATCTTGTTGCGGTTGGGGCGAGATGACGAGGCCCGCACCATGATGGGCGAGTTCCTAGTAGACAATCCCGACTACGATATTGAAGAAGCGAAAGCTGCTCCGTTCACCGACAACGAGTTCCATAACCGCTGGTTAGATGATTTGCGAACACTGGGAGTTCCTGAAAACGCATCTCAGTGATTTGGGGTTATCTGTGGAAAGACGACGTCGTTTAGGCTCCCTTAATTCAAGCTTTTTAAAGGCGCGAGCAAGGGTGGTAACTAGAAGGCACCGACATCGTGTGGGCGAAGAGGTGGTGCGTGGCGGTGTGGAGTATTTATGATGCAAACTTCAATCCTACCTGTTATAAGAATTCGGCGATCTGCGTGGAACAAAGTTCGTGTTATCGGTCAAAAGCGCCCGCTATTTCCAAGGCATGTCTGGGCAATTCGCGTTCATCTAGAAATTGCAGAAGATCATAGGAACTTACAAAAGGGTATTCTACTCATCCGCAACGTTTTTGAAGCATGTGCGTGCGATGTATGAGAAGGCTTGTTTCATCCCGATGCCGCCCCCAGAAGGCTTTCCCGATATGTGTTGCGACAAAGTCTACTTCATGGAACGTTCGCTCATTTGACCTATCGCTTTTTGCGCGGTTACGCTGCTCGCTTATCACCCCAATTCACCCACGCAGCATCCTCAGCTGAAAGAAGTGCCTCGCAGCGCTCAGCATACCGTGTAATGTCTGCGTCGCTGAGCTTGCCTCTCCACTTGTTTGATGTCACTGACGCAAAGAATTTGGCTTGATCGAGAAAGGGTGAGGCCTCATCAAATCAAGTCTCTGAGGTTTCGACCACCTTGCGCATGTTCGCAAACGTGTTTGTCTCCATCAATGCATCAAGAATGCCCGGTGTAGGATCGAATTTCATAATGTCAGCTAAAAGCGAAATCTGGCCGCTGAGGTCCTGGCTCAGGTCGGCGTAGTGGAAGAAGTGTACGTTTCCTTTTTTCTCACGTGCCCGAGCCTGTTGGTAGTGATGGATGATCGACGATATGGTGAAATCATCCAAGCCCGTGTTGGTCAGGGTGCCATCAAGAAATCTTTGGAAACCTTCTTGAATATCGTCGGGCACCATTGCCTTCATCAGACCTGGATCCTTCATATTCTTAACGTGACTACGAAGCGAAAAATGAGCATCCACCGGGTGTCGATAAACAACGATGTAAATCGTCTTTTGATCTCGTTTTCCGTCAAGCCTTCCCATCGCCCGAAACTGCATTCCATCAAACTGGTTTCATACTCGATGGTTTCCGGGGGTAGGCCAAGTTCCTCGACGACGATGGAAGCCGTCTGTGCCGCTCGACCAAGTGGGCTTGAAATTACCGTCAGAGGGTGACGGCTGCATAGGCGGTGCCTTAGTCTTTTTGCACTCGCTACTGCCTGAGCGACCCCTCGCTTGGTCAAGAGCGAATTCTTGCCGACCTTGACGTCGTTTTTGCAAATTCCATTCGGTTTCACCATGGCGAAGCAAGAAAATTGTAGGGCTGAGTTTTTGGTTCAACACGTATCGAAGCCTCCCTGCACTGAAGCAAACCGAATAACTTGGTTTCTCTTCCACGTAGTGCGCAGTTTAAACGGATGCCCCAGAATTCAATAGAAGCTTTGGATTTGTGCGACTAAGTCTAGGGCTTTAAACAAAGTGGTCATGCAACCTTCGCGTCGAGTGCTTTGTCGCTGCACTTGGACTGCTTTGGGCTCATAGCCGACATCTTCTGCAATCAGTTGGGTAGACTGGTTACCGCCCAAACAAGACCTTCATAAGAGAGCCTTGCACTATCCGATATGCGAGAAAGCACCGCCACACTTGGTCCATACGCAGGCGGTTCGTGTATATAATTTGTTTCCGAAAAAGAGCCGCTTCTGACGCATCCGTCGGATGTGCGCAGGATGCGACACATAATTGATTTAGGCTAACCGTCAACTTTGGGATAAATGAACCCGTTCACCGGGTAGAAACTGCCATACCGACCCGGATGACTTTCGACCCGGACCAACGTCCAATCATTGTTTTTGGATACATCCTTGACGCCCATTTTCAATGATACCTTGTTGCGGTGCCAGTTGGCGTGGTTCACGATGACTTCCCTGTCAGTGATAACATCAGATACGACGGCCACGTGACCAAGGGGCATCCCTCGGGTTGCTCTAAATGACATGACCGCACCGACAACCGGTTCACTGCCCCGCTCAAAAGTATTGCGCGCCTTGCCCCACCAGTCCTTGGCGTTTCCACGAATTTCGATACCGCTGAGGTTACGTGCGTAGGGTACGCACCACACCCTTTGCCCTCGAGCTTGCTTTTTTGAGACCTCGAGCAACGCCATGGACTGACGTTCTGGATCGAGATCCGCGTCGTTTGAGCCCTGAGCGCAGGCAGATACAAGAACATAAAACCCCATCGCAAACGCAGCGCGGGCAGTGCCCGGTAGGCGCGGCCATTTCGTATTCGTTTTGTTGTCGCTGTTTTGCAAGAAACTACATTGTCGGTTTGAGGGGTTGCGGAGTTTTAAGGCGATCTTGCGGGTTTTGAAAAGAGCCCAGCTTATTCCCCGGCAGGAAATTGCCAGTTGACGTCCCTCGTCTACGGGCCGAGCGTGAGGCTATGCAAAGTCAGCGTTCGCTTTGCCGTCATTCGGACATCGCGCAGCATCGGTCTATATGGACTCGCTCCGGATTTTAGCTGCAAGGCCAATGAGTGTTACCGAAACGGGACTAAGCTGTCATTTAATCGAGATGCCTATAACTCGATAGGACGCGGGCACTTATTCCAACATTTGGTTCGCGGCTGCTTGAAATGCAGGCATCGCGTTTTCTATCATTTCGTCAGTAGCAGTTAGGCAAATACGAAAATCCGTCGGCCGGTCGAAAACTGTTCCTGGCATCACGTAAACGCCATGCTTTTGAAGGCATTCAGCAAAGGTATCGCTATCACCGCCCGGGGCCCGCCCCCATAGATAAAAGGTGCCTTCTGGCCTCGTCATTCTGTATCCCCATTGACCCAAAGCACCAAGCATACGTTCACGTCGGCGAGCCAGGGCTGCGATGTCGATTGAAACGTTTTCAAGATCCGGTAGCGCATAGATCAATGGAGCATCCGGGACATTCCAACCATCCGCCATCTGCACGGCAAACCTCAGAGTTTGAAGTTCTCTGCGTTCCGCCGTAGGCATGGTTGGAGAGATCGCGAGATAACCAAGGCGCAGACCTGGTGCGAGAAGAACTTTGCCATAGGAATAGTCGATCAGAGTGTGTGGATAGACGGCGGCCGGTGTCGTAAATCCAATGCTATCAAACCGAATACGGCGATAGGGTTCATCAGACAATATCCAAATTCGATGACCGATCTCAGCTGACTTAGCCTCAAGCAGGTCGGCGAGTTTTTGCAAATCAGAACGTGAGTAAATGCGACCTGTCGGATTGTGCGGAGTATTGACAACCACGATCTTGGTGCGCTTGGTGATGGCCCTAGAAATGGCCTCGAGATCGAGATCAAAATTGCCTGGATCCAAAGGTACCGGTACTTCTTTAGCGTCGGCAGTGGCCAGCATCGGCCCGTAACAAAACCAGCCAGGTAGCGGCACGATGCATTCGTCCCCTGGTTCGAGAAGCATGGTAAAACACATCTTGATTGCGCCGAAGGCGCCTTTGGTC
Source organism: Ruegeria arenilitoris (assembly GCF_013032445.1). Classification (GTDB taxonomy): domain Bacteria; phylum Pseudomonadota; class Alphaproteobacteria; order Rhodobacterales; family Rhodobacteraceae; genus Ruegeria; species Ruegeria arenilitoris_F. The sequence continues at coordinate 98,697 of NZ_WQCA01000004.1, read as the reverse complement.
AACGCGATATCTTCCGTTTCAAACGATAATCCCAACTCTTCTGACAACGCGTCTGCTAGAAACGCACAAGATTCCGCTTCGTTGGTCTTATATGCGAACCAATCAACACTCTGAGGGTCAGCGTGTGTCTTTAGCGCATCGACAACGTTGGGCAGCGGCATTTCGTGCGGGTTGCCGAACGTGAAATCGGCGACCGCGGGCGTTTCCCTTACCGCAGCATTGTAGGACGTAAAGAAGGCTTCAACTTTCTGGATGGAACGCGCAGCGGCATCTGCTCTGCGGGCAGCAATGGACATTATACTCTCCCTACTCAAACTTCAGCCAAGCGATTGCACTAGGAATACTGCTGTGTCGAATATGATACTGTTACCCGACCTACATACAATTTGCAGCTTTTTTGCCATTGGGCTTACGCAGCTCTGCGGCACCGCCACTTCAATGGCGACCGTTGATTGGGCAACGAAGTGTTTTCTGATCGTATAGTTTAAGATTGTTTGAAAGTGCCACGCCTGAGCAAATTTCACCGCGTCCGTGGCGCGGGCTTTGGTCGGTGTTTTGGTCTATAGGCTAGGGGGCGGGGTCCGGGTTTCTCCGGCACCCGCACACTGTTGGTTAAACCGGTTCATCTTGCAAGTCAGGTGGTAACATCGCGCATTCCAACGCTTCAATTGTTTTTGTGCTGATTTCTTCACTCGATGATTTCGTAAGCTTCTGTAGTTCGGTGAGCGACTTGATAGAGTAGATGTGGCTGCCATTGATAGCGATGCCTTCTAAATCGTCGATCCATTCGAGCGCCGACGCAACAAGCTTAGACGTGTCGCATTGCGGTTATCTGTCAAACGGTCAACGTCTGCTACGGACTCAAGAGTCCTGGAGTCTGATAAATCTCCAAACAAAGGGCGCCAACATAACCGAAAGCAAGTTTCCCCACGGCATTTGGCGGGTGTCGCTAAAACGACGGTATTGAATCAGATTTTTCGTAAGTATGCCCAGGAGACATACCCCTTTAGACCACGCGCGCGCTGCAAGGACACGCGGCACCAACGGGTGCCGCCGGTCTGCTCGCAATTGTGAACTTGCAGTGCAGTTCCATTTGGAAGACCCACGATAACATTGAAACCTATTCCAGGTCCTGCACGCAGTTTAAGCATATCTCCATCTTCGACACCAAAAACCTCGTATCGTCCAAGAGAAGCCGCTGCCGCAGGTTCAACCACGACCATGTTGCACAAGAAAAATGCAGTTATGGGTATGAAGATAGCACCACGCATCACATCAACCTGCCTGTTGTTTCAACTGCAGTCATAGCGCCTCAGATCACCCAGCGAAACTACCAGAAGACAGAACGCGCTCTTCTTGAACTGCCATTGAAGCTGAATTCAATTGTACGCACTAACTGGTGGGGGCTCGATGCCCGGTAAATCTATCCCGCAGAGAACGACCGTTCAGAGACCCTAACATCCGGAGCAGCACACGGAATAAAAGTCTGTAAATAAGTCAAAAAACTGCATGTGCCACTGTTGTTGTTTGCCTTACAATTGCGCCCATGTTACGAAAACACCCCTTCGCCATCCGACCCAGACGCAGCCGTTCGCATTGATCTTTCAAGCCGTCTGATCTGCCTGTCGATCTGCTCTGGCGTCATTTCGTGAAGCTCTGGCTGTGTTTCGTCGCCTGTGCGGCCAAAGAGGCCCGAAGCGCGGTAAATGGCGTTTATCGTGGCGCTCTTGGCCTGTGCGGGTGCCTTGGGGCCTCTCGGGAGTTTCAGTGCGGCGTCTGTGGCCGCTTCAAGGCCCTCAGTCTTGATCCCCACCTGTGTGCGGGCCAGGGCTTCCTCAGGCGTGATATCGTCTTTGTCGGACATTTGAACACCTCGGGTAGGTCGTCTTCGTTGTTTTGTTCGTCGCACAATCGGCTGGCCTAATTTTCCAAGTCTTCGATTTTCACTTCGGGTGCTCACAATCTCGGAGCTTGGCCGATCGTTTTTCCGAAGGTCAGCAATCAACTTTTTGGCTTTCCGGTCGTATCGGGCGCTTTCGTGCTCCGCAGTTGTGCCGGGGCGATTTGACTTCCGCCTAGCCTCGTATTGCTCCAACTCTTCCGGTGTCATTTTGGAGAGACGCTCAGCCAGTTTCCTATCGCGGATCGACAAGCTGACCATTTTCACCTTTAGGAGCGAACGCGACGCGCCTTTCTTCGGCAATTGCCGAAGGTGCCAGTCCTTTCCCTTTGGTGTGGCTCCCCAGTGATAGCATCAGCGCCGGCCTTCCTCAGAAACCGGTTGTTGGCACGGTTGCCCGTCAGAGCGTTTCTTTGCTCCGCATTTTGGGCCGTTCGCTCGTTTCGCCAAAGCGTTCAGCACGCCGTGTCTTCGCGCTTCCTTGAAGTAGTCGCTGTTAATCAACGCCTGTGTTTTTTGCTAGGCCTCATCTGTCCCAAAATCCCTGACGACAGACACCTGAACAAGTGACGAGTTGAACATTGCAACGAGGGAAAACACTGAATCTACTACCGGGCGCAACTCACTGGCCAGCTCTTGGCATCGTCGTACGCGCAGAGGTTTCGGCAACTAGGCTAACGGGCTCCAATTACCACTCCCTGCGCCTTCTGCTGGAACTCTGAAAAAGAACATAACTGAAACAACCAAGACAAAAAAACGCGACAATCGTTGACGCCCCCAACTGGTCTATCTTTTGATATACAAAGATGCTCTTCAAAAAGTGGCTTGTCTTGCGTCAACCGCATGCCCCTAGCTATTGTTGATCTTCGGAGTTACCCCCTGCGGTCCGCATTCCTTTGGAGCGTCGCGCCCGCACAACCCGTTGCGATCGATGAAGATATTCCCGCTCAGAACTCTCTTGTCATCGACCCGTGGCTTGCCGGACGACTTCGGGAAGAAAGGGGAATGCTTGTCCATCTACTCGTCGGTCAGCCAGTAAAGGTCGCTCATGTCACCGCTCCATTTTAGAAACCGTGAATCACGCAGCGCGTTGAAAATCAATGCGTCCTGACTCTAGAAGATGTAGTTCCCGACCCCTGGTGCAATTGATTTCAATCATAGAACCCATATTCTGAGGCTATGTTAAAATCAGAACTCCGATCCTTTCATGCCGTCGCGACTTATAGCGGTTTTTCGGCCGCAGCTAACGAGTTGAACATCAGTCAGCCCACTCTGTCGACGCAGGTCAAGGATTTGGAAAGTCGTTATGATGTGCAGCTGTTCAACCGAGTCGGGCGCGAGGTCCGCCTGACACACGCCGGTCGTGAATTGTTGGCTATCACTGCACGCCTGCATCAGGCTGAAGTGGACGCGGAAACTCTGCTGGATTCATTTCGTGGATTTCACGCCGGACACCTTAGCATCGCAGCCGTTGGCCCTTTTCACGCCACCGATATGATCGTGGCATTCAAGTCCAAATACCCTGCAATCGATCTTGAGGTCTGGTTCGGCAATTCCCAGCGGTGTTTTGACCGAATCGTCTCATACCAGGCCGACGTCGCAATTCTAGCCGAAGTGCAGTCTGATCCACGCGTCACCACCCGACTATATAGCACACATCAGGTTGTAGCGTTCGTGAACTCTGATCATCCGTTTTTCGAAAGAGATGAAATTTCAATCGGTGATCTGCACAGGCAGAAGATTGTCCGGCGGGAACCCGGATCGACTACGCGGGCCGCGATCGAGGCGGAAACCGAAAAACGCGGCATCGAAGTCGAACCGATCTTGGAACTGGGCAGCCGGGAAGCCATCTGGAAAGCGGTGGAACAAGGCATCGGCATCGGATTTGTCGCGGACTTCGAATTTGTTCCTCATCCAAACCTGCGTGCGATTCCGATTTCCGATGCACGCATTGAAACCAGATACTATCTGGCCCATCTGAACGACCGGGCGGAATCCCGCTTGGTTCGGTCCTTTTGTGACACCGCAATGGATACTAAATTAGCGAAAGTATGAGCGCTATTGCGCCCACCCGGCGGTCGTTGGCTTGACGACAAGTAGCTTTTCGCCGATCCACCACTTCGCTCATTTTCACCACTGTGTCTTGGTTTTAGTGTACAGTCCATCGCAAACGCCCTAGCCCTGAAGACAAACTGTTATCAAAGGCCCCGTACGTGAACATCCAAAACCGCATGATGATGCCTCCCCGCCACGAACTGCGAAAAGTACGCAATCAGGGCATAACCTTTCTGGCTCTGGCTTTTCTGTTCAGTATTTTCGTCAACATCCTGATGCTGACGGGACCTTTATTCATGTTGCAGGTCTATGACCGGGTGTTGGGTTCGCGCTCGGTTGAAACCCTGACCGCACTATTCTTACTGGTTGCGCTTTTATATGCCCTGATGGCGATGCTGGACTATGCTCGCGGTAGAATCGTCGCGCGTTTTGGTGCCCGTTTCCAATCTCAACTGGACGAGCGAGTATTCGACGCAACCCTTCGTCGTTCAATCCATCCTCAGGCGCGATCAGCACCAGCGACAGCACTACGCGATCTGGAGTCGATTCAGAATCTGTGTTCGTCACCCGTGTTATTGGCCGTGATGGATATCCCCTGGACACCTGTCTTTCTGGCGGCCATCTTCCTTTTTCACCCCTTGCTGGGCTGGCTCGCCGTGGCGGGCGGTTCTCTGCTGATTATAATTGCGCTGCTGAACCAAGGTTTGACGCATCGTAAAGTTGCTTCGGCGCAAAGGGCCTCGGCGCAGGCCAACGCCTTTTCAGAGCAAGCCAGGCAGGCCGCCGAGGTCGTTCGGTCGCAAGGTATGCAGGAAGACATCACTGATCGCTGGCAGAAACAGAGAACGGACGCTCTGCGTCAGACCATTTCTGCCAGTGACTGGACCGGTAGCTTTACCTCACTGACCAAATCACTACGGCTATTTTTGCAGTCGGCGATGCTGGCGCTTGGTGCCTGGTTGGTGTTGCGCAACGAACTGACACCGGGTGCGATGATCGCCGGCTCGATTCTGCTGGGCCGCGCTCTGGCACCAATCGAACAAGCCGTAGGCCAATGGGGAATGGTTCAACGTGCACGAACGGCATGGGCATCGCTGAACCAGTTTCTGGATGCAACCCCGCCCGAAAAGCCACGCACCAAACTACCGGTGCCTGAGGCTCTGCTAACTGCCAAAGGTTTGACCGTCATTCCACCCGGCGCTGACAAACCAACACTGCGAAATGTCGCGCTACAGCTCAAACCAGGCAAAGCCCTTGGTGTTATAGGGAAAAGCGGATCAGGAAAGTCGACGCTGGCAAAAGCCCTACTGGGTCTGTGGCAACCGGCGGCAGGTGAAATTCGACTTGGCGGAGCAACACTGGATCAATATGACCCCACTGATTTGGGTCAACACATCGGCTATCTTCCCCAGGCGGTAACTCTGTTCAATGGCACGGTGGCCGAAAACATTGCCCGAATGTCTGAGGAACCGGACCCCAAAGCCGTTGTCGAAGCAGCAAAGAAAGCCAAAGCGCATGAGCTTATTCTGTCGCTGAGCAAAGGTTATGATACCTTTTTGGAAGGGAATGACAGCCAGTTGTCCGGAGGACAAAAACAACGTATCGCACTTGCGCGCGCCTTGTACGGCGATCCGGTTCTGCTGATCCTTGATGAGCCCAACTCTGCGCTTGATGCTGACGGTACCGAGGCACTGAACGCAGCCGTCAGGGATCTGAAAGCGGCGGGCAAGTCGACGATCATCATGACGCACCGTCCGCAGGCAATCTCGGAATGCGACGATCTGGCGGTTGTTGAAAACGGGCAGGTGGTGAAGTCCGGCAGCCGCGACGAAGTACTGGGGGCAATGGTGCAGAACGCCGGTGCAATCAAACGGGGCCTCAGCCAGGTGAAAAAAGATGCAGGGTAAAACAACTCGGGGCACACGCCCGGTATGGCGGATCACCATACCAGCCTTCATCGGCTTTTTAGCTTTGGTAATCTTGGTCGGTGGACTTGGAATATGGGCTGTTCAGACTCGTTTGGCGGGGGCCATCATCTCGCAAGGCAGTATTGAGGTTCAAAGCAACAGGCAGGTTGTCGAGCATCCCGATGGCGGTGTGGTCGGAGAGATTTTCGTCCGCGACGGGGATGTAGTTGGCGACGGTGACATGCTGGTCCGCCTGGACGATACGTTCTTGTCTTCAGAAAAGACCATCGTTGAATCTCAGCTGTTTGAACTGATGGCGCGCCGGGCCCGTTTGGAGGCTGAGCGCGACGGGGCAGATTCGAAGACTCTGGAAACTCAGCTGGCATCTGTTCAAGAGCAGGAAAACATCGACTCGGATCTGATCGCAGGTCAGCAGAGCTTGTTCGAAGCCCGACTGGAAACCCTTACGCAGCAAACTCAGCAGTTGGGCAAACAGCGGGATCAAATCGAAACTGAAATCGAAGGAACAGAGGCACAGCTTGTTTCTCTGCGACGTCAGGTAGAGCTTATTCAAGAGGAACTGAGCGATCAACAAAGCCTGTTAAATCGCGGCTTGACCCAGGCAAGCCGGGTTTCCGCCCTGCTGCGCGAAGAGGCCAGTCTCACCGGCGAGATCGGTCGATTGGAGGCGGCAGTTGCGCGGCTGGCAGGGCAAATTGCAGCAACCGAAATAGAAATAGTGGAATTGACAGCCACCCGACGCGAAGAGGCGATCACCGAATTGCGCGATGTACAGACGCAGATATTGGAACTGGCTGAACGTCGGTTGTCACTGGATGTGCGGCTTTCCCGCTTGGATATTCGTGCTCCTGTTGCAGGAACGGTCTACGGCAGTCAGGTCTTTGCGCTGCAATCGGTGATTCAGCCAGCAGAACCTATGATGTACATTGTACCTCAGGACACACCGTTGCTCGTCGCCGCGCGCGTGGACGCGATCCATGTCGATCAGTTGTATGTCGGCCAACCGGTATCGTTGCGCTTCACCGCCTTCAACCAGCGCGAAACACCGGAAATTGAAGGCCAAGTGATTACAGTATCGGCAGATACGTTCACTGATGAGAACTCCGGCCAGACGTTCTACCGGGCCGAGGTAGCGCCTGCAGAGAGCGAAATCGAACGGTTGAACGGGCAAGCCTTGTTGCCGGGTATGCCGGTGGAAACCATGATCAAGACAGACGAAAGAACCCCGTTGTCTTATCTCGTCAAACCCTTGGCCGACTACTTCAACCGGGCCTTCCGCGAATAACGGGAACTGCGGGGTCAGACCTGTTCCACGTTACCTAACAAGATTGAGGTCATGTCGGTGGTAATCACATTATCCACCGCCGTGACCTCTACGCCGGTTTCATAATGGACATTCGACTCTGTGATCCCTGAAAGGTCTGTATCGTCGTCCAAAAAAACCCATTTTGCGTCATACGCCGCAGGAAGACGGAGAGCGGCCTGAAGAATAACCAAAGCATCCAAAGCGTTCACCATGCCATCCTGAGTGATATCTGCCGCGATCAGGTTTTCTGGTGTCGCCGAACCCCAGCTCGGCCCCAGCCCGACCGCGATACGAAGAGCCTGCAAAGCATCCAGCGCCGTAATCTCGTCACTGGCCGTCGAATAGGTTTTGACGATGTCCAACTCACCCTCAAATGTCCCTGACGGCAAGCCCAGATCAAAACGCCCTTCCTCATCCGCGCGCACGCTGATGGTTCCGCCCCCGTCTGGTGTAAAGCGAATCTCGGCGTCGGTCAGGCCCGGATTCGCAGTTTCCGAGTTGATTGAGACGTCGCCCAAGAAACCGCCCGAACTGCCTGGATCCAAACCGCCGAAATCTCCAAAATCGACCGGGATGTGATCCGGCCCGCCAAACCCGGATCCGAACACTTCGTTGCTGGTCAGAGGGCTTGCGCTTGAGGAATTGATTACGATCACTTCGTCAAAAAATTCAATCTGCGCCCCTTGTGCCGTTGGTGTAAACGTCAACTGCCCCGGCGAGCGCAGCAGCGGGTAATCGAACATATCCAACCGGTCGACACCGGCTTCAAAACCGTTAATCGTCGTCGGATCACTGCCATATTGCATTACAAAGATGTCCGCGCCGCTTCCGCCGTGCATTGTGGTCGCCCCAACGCCCGCGACCAGAATATCGTCCCCTGCCCCGCCCATAAGCGTGGTGTCCAAAAAACTACCGCTGAGTATGTCATTCTGCGCCGATCCGGACACCGTTCCAAAACCATCCCGAATGACCCCCAGATTATCAATCGAAACACTAAGCTGTGTCAGCCCCGCATCTTGTTGTGAACCGACGAGAATTTGCAGTTCATCCCCAACATGCGCAAGGCTGAGCGATTCAACGTTTTGCAGCCCGCTCTGTACGGTGTCGGCAAAACTGTCCAGATACACCAACTGGCCGTTCGGGGTCAGGGTAAACAAAGTCACGCCGTCATCGCCTCCGCCAGCAACAACAAAGACGTGCCCGTCAGCTTCGATCACTGCCAGATCCTGTACTGTTTCAAACCGCGTGTGCAACGAGTCCAAAACATGGTCGGTTGGGGTCAGGCGACCGTCGCCGCCTAACCTCATTACGCTGAGCGAGTTGCTGCCCGCACCTGCCACAACGATCCACGATCGACCGTAAGCCTGCACCACTTCGACCGCCGTCGGGGTCGCAATCCCCAAGGTCGCCAATGCGTCGCTGTTATCGACCCAGCTCAACGCCCCGGTATCCTGATCAAGCTCAAAGGTGCTGATCGTGCCACTGGCCGCATCGGCTGCCAGCACGAAGTGATCCGCACCCGCTTGCAAAATCTGCATCGAATCAGCCTTTGCCGTGACGGTATCTGCCAGGCTCAATGAGCTATCTGCATTCACGGAATAGGTCGCAATCTGCCCTGTGCCCTCGTGCGCGACGGTCAGGATACCCTCAAACTCAACAAGCGCCGAGATATCGCCGCCCCCAACCAGAGAATCGGTTTCCTTCAGAGCACCAACGGTCCCGTTCGGGTTTAACTCATACCCGACCAGCCCGGTCGCAGTACGCACATCCAGAACAAGCTGATCGTCTCCGGCCAGCGACACAGGCATAGCGCTGTTGCCAACCTGATACGTTATCGAACCGCTGAAATACTCGGTGTCCTGCAACTGCGGCAAGGCGCCTTCGACCAGTTTCCAAACCGCAATTCCGCCGCCCGGACCGGTCACGCTGTACAGATATGTAACGCCATTAAACGTTTTTAAAGCCGTTTCACCGATACCTGAATCGAGCGCTGCTCTACCCGTTGCAACCACGCCTTGGAACTGAAGCACCATATCAAATCACCCCACGCCAAATCTGGCACCAACGACAGGATGATCCGATGCCCAGTCCGAAACCAAAGCAGGAATGTGGAGAAAACGAGGAGTTCGGCTTCAGTTTAACTCAATTTTTTCTGGTCCGACCGCATGAGTCACCGGGGGGAAAGACAGATGAACAAAACCTGGACCCCTCGGACGGGCGCGGAAACCAAATGTGAGGGTAAGATGACTAAAGAACCTGATTCCTACATCACTCCGGCTGACGATCAGCCAGATTTCGAGCGCAAACAGAACATTCGGCAGTGGATTGACGGCAAAATGCGCCGTTGGGCCGGCCGTGGCATCGTTGGTGGGCTCGGGTCGACAATTCTGGCGCTGCCCGCGCTGGCACAGGCCACGATCGAAGAACTCTATGCGTTCCAGTTCGCGGAAACGATACCCGGTGTCCGTTCGGTCAAGCTTTTAGACAATGGTGATGTCCTGCTGAAAATGGCTGACGGACGCAAGATGATTGTTGCCGCCGAAAATGTGCAGGTGTTGGACAGCGGCGCGGTCATGATTGCTGAGGACGCCGTAGCCGAGATCGCCCAATTTGGCCTGGCTGAGGTCGGCGGTGCCGCCGCCGCAGGAGGGATCAGTGGGGCCGGGACTGCTGCCTTGGGTGGTTTGGGCCTTGCCGGTGCTGCAGCCGCCGCCGGAGGCGGTGGTGGTGGCGGTGACGGCGGAGGTGGAGGCGGCGATGAAGCCGAACCTGTACCTCCGTCTGTAGTAGAACCAGCACCTGCACCAACACCCAGCTATCCCATACTCAATTTGGAAGGATCTCAAACCGACACACTAAGCAGCGCCGAGATGAACCTGCTTGCGCCGGAAGGAACGGAAACGGTCCAGGTTACCATCGGTTCGCTCACAAAAAGCGTTACGCCAGAACTGGATGGGTCATGGAATGTTGCACTGACCCCTGCCGAGGCCGACGCCCTGCCGCAGGGTGTGCAAGCTGTGACGATCCGAAATCTAGATGCCGAGGGTGCGGAACTGGCGGCAGAGTCAGTTACCTTTGATGTTGATACCTTTCCCCCGACTCTGACGATCTCGGGCTTTTCGGACGGTGCAGTGATGAATGCGTCCGAACAGACCACCGACCTGATTATAACCGGTACGACAACCGCCGAAGACGGTCAGGCTGTCTCTGTATCACTAAACGGACAGACCTATACTGCAAAAGCGTCTGGCGGAAACTGGAGTATATCCGTTCCGACTTCTGATCTAGTCTCTCTGCCGGACGGCACCACAATGCTCGTTACCGCTGATGTGACTGATCGGGCAGGCAACCCGGCCCCACAAGCCGACGCCAGTTTTGACACGGACTTTACCGCTCCAACCGTTTCATTGGACCCAGTCGCGGGTGGATCAATTGGGTTGCTTGATGCAAGCACCGACTTGTCGCTCACAGGTTCGACCAATGCGGAGGATGGTCAGCCTGTTAATGTGATATTCGATGGCCAATCCTATTCGACCACGGCCTCTGGCGGAAACTGGAGCCTGACGATCCCCAGCGCCGATCTCAGTGGCCTGTCCACTGGCGTGCCCGCCACATTCAACGTCACTGTTTCAGATGCGGCTGGCAACATCTCCGTTCCGGCGTCTGCGTCCGTCTCGGTTGATTTGACCGGCCCATCCGTCGCCATCTCACCGCTGTCCGTTGGCGCGGTTCTGAACACTGTCGAAGTGGGGTCCGATCTGACGATCTCAGGCACGACCGGCAATGTACAAGACGGTCAGCAGGTAACGGTCAACCTGAACGGTCAGGCCTATACCGATACCGTCTCAGGCGGCAGTTGGAGCGTGATGGTGCCAACCTCCGATTTGGCGGCTCTGCCCGACGGGGGGAACTTTACCGTTACTGCCGATGTCTCGGATGTCGATGGTCTGGCTGCCCCGCAGGCCAATGTGCCATTAGCCAAAGATGTGACTGCGCCAACGCTTTCAATCGACAGTTTCTCAGACGGATCTGTACTGAACGCGGTCGAGAGAGGCACGGATCTAACCATCTCGGGTGCGACCACGGCCGAGGACGGCCAAACCGTGACTGTTTCGGCAAATGGGCAAACCTACACCGGCGCAACAACCGGTGGCGCTTGGTCTGTTACCATTCCCGCCGTAGATCTGGCAGCCCTGTCGGACAGTGCCACTATAGCTGTTACCGCAGATGTGACAGACCAAGCAGGAAACCCGGCCGTCCAGGCCAGCAACAGTTTTGATACAGACTTCACCGCACCAACGGTAAGCATCACAAACCTGTCGAATGGTGCCATCATGAACGCCACAGAACAGGGATCAGATCTGACTGTGACCGGCACTTCTGACGCTGCGGATGGCGCAGTGGTTACGGTCGAAATCGCCCGCCCCGACGGAACAGTTGATGTCACCGGCACTGCTACCGTCAACAGCGGTACCTGGAGCTACACGGCCCCGGCTGCGGACTTGGGTGGGCTGCTGGACGGAGTCTCATATGATGTCGATGCTTCTGTGTCGGATGCGGCTGGCAACACCGCCGAGCACACGACGAGCTTTGACACCGATTTCACCGCTCCAAGTGTAACGTTCGACCCCTTTTCTGTGGGAGCTACGCTAGACATAGTTGAACAAGGCAGCGACCTGACGATTACTGGCACAACCAGCGCCGAAGACGGGCAAACCGTGTCCGTCACCCTGAATGGCCAGACATATACCGGCAACGCCACGGGCGGTTCCTGGTCAACGACCGTCCCTACGGCCGATTTGGCTGCTCTATCTGACAGTACCGGCTATTCGGTGTCGGCCAATGTAACCGATCAAGCCGGGAACCCGGCAACTCCGGCTACGTCCACACTTACTACGGACTTCCGGCCAATTTTGACCATGAATCCGGTAGGTGCAAACAACGCGGTTTCCCTGACCGACGCGCAGGCGTCTGGCGTCACCGTTGCGGGAACGTCGATCGGATTAGGCGCGGGTCAGGCCGTGGATATCACTCTCAACGGAAACCCGGCCGGAAACGCAACCGTGGGGGCCGATGGCAGTTGGTCCCTGGTCGTACCTGCATCGGAATTCTCAGGCATCAATGCAGGCGACGACCTGGATTTCTCAGCCAGTGCAACAGTTTCCGGCGGACCGGATCCCCTGACCGAGACCGATGAGAACACGGCGCACGAACCTCCGGCCTATGTAATCTCTCAGGTCGGAATCTCCGGGAGTACGGTTAGCTTTGAGATTTATGCCGGATCCGGTCTGGATGCCGGAGCCAGAAACAGCCCACAATTAAACCTGAACCTGGATCCGTCAGTTGCGACCTTCGACGTCGGCTCAGAAGAAGCCAATAGTGATCTCCAATTTTTTTCCACCAACCCGGTCAGCACGTCGCTAATACGTTTCGGTGGCTTCACAACTTCTGAATTAGACCTAAGCCAGCCCCTGATCAGCTTTGACATGAACCTGATAGATGCAAGTAAGCCCATCGAGCTGACAATCACCAGCCCGTTTGGTGGACCGTCCGTCTTCCAGGTCGGCACCAGCGGGGATGACACGCTGACGGCAACGGACGTGGACAATCACATACGCGGAATGGAGGGAGACGACGTGATTGATGTCTCGAATGCCGGGCGCGACATCGTTGTGTTTGAAGCAGACCCGGCGTCCAATGGCAGCGACACGGTGACAGGTTTCACACTCGGTCCCGCTACTGAGGTGGCGGATGCACTAACGTTCAGCGGCCTGAGCCTTGGAACACTGCGCGGAGACGGAACAGATTTCGAATCTCTGACCGTAGGCGAAGCGATCGGCGAAAACACCGGGGTCGTTGGTCTGACTACGGTATTGAGCGATTTGTCAGAAGGTACGATCGAAACCGCCGTAGAGAGCTTTTCTGGGCTTCAATTCGGTGACGAAGTCTATGTCATGGCAACGGACGGTTCCGACAGTGTTTTGGTCAAGGTCGATTACAGTAGTCCGAATTCAGCATCTGTTGAAACCGTCGCTCAGTTCACCGGCCTGGATGACCTGACTGACCTGAGCGCGGACAACATCCTGCACTCCGATCCGACCGGGACAACCGCGTGATCGCAAATTGGCTGCCATTCCATTGAACGGCAGCCAAACCAACAATCATGGGGCTAGTATGGCACAGAACGGCTTGGTTCCAGTGACCGTCGCTCGGCACAGTCATCAATATTGGAAGCGTTTCACCTCTTACAATTTCGCAGCCAATCGCGACGATTGCTCAATCGTCTTACAGGAAGTTCCGCAAATTGCCGCGAGCTTTCCAATAGTGTTCAAAGAAACCAGCAGGGGAATTGAGCCGAGAGCTGTTTTCTCAACTTCAGTCGATTTACCCAATCCATTTGTTTCGCCGGACGGACAGTGGTTGGCAGCTTATGTACCGTCAGAACTGCGGTGCCAACCCTTTCGGGCAAAGCCTGTTGGACTGGAAAGCGCGGGCAGACCCGCGCTGTTTCAGTTGAACGTGGACGAGGCATCAGGACTATTAAGCACCAATCCTAAGGACGAGCCGTTCTTCGACAGGACAGGAGAGATGTCACCTGCATTGCGCGACGTGCGGAGCTTTCTCCAAACCCGGACTGCGGCCCATAACGCGACCTTGGCCCTTTGTCAGACAATCAAGGGTTTGAAATTGTTTGAACCCGTTGAAACTCACGATGGGATCGCTTTGCCGGCAGGTACATTTTGTATTTCAACCCCACGGCTTGCGAAACTACCAAGAATTGAAAAACTGAAATTGATAGATTCAGGCGCGTTTCTGTTAATCCACGCTCATCAGGTCTCACTTTCCCATATTGCGTGGTTAGCACGGGTTCAATGCCAGATGGCACGATCCATTTCACCAAATAAATACACGGAAAATTTAGACATTTCCGGTTTTCTTCATGCAATGGCCAACGCGCAGAATGACGATTTCCTCGGAACCAGTGAGGTGTGAAACACCTATGCCAATATTCAAACGTAGTCTCGGACTTGCTCCCTATATCTTGTTAGCAGCCGTATTGTCGGCCTGTACACCTACGCCCGATTTGACAGGCATTGAAATGTCGCTGTCTCGTGGATCTGTCGGAGCTGGTGCAAGCGCGCCTGAGCCTAGGTTGGCGCAAAGTGCGTTTGGTCAACGGATTAAGGCAGCCGTTGAATCGAACCCCGACCTGGGACAAAGTGCAACTAGGCTGAAGATCGCGGCAGCCAACGAAGACGCAGCCAAAGGGGCCTTTCTGCCCCGACTCTCCGTGGGGGTAAACGCGCGGTCCGAACGCATAGATTCGGACATTGCCGACGTCACCCCGTATCTGCGCATTTCTCAATTGGTGTATGATGGCGGGGCTGCGTCGAATGACCTGACGGCGGCAAAGGCCCGTGTGTTGCAAAGTTTCGGGGATCAGGTGCAAACGGCATCGGCCGTCGCGCTGTCGGCAATCGAAGCCTATGTCGTGGTTCTGGACCGGCGAAAAGTTCTGGAAATATCGACCCGAAATGTTGCGGTTCACGAAGAACTGGTGCGGCAGATCACCGAACGCTCGGTTCAGGGTGTGGGGTCGAATGCTGACGTTCTGACGGCGCGCTCTCGTGTGGCGGATGCACAGACGCGACTGGCAGATGCCAAAGCGCGTTTGGACCGTGCGGATGCTCAGTATCGTGAGTTCTTTGGCACGCCCCCGGGCAAACTTCCGCCTCCTGTCACGGCTCCGAAACTGTCGCGGACCGACTCTGAGATCGTAATGGATAGCCCGCAGGTCAGGCGTGCCGATGCCGCCCTGCTGTCGGCAAGAGCAGAACAGGCAGCCGCGCTTGCACGGCGTCAGCCGGGCGTTGAAATTGCGGCTTTTGCCGATCGGGATGACAGCAACGACGCAAATTTCGGTGTCGATCTGTCGTTCAACTACGAAATCGACAGTACAGGGCAACGCCGGGCCGCGATCGCGGCAGCCGAAGCACAGGTCAAAGAGGCGGAATTCACGCGGGACTCTGTCATCCGGGACATTCGCCGTGAACTGGAGTTTGTCCGGTCCGACCAGCAAGCCGGCGCGGTCCGTCTGCAAGCCGCGCGGGTTGCCGTTCAAGCCAACGCCGACAGCGTTACCGCCGCACGTGAACAGTTCACTATCGGCAGGCGCAGCCTGATCGAGATTCTGGATGCGCAGCGTGACTATGTAAACGCGCAGGAAAGACTGATCCTGGCCGAGCAGAATTTCTTCCTTACCAACTACGCCGCGCTGAGCCTAACCGGCGACATTCTGGACCTGCTGGGTGTTTCTACAGTGCAATGGGGTGACGGCCTATGACACAGCTTTTGCCAATTTCCCGCTCACCTTCACTTTCTGCACGTGAGGCTTGTTTGTTGCATGTCGCGGCTCAGCTGGACCGTCCATTGACGGTGGCTGCCCTGCACGCCTCACAAACCGGCGCATCGGATGAACTGACCCTTCGTGATGCCATTGAGGTGGCGCAAGGTGCTGGCTTGCAGGCTGGCTATGGCAGACGTAAGTTGCAGGACTTTGACTCAAACCTGTCTCCTGCTCTGTTAATTTTGGAAGATGACAAAGCCGTTGTTTTCCACGGTCGCACGCAGGACGGCAGCCTTCTGATTTTCGACCCGGACCTCGGGGACGGGGTCGGCGAAGTGTCCGAGGACAAGCTGGGACGCGCTTACACCGGATACGCAATCCTGTTTCGTCGCGACCATAGGGCCGAGGTCTCGGGTGGTCAGACCCCTACATCTGGCCATTGGTTCTGGTCGGCGATGGCAGCAAACCGGTGGTCCTATACCCAAGTGATCCTAGCCGCGGCGCTGGCGAATTTACTGGGGCTGTCCACTTCGATCTTCATCATGGTCGTTTATGACCGCGTGCTGCCAAACGAAGCAACAGAGTCCCTGATTGCACTGACTGCAGGGGTCGGCCTCGCACTGGGGTTTGATTTCCTTCTAAAACTCTTGCGTGCTGGTTTCATTGACCGCGCCGGGCAAAAGGCCGATTTGCAGATGGGACGGCGCGTTTTTGATCAGGTGCTGAACATCCGTATGAAATCCCGCACCGGATCTACCGGCGCCATGGCGAGCACCGTACGCGAGTTCGAAACCCTGCGGGAGTTCTTTACATCGGCAACGCTGGTTGCATTGGTCGATCTGCCCTTCATTGCTCTGTTCGTCTTTGTAATCCATCTGGTCGGCGGACCTCTGGCCCTGATCCCCGCCCTTGCGGTTCCGGTTGTCTTGCTGGCCGGGGTGGTCGTTCAGCCGGTGTTGTCGCGTCTGGCCGAGAAGAGCTTTTCCGAAGGCCAATCCAAGCAATCTGTTCTGGTGGAAACCGTCTCGGGGCTTGAAACGATCAAGACCACAGCTGCGGCCAGATCAATGCGAACCCGCTGGGAAAGCGCGATCGAGCGTCAATCCTCGCACGGTGCGCGCAGCCGTATGGTGACGCAGTTTGCACTGAATCTGACCGGGTTCACCCAGCAGGCGGCTCAGGTTCTGATCGTTTTCTACGGAGTGTTTTTGATTGCCGACGGTAAGGCAAGCATGGGGGCCCTGGTCGCCTCGGTAATGCTGACCGGGCGCGCATTGGCACCGCTTGGCCAGCTTGCCCAAACCCTGACTCGTGTCAACCAAGCCCGCAGCGCGTATCGCAACCTGAACGCGTTAATGCAGGCCGAAAGTGAAAGACCGCCTGGGCGCAGCTGGATCAGCCGAGACAGCTTTGAAGGGCGCATCAGTTTCAAGAATGTCCAATTCGCCTACCCGGATCAGGCCGAGGATACATTGGCCGGAGTAACCTTCTCAATTGAACCCGGTGAAAAGGTAGCGATTTTGGGACCGATCGGGTCTGGGAAAAGTACAATCACACGCCTGCTGCTTGGACTGTATGACCCTCGGACCGGATCTGTCATGCTGGATGGCGTGGATATTCGCCAGATTGATCCAGGTGATCTACGCCGAAATATCGGGTCCGTGTTGCAGGATATTTGGCTGTTTTCCGGCACGGTGCGCGAGAACATCAGCAGCGGCTCTGTCCGACCACGTGATCAGGATTTGATCCACGCAGGAAAAGTGGCAGGTGTGGAAGATTTTGTCGCCCATCATCCCAACGGCTATGATTTGCAACTGGCCGAGCGCGGCGAAGGCCTCTCAGGCGGTCAGCGACAGGCCATCGCGCTGGCCAGAGCTCTGATTGGTCGCCCTCCGGTTCTGTTGTTGGATGAGCCGACTAGTGCGATGGACGTGAAAACCGAAGCTGAGGTGATCCGTCGCCTGAAACAGGCCACACCGGACACCACGATGGTCATTGTCACACATCGCACCAGCCTGTTGGAGCTGGTGGATCGGGTCATCGTAATCGAAGACGGGCGAGTGTCCGCCGACGGACCCAAAAGTATGCTCGCACGACACGCGCGCAAGGCAGGGAGGCATCTGAATGTCGCGGCATCCTGACCTCGCCACCCTCGCGCGAGAGATGCGCGGGCGCTCACCAATACGCGGATCCCTGCTTTTACTGGTAATCGCTTCATGCCTGATTGCACTTGGTCTGTGGGCGCATCTGACCGAGCTTGACGACGTGACCCGCGTGGATGGACGAATTGTACCTTCGGCCGACGTTCAGGTGATCGAAGCCACGGAACCCGGTGTTCTACAATCGCTGAATGTTCGCGAAGGACAAGTGGTCGACAAGGGCCTGTTGTTGATGGAGTTCGAAACAACCCAGATCGACAGCCAGTTTAGCCAGGAACAACAACGCGCCTTCGGCTTGATGGCGCGAACGCAACGCTTGCAGACGGAAATCGACGGAACTGACCTGAGCTTTTCACCGGACCTGATAGCAGGCGCCCCCGAAGTCGTGAAATCGGAAACTGCCCTGTATCAGGGACGGCAATCCGAGTTGCTCGCCGAAGTTGCCATCCTGGAACGTCAGCGCCAACAAAGGCAGCAGGAATATGAAGAGGGCCTTGTAGACCAGGTAACCGCCGACGAAACGCTCAGACTATTAGCGGAAGAGCGCGCGATGATGGAACCTCTGGTGAAAAAACGGATGGAACCGGCGACGACGCTCTTGACGCTGCGTCGGGGTGAGGCCGAGTGGGGAGGTCGAAAAACCCGGGCCGTGGCAGCGACCAACCGGCTGAAAACCAGTCTGGACGAAATAGACGACCGTATCCGCGCAACCCGCAGCCGGTTTCGCAGCGCCGCGCTGACTGATCTGGCGGTGGCAACCACCGAACTTGCCGCATTACGCCCGGTTTTGCCTGCACTAAAGGATCGGGCAGACAGGGCGCAGGTGCGGTCTCCTGTGCGAGGCATCGTCAACCGGGTGCATCGCAGTACTATCGGGGGGTTGGCACGCAGCGGTGAGGAACTGATTGAAATCGTTCCCCTGAATGACACGCTGCTGGTCGAGGCATACGTACCGCCGGAAGACATCGCGTTCCTGCATGCCGGGCAAACCGTTAAGGTTAAGATTACCGCCTATGACTTTGCCCGATACGGGGCGTTGGATGGTGAAATTACACGTATCGGTGCTGATACGATCACGAGATCGGAACGCAATGACGAAGAGGTTTTCGTCGTGGAAATCGAGACCAGCAACGCGATGCTGGACGCAGATGGCATAGCCGTTGAAATCATTCCTGGCATGATAGCCGAGGTCGATATCTTATCAGGTCGAAAAACTGTTCTGGAGTACCTGCTACAACCGGTAGTCAAAATCCGGGACAAAGCTTTGCGCGAATAGGAACTACAACGGTCCAAATAACCTTTGCACGATTCGCCCGGGTTTTTTGCATAATTCGGTTGAGGGAATCACTGCATGAATCCAGCGTGATAGCTGGGAGACATGCGCAGTTGAGCCCTTGCGAAATACAAGACGACGGATTGGTCTGCTAACAAAAAGGCGCTTAAGCTGTGCGGTTCACTGACAGTGTGGTTTGATCCCGACATGGTGTGGAGACCACCTCCGACCGGAAAGCATGGCCGACAACCGAGCTTCACCGATGCCGCGATCCAGACATGCCTAAAGATGAAGGTGTTGTTCAGTAAGCCGTTGCGACGGACGACTGGTTTCGTCGAAAGTCTCCTTCAGCTGGTCGGGTTGGACTGGCCGGTCCCGGACTTCAGCACCTTGTGCCGCCAGTGAAAACTGAACGTGACTGTCCCCTACCGTGGAGCGAATGATCCGCTGAACCTTCTCATCGACAGCACCGGCATCAAGGCTGAGGGAGAAGGTGAGTGGAATGCCCGAAAGCATAGTGCCTCCAAGCGGCGCATCTGGCGCAAGATACACACAGGAATTGACGAGGAAACGCTGGAGGTCAGAGCCGTCGAGATCACCGGCAGCAATATCGGTGACTCGCCCATAATTCCAGAGCTGCTGGATCAAATCGGAACGGATCAGGACATCGCATCAGTCACCGCCGACGGGGCCTACGACACCCGGAAGAGCCATGAGGCCATTGCCGCCAGAAATGCTGATACTGTCATCCCCCCCCCGGAAGAACGCTACGCCCCGGAAGCCGGCGAAACCCGGTGTCGTCGCACGCAACGAAGCGCTGCGAGCCTCGAAGTACTTGGGGCGCGCCATCTGGCGACGATGGAGCGGATAGCATCGCCGATGCCGTGTCGAGAGCGAGATGAACTGCATCAAGCTGCTCGGACAATCCCTCATGGCACGTGATTTCGATCGCCAGGTCACCGAATTACAGGTTCGTATCGCCTTGCTGAACGGTTACTCCGCGCTTGGCATACCTAAAACAGAGCCCGTAGGATAAGCCCGTCCGGGGAAAGGGGACGTCCGGCTCTCAGCCGATTTGTGCAACTAGGCCCACACAAAGTAATAAAAACCTATTTCGTCATTGCGGCAACGAAACCTCCTCTAAACTGTTTTTTGCCATTCTACATCCCCAAGGAAAATGTAACCCGCCCCATAAATGGTTTTGATGAGGCCCGGGTTTTTGGGGTCTTCACCCAATTTGGTACGCAGCCGAGAGATGCGCACATCCATGGCCCGGTCAAAACTGTCGCCAGCGGCGCCCCCCAAGGCTTCCTGCATCTGGGCACGGCTGATCAAGCGTTTGGGGCTTTCAAGAAACAGACGTAAAACCTCACCTTCCGCGTGGCTGAACGGTACTTCCGTTCCGCTGCCGTCCTCCAGAACATAGCGGTCGAAATAAGCGGTCCAGCCGTTGAAACGCGCGACGTCCGAATGAGACGTCTGGACGCGCGGGGATCGCAATCTTGCGCGAACGCGAGCCACGACCTCCGCGGGGTCAAACGGCTTGGTGATGTAGTCATCAGCGCCAAGTTCCAACCCCGTGACACGATCCTGCACCTGCGCCCGACCCGAGATTATGATTACCGCCGCCCCCTGTTCCAAAGCCAGCCGATGAACAAGCGCAAGCCCGTCGGTATCGGGCAACGAAAGATCGACAAGGCAAACATCCGGTGTCACGCGTTTCAATGTGGCTTCGAATTCCCGCGCACGAGCGAAGCTCTGGGTGCGAAAACCTGCTTCTTCCAGAGCGTCGGTCAGAACACGCCGGATTTCGGGTTCATCATCGACAATAGTGACCAGTGGTTGTGTCATCGGGCTTTCTCGGCTCGGATCAGGGCGGACAGTTGCGCCCGAGTAAACGGTTTGGCTAGCACCGGTGCCAGCGTCAGCGCCTGACGGTGCAACGGATCGGAATAGGGTAAAGAAGTCATCAGAATGCACGGCATCGCAGGTTTTAGCTGCGCTAGCAAATCCAGCCCAGTCCCCTGCCCTTCCAGCCGAATGTCCGACAGCACAAACACGATGTCGTCGATATCCGCCGTCAGGGCCAAGGCTTCGTCGACCGATGTTGCCTCGATCACCGAGAACCCGAGATCAACCAGCATGTCCCGGAACTGCCAGCGCAGATCGTCACTGTCCTCGACCAGCAATACCAATCCTTCCTGTATCGGTGGAGCCGGACGATAGGGCAAACGCATGGCCACGGATGCACCCGAAGGGGTATTGCGCAGGTTCAGGTCTCCGCCTGCAAGTTTCACGGTGTCGTAGACCATCGGCAGGCCCAACCCCGATCCTTTGCTGCCCTTGGTGGTGAAAAAAGGGTTCAACGCCTTTTCCAACCCTTCGTCCGAGAAGCCCGGGCCAGTGTCCGAAACCGCGATCTCGATCCAGATATCGCCGATCTTATGGGCGCTGATGGTGATCTGACCAAACCCGCCGCAGGCATCCCTCGCGTTCAGAACCAGATTTAGCAGCGCGTCCTGCACCATACCCGGGTCCAGCATCAGCGCCTCGTCGGGCAGTGTATTTACCACAGACAGCCCCACGCCGCGCGGCAGGGACGGCGAAGCCAGTACACGCAAATCCTCCAGCAGTCCACGCATATCAGTCGCTTTGGGCTGAAACGTGCGGTTGCCGGTCATGTCCGCGATCCTGTTCAGCAACTGACCGCCCCGGCGGGCAGTTTGTTGCGTAGCGGCCACAAGTTCCCGGGCCTCGGCGGGCAGATCCATCTTATCAAGCCGGGATTGCATTCCCAGAATGATCGTCAGCAGATTGGAAAAATCATGCGCCAGCCCGCTGGTCATCTGCGCTGCCATTGCACGACGCCGGGTTTGTTGTAGTGCCACGCGTGCTTGGGTTTCCTCGGTGATATCGACCGACATCACATAGACGCCGCCGTCGCCGTCCGGAGAGAACGACACGCGGAGGCGCCGGGAATCCTGATCTTCGGTAAACTCAAAGACCGAGGCTTCGCCGTCATAGGCCTTTTGCAGATGGGGTTCGACGCGCGGGAAGGCCCGAGCCCCCAAAGCCTCGGAAACATGCATGCCCAGAATTTCCGACGGACGGCCCGGCATAACCGAGCTAAGCCGCCGGTTCGAATAATCATACCGACCATTGGGGTCCAGATGCGCAATATGGGCCGGCATCATCTCGGTCGTCATGCGCGTGCGAGCTTCTATCTCGGTCAACTGGCGCTTGGCCTCCTCCAGAGCGGCGTTGGTGGCGGCGAGTTTTCGGTTGGTCGCTGAAAGCTCTTCGGCCCGATCTAACAACTGGCCTGACAATTCCTCGGACCGGGCGCGCAGCAAGGCCTCGGCCTGTTTGGTGTTGGTGATATCGGTGTAAACCGATACCCAGCCGCCTTTAGACAGAGGCGCTCCTTCAACCGAGATCACCTGACCATTAGCGCGGGAACGCTCAATATAGTGAGGTTCAAAAGTCAGAGCCTGTCGAACCCGCAGATCCACGATTGCTTCGACATCAACATCTTCGCCGTATTCGCCGCGCGCCGCCAGATAGCGGATCGTATCCCGGAACTGTGCCCCGGGTTGGACCAGTTCATCGGGCAAATCGAACATCACCTGGAACGGTCGGTTGCTGACAACCAACCGCAGCTGACTGTCGTATATCGATAACGCCTGTCCGATCAGGTTCAGACCGGCGGTTGTCATCTCTTTTACGTGTTGTTCGGTTACGTCCAAACTCGCCCTCCCCCTAACACATGCGTAACATCGGATCTGTCACAGGTGTAGAGGAAACGGACGCGACACATTGGGCTTGGTTGTTAATGGCGCAGGTCAGTACCGGGGCTTGGATTTCGGCCCTTCCGCTGTAATCGAGTGCAGCGATAGCGTGTGATCCATGTTGCGCATACGATGGCGTAACATCATCCGCCCCAATCGTGCCAAGTCTGCCGCGTAATCGGATTTTTCGGCGACGTTCTCCATCTCTCCCTTTTCGTTATGATCAAACAGGAGGGGCGGCAGGTCTGCAGCAAATTCGACCAAAGTAAATCGGTCGTCCCGCAAAATACCCAGACACGATTCACTATTGCCCGTGCCCAATTGTTGTTGCCACAAGCTCGGCTTTTCCGGCGCTGAGAAATCCAGTTCACTGAACGAATACTTGCGCCAATCCTCCGGGGTTTCTCCTTCCAGCAGAGGCATCAGGGATCGCCCGTCCATCGCATTCGGGATCGGCAACCCGGCCCAGTCCAGTATCGTGGGGGTGATATCGATGGACTCTGTCGGCACTTTCACCAAGGTCCCCGCCTGATCCAGATTGCCGGGCATCCGGATCATCAAGGGCGTATGATAAGCCGCGTCATAGACCGTCATCTTGCCCCATGTGTGGCGATCACCCAGCATCTCTCCATGATCGGCGGTGATCACCAGTAGGGTATGGTCATATTGACCGCTATCCTTGAGAAACTGGATGACACGGCCGACATGGTGATCGACCTCGGTCGCGAGCCCGAGATAAACCGAGCGGAGGGTTTTAACATTTTCCGGCGTCGGATCTATGTTTTCGAATCCTTCGACGAAATCTGTAGCCGTTTGCTTGTCGATCGCGGGGCCGAAAAAGGGATGCAACGCCCGCTCATCGGACACTTTTTCGAAACCCGCCGCCAGCGGCAAAGCAGCCGGGTCATACATGTCATTGTAAGGGGCCGGAGCAACCAGAGGCGGATGTGGTCGGATGTAAGTCAAATGAGCGAACCAGCTCTGCTCTTTGAAAGGGGCCATACTGTTCAGGAACGCGTTGGTCAGAAAGGCAGTATCGCTATCCTCGGCCCGGTACATTGCAGGATCATTCAGGCGCAGCTCGTCCCCATTTGGCGAAACCGGTTTATAAACGTCCCAATACTTCTCGAACTTATACCCCTTTTCCATCAGATACGACTGCCAGGGATAGGATTCCTCTAGCCGCATTTCGACGACCTCGTGAAATCCGTTCATAGGATTCTCGTATGACTTCAGGATCGGATCGCCCGGATCGAATACGCGCGGGTCGGCAGAAGTGTCGGTGTAGCCGAACAACATCGGCAGGTAACCAGCCTTGCGCATCTCGGTTGCGATGTTTGGCGTATCGTGCCGCAACGGAGTGCCGTTACGAATTGACCTGTGGTTCATCGCGTACTGACCGGTCAGGATCGAGGCGCGCGACGGGCCGCAGGGATTTGTCACCGAAAAGTGACGGTCAAAGGTGACGGCCTCGTCCATGAATGCGCGTAAGTTGGGCAGATCGACATGAGCCGCAAGGGCTCCGTTCAGGCAATCCGCCCGCAACTGATCAATGATGATGAACAGGACATTTCCGGGTTTTTGCATGTGACCTAACCTGATTCCACCGAGGCGTTTCAGCTGTGATCTTTGGCGCGGTTCGTCCGCCCCGGCAACAACTTCCTGATGTCGGGTTTTGATCAGGTATAAAAATCTGAACTTAAACGAAAAGCAGGGTTGATTGACGCAATCCGCCGCACCGAAGCCCGGCCGCTCCGAAATTGTCACACTGCTGCTATTGTGCGGGGGCAATTCCCGGTGGTGCGCAGAAATCCGTTGCAGCACAACGCGGTTTCACATCTCATACGGCCATGACGCAGCCCATGATACATTCGGACCACGACGCCGACGGCGTCTGCCTGCGTATTTCGGGCGAGATGCTGACCCAGTCTCTGGAAAAAGTGGAACAGGCATTCGCGGCAATAAAGCCGCAAGGTGGAAAAGTCACATTTGATCTGACGAAGGTTGAGGCGCTGGATACAGGCGGAGCTTGGCTGGTTGCCAATCTGGCGCAGCGGGTCCGCGCTGTTGGGGCCGATGTCCGCTTCGAAGGGTTGAGCCCTGCACATTCCGCCCTGCTTGAGACGGTCGCCGAAAACATACCCGACGATCCGGGAATCGAGGCCGAGCGCCACAGCTTTACCGATTGGGTCGCCAGCATTGGCGAGCGCACGGTCGGGGCCTGGAATGACACGCTGTCAATGCTGGGATTTCTTGGTCTGACGCTACATCGTCTGGTTCGGACCATCGTGATGCCGTGGCGGCTGCGCCGGGCGGCGCTGGTGTCGCAGATGGAAGAAGTCGGGTTCAAAGCGATTCCGATTGTGGCCCTGATGGGGTTCCTGATCGGCGTCGTGCTGGCCTTTCAGGGTGCGACGCAGCTGAAACAATTTGGGGCCGAGATTTTTGTGGTCGAATTGATCTCGATCTCGGTTCTGCGTGAGCTGGGCATCCTACTGACAGCCATCATTGTCGCGGGTCGATCCGGGTCGGCGTTTACCGCGTCGATCGGCTCGATGAAAGTGCAGGAAGAGATCGACGCCATGCGCACGCTGGGTCTGGACCCGATCGAAGTGCTGGTGATCCCGCGGGTCGTTGCCCTGCTGATCATGCTGCCGATCCTTGGTTTCATTTCCGATATGGCCGCTCTGCTCGGTGGTGGTTTGATGAGCTGGATCGATCTGGACATCAGCCCCGGCATGTTCGTGACCCGATTGAAGGAAAGCACAGGCATCTGGCACTTTGCCGTCGGCATGATCAAAGCACCGTTCTTTGCGCTGGTCATCGGCGTGATCGCCTGCTGGCAGGCGATGCAAGTCAAGGGATCAGCCCAGAGCGTCGGTCAGAGGACCACCGCCTCGGTCGTGCAAGCCATCTTCATGGTCATCGCACTGGACGCGCTGTTCTCGATCTTCTTCTCGGCATTGGATGTCTGACATGGACGGAACTGTGCTGGAACAAACCTCGGACTCCAACGCCCAGCGAGAAGCGGTGATCCGTGTTCGCAATCTGACAAACCGGTTCGGGCCGCAGGTGGTTCACGAGAACCTAAACCTGGATGTCTGGCGGGGCGAGGTATTGGGCATCGTCGGCGGTTCGGGCACAGGTAAATCCGTGCTGCTGCGGACGATTGTCGGGCTGAACAAGCCCGCAGCTGGAAGTATCGAGGTGTTGGGCGTTGATGTGCTGAACGGCCCCGAACACGAACGTCGGCGCATCGAACGGCACTGGGGCGTTGCGTTTCAGGATGGCGCGCTATTCTCGTCTCTGACCGTTTTACAAAATGTCATGGCGCCGCTGCGCGAGCATACCGGGATCAGCGAAAAGCTGATGCAGGCGCTGGGAAGTCTGAAAATCAGCCTTGTCGGTCTTCCACAACTGAGTTGCGGGAAATTTCCCTCAGAGCTTTCAGGCGGGATGCGCAAACGCGCCGCCCTCGCCCGCGCTTTGGCGCTGGACCCTGAGATTGTGTTTCTGGACGAGCCTACCGCCGGTTTGGACCCGATCGGAGCCGCGGCCTATGACGAGTTGATCGGGGAATTGCAGCACGCGCTTGGGCTGACCGTTTTCATGGTCACGCATGATCTGGACAGTCTTTACGCCATTTGCGACCGCATCGCAGTGCTTGCAGAAAAACGCGTTCTAGTTGAAGGACCAATTGAAGAAATGACCAAAGTGGATCATCCTTGGGTGCAGGAATACTTCACCGGCCCCCGGGCGCGCGCGGCGCAAGAGAAGGGCTAGGACAGGTAGAGGCCATGGAAACCCGAGCGAACTATATCCTGATCGGCGCCTTCACCCTTGCGGGTATTCTCGGCGCATTTGGCTTTTTCCTTTGGCTCGCGAAATTCGAAGTTTCTAGGCAATATGCCTATTATGACGTGCTGTTTGACAATGTCTCGGGTCTTTCGGCTGCAGGCGGTGTCAGCTTTAATGGCTTACCTGTCGGGCAGGTAATCTCCTTACAATTGGACGATGACGACCCATCCAAGGTGCGGGTCAAGCTTGAGGTCGACGCAGATATTCCCGTGACGGAAGATACGATCGCTCAATTGCAATCTCTGGGCGTTACCGGTGTCAGCTATGTGGAGCTGACCGGTGGATCTGCCAGCGGCAAAAGACTGCCGCAAAACAGCGTGATCCAAAGTAAACGCAGTGCGATCCAATCTTTGTTCGAGGGTGCGCCAAAGGTTCTGGATGAAGCGGTTACCCTTCTGGAAAACCTCAATGCCGTGGTCGATGACAAAAATCGCAAATCGGTCAGCGATATTCTGGACAATGTCGCTTCGGCATCTGGCAAGCTGAACAAGACCCTCACAGACTTTGAGAACTTGTCATCGGATCTGGGTGGCGCGGCCAGCAAACTTGGGGATTTTACAGATCGGTTGAACCAACTGGCAGACACTGCCGAAACCACTCTGACTACTGGGACAGACACGCTGAAAAGCGTAAAAACAACCTCTGAATCCGCGACCACGACCCTGAACAGCGCAAAAACCACTATCGAAACTGCGGACCGCATCATTCAACAAGATATCCGACCGCTGATTGAGCGCGTGACCACGTTGGCTGAAAACCTGAACGGTCTGTCTGGTGAGGCTGACGTTGCGCTTGCGACAATCTCAGAAACTTTCCTGAACGCGAACAAAACACTGGGCTCGATCACCGGAGCTATGGAAACAGCAAAAGGCACATTGACCTCGGCGGAACGTGCATTTGATTCAGCCAACAAGGTTATAAACGAGGATGTCGGCACGGTGATGGACGATATTCGCACGGCTGCGAACGAAGTGTCCTCGACCGTAAAAAATGTCACCGAACGTTTGGACGACATCTCGGCTGATATCCTGAGCGCGTCCAAATCCGCCTCAGAGTTGATGGGAACAATCGACGGGATCGTGCAGGACAACCGACGTCAACTGTCGGATTTCCTGCGGGTGGGGCTGCCGCAGTTCACCCGCTTCGTGGAAGAATCGCAAAGGCTGGTCATCAGTCTGGACCGTCTGGTGGACAAGGTCGAACGTGATCCCGCACGCTTCCTTCTTGGAACCCAAGCATCGGAGTTTCGTCAATGATTAGGCTTTTTATTGTGGCACTTGCTCTTGTGTCGCTGGGCGGCTGTACGGGTTTGGGAACGCTGCGACAAGCCTCTAAGCCGAACGACCTGTACCTGCTGACACCCAAAAGCACGTTTTCGACGTCGCTGCCGCGTGTCCAAAGGCAGGTAGTGGTTCAGGAACCGACAGCGACGGCAGCGGTTAACACCGATCAAATCGCAATTCAGCCTACGCCGTTCCAAGTTCAGTATCTGCCGCGCGCACGTTGGGTGGATCGGGCCCCTCTGATCGTTCAGTCGCTGTTGGTTGAAAGCTATGAAAACAGTGGCAAGGTCGCAGCCGTCGGGCGCTCAACGGTTGGATTGCGCGCAGATTACGTCATCGTCCCGGATCTACGAGAGTTTCAGGGGCTTGTTGTCAGCGACGTCAACGGCACCAAGACCATTCGTGTGGAAGTCCGCATCAACATCAAGATCATCGACGAGTACGAAGACAAAATCATCGCATCAGACTCGTTTCGGGAGTATGTGATCGCCGCCAGCGACAAGACCCCGGACCTCGTCAGGGCTTTTGATGAAGCTCTGGGTAAGACGATGCGGGATGCCGTGGAATGGAGTGTCCGTAGAATCAACTCCCATGCCGTCAACAACCCTCGTCAGTACTAGCGCAAACGAAAGGGCGGTGCAGAATAGCAACGCCCTTGAACTGGTATTACTGAGCGAGTGTTTCGGCCAGACGCATCAATGTGACGGCTTCAGATCGATACCCGAACGGGTCCTGCCCCTTTGCCCCATTGGCCAGCGAAATCGCATCTTCATAAGACCAACTGCCCAAGTACTCTCCACCACGCAACAACTGTCCAAACCCTGCGATAGCAATTGAGAACTCCACATCTTCGGACGCCTGTCCTTGTTCGAGAAGGATCGGTTCCTGAATCAGTTTGCTTTCGGTTCCGCCAGGTTGTTTGTAGCGCATTTTAAAGAACCCGATCTCTTCTGAACCATCGGATACAGGCTGTTCCGCATAGCGCAGCGGGCCGTTTCGGATTGCATCCGAGCCAACGGGTGTGACCTCATAAATCGCTGTTACAGTGTGACCCGCGCCTATGTCGCCCGCGTCTATCTTGTCGTTGGAGAAATCCTCACGCCGCAAGGCGCGGGTTTCGTATCCGATCAGGCGGTATTCGGCGATTTGCGCCGGGTTGAATTCAACCTGAACTTTCACGTCATTGGCAATCGGAAAAAGTACACCGGTCAGTTGATCAACCAGCACTTTGCGCGCCTCGCCCAGTGTATCGATATAGGCCGCCTGTCCATTTCCATTTTGCGCCAGCGCCTGCATGGTCGCATCATCAAGATTGCCGCGGCCAAAGCCCAGAACGCTCAGGAAGGTGCTGCTTTCGCGTTTGCGAGCGATGAAGTCTTTCAGCGCCTCGGGGTCCGACAGGCCGACATTGAAATCGCCATCAGTGGCCAGAATAACACGGGTCACCTCTCCGTCCTCGGTCATGCTTTCGGCCACCTGATAGGCCTGTTGCAGCCCGGCCTGACCGGCAGTCGAGCCACCGGCCTCCAACCTCTCAAGCGCGGTCAGGATCTTGTTTTTCTCCGAAGCCGACGTCGGCTCCAGAACCTGACCAGCACTGCCCGCATATGTGACGACCGAAACCTGATCCTCGGGGCGAAGTTCTGACAGCAATAGGCGGAAGGACTGTTTCAGCAAAGGCAGTTTGTCCGCATTCTGCATCGAACCAGACGTGTCGATCAGAAAAACGAGGTTCAGCGGCGGGCGGTCCTCGATCTGCGGCAAGGCACCCTGAATGCCGATATGGACCAGTTGTGTGCCTTCGTTCCACGGTGTCGGCGTAACGGTAATGGTCGAACGGAAGGGCTCAGCCCCTTCTGGCGCAGGGAAGCTGTAAGGGAAGTAGTTTACCATTTCTTCCACCCGAACGGCGTCTTTCGGCGGAAGCTGACCGCGCATCAGAGAGGATCGGATGATCGAGTAAGACGCCGTATCCACATCAATCGAGAAGGTCGACACCGGGTCTTCGCTCGTGATTTTCAGCGGGTTGGTGTCGGCATTGGCAAAGGCTTCAGTGTTCTGTTCGGGGGCAATACGAAGATCATCCTGACCCAGCGAAGGCGCTATCGAGGTCGCACCATTGTACAATCCTCCACTTGCCAAGCTGGAATCTGCGGTCGCACCCAAGCCATTCATCTGACGTTTGCTCAGCGAACGGACACGCGGTGCCGGCGCGACGGGTTCCTCGATCACCACGGGCGCTTCAACAAATGGCTCCGACAAGGCATCCTGCAACAGTCTGTCTTCAACCGCAGCCTCCTGATCTGTTTCCACCGTTTCAACCGGAGCCTCGGCCCGGCGGGTTTCGGTCCAGGATGTCGGGCTCACGACGTAGTCGCGCGTCTGCGGCAGGATCACGACCAGAGCCACAGCAGCGATTGCGGTTGTCGCGGTCAAAGCACCGCGATGCGAGAGGGCATTCAACATGGATTTCGCTCCTTCTGTCACGCGGGCCATCAGGCCTCGCTTGACAGTCGGACGCATGGCATCACGCGTTCCTTGGCAGCGGGCGAAAAGTTTTCGCGCCTGATCCAGATTTTCCGCTCGCCGCTGCGCGTCCGGCGCAGGTGTCGCGGCATCCATCAGTGTTTTCAGGTCTTCAAGATCGTCTGTCATGGAGCCAGCTCCTCTTGCCGCAGGGCGCGCAGGCGCTTGCGGATATCCGACAAGCGCCAGGACACCGTGCCCTCGGACACGCCCAGCACTTCGGCGGCTTCGGCATGGGTCATCTCATCTTCCAGCGTCAGGGCCAGCGTGTCCTGCAGATCCTGCGGCAGCGACCGCATGGCCCGCTGCAGCCAATCGACGGATTTGGCGGTTTCCGCGGCCTCGGCCCGTCGCATCTGTTCGACATCGCCCCACCCGGCAGCAGCGCGGCTGTGGCTGGCCTGACGGCGGCGTGCGTCTTCGGCCGCGTTGACGACAACCCGGTACAGCCAGGTGGTGAATTTGGCCTGCGCCCGAAACCCGGCAATCTTGGCCGGCAAGGCCGCGCAGATGTCCTGCGTCAGATCCTCGGCCTGATCGACCCGCCCGGTGAGGCGAAAGGACAGACGGTAAACCCGGTCGTAATGTCGCAACAACAGGGTAGAAAACGCATCAGCGTCCCCTTTTGCGGTAGCTTTAGCCAGATCCTCATCCGATGTTGTCATACGCATCACGATGGGTAAGACGGATTGGAAAGGTCAATCCTTGGCGGCAAGGCTAAAAAAATTAGAAATGCTTCGCCGAGGCCATTTTCCAGTCCGCCGCGAAACCATCCGGGATCGAGTCCGTCAGTAAAACGCCGTCGTCGATGAACGTATAAAGGTCGGCGTAGGACCATTCCCGTTCATCCGCCGTACGACGACGGATATCTCCTGGGCGCAGGTCCGAGACCTTTTCTTTGCCCATCGCACCCAGAAGTTCACGAAAGCTTTCGAGTGTAGCGTCGTGAAAACGATGCACCCGTTTGCGTTTTTGCGGCACATGCACGGCCCGTCCCCGGATCGGATCCTGCGTCGCCACACCAGACGGGCAGCGGTTGGTGTTGCAGTGCAGGGCCTGAATGCAACCCACCGCAAACATCATGGCCCGCGCCGCGTTGCACATATCTGCGCCGAGCGCGAATTTCTCGACCATGTCGTAACCGGTGGCCACCTTGCCCGAGCAGATGATCCGAATCTTTTCGCGCAGCCCCACGCCGCGCAGGCAGTTGTTAACGAAAATCAGCGCCTCGTTCAGCGGCATGCCCAGACGGTTGGTGAATTCCACCGGAGCCGCGCCCGTGCCGCCCTCCGCCCCGTCAATAGTTATGAAATCGGGCAGGATACCGGTTTCCAGCATCGCCTTGCAAATTGCCATGAACTCCGACGGCCTGCCGATGCACAGCTTGAACCCGATGGGTTTGCCGTCCGACATCTCTCGTAGGTGTTGTACGAAATGCAACAGGCCGGTTGGCCCCTCAAAGGCCGAGTGAATGGGTGGAGAGATGACATCCTGATGCTCGGGCACGCCTCGGATTTCGGCAATTTCCCTGTCGACCTTGGCTGCGGGCAAGACCCCACCATGAGAGGGTTTTGCGCCTTGCGACAGCTTGATCTCAATCGCTTTGACCACTTCTTTCTTGGCCTTTTCGGCGAACAAATCCTTATCGAAGCCACCTTCCGGCGTTCGACACCCAAAATACCCGGTGCCAATCTGCCAAATGATGTCCCCACCCTCGGACAAATGGTGCGGGGACAGGCCGCCCTCGCCCGTGTTGTGCGCAAACCCGCCATCCTTGGCCCCACCGTTCAAAGCACGGATCGCATTGGCGCTGAGCGCTCCAAAACTCATGGCGGATACGTTCAGACGCGAGGCGCTGTAGGGTTTGGTGCACTGCGGACCGCCCAGCATGACCCGCTCTTCGCTTTCCGGAACCTCCTTGGGCGCAAGCGAGTGGTTGGCCCGATGATAGCCGACGGTTTGGATATCGTATTGGGTGCCGAAGGCCTGCGTATCCACCTGCCCTTTGGCACGGGAATAAACCAGGCTGCGAATGATCCGATTATAAGGGCGACCGCTTTCGTTGGTTTCCACGAAGTACTGGCGGATTTCCGGGCTGACGAATTCCAGCATGTATCGGAAATGGCCCAGAACCGGGTAATTGTTCAAAACATTATGCTTGGTGGTCAACATGTCATACAGGCCAACCAGGGCATAGGGGATCAGGATCACCAGCAACCAATGGGCCGGTGGCCAGAAAAACCCCCATAGCAAGGTCAGCGGAAGGCACACATAGCTCAGGATGTAATAGAGTCTGCGTACAATCATTTCGTGCTCTCCCAAAGTGTTGCCAAACCAATCGTGTAGCAACCGTGGATCAAATCGGCTTTTGATTGCAAGCGTTTGTGCCCGGCCTCACACGATCGGGCGAATTTGTGAGGCGGACAGAGGGTTTGGCGACAGTTGATCCAAGTTGCGGCAGTATGTATGCCGAAATAAAGGTAAACTTGGGCAGGACAACCGGCCGTGACACAAACCCGACCCGCCGTCCGGACCACGGCCATCATGTTCCTCGCCGTTTTTGTTGGGGGCGCCGCGGGATCGCTGCTGCGCGAGGCGTTCTCAGCCCAGATCCCCGGAGCTCCGGTGCTGACAGCTACCTTTGGCGTCAATGTCATGGCCTGTTTCGTACTTGGCTGGCTGTACGCAGTTCGCAACCGCGTCCACGCGCATGTGCTGCATCTGGGCGCAGTCGGGTTCTGCGGCGGGTTGTCCACGTTTTCCTCCTTTGTGGCCGAGTTGGAACGGATGGCTGAAATGCACCTTTGGAGCGCAGTTTCAGCCGCCTCGCTGGAAATCGCCATCGGCCTTGCCGCCGCCGTTCTGGGTGAGACTATCGGTCGGCGACTTCATGGTGAGAGGCCAACCGGATGAGCGCGCTTTATCTTCACGCCATGTTCGGGCTGGGGGGCGGATTGGGTGCTGTGCTGCGGCACTGGATCGCTTTGCAGATCAACCATGACCTGCCCTTTGCAACCCTGATCGTGAACGTCTTGGGCAGCCTGCTATTGGGTCTGTGGATCGGATACCTCGGCGGGCCGGTTGATCTGGGCGAGGAGGAACGACGGCTGGTCTTCGGCTTTTGCGGCGGGTTCACCACCTTTTCCAGCTTTGCCTATCAGTCTCTGGAACTGCGGCGGGAACGGACAATTCTGCTAGCCGCGGGGAACATCCTGCTGAGCCTCGCGTTGTGCTGGTTTGCTCTTTGGGTAGGATTATTGCTGACGCGCTAATGCGCGGCAACAGCTGCCTGAGTTCCGGGTTTGGGCGCTTTGCAGAAGAACAGCAAAGGTATCGTTGCCAAGGCTAGCAGGCCGAGGTTGTTGAATACCGTCAGATAGGAAATCAGCTCAGCCTGTTGGCTGATCACCTGCCCCAGTATGGCCGCCCCTTCGTCGCTTTCGGGTGTCAGACCCAGCGGCTGCAAATAGGCCTGCGCCGCCGGGTTATAAGGCGTCACGTTCTGGCTCAGCACCGCCGTATTCGTCTGCAAGCCGCGCACAACCCATGTTCCAACCAGCGATATTCCGACCGATGAGCCCAATTGCCGGGTCACGTTGAACAGACCCGATGCCTCGTCCTGCCGAGACTTGGAGATGCTTTCAAACGCAAGGATCGACATTGGCACAAAGACCAGTCCCATGCCCAACCCGCTGACCGCGCCGGGCCAAGCCAGTTCCCAGAACCCCGCGTTCATGTTCAGCGCGCCCATCATGAAGTTGCTTACGGCCGTCAACAGCATCCCTACCCCGGCCAGAAGCCGTGGATCGAAGCGCGACACCAACACCGCGCCCGTTATGACCATCGACAGCCCCGCCGTAATCCCGCGCGGGATGAATAGGTGACCTGAGGCGATAACTGGGTAATCCAGTAGGTTCTGCACAAAGGTTGGCAGGATCGCGATGCCGCCAAACAGTGAGATGGCAAAACCCGCGATAACCAGATTGCACAGGGCAAAGTTGCGATCCGCGAAAAACCGAAGGTCCACAACCGGTCGCTTGGTTGTCAGCGCGTGGACGATGAACCCCAGCGCCCCCAGAACCGACGCAATCAGCGCCACCTGAATGACCCGAGAAGACAACCAGTCCTTGGTCTCGCCCTGATCAAGGATGAACTGCAGACAGCCGATGCCGATAGCCAGCAGAGCCAGGCCCGCCCAATCGATCCGCACCTCTTCGGTTTCGTCTTCGGGCAATTCGCCCGCCAGCAGCAGCAACGCCATCGCCGCCACCGGAAGGTTGACAAAAAACACCATCCGCCATGAGAAATACTCGGTCAGAAGCGCCCCGACGGTCGGCCCCAGCACGGGGGCAACCACGACGCCCAACCCAAATACGGCCATTGCCTGCCCGCGTTTTTCCCGAGGGAAGGCGTCGAACAAAATGGACTGAGACAGCGGGATCAGGAACGCGCCGAACATGCCCTGCGCGAGGCGAAAGATGACAATGGTCTCAAGGCTCCAGGACAGGCCGCACATGATAGACATTGTGGTAAAGCCGGTGATGGCCGTCAGGATTAGCCTGCGCCGCCCGACCCGGCGCGCAACAAAACCGGTCAGGGGCATGACCACAACCGCCGACACGATATAGCTGGTCAGGATCCACGTTGCCTGATCGGTCGTAGCTCCGAATGCGGCCTGGATATGGGGCAGCGCGACGTTGACGATGGTGCTGTCCAGCACCTCGAGAATGGCGCTGAGCACAACGGCGACAACAATCACCGGATTGACGCGGCTAGCCGCCGGACCAGTCATTTCCCGGACTGAGCCTCTGTTGTGTCCACGGTCACTTTACTGCTGCCGCCTACGCGTAGCGGTACGTCGGTCGGGTCAAGTTCCACGCGCACCGGGAACCGTCGGGTCACCTTGACCCAGTTGCCGCTAGCGTTTTCCGAAGGCAAAAGCGAGAATGTGTCCCCCGACCCGCGCCCGATCGAGGCCACCTTGCCCGTCAGGGTTATCCCCGGCAGCATATCAACCTTTACAGTCACCGGCTGGCCCGGACGAATGCGCGGCAGAGCGGTTTCCTTGAAGTTTGCGTCCACCCACCAGTCAGAGGATTCGACGATGGAAAACTGCGGCGCGTTAGCCGAAACCGCCGATCCCGGCCGCAATGTCAGGTTTGCAATCCAGCCGTCTGCGGTGGCGTAAACCTTGGTCCAATTCAGATTGGCCTGCGCAATTTCAAGCTGGGCACGGGAAGCCAAGACTTCGTCCTGCTTCGCAGCCAGCCCGCTTTGCAATGCCAGCAGTTCGGATTGGCTGGTGGTCAGACGGGCCGATGCCTCAGCAAAGGCTGTTGACGCCTGATCCAGTGAAACCTGTGCCAGATCGCCATCCGAAAACAGCGCCTTGGCCCGTTCAAAATTATTTTTGGCCGTGTTGTAGGCCGATTGAGAAGACTGAACCGCAGCCTCAGCCGCAGTAATCTGATTGGAATAGGATTGCGCCTGTTGAAGCGAACTGTCCAGATCGGCCTGCGCCTGATCAACCGAGGCCTTGAATTGCGTCGCATCAATAGTGAACAGCAGGTCACCCGCCTTGATTGGCTGGTTGTCCGTGATGGGTACCTCGGCGACCTGTCCGGCCACCTGCGCCGCTACGTTTATGATGTTCGCGCCGACATAAGCATCTTTGGTCGAGGGGTACCGTTCCTCGTGCCGCCAATACAGAAACAGCCCGGCGGCGATCGCGATCAGCATGGCTGCGACGGCGACGATTTTGAAGGATTTCATACGTTAGGCCTCTTGCAGGTCATTACATCGGATAGGTGTGCATCCGTACCGCCAGATTGCCCATGATCCAGACGGTCCCAAGGATGATGATCAGCAGGACCAGCGTCGAAAACAGAACCAGATCAAGGTCTTCGCGGCTGCTGCGGCGACGATCAATATGCAGGAAATAGACCAGTTGCACGATCAGTTGCGCCAGCCCCAGCAATGCAATTGAGAGGTAAACCCCCGTGGTTTTAATGCCGTATTTGTAGGCGATGAGGAACACTGCCGCCGTCAGTAAAAGCGAGCCGCCATAGCCTATGACATACCGCCGACGTTCGCGCCGGTGCATCTCGCTGCGCTTATCCATAGGTCAGCCCTCCGAAATAAACGATGGTGATGATGCCGATCCAGATCAGGTCGAGGAAATGCCAGAACAGCGCCAGCCGAACCACGCGCGACATCAGCAGATCGGTCAGGCCGAACACGCGCAGTTGGATGCCCAGCACGATCAGCCATAGACAGCCTGCCGCGACATGCAGTCCGTGTAGCGGTACCAAACCGTAAAAGGCAGACAGGAACCCGCTGCGTTGGGGAATGCCGCCTTTTTCAGCCATAGCCATGAAGTCGCGGATCTCAAGCACCAGAAAGCTGAGGCCCAATACCAGTGTCACGCAGAACCAGAAGACGATCCGCCATCGGGGCAGGTTGTATTTCAGTGCCAGCATCGCCAGACCCACCGTCAGACTGCTGGTCAGCAGGATCAATGTTTGGGCAAAGATGCTGTACAGGTCGAACAGCTCATGCGGACCTGGCCCGCCCGCCTGTGCATCGATCATGGTGATGTAGATCGCGAACATCAGGCCAAAATAGACCAGGTCGCTCATCAGAAAGACCCAGAAGCCGAAGGTGACGACCTCGGTGGCCCGGTGCGCACTTTCATGGCGCCGCCCGAGGTTCAGGCCGGGATAACTGTGGGTGGGTGCGCGCTTCATGTCACGGCCTCCAGATCGGGGCGTGCCAATCCACGATTCTCCGGAGCCGTTTCGTGGTCACGATCCACCGCGGTGGCATTGCGCACCAGATCGAGCCAGGCTTCGTGCTGTTTACGCACCTCTTCGGCGGGGATGACTTCTTCAATGTCTGTGTTGAAGGTCCAGGCGATCAGGGAGACAAGCATCAGAACCGTCATCAAGACCGCCAACCACCAGATCCACCAAACCAGCGCGAACATCCAGACGCCGCTGAGCACACAGAGGGTAAACCCGATCGCGGTATTGCGCGGCATCGAGATATCCTCATAGGCGTCAGGAGTGGGATAAGCCTCGCCCCGTTCCTTTGCTACAGCGAAATTGTCCCGGTCGGTGACCTGTGGGATGATGGCAAAGTTATAGGGCGGCGGCGGTGACGGGATCGACCATTCCAGCGTGCGCCCGTCCCATGGATCGCCGACAGGGGCGCGAGTTTTCTCACGATCCCGAATGCTGACCCACAACTGGACCAGAATGGAGAGCAGCCCGCAGGTGATGATCAAAGCACCGACAATTGCGACGAGCATATAGGGGTGAAAAGAGGCATCGCTATAGCTAAAGGACCGACGCGGCATCCCCATGAGGCCGACGAAATAGAGCGGCATGAAGGTCAGCAGAAACCCGACCGTCCAGCAGACCACGGAAACGCGGCCCCAGAACTCGTTCAGGCGGAACCCGAAGGCCTTGGGGAACCAGTAGTTATAGGCCGCCAGCAAACCAAACAACACGCCCGGCAACAGAGCGTTGTGGAAATGTGCCACCAGGAACAGCGTGTTGTGAACCTGATAGTCGACCGTGGGATTGGCGAGGATCACGCCCGACAACCCGCCGATGACAAACAGCATCAGGAAGGCCAATCCATACAGCATCGGAACTGAAAACCGGATGCGGCCGCGATACAAGGTGGCCATCCAGTCATAGACCTTCACCCCGGTCGGGATCGCAATCAACATGGTCGCCACACCAAACACCGCATTGATCAGCGCGTTTTGGCCCATGGTGAAGAAATGGTGCAGCCAGACGGTAAAGGACAAAACCGCGATGCACATTGTGGCAATGACCAAGGAGTTATAGCCGTACAAACGTTTGGCTGAAAACGTGGCGAAGACCTCGGAATAGATGCCATAGGCGGGCAGGACCAGCAGGTAGACCTCGGGGTGGCCGAACAGCCAGAACAGGTTGGCGTAGTTCATCATGTTGCCGCCAAGGTCATTGGTGAAGAAGTGGAAATCCAGATATCTGTCCGCCGCCAGCATCAGAGCGGCGACGCCAAGTGGCGGCATGGCAAAGATGATCAGAATCGAGCTGCTAATGATCGTCCAGCAATACATCGGCAGCCGCATGAACTTCATCCCCGGCGCCCGCAGCTTGTAGATGGTGACGGCAAAGTTGATGCCGGTCAGCGTGGTGCCAATGCCCGAGACAACAATGGCCCAGATCCAGTAGTCCGGCCCCACCCCGGGATTGAACGCAGCACCGGTATAGGGTGGATAGGCCGTCCAGCCGCCGGTCGAGAACTCGCCCACCACCAGCGACACCATCAACATCATACCTGCCGATACCGTCAGGCCGAGGCTGATCTGGTTCATCACCGGAAAGGCCACATCCCGCGCACCGATCATCAGCGGCACCAGATAGTTCGCAACCCCGAACACAAAAGGCACCGCCACAAAAAACACCATGATCGTGCCATGAGTGCTGAACAGCTCGGCGAAATGTTCGGCCTCAAGGAAGCCGGGGCCCGGCCCAGCTGCCTGCTGGGCGCGCATGACCACGCCCTCAAGCACGCCCCGTGCAAGCATGACAATGGCAAAAACGATATACATGATGCCGATCTTTTTGTGATCGGCGCTGGTCAGCCAGTCGCGCCACAACGGACGCCACAGGCGGAACCATGTCAGCAATCCGACCACAGCGATGACACCCACTACAACGATACCAGCGGCCGCATTCGCCACGATCTCATTTGTGTTGGGTGTCTGGATCAGACCGGCAATTGGAAATGCATCCCAGTTCAGGCGACCAAAGAACCCGGTATCGGTCATTGCGCCGCCTCCTTTCCGAATTCAACCGTCCCCGGCTGTTGATCCACCGGCAAGGGTTGCCCGCCGTGATAGCGATGCAAAATGGACTGGAACAAATCGCCATCCTCCAGCGTGAAGTACAAGGCATTGAGCGGCATGAGGGGTGTTCCCAATGCCGCCTGCACCTCATCCCGATCCGTGCGCATAGCCAGTGTGCGGTACGTGTCCTCGGTCAATGGGATGCCGTTTGCGCGGACGCTTTCAACCCAGCCATTGAAGTCCTCAGGTTGCATGGCCTGGGTCAGGAACTTCTGCTTGGTGAAACCACGGCCATTATATTGCGTATTCTCACCCTGCATCGTCTTGGGCGCGTCCGCCACCAGATGCAGTTTCGTCGTCATGCCGGGCATAGCATAGATCTGACCAGCCAATGCCGGGATCATGAAGGACTGCATAACCGTGTCCGTCGTCAGGGTCATTGCGACCTGCTGTTTGATCGGCATTCCAAACTCGCCGACGGTGGCAATCCCAAGGTCGGGATAGATGAACAGCCACTTCCAATCGAGACCGACGACCTGAACGTTCAGCGCCGGGGTTTCACCGAAAGCTGTCGAATAAGGGTCCAGTCGATGCGTCGCTTTCCACAGGTAGAAGGACAAAAGAGCCACGATAACTACCGGCGCGCCCCACATGAGAAATTCCAGCTTTGCGGAAAAGTCCCATTTTGGCCGATAGGCGGCTGAACTATCTTTGCGTCTCCGATACCTAAGGGCAATCAAAGGCACCAGAACCAGAACTGGCAGCACGGCAATCATGATCAAGACAGTTGCCCGCAACAGATGGGTTTTCTGAATCGCAGCTATCGGACCCTGAGGGTCCATGAAACTACCGCTCGCCCACGCCGTCTGTGCCGTAGCCACAACAACAGCGACCACAACCATTACAGTAAGTTTTGAAGGTCCGAGTACGGCCACGCTTGATTGTCCTCTTGCGCCTTCGTTTCGGCCAACTATCGGCAGAGTCAGGAATTTTCTCAAGGTTTTTTACGAAACTGGCAATTGTACCCGTCGCCACCTGTTCAACCAGACCGTTGCGCGGCCCCAACCCACGGGGATGCAGCTGTTGACTAAGCTAGTCGATCAGGCGAGACATTTCTGTGATGCGTCGGATATTAATTGCTCTCAGTCTTTGGTGCCTGTCGACGGGTGCATACGCGCAGGATCGCGCGGCGGTCGAACGGCAATTCCAGGCATGGCTGCAAGATACGGTCTGGCCACAAGCCAGAGCCAAAGGTGTTTCACGCAAGACGATGAAACGGGCCTTTGACGGTGTGACACTCAACTGGAAGCTGCCTGATCTAGTACCGCCGGGCCAGTCAGCCCAGACA
Source organism: Ruegeria arenilitoris (assembly GCF_013032445.1). Taxonomy (GTDB): domain Bacteria; phylum Pseudomonadota; class Alphaproteobacteria; order Rhodobacterales; family Rhodobacteraceae; genus Ruegeria; species Ruegeria arenilitoris_F. Next base: position 58,081 of record NZ_WQCA01000004.1, on the reverse strand, counting down.
CCTAAAAAGCAAAAACAGGCCGAGTTTGGATCGCCCGGGCGCTACTTCAACGCAGGCTCTGTTCACGGGGCCACGGCCACCGGGCGACAGATGGCGCGCCGCCACGCGGCGACTTTGGCGAGAGTCGAAGCGCAAACCGGAGTTCCGGGGCGGATCATCCTCGCCATATGGGGCCGCGAGAGTGGATATGGACAGGTTCCCATTCGCCACAATGCGTTTCAGGTGCTGGGCACCAAAGGCTTTATGAGCACACGCGCGCCCTACTTTACCGACGAGCTTATCGCCGCGCTGCAAATTGCCGAAGCGAGGCACGCCCCGTCCGATGCCTTGAAAAGCAGTTGGGCCGGCGCGTTGGGTCAGCCGCAATTCATGCCCTCGAACTTTCTGGCCTATGCAGCCGATGGAAACGGCGACGGGCGCGCTGATATCTGGGGTTCATCAGAAGATACAATCGCATCGATAGGGCATTTTCTGTCCCAGCACGGCTGGGTCACCGAGCGCGATTGGGGGTTCGAAGTGATCGTTCCGCCCTCGGTTTCCTGCGCTTTGGAAGGGCCGGATCAGGGCAAACCCATTCAGGATTGGGCCGCAATGGGTATAACCCGTGTTTCGGGTAAACCATTTCCGGAACACGAATTGCAAGGTGAAGGCTTCCTGATGATGCCCGCAGGGCGCAATGGCCCCGCCTTCATTGTCACGCCGAATTTCTACGTTCTGAAGGATTACAACAAAAGCGATCTTTACGCCCTGTTCGTTGGTCATGTCGGAGATCGCATTCAATATGGTGTCGGAGATTTCAGCGCCCGATGGGGTAAGGTCGGCAACCTGTACCGGTCTGATGTCGCTGCCATGCAGAGGGCTTTGGAAGCTCAGGGCCATGATGTGGGCGGCGCGGACGGGTTGCCCGGTTTCAAGACCCGCCGCTCGATCGGGCGGTGGCAACAGGCCACGGGCCGCACCCCGACCTGCTTTCCCGAAGCCAGCATGAAAGCGGCCTTGAAACAGTAGCGATTCGCTCTGTCCCTTACGTCACCCGCGCCGCCGAACCCGCCCCCAGACGCCAGCGCAAATTAAACCCTTCACAAAAGTGTTAAGAAGTTCGGCAGTTTCATCATAATATTTCGGAAGCGACCCGGGTTTCGTTCACAATCCACCTATGGTTGCCTCTTTTTAAGGCAAAGGCTTTATCCTTTTTTGAAATAGTGCCACCTTCGGCGTCAGTGAAAGGCGACTTTCGCAAAAACGTTCCCGACTTCAAACCGAGAGACTGCGACGCGGCGTTCATTGCGATCTGAAAGAGCAATCCTTGAGCCCCCGCCGGTCTTTTCTGGGTCGGACAAACATCGCGATCAGCAGCCATCCAAAAAGGATGTCGGCACTGCGCGCAAAAAAACGGGAGTAGAACAACATGAACAAGTACATTCGGACTTCTCTGGCGGGGCTGTTGACCTCGACCATGATTACCGGTGCCGCGCTTGCCGCAGGCACTCACCCGAAAACCGGCGAAGCGCTGGCGGACGACCAAACATTTATCTACCGTCTCGGAGACGAGCACAGTTCCGTCGATCCACAGGTCGTCGAGGATACTTATGGCGCCGAGATCGTCCGTGACCTGTTCGAAGGCCTGATGAACCAGGACGAGGACGGAAACCTCGTGCCGGGTGTCGCGACCGGCTACACCACCAACGATACCAAAGACGTTTATACCTTTACCCTGCGCGACAACGCCAAGTGGTCGAACGGAGACCCTGTGACCGCAGGCGATTTCGTCTACGCCTGGAAACGCGCCGTGGATCCAGCACTATCGTCGCCATACGCGTGGTTCATGGAACTGATGTCGATCGAAAACGCCGCTGAGATTATTGCTGGCAACGCACCCATCGACGATCTGGGCGTCAAGGCCATCGACGATCACACGCTGGAAGTCCGATTGAGCGCACCACTGCCCTATTTCCCGCAGATGACGACGCATTCCACCACGTTCCCCTCCCCGCAGAAAGTTGTCGAAGAATTTGGCGACGCCTGGACGAGACCCGAGAATATCGTCTCGAACGGAGCCTATATCTGGACCGAGCACTTGCCGCAGGAACGCTCGGTACGTGAGCGCAATGAAATGTATTGGGACAACGAAAACACGATCCTCGATAAAGTCGTGACGTTGGTGATCAACGACGAAAACGTTGCCCTGACCCGTTATCTTGCAGGTGAATTGGACCGTACTGAAATTCCGGCCGGTCAGTTTCCCCGCCTCCGCGAAGAACACCCGGATCAAGCAATCAGCTTCCCGCGCCTTTGTAACTACTATTACACGTTCAACCTGACAGAAGACGGTCCCGAGGCGTTCAAGGATCCCAATGTCCGTCAAGCACTGTCATTGGCCGTAGACCGTGAAATCATCACCGAAAAAGTCATGGCTGGCGGTCAACCGCAGGCCTTCACCTTCGCGCCCGAAGCGACCGCCGGTTTCACTGTGCCAGAGGTTGAGATGGCATCAATGACTCAGGCCGAGCGGGATGAGTTGGCGAAAGAGTTGCTGGCTGAGGCTGGCTATGGCCCGGACAATCCGCTGAGTTTTGAAATGGTCTACAACACCAACGAAGACCACAAGAAAGTTGCGGTCGCGCTGAGCCAGATGTGGAAACAAAAGCTGGGCGCCAATGTCGAACTGGCCAACATGGAATGGAAAGTGTTCCTGGAAGAGCGCGGCAACCAGAACTTTGATCTGGCCCGTGGTGCCTGGTGTGGCGACTATAACGAGGCGTCCACATTCCTGGACCTTCTGCAATCGCAGTCTGGCTACAACGACGGCAAATATGCCAACGCTCGCGTAGACGAACTGCTGGCCGAAGCGAAAACCTCGGATGACCCGGCCCCTCTGTACACCGAGGTGGAACGGATCATCGCGCAAGAGACCCCCGTTATACCGATTTATCACTATGCTGGCGTCTACATGATGGACACCGATGTCGGAAACTGGCCGATCAACAACGTCGAGCAGAACTGGTACTCGAAGAACCTCTACAAGCTCGCCGATTAATCGTCTTTGAACCACGCCCTGTCCCGGGGTCACCCCGGGGCAGGGCCAATAAACACGGGGGCATGAAATGCTTGCCTATAGTCTACGGCGACTTCTAATCGCCATTCCGACGATCCTGTTGCTGATCGTCGCCTGTTTCTTTCTGATGCACTTCGCGCCCGGCGGGCCTTTCACGTCTGAACGCCCTCTGCCGCCAGCCGTTCTGGCCAATATCGAGGCACGCTACGGGCTGGATCAGCCGCTATGGAAGCAGCTGTGGGATTACCTGTACAATATCGTCGTGCATTTTGACTTCGGCCCATCCTTCAAGTTTAAGGACCGGGACGTGAACGACATCATCGCGCAGGGTTTCCCAATCTCGCTGACCTATGGCTCATTGTCCTTCCTGGTTGCGACCTTCATCGGCGTAAGCCTTGGGATTGCCGCCGCAATCAAGCACAATAGCTGGATCGACTATTTCGCCGTCGGCTTGGGGATCGCAGCGCAGGCGCTGCCGAACTTCATCATGGGCCCGATCCTGATCCTGACTTTTACCTTGTGGCTGGGATGGCTGCCGGGTGGCGGCTGGCACGGCGGTCAGTGGCAATATCTGATCATGCCGGTGATTGCACTGGCGACCTCTTACATGGGGTCGATTGCACGGATCACACGCTCTTCGATGCTTGAGGTCTTGAACTCGAATTTCATCCGCACCGCCCGCGCCAAGGGGCTGCCTACCAGAACCGTGATCTGGCGTCATGCGCTGAAACCTACTCTGTTGCCTGTCGTGTCCTATCTGGGTCCGGTCTTTGTCTACGTTCTGACAGGATCGGTCTTTGTCGACTTGTACTTTTCGACTGGTGGTCTGGGTCAGTCTTACGTGAGCTCTGCACTCTCGCGTGACTATGCAGTGCTGTTGGGGGTCACGATCCTCTATGGCGCGCTGACCGTCATCGTGAACCTGCTGACCGACCTGGCTTATGCCTGGTTCGATCCGAAAATCCGCTACTGAGGGGCTGGCAATGCTTGGAAAATCACAAAAAGCCGCCCAGCTGGCCGACGATGTCACCGATTACACCGTCATTCAGGGGCGATCACTTTGGCAGGACGCACGCATGCGGTTTGTCCGCAACAAGGCCGCTATGGCCAGCGTTTTCATTCTGGGCTTGATCGTACTGTTTACGATCATCGGCCCGTATTTTGCCGTATGGAACAACGAGGAAATCGACTGGAACGTCATGGGTGACGTGCGCGGCATGGGAATGCCCTCGATCGAGACAGGACACTATTTCGGTGTCGATGATCTTGGGCGCGATCTCTACAGCCGGGTTATTCAGGCGACAACGACCTCGCTGCTGGTAGGGCTGATTGGGGCGGCGACCGCTTTGTTCGTTGGTACGTTCTATGGCATCGCCGCGGGCTATATCGGCGGCCGCACCGACAGTGTGATGATGCGTTTCGTAGACATTATGTTGGCGATCCCGGCGACTTTGATCATCATCCTGTTGCTGGTTGTGGCGGGGCGATCCTTCATGATGCTGTTCATCGCCCTTGGGGCCGTTGGCTGGCTGACCATGGCCCGGATCGTTCGGGGGCAGACCCTGACCCTGAAAAACCGCGAGTTCATTGAGGCCGCCCGCGCCGCGGGCGTCAGCGAGTTTACCATTATGTACCGCCACATCCTGCCCAATCTTCTGGGTGTGGTGATCGTCTATGCCTCACTTCTGGTGCCAGAGATGATCCTGACGGAAAGCTTCATCTCGTTCCTTGGGCTTGGCATTTCAGAACCCTACACATCACTGGGTCGCCTGATCGCCGAAGGCGCAGGAACCATGGCTTATGGTACCCTTTGGCAGCTGATGTATCCCCTGACATTCTACGTCGCCATTATCATTTCGATGTTCTTCATCGGAGATGGTCTGCGTGACGCTCTGGACCCGAAGGATCGCTGATATGAGCCTGTTTTCTGTTAAAGACCTGAGCGTCCAGTTCAACACCCCCGATGGTGTGGTAGAGGCCGTCAAAGGTATCAGTTTTGACATCAATCCGGGCGAGTGCCTTGGCATCGTCGGTGAAAGCGGGTCGGGCAAAAGCCAGACCTTCATGGCCGCGATGGGGTTGTTGCCACCAGCCGGGCGCGCGCATGGCTCGGCAATGCTGAACGGCAAGGAAATCCTGAACCTGCCTATCAACAAGCTGAACAAGGTCCGCGGCTCAGATGTCGGCATGATCTTCCAGGATCCGCTGACTGCTCTGACCCCACATTTGCGGGTTGGACAACAAATGCGTGAAGTTCTGCAAGTTCATGAAGGACTGCAGGGCTCGGCGGCGCGGGCGCGGTGTCTGGAGTGGCTTGAACGTGTCCGCATCCCCGAGGCAAAGCGGCGGTTGAACCAATATCCGCATGAGCTGTCGGGCGGGATGCGCCAGCGGGTTATGATCGCCATGTCGATGCTGTGTAACCCCAAGCTGTTGATTGCGGATGAGCCAACAACAGCGCTGGACGTGACGGTTCAGGCCGACATTCTGGACTTGATGGTGCGCCTGCAAAAGGACGAGGGCACTGCAATAGCTCTGATCACCCATGATATGGGCGTCGTCGCCCGTATGTGCGATCGCATTCAGGTCATGCGGCTGGGTCAGTTTGTCGAGGCCGGAGATACGCGCGAAATATTCCGTGCGCCGCAACACGACTATACCCGTACGCTGCTCGAGGCGATGCCGCGGATCGATGCTGGCGACGCGCCCAAAGCGCTGGAAAATGTCGATGAGCCGCTACTCAAGGTCGATGACGTCAAGGTGCACTTCCCGATCCACGTCTCAGGCGGTTTGTTTGGGCACAAAGTACCGCTGAAGGCCGTAGATGGCGTCAGCTTTGACATCCGCAAGGGGGAAACGCTGGGCGTTGTGGGTGAATCCGGCTGCGGCAAGTCCACCTTGGCGCGGGCAGTACTGCAACTCATCGAACCCAGTGCGGGCAATGTCAGCTGGTTGGGCCACCCTATCGTCGGACTGAAGCGAGCGGAGTTGAACAAGTATCGCAAGGATCTCCAGATTGTATTCCAGGATCCGCTGGCCAGCCTTGATCCGCGGATGACGATTTCAACCTCGATAGCGGAACCCCTAAAAACGTATCGCCCTGACCTCACTGATCGCGAACGCAAGGACATGGTTGCTGAAATGATGGAGCGGGTCGGCCTGAAGGCCAACATGATCAACCGCTATCCGCACGAACTGTCAGGCGGTCAGAATCAGCGGGTTGGAATCGCACGGGCGATGATCAACAAACCTAAACTGATCATCTGCGACGAGGCAGTTTCCGCTTTGGACGTGTCTATTCAGGCTCAGATCGTGGAATTGTTGCGCGAGTTGCAACAGGAATTCGGGCTGTCGATGATCTTCATCAGTCATGACCTTTCAGTGGTGCGCGCGGTCTCGAACCGGATCATGGTTCTTTATCTGGGGCGGATCGTCGAACTGGGTGACGGAGAGGTTATCTGTTCCGATCCGGTCCACCCATACACCAAGTCCCTAATCTCGGCCGTTCCAATCCCGGATCCGGATGTTGAACGCAGCCGTCAGCGTCTGAAACTGCCCGGTGAACTGCCCTCGCCAATGGATCCGAAAGCTGCATTACGGTTTCTTCCCAGCCGGTTGGCCGCAGGTGAAACCGATTATATTCCACAGCTCAGTGAAGTGAGGCCTGATCATTTCGTGGCCGAACATGATCCATTGGAAACCATCATGAATGGCGTCTGAGCCACCGCCCCGAAGTCGTTAAACCAACTTCGGGGCTGGTTGCCGCCGTCAACCAATCAAGACCGGGCATGTCGACCGGGACAGCAAGAAATTGGGGCGCATTTCCACAGATACAGTGCAGAAATCCGCGGGATTCCAGTACGTGGATCCTGATCATTTTGACTTATGCCACCTCGAGTGGCACCATCTGCGGAATTCGCGACATACTGATCCGTTGGCGTTGAATAATCAGGTCGCAAGCCCTATGAGGTTTGGTTAGCAAACACTCTGTTAAACATTGTTTTAGTAGATTGAGAGGTTATATGACACGCAAGGTTACAAAGGCGATCTTCCCAGTAGCAGGACTTGGTACGCGGTTCCTTCCAGCAACAAAGTCAGTCCCGAAAGAGATTATGACTTTGGTTGACCGCCCACTGGTGCAATATGCCATCGACGAGGCGCGCGCCGCCGGTATCAAAGAGTTTATTTTTGTAACGTCACGCGGCAAGTCCGCTTTGGAAGACTACTTCGACCACAACCTCGTTCTTGAGCAGGAATTGAAAGCCAAGGGCAAGGACAAGTTGCTGGAAACGCTGAACGCGACCAATATGGAAAGTGGCGCCATTGCCTACATCCGCCAACACAAAGCGTTGGGATTGGGTCACGCGGTCTGGTGTGCACGCCGACTGATAGGTGATGAACCTTTTGCCGTCATGCTACCGGACGACGTGATCGCCGCCGACAAACCGTGTCTGCAGCAGATGATCGAAGCCTATGAGGAAACTGGCGGCAACATGGTTGCAGCCATGGAAGTTCCTAAAGACAAAACCAGCGCTTATGGCATCCTGGACGTGGGTGAGAACATTGGTTCGGTTGTACGCACACGCGGTATGGTCGAAAAACCGAAAACGGAAGATGCACCTTCGAATCTGGCTGTCATCGGGCGCTACATTCTTGGCCCATCCGTCCTGTATAACCTGAACCAGATGAAAAAAGGCAGCGGTGGTGAAATCCAACTAACCGACGCCATTGCTGAGGACATCGGAAACGGTGTGCCGGTCTTTGGCTACAAGTTTGATGGTCGGCGCTTTGACTGCGGGTCCAAAGCTGGCTTCCTGCAGGCCACGGTTGCCTTTGCTCTGGCCCGAGATGACCTGCGTGAAGACCTGAACCGGTACCTGCACGACATCGTCGCCACGGGGCAGGCTGCGCAGTAACGGGCTGCATTCAATTCAGTTTTCCGTATTTTGGCCGGGGCGTTCAACGGCCCGGCTTTTTTGTGCCCTCAGACGGGTGCTGTCAGATGAATTCGAACGGATGTGTCGCAAACTTTTGAAGCGGCCAGAGCCATCGATTTACTGGGCACACTTTTCCTGCGATCTCGGCAAATAGCCCAAAGCCGGATGTCGTAGTGCTGGCCAATTGCTGCTTTCGGATCATGTTGGCGACCTCAATGCCGTCCAAAGTAGCCGAGGCGGATCTGAACGACTTGAACCCGCACATGTGCCGCATGCGACGCTTGATGAACCGATGATCCTGTTCGATCATGTTATTCAAATACTTGGACCTGACAGTTTGGATTTTGGCTGGGCATCAAAATCGAACAAGGGTTATGTCCACTTCTCGAATGCCCGCCGCGTTAGCACCGCTTTTGTCGATGACGATCTTGCTCGGGATTCCATTTGACGACAGCGCTTTGGCAAAGAACCTGGCTGCTGCTGGTCGGTTCCTCCGCTCGGGCAGCATGAAATCAAGGGTATTTCCGGTTTTGTCTACGGCCCGAAAGAGGTACATCCATTTGCCGCGAACACGAATATATGCCTCGTCCATGCGCCAGGAATTCAGCGTTGGGCGTTTCTTCAATTGCGCTCGCGCAGCAACCATCGGTGAATACTTCACAACCCACCAGTTGAGAGTTGCGTGGTCCACCTGTACGCTGCGTTCGGCCATAATATCTTCCAAATCCCGATACGACACCGTCTACCGCAAATAGAAATAAACAGCGTACAAAACTGCATCCTTGGGAAAATGGCAGCCTTTCAATGAAATCATGCTGAAACCTGTCAAAGAACTATACTCTGAGAACAATCGACGGAACCTGCGGACTCGTCAATCCAGACAAAAAGTTGCGACACATCCGGTTCCGAGTGCCTCAATTATTGTGTTGGTGGTGTTTTCCAGAGTAAACACTCCCTTAGCCGGGCATGTCAGACGCAATACCAGCTTCACTGGTCGCTCGCCGACAACTTTCCGTAGCGTCCAAACGCATCGAACCCATCTGTTTTTTGACAGTTCATCCAGCCTGAAAAGTTCAGGCACATCATAACACAAATGGGACTTGGCACGCCCGGTTCATGGATATAAAGGGACGCATCCCGGTCGCAGCCTACCCGGGTAACAAAACAAGGGTTCAAAATATGAAAACGATTGTAATCTGCTCAGGCGGGCTGGATTCGGTGTCGCTGGCGCATATCGTGGCGCGCGATCACCAGTTGTCCGGGCTGATTTCCTTTGATTACGGCCAACGCCACCGGAAAGAGCTGGACTACGCCGCGCTTTGCGCGCAACGGCTGGGTGTACCACACGACATAATCGACCTGCGCTCTGTCGGGGCGGTTCTGACCGGGTCGGCGCTGACCGATGATGTGGACGTGCCCGACGGGCATTATGCCGAAGACAGTATGCGCGTAACCGTGGTGCCCAACCGCAACGCGATCATGCTTACCGTGGCCTTTGGTGCGGCAGCCGCGCGTGGGGCAGATACGGTGGCGACGGCAGTGCATGGCGGGGATCACTTTATCTATCCAGATTGCCGCCCATCGTTCACGCAAGCCTTTGAGGCCATGCAAAAACACGCGCTGGACGGTTATGCCGATGTGTCGCTGTTCACGCCGTTTGTCCATCGCAGCAAGGCCGATATCGTGACCGAGGGCGCGCGTGCGGACACGCCCTTTGCGCAGACATGGTCCTGCTACAAAGGCGGTGAGCATCACTGCGGCCGTTGCGGTACCTGCGTTGAGCGGCGCGAGGCGTTCCATCTGGCCGGGGTCGAAGACCCGACCTTCTATGAAGACCCCGATTTCTGGGTCGCGGCCACGGCGCAGAAGGAAACCGCCTGATGTACCGGATTACAAAAGAATTCCACTTTTCCGCGTCGCATCAGTTGACCCACCTGCCGGATGATCACCAATGCGCCCGGATGCACGGGCACAACTATATCGTCGAGGTCGAGTTGGCCGCGCCCGAACTGAACGCCGACGGATTCGTGCGGGACTATGGCGAATTGAAGCCGTTCAAGACCTATATCGACGAGACCTTCGACCATCGCCACCTGAACGACGTGATGAGTTTCCTGACCACAGCGGAAAACATGGCGCGTCATTTCTATGACTGGTGCGCCGCGCGCTGGCCGGAAACCGCCGCCGTGCGGGTCAGCGAAACGCCAAAGACCTGGGCCGAGTACCGCCCATGACCCGTCTGCGCATCGCCGAGATATTCGGCCCCACGATCCAGGGCGAAGGCGCGCTGATCGGGGAGCCCACCGTGTTCGTGCGCACCGGCGGCTGTGACTATCGCTGCAGCTGGTGCGACAGCCTGCACGCGGTCGGTACCGCCTATCGCCACGATTGGGCGGCGATGGATACGGATGCGGTTTGGGACCAGGTACGCACCTTGTCGGGCGGGCGGCCTCTGACCGTATCGCTGTCGGGCGGCAACCCGGCCATTCAGGACTTTGCCCCTCTGATTGCGCGAGGTCGGGCCGAGGGGTATCGGTTCGCCTGCGAAACTCAGGGCTCGATTGCAAAGCCGTGGTTCGGTGATCTGGATACGATGGTTCTCAGCCCAAAGCCGCCCTCAAGCGGTGAAACCGTGGATTGGAACGCCTTCGCGGCCTGTATCGAGGCCGCACAAAATGGTCCGAAGGTGGTAATGAAAATCGTGATCTTTGATGAGGCTGACTATGATTGGGCGCGCGCCGTGGCGGACCGCTATCCGGCGCTGCCGCTTTATCTGCAACCGGGCAACGCTGAGGTCGACCCCGACCTGCCCGTTGATCCTCAAACCCTGTCGGACCGGTTGCTGTGGCTGGTGGAAAAGGTGACCGCCGATGGCTGGTTCACGCCACGAGTTCTGCCGCAACTGCACGTCCTGCTATGGGGCAACAAACGCGGGGTCTGACCCCGAAAGGAGCACATGATGGAAACCATTTACAGCGACCTGACCCAACTGGGCGGGAAAACCGAACTGCCCGCATCACCCGAGCAGGCCGAACTGGAGCGGGTGCAGAATCCGCAGGCCGATATCGACTATTGCGTACGCTTCACCGCGCCCGAGTTCACCTCGCTTTGCCCGATGACTGGGCAGCCGGACTTCGCCCATCTGGTGATCGATTATGTGCCGGGCGACTGGCTGGTGGAATCGAAATCCCTGAAACTGTTTTTGGGGTCTTTCCGTAACCACGGGGCGTTTCATGAGGATTGCACCGTGTCCATCGCGCGCCGTCTGGTCGAGTACCTGTCGCCCCGCTGGCTGCGGATCGGCGGCTATTGGTATCCGCGTGGCGGCATACCGATAGACGTCTTCTGGCAGACCGGAGCCACACCTGACCACGTCTGGATTCCCGATCAAGGCGTGCCCCCATTTCGTGGGCGAGGTTAGGCTGTCACGTCAAACCAAGACCGATACTCGATACGTTTCAAGGCTCATCCGGCGGGTCTTTGTCCCGGTCGCAAGGATTGTCGGTTGCGCGCGAGGACTGAAGCTGCAAGCTGGCCTGACCCCTCTTTGGGGTTAGGAGCCATTGGTTTCGGGCACCGCAGACACACGCCTTAGGGTGGGATCACTTCAATCGGCCATAGTTTCAAACGCAGGTTGGTGTCGTAAGATACTATTCCATCCGCATTTTTCACTATTCCAATCGCCTCAAAAACCGCATCTGCTGCGCTATTCGAGATCGCTTGGCTAATGCCTGAGACATGCAAAACACGCGTGGATCGCAGTGAGTCTACCGGCAGATCGTCCGGACTGATTTTGCTGCTGGCGGAACCTGCTCGAAAATAGTTGAATTCGTGCCCGTTTTCGCCATGAGTTACGATGTAGACACCGGTTTGAGAATGCGTCTGGGAATTCAAGGATTACCGTAAAAGCAAGCCATCAGCTGGCCCATATTCTCTGTCGATGGACAGGCAAGAAACATCTCCTTTTTGCTCATCTACCTGTTCTTCTTTGGAAAGCTTTGGGGCGTTAGGCAAAATCGCCCCTTGTCCCGCAAAATCCAACATTCTGATCCTTCAAAAACCGCGGCGGTTAGCGGATTGCCATATCCTGCTCCGGTATCGATGTTCACGCGGTTGCCATGATGTTCAGGTGAAGTGACATGGGTATGGCCGTGGACGACCAGCCATGGGTGATGCATCTGGTGGATCAGGAACTCTTCCCGAATCCAGATCAAGTCATCATGGTCTTGCTGTTGCAAAGGAACGCCGGGGCGTATGCCTGCGTGAACAAACAGCAGGCCATCCTTTAGATAGTAGGGCAGCAGCCGCGCCAGAAAATCGACATGGGCCTGCGGAACAGCGGCTTTGGCTTCACCGTGAACCTGATAGGTTCGATCCCCGTCTCTCACTTCAACACCATAGGATTTCAGCGTTTCGATCCCTCCTATCCGAGGGTGGAGCCAATGATACCCCACCAACAGGCGCGCGTCGTTTCGTGGGTAATCCTCAAGAAACATTGCGCACATCTGGTCGTGGTTACCGCGCAGAAATGTCCAGTTTTTGCCTTCGGACTGCCCTTTCACCAAAAAGTCCAGAACCTCGCGGCTGTGGGGACCGCGATCAGTATAGTCACCGATAAAGACGATTTTGGCATCGGGTCCGCCGTCTTTTTCGATACGCGCCAGCGCGTCCTCCAACATGTGCAACTGACCGTGGATGTCGCCGATGGCGTAGATGGGTTCTGGCATGTTACGGGCGCTCTTACTCAGACCAGTCGATGCGGAACTCTTCTCGAAAAGCAAAGCGCACCAGATGGGCTTCGATCACGTCTTTCCAGCGCACCAAATCCCCGCGCGGACCAGTTGCAGCGGTAAGGCTCAGGCAGTCACCGTTCGCTTCGAGAGTCACACTGTCGCCATCCGCGAAAGCCACGCTGCCCTGCGTTTCGTCAAAGAAAACCTCGGCCCTGTGCGACCAGTGTTTGCACAGCTGCTGCAGGTATTTGCTGGCCGCAGCGGTTTGAGCAACGCCCGAGGCGGTCTGGTCCGGCAACAGGTTCAGCCCAGCTTTGGCGGCGTTGCGCATTGCTGTTGCAAACAGGGTCACGTCGATATTGGTGGCAACGAATGTGGCCCCCAGATCCAGGCACTTGCGCTGCATCGCCGGATCAAGGGTCAGGATACCTGCCGCTTTGCCCACCGCCACGATCCGGGTCAGCGCGTCCAGCACGGCCTCAACCACATCGGGGTGACCGGCATTGCCGATATGGCCCATATCGGCGGCCAGATCGGACGGGCCGATGAACACCCCATCCACATCGGTGGCCAGAATATCATCCAGCGCCGTCAGACCCTTTTGGTTTTCCACCTGCACTAGCAGACAAATCTGTTCATCCGCCGTTTTCAGGTAATCCGGGATCGCCGCAAACCGCGAAGCCCGTGCCAGTGCCGAGCCCACGCCCCGCACGCCATGTGGTGGGTATTGCACTGCGCGTACCAGTTCACGCGCCTGATCGCCGCTTTCGACCATGGGCACCAGAAGGTTCTGCACGCCCGCGTCCAGATACTGCTTGATCACCCATGTCTCGCCAATCGGCAGGCGTGCAACTGGAGTGCTGCCCGAACCTTCGATCACCTGCACCTGCTCAAGGATCGACCGCAGATCGTTCGGCGCATGTTCACCGTCAACCAGCAGCCAATCGAATTGCGCGGTTGCTGCAATCTCGGCCGTATAGGCGTTGGCCATCCCGATCCAGCAGCCGATCTGCGGCTGCCCGGCCTTGAGAGCGGCTTTGAACGTATTCTTCGGCGCAGGCATGTGCGGCGTTCCTTTCAGGCGAAATTGATATCGACCGAGCCAAACGGCCCGAATTCGGCATGGATTTCAGTACCGGAGGGGCATTCGACCGGCCGAATAAAGCTGCCGGACAGGATGATCTGACCGGGTTCGATGCTTTGGCCGTATTGCGCCATGCGGCGGGCCAGCCAGACAACGCTTTCGACCGGATCGTTAAGTACGCCCGCGCCCAGACCGGTTTCCTCGATCTCGCCGTTGCGGAAGGTCAACGCGCCGACCCAGCGGAGATCAAAGGCATCCACGGCGTGGCGTTCCGCGCCCAGCACGATGCCTGCATTGGCCGCGTTGTCGCTGATCGTGTCGAACACCGTGCGGGCCTTGCCAGACGCGGGGTCAACCCGTTGAATACGGGTGTCGAGGATTTCGATCGAAGGTGCGACGTAATCCGTGGCGGCGATAATATCATCGCGGGTGACATTTTCGCCCCCAACTGCGGATTTCATGACAAAGGCGATCTCGGCCTCAATCCGCGGCTGGATATAACGGCCCGCCGGGACCATTCCACCATGTTCAAAGGCCATGTCGTCGAACAGGATGCCGCTGTCAGGGATGTCGATGTTCAGCGCGTATTGCATTGCTTTTGAGGTCAGGCCGATCTTCCAGCCGATCACCTTGCGCCCTTCGGCCAATTTCTGGCGATAGATGGCGTTTTGAACCTCATAAGCGTCGTCCATACCCATCTCGGGATGGCGCAGGCTCAGCAAGCCGATCTGCTCGCGCGTACGCTCTGCCTGCAGCAGATCTGCGGCGGCGCGTGTGTGATCCTCGGGCGTCATACCTATTCGTCCTCAACCGTGTTGCGCAGCGTGCCGATACCTTCGACCGAGACCTCGACCACGTCACCCGGTGTCAGATATTTCGGAGGATCAAACCGTGCCCCTGCCCCGGTGGGCGTGCCGGTGACGATGATGTCGCCCGGCTGCAGGGTCATGAAAGTCGAGATATACTCGATCTCACGCCGGATCGGGAACATCATGCGGTTCAGGGTATCGTCCTGACGCAGCTCGCCGTTCACATGGGTCTGGATGCGGGCGTCATCAAGTTGCGCGGCATCGGTGAAGGGCACCAGCCAGGGTCCGATGGCACCAGTATTGTCCCAGTTCTTGCCTTGGGTAACGTTGAACTTGGCATGGCGCACCCAGTCGCGGATCGTGCCTTCGTTGCAAAGGGTCAGGGCCGCGACGTGGTCATAGGCATCTTCTTGCGAAATCCGGCGGCCAGTCTTGCCAATGACAATGGCAACCTCACCTTCGTAGTCCAGCGTGTGGTTTTCCGGCGGACGGATCAGCGGACGGTCATGGCCGGTAAACCCGCTGGCAAAGCGCGGGAACAGTGACATGTATTTCGGTTGCGCGCTGCCATCCTTGTATTCCGCATTGCGATCCGGAAAGTTCACCCCGACACACAGGATGCGGCGGACGTCGGGCATCACCATCTCATAGGTAAAATCGGTATGGGTCACTGGCCTGCCTTCAGCGGCGGCTGCCAGTTGATCAAACGCCCCAGTTGCGATCACCTCATAGAGGGTGCCTTGATCAGGAAAGGCATCATTCAGAGCAATCGCGCCGCTATCCGTGATGGCGCCAAAAAAGGTCTCGCCGTTGGCAGAGTAAGTCGCAAAGCGCATCAGGCCTCCTCGGCGGGTTCGATGCCGCCCATGCAGATGTATTTGAGTTCCATGAAGTCATCGAGCCCATAGCGGGAGCCTTCGCGGCCCAGACCCGACATCTTGACGCCACCAAACGGGGCTTCGGCGGTCGAAATCAGGCCAGTGTTGACCCCGACCATGCCGTATTCCAGATCCTCGGACACACGCCAGACACGGGCCATGTCGCGGGAGTAGAAATACGAGGCGAGGCCGAACTCGGTGTCGTTGGCGGCAGCTACGACTTCGCGTTCGGTATCGAACTTGAACAGGGGCGCGACAGGGCCAAAGGTCTCTTCGGATGCTACTGCCATGTCCGAGGTCACACCAGTCAGGACGGTGGGCTCGAAGAAGGTGCCACCCAGCGCGTGGGGATTTCCCCCAAGCGCCACATTGGCGCCTTTCGAGGTCGCGTCCTCGACATGTTCGGCCACTTTGTCCACGGCGGCCTGATCGATCAGCGGGCCAAAGATGATGCCCTCGTCGAACCCGTTGCCGGTCGGCAGAGTCGCCACTTTGGCCGCCAGCTTTTCCGCGAAGGCATCATAAACCCCGGCCTGCACATAGATGCGGTTTGCACAAACGCAGGTCTGGCCGTTGTTGCGGAACTTGGCGATTACGGCGCCTTCGACGGCGGCATCCAGATCGGCATCGTCGAACACGATGAACGGCGCGTTACCGCCCAGCTCCAGCCCCAGTTTCTTGATCGTCGGGGCGCATTGCGCATAGAGCATCGCGCCGATCTCGGTTGATCCGGTAAAGGTCAGCTTTTGCACGATCGGGCTCGACGTCATCTCACCGCCAATGGCGCGCGCCGAACCGGTGATGACCGAGAACAGACCAGCAGGCAGCCCCGCGCGTTCGGCCAATACAGCCAGAGCGATGGCCGAGAACGGTGTCTGCGACGCGGGTTTCAACACCATCGAACAACCCGCAGCAAAGGCCGGACCAGCCTTACGGGTGATCATGGCGTTGGGAAAGTTCCAAGGAGTAATCGCGGCCACGACACCAATGGGCTGCTTGACGGTGATGATCCGCTTATCCGGCGCATGGCCGGGCGTGACATCTCCGTAAGCACGACGGGCCTCTTCGGCGAACCACTCGATGAAGCTGGCACCGTAAGCGATCTCGCCTTTCGCTTCGGCCAATGGCTTACCCTGTTCGGCAGTCAGGATGGCACCCAGATCATCCTGGTTCTCCATCATCAGATCGTACCAGTGCCGCAGGGTCTGGCTGCGATCTTTCGCGGTACGCTTGGCCCAGTCTTTCTGGGCACGCTGCGCATCGGCAATTGCCTCGGCCGTTTCCGCGGCACCCAGGTTGGGCACCCGACCGATCACCTCACCCGTCGCCGGGTTGGTCACATCAATCGCGTTCGCAACCTCGGATGCATCCACCCATCTGGACCCGACCCGCGCCTTTTCGGCAAGCAGGCTGGGATCGTTAAGACGCAGTTCTGTCATTCGATTTTCCCTGTGGTTCCGGTCTTAGACCGAGAAGCTGATATTGGCCTGACCCGTTCCGGAGCTTCCAAAATACGGGGTGTAGATGTCGATCTTGCCCGTGTAGCTGCCCCATCCAAGGGCGCCGAACAGCAAGGCGGTATCGTTCATGGCGCATTCGCCCGCGCATTTTTTGGCGTAGTCGGGCAGAAGTTCCAGAAATTCCTCGAACCGGCCCTGCTCCCACAGATCCAGCACACGCATATCCATCTGGCGGTTGAACTCGCCATTCACCGAATTCAGACCATCGACCGACCGTTCATTGGGCGTGAAGTCATGGCTCAGCGACCCCGAGGCCAGAATCGAAACGTTCCGGTCCGAGCGTCGGATACCTTCGGCAATGGCCTCACCCCAAACCCGATTTTCAGCGATCGACGAGAACTGGTTGACCGCCACGGGCAAAACCCGCGCGTTCACACCGTCATTGATAAAGTGCATCGGCAGCAAGGTACCGTATTCCATCCCCATATCGGGATGCGAATGCCCCAAAGCCCGCTCGCCACGCTCGCGTAGAACGTCAAGGATGGTCTCCCCAAGTTCGTGATCGCCGCGATAGTCGAACTCCATATCCGCCAGCATGTGCGGCAGTTCGTGGCTGATGAAACGACCCTTGTGGTGTTCTTTCGTGTTCAAGTGAAAGCCCTGATTGGTGATCCAGTGGGTGTCGAAGATGACGAAGGTATCGACCTTGCGATCGATCGCATCCTGACGCAGGCGCGCATAGCCATCGATGGCAGGTTGGCGGATGCCTTTGTATTTCGGCATTGTGTGGGACATCCAGATACTTGGCACATGCGTAATCTTCGCGGCCTGTACAATCTTTCCCATGATCGTCTCCTCTCCAATATGCGTTGCGCGCCTGTCAACCCGTTCAAGTCACCGGGAAGATCACGTTGGTCTGTCCAGTGCCGGAGGACGGGAAATATTCGGTTACAACCTCACATTTCGCGTCATACGAGTCCCATCCCAGCGCACCGTAAAGCATGGCGGTGTCGTGCATCGAGCCTTCGCCGCAGCAGAAATTGGCATATTCGTCCAGCATTTTTAGGAACGTGGCGTGATCTCCGACTTGCCACATGTCCAGAACATGCAAATCCACCTGGCGGTTGAACTCGGAACTGATGGTGAATGTACCATTATTTGCGGCATAGTCCTTATTCGGCCAGATCTTGTGGCTCAACGATCCGGATGCAACAAGCAGAACCTTGCTGTCGCTGGCCTCGACCGCCTCGCGGATGGCTTCGCCGACAAGGCGGCTTTCGTCGTGGCTGTGTACGGTACACCATGCCGCAATCGAGACGACCTTGAAATCCGCCTCGCGGCTCATGAAACGCATCGGAACAAGAGTTCCGTATTCCAGCTCAAGGCTGTCCACCTGATGGCTGAGCGTGTGCACGCCCTTTTTTGTGGCGATGTCGGCAATGGCATCCCCCAACGCCGGGTCACCGTCATAGGCGTAAGGCAGGTCCTTGATGAATTGCGGGAATTCGTTCGAGGTGAAAAGGCCCTCGAAATGCTTGTTCGCGTTGATATGGAAACCCGCATTTACGACCCAGTGCGTGTCGCAGATCACCACCGTATCGGCACCCAGTTCCTTGGCGCGCCGAGCAATTTCCCGATGCCCATCAATCGCGGTTTGACGCGCACCCTTGACCGGGCCTTCCTGTTCCGACATCAGCATGGTCGGCACATGGGTCATTTTGGCGGCGAGAACGATTTCTCCCATTTTCTCCTCCTGAAGGTTGAGATGCGCGCGTTTCCAGGTTCTGTCAGGGCTGACCGTTACAGCTTGCCCAACTGCATGATCTTGTGCTGACCAGTGGCAAAGCCGATGTGCTTTTGTTCCATGTAGAACTCGAACGACCAGTCGCCGCCGTCGCGACCGATGCCCGAGGCCTTGACCCCACCGAAAGGCGTGGGCAGGTGACGCACGTTTTCCGAGTTCACCCAGATCATCCCGGCCTCAAGCTTATCGGTAAAGCGCAGCGCGCGCGTCAGGTCGTTGGTCCAGACATAGCCGGTCAGACCATAAGGCGTGTCATTGGCCATTTGCAGCGCCTCTTCCTCAGTCGAGAATGGGATAGAGGTCAAGACCGGGCCAAAGATTTCCTCACGCGCGATACGCATCTGGTTGGTGGCGTCGGTGAACAGGGTTGGACGGATGAAGTAGCCCTCATCGCCCAGCTTCACACCACCGGCCGCGACGGTCGCGCCGTCCTCTTTGGCGATGTCGAAATAGCTGGTGACCTTGTTGTAATGCTCTTCCGTGACCAGCGGGCCGATTTCGGTTGCCGGGTCCAGCGGGTGACCAACCTTGATGCTGTTGACGCGTTCGATCAACTTGGCTTCGAATTCTTCCTTGATGCTGTCCTGAACCAACAGGCGGGAAGACGAGGTGCAACGCTCGCCGTTGATCGAATAGATCATGAAGATAACAGCATCCAGTGCGCGATCCAGATCTGCGTCGTCGAACACGATGACCGGGTTCTTGCCACCCAGTTCCAAATGCATCCGCTTCAGCGTATCCGCACCCTGCTTGGTGATGATGCTACCGGTGCGGCTTTCGCCGACAAACGCGATGGCCTTGATCAGAGGATGCTCGGTTAGCGCCTTGCCCGCATCCGGGCCAAAGCCGTTTACGGTGTTCAGCACGCCCTTGGGCAGACCGGCCTCTTCGGCGATTTCCACCAACAGGCGGGCTGACAGTGGCGAATCCTCGGCAGGTTTGTGAACCACGGTGCAGCCTGCGGCCAGAGCGGGCGCGATTTTCCAGGTCGACAGCATGAAGGGCGTGTTCCACGGGGTGATCACGCCAACCGGGCCGATCGGCACGCGAGTGGTGACATTCATTAGGGTCGGCGATTTCAGATGCTGCCCGTCGCGCGCCTGCACCACCTGGTCCGCGAAATAGCGGAAGTTCTCAGCACCGCGCAGCGCCGCCTTGGACATAAAGCGCAGGGTTTGGCCTGTGTCCCAGCATTCGCACAGCGCGATTTCCTCGGCGCGCGCTTCGATGGCGTCCGCGACGTTCAGCAGAATGCGGCGGCGTTCGGTGGCGGGTATGTCGCGCCATTCGGCAAAGGCCGCATGGGCCGCTTTGGCCGCGGTGTCGATATCCTCGGCGGTGCCATGGGCAACATCGCAGATCACCGACTTGTCGACCGGAGAGGTGGATTGAAACACGCCGGCAGCCCCGGCAACGTCCTCACCTGCGATGCGGTTCTTGATGCCTGTTTCTTTGAACCGCGCCAAAAAGCCCGCCAGTTTTTCGATGTTTGTGTCCAGTGCGCTCATGGTTCAGGTCTCCTGCGTGGTCGCGCCAAGGTGATCGCGGATCGTACCGGTCTTGGGCGAAAGCTTGGGGTCGATGTCGCGCATCTCAAACGAGAGCGCGATGGATTGGTGCGAGAAGGCGGGGGCCAGATACACTCTGACCGCTTTGAAAATGCGCTGGGTGGCATCCTGTTTGACGTCGTCCGGCCGGCCTGCGCGCAGACGGATCGAGATATCGATGAAGCCATGCGCCGAATTACCGTCCGCGATGGCGTAGTGATCGACACGTGTGGCGCGGACACGAATGCCTGGCATCGGAAAGGTTTCGATCCCGGCAGCCGTTGCCCGGATGCATTCGCACAGGCCAGCCATGTCGATCTTGTCCTCCAGATTTCCGGAATATTCGACGTGAAAGTGTGGCATGTATCCTCCCCTTATTGCTTAACATGTTTAGTATTTAACAGTGACGTTGTCAAGAACTTGCCTTGTTAATCTTTGCAATTTCCAAATTGCCGATTTAGAAGGCCGCATGACCACGCAAAGCCACACCAAAAGTACCGCCCGATCCCTTCCGATTGCGCTGTTGCGCGCACGGGAAACCGTCATGGCGCCGATCCGGGATATGCTGCATGACATTCAACTCACCGAACAAAAGTGGCGCATCCTGAGGGTTCTGGACGAGCTCGGCGAGGTTGAACAAACCGCAATCGCCCACGAGGCCTGCCTGCTGCTGCCCAGCCTCACCCGCATCCTGCGCACTATGGAGGCCGAGGGCCAGATCACCCGCCGACAGGACAAACAAGATAAGCGCCGGACCATGGTTCGGATCACCGATGCCGGCCGCGCGGTACTGGAGGACAACCTTGCCACGTCGCTGGCGATCTCAAACAATATCGAGTCGCAGATGGGCCGCGAGAAACTGAACCAACTGCTGGACCTGCTGGAAGAGCTGCAGGCGGTCAAAGTCTGACCCCGCCCGGGGTGGGCAAGGTCAGGTGAGTGGTGATCAAAGAGTCCCCAGACCGGTATCCAGCGCCGACAGAATCTTGGCCACATCCTCGGATGTGATGATCAGCGGTGGCGACAGGATGATGTTGTTGCCGGACACACGCACCATCACACCGTCCTCATAAGCTGCTTTCTGAACCTGCAGCGGCAGGTGTTTCGCAATAGGCGCCTTGGTCGCGCGGTCCGAGACCAGTTCCAGCGCACACATCAGCCCCTCGCCGCCTCGCACATCTCCGATCACGTCGTATTTCTCGGCCAGTTTCTGCAGCCCGGCAAACAGTTCATCCCCGCGCGCGGCGGCGTTTTCCCAAACGCGCAGGCGCTTGATTTCGGAAAGAGCAGCAAGGGCCGCTGCGGCGCCAACCGGGTGGCCGGAATAGGTATAGCCCTGATCAACCGACGCCTTGCCGGTTGTGTCACTTTCGAACAACTCGGCGACCGCACCCGAGATCATCGCCGCCCCAAACGGGAAGTAACCATTAGTGATCGCCTTGGCCGTGGTCATGATGTCGGGCTGCACCCCCCAATGCCGCGCGCCGCTTTCGCTGCCGGTGCGACCAAAGGCGGTGATGATCTCGTCCGAGATCAGCAAAATACCGTTCTTGGAGCAGACTTCACGCACCATTGGCATGAAACTCTTGTGCGGCGGGATCACGCCCCCTGCCCCAAGGACCGGCTCCATGACGAAGGCCGCAACGGTGTTGGCCCCCTGAAACGCAATCTCGGCCTCAAGCGCTTTGACGCAAAGCTGCGCCAGACGTTCGGGATCGGTCTCGTCAAACGGGTTACGATAGGCCCATGGGGCAGGCACATGATAGCAACCGGGCATCATCGGCTCATAAGCCGCGCGGAATTTTTGATTGCCGTTGACCGAGGCGGCGGCGAAATGGGTGCCGTGATAGCCCTGTTTCAGGCTGATGAACTTGGTACGCCCGGCCTCGCCCCGCACTTTGTGATATTGCCGCGCCAGTTTCAGTGCGATTTCAACCGAATCTGAACCACCCGAGGTAAAGAAGGCACGGGTCAGGCCGTCAGGTTCGAAAAACTGCGCCAACTCATAGGACAGCTCGATTACCTTGTCGTTGCTGGTGCCGCGGAACGTCGAATAATAGGGCAGCGCGTTCAACTGATCGGCAATGGCCTGTTTAACCGGTTCGCAGGAATAACCCAGATTGACGTTCCAAAGCCCCCCGACCGCATCCAGCGCCTTGTGACCATCGACATCGATAATGCTGACACCTTCACCTCCGTTCAGAATTGTCGGCGGATTCTTCTGACTGTCGGCGGGATGCGCCATCGGGTGCCAGAAGTAACGCGCGTTGTTTTCTTTGAGAAAGTTCGAGTCTTTCATGTCTCGGGTCTCCGGGGTTAGTGTCCACCCGCTCACGGATGGAATTCGGTTGGAAAAGTGTCGGGGAGCTGACCGCCGAAGCTTGCGGTCAGATCAGTCGAGAGGGCGTGTAGGGTGGTCAGGATTTCCGGCAGTCTTTCGCCGCTGGCGCGGCCTTCGGGAACGGCAATCGCTATGGTACCCAGCGCTACCTGATCAATGCCGAATATGGGCGCCGCATAGCCATAGACGCCATTTTCATAGCTTCCATTGCTGTTGGCCCAACCGGCTTGGCTGATTGTCGAGACCCGATCCTTGATCTGCGCCGGGTCGGTCAGCGTGGTGTCCGTGTATCGCGCTTGTTCTTCCTGCTCGAGACGATCCAGCAGGAAGGACGGACCAAAGCTGAGCATACACAGGCCCGAAGCCGTCGCATTGATTGGAAGGATCTCACTAGGATCAAGACTGACACGCACGCTGTGGCGGTTCGTTTCGACCACCAGCGCGGTTTGCAACGAATCCTTTTCAAGAAGCGACAGATGCAGGCTTTCGCCGACATCCTGCATCGCAACCTGCATTCTCTGGCGGGCACTTTCGATGCCGGGACGGGCGATCTGACGCAGCGCGGCCAGGCGCAGCGCGGCAGGTCCGACCGCATAAGATTTGGTCATGGGGTTCTGTTCGATCAGCCCGTATTCCTCGAGCGCCCGCAGGTGGCGTAGCGCGGTGGCTTTGTTCAACCCGGACAGCCGCGCAAACTGACTCAGCCCGATCTCTGGCCGAGCGTTTGAAAAGTAATTGAGCATTTTCAGGGCGTTCAGGGCTGTACCCATGTGATTCACATCCTCCCGTTAAGGTAATACTTGACAGAACAAGGTTAACAAAGCAACATTATTCTTGTTAACGCGGATCAAATAATGAACCACTTACGGGAGGTGTCAATGAAGAAAGTCCTAACAGCCGCAGCGTTTGTTGCTTCTGCAACGGCCGCACTCGCCGAATATCCAGAGAAGCCGGTCTCTTTTGTCGTTCCGTGGCCTCCGGGTGATCTGGAAGACGTCCTGACGCGGATCATCGCAGACGAGTTCCAAGCGATGTATGGCGTTCCGGCCGCAGTCGTGAACAAGCCCGGCGGCGGCGGCGGCCCGTTCCCCGGCGCTGTCGAAGTGGCAACCGCTCCGGCCGATGGCTATACCATCGGGTCCTTTGTGACGGACGTTCCCATCGGCGGCCCCCAGATCGGCATCCCTGAACTGTCCCCCAACCCGTTCGAGCCGATCGGTATCTTCATGACCTATCCCTTCGTGATCGCGTCAGACAAAGACGCTCCGTTCACGAACTGGGAGGAACTGGTCGCCCATGGCAAGGAAAACGACGTGGCGCTGGGTCATTTCGGGTCGTTCCTGCCGCCCACCCAGGTGACCTTTGCCGCCGCGATCAGCTCGGGCTTTGATTTTGCAAGCGAGGCTGCATTCGACGCGCTGGACTGCAATACGCTGGCCTCCGGTGATGTCGACGTGATCAACACCACGCTGCAGCTGATCCTGCCCTGTCTGGACGACGTCAACGTTCTGGCCAGCATTGGCAACGAGCGTATTAGCCTGACGCCAGACACGCCGACCGTTAGCGAACTGCATCCCGATCTGAACGTGGCGCTGTGGAATGGTCTGTTCGTCCACAAGGACACTCCGGCAGAGG
Organism: Ruegeria arenilitoris; assembly: GCF_013032445.1. Classification (GTDB taxonomy): domain Bacteria; phylum Pseudomonadota; class Alphaproteobacteria; order Rhodobacterales; family Rhodobacteraceae; genus Ruegeria; species Ruegeria arenilitoris_F. The sequence continues at coordinate 33,798 of NZ_WQCA01000004.1, read as the reverse complement.
TTCGCGAAAAAATCTCGGCGGCGGCGCAAAAGGCCTTGCAGACCGAGAAAGCTCAGAACCTGATCGGCGAGACTGGCGTTCTGATCTACTGGCTGGATGCGGACGCATCAAACGCCCAGATTGCGAGCGACAGCGAAACGATCGGAGCCATCCAAGCCCTCGTAGGCGAATAAGCACATTACTGAGTCGCGCGGGCGTTTCCCGCGCGGCTTTTTCATTGGTCAGGGAGGGGACTATGATAGCCAAAACACTTCAGGACATGTTCAAACGATACCGCCGACCCGGCGACGTTGTTTTTGCTTTGGCCTTTCTGGTTTTTGCCGTTTTCCTTCTAAGCCAACTGGGCGAACAGACCAAGGTCGTCAAACGGACCAAGTGGTTTGCACAGCCCGGCTTCTGGCCGATGGTCTCGCTTTGGGCAATGGCCATCTTTGCCTTTCTGCACTGGCTCAGCTCGGCCATGTCAGACCGTATTCCGGGTCGCTGGCCCGAAGTGGCGTTCTGGTTTCGGTCCCTTGAATACGTCGCCTATTTTCTGGTTTATGTCGCGGTTGTCCCGTTTTTGGGATACCTGCCGTCGACCGTTCTGTTCGCGGTTTTTCTTGCGGTCCGCACCGGGTTCCGAAGCGTCAGAGCCATTGGCCTTGCCGCGGCGTTCGGTGTCGCAGTGACGGTGATCTTCCGGGCCTTTCTGCAAGTCAAAATCCCCGCCGGCGCTGCCTATGAGTACCTGCCGGAATCCGTGCGCGCCTTTGCGCTGACTTATCTCTGAGGGTCACTATGGAAACGCTTCTGTCCGGTCTTTCTATCCTGACGCAATGGCAGGTGATCGTCGCCCTTCTGATCGGCTCGATCGGTGGGGTCATCATCGGCGCGCTACCTGGTGTCGGCGCGGCGGTAGCTATCGCCATCCTTTTGCCCGCAACATTTGCCTTTGAACCCATTGTCGGCCTGACGCTGTTGCTGGGCATCTATGGCTCCTCCATGTATGGCGGCGCCATCCCCGCCATTCTGATCAATACGCCGGGCACGGCTGTCAACGCGTTGACCACTTATGACGGCTATCCCATGACCAAACGCGGTCAGGGGCATCGCGCACTGTCGCTGGCCTATTCCGCGTCGTTCTTCGGCGGTGTCTTTGCCATAATCTGCCTGATGATCCTGTCGCCGGTTCTCGCGCTGATCGCCCCACATTTCGGCAGTCGAGAGATTTTCCTGGCCGCCCTGTTGGGCATCATTCTTGTGATCCTCGCCCACCGTGGACAGATTTTTGCCGCCGGTATGCTAGCCGCCTTCGGGATATTCCTGAACACCGTCGGGCTTGAGCCTGTCAAATACACCCGCCGCTTTACCTTTGACCAAAGCTGGCTGGCCTCGGGCGTCGACCTGATCGTGGTCGTTCTGGGCCTGTTTGCCATCAGTCAGGCGCTGCTTTTGCTGCTGGAAAAGAACCACGCCCCGGGCGAGGCGCATGTCAGCGGCAACATCTTTACTGGGCTCAAGGAGCTACTGGGCATCAAACGGGTCGCCACCGTGTCCTCGAGCATCGGCGTTTTCATGGGCATGGTGCCGGGTACGGGCGAGTTTACTTCGCAGTTCCTGTCCTACACCTATGCGCAGAAGACCTCGAAAGACCCCGACAAGTTCGGGGATGGCTCGCCCGAGGGACTGGTCGCATCCGAGGCCGCTAACAACGCCGTTCCGGGTGCCGCCATGATCCCGCTGCTGGCGCTGGGTATTCCGGGCGAGGCGCTGACCGCGATGATGCTATCGGTGTTCTACGTGCACAACGTCATCCCCGGCCCGCAGCTGTTCGAAAACCAGATGGATTTTGTGATGGCGCTCTATATGGCGCTGATCCTGCTGAACGTCATCGTTCTGGTCTTCCTGCTGTTCTCGACCAACCTGTTGCTCAAGATCATCCAGATCCCGACCCGGTTTCTAGGCATCATGATCCTGATCCTGGCCTTTGTCGGCGTCTATAGCTTGCGCAACTCTATCACCGACTGCGCCATTGCCGCCGGGTTTGGCGTGTTTGGCTTGATCCTAAAACGGCTGGACCTGCCGATTGTACCGATCATCCTGGGCATGGTTCTGGGCGGCATCATGGAGGTCAAACTGCGCAGCGCCATGGCACGGGTCAAATCCCCGCTGGATTTCGTCGATCGCCCGATTGCAGCGATCCTGACGGCGCTGATCGTGCTGATCCTACTGCTGCATTTGCGCACCCTGTACTTCGAATTCCGCAACAAGCTGCGGCCCGAGCCAACCGCGCAACCGGTCGATTCCGATCACCCCAATCAGCAAGGGTAACACTGTCATGAACCAATCCGATATTGACGCCCTCCGCGCTCAGGTTCTGTCGCCTCGGTCACACTTCATCGGGGGGCGCTGGGTTGCCGCCTCGGAAGGTGGCCATCGGGATGTGCTGTCACCGATTGATGGCACGGTTTTGACCCAGATTGCCGAAGGCACTCCGACGGATATGGAGGCCGCGATTGCATCAGCTCGGGCCGCGTTCGAAGATGGCCGCTGGTCGCGCCGCGCCCCGGTCGAGCGCAAGAAAGTGCTGTTGAAACTGGCCGACCTGATCGAAAAACACGCCCTTGAACTGGCGGTTCTGGGTGTGCGCGACAATGGCACCGAGATCACCATGGCCATGAAGGCTGAGCCGATGTCGGCAGCCGGAACTTTCCGCTATTACGCCGAGGCGATCGACAAGGTCTATGGCCAAATCGCCCCCACCGCAGAAAGTGTGCTGGGCCTGATCCATCACGCGCCGGTGGGCGTTGTCGGGGCAATTGTGCCGTGGAACATGCCCCTGATGATCGGCAGCTGGAAGCTGGCCCCGGCGCTGGCCACCGGAAACTCGGTGGTACTGAAACCGGCCGAAAGCGCATCCTTGTCGCTGCTGAAACTGGCCGAACTGGCAGCCGAAGCCGGAGTGCCCGACGGGGTGCTGAACGTCGTCACCGGCTCGGGCCAGGTGGTGGGCGAAACGCTGGCGCTGTCAATGGATGTGGACATCATGGTGTTCACCGGCTCGGGTGCGACGGGTCGGCGGCTGCTCGAGTATTCGGCGCGCTCGAATATGAAACGCTGCTATCTGGAACTGGGCGGCAAATCCCCCAACATCGTCTTCAATGACGCCCCGGACCTGAGCGAGGCTGCCAAAGTGTCGGCGGGCGGTATCTTCCGCAATGCAGGCCAGATCTGCATCGCCGGATCGCGTCTGCTGGTGCAAGAGGACATCCACGACGATTTTGTTGCCGAACTAGTCAAACATGCCGAGGCGATGCGCGTCGGCAACCCGCTGGATCTGGACACGCAAATCGGCGCCGTTCATTCGATGTCTGAACTGGAGTCCAACCTGGATTTCGTCACCAAAGCCGAGGCCGAAGGCGCCGAGCGCCGCACCGGCGGCGGGCGTATCCTTGAGGAGACCGGCGGCTACTATATGGCGCCGACGGTGATGACCGACGTGGAACCCACCGACAACCTGTTCCAGAACGAGGTGTTCGGCCCGGTTCTGGCGGTGACCCCCTTCAAGGACGAGGATGAGGCGATCCGGCTGGCCAATGACTCGGTCTATGGTCTGTCTTCGGGTGTGTGGACTTCGAACCTAAGCCGCGCACACCGCATGATCGCGGGTATCCGCGCAGGCGTGGTGCATGTGAACACCTATGGCGGGTCTGACTTGACCGTGCCGCTGGGTGGCGTGCGCCAGTCGGGCAACGGGCATGACAAATCCCTGCACGCGCTTGAGAAGTATCTCGACCTCAAGACCGCTTGGATAAAACTCTGACCTAAGGCCGACCGCATGACGCTTCCCCCGAAATCCGCCGAGCTTGTTGAACGCCGGGCCAACCTGCTGGGACCAAATGTCTCGACCTTTTATGATGAGCCGCTTCATATCGTGAAGGGTGAAGGGGTTTGGCTGTGGGATGCGGACGGACGCAAATATCTGGATTGCTACAACAACGTTCCCCATGTGGGCCACTGCAACCCGCGTGTGGTCGAGGCGATCTGCCGTCAGGCCTCGACGCTCAACACCCATACGCGCTATCTGCATGACGGCATTCTCGACTATGTCGAGAAGCTGACCGGCACGATGGATGCATCGCTGGACACCGCCATCCTGACCTGCACCGGGTCCGAGGCAAACGACATTGCCCTGCGCATGGCCGAAGGCATGACCGGCAAGCGCGGCATCATCGCTACGGATGCGACCTATCACGGCAATACCTCTCTGGTCAGCCAGCTAAGCAAATCGAACGTGCCGACGGTTGGCTTTGGCTTGGATCAGTATTTCCGGTTTGTGGCGGCCCCCGACAGCTATCGCAATCCGGACCCGGATGGCCGCAAATTCGCCGATGCAGTGGCCGAACAGATTGCCGCGCATGAAAAGTCCGGCATCGGCTTTGCCGCTTTGGTCCTCTGCCCTTATTTCCTGAACGAAGGTTTCCCGGACCACCCTGACGGCTGGCTGAAACCGGTGGCCGAAGTGGTGCGCAAGGCCGGTGGCCTGCTGATCTGTGACGAGGTCCAATCGGGCTTTGGCCGCACCGGCACCCATATGTGGGCACACCAGAAGATGGGCGTGGTGCCGGACGTCATGACCATGGGCAAACCGATGGCCAATGGGCATCCGACGGGCGGCGTGGTAACGCGACACGAAGTTCTGGCCACCTTCCGCAAGGGCTATCGGTACTTCAACACGTTTGGAGGCAACCCGGTCTCTTGCGCCGCGGCCATGGCGGTGCTGGAAGAGATTGAGGACAAAAACCTTGTCGCCAATGCCAAAGCGGTAGGTGATCACGCTCGCGCACGTATGGTGGCGTTGCAGCAGAAATATGAGTTCATCGGCGACGTACGCGGCTCAGGCCTGATCTTCGGGGCCGAGATGGTTCTGAACCGTCAAACCAAAGAACCGGCCAGCGAGTTCACCGATCGGGTGATTAACGCGATGCGGCATCGGGGGATAATCCATTCGAAACTGGGCCGTCACAAGAACACGCTCAAAATCCGGCCACCGATGCCGTTCTCGAAAGAGAATGCCGATCTTTTGTTTGACACACTGGACGAGGTTTTGGCCGAAACCCCGCTGACCCTATGACCCCGATTGTCGAACAAGCCCTGACCCTTTGGGGCCTGGACGGTGCCGATTGGTCGCTGGTCGCGGCCCGTGAAAACCATGTTTATCGGGTCCAGGCCGACGGGCAAAGCTATGCCCTGCGTCTACACCGTCAGGGGTTGCATTCGGATGCCGCCCTGAAGTCCGAGCTGCAATGGATTGCAGAACTTGCTGCAAAGGGCGTCGGCGCCCCCACCCCCGTACCGGCCAAGGATTGCGCCTATCTGCACCTGCTGGACGGTGTTCAGGTCGATATGCTGGACTGGCTGCCCGGTCGTCCTCTGGGCTCTACAGGCGGCGGGATCGACCATGACGACCGCACCGGAGTCTTTCAAGCTCTAGGTTGTGAGATGGCAAAGCTGCACGAGGTCAGCGATAACTGGACCCGGCCAGATGATTTTGCACGCTGGTCCTGGGACCGCACTGGGCTGTTGGGCGACGCGCCTCTGTGGGATCGATTTTGTGAAAACCCGACGCTTTCGGATGAAGATCGCACCCTGTTCGCTGCGTTTCGCGAGACAGCAAACAGTGACTTGCAACAGGTCGAAGACCAACTGGATTACGGCCTGATACACGCCGATCTGGTGCGCGAAAACGTCATGGTCCAGGGCGATAAGCTCTGGCTGATCGACTTCGACGATGCCGGGTTCGGATTCCGCCTGTTCGACATCGCCACAACGCTGCTGAAAAACCTGCATGAGCCGGACTATGACGCTCTGCAAGACGCATTGCTTGACGGATATCGGTCGGTAAGAGCACTCGATACCGAGCATCTCGATCTGTTCATAGCCCTGCGCGCAGTGACTTATGTGGGCTGGATTTCGTCCCGGATGGGCGAAGACGGATCAGAGATACGCAATATGCGGTTCAAAGATACCGCCCGGGGCCTGCTGAAACGCTACCTCGGATAAAACGCATGGACGGGAGGAAAACATGAACAACAAAACGATCCTGCTAATTGGGACATACGATACCAAAGACCCCGAGATGCGCTTCATCGAAGACGCCGTTCGGGCACAGGGTGCAGATGTGCTGACTATGGACGTCTCCGTTCTGGGCGATCCGCAAACACCAACCGATATCTCGAAGCACGAGGCCGCCGCCGCCGAAGGCATGACCATCGACGAGGTGATCGCACTGGGGGATGAGAATAAGGCGTTCCGCGTGATGTCCACCGGGGCCGCCAAAGTGGTGGCAAAGGCCTATGCCGATGGCCGCTTTGACGGGATGCTGGCCACCGGCGGCACCATGGGCACCGACCTTGCGCTGGATTGTGCCCAAGCGCTGCCGATGGGGTTGCCAAAATACATCGTCTCAACCGTTAGCTTCTCACCGCTGATCCCGCCGCACCGGCTGGCTCCGGACATTCAGATGATCCTGTGGGCCGGGGGGTTGTATGGTATGAATTCGATCTGCCGGTCCTCGCTGGCTCAGGCGGCAGGTGCCGTGGTTGGCGCAACCAAAGCCGCCATCGCACCGGATCGAAGCAAACCACTGATTGGCATGACCAGCCTTGGGTCGTCCTGCCTGCGCTATATGAAAACTCTAAAGCCTGCTCTGGAAGACCGCGGGTTTGAGGTCGCGGTGTTTCACTCGACAGGCATGGGCGGCATGGCCTTTGAGAAACTGGCCGCCGAGGGCGCCTTTGCCTGCGTAATGGATTTCTGTATGCAGGAGTTTGGCAATCTGCTGGCGGGTTCGGTTGTTTCAAGCGGAGAAGATCGTGTGACTAATGCCGGGCGCGTCGGCACGCCGCAAATGGTTGCCCCGGGCGCGCTTGATCTGCTGGACTTTGCGGGATGGCAAGAGATACCGGACCAATATGCCGATCGTCCTTTCCACGAACATAATCGCCTCATCAAAAGCTCAGTCTTCAATGGCGACGAACGCCGCGCTTGGATCCGGGAACTGGCAAACCGGCTTGAGGCCGCCACCGGCCCTGTCCAGTTCTTCCTGCCGGTTCAGGGTGTGGAAGCGTGGGACAAGGAAGGCGAAGAAGCCCATGATCCCGCAGCCCTTGCGGACATGGTGGACGAAGCCCGCAAGGTCATGCCGGGCCGGGTGCCGATGACTGAGCTGGACGCCCATATCAACGACGCCGCGTTTTGCGACGCCGTTTTGGCTCAGTTCGATGAGTGGGTCAGGACCGGGATCGTCAGCAAAACCTAGCGGACGTTGATGCAAGTGCTGGTCGGGGTTCAGCGTTCCTTTGAGTGATCCGAAAAAGGTTGCGGAGCACTGTAAGGTGCCCCGCCCGTCACTCTCACTCAGCCGGATACCCAAACACATCGTTTTCGTTGGCGGAAACACCGATCTGGGCTTCTTCGATGTCCCAATGCTCGACGATCAGACCTTCGTCGTTGAAGCGGAAGATATCCATGCACCCGATGCCCAGATCACCCTCGACCGACGGATCGGTCACTTTCGAATGCACCAGAACGAAATCACCCATGGCGATCGTCTTGGCGAACTGGGTCTCATAACGTTTTCCCTCGCCCGCCATAGAGTCCAGATACCCGATAAAGGCGTCGCGGCCATCGGGAACGTAGGGGTTGTGTTGAATATACGTCTCTGCCGACACGTAGTTTTCGACCGCAGAAGTGTCACTTGGGTTGTTGAAGGTGCTCAGAACAGCAATCGCGCGTTCGCGGTTCTGATCGGTATCCTGCTTCGAATAGATATCGGCCGCCGGGCCCTGGAACATGGTGTTTGCGTTGGCGGACTCGGCAGGCACCTGTTGGTAGTGATCCCAGTGCTCAACCAGCAAGCCATTTTCAACGCGCCAGATATCCACGTAGACATATTGCTCACCGCTGCTGGTGGTCCAGACCGAGTGGATAGCAACATAGTCATCCTCGGCAATTGTACGGTACAGATCGACCTGCACGTCCGGGTCAGCCGTTAGTTCACCTGAAACCGCTTTGATCAGTTCAACGGGGCCGTCGCCATAGGCGGTGGCGTGCTGGATGTAGGTCTTACCGATGTATTTGCTGAAATTGTTCAGGTTACGGTAAACCAGCACATCCTGATAGAACCCTTCGGCCAGTTTGATCGAGGCTTCGGTTTCGGTAGTAATGGTGCGCAGGTCGGCAAAGGCGGGGCTGGACAGAGCCAGCAACAGAGCCGTCGCCGCCGTTTTGAATAGGTGTTTAGCAGACATTTCAGACCTCCTTAATGCATCTGCAGGCTAGGTAGGGAAATCCATTGATTGAAACTACGCCAATGGTATTCATGTGACTCATGAACGAACTTGATGAGTTGGCGCTGGACGGGCGACTTCTGACCATGCTCGTAAAGGTACACGAGACGGGGTCCGTGACCGCTGCCGCACATGACCTGAACGTGACGCAATCCACCGTAAGCCACGGGTTGAACCGTCTGCGGTCGATTACGGGCGATGATCTCTTTGTGCCAATGGGCCGCACGATCACGCCCACCGAAAAAGCCGATACCCTTGTCGCCGAGGCCAAAGAGATCCTGCACCGAATGCAGTGTTTTTCGCGGGCAGACACCTATGACCCAGCGCAGGACACGCGCCCTTTTTCGATCGCCGCAACCGATTACGAGATTGAACTGATCATCCGCCCATTCATTCATCGTCTGCGACGGCTCGCGCCGCAGGTTCAAATCCGCGTCAGGCGGGCGTTGCCGGATCGGGAGTGGGTCCAACTGCTACGGTCCGGCGAGGTTGATCTGGTGCTGGCACCCGAGCTCAAGACGCTTGAGACGGACATCAAACAGCGACGCGTCCTGGAAGATGATAGGGACGTGGTCTATTTTGATGCGTCGCAACGAACGGCCCCAGACAGTCTTGATAGTTATTGCACTGCGGATCACGTGATCATGGCACTCAGCGCGTCCGGGAAAACGAGTGTTGATCAGATTTTGGCAACGATGGGCCGGTCCCGGCGCATCGCTGTCAGCCTGCCGGGGTTTTCCAGCATTGCGGCGGTGCTGGCGGGTTCAGACATGGTAGCGTTAATGCCAGTGCGGTTGCGGGATTCCACCTTTTTAGGTCTTGCGTTCTGCCCCCCGCCCTTCGCGATGCCGACAGAGACGATTTCCTGCATCTGGCATGTGCGATCGGATGCCTCAGAACGTCACATCTGGATGCGTAAGCAAATTCAACTCGGTTCGGAACCAAGATAACTGCGAATCGTCAGTCTGTGCGTGGGTCCAATTCCTACTTAAAATCGGCCGAAACATGTGACGAGGTTCGCCTCAAACCCGCGCCGGAGCTCTGCCAGCAAGATTTGAGCTCCGCCAAGGTTATCACTTAGGATCCTTCAAAAGTCATTTAAAACCAAGCACTGAACAGACCGCTGCCCATGAGCGCTGGTTTTTCGTTGACTTTCGTTTCAAATGAAACGAAATTGTTGCAAATGCAACCAAATGCCTGACCTCGGCAAAAACAGACTGGGTTTTGGCAGCATCGCATCTTTGGAGGAACCTCATGGCCAAAGCATTCGCGTCCCAGGGGGACATGTCGGAAAAGAAGATCTCGTTCACCGAGGTTGGCGAAGGCCTTTATGCCTTCACTGCCGAGGGCGATCCAAACTCGGGCGTAATCATCGGCGATGACAGTGTGATGATTGTCGAGGCGCAGGCGACCCCGCGTCTGGCAAACAAGGTGATCGAATGCGTCCGCTCTGTCACCGACAAACCGATCACCCATGTGGCGCTGACCCATTACCACGCGGTCCGCGTGCTGGGCGCGAGTGCCTTTGGCGCGCAACAGATCCTAATGTCCGACATGGCGCGCGCGATGGTCGTGGAACGCGGCAAAGAGGACTGGGACAGCGAATTCCAACGCTTCCCCCGCCTGTTCGAAGGGCACGAAAGCATCCCCGGCCTGACCTGGCCTACGACCACTTTCAGCGACACGATGACCGTTTACCTGGGCAATCGCCGGATCGATCTGATGCATCTGGGCCGCGCCCATACGGCGGGCGATATCGTCATCCATGTGCCCGACCAGAACGTCATGTTCACCGGCGACATCGTCGAATACCACTCGGCCTGCTATTGCGGCGACGGGCATTTCAGCGATTGGGGCGATACGCTGGATGAAATCAGGTGGTTCGACGTCGACGCCATCGCACCGGGCCGCGGGAACGCCTTGGTCGGCAAGGACATGGTCAACGCCGCCATCGAAAACACCCGCGACTTCGTCGAAAGCACCTACCGCCCGGCGGCAAAAGTTGCAGCGCGCGGGGGATCGCTGAAAGAGGCATGGGATGCCGTGCGCGCCGAATGCGATCCGAAATTCGCCGACTACGCAATTTACGAACACTGCCTGCCCTTCAACGTCGCCCGCGCCTATGACGAGGCCCGCGGCATTGACACCCCCCGTATCTGGACCGCTCAGCGCGATCTGGAGATGTGGGAGGCCTTGCAAGGCTAAGGTAAACGGCCCGGCCGTGTGGCCGGGCTTCCTGAAAAACGAAACGCGCGCAGCCAGAGGACAAAACCGATGTTCGATGACCGATACACGCTTGCCTACAAGCGCTATCCCTACAAGAAATCGACCGATCAGGACACCGCTGCACCGGTCCGCCACCCTGTCGTGGTAATGGGCGGTGGCCCAATTGGCGTGGCGACCGCGCTTGATCTTGGTCGTCAGGGCATTCCCACACTGGTGCTGGACGACCACGAAGGCGTCGGTATGGGGTCTCGGGCGATCTGTTTCGCCAAACGCTGTCTTGAGGTTGCGGGCCGCTATGGCTGCGGCAAACCGATGGTAGACAAAGGGGTGGTCTGGAACCTTGGCAAGGTCTTCCACAAGGACGACCAGGTCTTCGAATTCAACCTGCTACCCGAAGAAGGCCATGAATACCCCGCCTTCATCAACATGCAGCAGCCCTATTACGAAAGCTATCAGCTGGACCGCTTCGAAGAGCTGCAGTCGCAGGGCGCACCGATTGAAATCCGCGGCAAGAACCGCGTGGATACGGTCGAAGTGCATGACGATCACGTCACCCTGACCATAATGACGCCCGACGGTCCCTACACGCTTGAAGCGGACTGGCTGATCGGCTGCGACGGCGCCTCGTCACCACTGCGTACGATGCTGGATCTGGATTTCACCGGCAAAGTTTTTCAGGACAGTTTCCTGATCGCCGACATCAAGATGAAGAACGACAGCTTTCCGACCGAACGCTGGTTCTGGTTCGAACCGACCCACGGATCGGGCGCGTCCACCCTGCTGCACAAGCAGCCCGACGATGTTTGGCGCGTTGATTTCCAGATCGGATGGGATGTCGACCGCAAAGAAGAGATGAAAGAGGAAAACATCCGCCGCCGTCTCGACGCGTTCCTGGGGGATGGCGTCGAATACGACCTGGTCTGGTCCTCGATCTATACCTTCCAGTGCAAGCGCATGGACAGTTTCCGCCATGGCCGCGTGTTCTTTGCCGGCGATGCGGCACACCAGGTGTCGCCCTTTGGCGCACGCGGCGCCAACTCAGGCATGCAGGATGTCGACAACCTCGGCTGGAAACTGGGCATGGTTATGCGCGGTGAGGCCCCTGAAAGCCTGCTGGATACGTATAACGACGAACGTATCCACGGCGCGGACGAGAACATCCTGAACTCGACCCGTTCTACCGATTTCATCACCCCGAAATCCGAGACCAGCCGCCTTCTGCGCGACGCCGTGTTGTCTCTGTCCGAAAAGTATGAATTTGCGCGCCCGATGGTGAATTCAGGCCGTCTTTCAGTGCCCTGCACCTATGACGGCTCGCCGCTTAATTCGGCGGATGCGCTGAACGGGCCCGCGCAGTCGCGCCCCGGTTCGGTCTGCCCGGATGCGCCTCTAGGCGATGATTTCCTGCTGTCCAAACTGGGTGACAAATTCATCCTTTTGACCATCGACGCCGACGCCCCCGACATGATCGAGGAAGAAGGTGTTCAGGTCACGCGTCTGGCCCTTTCGGTCAAGGATGACAAAACCGGTGCGTTGAAAAAACGGTATCTCGGCGACGCCGAAAGCGCAGTTTACCTGATCCGCCCGGATCAGCACGTGGCCGCCCGCCGCCCCAGCTTTGAAGAAAACGCAATCCGCGCTTCGATTCGACGCGCGGTCGGTAAGGAGTGAGCCCCATGACCGACTTGATCCTGACCCCAAACATTGATGGCGTCGATGATTTCTATGCCGAACTTCTGGTCGCCCATGACGGGTTGGAAAAGGACCAAAGCGACGCGCTCAGCGCCCGCCTGATCCTGATCCTGGCCAATCACATCGGCGAGCGCACGGTTCTGAGCGCTGCAATCAAAGCCGCCGAAATCTGACACTTCATAGGGAGGAGACTATGAAAATGACCCTAAAAACCCGTGCCCTCGCTTGCGTTGGCGCAACAGCCATCGCCCTGTCGTTCGCATCCAGCGTGATGGCCGAAACCACCTTGGCCCTGTCCAGCTGGCTGCCGCCGCGCCATCCGATCGTGTCGGGCGCGATCAAACCCTGGGCCAAACAGGTTGAAGAAGTCACTGATGGGCGCGTGACCGTTCGCGTTCTGGCCAAGCCGCTTGGCCCGCCGCCAGCGCATTACGACATGGCCGCAGACGGTATTGCCGATATCACTTACGGCCTGCATTCCTTTACCACAGATGACCGTTTCACGCGGTCGCGGATCGGCCAGTTTTCCTTCATCGGCGATGACGCCGTAGCAGGTTCCAAGGCTTTCTGGAACGTTTACACCGGTCCACTCGAGGCGCAGAAAGAACATCAAGGCACCAAGCTTCTAGGTCTGTTCGTGCATGGCCCCGGTATGTTGCACAACAACGTGCGCAAGATCGAAACGACCGATGACTTTGCCGGCCTGAAAATCCGCGTGCCCGGCGGCTATATCTCTGATCTGATGTCGGGCATGGGCTCAACGACGCTCTTCATGTCCTCGGGTGAGGTCTATGAGAAACTGTCGCGCGGTGTGATTGACGGGGTGACTTTCCCCTATGACGCTTTGGCCGCGTTTAAGCTGACCGAAGACGTCAAATACACGATGAAAGTCCCCGGCGGCCTTTATAACACCACCTGGTTCATGGTCATGAACGAGGACAAGTGGAACGAAATCTCCCCCGAGGACCAGGCCGCGATCGAAGCAATCTCGGGTGAGGCTTTTGCCGCGCTAGTGGGTGAAGCCTGGATCGGTGCAGATGAAAAAGGCAGCGCAGCGGCTGAAAAGGCGGGGATCGAGGTCTATGACGCCCCGGCCGCCGTGGTTGATGCGATCAAGTCGCAGGCCGCAGACGCCGAAACAGCATGGTCCGAGGCGATCTCGACTGACGGCTATGACGGTGCAGCAGCCCTGCAAGAACTGCGCAAGCAAGCTGGCGTGGACTTCTGATCCATGGAGCGGCTTCGCCATCGTTTCCCCGACCAGCCCCCGGAAGAGGGGCTGGATATCGGGCTGCTGCTTGACAGGACGCTTGGTGCCGGTGCCGCTCTGATCCTGTTCTGCCTCATTCTCATCACCTGTGTGGATGTGATCGGGCGTTACTTTCTGAATGCGCCGCTGGCTGGCGCATTCGAGCTGACCGAAATTCTGCTGGCTGCTCTGGTTTTTCTGGCTTTGCCACTGACCACAGAGCGGCGCGAGCATATCGAGGTCGACTTGCTGAACATGGCCCTCGGCAAGCATACCCAGCGTCTGCTGTCGGCCTTTGCCGGGCTGTTTTCCGCGGCCCTGTTGGCCACCTTCGCCTGGCGGCTGTTTACCCATGCGGCCAAGGCGGCCCATGACGGTGCAGTTAGCAACGCGCTGGAAATTCCGCTGGCCCCATTTGGCTATTTGGCGGGCGTGTCCTGCATGGTCTCGGCCTTCATCGCCTTTTTGCGCGGGTTGCAGCCGCCGAAACAGCGTGACACCGACCAAACCCCTCCGGAGGCTTTGCCATGATTGAATCGCTGATCGGTTTTGCCGTCCTGCTGGGACTGATCCTGTTGCGGGTGCCGATTGCCTTTGCCATGGCAGCTGTCGGCGGGTTCGGCTTTGCCTATATGCGCGGCTGGGAACCAGCCTGGGCGATGACCGGGCAGGTGGCCTTCGACACCGCGCTGTCCTACAGCCTGTCGGTCATTCCGCTGTTTATCTTCATGGGCAACGTGCTGGCTGGGTCTGGCGTGGCGCATGGCCTGTTTGCAGGCGCTGACCGGCTGTTCGGCAAGCTGCGCGGTGGCCTAGCCATGGCCTCGGTCTTCTCATGCGGGGGCTTCTCTGCCGTCTGCGGATCCTCGCTGGCAACGGCGGCGACCATGTCCAAGGTCGCGATGCCCTCGATGCGCAAGTTTGGTTATGATGACCGGTTGGCCACAGGGTCCATTGCGGCGGGCGGTACGCTGGGCATCCTGATCCCGCCCTCGGTGATCCTTATCATTTATGGTCTGCTGACCGAAACCAATATCGCCAAACTGTTCATCGCCGGGATCATCCCGGGCATCATCGGTGTGGTGCTGTATCTTGGCGCTGTCATGGTCGCGGTCCGCGTGAACCCGGCGTTGGCGCCCGAGGAAGAGAACACAGAACCGATGAGCCGAACTGATCTGGTTGGTGTCTTCTGTGTACTTGGCCTGTTCCTTTTCATCATGACCGGCATTTACGGGGGGTTCTTCACGCCAACCGAGGCTGCGGGCATGGGCGCAGGTGCGTCTGTGCTGATCGCTGTCGCCTTGCGGTCGATGACCTGGAATGGGTTCTTCGCCGCGACGATGGACTCCATCCGCGCCACAGCGATGATCTTCGCCGTCATCATCGGGGCCGAGCTGTTCACCAACTTCATCAACTTCGCCGGTCTGCCCGATGCGCTGTCCAGCTTTGTGATCGACAACGAAATGCCGGTTTGGGCGGTGATCGTGTTCATCATTCTGGTCTACATGGTGCTTGGCTGTGTTCTGGAAAGCCTGTCGATGATCCTGCTGACAGTGCCGGTCTTCTATCCGCTGATGTTCGAGTTGGAGTTTGCCAACGAACTGCTGCTCGACCCCGAAAACGCACTGATCTGGTTCGCCATCGTCGTTGTTGTCGCAACCGAGATCAGCCTGATCACACCCCCGGTTGGCATGAATGTCTTTGTGCTCAAAGGCGTGCTTCAGGACGTGTCGCTGGCGACCATCTTCAAGGGCGTCCTGCCCTTCTGGATCGCCGACATCCTGCGGCTGGCCCTGCTTATCCTCATCCCCTCACTGTCGCTCTGGCTTGTGGGATTGATGTGAACCGCCAAGACCTAACCCCTTCGGAAAGGAGGACACGATGAAAATCGAGAAAATTCACCACGTCGCCTATCGCTGCAAAGACGCTAAGGAAACCGTCGAGTGGTACGGCAAGATGCTGAACATGGACTTCATTCTGGCCATTGCCGAGGACCACGTGCCCTCGACCCACGAGCCGGATCCTTACATGCATCTGTTCCTGGATGCTGGTGACGGCAACGTTCTGGCGTTCTTCGAGCTGCCGACCAAGCCCGAGATGGGCCGCGATCCGAATACGCCGATCTGGGTGCAGCACATCGCCTTCAAGGTCAAAGACCGTGCAACCCTGATCGAGTTCAAGGAACATCTCGAGGCCAACGGCGTCGAAATTCTTGGGGTTACCGACCATTCGATCTTCCACTCGATCTATTTCTTCGATCCCTCCGGCCACCGGATTGAACTGGCCTGCCCCGACCCAGAGGAAGAGGCGATGCTGGCACGGATGGACGAGGTGAAATGGCTGATGCTCGAAGATTGGTCAAAGACCAAGAAAGCACCAAAACACGCGGATTGGCTGCACGCCAAAGAGCTTAACAAAAGCGCCTGATGCGCCGTCCCGTGCCGTGCGAACGGCGCGGGACCTGCCTGCCAGCAGGGCTTGACCATACATTCAGAATGACTGGGTGAGGTGATGAAACTCTACTCTTATTGGCGTTCTACGACCTCCTACCGGGTCCGGATTGCGCTGAATCTCAAAGGTCTCAGCTATGACACCTGCCCGGTCAATCTGGTTGCCGGAGAGCAGCGTGCGCCGGATTACACTGCCCTCAACCCCGGCAAAGGTGTTCCGACCCTTGTTCTTGAGGATGGCACCGTTCTGACCCAGTCGCTTGCGATTATCGAGTATCTGGACGCCAGGGTGCCAGAGCCGCCGCTGTTGCCGAAAGACCCGCTGCAGCGCGCCCGTGTTCAGGCCGCCGCACAGACCATTGCGATGGATATCCACCCGGTCAACAACCTCAAGGTTCTGACCCACCTCAAGACGCATCTGGGCCTTACGGCTGACGGCCAGCTAGACTGGTTCCGCCATTGGATGACCGAAGGGTTTGCCGCCTATCAGACCCTGCTGCCAAAGGGCACGGCGTTCAGCTTTGGCGACAGCCCCAATCTTGCCGATATCTGCCTTGTTGGGCAGCTCTACAATGCGCATCGCTGGGGCGTTGATATGGCCCCCTTCCCCCGCCTTCTCGAGATTGAGGAACGCGCCCTTTCCTTAGCGGCGTTCAACGACGCCCGCCCCGAAAACCAGCCCGACGCGGCTTAAAGGTGTAACCATGACCAAACTCCTGCCCTCCTGGGTCGAAAGCGCGAACTCTGCCACGACCGACTTCCCGCTCAACAACCTGGCCTATGGCGTTTTCAGAACCGAAGCGGACGCTCTGCACTGTGGCGTCGCCATCGGGGACATGATCCTTGACCTCACGCGGATGGAAGCGGACGGCAAACTTGATCTGCCCGAGGCAAACGTGTTTGCAAACGGATCATGGAATGGCTTCATGGCGCTTGGCGCTGGTGTTTGGGGTAAATTCCGCTCTATACTGATCGAGGCGTTAGCCGCTGGCTCGACCCAACAGGACGAACTGACAAATTACCTTGTGCCGATGGTCTCTGTCACGATGGCAATGCCCTTCGACGTTGCCGAGTACACGGATTTCTATGCGGGCCGCAATCATGCGTTCAACGTCGGCACCATGTTCCGTGGCCCCGAAAACGCCCTGCCCCCGAACTGGCTGCATATCCCGATTGGCTATAACGGTCGGGCGTCCTCGGTCGTGGTCAGCGGCACCGATGTGCGCCGCCCGTGGGGACAGCTGAAGGGCCCCGATATGGAGGCGCCGATCTTTGCGCCGTCTCGGCGGTTTGATCTGGAACTTGAGATGGGCGCGATTGTCGGTCAGCCTTCGAACGGCCCCGTATCGGTTCAGCAGGCCGATGACATGATCTTTGGCTATGTCCTGCTGAACGATTGGTCCGCGCGCGACATTCAGGCGTGGGAATACCAGCCGCTCGGCCCGTTTCAGGCCAAGGCCACAGCAACCTCGATCAGCCCATGGATCGTGACCAAAGCGGCGCTGGAATCTTTCCGCACCTCGACCCCCGAGCGTGAGAAGGAGTTGCTACCTTATCTACAAGAGCCCGGCCCGATGCTTTATGACATCGCGCTTGAAGTCGGTCTGGCTCCGAATGATGCAGCAGAGACGGTTATCGCGCGCACCAACTACAACGAAATGTATTATTCGGCGGCCCAGCAACTGGCCCATCACACGACCAGCGGCTGCCCGATGCGGGTGGGCGATCTGCTTGGGTCGGGTACGATTTCCGGCCCGGAAAAGGAAAACCGTGGCAGCCTGCTGGAACTCAGCTGGGGCGGCAAGGAACCCCTGACGCTGGACAGTGGAGAGGAGCGCAGCTTTCTTGAAGACGGCGACACGCTCACCTTACGCGGCGCGGCGCGTGGCAACGGTTTTCGTATCGGGTTTGGTGCCTGCACAGGCACGCTGCTTGCGGCCATCGATCGTCAGTAACGAGCACGGGCAGAGGTCACTTCGGCCTCTGTCCTCTTTTTCAGCAGGTTTTGGCCACTTTCATCAGCGCCGATATACCCCGCTCCAACGCCTCGCGATCTTCAGGGGTCAGCGCGTCAAGCATACGGTCGGCCCGCTCCCGCACCTTTGGCTCCAGATGCTGAAACTGGCGAAACCCTTCGGGCGTACAGCGGTAGACCCGGATTCTACGGTCCTCATCTGAGATCTCACGGACGATCAGCCCCTTCTCATCAAGGCGCTTGGCCGCCCGGCTGACCTGCACTTTGTCCAGTGTCGTACGCCGCGCAAGATCCAGAGAGGTCATGCTTTCTGCGTTCGCCAGCAGAAACAGCAATCGCCATTCCTCGCGCGAAAGGCCCAGTTCACGCTCATAGACGTCTGTCAGATTTCTTGAAAAAGCTTCGGACGCCACAGCCAGTCGGTATGGAAAAAATGTATCGAGTTGCATGCTTCACGTAGAATAGGTCAAAATGGTTTCATCTGCAACGATATGTTCGCCTTATGTAGCGTCAGCACCAATTGGACCGTGTAGATTGGTTTGAAACCCGAGGGCTTCCGGCTCTTTGTAACCCCCGAAGAGCGAAGGTGAGAAGTAAACTCAGGCATCTTTAGAGCCGCTGTGCAGAGGTTGCCTGAGACATTCGCCATGCGATGCGCAAACAAGTTTTCTTCCTCGTGTTCGTGAAACTCAAATCTGCGAAAGAAGTCACTTCTGTTTCGCTTGATTGCCAATTCAATCAGGTATATACATATGGATACACGCAGGAGGCCGTCATGATAGAAACCAAAATTCGCAAAGTCGGGAATTCTGCGGTCATGACTTTGACGACTGAGATGCTGACAATTTTGGACGTCAAGGAAGGCGATAGTCTTTTCGTGGTGCGCAGCGATGATGGTGCATTGAAAGTTATGGCGCATGATCCTTCTGTTGCCGAAGCACTAGCTGCCGCAGAGATTGTAATGGATGAAAACAGAGATCTTCTTGAGGCGCTTGCGTGAAGCAGTTTACCTGGGTTCCGTTCAGCGCAATCATCGTCATCCACGACAGGCAAATTGCAAGACACGGCGGAGCCCCCGGATTACGAGATGTAGCTCTTCTTGAGATGGGCTGTGCTCGGGCAATGAACCTCGCCGCATACACAGATGCGGACCTTTCAGAAATTGCAGCTGCTTACGCTTTTGGCATCGCCAAGGCTCACGCGTTTGTAGATGGCAACAAACGCACCGCATTTGTGACTGCGGCAACCTTTCTCCGGCTCAACGGGCTTTCAATTCGCCCTGATCCTGTCCAAGGCGTCAGGATGATGGAAGACCTGGCATCCGGAGATGTGTCAGAAAGAGAGTTCTCGAATTGGATCAGAGAACTTGCCCGGCCGATATGAGCAGGGTGTACTGATAGCTTTTTCCACTGCAATTCAGTCTGAGTACTGTCTGACGTCAGAACTTATGGGTCCCTTCAGAGCAATTTGATAATATAGAGTTTCTGGCTCATCGTCACCACCGAGGAGTGGACGATGAGAAAGACAACCTGGTGATCTTCGGTCGCGTTCTGCGCGCCACCAATACTCCAAACTCCAGTAAAAAGCACTTCCAAACTTGGAGCAGACACACGTCGCTATATCACTTTTGCGACGTTTTGTTGTTTGGACACGACACGAATCGTCGTAAACTTATTAGTTGTCAGCCTGCCTTTCTGAATTTTGTTCTTCCGTATTTTTGTACTGGGCGACACGTAATTTTATACAGAGAAAGGATTTGTAAGATGCCTTGGAAAACCTGCGAAGTCACTGCGGCCGGACCGGCTGAAAACGGTGTGATCTACATTTCTCTGCGTGCAACTGATGGAAGCTTCCATCATTGGTTCAACGCAAATGCAACCTATGAGCGGGAAATGTTGGCGACGGCTTTGACGGCGATCAGTGCGACCAAGACCGTTTGGGCCCTGCTGACCGCGACATCTGCTTACAGCACGATTAACAGACTTTACGTGCGGGCCTGATCGCGCGGCAATTGTTACTCTAGCTGTGCGAAAAGGAGAATGTAATGTCGGATATAGAGAACCCACCTCTTGACACCGCCACTGAGACTTCTGCCGCCAAGTCAGTTGCAGGCAACGTGCAAAATCCACCGCTTGGCGGGGAGGCAGGGCCTGTTGGGAAGTCTGCCGTTATCATGAACCCAGAGTTGGAAGCCGCGGGATCATCACCCAGGGTGGCTCCGACAGGGGGCCCACCGTCCATAGAGAACCCCGTTCTAACGGCGCCCTCTTCCGTACCATCCAGTGCCAAAACGTATGTGGACAATCCCGAACCCGCGGCCAAGGCCGCCTCGGCGGGTGATGCAAAAAAAGCCGAGGCAAAGCCGAAGGCCAAAACCACTCGTCGGCGTACGACCAAAAAGACGCGCTAGACTTCGCGCTTGGCACATGCTCGGCGGAAGTAGTTCGTGTCTGCCGGGCAACCTTTAGCTTTTGGAGTTTTTGTTATGCCTATGCCATTTGATGGAGAAGAATTCACCTTTCACAATCCAGATGGAACGTCATTCAAGGTTCGTGGGAGTGGAAACCAGTTTTATGCGACCTTCGAAACTGAAGACGGCTTTACGATCGTCAAATGCGAGACCAGTCGCGAGTGGCGTTTTGCCGAAGCGGCCGCCGATGGTGCGCAGCTTGTAGCGTCTTCGTTGGCACCTGGTCGCGATGATCCCAGTGCAGCCGGTCTGGCCCAGCATTTGAGACCTTCACATGAGGTCGCAAAAGCTGATGCCTTACGGTCGCAAATGATCAGTGGGCGCCGACGTTGGGAAGACCGCTGGGCGGAGCGTGTGATGGCAAAGAAAGCTGCCCCCGGCGGCCCATTTGCCGCTCCGCCGTCAGGCCCGACAACCGGCACCTTTGTAGGGCTTTGCGTTTTGATCGATTTTCCGGACGTCGCAGGGACAATCTCGCAAAACGAAGTTACCAAGTATTGTAACGACGTTGGGTATTCCGGTTTTGGCAACAATGGTTCCGTGCGCGACTATTTCTTCGATGTGTCGGACGGAAAGCTGACCTACACCAATATCGTGACGGCATATTACACAGCCCAGAACAACCGCAGCTACTATACTGATGAAACGGTCAGCTTTGGAACGCGTGCCCGCGAACTCATCACTGAAGCCCTTGATGATTTGGTCGCCAACGGATTTGATTTCAGCGGACTGACTGCGGATGGGTTAGGTTTCATACATGCGCTGAATGTTTTCTATGCAGGCGATCGGGTAAACAATTGGGCCGAAGGGCTTTGGCCGCATTCCTGGTCGCTGGCGTCCGCTTACAATATTGGGGGTGGCAGAAAGTTCTTCGACTACCAATTCACCAATATGGGAGACGAGTTAACCCTTGGCACGTTTTGTCACGAAAACGGGCACATGATCTGCGATTTTCCAGATCTGTATGACTACGGGTACGAATCCCGTGGAACAGGGCGCTACTCGCTGATGTCGTCCAGCGGTAATCCCAAGAACCCAGTCCAAATAGATGCCTATTTAAAGCATGCCGCGGGGTGGACTTCGAACTTGACGACGCTGGCTCCGGGAATGACAGCAACCGTAAACGCCGGTCAGAACGACTTCTGTATCTTTCCACGCAGTGATACCGAGTATTTCATCATTGAGAACCGTCAACAAACGGGACGTGATACGGCGCTGCCAGATTCCGGCTTGGCGATCTGGCACGTTGAGGAAAGTGGAAGCAACAATAACGAGCAGATGACGGCTGCCTTGCACTACGAGTGCTCGCTGGAACAAGCCGATGGAAATTTCGATCTGGAGAACAATTCCAATTCAGGCGATTCCACCGACCTTTTCCCTGCCTCTGGGATAACAGAGTTCGATGACGCGACAACGCCAAACAGCAAATGGTGGGATGGTACAAGCTCGGGTCTGGAGGTCAGTAACATTTCCGCCTCGAGCAACACAATGACCTTCCAGGTCGGCGGTGCGGCAGTAGCAACATCACCCGCACTGACAGGGGTTTACAAATTGTTGCTGTTGAGCGCTTAAAACGGACCGGAAAGCTCTGCTGGGGCTTTCAGGCGCGGTCTGCGCGGCAACTGGGTTCGCCGAGAGCCTGTATCGCTTTTGGTCGAGGCACGAGCGAACGCACATCGAGGTCCAATAATTGCGCCTACACCTTTAACATCTATTTTTAGATGATCGTGCAGGCGCAATACTGGTCTAGCTATTATTCGTTAACAGGTACGTACAAGTCTCCACCCTCGCGGAACTTGGCGGCCATTGCCTCCATGCCCTCTTTTTGGGCTTCTGCCCGTATGTCGTGACTGATCCGCATTGAACAGAATTTCGGGCCGCACATGGAACAGAAATGCGCGACTTTGTGCGCTTGCTTGGGAAGAGTTTGATCGTGAAACTCCCGGGCTGTTTCGGGGTCCAAAGACAGGTTGAATTGGTCTTCCCAACGAAACTCGAACCGTGCGCGGGACAGGGCATCATCGCGACGCTGAGCGCCCGGCAAACCTTTGGCGAGATCGGCCGCATGCGCAGCGATCTTATAGGTAATGACCCCGGTTTTGACGTCGTCCCGATCAGGCAGGCCCAAATGTTCTTTGGGCGTGACATAGCAAAGCATCGCGCACCCGAACCAACCGATCATTGCGGCTCCGATTCCACTGGTGATGTGGTCATAGCCCGGAGCAATATCCGTGGTCAGCGGACCAAGCGTATAGAAGGGCGCCTCGTGGCAGCATTCCAATTGCTTGTCCATGTTTTCCTTGATCTTGTGCATGGCAACATGGCCCGGCCCTTCGATCATCACCTGACAATCTTTGGCCCAGGCAATTTTGGTCAGTTCGCCCAGTGTTTCCAGTTCGGCGAACTGCGCCTCATCATTCGCATCAGCGATTGAGCCGGGACGCAGACCATCGCCGAGGCTGAAGGAAACGTCATAGGCGCGGCAGATGTCACATATCTCGTCGAAATGTTCGTAGAGGAAGCTTTCCTTGTGATGATGCAGACACCATTTCGCCATGATCGAGCCACCGCGTGAAACGATGCCCGTCACGCGGTTTACCGTCATCGGCACCATGTGCAAGCGAACCCCCGCGTGGATGGTGAAGTAATCCACACCTTGTTCCGCCTGTTCGATCAGCGTGTCGCGGAACACTTCCCATGTCAGGTCTTCGGCGATGCCGTTTACCTTTTCCAGCGCCTGATACAGAGGAACCGTCCCAATCGGTACCGGGCTGTTGCGAATGATCCATTCGCGGGTGTTATGAATGTTGCGACCCGTAGACAGATCCATAACAGTGTCAGCGCCCCATCGGATCGCCCAAACCATCTTGTCGACTTCTTCCTCCATCGAAGAAGTCACGGCCGATGTACCCATATTTGCGTTGATCTTGACCAAGAAATTGCGCCCGATGATCATCGGTTCGCTTTCGGGATGGTTGATGTTGGCCGGGATGATGGCGCGCCCTGCGGCAACTTCATCCCTCACGATTTCCGGCGTTACATAGTCGGGAATGCTGGCGCCCCAGTCGTTGCCTTCGCGCGGCTCAACAACGGCTTCGCGCAGCTGGTTTTCACGGATTGCGATGAATTCCATTTCAGGCGTGATGATACCGGCGCGGGCATAAGCCAATTGGGTAACCGCCTTGCCGTCCTTTGCACGCAAAGGAAGCGGGCGCACTGGGAATTCGGGAGTCAGCCGATCTCCTTCAACAAATCCATTGTCTTCGGGTTTAATCTCGCGCCCCTGATACTCCTCAACGTCGCAACGTGCCTCGATCCACTTGCGACGGAGAGCAGGCAAGCCCTGCCGAATGTCGGTGGTTACATTGGGGTCGGTATAAGGACCGGAACTGTCATAGACCGGCAGGGGCGGCTCACCTGCGGTTGGATGAACGGAAATCTCACGCATCGGCACGCGAATGTCTGGATGCAGCGCTCCGTTGACAAAGAACTTGCGCGACGCGGGCAGTTCATCCGTAGTGATTTTGGGGTTGGGGACGTTCATGTTGGTGCTCCTCAAGCAGTTCAACTCAAAAAGACACCAGATGAGTTTGGCTTGGGGAAACGAGAGGGCAGTTTACCCCCTTGTTCGGAGAACGCCTGCCCTGTTCTGCAGCCTGCGCGCCCTAGCTTCCTACGCCAGTATCAACTGGGTCAGGTTCAAAGGGTCGCGTCGCCGGGCAATGCCCTGTCAGCCTCTCAGTCCCCTCGGTGGGACTCCCCTGCGTGTGCAAGACTTACTCTGAGAAGAGGCAAAGAGACAAGCATCAAAGATGCCAATCTTCGGTTTCAATCGGTTCGGGCAACTCATTTTAGCAAGATATCTGGCTCAGACCGAAATGGCGCATCGGATTACGAGCAGAGCACGATTTTGGCGCCTGCATTTCAAGTGCTTGAAACACGTATCGCTGAATGAACACTCAACTTTGAAGCCACCACCCAAGCGAGAAACAAACCCGCACTTCTGTCGCTCTACAAGGTTGGTTTGGTGTCTTCGTTGCCGACAGGAATAATGGGCACTATTGTCTTAGACATCAGCTCAATTCATCATATCAATGAACCGATGAAAAAAGAAGAAATGACCCTTGGAATCCTGGTATTTCCGGGATTTCCCATGGCATGCCTGACCTCGTGTATCGAGCCATTGCGAGCTGCCAATGAAATTTCTGGGCAGGATGCGTTCCGCTGGATGGTGGTTGCTGAAAAAAACGAGCCAGTGCAATCCTCTGCCGGGGTGGCCTTTTCACCCGACTGTACGCTGGCTGAAGTACGGGGTCTGGGTCGCTTGCTGTTTGCGTCCAGTCCAAACAGCGTTTTCGAAGACCCCTCAAAAGCGAACGCGGCCCTGCAACGATTGTTGCGCGGAAACACCAAACTTGGCGCAATTAGCGGCGGGGTATTCCCGCTTGCAAGAACCCGTCTGACCGAGGATCAACCCTTGTCCGTCCACTGGTGTTATGAGGCAGCTTTTAAGGCCGAATTTCCTGCAATCCCGATAAAGGACACCGTAGTTTGTACTGAAGGTAGTTTTACGACCATCTCAGGTGCATCGGCCGTGTTTGACCACATGCTGACATTGATTGAAGACAGCCTAGGCGGCGACGTGATGGCTGAAGTCGCCTGCTGGTTTCAGCACCCGTTTATCCGCAGCGCAACGATGTCACAAAAGGTTCCCGCCATTTCTACGGCGAAAAGCCAGGATTTACTGCCAAAGCAGGTGGCACGCGCCATTCGGCATTTTGCCGAACATATCGAAAGCCCTATTCAAATCAGCGAAGTGGCCGAGGCAGTCGGTTTGTCGGCACGCTCTCTGGAGCGTGGGTTCAAGAAAGCGACCGGTCAAAGCCCTCTCAATTATTACCGAAAGATGCGAATGAATCAGGCGCGGCAGTTGGTTCTGTATACCAACGATCCGATTACCGAAGTGGCTTATATGGTCGGATATTCCACGCCCGGTTCCTTCATGCGCCATTACCGCGAGACGTTTGGGGTGACGCCAATCAGCGACCGGCGTGCCAAGAATTCAATGCGTGTCGGCAGTGATGACGTGCTTCCATCGGGCTGAGCTCAGGCGATTGACCGCGCCGCAGCCACAAGCCCGTGGTGCAACGAACCCGCAGCAGACCGGGGGGCTAAGATGGCCATATGATCATCGGCCAACCGCCACAAAAACACCCCCAAATGTTCCATTGTTGTACGAATGGCCGAACCGGGCGCCATCGTACGCACCGGCGCATTGCTAAGCCGTTCGAACAGATCGCACAATCCAACCCCCGCCACATCAAATCGGCACCAGCCATCTGTCTGCTCGACCACCGAAGCGCTGCGTCCGGCTATTTCCTTCACCTCGGACGCCAGCAGTTCATGACTGTCATGCGGGGCGGTGATCATCCATTGATCAGGCCCCATCCAGATTGCGCCAAAGGGTGCTGCAATCACGGCGTGACCAGGTTCAGGCAGGTGCAATCCGATGTGATCAGCCAGCGCTTGCTGCATTACGGCGGATTGTCCCTTTCGGGCCGCGACCGAAGCCAGGGCCTGATCCACGACCTCGGTGATGCTGATCGTACCGATGTGATCAAGGCGAGGAGTAACGCCACGCAGTGGGGTGATTGCTTTTAGGTTATGCACGGAGCCTCTCCCCTTCCGGGTCAACGAAATGAGCACTGACGATTTCCACCAAGATTTCCTTATCTTCCAACGGATTGACCAAACGCAACTGCTCGCCATTGCGGTCGAACCCGCCTTTAACAAAACCCAAAGCGATGGAGCTTTGGAGGGTGGGAGAATAGGCTGCGGAGGTGACATAACCCTGATCATTTGCAACATCGACCGGCCCGGTCTTGTTCATCAGGTGCCCGCCCGCCAGCAGGGTGTCCTTAGCGTCCACAGGCTTCAGGCCAACCAGAGCCAGCACATCCGGAGCGTTCATTCCCTCACGACGACTGAGCACATTGCCAATACAGTCTTTCTTGTCGCTGACCATCCGACCAAGGCCAAGATTCAGAGCGGTGGTTGTTCCGTTAATTTCGTTGCCCGTAGCGTGACCCTTTTCGATGCGCATGACGCCAAGAGCCTCAGTACCGTAAGGCACCACATCAAACTCTTCGCCCGCTTCCATAAGCGCCCGCATCATGGCATCGCCATAACGGGTGGGCACGGCGATCTCATATGCCAGTTCGCCCGAGAACGAAATTCGAAACAACCGCGCGCGCAACCCGCCGCAGACGGTGACCTCGCCGCAGGCCATAAAGGGAAATGCCTCGTTCGATATGTCGAATTCGGGATCGACGATCTTTTGCAGCAGCTTGCGACTGTTCGGACCGGCGACGGCGTATTGCGCCCAGGCCTCGGTGGTTGAGATAAGTTGCACATCCATATTCGGGCACAGACATTGGCGCACGAATTCCATGTTGCGATAGACCAGAACCGCGTTAGCAGTGGTTGTCGTCACGACGAAATGGTCCTCGGCAAAACGTGCGGCTGTCCCGTCATCATAAGCCACGCCATCCTCGCGCAGCATCAGACCATAACGCACTTTGCCCACCGGTAGTTTGGCGAATCCGTTGGCGTAAACAAAGTTCAGGAAGTCAGCGGCGTCAGCACCCTGCACGTCGATCTTACCCAGTGTCGTTACGTCACAGACACCAACTGAATTGCGGGTCTGAAGAACCTCGCGATCAACTGACTGGCGCCAATGAGTCTCACCCTTGCGCGGAAACCATTGTGCTCGCATCCAATTGCCGACTTCGACGAACACTGCGCCCTGATCCTCGGCCCATTTGTGGCTGGGGGTCAGCCGGGTCGGGTGAAAGTCCTTACCAGTTGCGCGCCCCGCCAGAGCCCCCATCGCCACAGGCGTGTAGGGTGGTCGGAAGATGGTGGTGCCGGTTTCAGGGATCGACTTACCGGTCAGTTCCGCCATCACCGCAAGCGCACCGACGTTAGAAGTCTTCCCCTGATCGGTTGCCATACCCAGCGTTGTGTACCGCTTGAGGTGCTCGACCGAAGTGAAATTCTCCTGATGCGCCAGTTTGACGTCCTTTACGGTCACGTCGTTCTGGAAATCCAACCAAGCCCGTTTTGCGTCCTTCACATGCCAGAACGGCGACAGAGAGACTGGCGCATCCTGTGCGGCTGGCAAGTCAGCTGGCGTCGCGGTGATCCCAAGATCAGCAAGTGCGGAAACTGCAGCGGCCGCTCCACCCCGGAGTGCTGCGTCGGTTGTCAGCTCACCCTTTGCCGCTCCGGCTACGATCTGTCCGACGGGCAGACCTTCCCCCGGAACAAATGCATGAATATCCGCGTTCCAAACCGGTCGGCCTCGCTGATGACAGGTCAGGCCAAGGTTGGGGTTCCAGCCGCCTGACATCGCCAGCGCTTCGCAAAACAGATCGCGTGTATATCCTTTGGCGACCCTGACCCGAACCGCACTCAGACCGAGACGACCGGATGTGTTGATGATCTCGGCCCCCTTCAGAACTTCAGTCCCCTCAACATCTGGCGCATCGGGCCGCGTGTCGATGATGGCGGGCACCTTGACGCCCTGCGCCATTAGATCACGGGCCGTTTGGTGGGTGTCATCGTTATTGGCAAAAACGACAACAGATTGCGCAGGCGTTGTGGCCCAGCGATTGACATAGGCACGAACGGCGCCAGCCAGCATGATCCCGGGGCGGTCGTTGTTTTCAAACGCGATGGGGCGTTCGATCGCGCCAGTCGCAATCAACGCGCGCTTAGAATAGATGCGCCACAAGGTTTGACGCGGCTTGCCCGGAGCGGGTTCAGCAAGATGATCCGTGTTGCGCTCGACCGCGCCGTAAATCCCATGATCATAGGCTCCGAAAACAGTGGTCCGAGGCATGAGACGCACATTGCTCATGCCCGCCAGTTCCGCCTGCGTTTGCATAACCCAATCCGCACCTGAGTTTTCTGCCAAGGTGCAGGACTCGGCGATCAGACGTCCGCCCAGCTCGAAATCTTCTTCGGCCAGAATGACCTGAGCGCCCGCGCGACCTGCTGTCAGTGCCGCCGCCAAACCTGCTGGCCCCGAGCCGATAATCAGCAGATCACAATGCAGAAACCCTTTGTCATAAAGGTCGGGGTCGTCCTCTCCGGTCAAACTGCCCAAGCCGGCGGCCTTGCGGATGATGGGCTCATACAACTTTTCCCAGAAAGCCTTGGGCCACATAAACGTCTTGTAATAAAAACCTGCCGTTAGAAAATTCGAAAACCGGTCGTTGATCGCCATGAAATCGCGTTCCAACGACGGCCAGCGGTTTTGCGAACTCGCGTCCAGCCCGTCATAGAGTTCGGCAACCGTGGCACGGGTATTCGGTTCTTGCCGCCCGCCCGAGCGTAGCTCGACCAGCGCATTGGGTTCCTCGCTGCCTGCCGTCAATACGCCCCGAGGCCGGTGGTACTTGAACGACCGCCCCATCAGTCGCACGCCATTTGCCAGCAAAGCCGAGGCCAGCGTATCACCCTGAAACCCGCTGTAGGTCTTGCCGTCAAACCGAAAGTTCAGGCTGGTGCTGCGGTCAATCAGGCCGCCATTCAAACGATTCACCTGAGTCATTTAGCAGACCTTCCTGCGGTAACCGCCTTCGCCACGTCATGGGCAAGTTCGACACTCAGAATTTCATGAGTAACTGTGTTCCGCGTGACGACAAGCCACGAACGATCGCCCTGCTCGTGGTACCAAAGCTCACGGTGTTCGCCTGCTGGATTGTCGCGCAAATACAGATAGTCGTGGAACTCGCTCAGCGCGTTTTCACACTGCCAATCGGGCCGGTTGATAAGCGAGGCATCACCCAGATAGGTAAACTCCTGCGCATCACGCGGGCCAAGCAAAGGATGGTCAATAATCATCTGGTTTGCCCCTCAATGCAGGTTCGGTTGGGCGCCCTGCCCTTTTTCGTCGATCATGCGGCCGGTTTTAAACCGATCCAGCCTGTAAGCGGTGGCTACTTCATGCGGGCGGTCGGTCTTCAACAAATGCGCAAAGCAGTAGCCCGAAGCAGGCGTCGCCTTGAACCCGCCGTAACACCAACCGCCATTGAAATAGAGGCCGTCGATATGCGTCCTGTCGATGAAGGGCGAGCCGTCCATGGACATGTCCATGAGCCCTCCCCAACTGCGCAAGAGGCGCGCGCGTCCAAGTGCCGGTATCAGAGAAATCCCGCTTTCCACGACATCTTCGACAACTGGCAAGTTACCCCTTTGGGCGTACGTGTTGTACATGTCGATATCGCCCCCGAATACCAGCCCGCCCTTGTCGGATTGGCTACAATAAAAATGTCCAGCGCCATAGGTGATTACGCCCGGGATGAAAGGTTTTAATCCTTCAGAAACAAAGGCCTGCAGAACGTGGCTTTCGATGGGAAGGCGCATTCCGGCCATCGCCATCACCCGGCTGGAACTGCCCGCAACCGAAACACCAACCTTTCCGGCCCCGATGTATCCGCGGGTTGTCTCAACACCCCGAACCGCACCGTTTTCGATGCGAAATCCGGTGACTTCGCAGTTCTGAATAATATCTACGCCGCGCATATCGGCCCCGCGGGCGTAACCCCAGGCCACCGCGTCATGCCGCACTGTGCCGCCGCGCCGATGCAACAAACCGCCCCGGATTGGAAAGCGTGCATCGTCGAAATTGAGGAACGGGTACATCGCCCGAACAGCCTCGGTATCCAGAAGCTCAGCGTCCGACCCGTTCAGGATCATGGCATTCCCCCGACGCCGCGCCGCATCGCGTTGCGCATCTGAATGGACAAGGTTCAGAATTCCACGCTGGCT
Organism: Ruegeria arenilitoris; assembly: GCF_013032445.1. Classification (GTDB taxonomy): domain Bacteria; phylum Pseudomonadota; class Alphaproteobacteria; order Rhodobacterales; family Rhodobacteraceae; genus Ruegeria; species Ruegeria arenilitoris_F. Next base: position 3,566 of record NZ_WQCA01000004.1, on the reverse strand, counting down.
GACCATCGCATTGTAGTTAAAGTCTTGTTCCAGATTTTCCCAAAGCTTGAGTGAAAACTCATAGAATGGCTCATTTCCGTCCAGCAAATAGTTCGACCGAATGATTGTCGTGTTCCGCCCGACATTGCCGCCGCCTATCCAGCCCTTCTCCAGAACTGCAATACGTGCCGCACCGAATTCCTTGGCAAGGTAATAGGCTGTCGCCAACCCGTGGCCGCCACCTCCGACAATGACATAGTCGTAGGCCTCCGCTGGAGCGACGTCACGCCATTGCGGGGTCCACCCTTTGTGACCGGTCAGGGCCTCTTTGAGGATTCTCAGAGCTGAATAGCGCATGAAAGCTCCTGTTCGTTGCAGCCCTCAATCTGCGCTGAGAAAAGTGCTTTTTGCAGATGTTGTTTCGGACAGAAAATTATTCAAATACGACAAATTTGCGATTAGCGCCGGTTGTGTCGCCAAGTTTTGATCGCGGGTGACCTGATCACGTGTGTTGGCCCCTGTTGCTTTCAACTCAATCGCGAGCATTATTAATATGACACATATGAAAGGCTGCCCTTTTCACAAAGGCGTAGGTTTGCCCTTTGGTTATTTCCGGTCGCACCTCTCTGTGTCCTGTCGTGACATGGAAGAGATCGTGGAGGAAAGGGCCTTGAAATCATGTTCGGACGCTTCAAAGCCTGGCGCCGCATCGCTACCCGATACGCAGGTCCTCCTGTCGGCAATCGCTTTCGCAGCTGCCATTCTGTTCAGGCAATAAGTCTGGAGCCTAACAATCAAATTGAACCATCCAAGTGGGCCTGATCAGAGGGGCAATTCAAGCTTGCAAGCCATAGTCAGTCGATTTGGATCGACAATGTAAGGCAGCCCATCAAAATCGCGCAATGCAGTTCCTCTGCGCTCATTGTAAATGCAGATGCACCCAAAGCCCATTCAATGGGAAGGTTCACGCCCCAGGAACGGTTTACGTCACTCAGACAAGTCTCGTATGACAAAGTGCTTTGTCGTTGTCTCAACAACTTCCCAATAGCCCTGAAAGCCGTTTGGAATCATAAAGCTGTCACCGGTGCGAAAATCCTGCCGCGTCCCGTCTTGGTGAATCAACGCGCAATGTCCTTCAACGATGTAGCAATACTCATCCTTGTCCGTGAACGCGTGCCATTTCCCAGGAGTTGATGTCCACGTGCCCGCCGAGAGTGCACCGTCGGGGCTGGTGAAATGCATTCCGACCTTGTGGTGAGGATCCCCCTCTACCACGCGATCCGGCAGGTCGGAAAGGCGGCGCTCGCTGCGCGTTGCGGGTTCGTCGAACAGGTTGATGACTTGTACATTCATTGCAAAACCTCCGAATTCGGTTGCATCTTTGTTTCGTTTGCTTCGGCCTGGGCTGCGGTTACGGCGATCATGTGCAGTATATCCTCGGCCGAACATCCGCGGGACAGATCATTGGCCGGTTTGTCCAGCCCCTGCATGATCGGGCCGACGGCCACTGCTCCTCCGACCCGCTGGGCGATCTTGTAGGCGATGTTGCCGGATTCGAGGTTGGGAAAGACAAAGATGTTCGCATCGCCACCCAGTGGCGAGTCCTTGGCCTTTTTCTCCGCGACTTCGGGCACGAAAGCTGCGTCAAACTGCAACTCACCGTCGATGAGAAGGTCCGGTGCCGCCTCCTGGGCCAATCGCGTGGCCTCAACGACTTTGGTCACGGCTGCACTGCTGGCGCTGCCACGGGTCGAGAACGACAACATCGCGACCCGCGGAGTATCCTGCGTCAACGCCCGGAAACTACTGGCTGAAGCCAGTGCGATCTGGGCCATTTCTTCTGCAGAAGGATCAACGACCAGACCGCTATCCGCAAAGACATGCGCGCCTTTTTTGATGTGGTGACCCTCGCAGAACAGCATCAGAAAAAAGCTGGATACAAGCTTTTCGCCGGGTTTTGGACCAATGACCTGAATGGCAGTCCGCACGATCTCAGCCGTGGTTGCTACGGCACCGCCAAGGGTTCCGTCCGCAAGCCCTTTCTTCACCATCAGCGCGGCGAAAACATGCGGTTTGCGCGTTTCAATCCTGGCCTGTTCCTGCGTGACGCCCTTGTGCTTGCGCAGTTCAAAAAACAACGCTGCCAGATCATCGAAACGTGCTGACGAGGCGGGATCTTCGATTTCTAGTCCGCCACCCGGTTGGGCGTTCAGTGATGCGAGCTGGCGTAAGATAAGCTCCTCTTCCCCCACCAGCACAATTCGGGCGACACTCTTCTCCCTTGCTTCAACCGCAGCTTCGACCGCGCGGGGGTCAGACCCTTCTGACAGAACAATTTTCTTTTGCGATTGCGCAGCATTTTTGAGCAGTTCTTCCAACGGCTTCATGACAGGTCCTTTTAAAAATGCACGAGGTAGACGCCCACCAGAACCAGCACGGCGATAAAGACGGTCTCGGCGACGATCAGTGCGATAGCCTGTCCCCCGACATCCAGAATGCGCTTGAGCGAAGTTTTCATCCCAACCGCTGCAATCGACACCAGAAGCGCCCAGCGGCTGAGGCTGGCCATGGCCGAAGAGATGACCTCGGGGATGAAACCAAGAGAGTTCAAGGTCGCGAAGATCAGAAAGCCCACGACAAACATCGGCAAAATCGGAGGCCGTTTCCCCTCGTCTTCACTGAACTCCGCATAGCGGCGGACAAGGGTAGAAATCACCAGAACGACCGGGGCCAGCATCGCAACACGGATCAGTTTAACCATCGTCGCAACTTCGCCAGCCTCATCCGAAACGGAAAAACCGGCACCGACAACCTGAGCGACGTCGTGAATGGTACCGCCCAGAAATACTCCCGAGATCTGATCGTCGAAATCAAAGGTCTCGGTCAGGATCGGGTAGGCGATCATCGCAACCGTGGATAGCACGGTCACCGACAGAACGGTGAAGATCAGATTGCGTTCGGAGTGTTCGTTCTTTGGCAAAATGGCGGACAAAGCCATCGCGGCAGAGGCACCGCAAATCGCAACCGAACCGCCGGTCAGAACACCGAACCGCCAGCCACGACCAAGCAAGCGCGCGCCGAGCAATCCAAACAGGATCGTCAGAATGACACCCGTTATGACAACTGCGATCAATTGCGGCCCAAGGCCAACCATCAACTCAACAGAGATACGTGCACCCAACAGCGCGACGCCAAAACGCAGAACGGTACGTGCGGTAAACTCGATCCCGGCCTTGCAGCTTCCGCTGTCTTCCTCGGCCAGAAAATGAAACGCAATGCCAAGCAAAAGCGCCATCAACATCGCTGGCGCACCGTAGTGTTCCGACAGAAACTGCGCAGCTACAGCCACAACCACGGAAATCAGAAATCCATGACCGTTTCTGCGAACGAAATCTTGCGCCCACGACAGGGGCGTCCGGGATGCATTTAACGCCTGCATCATGTTTCCTCTGTGCAAAAATGCGCCCTCCAGACCGGAAGGCTGAATGAAACCCGGACCCGTTTGAGCCCGGGTTTCATACCTGCTTAGGCGACCCCGGCCTGTTGGTTCATGTCGTCGGCGCTGATGCCTGCGACTTCGACGGGCT
>NZ_WQCA01000039.1 GCF_013032445.1 Ruegeria arenilitoris | reverse complement strand
TGGGACGCTAGACCAGCCCCCTGCCCGCCTCAAACTTGTTTTGTCTGACAGTACCAACATTTGGCCAAACCTGTTCCACCAATACCGGACAGTTTCGTGACTCACATCGATGCCTCGCTCGTGCAACAAGTCTTCGACATTCCGAAGCGGGAGCGGGAAACGGATGTACAGCATCACTGCAAGGCGGATGATCTCGGGGCTGGTTTTAAAGTATTTGAAGGAGGCAGGTCTGGTCATGGGCAAAAGCTACGCAACACCCCTAACCCGCTCAACCAAATTTCTTCTGACAAGACCCGTCTGAATGCTGCAGCGCAACCAGCCAAAGCCGCCTTTCGTTGCAAGCACAAAATCAAGAGTTCGTCGCACTGACCTGTCGCGGACGAAGCAGCTATCCGGTTACAAAGGCGGCATGTCCGGTTCGAAGAAGTGTCAACACGGGTAGGTCTTAAAGCTGGTTTCTGAGCCACACTTCAAATTCTTTGGCATGCGCCTGAGTGGCGGCTCTGCCTTCAGTCCGAATAAGAAAATGCGCCTGTCCGAGTTCTTTCGGTTCTCCCACGATACGAATTTGCTGGCCGGACTGGATCGCTTGTCGGGCAAATCGTTCTATGACAACCGCAACCCCCAGTCCGGCGGCAACCATTTCCATTGCTGCGGTTGAGGTATCAGTGATCAAACGTCCGTCTGAACCTTCAAATTTCAGCCCATAGGCAGACAGGTACCGTGCCCAGTGATCGTCGAACCCCATGATGTGTATCGGCGATTGCCGCAGCAGATCGTCCGGCACGCGTATCGCTTGATTGGACCCGATGCCGCAGATCGGCACAATCCTCTCTACCGACAGCAACTTCAAATCTGATCTCGTGACCTCCTGTGGCGCAAGGATGACATCAACGTCGACAGGTTGTTGATCCGAGGGGTTTTTCCAGATCGATGTCACCGTTTTGACGCCAATATCAGGATGCTTGAGAAAAAAATCATCAAGCCGGGCAGACAGCCACATAATAAATGCCATGGAGGCGCGTACCGTGATGGTACGCGCTTGGCGCGGTCCAAAGAGACCGGTAGTCGACATATCCAGCGTGTCCAGCGCCTCGCGCACAGTCACCAGATAGGCCTTGCCTGCATCGGTCAATTGCAGGCTTTTGGGTCGACGTAGAAACAGTTTGGCATCCAGCTGCACCTCAAGCGCTTTGATATGCTGGCTGACGGCGGTTTGGGTTAAACCAATTTCTCGGCTGGCTGCGGTGAAGCTCAGCAGCCGCGCTGCTGCTTCAAAGCTGCGCAACCAGTTGAGATTCAGATTGTGACGCATCCTACATCCATAAATTTTCTATGTTCATGGGCAACTACTATTTCACTTTAGTGGATCAACGCATGGGCGGATAGTGTCCTCGACGATCCCACTTTCCAGACATCCGCGTCTATTCGCAGGGAGTTTACAATGACAGACACGCACCAGTCGCAACACGACATTGCCTTGGATCTCATTGATCTTGACCGTTATCCAATTGCGGATCTGGACAGCGGAGCTGGGGCGGAATTTTTGACCGAATGCCAGCGTCTTATGGACGAGCACGGTTGGTGCAACCTGGCCGGTTTCATTCGCTCAGAGGCGCTTGAACAGTTGAATGGCGAGGCCAATGATCTTTTGCCAACTGCTGAAGTCCTGCATGTAAAACGCAATATTTATCAGGGTGCCATCGATCCCACGCTGCCCGAAGACGACCCTCGGCGGAAAGAGTTTACGCACGTCGCGGTCCAGCTTGCGGATGATCAGATCCCTGCGGAGACCGGGCTAAAGCAGCTTTACCATTCCGACATATTGACGGAATTTGTGCGTCGGGTTCAGAAAAAGGATCAACTCCACAGATGCGCCGACGATTTTCAGGCGCTCAACGTCGTCGCACTGCACCCGGAAAGCTGGCACGCCTGGCACTACGACACAACGGAATGCACCGTGACGCTGTTGCTCCAAGCGGCTGAGACAGGCGGAGAATTCACGTTTCTTCCGAATTCACGCGACGATCACAGTGAAGACCGCGAAGCGGTAGATCGACTGTTGGCTGGCGATATGTCGCAGGCGCAGACATTTTCCCGCGACGCAGGGGCGTTCACGCTTTTCCGGGGCGGCTATTCCCTGCATGGTGTGACAAAAGTCGAAGGCTCGCAGCCACGTATTTCGGCGATTATGACTTACGACGAGCAGCCAGATCGCGTGATAGACGACGAGATCAACGTCCGAATTTACGGTGAACGTGTGAAAAAGATTTTGGATAGCCGCAGCGCCGCGAAGACTACACGAGGATGATCTGAGATGAAAACGGCATTGTTGGTAATTGATGTACAGATGGCGTTGGCGCATGAGGATGCTTCTGGAACGAAACGATCTTGCCCCGAGGCAGAGAATAACATCGCGCGGCTCCTGAAAGAGTTTCGCAGCGCAGGAGATACTGTGGTGCATATCCATCACCACGGGACCGACCCGGAGGATCCTTTTCATCCGGATGCCGCCGGATCAGCGGTTCAACCCGTTGCGGTCCCGGAGCCAGGTGAACCCGTGGTCATCAAAACCGGCAGCAGCGGATTTATGGGAACTTCACTGCATGAAATTCTGAGCAAAGCAGGCATAGAACGTGTCGTCACCTGCGGAGCGACCGCGAACCACTGCGTGGAATCAACAACCCGCAGCGCTGCTGATTTGGGGTTTCAGCCAATCTACGCCGCCGACGCGGTCTGGACTTATGGCATAACCGGACCGGATGGCGTGCACCATAGTGCAGACCAGATACATTCGGTTTCAATGGCCACACTCGAAGGTGAAATAGCGTCGGTGAAAAAGACACAAGACATATTGAAGATGTAGAGATCAGCAGCCGATTGCCGTGTTACCTTTGGTACGCCCATTGCTTACAGCGCAAATGCCAAGTCAGACATTCATAGAGCATCGGTTTCAATGGAACCGTGGCTAGAGCCAGTCGACTGGCGTCTATTGACAGTTGCGGCCCTTTCCGGACTTTCACCCCATAGTCTCCATGCTGCGGCGCAGCCCGTCGAATCTGCCGTTCGCTGCAAGCGCACGATCTTTACAGTGGGTAATGACTGGATCGCGAGACAAACCGAACTTTCAATCAATGATTCTGAACGTCCGCTCTCCTATTCCCGAGCATGTAAGTGTTTCGCCCATTCCTTACTGAAGTCTCCGAGTGGACAGAGATGATCATAGAGGTGTTGTCCCAGATCAGTCGACGCATATCCTTCGGCAACGCGATGAACAAATCCCGCCGCTTGAAGCTCTTTCAGTCGGGTGTTGAGTGCCGCAGGTGAGATTGTTTCGCACTCTTCTTGCAGCTTTCGGAATGTGCATGGGCCAGCCTCGCTCAACGTCCAAAGGACTCCCATAGCCCAGTGCCGTCCAAGCAGGTCGAACAGAGCCATAATGGGCGCGCCGCTTTTTGAACCACGAACAGGCTGACCTGGTATCGGTATCTTAGTCACTTGCTATACTTTCTGTAGCAACCTATATTGCTATGTAATTTGTAGCAACCCCAGCCGGTATTGCCAATGATCAAGACAGACACTTACGAAATCCGTGATGATCGGTTCAAACGCAGCATCAAACTGGATGAGCCGATCGATCAAATCTGGACAGGCGGCAAATGGACAGAAGGACCGGTGTATTCTCCGGCGTTCAGATGCCTGATCTGGAGCGACATTCCTAATGACCGACGGCTCCGCTGGGACGAACTAACCGGAGCAGCCGGAGACATACGCTCAGGCCTCGGATGCTACACGAATGGCTCAACGCTCGACCGGCAAGGGCGGATCGTGGCATGCGAGCATGGTACACGCAGTGTCACCCGGATTGAGCATGATGGGTCGGTTACGACTCTGGCCAGTCACTTCGAAGGAAAGCTGTTCAACAGTCCAAACGATGTTGTGGTGCGATCAGATGACACGATCTGGTTCAGTGACCCGGCTTATGGAATCGAGTCTGACTACGAAGGGTTTCAGGCAGACCCAGAGCTTGACGGTGAACATGTCTATCGTCTCGATCCGGCCACAGGCGATGTCACACAAGTGACTACTGACTTCACCTGTCCGAATGGACTTGCATTTTCGCTAGACGAGAAAACGCTGTATATCGCTGACAGTGGTGGCACGCGTTACGCAAGCGGAGAGCATCATATCCGCGCGTTCTCCGTTAGTGCAGACGGCAAGCTCTCAGGCGGGGATGTTTTTGCTGAATGCGAAGAAGGCGTCTTTGACGGATTTCGGCTCGATACCCAAGGCCGTATCTGGACGAGCGCAAAGGACGGCGTTCATTGTTACCACCCGGATGGCACGCTGCTGGGCAAGATTTTCGTCCCAGAAGAGGTCTCGAATGTTTGCTTTGGCGGGCCGAAACGCAATCGTCTGTTCATCACCGCCTCCACAAGCGTATATGCGGTCCTCCTGCCAACAACCGGTGCTTTGCTGTTCTGATGGCAGATGCATTTTATGCTGAAAGCCCACACGGGCCGCGCGTCTCATCTTGTGCAAGGTGCACAATTGAGAGTTGCCAATACCTTCGGCTCTCAGGTGATCGCCGCGTGGGCGATCATGGCTGTTGACATCGATTTAACCGCGTTCTGGGCCAGCAAGGCAATACGGTATCTCTCCCGTGCAAACCGGCGGGCAACCGATGCTCCGGTTCCGTCACCGACACCTGTAATCAGACAGACTTTATCGTTCATGGCGGCTCTCCTTTGGGAAAGCTCAGCTTGTATCAAGCCGCTCTAAATCAAAGATTTCATATCCGCAGCGAATGTCGGAAACGCATATAGCGAGGACTTGAGATCGCTGGCAGAGATGCTGTGACGCATGGCCATGGCAAAGAGATGGATCAGTTCGTCACCGTGATGGCCCAGAATATGAGCACCTAGGACTTGATCGGTACTCTTGTCGACCAAAACTTTGGACCAGGCTGCCGTTTCCGCGTAGGTCTTGGTGGAAAACCACCCGGACATATCAGAAACCGTAACTGAAACATCGAGACCCTTTTCACGCGCTTCAGCTTCGTTCAGGCCAACGGTGCTGAGCGCCGGAACGGTGTAGACGGCGCTGGGGATCACGCTGTAATCCGGCCTTTTAGTTGGTCCACGCACGATGTTGTGGCCGACAATCTGACCCTCATACGTTGCGATGGGAGAAAGTTGAGCGGAGCTGGTGACAGCATCGCCCGCAACCCAGACTGAAGAGTTGGAGGTGGACCGCATCGTATCGTCGATCAGAATGCGCAGTCCGTCATGCTCGACACCGGCGGCATCGAGGTTAAGCCCGTCGATATTGGCGACGCGGCCTGCGCCGTTGACTACCCGCTCGGCCAAAAGACTTTGATTTCTGCCGTCATGTTCGAATTCAACGCGCAACCCGTCGGCAGTCTTCTTGATTGCCGTCACCGATACTCCGGTTTTGACCGCTACGCCCAGGCGTTCGGTTTCCACTTGCAGAGCCGATACGGCGTCACTGTCCATACGTGGCAGCAACTGTGGCAACGCTTCAAGGATTGTCACCTGCACTCCGGCTCGCGCGTAGACATGACTGAACTCCATGGCAATGACGCCGCCGCCAATGAAGACAACTTCTTTCGGCAGTGTCGCATCGGACAGAACTTCGTCGGACGTGATCATGTGCTCGGTGCCGGGGATAGGCAGAGGCCTTGGCTTCGATCCTGTTGCGATAACGATGTCCTTGCCATGTATAATCTGACCGTCGACCTCAACCTCGTTCGGCCCGATAAAACGCGCAGTGCCTCGAAAGACATCCCCGCGTTTTTCGGCCAGCCCCTGCATGGCTTCAGGGATGAAACCAATCAGACTCTTCTCTCGCTCGATCAGTTTCGCCCAATTGAGCTTTGGCTTGCTGACTTCGATCCCGTGGATGGGCGCTTGTTCGATCTCGTGCATTGCATGGGCAGCTGCCACAAGAACTTTTTTTGGCGTGCAGCCGCGATTGGGGCAGGTCCCGCCAAAATCGCGCGCTTCGATAAAGGCAATGGATTTTCCGGCTTCATGTGCCACGGAGGAAACACCGAACCCTGCATTGCCCCCACCAATAATGATCACATCATATGACCCGCGCATATTGTTACTCCTTTCGTTCTAATTTCCGATTGCAGATCTTCGTCTATAGAGATCACATGGCGGAACCGAAATTTTCGGTGTGGATCTGCTCGGCGGGAACGCCTTGGCTTTCCAGATCAGCCTGCACGTCGCCCATGAAACTGACTGGTACGCACAAAAAGTAATGCGCGTCAGGTTTTTCGATCAGTCGAGCAAGCAACGCTCTGGTGAAGCGTCCCCGGGAATTGTATTCGTGGCCATACACATCGCCTGTCGCCGGTCTGCTAACGGTTAGGCAAGCTCACGCGCAATATGACGTGCCTGGGCCTGAGCTGAGGCAACCGAAGCTTTGTGACGCTCATCGGCAAATTCCTGATACTCGGCCGCAGCTTCGAACATGCGTTCTGCGCCCAGGTACTTGCGCAATGTGCTGATATGCGCAGAAAGGTGACCCGAGTCATTGCGAATCCCACCGTTCTCAAAGCCGAATTCGCCAGCCGATGTCAGCAGCACCAGTGTTTTTCCGGACATGATCGGTTCCAGAGGGAAGTCGCCGCGCGCCAAATCAAACGTAAATGTCTTGTTGATCCGGATGATCTGATCAAACCAAGCCTTCAGGGCTGCGGGCATGCCATAGTTGTACATGGGCGTCGAAATCAGCAGGATGTCGGAGCGGTCGAGCTCGTCAATCAGCGTATCAGACAAGCTGACCAAAGCGCTCTGTTCAGGAGTGCGTTCCTCTTCTGCTGTAAAGACGGACGCGATCCAATCGTTGGAAATGAAATCCGGCGGGGTCATTCCGACGTCACGCACAATAACTTCGACGTTCGGATCAACCGTTTTCCATTCTTCCACGAAACTGTCCGCCAAAGCACGGGAAATGGAGTTATAGGCCGCAACAGGGTTGTCGGTGCGGCGCACACTGGCGTCAATTCTCAGGATTGTGGTCATCTTGTCACCTAGTCAGTTTGCAATGAACCATTCAAAGGTGACGCCAGAGACGCGCAGGTACAAATGAAGAGAATTCTGAATAGAGTGAACAGACCTCAGCCATCTCTAATCGCTGAAAAAATCTTCTCCAAATGAGACGCCGTCGCAAGTACATCCGCGTCCCTGTTTGCGCCGCCGCTCAAGGATAGGCTGCTCCCCGGTTTCCGTTCTCCAAATGGAATGGAAATTGTTGGCGCATTGAGGAAAGCGGCTTTCATCGATACCGACAGGATAAGGGCGTTTTCCCGTGCAAAGACCCCTTTATCACGGGTCACGGCCTGAACAGACGGCGGGTACGACGGCAATGTCGGGTAAAGCAGCATCTTCCCTGCCAGTTCCGTGCCAAAGTCCAGGAGGAGGGCCCGCCGGATTTCCAGCAATGCCTGCAGATCTGTGCCAAGGATTGAAGCCGCCTGAACAAGGCGATCCTGCACATTTGGGTCCAGTCTGGTCTGCTGGTCTCCGACCAAACTTGGCAGAAGACGAAAGGCTTCGGCACTCACCAGCGTTCCATAGGTTTGGAAGATCTCCGTGACGCGAGTGAAACTTTGGATATCAACCCTTTCCAATTCGATGCCACGCTCGGACAAATGCTGCTGGGCCTGTTCGTACATAGCCCTGATTTCCGGGGTAAATCCCACCAGGGCGTCTTCCCTCAGGCACAGAATATGACGGCAGGCGCGCCCGGTTTCTTTGCAATCCGACAAAACGCGATCTACTGCGCAAATCTGACTGACGTTAAGAGCGAGTGAGCCTGGCGTATCCAGAGAAGGCGCCAGTGGTAAAATCCCGGCGCTTTCATAGCGGCCCATAGTTGGGCGAAACCCCACCAGGCCCTGACAGGCGGCCGGAATGCGCACGGAGCCGGAGGTATCTGTGCCCAAGGCGATGTCGGCCAAGCCCAAGGCAACGGCTGACGCCGATCCGCTCGAGGACCCCCCGGGCACCAATGTGCTATCCAACGCATTCAGAGGGGTGCCGAAATGCGGATTAACTCCGAGCCCGGAGAAGGCGAACTCCGACATGTTCACATGACCCAGAATGATCGCGCCCGCAGAACGGAGCCTGGCCACGATCGGGGCGTCATTGTCTGCTGGTTGAGGATCGATGGCCAAAGATCCCGCATGGCTTCGGAGCGCTTGCACGTCGATATTGGCCTTCACCGCAAGAAACTGGCCGTCCAACGGGCCAAGCAGCTTCCCTGCGGCCCGCCGCGCGGCGGCAGATCGGGCATCCTGCAATAGTCTATCTGGCGCTACGCTAAGGAATACCTCGCGCTGCGTATCTAGGGAAGCCAGGAAGTCGCGCGCCCGTTGAAGGATATTCATGTCGTTAGGACCGGAGCCTTATAATAGGGCAGTTCTTCAACCCGTACGCTTTGCCGGTCTGCCTCATATTGCGTGCGCACGTGCTGCGCGATCTCTCCGAGAGTGGCGAACCAGACGTCACCCCTGTTCAAGATAGATTCCATCCAGTCTTCCACCTGCCGCCACCGCGCCAAACGCCCAGTCAGGAAGGGATGCCAGATGCCGATCCAGAAGCCACCTTCTTCGTATTGGGCTTCGAATTCCTCCCAAAATGGGGTCAGCCCGGCGCGTGGCCCGGCGACGGGCATCATGTAGCCAATCTCCTCAAAATGGGCGAATTGCGGCCAGTCGTCGGTCCCCCAATGCGAAGGAAGTTCGACCAAAGTCCGCCCGCCGGATCGCATGAGATATGGCACATCATCCGCCATCAGCGAACTGTCATAGTCGAATTCATGCTTGTTCAGCAGATCGATAACGGCTTGCGTCACATTGTAAACCGGTGCGCGATAGCCTTTTGGCACATTGCCCAAAACTCGCTTATGCGACTCCAGCGCGCGTTCGAACCAATAGGTTTGTTCAGACGCGCTGTGGTTTGTCGGGTCTTCGTGCAAATAGCCATGATGGCCGATTTCATGACCATCATTCAGGATGGCTTGCATAGCATCTGGATATTGCTCCACGACCCATCCGGGTGCGAAGAAGGACTGTTTCAGCCCGAGGCGTTTGTAGGTTTCTAGAATCCGAGGGATGGCGACCGTCGGCCCGTAGCGCCCCATGGAGATCGGATAGAGGCGATCATGCCCGTCGACCGGCTTTGCAATATGGATCAGGCTGTCCGCATCGATATCAAAGGTGATCGCACAGGCGCATCGCGCGCCGTTTGGCCAGATTATCTTCTTCTGCATGGTCTTGCTCCTCTGTCACAAATGCGGGGCGTTGTTCGTCAGCCAATCGTCATACCAGCGCTGCAATGCGGATTTGACGGCGGCATATTCATTAGCGCTCAGCCGTTGATCCGCGGCGCGCTGCATGCCGTCGGTGATGTTTTGAAGAATTTTCTTTTCGTCGCACTTTTTGGCTTCGCCGTGCGAAACGGCCAGTTGTCCGCCGGTGAAGACGCTCTGGATGTCCGTGGATTTTGCCGATCTGACCAACAGCTCAACCGGATCAATTCCGGGGTCCAACCAGGGCCCTTCAAGACGGTCCAGGCGCAGGATCACAAAGTCGGCGCGTTTGCCGACGGACAGGCTTCCGATGCTGTGATCCATACCCATCAAACGCGCGCCACCTAAAGTGGCCATGTCGAAAACATCCTTCGCGGTCAGGCTAGGGTTCGCCCGATCACTTGACCAATAAAGGCTTTGCGCCAAACGCATTTCGGCGAACATATCGTCATCGCCTGCCAGGCTGGTCCCATCCATCCCCAGTGCGAGGTTAATGCCCATCCGCTTCATCAATGGCGCGGGTGCAATGCCGGACCGCAGCCGCAAATTGGAGCTGGGATTGCACACAATATGCGCGTGTACCTCGGCCACCCGCGCCAGATCTTTTTCGTCCGCCCAGACCATATGCGCCAAGGACAAGCCGTCAGTGAGCAGGCCAGCTTCGCCCAATTCTGCGATGGCACCCTGAAAACTCCAGGCTGTAGCCGACAGGTGTTGCAGCCGAGACTCCTCGGCATGGGTGTGAATGCGCTGGCCGCTTTCGCGAACTTCCCTGGCGATGTCGCGCAGGGTCTCTTGGCCCGTCCAATGCGGTGCCGTGGGGCCAAACCATACATCAGCGCATTCAGAAGCCGCGTATTCGCCATGCATCCGGGACAGAAGTCGTACAAAGTTTTGCGGTTCAATACGTGCGCGCGCAACGTGCTGGCGTTGCAGTTTGCATCGCAGAACTTCGGGCAAGGTGGTCAGAAACGACTGGCTTTGCCCATATGCATGCACAAGCTGGTTGTGCCATCTCTCGCCCGGCGCGATGGCACAGGACAGGCCAAGCCCATTATATACGGCGATTTTACCCCTTATCTTCGCTTCGGCAATGGCCGCTGTCTGACCCGCGGTGCAGGCATCCACAACAGCCGTTACCCCATTCTTCAGCAAGCGCATTGCCGCGTATTCGGTGGCGAGGCGCGGCGCAATGTCGGCTGCGCCAGCGGAGGCGAAAATCCAAGGCTCTAACAGGTCATCCCGTATCCCTTGGTTGATCAGGTTCACCCCATAACAATGGTGATGAGCATTCACAAACCCGGGCAGGATCGCCGTGTTTGTGTCCGAGTGCACCCTTGCGCTGGGATAACGTGACTTCAATACGGCCAGAGGTGCTAAGCCACCTATTCTACCGTCTAGAACATAAAGAGCGAAGTCGTTGTGACTGTGAAAAGCATCTTCGATGATCCACCGGGCAGAAAATATGTCACCGCCCTCATCCGTCATGAACAACAAACTCCAGCGCGCTCGGCTTGCCTTCGTCCCCGTTGACTGGAGTGATATCTTGCGGGCAGGCCGACATCACGGCGTAGACTGGCATCTCAGCTTTGAAGGTTATGCTATCCCCCGGCTTCGACACTGGCGCAGCCCAGGCAAGGCTGCCATCAGGGTGAACTGGTACGTTCATCCACAGATTGAAGGGCGCTGGCACATGTGGTGCTTTTTTCCCGATAGCAAGCAAGGCCTGCCTCAAGTTGTCGGCGCAATTGTCGTGGTAATCAGTGACGCCCAATTGCTTGTACCGGTTGGCATCGCAAGCGGCGATCGTTGTGTCATGAACACCCGGCGATGTGTCTTGGGTCAGCGTCAGAAGAGGATTGCGCAGATTGCTGACCAACCTGTCACCGACCTTTGGGAAAACAGACAGAAGATCCGTATGCACATGCGGCATAGACAAATATTCTTGCAGCTCTGCCGCATTGAACGCCCAGAAATCGCAGACTTGCCAGCCGGTCGGGTTGATGATGGTCAAAGTCTGACCAGCTTTCAAACGCGCCGCGACACCGCAACGTGCTGGCACCGTATACCGTTGTGCAATGACCGGGGCGCCGTCGGCAGAGACCGTGCTGTCCAGAGTTTGATTGAAACCATCGGGTTGGGAAGGGTCAAAACTTTGCATGCGCAAGAACTCCTGATTAGGGGTTCAGAAACGCATGCTTCTCGGCAATTTTGAAATGACAAAATTTCAAGCGACGGATTAGATCGTTGCGGTCATGCTATTCTTCAAAAAACCTTTGACCGACGGCGCTGTCGCGAAACTCATCTGCTTGGTCCAATAGCCATTCCCGGAACACACGGACGCGTGCACGATTGGCGTAAGTTTCCGGACAGACGAGAAAATAGCTCTTGTTCTTCAATGCCGTATCAAAGGGGGCGACCAGCATATTGCGTTCCAGAAAACGCGCGGCGGCCAAAAGGCTGACAAGGGCCACACCATGACCATCGCCAGCCGTCAGCAAGCAGATGTGTTCCTCAGAATAGGTGACATAGGGCTCGACATCACCAGTCTGCAAGCCAGCCGCGTCCATCCAGCGCTCCCAACTCGGATCCGCATCAGAAAACCCGCTCCATTGGTATTCGATCAGACGAGACTTCAGAAGATCTTCGGCGGAACTCAGTGATTTCGCCTTTTCCACGCTGCAGACAGGTGCCACCCAGTCATTCAAGACCCAAGCCACATTGCTGTCAGGATAATCGCCAAAGCCATACCGAATGGCCACATCCACATCGCTGGATTTGAAGTCCACCAGTTGGTCGCTAGACAGAACCCTTACCGAAATCTCCGGGTATTTCTCGTAAAAGCCCCGCAGCCGCGGGCTAAGCCAGTTGGCGGCAAAGGACCCGGTGGTTGAGATTGTCAATGTGCCCGCAAGGTCGTCTTCCTCCAGCGCGAGAGAGGCGGCTTCGATGTTCTTGAAAGCCTCAATTATGTGGGGCGCGTAGTTGGCCCCATCCTCCGTCAGTTTCAAGGCGCGGGTCAGCCGGTGGAACAGAGGTACCCCAAGTTGATCCTCCAGCGATTTGATCTGATGGGAAATGGCAGTCGGAGTGACACATAATTCATCGGCGGCATCCTTGAAACTCAGATGCCGGCAGGCTGCTTCAAAGGCCTGAATGCTTTTCAACGACGGTATCTTCGCCATGACGCGCGGCTTTGCTCTCCTGATGCGATGCTATTTCGTCGCTCCACTCTAACCCGATTGCCAGTTCACATGTGGGCAAAATTCTCAGCTGTGAGGTGAAAACATCTAATTTGAGAAGACAGGGCATTCTCTCTTGAATTTGCGTGAAAGTTGGGAGGTTGTCTTGGATTCATTTTTGAAAGTCACCGGCATCGACAAGTCGTTTGGCGCCGTTCGTGCATTGCACAACGTCAATCTGCTGGCCTCGAAGGGCGAGTGTATTGCGATTTTGGGCGAGAACGGAGCGGGGAAAACCACGTTCGCGAGTGTTCTGATCGGTCTGTATCAGCCCGATAACGGCGAAATCAAACTGGGCGGAACACCTGTTTCGGTGACCAACCCAGCAAAAGCTATTGAGTATGGGATCGGCATGATCCACCAGCATTTCAGCCTGGTCGGCGCGATGAACGCCGAAGAGAACATTCTGATCGGCTTGCCCAGCACAAAGAGGGGTGCCGAAGCGCGGGCGCGCGTTCGGCAGCTTTGCAGCGACTTTGACTTTAACGTCGATTTCGACATCCGCGTCACGGAAATGCCTGTGGGCATGAAGCAAAGGGTGGAGATCCTTAAGGCGCTGTTTCGCGATGTATCAATCCTGATCCTGGATGAACCCACCAGCGTTCTTGCCCCGACCGAAGTCGCGCCGTTTCTCAAAGGGGTGCGCAAGCTGGTCGCCAACGGCTGCCTTGTCTTTTTCATCAGCCACAAGCTTGATGAAATCCGCGAAATTGCCGATCGCGTCATGATAATGCGCCATGGGTGCGTCGAGGGGGTTCTTCCGGTTGCGACCACGCCCATGGCTCAGATGTCAGCGCTTATGATGGGAGACAAGCCGAACGGCGAAACGGTCGAGACACCCAAGGCCCAAAAGGCGCGCAACGACACCAGTTCAGCACCGAACGCTCTGGTTGTATCTGATGTCTGCCTGATCGATCCAGGCGGCGCGGAAATCCTGCAGGATGTGTCCCTCTCCGTGAAGGCTGGCGAAATTCTCGGAATCGCCGGGATCGACGGCAATGGCCAGACGGAGTTGAGCGAGGTGATCACCGGCCTCAAAAGACAAACCAGCGGCGCCATCCACCTTAATGACACGGAGATATCAAGCGCCTCCATCGCTTCGCGCATTGCAGATGGGATAGGCTTTGTGCCCGAGGACCGCCATGCCGAAGGCTTGGTCCTGTCGCTCAGTGTCGAAGAAAATATGGCCTTTCGATCCATTGGCGAAGACAGGTTCATGTCTGGCGGTCTGATTTCCCGGCGCGCGATGCACGAGATCACGTGCGACGTGGTCGCGGCCTTTGACATTAGGCCCCCAGACCCGAAATTGAACGCCTCAGCTTTGTCCGGCGGCAATCAGCAAAAAATCGTTCTGGCCCGTGAAGTGGCCCGGGCGCGCAATCTCTTGGTCGTCGTACAGCCGACAAAAGGGCTTGATGTCGGCGCAACGGAATTTGTTCAGAACCAGATCCGTGCTGTCGCCCAAAGCGGCGTGGGCGTTCTCTATATCTCCACTGAACTTGAGCATGTGCTCGACATCTCTGACCGCGTCGCCGTGATGGCTTTTGGTCGGATCACGGGTGTTGTCGATCCAGAAAACACAACTCTTCAAGACATCGGGCTCTTGATGACCGCAGCGCCGGAGGAGGTACAATGAACAGATTCACCATGCAACGCCGGATTGCGATTGGATTACTTTTAGCGCTGAGCGTTGGCGGCGTGCTAATCCTGCTCGACGGGCACAACCCGTTTGAGGCCTATAAGATTCTGTTTCTGGAATCCTTCCTGAATTACTGGGGTTTCTCCAATACTTTGGTCAAAGCCTCGCCGATGCTTCTAGCCGGGCTGGCCGTGATCATTCCGATGCGTGCCGGTGTGTTCAACATCGGTGGCGAGGGGCAGATTTATATTGGTGGGTTGTTCGGCGCCGTCTTTGCTTTGGCGATCCCCGATCTGCCCGGTCTATTGGGCGTGCCGCTGATATTTTTCGCTGCCGCCGCCGGCGGGGCGTTCTGGGCGGCAATTCCTGCGTATCTCAAAGCCTATCGGGGCACGAATGAGGTCATCGTCACGCTGTTGATGAACTTCATTGCGATCCACATCGTCAGCTATGCCGTGGCTGGGCCGCTATTGGCTGAAGGCGCGCCATATCCTTATTCCGAGGAAGTCTCAGAAGCCTATCGCCTGCCTATTCTGATGCCGCAATCTGATACCCATGCGGGCTTTGTATTCGGGCTGGGCATGACGATCATCTTGTATTTCTGGCTGCGCTTCACGCCATCGGGTTTCCAACTGGACCTTGTGGGGCGCAATGCGCGCGCTGCGGCCTATGCCGGTGTGGACCAGAAAAAGACCATCATTCGCGCCATGTTGATTGGCGGCAGCCTTGCCGGTTTGGCCGGCGCAATCGAGGTGATCGGGTTGAAGTACCGCCTGTTCCACCTGTTTAGCGATGGCTACGGCTATGACGGGATTGTCGTCGCCTTCCTTGCGGCTCTTAATCCAATTGTCGCGCCTTTGACCGCGCTGTTCCTTGCCGGGCTCTCTTCCGGGGCGGGAACGATGCAACGTGCCGTCGGGGTCGACAGTTCTGTCATCGAAGTGGTCGAGGGGCTCGTCGTGGTTTTTGTCGCTGCCGCCCTCGTGACACCGCGAACTAGGTCAAAATCCATTCTGAAACTCCTGGCAAAAAACCTGCGGCTGCGCCGCCGAACACAACGCCAAAAGAAAGAGGCATAAGCTATGATTGATCTTGTTTTGCTGGGCGACGTCCTTGCCGGAACCGCCCGATTGGGTACGCCAATTGCTTTTGCTGCCCTTGGCGGGGTGATCGCGGAACGTGGCGGGCTATACAACATCGGCCTCGAAGGTCAGATCCTCGCCGGAGCGCTTGGCGCTGCTGCTGGTTCTTTCGCAACGGGCTCCGCCGTGATCGGGCTCGGATGCGGGATCATTTGCGGCCTGATCTCTGGCCTGCTGCTTGGGTATATGTCGATCCGGCTGCGCATCAACCAGTTGGTTGGCGGTATCGCGCTCAACCTGCTGCTGGCCGGACTCACAGCTTTTCTGTCCCGTCAGATATTCGGAGCTCAGGCCGGAGGGGCGCGGGTAAACGGGTTCTCGCAGATCGATATTCCCTTCTTGTCAGATCTGCCGGTCGTTGGCCCGTCCCTTTTTTCCCAAGATTCGCTGTTCTACCTATTGATCGGATTGGCAATAGCCGCCTGGTTCTGGCTGATGAAATCCCACAAGGGTCTGAACCTTCGCGCCGTTGGCGAAAACCCGAAGGCCGCGGACTTGGCCGGGGTCCCTGTCTTTCGCATGCAATATCTCGTAATCGTAGCCAGCGGTGCCCTCGCGGCACTGGCAGGGGTGCATCTGGTCTTATCGCAAGTCTATGTGTTTGCGGAAGGCATGAGCGCGGGCAAAGGCTTCATTGCGCTTGCGGCTATCATCTTAGGACGTTGGTCGCCCATCGGCGCGATCTGCGCGGCGCTTTTCTTCGGCTTCTGTGATGCAGTGCAGTTCAAACTGCAATTCACCTCGCCAGAGATTCCCTATCAGCTCTTCCTGATCTTGCCTTACCTGGCATCGCTCATCGCACTCGTGGTCCTCGCCGCCAAGGCCAGCGCACCTGCAAGCGTCGGATTGCCCTACGACCGGGAGCATCGATAAATCTCAGCCGTGACGTGAGAAACCATCGTTTTTCACGTCGCGATCCTCCCGTCACCCTGACAACACATATCCAATATGGGAGAACGACAATGCAATTGAAGTCCAAACTATTGGCGGGGCTTGCGGCACTGATGTTGGCAGGGTCTGCGGCTGCTGACGGGATCGAACGCGCCGCGATCGTTATGCCAGGATCGATTTCTGACAATGGCTGGAACCAAGCTGGATTCGAAGGCCTCACCAAGGCAGGTGAAGCGCTCGGCTTTGAAGCCGCTTTTTCCGAAAGCGTGCATCAGCCCGAACAAATCGAAGTCCTGAGCGACTACGCACGCCGGGGGTATGACCTTGTGATCGGTCACGGCGGAGAATTCCAGGACGCCGTGGAACGTGTCGCTGCACGCTTCCCGGAAACCATGTTCATGGTGAACAACGGACTGGGCACCAAAGACAACATTGCCAACGCGGATTTCTATTTCAGCCAAATAGCTTATCTGATGGGCTACGTTGCAGGCTCCATGTCAGACACAGGCACCATCGGCATCATCGCAGCGCAGCAGTTCAAGTTTACGACCGACACGGTTGCTGGCTACGAAGCGGGCGCCAAAGCGGCCAATCCGGACGTCAGACTTCTGGTTACCTGGACCGGCGACTGGGATGACATCGCCAAGGGCAAAGAAGCTGCCTTGAACCAAATTTCCCAAGGCGCCGATGTCGTCTGGCCGACAATGGACAGTGCGACGCTGGGCTCCATGCAGGCCGTTCAGGAAAAAGGTGTCTATGGCATCGGCATCTATCGTGATGCGATCAACGAATGGCCGGAAATCCTACAGTCCGCAATCTTGGATGTCCGAGGCAACATGCGGTCCTACCTGGAACTGGCAGCTGCTGGAAAACTGGAAGGTGCACTCTACCGGGCGGATATGGGCAATGAATTGGCCATGCGGATCGGGTCGTTCCACTCAGATATCCCGGTGGACGTTGTGGATGAAGTCAACAATCTGATCGACGCCATGAAGTCAGGCACTTTGGTTGTAAATCCACAATAACGCGCCCCCAATAATCGCTACTCCTTTTACTCTAGCCTCCAAGTCTGGGGGCATTTTTTTGTTAGAGAAATCAATGATTGAAGCCTTTCGCTTGTACCGCATGGGACTGTGTTTCCCCCGATTTCGTCGGAGTCGCTGCGCTGGTGCTGCCAGACGAATTCGAACCAGTCTCAGTTTGCCGCCAAATCCGCGAACTTATCCGGAACAAAGTTGACGCCACTCGGCAAGAGCGGCGGTGCGCGTCAGCTTGAATGTGTCTCGGCTGGTGAGAGATCTTTCCTGGTTGAAGTGGTTGTAGACGGAAGAATGGACGGCGGCGAATTTCT
>NZ_WQCA01000038.1 GCF_013032445.1 Ruegeria arenilitoris | reverse complement strand
GCGTTTCAGGCGCATGCGAAGTTTACAGAAATTCGCCGCTGTCCATTCCTCCGTATACAACCATTTCAACCAGGAGCGATCGCTCACCAGCCGAGACACCTTCAAGCTGACACGCACCACCGCTCATAGCGAGTGGCGTCAACTTTGTTCCGCATAGGTTCGCGGTTTCTGTGGAAAACTGAGACTGGTTCGAATTCGTCTTATAGCACCCTTTAAAAGGTTATACTTCTTGCAGAACATAATGTTGCAGCCTTTAAACTGAGACGGAGGCTGACAAGGGCAACTCATCTGGTTATGCGTAATATTCGGTTTAAATTTGTTGGTTTGGCAGGATGAATCGGGATCGAGATTTGACACGCAGAGCGTTTAAGGGAGCAGCCTGGATGGGCGGAGCCTCACTGATGCGCATTGCAATTCGAATGCTAGCAGTGGCGGTGCTTGCGCGCTTGGTGACTCCGGCAGATTTCGGGATCGCGGCAGCTTCGCTTATCGTTGTAGATTTCGCGATTATGTTGGGGCAGTTGGGACTTTCGTCAGCGATTATTCAAAGACAAGAGATTTTGGCTCGTCACGTAGCTACAGCATTCGGTGTCGGCTTGCTTTTGACAGTATTATTGACTGTTGGAATGTGGTTTGCAGGTCCAGTTTTTGCCCACTTATTGGCCATCGACGAAGTTTCATTTGTCACTAAGTTCCTTACACTGATGGTTCTATTCCGTGTCTTAGGTGGACTTTCAGAGGCGATTTTGGCCCGTAGTCTGAAATCCCGTGAGATTGCAATGTCATCATTGATCAGTTGGGCGCTCGCGACCTTTTTCGTAGCAATACCGCTCGCCTATTTAGATTTTGGGTATTGGGCTCTGGTTGCGATGAGCATTGCTGAGGCTGCCGTTTGGTGCTCGATGCTTGCCTATTTCGCTCGCGAAGAATTGCGGACACCCTGGATAGATCGGCAGTCGCTTAGTGAGCTCATACCGCTTGGGATCGGTTTTGCGGTCATGGCACCGTTTTCGTTCATGTCCAAAAACATTGATCGGCTCTTGCTAGCTCGACTTTTGGGAGCATCCGACCTAGGTCTTTACTCCCGATCGGCTTTTTTAGCAAAGACAGGATTGACTGTTTTTAGCGGAATAATGCGTACCACTGCCTTTCCTAGCTTGTCTATTGTGCAGGGCGACGCGGCTCGCGTAAGCAAGGCATTAAGAAGTGGGCTGGCAGTTACAGCTCTACTCACAGTTCCAGCAGGTGTATTTTGCGCGTGTTTCGCGGTTGAGATAGTCTCGGTTATGCTTGGCTCTCGTTGGGCTGCAGCGGCGATACCGTTGGCAACTTTCGGGGTGTCGTTCTATCCAGTTTTGGGCCAGAGATTTCTTATAAGCATTTTTCAATCTACAGGTCGCCCATATGCGCTGATACCAATTCAAATACTATATCTTGTGTTGTTGTCAGTCTTGATTATTGGGCTGCATGAGTTCGGTTTGTCGGCAGTGTGCTTAGGAGTCGCAACCGCAGCATTCGTCCAGTTCTACCTGTCTCTCAGATTGACCAAGAAAACGGTTATTATCGAATGGGCGGCGATAGCCAAACTTCACTGGCCGTCCCTTCTGTCTGGTTTTGGAGTTTTGCTGGTTGGGTTGGCGACAAAGTACTTAACATTTGGTATGTCTTCATGGGTAACGTTGGGTCTTGGAATTGTAATGGTTTCGTTTTCTTTGTTGGTCGCAACTTACGTTAGTCCAACGCTTTTTTTAGGGCGCGAAGGTATCGACTTGGCAAAAAAAGTACTGGGGAGCCGTGCAAGCTTTTTGGGTTCGGGAACAAAATAGAGCTATCGGCAACTAAAAATTGCATCGATAGAGGCTAAAACCGGGTAGGTTCTCAAATTCTTAGGGTCAGGATTCATCATTAATAGATAACGATTGCCGCGAGCGTGATGGCGGAGAGAAAGACTTTTTGACAACGATCATAGCGGGTTGCCACGCGCCTCCAATCCTTGAATCTGCCGAACATGATCTCGATCCGATTGCGTCGCTTGTACCGGCGTTTGTCGTATTTGACTGGGGCCTTGCGCTGCTTCCCGCCAAGGATGCAGACGCGTATCCCTTTGTCTTTTAACGCATCCCTGAACCAGCTGGCGTCATAGCCGCGGTCTCCGAATAGACAGTCGACTTTTGGCAAACTACTGAGTAACGCCCGTGCGCCGATGTAATCGCTGACCTGACCGGCAGTGACGAGTAGATCAAGCGGTCGTCCCTAGCTGTCGCAGATGGCGTGCAGCTTCGTGTTCATGCCGCCCTTGGTCCGACCGATCAGGCGTCCACGTTCCCCTTTTTGACGCCCAAACTGGTCGCTGTGCAGTGCGCCTTCAGGTAGGTAGCATCTATCATCACGGTGTTCTCGTCGCCGTGTTTAGCGGCTAATCCTGACATCATCTGCGCGAAGCCCCCTTTCTAGCTCCAGCGTTTCCAGCGGCTGTAAAGCGTCTCGTACGGTCCGTATTCCTTGGGAGTGTCGCGCCACCGCAAACCGTTGCGATTGATGGAGATAATCCTGCTCAACACTCTCTTGTCATCGACCCGTGGCTTGTTGTGCGACTTTGGAAAGAATGGGGAAAGTGTGGCCATCTGATCGTCGGTCAGCCAGTAAAGGTCGCTCATGTCACCACTCCATTTTTCGAAGCCGTGAATCATGCGCACAGTGAGAATCAATGTATCCTGAGCCTAGTTTAGCTCTATGGTTTTGTTCATAATGATCCAATCTCGATCGGAAATTTTGAACTCAGGCGCTAAGAATTCTACAAGGTTTTTAATATCGTCTTGGTCAATGCGAAAATGCAGGAAACGAAGGTTTCCTTCAAAAAATCTTAGCGCGTTTTCGACGTGTGCCTTGCGTTTCGACCGCCAGATTTCTATGACGCCATCAGTATCTGTAGCGTAATACTTCATAGCTTCCCTAACAAGGCTGCCGCCTTTGTGCTTTTTGCGAGATTGAAGCCACTTGTTTTCGTCTCGATCATTTAGAATAAAAAATGCCTCGGGATACAAATCATGAAATAATTCGAAGTACTCAATTGCTTCGACTTGGCTAGTTTCTGAAAAGAAAAACAAATCGCTATATGCAGTGTGCCGATCGAGAAGTTTCCTTAATGCCGCCCGATCAGAGCTGCGCCTTACCACCTCACTTGCTAAGCTGAAGTATATTTTCTGTAGAGGCTTTCTTAACAACAACGGATTAAAATCGACCATAGGTGCGTGGTAATGGACGGACCGGATCGCAGCACTTTTTAGTAGGTGGTCGAGTGAAGTTGTCCCACACTTGTTGTAACCTATGAAGAATATCTTGGTCTGTGGGCTTAGAATTTGAGTGCGGATGTTGTGCAGTTTCTCTCGCAAGGCCGCCACGTCACCCCTCCTGTTGAAAGTACTTTTTCGTCTCAAACGAAACACTTGTGAATACAATGCCGCAATAGAAGCTTACTAGTGACAGCTAACAAAATTATACAGAGTTGAGTGTGCCGTTGCGCGAGTTTGTTTCTTTTATTCAGTCGCCGTTTCAATTTTGTAACCGAACCGCTCTGCTGTGAGCCTCGTGCGGGAAAGAATTTCAGCTGCTTTTTCTTCGCCGATCCGACTGCGGGCGCGCTGGTTCACGGACGCATCAATAAAATCGCCCAAATTTTTTATGGCGACTTTAGTCCATCCCGTCGCCGCATCTTCGTTTTTGTTTCGGTCCGAGCCAAAACGTTTCGTTCTCAAATTGATCTGGCCGTTCGGTGGTGGGGATAACTGTAAAGTTTCATAAACTGACATGGCGAATGTTTCCGGGTTTCGTAAGAGGTCCTCAAATCGAAAGACAGGTATGTCGTTGTTCTCGAGCTTTTGTCGCCAAAATAGTTCAAGTACGGAATTATACCAATCGATAGCTTCGTTCAATGAATTTCCTGATCTAATAAGGCTTTCACATTGCCCTACAGGCTCACGAAGAAACAGAACGAACCGCGTACCAGGATGGGCTGCTGAAATGGCAGGGTTGAATACACTATAGAAATCCATGACTTTAGTTGCAAATTGCGTGGCAGTCGGCTTTTTTACAACTTCTGTTTTATAGATATCTTCGAGTCTTTTTGCGGAAGTGGCGCCAATAAACGGGTCGGCGGCGGTGAAGCCATATTTGTAGCGTAGTACCCGAAATGCCTTTCCGATTCGCCGGGTTGGAAAAACCTCTCTATGCCATTCTTTTGAGGTTATAATATGGGGAGAACTAGCCAATATTGAGAAGAATATTGCCGACCCACCGCGGCCAAAACAGTTTACTCCCACAACATTCATTTAGACCGACCTCCAAAAATTAAAATACGAAATGAGAGTGCCTGAGCCTGTCTCAGTAGAATAGGTGCTTACCTTCAGCAACACGAGAGAAATCGGCGGTCAAGAGCAATAATTTCAACGCTTTGTGGATTTGCTGGCATTGATCAAAGCGGTCAGGATCTATTCAGGTTCAGGAAGGGGGTTCATAGTTTCGACACTAAGGTGCATTGTCCGGTTCACCTCTGTGATTCGCTTCTTTACAGAAGCGATGCTGTAGTGATCGTTGACTATTTTTGCAGCACTTTTGGCACGAGAAGCCGCCTCATTGGGTTGGTCCAATAGTTCTTGAATGCTGTTAGCTATCTCCGTTGGTTCGACGGAAGAAAGAGGCAGGATGTTCTTCTCGTTTCCGTAGTCATTTATGCCTCCTACTAAGGGAGAAATTACCGGAATGCCTGCGTGCATTGCTTCTAGCGCCACGATACATAGTCCTTCGTGACGGCTCGCTAAAACAAAGCAATCTGAAGGTTGCTCTGGCCAGTTTTCAACGAATCCTGAAAATTTAACAGTATTCGTCAAATCTAATTTTTTTACGAGCGTCCTGCATTTGTGTAGATTTTCACCTTCACCGAACAACGTGAGCGAAACCTCTTTACCTCTATTTCTTAGAATGGAAATAGCTTCAATTATGGCGGATTGGTTTTTTGTGTTGGTAAAGCGCCCCGTGTTGATCACTCGAAAAGGTTTGGTGCTATTAGGGTGTTGATAGCATTTTGCTGGGGTGTCAAAAAAAACCAATGGAACGATAGAAGTCTGTTTCGGTTCGCGAAAATAAAGACGTCTTAAAGTGGTCTTTAATGTGAAATTTGCGTCGGCGAAAACCCAGTCCACCCTTGATGAAGTCAGCTTGAAGGCAAGTTCGTAGAGGCGTTTTGCTAAGTGTGTGTTGTGTTCGTAAGATATGAAGGTAATCTTGGGTTTTGTCCAGCACGCTAGCCTGGCAACAATGTTTGCCTGGGGCAAGGAACCAATAACGATGTCGGGGTTCATTTGAGAAATCAACTTCGACAATCGAAAAAATGATACCGCCAAGTCTTTCATGGTCATTCTGTCGGATGCGGAAAAATAAATAACTTTGTAGCCCAAAGCGGTCAGGCCATCATCCAACCTGCCGTTTCCCCGGGATATCGCTACAATAGTAATTTCAAATCCGTCGAATAGGCCTAACTCCAGCAGTGTTTTAACGCCGATTTCGGCTCCGCCACGATTGAATGAGTTGAGAAAGTACAGCAGTTTTGGTGGAGTAGACATGTCTAAGGCGACCAACAGCTAAATAGTTTTCCGACCACTTATTGGCTTTCATGTATCCCGAGAGCACGTCGTCGAGTTTGCAGGTTCGAGTTCAACAAGCGATACGATAGGTTGGGAATAAGCCATACAACCAAGAAAGATGCCCATGTACGGGGGCTGAATGGATACAGATCCAAGGAGAGTTTCAGTAGTTTTCTCGCGGCAGCAGGGTTCGCTAAAATGTAGTGCTGGTTGCCGAGTTTGCGCGCGCGTTCAGCAAGCCTTCTGGGAACATATTTCAGTAATTCAGGGTCATCTAAAACGGCTTTTAGTGCTATAGTCGCATGGTCCTGCATAACGTCAAGACTGGCACCGGTGAGACTAGAGCGATGATACCTTTTTCTAGTTAGCGGCGTATCGACAAAACCGAACCTTGAAACCCGTGACATCCGGATCCAGAGATCTGTATCCTCAAAGAGCTTTACGTGTTCATCAAACCCACCAGATTCTTCAAACGCAGTTCGCCTGAAAACTGTCGTCGATGGTACAATAGGTGGATCGTTCAGGAAGTATGCCCTGGTTTGGTTTTCCGCTGTGCTCAAGTCGATTGCATTTACACGCCTGTAAGAGTCAGGGTCTCCATCTGCGAACGTGTAGTAGTCAGAGTAAACCAATCCAATTTTTTTATCCCTATCCAACACTGCAATCTGGAGCTCTAGTTTTTCTGGTTCCCAAATGTCATCACCATCCAGAATGGCTATATAGGGCCCAGAACACTTGCCAATCGCAAGGTTTCTCTGCGCTGGTAACCGATTGCCGCCGGGCCCAAAGTAAACTGAAATTCGAGGGTCCCAACTCCTAATATTCTCTAGAACTTTGATTGTTTCACTGTCGGAGCCGTCGTCTACCACGACAATTGAGGCAATGCGAGTGCTCGCGGTTTGAGCTAGTACAGATTGCACTGCTTCCTTGATAAATAAGCCTTCGTTATAACAGGTGATAACTACGTCAACTGAAGCGCAGCCCTGCGCAGAACATGAATTTTGTTGCATTCCATCGTGAGTTTGGTTGGATGACCCCAAAGTACTCATTGCCCAACACTCTGATCTTTTTCGGAACTCTCTGGAAATAGTACAATATTGTCGACTTCCACGACGTCGCCCGGTCTCAGTATATCATCAAAGCTGGCATCCGAAGTAGTCGCCTTATCACCAGTTCCACGGATCAAGTAGAGCTTCAGGTCTTCCTCAAACTGCCGCAGTATACTGCCCGCGCCTCCATCATTTAGTACGAGGCTTTCTTGAGCACCCAGAATCTCACTGGAAAGTGACTTTATTCTGGGCTCGAGAGTGGCGCGCGCCTCCAACAATTCCACATTGAAGGAGCTATCAAAGATATCAATGCGTTGATGGATCAATTTTCTCTGTAGTTCAAGTTCAGCAAGGATGCTCTCTGCTTCCAAAGTGTTGGAAGACAACGCCAACAGAGACTGCCGTGCGTTACTAAGAACACTTGCGCGAGCTAAACCTTTTTCAACCAATGTTTCTGCGCTGATTACTTCTTCCTTAGCAAGTTCAATCAGTTGCTCTTGATTGCGAAGTTTCTCGTTAAACAAGTCAATTCTTTTGGTCAGTGTCGCCAGTTGATCTTCCAGGTGCCCATACTCAGTCAAGCGTTCGCGCAACATCAGTCTCACCTGATCTTTTCGGGATAGAATAAAGGCTTCGAAGTTTTCTTTGTTTACCGAAACTGATGGCAAGCCGGACATTGAAAGGTTCTCGTCGCGTTCGAATAGGGCATTCAAGCTCCAAAGCTCGGCGACTAAGTTGGCGTGTTCAATGGCGAGAGTCGTTAGATTCGACCTGAGTACTGGAGCGTTTACCAGCGCTTCTTGGGGCGAAATCAAAGACGAGAGAACACCACCACCACTTGCTAAGGCGGTTCGCACAGTCATTCCCGGCTGGAACTCAACAGGACCCGGCCTTGCGACATCGCCAGTTACAAAGACGGGGAGATAAGATTTCATACCAAGATAAATACTGGTTCCATCTATCGTAACCTGGAACCATTCCCCTGATGGGGAATAAATCGAAATGACCATACCTGCGGTCTCAAGGTTAATGTTCTCTCGCAATTCTGTCAGTGTGAACCCACTTGCTTGGAACGATCCCAACCTTGGAAAACTAACTTTTCCGTCAATATCTATGCGTGATACCACGGTACTGTCGGGTAGCTCTCCAATTGATAATGTTATCTCATCTCCCGGGGTAAGGATGTACTCGGCCTTCACAATATTGGGCAGTATCAGGCCAAACACTAACGTCGGCAAAATTCTTAACCAACATCTTCCTGCTAGAGAGCGGAACTTCTTATTAAACCAAGGGAAAACCCATTGCCTGAACCAGGTGAAAGCACTCACCGGGTCTCTGAAAAGCACCTGACTAGCCCTTGTGATAGTCTGAGTAGGAATAGTATGAGACACCTCGGTAACTGGCCTCCTTTTTCAAGTCGACTGCGTTAAAGATTATCCCAGAAACAGTGATATCCAAACTCCTAAGTTTTTTTAGAGCGTTTGTAACAAGTTCCCGGGTACTTTTAATCCGTGAAACCACGAAAAAGACTTCATCACATGAATGCGAGATCATACTGATGTCTTGGACCGGAGTTATGGGTGGAGTATCCAAGATGATAATGTCGTACTCTTTCTTGAGGTTTTCGATGAGCTCTTTAAAACGGTCACCTGAGAGAATATCAGGACCCACTGACTGCGATCCGTGCGACGGTATTAAATCTAAGTTGTAAACGGGGTCGGGCTGAATGACATCTGATGCCGAAGCTCTACCAAGCAAGTAGTCACCAAGATCTAGATAATCATCTCCCTGTAGAATTCGAGAAAGTTGAGACCGCCTGAGGTCGCAGTCAATCAGAATTTGTCGCTTTTCGTAAAAATGCGCGTGAAATAAAGCCAATGCCATCGAAATCAAGGTTTTACCTTCTCCGGGGATTGAAGAGGTAATAGCAACAACCACGGGTTGGTCATTGTTTTTGGTCAATAGGCGATAACTGATGGCTCGCAGGGCTTCAACATATTCCGTATAGGGTTGACTTACTAGCTTATCAAGTATGCCAATCTTGTCGTCGCCTTCGTCGTGAACAAGAGGCAGGCTCGAGATGACGGGAAGCCCCGTTAGTTTTTCAAGTTCGTCGCGGGTTTCGATTGTACTGCGGAACGCCTCTTGAAGCAGCACGAACACTACCCCTAAGAAACCTCCCGCTATAAATGCTGCCGCAACGAGTAGTTTCATACCCGGACCAATGGGCTTTAAAGGAGGGGTTGCGATCTCTACTATGCCCACGTTTGATTTAGTTAATTCGCCTATTGCGTCCGCCTGTCGTATTTGTTCAAGGAAGCGTTCGAATATGAGCGCGTCCGCGTTCGCCTTTCGCTCCAACTGGACAAGCTGAAACTGAGCGACGTTTTGTCGGGTTAAACGCTCTTCTATCTGGTTCAGGCTATTACTGATTGCTGCTTCTCGCAGCTTTGAGGCTTCAAGAGCCTGCTCGAGTGCAACACTTCTTTCTTCCGTGTCGGGTGACAGGCCAGACTGCACTTCGAGCACGCGGTTTTCAAGTGTCTTTCGTTGGGCAATGGTTTCACTGAGGCTATCTTGAAGGCGGCTGTAACTGTTTGACAGTGCAGTACTTTGCTCTTGATCGCCAAGTCCGGTCTCGCGTCTGAACTTGTCTACCGCATCTGCTGATTCCTGCATTTTTGCCTCAAGTTCGCTCAATTGGTTGTTAAGCCAATCCACAGTCTCCCTCGTGGCATTTAGACGTTCTTGGATTTCAATTTTCAGGTAAGCTTGAACAATTGCATTGGTGATACGGGCTGCTTTATCCGCTTCGTCTGCCGTGACAGACAGTTTCAATATTTGCGAGTATCCCAATTGCTCAATTTCCACAGCTTTTTGCAGGCGACGCAAAACAATCCTGTTTGTAGTGTCATCCACGTTTTGGGGTTGAACTTGGTCAGTGTCTGACACTTCAGGCTCAGTCGTTACTGCGGAGTTCTTTTCTGCAGCATTCTCCGTGGCTTCGCCGCTGCGCGGGTTAAAATAGGGATCGGATATCAGGCCCTGAGAGTTTATGACTTCTTGTAAGACACTGCTTGACTTAATCACTCGCAACTCATTGCTGAGAGTGATGTTTATTTCTTCACTATTGCGACTTGATGTTCCAAGTGCTTCCTGAACATCAACCAGGCTACCTTTGCTTTGACCGATTCGAACCAGTGCTGAGGACTGGTACAGCTCTGGCCGAGTAAGAGCGAATAGAACCCCGCCCAAAGCGCAAAGCAATGCGCAGCCCAAAATAAACCTGTGTCGACTCCATATCAGCCTTATCCATAGGGATATATTGGCGACGTTATCCTCGGTGCTGGTTGATATGGGGTCCCTAACTAATATTGTATATATTCCGTATATAGTGGTTTCTTTTGAAAGTGTTGGTGCGCGAGCACAAGTTCCACAAGGATGTAGCCTACAGAGTTTTTGACGATTTAAAAGACAATCGAGTTAGCCAATGCTCAGTTGCGATAAGCCTCTGTTCCAATCTATGCACTACTCCTAAACATGCACGTTTTTTGAGCTTTGTTGACTGCGAACTGGGGTTGGCTACGGAATTACCGGAAAGAATCTCCAAAGGTTTGCTATAAAACACTGACAATGTAGATTTTTGGTCGCAAGATCCGCCGCGGAGAATGCTGGTACATCGGGTGCAAGGTTTTTTAAGTTGGTGCGCGTGGCTGTGTGCCGGGAAAGCTTAGTGGAACCGCTAAAATCTCCAATACACGGGCTTCTAAATTCCACAGCAGATGCTCACTAAATTACGACGACTAAAGACCTACTCTGATAGTGCGGATATACTGTTCTCTATAGAACCACTTTGTTACACGATTGTAAGGGTTGAGATGAATGAAGATTATTCACGTTATCACGTGTCTGCTCAATGGCGGGTCAGAGGAAAATACGATTGCAACATGTAACGCTCAGGCTGAACGTGGGCATGAGGTCTGGTTACTCTACGGACAAGAATGCGATAGCGAAAGAAAATCTACAATCTCCGGGAAAGTGAAAACGCAACAAATCCAGGGTCTTGTAAGGGAATTAAGCCCGATCAGAGATTTAAGAGCCTTTTCGAGAATTTGCGGCGCCATTCGGCAGATTTCTCCAAATGTAATTCATACACATGCCTCAAAGGCGGGTATTCTCGGTCGCGCGGCCGCATGGCGATGTCGAACGCCTATTGTTCTGCATGGCGTTCACATTTTGCCTTTCCTGAATGTATCGCCGGTAAAGCGCATCGTGTACCTATCGCTCGAGAAGCTGGTTGCGCTGAACACTGACGCCTACATTGCCGTTTCCCAAGGGATGCACGACGCGAACCTCAAAGCTGGGCTGGGAAAAGCCGAAAATAATTTTGTTGTCTATTCCGGGATGGATCTCGATCGCTTCCGTCGTGCGTCTGCGTTGGATCAGCTTCCAAAAGGTAGAGTTTTGATTATGGCGGCTTCTTTGGAGCCAAGAAAGAGACATTTGGAGTTTATCAGCGTCTTTGCGCGATTGGTTAAGAAGCATCCAGATCTGCATCTTTACCTTGTTGGACAAGGAGAGTGTGAGAACGCCATCAGAGAGAGTGTGGATCAATATGGGCTACGCCAACACGTTCATCTTGTAGGCTTTCAAAAAAATGTCGAGCAGTACATTGCCTCCGCCGATATTTGCGTTCTTGCGTCAATGCGCGAAGGCTTGCCCCGAGTTTTGGTCCAATACGTCGCCGCAGGTAAGCCAATGGTAGTTACTTGGTTACCAGGCATCGAAGAAATTGTTCGGGATGGATCTAACGGCTTGGTTGTTGAAACAGGGAGCGTTGCTGAAATGCAGAGGCACTTGGATCAATTGTTGACCGACGCCGAAATGCTTGAAACGATGACTAGTTGCGCGCGCCAATTTGATACTTCTAAATGGTCACTAGACGCAATGGAGCCAAAAGTTGAAGCGGTTATAAATAAAGTTGCTCTTCGAAAGGGTATACCTGTGAACGAAGAACATGCGCTAAGTTCTTTGGAGACCGAAGCGGAAGTTTCTCGCTGATCCGCTGCACGGAGCTTTCAAACTTTGCCAATGTAAGCTTTTCTAGAAGAGCTCTTTAGGTGTTGCAGCTTTATTACTTTGAACACTGGGAGTGTTGCGAAAGAAGTGGGTGTGTATCGCTAATGTTGAACAAGATTCGATGCTTAGTTGAATATTTTAAATGGATTTTGTGCGTTGTGCCGTCCGCATTTAC
This sequence comes from Ruegeria arenilitoris, assembly GCF_013032445.1. Taxonomy (GTDB): domain Bacteria; phylum Pseudomonadota; class Alphaproteobacteria; order Rhodobacterales; family Rhodobacteraceae; genus Ruegeria; species Ruegeria arenilitoris_F. Next base: position 6,314 of record NZ_WQCA01000038.1, on the reverse strand, counting down.
TGCAGCGCTTCTACTTTCCTCGTCAGCAGTTGAAGCTCAGGCAACTGATCCAGAGGCGGAAGGTAATCTGTTTAACTTGTTGGATGTGCCGGAGCTATTGGTGAACGGTTACACCCAGGATGACACACCTGAGGGTCCTGTAAGAAACTTGGGCGCCACAGGCTTCAATCCAATCGACGCCGTGCAGGACGATCCCAAGAAGCAACCTACCTACGGCAATACCGATTCCGGAATCAGTTTTGCGGCAGGTAGCCGTCAACATCTAAATTTTGGTCATGTTGACGATGCCCTAAAAAGCTACCGATGGATGCTTTTGCTTTTGAAGGTTGAGCCGCCAAATTCAGCAGAAGATCGTGTCACTCTACTAAGTGTCAATGAAGATGAACTGGCGGGAGGGCGAGTACCGAGGGTGGAATACAGTGGCAAGTCCGGAATTAGTGTCAGCTGGCGCGGGCAGGGGCCTAGCGGTTCGAGGACATATAGTCTTTCCAACCATGGTTTGATTGCTGACGGTGAAACTTGGAACATAGTTTTGGTCTACCGCAGGCACGGGCGGTTGTTTCTTAGCGTTAATGGCCAGAGTGATCCGGAAGTTTCAGATACATTAACCTTCTCCGCGCCTTCGTCACGTAAGGATGCCAAGAGCTTTATTGGCGACCCCCAAGGCGGCTCACTTGGCTGGTCGTTTGATGCGATCATCTTTGGGCAAACTGAATTGTCTGAAGCTCTGGCTGATAAAATTGTTGGGTGGGCAGCCAGGCGCATCGGGTCTTTATACCTCTTACCAGAAGAGTTTGCCTATCGTTCAGAACCTCCGATGCACGATGAGCGGGATTTTCCTGCGCGGTATTCCCATGATGAGCAACTATGGTCAGATAGCTGGTATTCAATCCCTGAGAATTCTCGAATGGAGCATCTGGGAAAGCCGCTGCCTTCGGATGAGGGATATGTGCGTGTCTTTTTGGACGATTTCCGTGAAAACTCGGTGTCTCGGAGTGATGCAAGCGAAGGAGGTCAAGGCGGAATATGGTTTGCACCTGGTTGGAACGGTGGGGTGGGCAAAGACGCGCAACTAGAAAATCTAAAACGTGGGGCGGACCTCTATACCCACGATCCCGACAGCTCCACTTTGACTTTGTCCATAGGTTTCGACAAACAATGGAAGGGGTCAGCGATCTATAGTGTGAACGACGTTGGCCAAGGGCGTTCTTGGGAAGGTGGCGGCATATTCAGGGCACGTGTAAAATTGCCAGAGATTGATGGAAACCCAGGAGTGGGCTTCTTTCCGGCAATCTTGTGGTTTTACAATCTCGAGCATTTGTTTTGGAGGACATCGGAAAGAATTGAAATCGACGGATTTGAATTTGAAGGAAATGATGATCAATGGATCAATGGTGGCTCCGCCCATGTTCATGCGGGTGAGTATCCTGGCAAATTTGGACACCTGGAAAAAGACATAGCCCATGAAAAGATGTTTGCTGCGCGGTTGGACATCGATATCTGGGATGGAAAATTCCATCTCTGGGAACTTCGTATAGAGCCCGATTTTACTTACTTGGGGGTCGACGGAACTGAGTTGGCTCGAGTAGCGACCCCTAGAGAGTTTCTTGAGCGGGTATACATGATCGCGGACTATGCTCTGCGACTTAAGCATGGTGAGCCCGATCAGAATGTTCGTCATGACATGGTGTTGGACTACATCGAAGTTCTTCAGCGCGAAGAAAAGCTGGAAGGTTTCACGAAACCCTTTTCTGCCCGTCCAACCATTGTGGGAGAAGCACTGGTTGGGAAAACTCTGCACTGTGCCGCGGATCTGGAAACCGACATCAAAGATATTTGGTATTACTGGTACTCCGACGGCTACCCGCGTGGTTTCAGCCCTGATCCCAAGTATGAGATTACACAATCAGACTCTGGGTCCGAGGTCCGATGCATGATGAAACTTGTTGGTGCCGTAAACCAGCCTGAGGCTTGGAGTGATAAATTACGTGTGGGAGGTGCGTAGGAAGGTGTTGGGCCGAATTCATAGGTTCACGCCAGTTTCTTTAGAAATCTGATCGAAAGCAAAAACTTCGCTACACCTTATCGCGCCGGACAGTGTTGGAATTAGCCGGTTTGTAGCGGTGTTGTGTACCCTTGTAGAGTTTGATGAATGACAAAAAAATCGATCACAAATATAGCAAAAGTTGGCAGAAGTAGCGCTAACTCGCACTCAAAAATTGTGGTGATGTTAACCTGTCAATACTCTGAAATCTTGGGAGGTGCCGAAAAGCAATGTGCGGCGCTTACGCAAAATCTGATCGAGGCCGGCGTCAATGTTGTTGTAGTCACAAGTCGTGTGCCAGGCTTTAAACCAAGAAAGGAAGAAAAAGGCGTTGTAAGGTTTTGGACATATCGCCCACCGCAATTGGCTGGGCGTTACTTACCAGCATCTTTGCTATGGGCGCTTCAAGTTCTGATATGGATAGCGTGGAACCACCGACGTGTATCGGTTCTTCACTGTCACCAGTTGCGAATAAACGCTTATGTCGCCGCCTTGGCATATCAGATTTTTGGAATACCAACTGTCATGAAGCTAGGCGTAGGCGGAGAGCGCAATGACTTCAATATCATTAGCCAGAAAAAGTACATTGTGGGCCGGTCCGGCGCTAAGTTCGTAGCCCGCCGATCATCGGCTGTCGTCGCGATTTCCAGTGAAATAGAAAAGAATTGCCTGGAGTGGGGAGTTCCCAGTGAACGAGTGCTTCGAATTCCCAATGGTGTGGATGTTGACCAAGTTGAGGAAATTGCCGTTGGGCGCGGGAACCCTAGAACAGAAGGGTTTAATAATATGGTCATATTGGCCTACGTGGGGAGGCTTTCAGATGAAAAGAATGTCTCTCAAATTGTAGATGCGGTGAGCACGCTGGCGTGCAAGGGAAGCTACCGATTGGAACTGTTGGGTGACGGCCCGTTACTTAACTCAATTGCAAAGAGTTCAGCTTCAAAAAGAGGGCAGAAAATCGATTGCAAAGGAAGGGTTAACAACGTCTTTGATCACTTGCAGCGAATGCACTTCCTTTTATTGGTATCTTCATCTGAGGGGCTTTCCAATGCTCTGCTCGAAGCGGCATGCGCCGGAGTCGTGCCAATATTGTCGGATGTCAGCGGAAATAGAGATGTCGTGGATTTCTGCGACTACCCTCTGTTTGTCGCGGGAACTTCGACGGAAGACATACAGGTCGGGCTTCGTGCAGCGCTTTCCATGAGTTCATACGAATGGGAGAGATGGTCTACAAAAATAGCCGATAGCGCTCGAAAAAGATACGACTCCAAGGCTGTTCGCGACAGGTATCTCGTCTTGTACGAAAACCTATCTGGAGAGAGTTACTCGAAACCCGCATTTTACACATGACAAGTTTGGTAAATTCTGCACATACAAAAAATACCAACTTGGAGCCAACTGCCCAAAAGTATGAACGTTTCTTGTTCATCCTTTTATTTGCCGGGTTTTCTTCGATATTTTTAGGGCTGGACTTAAAGACACCACTCCTTGTTCTTAAACCTTTTGACTTAGTGTGTTTAGTTTGCACGCCAATATTGATCGGCGGATCACTATTGAAACGGCGGTTGAGCTTCTCGACAGGATTTGGTCTGGTACTATTTTTTCTGACTATTAACGTCGCACTTGCATTTCCCATCTCAGCTAAGAACGGTATTCGAGAGACCATTCAGGCAGTTGAACTTGCGATGTTCGGCTACGTCTTGGTCCTCTATGCAGGTCAGCTTGACTGGATCCGCATGGCAAGAACGTTCATTCTAGTTTCAATTCTGATAACTTGTTTCAATGTTTACTGGCATGTTGCGAGTGGTTTTTACTTTGGTTGGAAGCGGCTGGATGAGCCAAAGCTGCTGTTCTCTTATGCCGTTCCAGTAATCTTCGCGCTAATGATATGCACAAAACGGCGTGCCCGACTGATAGACTACGTTGTTATTGGGCTCATCGCGGGCCTATTGGTGATGAGCGGTGAAAGAAAAGCTCAGTTGGCTTTCATTCTGAATCTGGTGTTGCTACTATCCGCAGGCTACGTTCGCTTGAGTGTACTTTCCGCGTTAGCTCTTTGCACTCTTCCTTTTGTTGCGATGCTTATCGCCTCTGATGACTACCTGACACGCCAGCTGTTTTCGGTATTTAACTTTGGGCAGTTCGAGGATTTTACACTGGCGGAAATGGCCACCGGCAAGATAGGTATAACGCAAAGCAACTCGCAAAGAATATTTTCTGGGCAACTAACCTGGGATCTTGTTCGAGTTAACCCATTTTTGGGCCTTGGGACTAACGGATATACAATTTTTGTCCGAGAAAACTATCACTGGCTGCCACAGTATTTTCTGACAAGTATTCATAACGAGTTTCAACGTGTATTAGTTGAAAATGGCATGCTGGGTCTAGTCGCCTATACCTTGCCTTGGGTCCGTTCTTTGTCCTATGGTGTTCTGATATATGTAAAAAATGGAAAACGGTATGCCGCAATTTTCTTCATGTTTTGGGTTACCTTTTTCATCCAATGTTTTTTTGAAGGTTCTGGGAACGAAGCGTTTTTAGCTTTCTTATTCGTGGCTTTGCTCCCCGAGCTTTTTTATCAACGGCTAAGTCATCAGTTCGCGTACTCAGTAGACCCTAAATAACACTTTATGCAGCTTTTAAGAACGTTAGTTCAGGTAGCTCACTAAATTCAAACTTCTAATCCAGAGACTTACGCTTAAAAAATTGTCTTCATCTTTTCGAAAATGGCCGTCGATAGTACGTTAGTGGCCTGTTCTACGAAGCACGACACCGGCGGTTTTCACGAGAATAGTTAGATCTTTGCGCAAACTCATAGTCTCATGGTATTCTTTGTCGAGACGAACGCGTTCGGCGTACTGCACATCGTTTCGACCCGAAATCTGCCACAATCCAGTTATTCCCGGGCGTAAGGCGGTGTATGCAATCTGGTTCTCACCATATAGTTCAAGCTCGCTTTCGACGATGGGTCTTGGGCCAACAAAGCTCATGTCACCTCTTGCGACATTCCAAATTTGAGGAAGTTCATCTAGGCTTGTCTGTCTTAGAAATGATCCTGTAAACGTAATCCGGGGATCTGATCGCAACTTTCTTGCTTCATGCCACTCAGCTTTGGCGTCAGCGTTATCTTCAAGATAGGCTGCCAGCTTAGTTTCGGCGTCTGGCACCATTGTGCGAATCTTCCAACACATGAATGGTTTTCCGTCACGACCAACCCTTGCATGACCAAAAAATGCCGGGCCTCCATCAAATCGAACAATAAGTGCCAGCATGAGAATTAAAGGTACAAAAACTGGAGCTAGTATTAAGGTAAGGAGAATGTCCAGCGCCCTTTTGTTGTTCGCCGAATTGGCGTGATACAATCTCAATCGACCATGGTATGGGCAATCGACGGTTTGGGGCGATTTTTCTTCGCGAATAGTCTGGTACTCCGGCATCCGGTCAATCCACATAGCTATTCAAAATTGAATTTTCACAGCAACAATTCCCTAGAAGTTATTTCTTTTATTGCCCTCGACAACCTACCTCGCCAACAACGATAGCTTGAATCTTCGGTCATGTTACTTGATTCTGCGTTCAACGCTTGAAACATATGGCAATTTTGAAATATTTGTACGAAAATTGAGCAATCTTATGGTGCTTCATGAAGGTGAATTCCAATTTCACTATTAATGTTAGCGGCTTGCTCGCAATTTACATGGTGGCAATTTTTTGCCGATTGCTTAACTTCTTTATCACGATACAAAAAAAGGCACGTTTGTTGGTCTTGTCAGAAGAACTTGGGTTAAGGTGGGCAGGGTGCTCTCGTATCCTTCGCGAATGAGTAAGCAATCGCAATTCAAGTGCTTCTGCACAGCCTCATCTGACTGGTCCAAATTGATTGTTAGTGCATCGTCGGCCTGTATTCCATTGGGATGGTGGAAAGGTCTTCCGGACGCTGAGCATCATTGATGAGTATAGCCGGGAATGTCTGGCGATTAAGGTGAAGCGCAAGCTGAACTCGACAGATGTGATCGATGTTCTGACAGACCTGTTCATTCTGCGCGGCGCTCCCGCATTCATCCGGTCGGATAAGGGCCCTGAGTTCGTTGCACAGGAGGTCTTGTCAGAGGAACTTTGCTTGAGCAGGGCAGGGCGGTTACGTAGCTTTTGCCCATGACCAAACCTGCCTCTTACAAATACTTCAAAACCAGTCCCGAGATCATCCGCCTTGCAGTGATGCTGTACATCCGATTCCCTCTCTCGCTTCGGAATGTCGAAGATCTACTGC
>NZ_WQCA01000037.1 GCF_013032445.1 Ruegeria arenilitoris | reverse complement strand
TGGCGGGCCGTTGATCATGAAGGCGAGGTGCTGGAAGCCATTGTCACCAAACGCCGAAACAAAGCTGCAGCACTGAAATTCCTCAAGAAATTGATGAAGCGACACGGTAAAGCGGAAACCGTTATCACGGATCGGTTCGCATCCTATAAGGCTGCGTTCAGACAATTGGGTGCACTCGAAAAACAAAGGACGGGAAGGTGGCTCAACAACCGCGTTGAGAATTCGCACCTGCCGTTTCGACGACGCGAACGCGCGATGCAGCGTTTCAGGCGCATGCGAAGTTTACAGAAATTCGCCGCTGTCCATTCCTCCGTATACAACCATTTCAACCAGGAGCGATCGCTCACCAGCCGAGGCACCTTCAAGCTGACACGCACCGCCGCTCTTAGCGAGTGGCGTCAACTTTGTTCCGCATAGGTTCGCGGTTTCTGTGGGAAACTGAGACTGGTTCGAATTCGTCTGACAGCACCCGCAAACCAGTCTTTTGGCTATAGCTGTCGGATGACTGCTTCGAACCCAGTCCTACCACACGAAGTCAAAGTGCTTGCTGCACCTGCATTCGGCAAGTCGCAGCCCAAACCAGACCTTCAAAACCAAGCTCTGCAAATTCCGAAACACGCAACTCGACTTTCAACGAACTCCAATTTGCGCCCGCATTAGAATTCTTTGAGCGCCTCGGCGATTTTGTTCGCGAGTACTTCAGGTTGGTCTACGCTCGGCCAATGTGTGGCGTTTTCTAAGATGATCTGGTTCATCTTGTTTTCTTCTAGCCAACGGACAGTGCCTTCGGGGCAATTGTCGGGGTTATACAAGTAGGTGACATTTGCTGCGCGTTGCAAAACCTCACCTGGTACGTGATCTGTCGAAAACTTCCGCGCGTCGATGCCGAGCTGCCACAGCGCCATGGGATTGGCCTTTGAGACTTCGTCGCGATATCGTCTTATGATCGGCGCAGACTTCGCCATTTCATCTAGCCGTCTTAGAAACGCGTCGCGAAACTCCACCGGATCACTGTAATCGGCTGCTGTCCCGGAAAAATAGGCATCCGCGGCGGTAATATTTCCTTCCAACGAAACGATGGTGGTCAACGGGCAGTCAACCCGGCTGGCAGCTAAGGAAGCTATGATTGAAGCCACAGAATGGGCGACAACAATTTCTGCCTCATACTTTACTGCTTCATTTTTAACATATTGCGATAGGGCTTCGAGAGTCGTTCTCCCAGCCAGGGGCTGAGCGCCAAATCCCGGAAGATTGGTGGGCAGTAAGCGATGGGTGATGGCAAGATGTGTTTCAGCCAACCCGTCAAACATGCTTCCATTGTCACCGAAACCTGCAACCAACAAAATGATCGGCCGATTGTCACGCACCCCTTTGAATTGTTTTGAGTGTTCGGCACACACATCAATCTCCTGAACTCTGCCAGACATGCAATAACATGGCCCCGTCGTGCGAGCTACATTGTTACGAGAAGGCTGTTTGCGGAACTAAGCGTAGGTTTCTTTGATACAGACAAATAGAACTCTAACGTGATCAAGCATTGCGACTATACACTTCACTCTGGAGTCAGCAGATCGGCAAACTTGCCGCGCGCAACAGACCGGAAAACAGTTCCTATTCTCTCAATTATGCGTTTGTGCGCTGAACGTTTTCTCCAGACCAAGCCAACGGACCTAGTGAAACGGTCCTTGCGAAACGACAGCACAGAAACATCCCCAGTGTCCGGGGAAACTTCGGAACGAACATACAGAGCAGGCAGAAAGCAGACACCCATGTTTAACGCAGTCATTTGCCGTAAGGCATCAAGACTTGTACCTTCATAGTCTTGCCTTGGATTGGCACCCAATTCCTCGCACAAAGCGACAATCTGATTGTGCAACACGTAAGTCGACGTCAAAGCAAGAATGTCTTGCCCGGCCAAGTCCGCATCTTGGGCTTCAGACTTGCTCGACAGCGCATGATCTTTTGCGACGGTCAGCTTGAGTGGCTCCCGGAATAGGCGCTCTACCTCCAAGTCGGCTGATCGTACCGGAAGCTGTGTGAGGATTAGATCGTGCTGACCGCGAAGAAGCTCTTCTTGCAGAACCAGCGGTGCTGCATCTCGAACGATCAACTTAAGTGAAGGATAAGACGTATGTAGGTGCCGCATAACATACGGGAGAAAATAGGGACCCAGTGTGGGAGATGTTCCTAACCGGATGGTGCCACTGACACCGGCGCTGGCATCTCGCGCCAAGTCCTTAAGCGTTTCCGCTTCTTCAAGCACCCGTCGCGCCTGCGCCAGAACTTCCCGACCAGTTGGTGTCAGGATTGCTCCTCGTTGACCACGCTCGACTAGTTCGACACCAAGCATGGCTTCCAACCCTGCGATCTGCTGACTAAGCGAAGGCTGGCTGATGCCCAGGCATTCAGCTGCGCGCCGATAGTGTCGCGCTTCGGTCAGCGCGACAAAGTATGCTAGCTGCTTCAAAGTTACATCATTACCCACGATGCCAGCCCTCAATTGATAGGTTTTTCCTATTTAATTTTAATTTATGATCACCTTTTAAGAACGTCAATCCAACCGATATTAAAACAGTAAGTGCTGATTGAGCGGGTTCGTCAGTCAGCCCAAATAAAGCGCCACCCAAATAGGAGACAAAAATGCCCCGCAATAACCGTGTCAAAGTCTTTTCGTTGAAAGCCCGCCTGGCCGAGCTGCGCATTAAAAACATGGAAGTTAAAAGGCTGATCGCAGACGAGCTGAAGCGACCGCTGCCATGTTCATTGTCTTTGCAACAACTCAAACGCAGGAAGCTGGAATTGAAAGACCAGATGTTACGTTATGATGGGTTGCTTCGTACATTGAGTGCCTTGTCGCCCAGCCAGTCTCCTCATCCACAAAGGTGATCAATATGTTTCCACAAGTGTATCAACTGACCGGTCTCAGGTACTTTCACAGCACTGATCTGGGGGACATGAGAAATGCCATTCTGGAAGATGAAGAGGATGGACCGGACGGCGGTAGTCCGCACGTTAATCAGAAACAAGCACAGCGTCAGTACCAGCGTCAAATCCGATAGAACAGGAGCGCGGCTTCTGTGCACCGTTTCCATGCATGGGGGCCATAAAACTTTAATGGTTCTATATCATTGCGACTAACCGGTTAACGCATCAAGACAGCCCAAAGCGGACATTCAAAGTCAAGCTTTGCAGACTCCAAGAGTGCGCAAAACGCCAGTTTTGCTACGGTTGCGCTAAAGACCAATAGTACGTCACGGTCTTGTCAGATTAACATTGCTTGAGCGGGGGAGGGCGGTTGCGTAGCTTTTGCCCATGACCAGACCTGCCTCCTTCAAGTATTTCAAGACCAGCCCCGAGATCATCCGCCTTGCGGTGATGCTGTATATTCGGTTTCCACTCTCGCTTCGGAATGTCGAAGATCTGCTGCACGAACGCGGGATCGACGTTTGCCACGAAACCGTCCGATATTGGTGGAACAGGTTCGGTCCGATGTTTGCTTCTGAGATCAGACGAAAGCGAGTTCAGCAACTGCGCGTATTCTCGAAATGGAAGTGGCACGTGGACGAGGTTTTTGTGAAGGTGAATGGCAAGAGGCACTACCTCTGGCGGGCTGTAGATCATGATGGCGAAGTGCTGGAAGCAGTCGTCACCAAACGCCGAAACAAGCAGGCCGCATTGAAATTCCTCCGGAAATTGATGAAGCGCCATGGCTGTGCGGAAGAGATTGTGACGGACCGCTTCGCATCGTATCGGGCCGCTCTCAGAGAGCTTGGGGCTACCGAAAAACAGCAGACGGGCAGGTGGCTCAATAACCGCGTTGAGAATTCACACCTCCCGTTTCGAAGACGCGAACGCGCCATGCAGCGTTTCAGGCGCATGCGAAGTTTGCAGAAGTTCGCCTCCGTCCACTCCTCTGTCTACAACCACTTCAACCAGGAAAGATCGCTCACTAGCCGAGAAACCTTCAAGCTGACACGCACCGTCGCTCTTGCCGAGTGGCGCGGTTTTTGTGCCGAATAAAGGACAGCTCTACTGGCCTAGCTGAGACTGGTTCGAATTTGTCTGACAGAACCGAGGAAAGGATTGATTCTCAGCACCCTGCTTCGCAAGCAACGATCTGCTTCCGTCAACGGCCACCATGCTGAAGCTAGGAAGAGGACAAATCTCATGAAACAAAGTTTGGAACTTGCATCCGCGTCAAACCAAACCAATAGATTACGACACAACCGAATCTTTCGATTAGCTATGTGAGAATTAAAAAGCGCCTATGCAAACTTGGGTATGGATGAATTGAAGGTACTCACTTACTTCAGCGAAACCGAAGCTTCCAATCGTAAGGAACTGGAACATGGCTCAAATTGCAAAAGACGCACTAGGTATAACCGTTCTTGTCGCGGCAACCTGTCTGTTTCTAGCAGTGCATTCCTGGATGTACATTTGATAACTTAGGTGCGTTGAGGCACACCCGAGACTAGGGTTCGCACGACAACACCGCATTGCATTCCAAAGTTCGTGTAATCTGATGAAGGCGCCCGGTTTGAGGTGCCTTCTTTTGATTGCTTACTCCAGAGTTTCGAGCGGCTGAAAAGACCATTCGTGCCCCATAGGACTCCGAGGTGTCGCGCTAGCGTAAACCCTTGCGAGCAATGAAGCCGTTGTCGATAACTTTTTGACCGAATGCTAAACTGTTCAAATATTCCACAGCATTTCCTAAATGAAATCTTCCTTTATTTGGTGGATGGGCTCCGGTCCTCAAAAGTGCTGACTTGCCGCGCGAGACGACTAACAGCGGCCGGCAGAGGTGACACTGCCAGACGCGGGTAAACCGCCCAGAATTCGAGTGGCTCTAACGCCGGCACCGGTTCGAGTGCGATAAGTTTCCCGGCCTCAATTTCCTGATGGTAAATGAGTGGCGGCAAGGGGCTAATTCCTAGTCCGGCCATGGTCAAAGCCGCCATCGCTGATAACGAATGGCAAACGTCACTATTGGGTACCCGGATCCCGTTAAGCCGGAACCAGTCTAGAATTGCTTCGTGCATTGTAGAGCCTGGGCCATGGGTAATGATGGAAAGGTCTTTGAAGTCGCACGGTTCGATCCGTTGCGTGGATGCGCCCGACTGCGGAGCCATCATCCAGACATACGTCGTAGTACCCAAGGATTCCAAAACGACTGTGTCAGGTTCAATCGGACCTGATACCAACAGAAGCTCCAGGCTACCGCGTTGATACTTGTCCCAGAGCTCCTGCGTGAGACCTACATGCAATTCCAATTCAACGTTCGGTAGCTCTTCGTTGATCTTTCGCATGAGTTGCGGCAACCAAGACAGTGCTACGGTTTCGTTTACCCCCACGCGCAATAGGCCGTGGAGGAACTCTTGTTTCGCCAAGCGGTCTCGTAGTTCCGCAGCGATAGACAGCATGCGTTGAGCCAGTTCAACCGCTTCCCGGCCCTGTGGCGTCAAGACGGCACGCCGACGGCTTCGGTCAAAAAGCGTGACACCAAGCGTCGATTCGAGATCGCGAATTCTCTGAGAAATTGCAGGTTGGCTAGTGTTGAGCTTGCGTGCGGCGGAGGCAAAACTTCCTAGACGAGCGATCCAGTAGAGTGCTTCTAACTGACGATTATCAAAGAGATTCTGAGCCATTTCCCAACCAAAAGGATAATTATTGCTTATCAATAAGCATAAAAGATTGGCGTATTTCAATATGAAAAAGCCCTTGGTAACGTGACTTCCGCAAAGACAACAAAAATTCACAGTGCTCTCGAACAGCACCAGCCACCAACAGAGGAAGACCAGTCTATGGGCTTACAAAAACACACACGTATCGGGTCGGGCTTCGTTAGCGCGGCGGTCATTTGCGGCGCACTTTTTACTGCTCAACCGGCTTTCGCAAAGATGACACTCAAGGCCAACAGCCAATGGCCCGAAACTCATTCCGGGTCTCAGATCGACAAGTGGTGGGCTGAGGAAATCGAGAAGCGCACAGATGGTGAAGTGGAAGTTCGGCTTTTCTTCAGCGGCGCTTTGGGCAAGGCGCAGGAAAATCTTGAATTGATGCGCAGCGGCGCCATCGAGATTTCCATGATGTCACCCGGGTACTTCCCGGCACAACTGCCCATGCACGCGGCCCCAAACTCAATCCCGATGGCAATGGACAGCGTGCCGCAGGCCACAGAACTGATGGAACGATTGATGGATGAGCTGCCGGCACTCAATGCTGAGGCCGAAGAAAACGGTTTGAAAACGTTGTTCTTCCATCATCTGAATCCATATCTTCTAGTTTGTAAGGACCCGGTGACCGATGTCGCTGGAATGGAGGGCAAAAAGTTACGCACATGGGGCGAGGCCTTACCCAAAGCGGCTGAGGCTGTTGGTGCAACCCCGGTCACACTGTTTTTGCCGGAGATATACGAAGGTTTGTCCCGCGGCACCGTGGACTGCATCCCATTCTCGGTGGATTTGGTTGTGAACTACAAAATCTACGAAGTGGCCAAGCATATCTCGGAAATTACCATCTGGGAGGGGCCCACCAACGCGACCTGGATTTCGCTGGATGCCTGGAACCAACTCAGCCCCGAGCATCAGTCCATTATTGAAGAAGTCTCGCGCGAAGCCATGCGAAAAGACCGCGACGCGACCATGGCCGCAGATGCCGGCGCGCGTAAGGCACTGGCTCAACTGGGTGTCACCTTCCATGAGTTCCCGGAAGAAGAGAAGCAAAAGTGGATGGATGCCAACCCCGATTTCTTTGCCGATTTCGTCGTCACCATGGATGAAAAGGGCAAAGGCGACGATGCGCGCAAGATGATTTCGATCTGGGAAGAAGTCGTTCAATAAGATCCGGCGGCACGCACCCGAACCTGTTGACAAGGAACGGGTGCGTCAATGCTGATCGCCACCGTTCGAAACCATGCCGAGGTTCGACGCAACCGCTGCTGCCGAAAAGACCTGGCTACGAAATGGGCGTGCTTTTCGGTGAACCTGAACTTCGCGGACGGGCAGATAGCGCAACACATCCTTGCACCAACCTTACGCAAATCAGCAGCCACTAAAGGTTTGATTGGCCGCGGCGAACCAAGTGCGAGCAGCTGAACATGGGAGAAATTAATGTCCGGCAACAGGACCTTGCAAGCGAATGAATCCGGACCAGCCCGGGGGCTTCGCCATCTCAGAAGAGGCGCGGCAACCATTGCAGGCTTCGCGATGCTGGCCATGATGCTTACCGGCGCATTGGATGTTATCAGCACCAATGTTCTAGCCCGGCCGATCCCTGCGGCTTTCGAGTTCATGGCGACGATGATGGTCATCGTGATTTTCTTTTCCGTGGCGCTTGCTCAAGCCCAACGGGCGCACATCCGGGTCGCGGTGCTGACAGATCACCTGCCAAGACCTCTGCGAAAGCTGACCGATATACTGCAATACCTGTTCAGCCTGACGCTGTTTTCCCTGATCGCTTGGTTCGGCTGGAAATCCGGCCTGCGTGGGTTTGAGGTCGGAGAGTATGTGTCCGGCGCGATCAATTTCCCGATCTGGCCAGCTCGTTTCGTTTTGGCCTTGGGCGCATCGCTGATGGTCCTGCAAAACCTCTATGACCTCGTCGCGTGCATCCTCAATCGTGACGATGCCTCCGAAACCGAACGAGCCGTCGAGCGTGAATCCCAACTTCCATAAGAAGGTCTGAGAAATCGTCATGGAGCCGCTTACACTCGCAATTCTCTGCGCAGCCTTCCTGTTTCTGTTCCTGGCACTTGGCATCCCCGTCGGTGTGGCAATGGGCATGGTGGGCGTGGGCGGCATGTTGGTTGATCTCGGCCCGAACTTCGCATTTGGACAATTGCAAACACTTCCCTTTGCCGTGGTGAACGACTACTCGCTGGCCGTTTTGCCCATGTTTGTGCTCATGGGCGTACTGGCAGAGGCGTCAGGCGTGACTGCCGAGGTCTTTCGTGTGGCCGATATGTGGTTGCGGCGCATGAAAGGCGGCCTGTATCAAGCAGTGATCGTTGGGTCAGCGGTTTTTGCTGCTATCTCGGGTTCCACTGCGGTCAACGCCGTGGTGTTCACTCGCATTGCGTTTCCTGAAATGGTCAAATTCGGCTATTCGCGCAGTCTCTCTTTGGGTGCGATTGCCGGTGCCGGCAGCTTTGCGGCCATGATCCCACCTTCAATCACCATGGTGATCTATGCGGTGATGACCGAGCAGTCGGTCGGACAGCTTTTGATCGCCGGGGTCATACCCGGTCTTATCACGGCTGTGGTCTACCTGACGGGTGTACGCGTTCTGGTGGGCATCCGGCCGAATTTGGCGCCACCCATCACCGAGCCTGTTCCGATGCGGGAAAAGGTGCTCGCGCTGCGAGGCATCTGGCCCATTCCCGTTCTGCTCATGCTGGTTCTGGGCGGCATTTATACTGGCTCTTTCCCACCTTCTGCAGCAGGCGCTGTGGGTGCGTTCGGTGCATTCCTATATGCGTTGTCGCGCAAGAGAACTTTCAAGGGTTGGCTGGTTCCTGCGCTTCAGGACGCAGCCTTTATCAGCTGTATCCTCTTTATCGTACTGATCGGTGGGCTGCTGCTGTCGCGTATGCTTGTCGTTGTCGGGGTAATTGACGACATCGTTCTGCTTGTCACCGCCGTCGCCGACACGCCGATCAAATTCCTGATCATGGTGTCGGTGATTTATATCGTACTTGGCTGTTTTCTGGACACCACGTCGATGATGGTGGTCACTTTGCCGTTCTTCTTTCCTGTAACCCAAGAACTGGGGATCAACCCGATCTGGTTCGGGATTGTAGTTACCAAGCTGATCGAGATCTCGGTGGTGACCCCGCCGGTCGGACTGAACCTCTTTGCGGTCATGGGAGGTGTCAAAGGGCAGGCGAGTTTCGCCGACATCTACAAAGGTGTCGTACCGTTCATCTTCTTCGACATCATCGTGCTGGCAATGCTGATCGTCGTGCCCGGTTTGGCGACTTGGTTGCCGGAAGCGATGATTCAGTAACGAAATTGCGGTTTGCAAAATGTGGCAATGGAAATTGACGCAGTCAGAGGAGAATAATCCCAGAGCGCCCAAGTAGCCCGGCATTTTGCCCGGCTCGGGGCCCGCGATTTCATCACGCCGAAACAAACTCTGCTCTCATCTATCTGGCGATACACCCGCGTCTTAAGAGACTGAACGGCTCGCCACCCATCCAAGGGAAACCGAAACGTGTTTAAAGCGCACACATCAATAAACTCTGACCGTGAAAGGTATCGGGGCCTGCAAACACCTAACCGCTTGCGGATGGACATCCAATGGGGGGGTGAAGCGCATATTGACCTCCCCAAGGGTGCAATTCTGTCGATCACAAACGTCGACGGTGGAGCATCCGCATGGATCACAGCTCTGGCCGATGATGAACACGTGTTCTCGCCCTCGGCCATCGAAGTGCCGCACGATCAAAGCATCGCCCTGGATGCGACCAGGTTTGACAGCCGCTTCATGGCCGCAATCGCCAAGAGCCGTGACGAGGGGCTGAAGAGCGCAAGCACCTATCATGTATTTGGACCTGAGACTGATCCCGGTCAGGTGTTCCTGACCCGAACAATCAAACGCTGCACGTTTTTCATTGTTGCCCCCGTGACAGAGGGGTTCGTGTCTGCCGGAGGCGGCGGGCGTTTCACCGTGGACGTGAAACTTCCCGACGGCGCGTCCTCTGAATTTCTGCTGCCCGAGCCCCTTGGGAAAATACGCGACGAATGGCGTGTCGACCGGGGGACGGCAATGGCCTACACGCTGAAAAAGGGCCAGTTCGTCCAGATCATCGATATCGAGGGTCAGCAGTGTTCAGACTTTATGGCCATGCACGCCGCAAGCCTGGACAGCGGTGTTGAACGCTACATTGATTCTACCGTCTCCCGGACCATGGCGCGCAGCGCCTATCCATTGCCGGGATTGCATGACAAGTTCTACGATCAGGATATCCGCCCTCTACTGGCGGTTCGGCAGGACACCGTTGGCCGCCACGATACGTTTGCTCTGGCCTGCACCGCACGGGGGTACGAAGATCGCGGGTTTCCCGGCCATCTGAACTGTTCCGACAATATCACCGAAGCTTACCGCCCCTATGGAATCGGAGCCCGTGCGGCATGGCCTGCGGTCAACTTCTTTTTCAACTCCTGGATGGATCAGGGCCACGGGCACCTGGCCTCGGACGAGGCGTGGTCGCGACCCGGTGACCATGTCGTCATGGAAGCCCTGACCGATCTGGTCTGTGTGTCCACGGCCTGCCCGGATGACGTCGATCCGATCAACGGCTGGGACCCCACCGATATTCACGTTCGCATCTACGAAGAGGATACGTCTATTTCACATTCTGTTTCCTGGAGGGCGCAGCCGGAGGATGGCGAGAAGCTGACCCGTCATTCCGCATTTCACCCGCGCATTTCCAAGCTCACCAGCAAATACACTGTGTCCCGGGATCTTTGGACCCCAACACATTTCGATGCGACCGGCGCCATCGAGGAATACTGGGCCTGCAAGAACGCGGCTACGCTTCAGGACATGTCGGGTCTGAGGAAATACGACGTGATCGGACCGGACGCGGCAGAACTGCTGCAACATTGCCTGACGCGAAATGTTGAGAAGCTGGCCCAGCACCGCGGCTTTTATGCCCTGATCTGCGACGAGCGAGGCAGTGCGCTGGACGATGGCACCCTGTTTTGCATTGAACCCACGACGTATCGCTGGTGCTGTGGTTCGGATAACTCCGCGCTGCACCTGCGCGAGACGGCGGAAAAGCTTGGTCTGAACGCCCATATCCGCTCGCTCGGGCACCGGATGGTCAACCTAGCCTTGCAGGGCCCAAAGTCCCGCGAAATCCTCAGCAAGATTGTTTACACACACCGGGCACGCCCTGCGCTTGAGAACATCAAATGGTTTGGCTTCACGGTCGCCCGGCTGGGGGACAGCACCGGTCCTTTGTTCCTGTTGTGCCGAACCGGATTCACGGGTGAACTGGGATACGAGATATTCTGCGACCGCGAAGATGCGGTCGAGATATGGGATGCGTTGATGAGCGCTGGTAAACCGCTTGGTCTTATGCCCATGGGCAGCGAGGCACTGGACATGGTTCGGATCGAGGCCGGGTTGGTGGTCGCAGGCGCGGAATTCGGGCCAGATGTGGATGCGATAGAATCGGGCCTGGGCTTTGCCGTCGATTTCAAAAAGGATAACTTCATCGGAAAGGATGCACTGGCACGGAATGCGCAAGCGGTTCGGCGAAAACTTGTCGGGTTGAATTTCCCCACCAAGCAGGCCCCGCATCATGGCGACCCCGTTTTTCTAGGCCGAGAGCAAGTCGGCGTCATCACCAGCGCAACGCATTCACCCCAATTGGGACACGCCATCGCAATGGCACGCGTGGCCATAGAAAACGCTGAACAGGGCACCGAGCTTGAGGTTGGCAAGCTGGACGGACATATGAAGCGCCTGCCTTGTACCGTAACCGGTTTGCCCTTCCTTGATCCCAAGAGAGAGAAAGCAAGAGCATAATTAGAGAAAAAAATCCCTTCGGATCGCGGTATGGCGTCGAAACTACAGCGGAGTTTCATGCTGAACTTGCGCGCGTGGCAATGAGCGATTTGGCCGCCCTAAGTGCAGAGCGATTTGGTTCGCTTTGGGCTGAGACCGGTCCTCAACAACCATTGAGCCTACGGCAACATTGTCCGCACTGCGGTCACTCAAAATAAATCTCTGAATGATCGCACCGAGCCCAAATCGGCCGCTACTGCGGGCGCCAAGTCGATCTAGAGCCGTCCAGTTAGATTTCACTGTTGATTGTCAGGTCATTTGTCGTCTTGGACATTCCGAAACCGTCGCACCAGGTAATCCACGAACGCTCGGGTTTTCGGCGCTAGATTGCGCCTGTCGGCAAACATTACGACGATATCAGTACTGGGCGGTGCGTATTCTGGCATAACATGGACGAGTTCGCCGGATTTAAACTTGCAGTCTGTGATGTAACAGGGGAGCCGCGCGATCCCTATACCAGCTAGTGCCGCTCGAAAGACGACATCGGTGCTGTTTCCTTGAAAACTGCCCGTTGCTTCAAATTCGTCGCCTGCCTTTGGTTCGATGCTGTTCCAAGAGTTCCTTTGGCTTCCTCCGGCAACCCTGAGGCAATTGTGGTCGGCCAATTCAGCAAAATTCGACGGCGTTCCAGACCGCTCAATGTATTCAGGTGAAGCACAAAGCACCCTGCGGCTCCGCATAATGCGCCTGACGACCATATCTGGGTTCTTGCGTTGTTCAGCAAAGCAGATTGCTACATCGAACCCTTCACTCCGAAGATCAATCTCCCGGTCGGTTAAATCCAACGACACTTGAACCTCGAGATTCTCTTCCATGAATTCAGGCAGAGCAGGGATCAGCTGGGACTTACCAAAGGCAACCGTGGACGCGACTCTGAGTAATCCGCGCGGGATGCCGTCAAAGTTATGGATCATCGCTTCGGCTTCTTTGAATTTATCAGCCATCGCTTTGCATTTTTCGTAGAATGCTTGGCCTTCTTGCGTCGGGGAGACACCTGTTCTGGTGCGATTCAGAAGGCGGTAGTGCACCTGATCTTCGAGCAAACCGATCTGCTTGCTTACAGCCGATGGGGTTTGTCTCATTGATCGTGCAGCCGCAGATATGCTTCCCTGCTCGACAACCGTCGCAAAGATTAACATTTGCGCAGAGATATCCATGTCATGACCCTTGCTGTTCCAATCTGGCATGGGGCCTTTGCCAAATTGCCAAATTGAGAGCGCTACCAAACTCGTCTATCTCTGCATTGCAGCATAAATACTGCATTGCAGCAATGGGCGAGGTAATATCATGGCAATTACTCGATCAAACAGCGGGCTGGATGTCGTTTTCGAAGCTGGCCGCACGTTCTTTCATCAAAAGTTGGACACGATGCGAAAGGCACAGTCCAAGCGCAGGATTTATCGCGCAACGTATTATGAGCTCTCAATTCTGTCCGACCGCGACCTGACAGATCTGGGCATCCCGCGCAGTAACATCAAAAAACTCGCTTTGGAGGCCGCCTATGGCTGTTGACACCCAGACGGTTGGTACAGATCGCGGTCATACTATCTCCCAATCAATCAGCTTCTTGGCGTGGATCGGATCCACGGCAAATGCTGCCTTAAAGGCACTGCAATTGGCTCGAATGCTCTCCACACTTTCGAACATGAGCGACTATCAGCTCTCTCAGATCGGAATTTCGCGATCCGATATCCCGGATTATGCCGCGAAGTTAATGGCTGACTAATAGATCCGAGGCTCTCTAGGTCAGAGGGCAACTCGAAATTTGCTGGTTCTCACTCCTCCCAGAGTAAGCCAGCATGCGCGGGGGCGAAAAAGCCAACAGGGAGCGCCAACGCACGGGCCAGCACTTTCAACTCCTCCCGAAAGTGCTGGCTCGATAATTTTAGACGAATTTGCAGGACCAGAGCTAGAACGACTTGCAGGCGGAAAACATCGATCCGCACCACCCACCGCATGATAGCACAGCTTCCAAAATGGTTGAGTTTACTGCGTCAGTGCGCAGTAAGAGCAGCAACCTGAGTGGATGTCAGCTTAGTCCCGATTAGATGTCATAAGCCATTGAAGATAGTGTGCCGCAGCGCCGAAGGTCCGCTGTGAGTCAAAAAGCGCGCAGTGCTGCAACTTGTCCCAATGCCAGCTGGTATCGTACATTGCCGCTCACTAGCATCTTTTCGTGGTGCTTGTGAGAGCGGTAGTCGGAGGCAAGACGTTGGGCACCACAGAACTCAATCCCGAATATCTCGTTCACGATGAAACTGACCTTAGGTCAAAATTCTCCGCGACCCACGACATCGCAATCAAAAAGTGTCTCAACTACGTTGATGATCATGCGCGCTCTTTTATCGAAAGATCCACGTTTGTCTGTGTCGGAACGCAATCGAAGGATGGAGCCGCAGACGTCAGTCCTAGGGGTGATCCACGCGGTTTTGTGAAGATACTGGATCGCAAGACACTCCTGATCCCAGACCGACCGGGCAATAACCGTCTCGACACACTGTCAAATATACTTACAAACCCCAAAGTGGGCCTACTTTTCCTAGTTCCCGGCTTTGACGAAACCATGAGGGTGAATGGCACCGCGCAGCTAACACGCGATCCCGATCTCCTTGCCATGATGGTTGTTAACGAGCGTGTCCCCGGAATTGCCATCGCAGTTCATGTTGAAGAAGTCTTCATTCATTGTGCAAAGGCCTTGCGACGATCAAATCTCTGGGACGCCGACCTTCATCAAAACAGAAACGACGTTGCTTCACTAATGAAGATCATATTGGATCAAACAACCGGGGCGCCTTCAGACCCGGAAGAGCAAAGACAGCTCGATGAAGGGTTGGAACAAGAGTATCGCCAGACGATGTATTGAATTCTTTGGCAGGGCTGGCGAGGCATCTACTTCCAGAAGCAGTCATTCGCGAGTCGACAACCCAGGTCGGTTTTGTCCGCAAGCCGGTCGTAGCCAAGATTTGGGAGAGCGACCGCTTTTGGTGAAAGCGGTCGTTCCTGTTCGAAACTCCGAGTTTCGGGGGTTAACGTCCGCTCAAAGCCTCAAATCAGTCATCTGAGAAAAACACTCAGACGACTGCGTTGAGCCCAAAGTTACAATTGCTGCGGTAAGATCAAATGGCAGCTATTCGCGTTGACCGCGCGGGATGGCATGCGCGGTGTCATAGATGCAGCTTTCGGCAATGGTTGCCCCAACCCGTTGGCCGATCAGCATCACGCTAAGGTCTGTGCCAACGCCCGAGTGTCTAGGGTCAACATAAGCTATCGCCAAGTTCTTTTCGGTCCGATGCCCCCATGCGGCTGAGGTGATGGTTCCGACCGGTATTGTGCCATCGAAGACTGTTTCACCTGCATGCGCGGGCGCGGATTTGCTATCAATTTCAATCAGGACTCGTTTGCGCCGATTTCCAAGGGCGATTTGACGTTCCAAACCGACCTTGCCGGGGAAGTCTTTTGAGAGATCAACGAAGCGCTCGACGCCTGCCTCGAAGGGGTTGAATTCGGTGATGAAATCGCCCTTCCAGTGGCCATACCCTTTCTCCATTCGCATGGATTCAATTGCGTACATGCCAAAGTGGGTCAGGCCGAAAGCCTCGCCCGCCTTTGTCAAAGCGAAGTAAGCGGCGTGGAGCTGGATGTTAGGGATATGGACCTCGAAGGCCTGTTCTCCGGAAAAGCTGACGGCCATTATTGTCGCTTCAACATGCCCAACAAAACAGGTTCGAGCGGTCATCCATGGAAAGTCGTGCTGGGCGAAGCTTGGGCGTGCGCAGGCTGCGTCCAACAGGGCGCGCGCATGGGGGCCAGCAATGATCAGAACCGTGTGACTGTTGGTCAGGCTGGTGATCTGGATGTCTGATCCGGCGGGCAGGCGTTCAGTGAGCCAATCCATGTCATGGTATTCCGCCGCTGCAGCCGAGCAGTACCACAGGTGGTTGTCCGAGAATTTGGTCACTGTCGCTTCAGCGTCTATGTTGCCGTTGTCGCTCAGGAAGTAGCACAGACCGACGCGGCCCTTTGCTTTAGGCAGTTTGGTGCAGGTCAGGCTGTCAATCCATGCGGCTGCGTCCGTTCCTGTGATTTCAAACCGGTTGAAACCGGACAATTCGGCGATGCCTACACGGGTTTGCACGGCCTTGACCTCGGCTGCGACCACATCATGCCAGTTGCAGAACTTGTAGCTGTACTCTTCGACAAAATCGGGCCTCGGTTTGTAGAAACTCGTGCGCTCCCAGCCGTTGACCACCCCAAAGGCGGCTCCCTGCGCCTGCAGCACGGGATAAAGCGGCGTTGTCTTGGCAGGCCGACCGGCGGGCCGGTGTTCGTGTGGCATGTGCCACTGGAATTCCATTTGATAGTCTTCAATTGCCTTCAGTGCCGTGTATTCGGTGTTGGCAAAACTGGTGATCCGACGCGGGTCGAGCTGCCATGTGTCCCATTCGGTCTCGCCATGCACCATCATCTGGGCCAGCATCTTGCCGTAACCGCCGCCTTCACCAATGCCGACGCGAATACCATTCATTGACCACAGATTGCGCCGCCCTGGTTGCTTGCCGACCAATGGCCCTGCATCCGCAGCATAGGCGATAGGGCCATTCACCACAGACTTGATCCCAACCTCTTGCAGACATGGGAGCCGCTCAAAGATCGGATCCATCTTTGGCAAGAGCCGGTCCAGATCATCCGGGCAGAGCGCATTAACAAAGTCTGGGTCGATCCCGTCCATACCAAAGGTCTTGCAGTCCATCTCATAGATGCCGACCAGCAGCCCCTTCTTTTCTTGGCGCATATAGAACGTATCGCGCGGACAGCGAACCATGGGGACGCGGTCGGGACGATCGAGCAATTCAGGGATGTCTTCGGTGACGAAGTACATATGTTCCATGCTGATGACCGGGTACTTGATGTCGAGCATCTCACCGACCTCGTTGGCGCGATACCCGGCGGCGATCACGACGTGTTCGGCTTCGATGTCGCCCTTGTCTGTATGGATGATCCATTCGTTGTCTGGCTTTTGTGTGAGGCCCGTGACTGGGCAATTTCGGGTGATCTCGGCCCCTGCTTTACGCGCCCTGCGCGCCAGTGCTTGGCACAGTTGGGCTGGGTCAATATCTCCGTCCAGATCGTCCCAGAGCGCCCCCATGAGCCCGTGGTCCTGAACCAGCGGATTGCGCCGCACCGCCTCGGCGGGATCTAGCAGATCAAAATTGATCCCAAGCCCCTTCGCCACCGAGATAATGTGGTGGGAGGCATCCAAGTTGTCCTGATCGGTGATCAGGCGCATTCCACCCGTTCGGTGGTGGTAGTTGATCGGGTAGTCAGGATCGTCCGCCAGCTCCTTGTACAGTTGGATTGTATATTTGCGCAAAAGTAGAAGCAGCTGATTGAAGGCAAGTTGTGGGCACTGGGCGGCGGAATGCCATGTGGTGCCGGAGGTCAGTTCGTTGCGTTCCAGAAGGACGAGATCTGTCCAACCCTCTTGGGTCAGGTGATAAAGCGCCGATAGGCCGCTGACGCCGCCGCCAACGATAACAACCCTTGCTGATGTGCGCATCTTGAAACCTCCACCCATGCGCCATGAGTATTCCTAACAATGCTATTTTCAGATAAATCTATGCGATGACACCGGACATTTCTCTTAAGGCATTGCGGTACTTCATGGCCGCGATCCGCACAGGCAGCATCACGGGGGCCGCAAAAGTCGTGAATGTTGTACCCTCGGCGGTGCACACTGCCGTCAACCAAGTCGAAGCTTCGTTTGGCCTGCAGCTGACCATCCGAAACCGCGCGAAAGGCATTTCGCTTACGGCCACCGGTCAGCAGATGGTACCGAAGATTCAAAGCCTGTTGGACGAGTATGGAAGCCTGATGCGCGACGGCAGCGACATGCGGTTTCAGGTCAGTGGCGTTTTGACGGTCGGCTATTACGCACCGGCGGCTCCGGCTTTCATGCCTCAGATTATTGAACGCATTCTCGCCGATAATGCAGATGTTGCTGCGAAGTTCACTGAATGCGACAACCAAAGCGCCCAGGACGGACTGATGTCCGGGGCACATGATGTCATTGTCTGCGTCGCAAACGCGATGAAGCCGGGGATCGTTTATGAGACCTTGCTTGAAGTTCCCGCCTACATCTTGGTTCCAAAGAATCATCGGCTAGCGACGCGATCTCAGGTATCGATGCAGGACCTTTGCGACGAGAATTTCGTCCTTCTCGATCTGCCCGTAGTCTCTGAGTATTACGCAGGCCAGTTTGACCAAGCGGGAGTTGCCCCGAAAATAGTTGCAACTGCGACATCGCTAGAAATGGTCCGCAGCCTTGTTGGGCGGGGGGTGGGGTGTTCCATGCTGCATATGGCTGTGGCGAACGATCTAACCTATGCAGGGGACAAAGTTGTTGCTGTACCGTTAGGGCCATCGGTTGAGCCGTTCAAGATTGTACTGGGCCACCTCGGAGGCAACCTTCGCCGCCTTGTCCAAGTGTTTATCGAAGAGTTGCGATCATACTTCGAAGATGAGGGCGCTGAAATCCTGAGGGTTCGGTCAAAATTGATTGAATAGCGATTTCGTAAGCGGACCTTTAAAACAAAATTTGGAACGGCGGCTTCGTCTCGCACAACGGTCATTAGTAGTTTTTCGTCGAAAGACTGCTTTGAGCCCAAAGCCGACCTTTTTCAAAGTCAGCAAGTTAGGTCGGCCTCTTGGTGCGACATTCCGACGCGCCGCTTACTTCAGGCAAGTTTATCTATGGGTCTTGTCAGAAGAACTTTGCTTGGGCGGGGCAGGGGTGTTGCGTAGCTTTTGCCCATGACCAGATCTGCCTCTTTCAAATACTTTAAAACCAGCCCCGAGATCATCCGCCTTGCGGTGATGCTGTATATTCGGTTTCCACTCTCGCTTCGGAATGT
>NZ_WQCA01000036.1 GCF_013032445.1 Ruegeria arenilitoris | reverse complement strand
GCAAAAGCTACGCAACCGCCCTGCCCGCCTCAACCCAAGTTCTTCTGACAAGACCAGCCAGACAGAAACGGCCGTATTCGCCTGTGACATGTGCATTTGAATTTTGGCACAATGATTTCACAGGACGCCATCGCTTATCCATCTTTGAAGCAATTGTTCGCTAACTTCGAAGTGCATCGAATCTTCACGGGCGAACCCTCCTCCCCAAACCCATCCATTCTTTATGAAAATAAGAGCGACGCGATACAACTGGACATCCACCTTTTCATCACCGAAGCGGTCTAGTTCACCATCCAAGTTTAAATCGATTGCTGTGCCCCAACTGTGAGAGCCTGCAGTCGAAGAGGAGCCACGGACCCCGCGAACACATAGCGTCCCAGCGCTCCCGATTTTAAACAAAATGTGTGGGTGCTTTTCCTCTATCTCGGAAAAAACCTTCTCAAGCGATTGAATTGCCGGAGCCAGTAGATGTACCTGCAAACCACCAACTTCTCCGACTTGCAGTTTTTCCTTCAAAGCCTCGTTGGTAACCGGTTCGCAACTATCACTTAACTCTTCGCGCGGCTTTCCCAAATTTTCTTTCAGAAACATTCTGCTCGGGGCTGTCAAACTCCCGTTTATCTCTGACCGATTAACTCCTAGCTCGTCAAAACTCACTGTCCCAGACGAAGCCCCGGGGCCTTCACCGGGCGTGGTATTCTGGTAATACTCTTGGATACTGGCAACTGTCTCGGAATCTTGAACGAGTTCAGTGTCGATTAAGAACTCAAGATTTTTTTGAACTTGTTCAGGTTCTCCGATCTTGATCATTTCCAGAATGCGTTCTCGCTCAGCGGCACTCTCAGCCAGTTTGATTTCTCGTTGGTGCGCAGTAGCCGCTGCGGCGCGCTCAAGATACGAACTGTAGTAGATAATAAACGCATTACCCATTGCCCCGATTGCTGCCGCGAGAATTGCGACTACTAGCGGCGACTTCCACGAGTTGTTCTTAGCTTGTGCAATATTGTACTCTAACTCACGCTCCTTGACGCGCGCTTCGCGATCAAGGATTTCAAGTTTCTTGAGCTCTATGTCTGACAACAACATCACCCCGCGATACTTCTAAGAATGTTAGCCGAGTTGGACCTACTCGTTCAACAAACCCTGAAGTTGTAATCTGGACAGAAATACCTGCATGCAAAACCTTCCCGCCCCAAAAGGTCGTTTTGTCTCTTTGGTGCGCTCAACCGAAATCGTCTGAAATTCCCGTGCTACAAGCCCCTGACAAAGCCGCCTTAGATATCGCCTGGTCCTTGACTACGCTTGAGGGTGCTGTCAGACAGATTCGAACCAGTCTCAGCTATGCCAGTAGAGCTGCCCTTTATGCCGCACCAAGTTCGCGCCACTCGGCGAGAGCGGCGGTGCGTGTCAGCTTGAAGGTGTTTCGGCTGGCGAGCGATCTTTCTTTGTTAAAGTGGTTGTAGACGGAGGAGTGGACGGAGGCGAATTTCTGCAAACTTCGCATGCGCCGGAAACGTTGCATGGCGCGTTCGCGTCGTCGAAACGGAAGATGCGAATTCTCGACGCGGTTGTTGAGCCACCTGCCCGTCTGTTGTTTTTCGAGAGCACCCAAATCTCTAAGCGCAGCTTTGTAGGAAGCGAAGCGATCTGTGACTACTTCTTCGACACGACCGTGCCGCTTCAACAGTTTCCTGAGGAGTTTCAGTGCTGCAGCTTTGTTTCAGCGTTTGGTGACAACGGCTTCAAGCACTTCACCTTCGTGATCAACTGAACGCCAGAGGTAGTGGCGTTTGCCGTTCACCTTCACAAAGACCTCGTCCACGCGCCAATTCCATTTGGAGAACGCACGCAGCTGCTGAACACGCTTCCGTCTGATCTCGGCAGCAAACATCGGCCCGAACCTGTTCCACCAATATCGGACGGTTTCGTGGCTAACGTCGATCCCGCGTTCGTGCAGCCGATCTTCGACATTCCGAAGCGAGAGCGGGAATCGGATGTACAGCATCACCGCCAAGCGGATGATCTCGGGACTGGTTTTAAAGTATTTGAAAGAAGCAGGTCTGGTCATGGGCAAAAGCTACGCAACCGCCCTGCCCCGCTCAAGCAAAGGTTCTTCTGACAACACCTCTTCGACAACGTGGGAGGAAGTACAAGACGAGCAATTCGTATTGCTAAGAAGCGAAAGTGGAACGCGGAAAATCCTGCAAAGGTATCTTGGCGAAAAATACGATGTTATTTCCAATGATATGCAGGTAGGCCATTTCCATTCTCAGCTTGGACTGGTCGGGAAAGGTATCGGCATCGCCGCCATTCCATCCCTGGTTCGCCTTTCGCGAAAAGACCTTGAATTGGCGATTATTCCGATTTCCAAACCCACTATTCGCCGAAAACTTGGGATCGTGACTTGTCGCGGACGGTCCCTGTCACCGGCGGCTGAGGAACTTCGCAAAGTTGCAGTCACTATAATGGGTGGATTTTCCGAATAGCGCCACCAACGCCCCTCAAGGCATTGGTGGCAGTTCATACGGCTGGTTTGCAAGAGACCTAAGCATTTTGTTTTCGTTGAGCGTCTCTGATCAAGGCTGCGAGCCGATAAAAGCCGTGTGCCATCTTTGTGTACGGTATCAGCAGAAAAAACGTCAGGACCGATCCAAGGTGAATGGCCAGCAGTGCGGGCATCAGAGCTGTTGAGCCGAGGGCATAGAGAACCAACCCACTGAACCCCACAAACCCAAGCAACAGGATGAAAACGATATCACCGCCCCAAGCTGACGGGTCACCGAGATCGCGGTCAGATTTCTGTTTGAGCAGGACCATTGCGCCGCAGCCCACTGTCAGCAGAATGCCACCGGAAATCCCGAATAATTTGGGCAATGACCAGAACCCGTAAGGCGCGTGTATTCCAAAGCCGTAGTGCATAACCGTCGCCACCGAGGTCGACGCAAAGCACATCAGGAACCCATACATGATAGCTTGATGGATATGACGCCGACCCTCACTAAACCGGTCTTCGTCCTCAAAGTTACAGCCCTCACCATGCCCAGCAGCCAGATCCTGCATCTTGCCGGCCCGTTTAAAGGCGGCCATCACATCAGACATTTGGATGGGTTTGCCGCCGACTTCGGCCCAAAAGCGTCTTAGGCTGATGGCTATGCTAATCAGCGGCAGCAAGAATGCCGGAGCAAAGATCGCGACCATCGCATTGTGCGACAGAACGGCGTAGAACCCCTCCCCTCCGCTGGAGCCGATGGCGCGGATGGCCCAGAACAGCAGAGCAAACCCTAACACGAGCGCCAGCGCAATTGCCCCGCCATGGGTGTGGAACCGCCGCGCCAGAGGTTGCGGCCAGGCGAAGCTCTCCCAACTGTCCCGCCGCACTTCAGCCAAAGCTTTCGGCAGGTTCAGGTCAAACTCGTGCGGTGCCGTATACTGACAAGCATAATAGCACCCCCTGCAGTTGTGGCAAAGGTTGGCTAGCTGCGTAATACCTCCATCGGAAAACGCGCGTTCTGCGTGCAGCGATGGGAAGACCGAGCAGTAGCCCTCGCAATAGCGGCAGGCGTTGCAAATCTCGGCCTGACGGCGGGCTTCTTGGATAAGTTCAGTTTGCATAGGCGGCGGCCTCACGTCCTGCGATACGTCCAAAAACAGTTCCGATGGTCATGCCGAACCCGGCCAGATACCCCTGTCCCAGGATTGACCCGGCCATGGTTTCGCCGGCGGCCCAGAGGTTTTCAATTTTGCCGTTAGGCGTCGAACACTGGGCCGTATCGTCGACCTTCAGTCCCAGATAGGTGAAGGTCACACCGGTGCGTAGCGAGTAGCCATAAAACGGAGGCTCAGTGATCGGACGCGCCCAGTTCGTCTTGGGTGGCGTCAGACCTGAGGTCGAGACCCCATCCAACTCACTCGGATGAAATCCACTGGTGTCGCCGCATGCTTCGTTAAATTCCGCAACGGTTGCCTTCAGCTTGTCGGCAGGTAGATCCATCATTCCAGCCAGTTCTTCCAACGTGTCCGCTTTCAGCGGTGGAAAGAC
The DNA here is from genome assembly GCF_013032445.1 of Ruegeria arenilitoris. Lineage (GTDB taxonomy): Bacteria > Pseudomonadota > Alphaproteobacteria > Rhodobacterales > Rhodobacteraceae > Ruegeria > Ruegeria arenilitoris_F. Next base: position 15,211 of record NZ_WQCA01000036.1, on the reverse strand, counting down.
CGAGGGCATAAACAGGTCCAGCGACTTCGCATCGATGATTACGTAGCCAACTTGATCCGGCTGGGCCGCGACAAGACGCCCCCAAATCGCATATCGTTTGGGCCAAACGTCTTCGCCCTCGTCATAAAACCGCTCGGCATTCTTGTTCACGACAATTGAAAACGGCACGCAGTCCAGGCGGGTGACTATACCACCGTCGAACTTCGGCGCGCGCCCGTCAATGGCGACTGCATGGCATTGGGTCGGATCGCCGACGCTGTCCACACCTTGATCTAGCAGATCGGACAGAACCACTCCGCGGTTATAGGGTGTGCCCCGGATCAAGAAATTCTTGGCAGGCTCGCCCCACGCACGGGTTAGCCAATCCGTGTCAGCCTGAAACCCACCCGAGGCAACGATGACCGCTTTGGGCGTGATGCGATGAGACTGACCTTCGTAGGTGTAGTCAACCCACTCGATCCGATCACCATTCAGTTCCAGATGCGTGACGGCAGCTTCGTACAGAACATCGACACCCAAACCCGCGGCAGTTCGGTAATAAGCGTTCACTAGAGATTTCCCGCCCCCCATAAAAAAGGCGTTGGTCCGTGCCAGTGACAGTGTTCCGGACAGAGAGGGTTGGAACCGCACCCCGTGCTCTTCCATCCACGGCAGGCATTCTTCGGAGGTTCGGATCGCGAGGCGAGCAAGATGTTCGTCGGTTTTGCCACCAGTGACCTTGAGCAGATCTTCAAGATACTCATCTTCGCTGTACTCTTCGATCAGCGGACCCAAAGGCCCCCCATGCATACAACGAAAATTGCGCGTATGGCGGGAGTTGCCACCACGATAGGGTTTTGGCGCCGTTTCGAGGATCAGAACACGGGCGCCTGCCTCAGCAGCAGTCATCGCGGCGCATAGGGCTGCATTCCCGCCGCCGATCACAGCGATATCATAAGCTTCCTTTTGGGTGGCCATATCCTGTCTACCTACTGATTTTCGTCGGTTGTCCGGTCGCGTTCTTGTAACGCCCGAATACGCATCCGTTGTGCGGCCTGAATATGCGCGCGCATTTCTGTTTCAGCCGCTGCGCCATCGCGCGCCTTTAAGGCAGCCATGACGCGCTTGTGTTCGGCCACTGCTGTCTCGGCCCGGTCCCCGTCCAACAATTGCGATGGCCCAAGGATCAACAGCGCTTTTTGCAAAGACAACATAGACTTGGCAAGAAACCGGTTCTTTGCCGCATCCAAAAGTGTGGCGTGGAAAATCCGGTTGATCCGAGCGGCTTCCGGGCCGGTGCCAGCCTCGGCCAAGCGATCATTCAGGACACCCAGCTCGTCCAACTCGACATCAGACGCCGCTCGCGCAGCTAAACGGGCCGCTGTTCCCTCGAGCACCGCGCGCATCTCATAGAGTTCCATTACTTCTGCGTAATCGAGGCTGCGTACGGTTGCACCTTGCCGTGGCACATGAATGACTAGCCCATCGGCCTCCAACTGTCGGATAGCCTCGCGTACAGGAGTGCGACTGACGCCGAGCCGTTCCGACAGCTCAATCTCGCGCAGGCGTTCGCCGGGCAGAAGTAAGCCATCCCGAATCTCGTCCAGCAGGCGCTGATACGCTGAATTGCCTTGCGGGCCAGGCTGTAAGGGGTCGTCTTGGATGGTCATCGAGCGCTCTCTTGTAATATTGCATCCAGTTGTATACGCTTGGATACAATATGAGTCAATATCCTCGGAAACCACGCCTTGCCCACCCAGAACAAAACACCTTTTCCGCTAACAAAACGGGCCGCAACACTGAGCCTGGCACTGCTGGGTACCGGTGTTTTTTGGGCGTTGGATCTACCACTGCCATTTTTGTTCGGCCCAATGTGTGCGTGTCTCATCGCAGCCTTGGCGCATGCTCCTATGGAAGGTTTTGGTCAGGTCTCGGTTGCAGCGCGCACCATACTCGGCGTTGCAGTTGGGGCTTCGATTACCCCAACCCTTTTTGCAGAGCTGCCGAAGATGGCTTCGTCTATTGCACTGATACCGTTCTTCATCCTGCTGATAGCACTGGTTGGAGTGCCATTCTTTCGCAAGATCTGGGGGTTTGACTCCATGACAGCGTTCTACGCCGCCATGCCTGGCGGATTGCAGGACATGATCATCTTTGGAACCGAAGCTGGCGCCAACCCGCGTACACTTTCCCTGATCCACGGTACGCGCGTGTTGATCATCGTGACGCTGGCCCCGCTATTTCTGACAGTGTTTTACGATGCTCAACTCACCAACCCAATCGGAGAGCCTGCGCGCGACCTCCCAATAAATGAGTTGGCGCTGATGGTATTGGCCGCCTTAATTGGCTGGAAAGGCGGTGAGCGGATCGGTCTGTTTGGGGCATCCATCCTCGGCCCAATGATCCTGACAGCGGCTCTCTCACTGGGCGACTTCATTCATACACGACCGCCTCGTGAAGCCATACTTGCAGCACAATTCTTTATTGGCTGTGGGATAGGCGTGAAGTTCGTGGGTGTCACATGGGTCGAACTACGCCGGGTCGTGGCAGCGGGCTTTGCCTATGTCCTTGTGCTTGCCATCCTTGCAGCCGCTTTCACCGCCGTTGTCACTGCATTGGGGCTCGGCCAACCCGTAGAGGCCTTCTTGGCTTTTGCCCCCGGCGGACAAGCAGAGATGACAGTTCTGGCCATCGTCTCGGGCGCGGACCTGGGCTTTGTGATCACTCACCACCTGACACGGATCGTATTTGTTATCATCGGTGCGCCCATAGCGGCCAATCTTATCCTGCGCTGGTCCAAACCTCGGGGTTGATCATGTGAATGGGAGCGCCTTCAGCATAGGCGTTCACCTGATCGAAGATATCTGCGAATTGCAGGTTGAATTCGTCCTCGGTTACAAAACCTATATGCGGCGTCGCGATCAGATTTGGATGCGATAGCAAAGGGTCCTTCGGGTCAGTGAGCGGCTCGCTATCAAAGACATCAATTGCGGCCTTGCCTGGACGACCGGCATTTAGCGCCTCAAGCAATGCACCCTTTGCGATAAGGCCTGCGCGTGATGTATTCACAAACAGTGCTCCAGGTTGCATCTGCGAGAAGTCCGACGCTGAGATGATGTCTTGTGTGTTTGGCTTCAGACGAATATGGACCGAGACAACATCGCTTTTGGCAAAAAACGCTTCGCGGCTTGTGGCAACCTGCACGCCGTCTGCCTGCGCGCGTGCCCGGCCATCGTCCGAGGACCACCAGACCACATTCATCCCGAATGCCTCGGCATACCCAGCAACAGCGCGGGCGATGCGGCCATATCCATACAGACCTAGCTGCCGCCCCTTCAGGGTCTTGCCAACTCCGGCCTGCCAACGCCCCGCTTTGACCGAGGCCATCTGAGCAGGCAAATCACGCATCCCGGCCATGATCAACGCCCATGTCAGTTCGGCTGCGGCATATGAGGGCGTCCCGCCATGCATATTCGAACAAAGCAGCACTCCGCTATCCGAGCATGCCTGAACATCGACATGCGGATACACGCCGCGCTGACTGATCAACTTCAGGTTTGGGAGTTTTTCAACCAAATCCCTGGTGATCTTGGTGCGTTCGCGAAACAACACCACCGCCTCAGCCTCCTGCAAGCGTTCAGCCAATTCGCTGGTATCCTCAACATGATCTGCCCAGACCTTCACGTCATGGCGAGATAGCTTTTCAAAACAGGGCAGGCCCTGCAGTGTCTCAAACCAATCATCCAGAATGTGAACTTTCATCGGCTTTCTATACCCTACTCGGTGCTCAGTTTTCTTGGCGTCGGCACAAAATGACGTGCGTCAAGTGCTTCAAGCGCATTGCGAACCCGTTCGCGTTGATCCAGCAAATGGTTGAATTGCTCATCACATCCGGCAATCGGTGTCGGGTATTCCGCGATGTCCCTCCGCAGAGCCGACTGCGCCAGCCTGAGTTCCTGACGCGCGATATCTAGGCATTCAGAATAGTCGTCCATCGTGATATCCTCATGATGTATACCATAGTATACCAAATGAAGATTGCCATTTCAACTGCCACTCCACTCAGATTCCGGCACATAAACATGCCCATCCGCCAATTTACGCGCAGTCCTCACTAGACCGGCAGAAATTACGTTGAATTCCCCGTCGTTCGAGAAGTCCACCAGAACGTCGATCTTGCCTGAGGCGTGCTCCAACACAACTTCAGCCGGACTTAAAACCGGGCGATCAAGTAGCCCGTCGGCGACGGTTCCGGGTGTCAAAGCGCAGGATGCCATGCATTGCGCACCCGTAACGGCCATTGTCGGGTGAGTTTTCCATGGCATGAAATACCGAACCGTAAGGGTTCCACCCTCCCTGGCGGGTGCCATCAGGCCGAATTTGGGAGTTACCGATTTCGATACGTCCCCCATACCCATCAGTTCCCCGGCTTCAATCCGCACTGCCTCCATCCGATCGAAAAAAGCACGGTTGGCATTAAGTTCTTCGGCGCTTTCATACCCTGTCAGTCCGAAATCGCCAGCCCGGGCTATGGCCATAGGCATCGCGACATCCATGCAAGTCAGCTCGATCCCCTGCACTGTATCGCGCAAATTTCCGGTGGGTAGAAATGCACCTGTTGCCGAGCCCACAACGCCCATAAAGCTCAGTTGCACTGGTGCAGAATGGCCGGGAACTCCGGCGATTTCCGCATCGCCCTCGTAGACCAACTCTCCGCCTGGGGTCTGCACTTTGGCAACGACACGGGCGCCTGTATTGACGGCGCGAATCCGGATTTCGGTCTCATCGCCGTTGGGCTGAAACAAACCCATTTCAATCGCAGCTGGACCGACCCCTGAGAGGATGTTTCCGCAAGTGGGTTTGAAATCGACCAGCTTCTCATCAACGGAAACCTGCGCGAAGAAATAGTCGATATCGGCCCAGTCGTCCTCGCTGACTGACAGCATCGCAACCTTGGTCGTCACTGCGTTCCCACCACCGATCCCGTCGATATTGAGCGCTTGTCCAGCCCCGAGGGCAGCGACCAGCACATCAGCCAACTTGTCCCTATATTCGGGCAGATCAGAGCGTCGAAAATAAGGCCCTCGGGAAGTGCCGCCGCGCATAAAAACATATGGGATTGCTGTCTGGGTCATTGCGAACCCTCCTTTACAAACCGTTGAAATTTCTGATTTCAGCGCTGCCCGGCCCGCCAAATTGGCAGGCCGGACAACCGTGGAGCACCTACTTGAGTGGCCATGGCAGGTTCACCATGTCTTGCAGCAGACCCGGCGGGAAATCCCGGTTCAAAGCGCCAGCCATGAAGCACATGAAACCGATGCCGCAGGCTGTCAGGAGCAACGTCATCTGCCAGCTGGACCCGGCGCGAATGCGGAAGAATGCGATCAGGAACCCGATCAGGGCGAGGATGAACCCCACAACCCACGTGGCCGCGATCAGACCTGCGAACCACGCGAGCGTCGACCATAGTCCATGTGGCGCGCTCGCATCCTCACCGGCGAGTTCCTTGTCAGCAAAGATCGCATCCCCCTCGGGTCGCCGCATCATCTGGATCAACAGAATGACGCAGCAGAACAGCGACACGCTGCCGATCACCAGCGGGATGATCTTGTCGGTCATGTTGTAGTCAGGGATCATGTTTGCATTGACCAATGCCACGATCAGATAGGTCATGATCACCAACAAAAAGATCAACGGCGCGCGCTTGCTTCCGGATTTGACCTCACCTTCGGCCATGATCATCTTGGCTTGACGAATGCCCAGAATGACCGAAACCACGGTGACCACGATCAGTACGATAACGATCGGACTGAAGACATACTCCATCCCCTCACCAAAGCTTTTGCGGAAGCGGAAAGAGGCAATCTGGAACGCCTGGTTGGTGAATTTCTCAACCGGATTCGACAGCACAAACCCAATCAGAAAGGCAGGGCGCGACCAGTCGAAACGACGCAGGAAAATGCCGATCAGGCCGATGCCAAACAGGGCCAGAAGGTCTTCGAAGTTTTGGCCGGACTGGAAAGCCGCAAAGCTGATCAGCATGAACAGAAACGGCGCCAGATAGGTGAAACGGATTGTCGTCAGCTTGGCGATCCCACCTGAGGCTGCGATGCATAAGATGGTGCCCACCACGTTGGCGAGAGCCAGCAACCAGACAATCGAATAGGTGATGTCGAGATTATCCTTGAGCATGCTCGGACCGACCTCGATATCGCCGGATCCCAACAGTGCAACAGCACCAATAAAGATCGCCATCGAACCCGAGCCGGGAATGCCAAACAGAAGCGTTGGGACCAACCCCCCGCCCTCCTTGGCGTTGTTTGAGCTTTCCGGCCCGATGACGCCTCGCACTTCGCCCTTTCCGAAGTTGCTTTTGTCCTTGGTCGATTGAACCGAATGGCCATAAGCGATCCAGTCAACAACCGAGCCACCAAGGCCGGGAATGACACCGACAACCACGCCAATGATCGAACAGCGGACTGACAACCAGATGTTTGCAGCCCAGTCTTTGACGCCATCAATCCAACCCGCGCCCAGTGAGGCGCCCTTAGCAATGGATCTGTCTTGACGAAGCAGCGAGACGATTTCCGGCACCGCAAAGATACCCAAGCCAACGATTACCAACTTCAGACCATCGGTCAGGTAAGGAATGTCATAAGTCGCCATACGCAGCGAACCGCCTGCGTCCGCCTCGCCAATCGTACCGACCATTAAGCCCAGCCCTGCGGCGGCAACACCCTTCAGCGGGATGCGTCCGGCTAGGATAGCGACCATCGACAAGCCAAGAATGGTGATCATCAGCATCTCGGGCAAACCGAATGCCAGAACGATGGGCCGAGCGACCAAGATGAACATGGTCAGAAATGTTGCGCCGACCAAACCGCCAAACAGCGATGAAGCAAAGGCCGCTGACAATGCCCTCGCAGCCTCGCCCTTTTTTGCCATCGGGAAGCCGTCCAACACCGTAGCCTGTGATGCTGAGCTACCGGGGATACCCATAAGAACTGATGCGAAGGTGTCAGAGGTCGGAACAACGGCAACCATCCCGATCATCAGCGCCAACCCAAGGATCGGGTCCATGCCGAACATGAAAGGCAGCAGCAAGGACAGACCAGCAATACCGCCAAGCCCCGGAAAAACACCTACGGCCAGTCCCATGACGACACCGAGAACAAGGTACCCCAGAACAATAGGCTGCAGGATCAGACCCCACGCGTCACTGAGCGCAGGAAGAGCGGTGGCGAAAACCTCCATAGCGGCCGCCTTTCATAAATTATCTTGTGTTTAGAAAAGCGCGCGCCCGGCATTGGCGCGCGCGCTGTGGTGTTTGGGCTTAGTTCAGCTCGACACCATAGGCTTCCTTGAGCCAGTTCAGAACGTAGGCTTTGGCTTTGTCGTCGACGTTTGTCGCAGTTTGCAGCGCCGACTTGGAGCCGTCACCTACAAACACCGGATACTTACCCACGCGCTTCGAGGAGATGTCGGCAAAGTCGCCGCGCTCAGTCACAGCCTGGAACGCTGCGGTGTATGCGTCGACGACTTCTTGTGGTGTGTCTCCGGGCAGGAAGGCCAGCTTCTGAACCGGGAAACCTGCCACGAAGAAGGCTTTCCATGCGTCCCATGCTTCACCGCTGGTTTCGCAACCGTCGGTGGCTTCGCAGACCTCCTTGAAAGTTGGAATATCCGGGAAGGTCGGATCGCGCACGATGTTGCCATCGGCGTCCAACGCGCCCCATGTCATCATCGGAACCGCCTGACCGGCTTCGACCAACGGGGCCGAGCCGCCCAGATAACCGGATGAGGTCTGGTAGTCGATATTGGCCTCACCGCGTTCAAACATCAGGCGGCCATCACCGCGGCCCTTGATACCAAAGACAGGCTCAACATTCATGCCCAACATCTGCCAAGCCAGCAGCGGGACCAGATCCAGCCGGGTCGCGCCCTGCGAACCGTAAATGAAGTTGGTGTCTTTCAGCGCGTTCGCGGAGCCATCAAACTTTGCTCCGTCTTCGGCGTTCAGATAGGCAACACCACCGGTTCCCGACGCCATAACCGGGATCCAGTCCTTGTATTCATAGCGCACGCGCGGATCGCTCAGCAGATACGGGAATTGAGTTGAACCAGAGGTGCCAAACAGCAGCGTCCCATCATCATGGCTCTGCTCCTGAAACCAGTTTGCGCCTTTGGTCGAACCAGCGCCCGGCATGAATTTCACGACCACTGTCGGTTGACCCGGTAGAGCTTCGGACAGAAGCGGCGCAAAGAAGTTGGCCCATTTGGCAGACCCGCCCGTTTCCGAGAACGGGATGACCCATTCGATGGTCTTGCCCGAGAAATCGACCTCGGCAGCGGCAGGTGCGGAGATACCGGCGGCGGCGATCAGCCCCACGACGGCGCGACGAGTGAAGTTGGAAACGGTCATTGGTTCCTCCCTGTTGACCAGACAACCACGCTAGCGCCCTCTGCGCCACCGTGATCGCAAATAGAACTGTGGGGTTGATTCCCCCTCCCATCTGGCAATCATGGAGCGCCAACCTTGCGCGAAACTTGCAGGAGACCTGATGCGGATCGTCATCGTCGAAGACAACGAAACCCTCGCCAACGCTATTTCTTATCGTCTGCGTGACCGCGGTCATGCGGCAGAAGTGCTTGCGGATGGCGACGAGGCTGACTTGTATCTTGCGCAAGAAGGCGCAGACTTGGTTGTTCTGGATATCAATTTGCCCGGACAATCAGGGCTGGAGATCCTGAAATCTCTTCGCAATCGTGGCGACGGCGTGCCAGTGATCTTGCTTACGGCACGTGCTGAAACAAGCGACCGGGTTTCTGGGTTGGACATGGGTGCCGATGATTATTTGGTTAAGCCGTTCGAAATGGACGAGTTGGAAGCACGCATCCGTGCTCTTTCTCGACGCAAAGAACTCGACTACGGAGCAAAAGAGAGCATTGGCGGCCTGGAATTTGATCGCGCTGCCCGTCAGGTTAGCGTGAAGGGCGAAGTTATGGATATTCCGCGGCGAGAAATCGCGGTGCTTGAATGCCTGTTGGAGCGCAGGGGCAGAATTGTTCCCAAAAGCCAACTCACAGATTATGTCTATGGCGTGGGTGCAGATGTCGAGGCCTCGGCCGTTGAGCCTCATGTATCTCGGCTGAGAAAACGTCTTCAAGATCTGGGAATTAGAATAAAGACAGCCCGTGGTCTGGGGTATCTGCTTGAGGTGCAGAAGTGATCAATCACGGCTCGCTTAGGTTAAGACTTTTCATTCTTATCCTTACCCCCTTGGTACTAATTGCCGCTCTGCTTGGCCTTTGGCGTTTTATGATCGCCCAGAATACGGCTAAGGAATTGTTCGACGATAGCCTGCTATCTGCGGGCCTCGCAATATCGCGAGATGTTGCGATTTCTGGGGGTGACGCGCTTTCACCAACTACGCGCAGCATGATCCGCGACGCGTCGGGCGGAGAAATTTTTTACCATGTGACGGGGCCCGGCGGCATCTATGTAACAGGCTATGCCTACCCTCCGGCAGCCACCAACCCGTCTTCTCAAGAGGTGTATAAACCGCAGTTTTTCGAAGCGCTCTACCGCCAGGAACCAGTTCGCGTTCTTAAGATGACGGAACGAGTGACCATAGACAATCTAATCGGAGATGCGACAGTTACAGTCTGGCAACGTATGGCGGATCGCAATGCGTTTGCGAATGAACTGTCAATCCGCGCAGGAATTCTCATGGGAATTCTGCTGGCCACCCTCGCCATTGTGGTATGGTTCGGCGTCGCTCGTGGCCTTAGGCCCTTGTTGGATTTGCAAGACGCAATTGACCTGCGTTCACCGGATGACCTCAGTGAGATTAAGCGCTCTGTCCCAGTCGAAGTTCAAGGAGTTGTCAGAACCCTGAACCGGCTTTTTGGGCAGGTGGAAAAAAGTATCAACGCCCATCAAGTGTTTATATCCGAAGCTGCACATCAGCTGCGGAATCCAGCGGCCGCCGTGCAGTCGATGGCCGAAGCGCTGCAGGACGCGAAAACGGATGACGACCGAGAAAAACGCATCTCAGAGCTTGTGGCTGCTGCAAAAAACTCAGCGAAGGCGGCTGAACAGTTGTTATCACTAGAAAGGCTCAGGCAGCCGACGCACCAAGACCAAATGGATAAAATTGACTTCCGCTCGGTCGTGGAAGAGGCCTGCGCGGAGATGGGAGTTCACATCCTCGCAAGGGGAATCGAGTTTGATGTCACTATACCTGAGACGGAGGTCACGGTATTTGGCGACCGGGTTTTTCTGATTGAGGCTCTAAAGAACCTGTTGGACAACGCAGTCAAACACGGTGGCACTATGTTGAGCCAAATTTCAGTTGCGCTGCGGTGTGACGGCAAATACGTCAAACTGACTGTGACCGATGATGGTGCTGGCCTTTCGCCAGACCAAAGCGAAGCGGCATTCAATCGGTTTTCTCAATTGGAGTATTCCGAGGGCAGCGGATTGGGGTTGTCAATCGTCTCTGCAGTGGCGGAGCGCCACGGAGGAATGGTCGAAATCAACCAAGTCGAAAAAGGAGCGAGCATTACGCTTGAGCTTCCCATAGTCTTGTAAGCTGTTTCTAATTTCACTCGGAACCCAATACCAGTAAAAGTCAACGCGAGTTTTTGCGGTTGCTGCGAAAGTCAGTTTTTCACCCTGAGCGACGAAAGCAGCTCTCAAAATCTGTATCTATGTCGTCTTTGAGCTCCACGCGGTCATTCGCTAAATCGCGATGCATGCCCACTTTGCGGACAATGCGGACGATCATCAAAGACTAGTGAACGGCCGCTTAGGCCTGAGATTGCAACCAATCAGAAAACACTTGGGCGGGTTCTGTGGCGGTGGATCGTTGTGGGCGGACAATGAAATAGCCGTAGGCAGGGAGATCGACATTCGACAGGCGGTACAGTTTGTTGCTGTCCAATTCGCTTTTGACAAGATTATCCATCAAAGCAATGCCTTGACCGTCAATCACAGCCTGCACGCGAACATTCGGATCAGCCACGATCAGTGCATCTCTTCGTGTTTGTAGCGGAAGGTTGGCAACGTCCAGCCAACAAGACCATGCGTTGCTGTCGTCACGATCACGTAGCAATGTAAAGTGCGATAGCGCCGCCTTCACTCCGTGCCTTTCTATCTGCTCAACCGCGTGAGCGCCGCCAACAGGATAGGAGCGCAGGGGTAGAAACGGTGTCGCGACGTCGTCCTCGAAACGGCCATCGCCCCATCTGATCGCAAGATCAACGTCTTGCATTTCGTATTCCGAGAACTGGATCATAGGCTGAATGCGCAGTTGCACGTCCGGGTAGCTTAGCATGAAAGACATCAATCGCGGCGACAGCCAGCGGGCGGCGAAATAGGTTGAAACACCGACGGTCAAAGTTTGAGAGGACATTCCCTTTAACTCTCGAATGTCGGCTTCAATCTCTTCGTATCGGGTCTGACAGGCCGCCAGCAATTTCAGCCCTTCGCCTGTCAGGACAACTCCGCGGCTTGTTCTCTTGAACAGCGACATCCCCAGATCAGCCTCAAGCGTCTTGATCTGATAGCTGATCGCCCCCTTGGTCATGTTGAGCGCTTCGGCCGCTGCAGAAAAGCTGGAATGCCGGGCGATTTCGGCAAACAGGCGAAGCAGATCATGATGGTGAAACAGAGTGGGCATAGAAACTCGTATAAATTATTTGAACGCAATGAAAAGAAAATTTCGATTATCAGACCTGCAGGCGTGCGCAATATAAGATTCAGCTTTGAAGGTTGGAGATGCACCGTTGGGAAAATTGAACGCAAGCATAACGGATCGAACATCGACCGTTCACCGAGCCAAGGCACGTCGAGGCCGTTTGACGCGTCACAATACACCATCGGAAAGCGAAATCTTCTCTGGCCGCAAGATACCTGCGTACAACCTGTTGAGCGAAGCTGCTTTGTCCCGGATCGAAGATCAGGCGGACTGGATATTGCGCGAAATAGGCGTCGAAATTCATGGTGACGCCACAGCCTTGGAGCTGCTCGCGGCTGCAGGTGCCAAGATCAACGGCAAACGGGTGCGGTTCGAGCCAGGCCATGCCCGCGAGCTCTGCGCCACCTCACCCAGCGAATTCCAGTTGCATAGCCGGGACCCAACCAGAACAGTGACGCTTGGGGGCGATAACGTCGTGCTGATGCCCGGGTATGGTTCTCCCTTTGTCAGTGATCTGAAGAACGGTCGGCGTTACGCCACGCTCAATGACTTCCACAACTTTGTGAAACTGGCCTATAGCGCGCCAGCGCTTCACCATTCCGGCGGGACAGTTGTTGAACCGACGGATGTGCCGGTGAACAAAAGGCATCTGGACATGATGCTGGCGCATCTGACTCTGTCGGCCAAGCCTTTCATGGGGTCTGTTACCTCCCCTGAACGGGCGCGTGACAGTATCGAAATGGCAAAGCTCGTTTTTGGACGCGACTTCATGGATCGCAACGCAGTGATGCAGGCGAACATCAACGTCAATTCGCCACTGATCTATGACGATACTATGTCGCGGGCTTTGCGCATCTATGCTGAAGCGAACCAATGCGTCTGTATTTCGCCAGCCATATTCGCAGGGGCCATGGGCCCGCTTTCGCCCGCCGCCGTGGCCGCACAGACCCTGGCCGAGGCAATGGTCGGTATCGCGCTTGCGCAACTGGTCCAACCTGGCTGTCCGGTGGTGTTCGGATCCTTCCATTCCAGCATGAACCTGCGCACCGGCGCGCTGACCTTTGGCTCGCCCGAGGCCAACATGACCACAATGGCGCTGACTCAACTGGGCCGTCGGCTTGGCGTCCCCGTGCGTTCTGGCGGCGGGCAGATCACATCCTCCAACGCGCCGGACGGTCAGGCGATGCAGGACAGTGCGGGTGCTTTATGGTCCACGCTTTTGTCCGGTGCGCATCAGGTTTGGCACGCGGCAGGCTGGCTCGAAGGCGGCTTGGTCATGTCATATGAAAAATTCATACTGGATCTCGACCATTGCGGAGCGATGCTAAAGCTCTTGCAGGGGTTTGACACAGACGACGAATCCTTCGGCCGCGATGCCTATCGCGAAACAGGCCCGGGACAAAATTTCCTGTCCACCAGCCATACGCTTCGCCACTACACAACCGCGAACTTCGAACCCCGGATATCCGACGCAGGCCCTTACGAAACCTGGTCGGAAAACGGATCGCTCAGAGCCGATCAACGCGCCACCGCACAATGGCGGCAGATGTTGGACAGCTATCAACAACCCGAAATGAAACCCGGCTTGGCAGTGGCACTCGAAGACTTCGTGTCAGAGCGCAAAGCTGCGATGCCGGACGAATGGTACTAGAAAGGAATGCCATGACCGAAGAACTCAGCCGCACTTCTGCCCTTGCCTCGCGCCACACGGCCCTGGGATCGGGGCTTGAGGATTGGAACGGGATGGGCACGGCCTGGACATACAACACCGATCCGAACGATGAACATGACGCGGTCCGGGAACGAGCGGGCATGTTCGACATGTCCCCACTGAAAAAGGTGAAGCTGCACGGTGCCGATGCTCGGGCAGTGCTGGATCATCTGACCACGCGCAACCTTTCGAAACTTGCTCCGGGGAAGGCGGCTTATCTCTGCGTGCTGACCGAACAGGGTGGGATCGCGGATGACGCCATTGTTTCGAACAATGGGGGTGACGAATGGATGATAGTGCATGGATCAGGCGATACAATGGCGCTGCTCGAGGCATCGGCGGAAGGCCGTGATCTCGAGGTCCAGTTTACCGATGATCTGCACGATCTGTCGGTACAGGGACCAGCCGCGCTGGAAATCCTGAACACTAACGCGGATATCGACCTGGCTGATCTGGCTTATTTCGAGCACGCGCCCGCGACGCTGTTCGGCCATGCCTGTCGCATTTCGCGCACCGGTTATTCAGGCGAACGCGGGTACGAGATCTTTGCCGATGGGTCCGTGATCACCGACATCTGGGACAAACTGGTCGCAGCAGGCGTCACGCCCTGTTCCTTTACCGCGCTCGACAAGTTGCGGATCGAAGCAGGCCTTTTATTCTACGGATACGACATGACCGAGGACAACACCCCTTGGGAGGTGGGCCTAGGTTTTACCATCAGCAAATCCAAGCCTGAATTTCGTGGCAAATCCGCAGTGATGGCCGCGCTAGGCAGTGAAAAGATCAACAATGTATGCCTCGATATCGACCATTCGGACATGGTCGAAGGTGGCGAAACGCTGTTCTTGAACGGAGAAAGCATTGGGCTGATCAACAGCCCCAGCTATTCGCACCGATTGGGCAAGTCGCTGGCTTTGGCCCATGTTCAGACCGGATTGACCGTCGGTACAACCCTGAGCGTAAAGGGCGAAGGCTTGGAGACGACAGCGACGATTGTCGCCAGTCCGATTTATGATCCTGAAAAATCACGTACCCATAGCTAAAGTCGTGGGAACGAGTGCAAAGAGCGGCCACTAAGGTCGCCTTTGCACAATTTGACTGCATTCGATCAATCCACCAAAGCAGCCGTTCATGACTTCCGCAGCATCCGTAACAATGGGCTCGGAGCGGACCTTCGCTGCAGTTAGTCCTAACGGCAGCTTTGCGCTTCATCGCAGACGTTCGAGGTCGAAGGTTTGATATCCAACCCCAGGTCGCTGGAAAGCGCTTTCGCGTTACGTCAGAACCGCATGCGATCTTCCCTTCTTGGTCGTTCGGGTCGATAGTTGCCTTGGCGCCGGCCAGTGTAAGGATCAGTATCGAGATATGTCCCTTGGCTACGACGCATGTATTCGGCGAACTAGGTCAGTGCATTCACCTGATCATCTTTAAGTGCATCCGGAAACGCCAACAGTTCCCTGCGGGGTGCTGTCAGACAGATTCGAACCAGTCTCAGCTATGCCAGTAGAGCTGCCCTTTATGCCGCACCAAGTTCGCGCCACTCGGCGAGAGCGGCGGTTGGTGTCAGCTTGAAGGTGTTTCGGCTGGCGAGCGATCTTTCTTTGTTAAAGTGGTTGTGGACGGAGGCGAACTTCTGCAAACTTCGCATGCGCCTGAAACGTTGCATGGCGCGTTCACGCCGTCGAAACGGCAGGTGCGAATTCTCGACGCGGTTGTTGAGCCACCTGCCCGTCTGTTGTTTTTCGAGCGCGCCCATTTCTCTGAGCGCAGCCTTGTAGGACACGAAGCGATCCGTCACGATCTTTTCTAAACAGCCATG
>NZ_WQCA01000035.1 GCF_013032445.1 Ruegeria arenilitoris | reverse complement strand
GCACTTGAAACAGGCAGGTCTGGTCATAGGCAAACGCTACGCAACCGCCCTGCCCCGCTCAAGCAAAGTTCTTCTGACAAGACCGGTCAGGAAATACACGGCCGCCTCTTCACTCGAGGCGATGTTCTCTTCCTGCCAGGCCAGCAGACCGTTCATCACCTCATTGGTGAACTAGACTTTTTCCATCAGCGCGGTCTCGTCGGGATCAGAGTCCGCAAACGTGTTGGTTACAAATGTGGTCACGTTGCTCGATGGGAATGCCCCCAGTACAGGTTCGGCGCATTCTTCTTGCGAGTTGCACTCATGTGCGTCTGCATTATAGGGACCACATCAACCTGAACCATCGGATAACGGCCCAAAATAGAGGTCGGCGCCCAGTATTATCCGAACCATGGCTCTTTGGAATCGCAAGCAGAAGCGATGGACGCAGCCAGCGCCTCACCCGCGCCATTGTTGAAGTTCTCGCCCCTTGCATCCGCAAAACCGGCGGCCTTCGTAATGTTGCTGCTAACCCGCTGACACATGCAGCCGGTGGGACAGTTGTGGAAGCGATTGCCGACCAGTTTAGAATTGGCCAAGATGCCTTCGATCGTGGTCAGTTCCGGATGCGTTTCGGCCAAGTAAGTGGGAATCCACCACGCTGCGACACCGCCATCCGATAAAACCTTAGAACGTTCAACGATGGCACCGCTTTCGATCAGGCCCGGATAGGCCGTGCACCATTGGTCCACATCTCGGTCAGAATATCCGGCTCACCTGTTTCCGCCACCGAAGCCTGCGCCGGGGTCGTGGCTAACGGCACTATAGTGACCGTGCAGCCATAGCCTTACTCTAACAGAAACTTGCTAACCTGCGTCACAATGATCGTAGAATCCCTATCCATCTCAGTGATCGAAATCTCACCTCAGTCTGCCTGTGCGGTTCCGGCAACGCCAAGAGATACCATGGCCATCGCCTCGAGCAGTTTAAAGTTCCTGTCATCCTCCGCTGTTTCTTTTCAGCACCTTATGGCGCCTTGTGATTTACGAAGCAGAAGGTTTCACAATTTTCGTTTCAGACCGAAAACTGAGCTATTACTTTGAGAATTTACTACTAATACTGTCACTCTGTCGAATTTAAGAGCCTACAGTTTCAGCAAGATGGACAGAAACCAATGCCTCGTCACTCTGCCGCGAAAGATCTGAGCCTAAAGTGGTTGGAGCTTTTTCAGATTTGCGCACACAAAGGATCGCTGCGGGCAGCATCTAAAGAGACCGGCTTGACGATCAGTACGGTTTCGCACCACCTGCGCAATCTGGAAGATCATCTGGGGATCGAGCTTTTCAATCATGCGCGCAGACCTATGGTGCTGACCCCCAAGGGACAGGTATTTTTACGTAACATTGACGACGCACTTTACGCGATTCGCAAAGCCAAGGCCGAGGCATCGGCAGGAACTATAGCTGAGGCGAGCCTGTTGCGCGTTGGGACGATCGAAGATTTTGACAGCGACATCATGCCTGAACTGGCTGTTTTTCTGTCGGGGCACATGCCCAATTGCAACTTTGTGTACCAAACGGACTCCAGCCATACGATCATCGACATGTTGGGCAGTCGGAATCTCGATCTGGGGATCACAACCACACCAAATGAACGTGCTCGCGATTTGCAAGAACGCCCTTTGCTGCGTGATCCGTTTGTCGTGGTTCTGCCGCTGGGTTGTGAACGCCCTGTGTCCGATATCGTCGAAGGCCGCAGCGACCTCCCGTTTCTGAAATTTTCTAGCAACCTGATCATTGCGCGACAGATCGACTCGCAACTGCGTCGGCTGGGGTGGTCTTCGCTGTCCAGTTTCGAATGCAGCAACAACCAGACGCTGATGGCGATGGTTGCATCAGGTGCCGGATGGACCATCACGACCCCGCTGCTGTTCTCCCGCGCAAAGCGGTTTAGCAGCCATCTCAGAATACATCGCTTTCCGGGCAAGAGCTTTTCCCGCACGTTGGCCCTGGTCGCGACACCGGATTGCTCAAGGTCGGTATTGGAACTTGTGGACGGAAAAATGCGCGCCCTGATCTCCGACTATGCAATTGCGCCACAAGTCCAAAGCAACCCATGGCTAACCGAAAGCTTTCGGCTCATCAACTGATAGGCGATCACGGTTGAAGAATGTTGAACCGGGTGCGGATTTCCTTTTCCTGCTCGGGCGTCAGGTATTGCGGCTTGTGCTCTCTCAGTATCTCTTGCGCACGTTCCCGGGCGCGCGCCCAAGCGTCTTGAGCACCTTTCTGAGCCCATGTGCGCGGTTCATCCCTGTCGGCAAGCGAGGGGTAGAAATAGTCGCGTTCCATCGCGGTATAAGTGTGCTGACCACCAAGAAAATGTCCCTCGCCCAGAACGGCGTCACAGATCGCATCAAAGCCCAGGTTGTCGTCGGTCACTTCGATACCCCGCAAGGCACGATAGGTGTTCGAGTGCATTTCATCATCCAAAACGAAGGCCTCAAAGCTCGCCCCCAGCAAGGAAGCGGTCATGCCTGAGCTTTCGTAGATCAGGTTCCCCCCGGCCAATGCAGCAGCCATCGAAGTGATGCCCTTCTCCATCCCGTATTGCGCGTCTATGGCTTTGGCGTCGGTCATAGAACAAGCCACGCCCGAGGGCAGACCAAGCCAGTTTGACAGCTGCGCCGAAGCTGCGTTGAGCACCGCGGTCTCTCCACTGCCGCCTGAGAATGCACCGGTACGCAGGTCAATCACCAGCGGCCAGTTGGAAAAGATCATCGGATAGCCAGGCTGGATTGCATGTACCATCAAGAGCGCGGCCAACGTTTCGGCCAGCGACTGTGCAAGGAACCCGGCCAATGTGGCCGGCGCAGTGGCCCCAGCCTGAGCTGCGGTAATGCAAGAGATCGGGATGTTGTGGCGGATACATTCATAGACGACATCCACCGCATCCTCGCCATAGCGCATGGGCGAGATCATCGGGCTAATATGGGCCTTCATAAAGGGGCGTTTGGCGAATTCACCCGGGCCGCCTGCGGCGATGTCCAGCATCTCGATGATTGGAGCAACATATTCGGCCAGCGTGAACGAGGTTGCCGTGGGTTTGGTTGTGTTCCTCAGCAGCGCAAATACGGTGTTGACGTCCAGATCGAAATTGTCTGAAACATCGGTAGCAACGCAACAACGGGTGTACCAGCTGACATTGGCCAGCGTGTCCTGAAGCCGGGTCAGGTTGTGCAGATCATCCAGCGTCGACGGCCTGTAGAGGCCGCTGTCCATATCCAGCGTTTGCACCGCAGCGCCGCCGGTACCGAAATATACCTTGTTACCGCCCACTTCGATCGAGCGGTCAGGGTCGCGCCCGTACAAAACAAAGGTTTTGGCGGCCTGATCGATAGCCTCTTCTACCAGCGCGGGCGGGAACAGGATGCGCCCTTTGCCATTGTCTGTCGCGCCTATGGCCAAAAGATCGGCTTGCAGACGTTCGGGCACTTCGCCCACGCCCAGTTTTTCCAGCAAGTCCAGCGCGGTGTCGTAGATTCGCCTCAGGTCATCGTCGCTGAGGGGCTTATATGCGCCACCAATCTGACCGGGCGGACAGGGATCAATAGCCGGCTTGGCCGCGCGTTGTGCCAGCCGCTCGCGCCGACCACCCCTCTTCCCACGCTGCCCTGCCATGTTCGCTCCTTATGCAATCGGATTTTGTCGCGATAGAACAAGTTTTGACTCCCCAAATTCAACGATTTCACAGGTGCGCATACAAAATCGAACTTTGATTTCGATTTCTTGTGAACAATGCGCAAAATATTGCGGAACGCGCCAATCTTCAGGCCTATCTCGACCAGTTCAATGTCGGAGGCTCGCGTCACATGAAATCCCGCACCAAGGTTGTCGTCATCGGTGGTGGCATTGCCGGATGTTCAACTCTCTATCATCTGACCCAAGAGGGCTGGAGCGACGTGGTTCTTGTCGAGCGCAATGAATTGACCAGTGGCACAACCTGGCATTCGGCGGCGCAGGTGACCAATTTTGGCATGAACCAGACCATGGTTGGGCTGAAGACACATTCGATCAACCTGTACAAAGAGTTGTCGGAAAACTCAGAATACCCCATCAACTATCATCACGCGGATGGCGGCATTCGATTGGCTAATACCGAGGCCCAAATGCAGGGCTACCGCCATTTCGCCTCAATGGCGCGGGGTATGGGGGTCGAGTTCGAGGTGATCAATGCCGAAGAATGCGCCCGCCGTCACCCACTGATTTCCACCACAAACCTGCTTGGCGGTCTCTGGGACCCCTTGGACGGCGACATCGACCCTGCGCAGCTGTGTCAGGCGCTGGCCTATCACGCGCGCAAGGCCGGGGCCGAGGTCTATCGCAACACCCCTGTCACCGCGCTGACCCAGCACAGGGATGACACTTGGACCGTGCACACGGAACACGGCGATATCGACTGTGATATCGTCGTCAACGCCTGCGGTTACCGGGTGAATGAGGTGGGCGCGATGATGGGTGTGCATCACCCGGTTGCCTCGATGGAGCATCAATATTTCCTGACCGAGGATATTCCCTGCATCGCCGAAGCAGGCCACCGGATGCCGCTGCTGCGCTGCCCGATCTCGGACTACTACAGCCGTCAGGAAAAAGGTGGTTTGCTGGTCGGCTTCTATGAACAAGACTGCAAGACCTGGGGTATGGATGGGATTGACCCGAACTTTGTCAACGCGCTGTGCCCGGATGATCTGGATCGCGTGATGGACGTGCTGGCCGGTGCCTTTGAACGAATGCCTGTACTTGAAGAGACGGGTATTCGCTCCATTGTCAACGGCCCGATCACCTATACGATTGACGGTGCGCCCTTGGTTGGCCCGATCCCCGGTAAACACAACGCCTTCTGTATTATCGGCCTGCGCGCGGGGCTTGGCGAAGGAGGCGGCCATGGCTGGCTGTTGGCGCAACAGATCGTGCATGGCGAGGCCTGTTATGACACGTGGTGTCTCGATCCGCGTCGATTTACCGGCCACACGAATGTTGAATTGACCTCACTGAAAGCCATCGAGGACTATCAGAACGAGTTCCGCTTCCACTTCCCGCATGAACACCGCCCCGCCGGACGCCCGGCCAAGACCACACCACTGACGCCGGTTCTCGCCGCAGAGGGTGCCGAGTTCACCGTGGTGAACGGCTGGGAACGGGTCGACTACATCAAGCCATCGCCCGAATTCCACACTAGCCTTGCCTTCAACTTTGACGAAGCCTTTGAGATCGTCGCAAGCGAGATCAAGAATGTGCAGGAGAATGTCGGCCTGTGCGAGGTGAACGGCTTTAACAGGTTCGAGATCACCGGCACTGACCGCCATGACTTCCTCGATCGCATGTTCTGCGGCAATGTTACAAAACACGCGGGCCGTGTCGGTCTGGGCTATCTGCTGAACCATCACGGTATGGTCAAGGCGGAGGCCACCATCGCCAACCTAGCCGCCAGCGACCGCGGCCCCGAAAGGGTCTGGTATGGTTCGGCGGCGGCCAGTGAATATCACGACATGGATTGGTTAACGCGGCACCTGCGCGATGACGAGGATGTACAAATCCGCAGCCTGACCAACGATCAGACCATCATGGTACTGGCCGGCCCCAGGGCGCGCGACGTGCTGTCGGCCTGTTCGCGTGGCGACTGGTCGAAAGAGGCCTTCACGTGGCTTTCAGTCCGCGAATGCTATATCGGCTTTGCACCCGCCACCGTCATGGGCGTCAGCTTCTCGGGCGAACTGGCCTATGAAATCCACGTGCCCAATGCGTCGCTCTATGCTGCCTATCTGTCGTTGCGTGCGGCTGGTGAAGCGCAAGGAATGAAACTCTTTGGCGCGCGCGCGGTGGAATCGATGCGGATGGAGAAGGGCTTTTTGCACTGGAAGGCCGACTTGCTGACCGAGTTCGACCCGTTCGAAACCTCTCTGGACCGCTTTGTAAAAATGGACAAGGGCGATTTCATCGGCAAAGACGCCCTGCAGAAACGCCGCGCCGAAGGCAAACGTAAGCAATTGGTGACTCTTAAGGTTGACGCGACCCACGCCCCGGCCCATGGCGGTGCCTCACTGATGCAGGGCGACACGGTCGTCGGCACCATCACCTCGGGTGATTGGGGACACCGAACAGGACTGAACCTCGCCTATGCCTTCGTGAACCCCGACCTGGCCGCCGTAGGGACCACAATGCAACTGGATATGTACGGTGATCTTGTGGGCGCAGAAGTCATCCAATCATCACCTTACGATCCGGAATACATTCTGATGCGTAGCTGAGGTCGCCATGACCACAGTGCGCGTCTCAATTCTGACGGAAGCGGGTTTAATCCCGACTGAGCTGACTTTGGTTCAAAACATCCTGCGCATCGCGGGGCGGCTTGAACCAGACGGCGAATTTGTTCACTAAGTCTGCACGATGCAGCGCGACGACCTGGTCGAAGGCATGGGGGCACTCTTGTGCGTGCCATCCCGTTTGAGACAGACCGTGCACCGTTGCCAAACTACATTGTTGTTCTGGGGGTGCTGTCAGACAAATTCGAACCAGACTCAGTTTGCCGAGGAAACCGCGAACCCATCCGGAACAAAGCTGACGCCACTCGGCAAGAGCGGCGATGCGTGTCAGCTTGAAGGTGTTTGGGCTTGTCAGCGATCTTTCCTGGTTGAAGTGGTTGTATACGGAGGAACGGACAGAGGCGAATTTCTGTAAACTTCGCATGCGCCAGAACCGTTGCATGGCGTTCTGGTCGTCGGAAAGAAAGGTGCGAATTCTCAACGCGGTTGTTGAGCCACCTGCCCGTCTGCTGTTTTTCGGTGGCACCAAGCTCTCTGAGAGCGGCCCGATACGATGCGAAGCGGTCCATCACAATCTCTTCCGCACAGCCACGGCGTTTCAACAATTTCTTGAGGAATTTCAATGCCGCCTGCTTGTTTCGACGTTTGGTGACAACGGTTTCCAGCACCTCACCTTCGTGATCAACAGCCCGCCAAAGATAATGCCGCTTGCCATTCACCTTCACGAAAACCTCGTCTAGGTGCCACTTCCATTCAGAGGACGCGCGCAGCTGCTGAACTCGCTTTCGTCTGATCTCGGAGGCGAACATCGGACCGAACCTGTTCCACCAATATCGGACGGTTTCGTGGCTAACGTCGACCTCGCGTTCGTGCGGCAGAATTTCGACGTTCCGAAGCGAGATCGGGAATTGGATGTACAGCATCACCGCCAAGCGGATGATCTCGGGACTGGTTTTTAAGTATCTAAAAGAGGCAGGTCTGGGCATGGCAAAAGCTACGCAACCGACCTGCCCCACTCAAGCAAAGCTAATCTGAAAACACCGTCGAGTGATCCGGATACGCTCATTCAGATCGAAGCGGCAGAACCATCGATATGCCAGGTTCAGATGCACCTCTTCGCACAGCCGTCGCTCGGAACGGATGCCGAAGCAATAACCGACCAACAGTATCCGGATCAGCAACTCGGGACCGACAAGTGGACGATCAGTGTGGCTGAAAAAATCAGCGAGATGGGCTCGAATGATGCTCAGATCAACAAATCGATCAATCGACCGAAGCAAGTGATCTTGGGGAACGCGGTTCTCCAATGAGAACTCATAGAACAGCGACGATTGCGCTTCCCGCCTCGGTCCCATCATCGCCAATCTTCCCCCATTAGAAGAATTGAATCAGCAGTTCATGCGTCGATCAAGGAAGAGTTCTTCAAAAATATACGCCCGAAGCGGACGTTCAATGCCTAGTTTCGCAAAGCGCCAAAAAAGCGGAAAAAGCCGTCAATCACAAATGCCATAAATTTCAGCGCGACAATCGAAGGGGTGATCAGGTCTAGTTTTCCTCCACCAAAATCTGCAATTCTCGTTTGATAAGATGCGGAACGAAAATAAAGTCGCCCAAATTTAGGTGTTCCTCGGACAGCAGATCGAAAATCTCTCTTGAAAGAATAACAGGCAAATAGTCTGAATTTCCCGTTGCCACGATCTGATGTTCTGTCTCAAGATCTGAAATATCGTATCCAACCGTCAAATACCCATCACGCTTGGCCTCATAACCAAGACGCGACAGTCTGTGGTAGAACGCAGATCCATATTTTTCCACCCCTTCTGCCGAAGCTCGAAAAAGTATTTGGCGTCCGTCTGCTATATCGATGATCTTTTTCAGGGTCACATCCGTTGGATCGACTAGGGATATATTCTCATACTTATCAGCAATTGTTTGCAATGTTACGGTGTCATGTTCCGAATTGAATAGACCATCCGCCGAAGTCGTCATGAAACGGCTCGTTTGCTCTCGATCTCCGACGATCAATATTCGTTTCTTCAGCCAACCTTTTGACTTCTCAAGCTCTCTAATTCGTCGAACCGCGATTTCTATGCGATGTGGTGGTACGTCGTACTCTTTCGGGCCGGGCAAAAACAAATGTGTGTCTACAACGGGGAACAATAGGTACTCTCCTGCTTCGCGAGAATTGAATTGTGCCAACACGCGCTCTAAGCCGCCATCACCTTCGCCCGGAGTTAAAGTGCCCCAAAGCGGAGAAAAATCAGGCCGCTTAGAAGATATCGTGGGGCCAATGTACGGATTGTCCAACACCAAACTTTTGGCAATTCGATCGCCATCTCCGACAAACAATAGAGAGAAGCCAGGTTGAAAATCAAAGCGTCCTGTACCCTCTTCGACCTGGCTTCTCAGCTTCTTCTGGGCGTCCTCAACCTGGTCCTTCCAGTTGTTTCTATGTATTTTTCTCCAAAGCAATCTGATCCCTGCAACGCCAAATGCGTAGATAATTATATTTGGCAAGTGATACATAAGGTGCTGTTTCTTCACCGGCTTACCAACGAGACCCCATAGATAGTCCAAAGCTTTAGCCAACCGTTCCGGGAGCAAGAAAAAATCAGGAAGGATTTCTATCAACTTTTCGCCGACTTCTGGAAAGATCACCAGCACAGAGGCAAAAAAGAGTGAAATCCAACCGGCAACTTTTAACATGAACTTCCCAAAAGAAGTGTTTTCGGGAAATTTATGCTCCAGAAAGGCAGGAACATTCTCGGCGGCAATGCGTTCACCCAACTGTATCTGTTGAGTTAATTTTTTTAAATCAGCCTTTGAGAGCGCTTCCGGCATAGCTACCACGCTATTGTGAAATTTCGGACAGTCGTTAATTCAGCTTGGATATATTTTAGTCGACTTTAGTAATCATTCACTGGAAAACAAACTGCTAAGTCATCCCGTCTTTGCGGCCTTCTTATTCGAACGTGCACCAAGCGGGTTTAAAACTCTGTCTGTCAAGAAGAACCTTTTCTAAGTTAACGGATGTTGCGCACCTATTTGCCGCTTAGGCAATCAGTGACAAAGGCGACCAAATAGAGGCCGCCTTCGTACGAGGACTACACAATCGGCAGGTAAATTACTGGTTTGACCCGGCCATTACCATGTCCATGACATTCTCAAGATTGAAGCTGCTGGGCGCCTGGCGTGGTGGGTATTCTTCAAAGCTCTGAAGCCATTGCGCGACGTAAGCTGAGGCAGGTGCGATCACGTACATACGCTCGGCCGCCCAGCTTACATAACCCATTGCGTTTTCTTCCTTGGCGCGCTCAAAGGGGTCCATCCGTAGGTTCGTAAGCGCGGGAAATCGCAAAACCTTGAAAGGTTCAGACCAGACATCGAAGCCATGGGCTTCCTGCTCAAGGAAATTGATCTTCCAATCCCCACGCCGTAGCGCCGCCACGGACCCATCGTCTGTCCAGTAAATGAACTCGTTGCGTGGCCATTCAGCCTCACCCCTAAGCGCGGACCCCAAGTCATATCCATCTAGGTGAACCGTGTATTCTTTGTTGCCAATGGTCAGGCCGCTCAGCAACTGCGCCTTGATCTCGGTTTGCCCCACAGCCCCGGCGATTGTCGTGAACATGTCGTTGTGCGCACCGATCTCGTTGATGATCGTGCCCGGTTCGGTCACGCCGGGCCAGCGGATCATTGTCGGCACTCGGAAGCCACCTTCCCACTGGGTGTTCTTTTCACCTCGGAACATAGTGGTTCCGCCATCGGGCCAAGTGAAGGTCTCTGCCCCATTGTCAGTTGAGTACATGACGATTGTGTTTTCTGTAATGCCAAGCTCGTCGAGCTTGTCCAGCAGCTGTCCGACATGGCCGTCATGTTCCACCATGCCATCGGCATAGATGCCCTGCCCTGTAACGCCTTCGCTTTCCTCTTTGAGGTGCGTGAAGACATGCATGCGGGTGGAATTCCACCAGACGAAGAAAGGCTTTTGTTGTTCAACGGCAGAGTTCATGAAGTCCAATGCCGCAACAAGCGTTTCTTCATCAACGGTTTCCATACGCTTACGGGTCAGAGGACCTGTGTCTTCGATCTGCCCATCCGCAGATGAGCGGATTACGCCGCGAGGGCCGAAGACATCTGTGAAACTTTGACCATCTGACATGACCAGATCACGAGGATAGTCTACATTCTCGGGCTCTTCATCCGCATTGAGGTGATAGAGGTTGCCGAAAAAAAGGTCAAAGCCATGATTTGTGGGCAAGTGTTCGTCCCGATCACCCAAGTGGTTCTTGCCAAATTGACCCGTTGCATATCCTTGCGCGCTTAGAACCGTTGCAATGGTGGGGTCTCGTTCGTCCATACCCTCTGGAGCGCCTGGAAGGCCCACTTTGGTCAACCCCGACCGGATCGGAGATTGACCCGTTATGAAGGCAGCGCGACCGGCGGTGCAGCTTTGCTCGCCATACCAATCCGTGAACATGGCGCCTTCATCCGCAAGTCGGTCGATGTTTGGGGTGCGGTATCCCATGATGCCATTGTTATAAGCGGAAATGTTGAATTGGCCGATGTCATCCCCCCAGATGACAAGAATATTTGGTTGTTCCTAGGCCAGCGCAGGCAGCGCCGAAGCAATCATCGACATTCCAGAAACCACTGCCACGCATAGCAGTTTCGCGTTCCTATTCGGTTTCATATCTGCTTCCCTAATAAACAAACTGTGATAGCATGTTAGCTGTTCTCAGGTGGTTCTGCTTACCATTTCCGGTCACGTCCGTTTGTCAGGCCCAGGGAAGCCATCGCCAGATACTTTGAAGTGGGGGCCCGCTATGACGCTATTTGCTTCGGTTCAAGCCTCTGTTGCGCAACCTTTCTTTGACGCCGTGCCGTTGCCGCTGTCGAAAGTTGAGCGACTGGCAGAGGATGCGGGTTTGCCTGGGTCGATTGTTTCTCAGCCCCGCGGCATCATTTCATTGCGCGCCGCCGAGAAGTTCATGGTAAAGCTCGACCGTCGTATCAATCATCCAACTTTTTTTTTTAGAGACACTCCGAACACCATCTGCGTCAGAGCAGACTTCTGTGGCAAATATTGCCCTTTCGCGTTCAATCACCGGTGTAGAAGCGGTTGAGCACATCGCGCGGCGCATTTCCGCAATTCTCTATGGCGCAGCGTTCCTGACCGAACGCGACGGCGCACACATATGGTTGTTGCGTACAGCGGGCACCACCGACTTCACTGACAATTGGCCGGTGCAGCAATACAACTTAGAAGTTGGATTACAATCGGTGCGACGGGTCGTCGGCCGTAAGGTCAAGCCTCGTGCCTTGCGTCTATCCAGCCATGTTCGTAAAGCGGATCTTCCAAGCGCATGGCGTGAACTGCCAATAAGTCTCAGCCAACGCACAATGGGTATGGCATTCGATTTGGATGAACTGCTTGCCAAGGCCAACGGCGTCGTTCTCAAGAGTGAAGCTGCAGGTACGAATGTTGATATTCAGGAAGCGGATGTTTATTCGATGCGTGCTTGCCTTGAGACCTACCTTGGTCGCGCTGCACCGGAATGCTTGTCTGAGAGCATGGCCAGAGCGTTCGGAATGAGCGTCCGCACATATAGAAGGCATCTCAAACGGTTGGGTCTTTCTCATCGCCAGTTGGTCTCGGACGCACGCCTTTCTAAAGCTGAGGCGATGCTTGCTGATCCTTCAATCTCGATAACCGAGATCTCCTTTGAACTGGGCTACGCCAATTCTCCTGCATTCAACGTTTCTTCAGAACCCGAACGGGACGAACACCGCAGGAATTTAGGCCAAATTACATGCGATAGTCGTTTTGGCCGCCTCAATGCTTTAGACACGATTTTCGCCTACGCGATCCAATGTACACAATAGAATCTCGCCGAAGTTATGCGAGACGCTGAACTCATTTGGAATCGGAACTTGTGCTTTGTTTACCCACTTTAAGCTCAGCGTCAGGACAGCGACTTGACGAGTAGAACCCAGTTTTCGGTTTCGGTCTTCCAGCCTTCTTTGACGCATGGGGCTTTATCCATCTCAGAGTATCCCTTTCGCTCGTATAAACGTCTCGCTCCCACGTTTTCATCGGCGACAATAACACTCATTTTTTGGTACCCCGCGTTGCGGGCTATCTCGTCGGCGACATCAAGTAGCTTCGAACCAAGTCCCTGACCACGGTTCTCTGGGTAGCATGCCAAAACATTGACATACCAACTGTCTAACGCTTTGTTTTCCAGCTCCTGCAAGGGACGGAAAAAGGCTGGGAAGTCATCTCCAATTTCTTCTGGTTCAGATCCAATCCCATAGCCCGTAAGACCGGCAACCGCCCCGTTTCCAAAGTCAAATACCACCACTTGCCCTTCTCGTGCCTTTTCAGCCTGCCGCGCGCGACCGACGGCCCAAGGATCCTCGCCGTCCCGTGCCAGCCCGGTCCAGACATGGAGCGGCAGGCCTTCTCCTGCAAAGTTCACCAAGTCCGCAAGTGCATGAGCATCAGCTTCACCGGCAAATCTCAAAGGCTTTTCAAGTGGTATCATTTTTCACCCCTAAGAATTCAGAGCGTCAAAGACATTTCATGCCACGCCATTCCCCCGTGGTCGGAAGCAGACGGCTTCAGATAACCAAAGCCAAGCTTCTGATAGAGCGGCACGTGGTGTTCTTTGCACATTAGATAGATTGTTGCTTTGTCCATCCGTCGCATCCGTCCGACGAACTCGTCCATCAGCGCCCTTGAATGGCCCCTACCTTGCTCTTCTGGATCCACAACGACGGACATGATGACGACATTAGGTGCGTCGGGATCATGCCCCACAAGCTCCTTGAATTCTTCATCAGACACTTCGACTTCATGGGCACATCCGCAATTGATAAAGCCAACGATCTCGTCTTGCTCCTCAAGAATGAGGAAACCATCGGGATAGACCTCGATCCTCTTGGATATCTTTTCGAGGGTTGCTGCTTCGTCGCCTTCATAAGCAGCAGTTTCGATCTCAAAGCATCGCTGTGCGTCGGATTGCCAGGCATTTCGGAACTTGCTCATGCATTTACAGTATTCGCGTTGGGTCAAGTTGCATAGAGGCGAGCGCGTATGGCACGCATTCGATGAGGTGGACAAAGGTGACCCAGATCTACAAGAAAACCGGCAACTTGCGCGCAGTTCAACTTCTGCTTGGACATACCAAGATGAACAGTGCAGTCCGGTATGTGGGCGTCGAACTTGAAGAGGCGCCAGCAATCGCCGAGGCCATTGAAATCTAAGAATTTGGACCGTCTTCGCGAGCGACCCAAACCGGTCATTGAGCTATGTAAACTGATGTTGCGACGCGGCCCACCGAACATGCTGTTCGCTGGGATCGCAAAATCGAAGATTGGCTGAACTCACGCGACGCGGGACAATGCCGACGTTAGTTTTCTCCGTTGGAACAACTTAACACTCTAGTGACGGCCTAAAGGTTTTTGTATTTATTATGCGAACCAATTTAAAAAATTCGAGAATTCCTCGAGGAAGAAATGCAGGGTGAACACGGGATCAGAAGGTTAGCTGCGATCGCCGCAATCGATATGGTCGCGTATAGTCGGTTGATCGAACAGGACGAAGCGGACACTCTCACTCGCCTGAAAGTTATTCAGAAGGACGTGATCGAGCCACTGGCATCAGAACATGGTGGTCGGATCGTCAAAACAACTGGCGATGGAGCGTTGATCGAATTTGATAGCACCGTTAACGCGGTGACATGGGCCGCTGCATTTCAACGTCGCATTGAAAATCTCGAGGTCGACAGCAAAGAACACAAACGCATTGCTTATCGTGTTGGCGTAAACGCCGGCGAAATTGTTGTCGATGACGAAGATATTTTTGGGGATGGCGTAAACTTGGCTGCCCGGCTTGAAGCTTTGGCTGACGCCGGCGGTATAATGATCTCAGAAGGCGTCTTCAAAAATGTAAATGGCAAGGTGGAATTTGGATTCGCTGATGAGGGCCAGCAGTTCGTCAAGAATATCTCACAACCCGTTCGAGCCTATCGCGTATTGCTGGACAAGAGCGATGCAGGAAAGTTTGTCCCATTACCCAAGTCGGCAGTATTCAAGCGAAAAAGCATATTTGCGAGCGCTGCTATATGCGCTACGGCTGGTCTGGCTTTGTTCGTATTCACCTTTGTTTTTCCAAGGGAAGAAACGCGGAATTCAAAACTTCTAGTTGTTCCGTTCGAAGCCCACACCCCTTCGGAACAAGTATTCGCTGATGCGGTCACAGAGAACTTGCATTTATCTTTTGAGCGTCTGAAGCAATTGGAGATTACACCTTATAGTATCGCAAAATCCTATGAGGGGATCCACGTCGAAGAAAGTGAAGTGGCTCAGGATCTGGGCGTTCGGTACGTCTTGGATGGTTCGGCAAAATCGAACAATGGGGCAATTGAAATTCATGCTCGACTTCGGGATGCATTGGCGTCGGGCGACGATGTGGTTTGGGAACAGGTTTTTCAGGGAGAGGTTGATCAACTGCTGGACATGCTTGTAACGGTGAAGCTGAAAGCAGCGGGCGCAATGGAGGTAAAGCTCAACGAAGTAGAGCGAAACATTCTGGAAAACCGGCCAACGCAAAACCCGGCGGCTTACGTGGCATATGCGAGTGGCAAGAGGCTGCTAGATAGTAAAGACTTCACGGACATCGGAAAAGCGCTTCCTTTGTTTGACGAGGCAATGTCGATGGACCCGCAGTTCACCGACGCAAAGTTGGGGAGTGCCGAAGCCAACTTCCAGATATGGGAGGGTAGCTTCAACACGATCAAGTTCACACTTGATGCTCAGACTTCATTCTCCGAGTTGATTGAGCAGGTTCTTCATAGCGATCCGCGCAATCCTGAAGCCACAGCCCTACAGGTTCGCGCTCTTATAGAGCAAATCGAACCAGACCGTGCTCTCGCTCTCGCGAGGGGCTCCGTTTTCAATGATCCAACCAATCCAATGCTCCGCCTTGTTCTCGGAATGAGCCTGACCTCTGAAGGAAATTACGAAGAAGCAATTGCGGAATTTCAAGAGTATGAGCAACTGTCGCCAAGACTAAATTCTGGCGAAAAGGGAGATCTAGCATGGAACTACTTGCGCGCTGGCAACAGCAGGCGAGCGCTGGAGCTGCTGAACAGTATCCCAAAAGAAGAATTGCGTGAACAGCATTATCGGAATCTCGCAGAGGCGAATTTTCGGGAAGGGGACACCAAGGCTGCACAGGGTTACATGGACTTGTTTCTGAAAAACAATGTCTGGCTCAATCTAAACTGGATGAAGCCGTGGTTTGCAATCTACAAGGATCCGCATGTTTTTTCCGTGTTCGAAGAAGCAATGTTGGGAGCGGGGTTGCCAGAGTGGCCTTTCAACTTTCAAGAAGGGCGCGAGGCTCACCGCATCGCTCATGATGAATTGGTTCTTTTGCATTCAGGTGCTTTCGACGAACAGCACTCCGTTGGACCGTTCGGCGCTCCTTATTCAGAGGACCGTAATTCAGATGGAACGATAGCGATGAATTTTGAGTGGATGAATGGAATACCATTGTCCGGAACGTGGAGGATTGTTGGCGATCAGGTATGCCGAAACATACCCTCCGTGCATCAGGGGCGCGATCTGTGCCATTTTCTCTATCTCGATCCTGAGAAATCAACTGATGACCAGTGGTATGTTACGGCGCCATGGTCGTTTGGCATCGTGAATTCCGTGTTCGCCAGTACTGACAAGTGACACGAACCAACCGCCCACCTCGCTCTTTTGCTCCCAACCCTTGGAACCGACCTATAGACTTTAAACCAGAAATCAAAGTCACGCAGGCTGCCAGTTGGGTGAGTGATCCTTGTCGACCAACACTGCCCGCACGCCCTCAGCCAAGTCTGGGTGACGGATTGCTCGGCGCATTGCTTCAAACTCTTGCCCCAGACATTCCGACAGAGACAGCTCCTTACCGTTTTGCAGTAAAGTTAAGGTTTCCTGCAAGCTGTAGGGCGACACTTTCTTCAACACCCTCAGCGCGTTCGTTTTCGCGTTGCTGTGCCGACGCTCCAAACACTCAAAAATACCGCAAAGGCTTGCTTGGTCAAAACACATGGTGGTTTCCGCCAGTGTCAAAGTACTTGGCTGATAACCAACCGTCGCACACAGATCAGACAAGATATCGTTGATGGGTCGATCAGTATGGCACAACTCGCCGCGAAGCTCAGGCAAGGACTTTGCTTCGGTCATATGCGTCGAAACACCAAGCCCATGAGCATCAAAGCCGCGAACAGAAGCGCCTGTCAGCCCCATCCAAATCCCGGCGTAGTGCGGCATTCGCGAAAGAAAATAACTTCCTCCCACATCGGGAATAAATCCGATGGCTGTTTCCGGCATGGCAAATACCGCGCGTTCGGTCGCTATCCGGTAGGCGCCATGAACCGAAAGGCCCATTCCACCGCCCATACATATCCCGTCAATTAGCGAGATATAGGGTTTTGAGTATTGTGATATCCGTTCGATCAGAGCGTATTCTTCTTCAAAGAAACGCTCGGCTTCGTCGAATTTGCCTTCCAGGCTTAACTCTCTGACCCTGCGCATATCTCCGCCTGCGCAGAAGGCCCGATCATGGTTCGATTGAAGGACGACACAGTGAACCGCTGGATCATCCTGAAACTTGCTAAGCGCAGCATCTATGTCCCGGATCATCTCGAGGTTCAGCGCGTTCATCGCCTTTGGCCGGTCCAGGCCTACCACCCCGGCTCGGCCTTGCTTTTCGACTACAACGTAGGTCACGTCTCTGTACTGCCGTTAACGGTTAAGGAATACAGGGGCGCGTTTTGCGATGAATGCAGCCATGCCTTCCTTTTGACCGTCGGTCGCAAAGGCAGCTTGGAACAAGCGGCGTTCATGCAGCACACCGGCCGAAAGACCTGTTTCAAGCGCATTGTTGACCGCTTCCTTGGCCATGGCCACGGCAGGGGCATTCAGACCCCCAATCTGATGGGCGGCCTCCAAGGCGGTTTGCAGCAGGTCTTCGGTTGGCACCACACGGGCCACGATTCCGGCGCTTTTGGCCTCATCCACACCGATCGTGCGCCCGGTCAGGATCAAATCCATGGCCAAAGCTTTGCCAATCGACTTGGTCAAACGTTGCGACCCACCAATACCCGGCAGAATACCCAGTTTGATTTCAGGCAGCCCGAATTGTGCGTCATTGCTGGCGATGATGAAGTCACACATAAGGGCCAGTTCGAATCCGCCCCCCAGGGCAAAACCGCTAACCGCCGCGATCACCGGCTTTTTGATAAAGCGCATCTGATCCCAATCGGCAAAAATGTCATTTGCCAACAGGTCCACCAGGTGCTTTTCCGCCATTTCCTCGATATCGGCGCCGGCTGCAAAGGCGCGCGGGCTGCCGGTGATGACTACGGCACCGATCCGATCATCCGCGTCAAACTCTTTCAAAGTCTGCATGACTTCGGAAGCCAATTGAAGGTTAAGTGCATTCAAGCTTTTGGGCCGGTTCAGAGTGATCAGGCCGACGCTTTCGCGACGCTCGACAATGATCTCTTCAAGTGTGGTTCGAACTGGTTTCTTTTCGGTTTCTACTACAAGTGCTTCGGTGTTGATGCTGACAGGTTTTGCCTTGGCTTTGGCCTTGCTGGTCGTCATGAGTTTTCTCCTGGAATGTGCTTCAGCTTTTCAGACCAAACTCGGTCCAGTTCGTACCCTCGGCGGGCGCTTCAGTGTCCTGGCGCGTCTTGGCCGAGACGTTGTGGTCATAGGCTTCGAACCCGGCCATCTTTTCGGCCAGAATAGCCTCGCGGTGCTCGTTCAACCCCGGCGCGACCTGCGGCTCGGTGGGATCCATGTCTTTGTAAGCCGAGAGCTTGATGGGATTGCCCGCAGTGCGGAACGGTTTCTTACCTTGACCTTCGACCTGAACGATCATGTTGCGCGACAGAAGCTGCGGATGATCCAACAGGCGATCAATCGTGTTGATCGGTGCGCAGGGGACACCGGCTTCATTCAATGCATCCAACCAATGCTCAACCGGTTTTTTCGAAGTTACCGCATCAATGGCTGCGACCATTTTGGGGCGGTTTCGCACGCGCAAGTCGTTGCTTGCAAAGTCTGGATCCAGAGCCAGCTCCGGAGCCTCCAGAGCGTCGGCCATCAATAGGAACAACTGGTCATTCCCTGCCGCAATCACAAAGCGTTCATCTGCGGCCTGGAAGGTCTCGAACGGTGCCAGCGACGGGTGGCAGTCGCCAGTACGTGTCGGCACAACATTCTCGACGTCATAGCGCGCCAGAGCCGTCTCCATCAGCGCGGCCTGACAATCGAGCATGCCGATATCCACCCGCTCGCCTTGTGCGTTCTTGGTGCGTTTGTACAGCGCTGACAGAATGCCGATCACGCCGAACAGGGCCGCGCCCAAATCGCCAAAGCTGGTGCCGACACGAGCGGGTTGTTCACCGGGCCAGCCGGTCAGGCTCATGACGCCGCCCATGGCCTGAACCACCATGTCATAGCCGGGAAGATCGGTCATCGGGCCGGAATGGCCAAAGCCCGAAATCGATGCATAGATAAGATGCGGATGCGTCTTGGCCAGACGTTCTGCACCATATCCCAAACGGTCCATGACGCCGGGGCGGAAGTTTTCCACCAGCACATCCGAGGTGTCCAACAAACGTTCCAGAAGCTCACGATCCCGGGGCGATTTCACATCCAGAACGATGCTTTCCTTGCCGCGGTTGAAACACATGAAATATGCGCTTTCAGCGTCAATAAACGGGGGGAAGGCGCGTGTGTCGTCGCCTGTCCCAAACTTTTCCACCTTGATCACGCGTGCGCCGAGATCAGCCAACACCATTGTGCAATATGGCCCTGCCAACACACGCGAGAAATCCAGTACCGTGATCCCCGAAAGAGGCCCACCTTCCAGTTTTTCGTCTTCAGGTTTTTGCATGGTTCCTCCTCCCAACCAGACGGTTACCTTGCAACCGGCATGGTGAATTCAGCGCCTTTGGAGATGCTCTCGGGCCAGCGTTGCATGATGG
>NZ_WQCA01000034.1 GCF_013032445.1 Ruegeria arenilitoris | reverse complement strand
CCAAACGCTACGCACTCGCCCTGCCCCGCTCAAGTAAAGTTAATCTGACAAGACCCTGACAAGACCCACTGGCCATTCAGCCAATCATTTGGGACGTTTTCCAACGCAGCTCAATTTAGTTTCTTCACGCGGCGCCGTTCGGTACCCTCTCAGAGCAGATATTTTCAAGGATGTTGGTGATGCACGGCAAAGGTGGCGGGATTCTATGACGGCGATTTTGCGCATAACAAGACGCGCCGCACTGCTCGCCGCTCTCGTTTTCGTGCTTATCTGGTCCGCTTTAGCTTTGCCTGTTTTCTCCGGGCTTCGAACTCCGATTTTGGAGAAGATACTTTCAGAACAAGTCGGTCAGGCGGTGTATATTAAAGGGGATGTCAGCATCATTCTGGGTGCGACAAGTCACGTTCGCGCAACCAAAATCGAAGTGCCCAGCGAGACTATTGAACATGTGAACCTAGCAGCATTGGAGGTTCTGGAACTGGAATTCAACTTCCCAGCGTTGGTATCGGGCCAGATTGATATCGACAACTTGGTCATCGACGGTCTTAACGTTCAACTGCTGACCGACACAGCTGGGACGCAAAGCTGGGTAGCGGACAATCGGCCTGAGGTCAGAACGACCGCGTTGGGGATACAGAATGACACGGATGGTATTCTGGATTTCCTGAGCGACAAAACTGTGACTTTCACTTCGGTTGACCTCATCGTAGACAATGAGACAACAGGTTTCGAATTCGATTTCAAGTTGACAAACCTGCACTTGGATCAACTGGGCGATAATTCTGGTGCAACGGTCACAAGCCGCGGAACCGTGAACGGGCAGAGCTTTCAGATCAATGGCGACTATCCACTAGGCCAACCCTTCACGACAGATGCAAACTTCGGTGCGATGACTCTCGGTTTCAACGGAAGCCCCATCACCACGCAAAACGGTGGTGGTTTCGAAGGCAAACTGACGTTGGATACTGGTGAAATTGGCGATCTTCTCGAACTTCTTCGACTCGACCGTGATATAGAAGGTCAGGCGACTTTGGCGGCCGATTTGAAAAACCAAAACCCAATACTGAAGGTCTCGGATTTCAGCACATCATTGAACCTTTCGAACGGTCAATTTCTAACTGCCACGGGCTCCGTCGATGACCTGATCGGTTTCGAAGGCATCGATATTGCTATCGACGGGCGCTTTTATCCGCAGGGCGACCCACCTGAAACAGCCACGGATCTGAAGAACTTAAAACTGACCGGACTTTCGACCCGCATCGTCGGTACAGACGACGCGCTGGAATTTAAGGATCTGACGCTCACGACAAACGCGTTTGACAACGAGCTAAAGCAGATCGGTCCGGTTCGATTTGGCCGCTTGTTTCGTGCTGACAACGGTAACCTGATGTTGGAAAACATCGCGTTGCAGGCAGGACCGCATGATCGACCCTATTTTATTGCCAATGGCAACATCAAAGACTTGTTGCGCCTTAAAGAGATCGACTTTAGCGGCACGATGTCGATACCGTCATCGCTGTTCTTCCGAGACCTCACTGCCAAGTCTCTAGGTGGCGTTGAAGGCAGCTTTTCGGTGGATGATTTACAGGGGTACCTTAGTCTCAACGAATTCGATGCGCAGACAGTTGATACCGAAATTTGGGAACTGAGGACCAAGGCCAAACTCGGCAATGTAAATGACTTTGAGAACCTGTCCTTCGATTTCAATCTGGCTGTCAAAGACAGCGTCCAATTTCTGGCGGCCATCGGCCAGAAATCAGTCAACACCGGACCGTTAAAGGTCAGCGTGTCCGCGAACGGAAATCAAGACGACTTCTCAAGTGAAATTGCGCTGACTTCCGGCAAGTCTGAACTGAGCGCCAAACTAGAGACATCCACGGCTGGTGCGCGTCCTCTGACCCAAGGCAGGATTTCCAGCCAGCGCATCGCGTTCCAGGACGTCAAAAACGCTGTTGCCATTGTTACAAGCATCGCAACACGCTTTCGCCAACCCGGTACCAGGGGCGCAAAACGCGATGCGTCGAAAGGGAAACTTACCGATCTTATTGAGCTAGAAGATTTTCTGCTCGATCAGGATGTCGATGTGTCCATTGACATCAAGAAAATCGAGGGCGAACGGGCAATAACCAGTTTGTCCAGCCATCTGAAGGCAATGAATGGTCTTGCCCAGCTTGGGCCTATCGATGTCGCCTATGATGGCGGTCATTTCTCTGCTACGGCGAAAATGAATATGGTGAAGAGCCCGCAGTTGCTTTCAATTCAGGGCACAATAAAGGATTGGAATCTGGCAACCCTGTTTAGTGAGTTTAATACCAAATATTCGGCAGTCGGGCGGCTTCATGGAAGTTTTGGACTTACCGGAAACAGACGCTCGCCAGACGCCTACATAAACTCGATGAAAGGCTCTGCCTCTATCCTGATGTCAAATGGCGGTATATCAACCAGTCTTCTGGAATTTTCCGGGCTGGGCATCTTTCCCTGGTTATTTTCCGAAGAGCTGAGAAAAGGGTATAGCAAGATCACCTGCCTGGCCGTGCCAGTCGAAATCGATGCGGGTGACGTTTCTTTCAATTCGTTCGTCGCGGAAACCAAAAAGGTACAGCTTGTTGCCCATGGCGATCTAGATTGGATAAAAAACACGATTTCAATTCAGGCAGAGGCCCGAAAACTCGGCAAGCCTTTGTCACGGAGCGCCTGGCCATTCGAAGTCGTCGGGGCGCTGACGCATCCGAAAATTAAGCTACTTCATCACAACGTTTTCCAGAAACGCGTGGATGGAGCCACGGAGTTACCCGAAAACCGAAAATCCTGCGTTCCGGATATTGACCAGTTAAGACAGTAGATAAAGGTTGCCGTTTCAATTTCGCTTGGATCCGGGCAGTCCGTCAGGACAGCGCGTGCTTCGGCAAAGAGCTCTTTCCATAACCTCTAACTCAATACACAACACGAAAAATCGCTATTGACTTTGGAAGTCGCCAGTTTCGGCTTACGATGCAACGGATATAATATGCGCGCCGAAGACTGTTTTGTGAAGTACACCGAGAGAGGCATCAGGCGCTGACGCAAATAAGCACTATAGCGGCAGTTCTGAACTGAGTTCCTGTTGTTCCGCTTGCGTCAGCAGGATTTGAAATTCACTGGACTTACGGTGCCTCATACCTAAGCTTGTCGCATTTTCCAACAAAGGGGTCGGCATTTTGACCAAAACCGCTTCACTCGTTTTCGCGACATGGGTTTGGCTGTGTTTAACGGTTTTGTCTTCCAAAGCTGACGTTTTGCATGGTTGGGTACAACTCGGACCCGATGATCAAATCATTGTAAGAGCAATCTCTGCGTCACTTGATTGCCCTTTGTTGCAAATCGATGGTCAGGCTGTTGCGATGAAAAAGCGAGCGATGCCAGAGGACCAGTTTCCTAATTTGGTTTGCGGATACCGCGCGCCAAAACTGGCACAAAAAATAATGCTTGATGAAAACGCGCTACCAACCCTCAATCCAAACGTGCAACGCATCGCAGTGATCGGTGATACTGGGTGCCGTATTCGCGGCGCTAGAGTACAGAATTGCAATGATCCGTCCGCCTGGCCCTTGAATGCCATCCTAGAGGAAATCGCATCAAGATCGCCGGATTTGGTTATCCATGTTGGTGACTACCTGTATCGGGCATCGGAATGCCTGGACCCAGAAAAATGCGGCGGATCTCCTTATGGTGACACCTTCAAATCCTGGTCCGCGGATTGGCTGGACCCGGCGGGCAGTCTGCTCGGGCGCGTCCCGTTTGTCTTCTTGAGGGGCAATCACGAAAACTGTGGACGCGGCGACAAAGGGTGGTTCCGGTATTTCGAAACCGGGTCCGTTCCCTTGAGTTGTCCCGCAGTAACCCTACCATGGATCGCTTCCGTTGATGGTCTTGATCTGATTTCCTTCGATTCCTCGGCTGGTCCGGCACCGCAAAGCAGCCCCGACTTGGCAGACGTCTACGAACGAATGGCAAGTGGCCTGTTTGAGAAATCCAGCGGCGAAACTTGGCTTCTCACGCACCGACCTCTTTGGGTGAACATGCACGCGTTTGGAGAGCTGATTGATGGTGACGAAACACAGCGGGCCGCGCTCAGCGGGGTCATTCCAGAAACAGTCAACCTTATTTTGTCAGGCCATATCCACGCCTTTCAGGCGATCGATTTACTGGACGGGCCGGTGCAGGGGATAAGCGGCAATGGAGGAACGCAGCTTGATCCTATGCCCACCGACATTGCCACCAACGTTAAAGTTGCTGGCAGCCTGGCAAGTACAGTAGTCAGCAACAGCGATTTCGGCTTCTTAATGTTGACCCGGGAATCAAGTGGTGGCTGGTCGATGGACGCAATAAATTCAGAAGGAGAATCCCGTAATCGATGCCGTCTTATCGGGCGTGCGCTTTCTTGCGAGTGACGCAAACCTGAGGTGCTGTCAGACAAATTCGAACCAGTCTCAGCTAGGCCAGTAAGGCTACCCTTTATTCGGCACAAAGACAGCGCCACTCGGCAAGAGCGGCGGTGCGTGTCAGCTTGAAGGTATCTCTGCTGGCGAGCGATCTTTCCTGGTTGAAATGGTTGTAGACGGAGGAATGGACGGATGCGAATTTCTGCAAACTTCGCATGCGCCTGAACCGTTGCATCGCGCGTTCGCGTCGTCGGAAAGGAAGGTGTGAATTCTCAACGCGGTTGTTGAGCCACCTGCCCGTCTGCTGTTTTTTGGCAGCACCAAGCTCTCTGAAAGCGGCCCGATACGATGCGAAGCGATCCGTGACGTTTTCCGGTCGACCGTGACGCTTCATCAATTTCTTGAGGAATTTCAGTGCTGCATCTTTGTTTCGACATTTGGTGACAACGGCTTCCAGCACCTCACCTTCTTGATCAACAGCCCGCCAAAGATAATGCCGCTTGCCATTCACCTCGACGAAAACCTCGTCCACGTGCCACTTCCATTTGGAGTATGCTCTCAACTGCTGCACCCGCTTTCTTCGGATCTCAGCAGCAAACATTGGGCCAAACCTGTTACACCAATACCGGACAGTTTCGTGGATCACGTCGATGCCTCGCTCGTGCAACAAATCTTCGACATTCCGAAGCGAGAGCGGGAAACGGATGTACAGCATCACTGCAAGACGGATGATCTCGGGACTGGTTTTGAAATACTTGAAAGAGGCGGGTCTGGTCATGGACAAAAGCTACGCAACCGCCTTGCCCGCCTCAAGCCAAGTTCTTCTGACAAGACCTAAGTCAGCAGCATCTGAACTCTGGAATCGAGGTCTTGCTGCATGCGCTCGCCACTCCAACCTGCGCGCCCTCTGAACATGTAACCTTGTCTCAAATCGTAGAGAAGAGCTGCCCGTTCACGGGACGGAAAATCTGCCGGTAACGTGCCTTTTTCGATTTCCCGGTCGAAGCGAGCGGCAAGGCGTTTTTCGGTGTCGTCAATCGCCGCCTCGACGCGTTCGGCTACGCCTTCGACCTGGCCGACCATCGTGACAACGCTTGAAGCAAGAAAGCACCCTTTTGCACCGCTTTCATGTTCGGTGGCATAGTGCACAACCTCGGACAGAAACCCCTTGATGGCCTTGGTGATATCTTCCTCGGTTTCAAAGGCCACGACGGGTGCACAGCCATCCACGTCCGCATAAAGATCGATGGTTTTGAGATACAGCTCTCGCTTGTCACCGAAGGCCGCATAAAGACTTGGCCCGGTAATCCCCATCGCCTGCGTCAGGTCACGCAGCGACGCCCCGTCATACCCCTTGGTCCAGAAGACCGACATCGCCTGCATAAGGGCTTCGTCGTAATCGAAGTTTCTTGGGCGGCCTAATTTTTTTGTATCGGTCAATATATAATTCCTTGACTCTCGCGCTGTCGCGATAATTATTTATCACTCGATATATAATCAGAAAGGCTCCTTATGACCAGCCCCAAACCTGCCGTCGGAAAGGCATTTCCGGCGATCGATATACCTGTGCTTGGTGGTGGCATCCGAAGCCTGTCCACACCCCGGGACGGGTACGACTGGATGTTGACCATCGTCTATCGCGGCAAACACTGCCCGCTTTGCACCACCTACTTGCGAGATTTGAACAGCGCGCTCCCTGACCTGAACGCTTTGGGCGTCGATGTCCTGGCGGTCTCGGCCGACAGCGCAGAGCGTGCAACGACCCAGAGGCTAGAGGTCTCACCAACCTTCGATATCGGCTATGGTCTGAGCGTTGAGCAGATGCAGACGCTGGGTCTGTACATCTCCGGGCCGCGCAATGGGATGGATGTTGAAGGGCCGTTTGCCGAGCCCGGTCTGTTTGTCATCAACGATCAGGGCGTTCTGCAGATCGTCGATATCTCGAACGTCCCGTTTGCCCGTCCCAGTCTGACAAGCCTTGTGATGGGTATCCGGTTCCTACGCGGGTTGTCAGATGACTTCCCGGTCAACGGCACCCATGCCTGAAGGAGATCGGCTATGGCAGACAGAACAAAAACAGGCGTACGCGCCGCGATTGAGGACCTGATGAATGTCGCGGTCCACGGCGATGCCAGCGGTCTGGACCGCGTTTATCACAAAGACATGCAAATCCTGATGCTGGACATCAGTGGCGGATTGGCTCGTTTTGACAAACCCGGGTTCATGGATCTGATGGCCAGCTCGGTCAAAGACACCAACCCGAATGATCACAAATGGGCCCGGTTCAACGCGGTAGAAGCCAATGGAAACCAAGGACACGTCCTGATCACCCGACGCGTGCTAATCGGCGATGCCCGCAAAGTGCTTGAACTCAGTATCGATCTGATTTTCGAAGAAGACCGCTGGCAGATCACGCGAGAGGTGATCTTCGCGCGCCCTGACTCCGATCCAATTTCCTAACACCTATCCAAAAAAAGGAACGCACTATGCGAATGATGACCACTGTCGCAGCCGTTTTGTTGTCGGCGGGCATAGCCGTTGCGGATGACGCAACCACCAGCCTCAATACTCTAAACGACCAGTTCAACGCCTTCGCTGCCAATCACGACGCGGCTGGGTTGGTGTCGCTCTATTCCGAAGACACACTTTGGATCGAACAAGGCAAACCTGTGCGTCAGGGTTTGGAGGGCCCACGGGATCTGTTCGAGTTTGTCACTGCCAACAAAGGCGATGTTACCCATACGATTGACCACCTATACGTCTCGGACGATGAGACCTTGGCGGTCATGATCGGTTTCGTTGAGGCAAAAATCGAAACCGTCGGGATGGATGCCACAGGAACCTACCTGTTTGTCCTGCGTCCCGAGGACGATGGCTGGGAAATCGTCACCGACATGTGGCATCAACATGTCTCTGAGGACAACTGAGGACTGAGGCGCGAGCCCTTCGCTTGATAGAGAGGCACCGGCACAGTGCCTCCCAACGATTTCAGTTGCGGCTGGACTAGTCAGCGCTGCAAGTTGCCAGAATCCAGAACGGCAATAGCATCGACCTCGAAGAGCATTCCGTCGAGGGCAAGCCTTGGTACCGGCACTAGCGTTTGCGTCGGCAGGTGGTTTCCGAAGGCCGATTTGAGTTGACGTGTTAACACTGCCAATTTCGTCTGATCGTGATCAACGACGTAGGTGGTGAGTTTAACCACTTGCTCGGGACCAGCCCCAGCAGCCGCAAGCGCTGTGGCCAGGTTCTGGTAGGCTTGGGCGACCTGCGTCTCGAAATCGGGGGCGAGATCGCCTTTCTGGTTCTCACCGCCTTGACCCGCTATGAACACAAGGTCGTTCGAGAACAGCGCGTGACTGTATCCGTTTGGCGCAGGATCGTAGAGCGCTGGAGGATTGACGATTTGAATTCCACCGGCCAAAGCCGAGTCGGTTGAAAGTGTGACCATCGCAATGGCTCCTATGGCTTGGATAAGGTTTCGCATGGATATTCTCCGGTTGTGCGGATCAGTGGATATGAACCGCGTCGAGATGGGTGAGTTTGTCTGGGTTTCGGACGATGTAGATTTCCTGAACTTTCTCCTCATCGTCGAAGGCAAAGGAGAGCGCCGCCGTTGTCGTATCCCCGAGATTTATCAAGGCACCATGCATGCCGTTTAGATTGACGAGCACCCATTCGTGATCGACCCAGTATCGGTGCAGCTTGGAGGAGACGAAGTTGCAGAGTGGGACGGCCCCTTCGATCGCTTCGAGTATTGCCGGGACCTTGCCTCCGCCATCTGCGCTCAGACGAGCATCTGCTGCCAGCATCTGGGACAGATCATCGATCCGACCCTCCATCACGGCCGCTTTAAACGCCGACAGAAAAGCCATCTGCCGCTCTGGGGAAGCTTTGTGACGTGTAACCGCACGACCGACATTTCCGCGCGCCCGAGATACCAGCTTTCTGCTGCTGGCTTCTGAGGTGTCGAGCGTTTCCGCGACAGCGGCATGAGACATCTCAAAAATGTCGTGAAGCAGGAAAGCCGCACGTTCTTTCGGGGTCAATCGTTCCAGCATCATCAGGAATGCCATCGAAAGACTGGAAGTTAACTCCGCTTCCTTCTCTGCATCGTTCTCGCTGGAAATCTGTATCGGTTCCGGCAACCAGGCGCCCACGTAGTCCATGCGTGCCCGGTCGCCCGAGCGTCGCATGTCAATGCAGCGCCGAGTGCAGGCGGTGACAAGCCAACCACTTGGATTCTCAATCGCTGCACGGTTCGTGCCCGCCCATTTGAGAAACGTGTCTTGTACCGCATCCTGAGCATCGCTTAGAGACCCCAGAATTCTGTAAGCGAGGCCCGACAACCTTGGACGCATACTTTCGAAAGCTTCAAGTTCTGACTTTGTGAGTTCAGTGCTTTGATACATTGATCCGGTTCCACAGATTGATCATGGCAATTTCAGCAGTCAGAGCGCCGATTTCAGAGTCGGAAAAATGCCTGCTCAAACGTGCGCGCATGGCCGCAAGGTCTGATTTCAAGTGCAGGTTTGTCAGTGCCTCGGTCCATTCCAGCGCCGCTTTCTCCGCATCGGTGAAATCGCTCACCTGGTCCCAGGCAATCACCCTGTCCAGCCGTCCGCTGGTCTCACCGTTTTGCCGAGCCTCTTTCGTGTGCATTTTGATGCAGAAACCGCAGCGATTAATCTGAGATGCCCGAAGTTGAACGAGGTGGCGGACTTTCAGATCAAGGCCATGGTTGTCGAGCACCTGATGCACGCTGGCCA
Source organism: Ruegeria arenilitoris (assembly GCF_013032445.1). GTDB lineage: Bacteria > Pseudomonadota > Alphaproteobacteria > Rhodobacterales > Rhodobacteraceae > Ruegeria > Ruegeria arenilitoris_F. The sequence goes on along the minus strand of NZ_WQCA01000034.1, from coordinate 12,495 downwards.
TCGTCTGGAGTACTTCGGGGATCGTCTGTTCATATTGAGTCGTAGTTGAAGTACTCATCGTTACTTTCCTTTGTTTGACTATCCTATGCACTAGTGACGATTGTCGGTCGGCTTTTGTGACGCGCCCATCAGTGAGTTTTCTTAAGGATCTGTTCTAAAATGATTTTTTGCGCACAACTCGCTTGTGGCAATAAAGCGTAAGTCTTTCTGTCATCGTGCCGACCCGAATCTTGCGCTTTCATTTCTGCCAGTTGGGCATGCGCATGAATCGGGTCGAAGAACAGTTCGTCGCCACCTTAGTGGAGTGTCATGCAAATATGGAAAGGCATGGCAATGAAACTCGAAAACAAAACCATCATCATCACTGGCGCGAGCAGCGGGATCGGCGCTGCTGCCGCTTTTCTCTTTGCCAAAAGCGGAGCAAACGTTGTTCTGGGCGCCCGTCGTAAGACTCAACTAGATGAGATTGTTGGGCAGATACGGCAAGATAACGGTAACGCCGTTTCGCTTGCAGGCGATGTCACGGACAAGGCTTACGCTTGTGCGCTCGTTAAATTGTCGGAAAAGAGTTTTGGTGGCTTAGACGGAGCATTCAACAACGCCGGCATCACTGGCGACATGGGTTCAATTCCAGATATGGGAAGTGACAACTGGCACAAAGTGATAGCTGTTAACCTGAGCAGTGGTTTTTTCGCTGCAAAGTTTCAGGTTCCAGCGCTGCGCAAGAGAGGTGGTGGTTCCATTGTGTTTACTTCGTCATTTGTCGGGCACACTGTTGGTCTTCCAGGAATGGGAGCCTACGCTGCTGCGAAGGCAGGCTTGATCGGCATGGCACAAGTCCTGGCGGCTGAACATGGCTCCGAGGGCATCAATGTTAATGCACTTCTGCCCGGTGGAACGATGACCCCTATGGCAGGTGAAGACGCCTCTTTCCATGAAGTTGTCAGAGGGCTTCATGCACTTAAACGCATGGCTGAACCCTCCGAAATTGCGGCAGCAGCCCAGTTTCTTCTGTCGGACGACGCTTCTTTCGTGACCGGAAGTGCGATGCTAACCGATGGGGGCAACTCTATCAGCAAGTTCTAAAGACATAGAGCAGAAATTGGTTCGAGTTTTATCAATGTCTGATCAGTTCCAAGAGCCGCCATTCTGAAAAATCCGCGCAACGACCGAGTTGCGGGACATAGCGTGAATTCACGTCGCGGACCCCAACTTCTGCAGTCTGCGCATCGCAACCTCGATATCCTGCACCAAGGGCGGGATCCGGCCATTCGCCGCCAGTGCGATGAGATGGTGCCAGGACAGTGAGAGCGGACGTTCAGAATGGCCTGAAACCGAGCATCTCGCCGCACGACGGCATGGCAACTCCGAGTCCAACTCGGACATAGCATAATTGTATTGCGTGCGCTCGCGGCGCAGATTTCGCTGCAAGCCGATCTGGAAGAATGGCTGCACCACTACAACCAAGAGCACACTCATCAGGGCAAAATGTGTTGCAGAAGAATACCCTTCCAGACCATGATCGAGAGCAAAGAGATCAGGAAGGAAAAGATCCGGAACCAAACTTAATCTGGCATACACCACAGGAAAAACGGCCAACTGTCAGATCACATCGGAACCACTACATGTCAGTACATCAGCGACGCCGAGCAAACCCAGGGCTTTCCGATACGCCATTTCGCCACGCGTTCAACCCCTTGCAGCGTCGACAAATCCGCTCTCCGAACCCTTCGCTCCAGAATGGAGTTCTGCAACGAAGACACGGGCGTTCTTGCGGCACGTCATTGTGGGCGCGAGCCATGATCGTATCTGCTTCGTCGTCGGAGTCTTCCATCAGTTCTTAGCCTCGATTTCTGTTTTGGTTTATACAGCGACTGGAAAAGAAAGTTCCGAGCCCTAAGCCTTGAGATTGAAGGAGCTGCCCATTTCAGTCTGTCCAATGGGACGGCCTGTAATCCGAGGGGTTTTAATAGGACGAACCGGCATTCCTTCGTTCTCAGCAGCTTGGACAGCGAAAGTATACCGAGAACCGTTTCCGCATCCACGCGGTAGGGCTCGTTGATCTGATGATATGTCGTCTGCCTCAGAGATGAGCGACTCCGAGTAGAGGTGCCGAAGTTGAGTCTCTGAAACGCCATCCGCTTCCATAATCAATTGCACCATGGGATCGGCCAAAAGTTGGTCGAGCAAGAACTGCGACAACTGCTTTGAAGACAATTTATCCTTTGCGCGGGCTCTCTCCAAATCAGTAAGAGAAACGGTCAAGGTACGCGCCAGACCGGGGTAAGATTTCCGTGGATGCAGACAGATTAACACCGAGGCCTTCCAGGCTTCTGGGTCCGAATAATCTGGTGGTGCGGAAAGCTCAGTTTCTATGTCGTACTCGCCTGCCGGGAGTAATTCGTCGAAGCCAGGGAAAGTAAACGGCCTGGAAAAGACTGCGATTGTCTTGCTGATTATCTGGTTCATTTGGGTAATTCTCCTTTGCTGATACCGCTCGCTCGGAGATGCAGACAAGAACAAGCCACCCACTCCCGGCAGGGTATTATCAGTTTTGAGGTTTAGGCTTTGGTTTTTCGGGGACGACGTCAGGCGCTTCAGACGTAACTTCTTTTTTCGGCGCGTCCGCATCGTTTTCCTTCAGTGCGGCAGCCGCTCTGGTCGTCAGGTCTTTGAAAGACATCATTTTGATCCTTTGATTGTCCGCAACACCCACGAGCCCAGATAGGGTGTGAAAAGTGAATGCGGCTACGTCCAATATAGGGATTGGGTGCCTCATTTACTACGTAAAGCCGTAGAATAAGACGGATGGCTGAAGCAGAACCGAGGCGGCGGCACCTTGGCGCGCTATTTTCGATTCGAGTATGGGCGATCAGTGTTCGCTGCGTTGCAGTCAACCAAAGCGCTATCACCATGGAAGACTTTTGCTACATCGGGTGCAGCCATGCCGCGCGAGAGCGCGCTATACTTCATTCTCAGCTTCACCTCGCCACCAGGGCGAAGCAGCCAATTGGTGTTTTCTACAACGATATGATCACTGGTGGCTCCGACGAACGTGACGCCAGCAGGGAATATTAGACCCGCCGCATCAGTGTCCTGGAGTCCGATCGCAAGGATCGACCGAGTATTCGAAGGACTGCCTAAAGTCACACACTGCATTGAAGGTATAGGATAATTCATTTGCAAGGGATTTGGATTTGATTTGGTCTTCGTTTCGATCACTTCCGCCCAAAGCGTAAAAACATCTGTGTAAAGCCCGTCGATCGCGTATCCCGAAACGGGATCGGTACCCAGCAGGATGGCCTCACCCAGACGCAGGTTGTTGATCTTTCCGGTCGCCCCCTTGCCAAGCGCCCATGGCAAACTGGCAGAGCCGCCGCCTGACACTGTTTCCAGAGCGGGTCCACTTGCAAGTTCGGTGTCGGCGGCAAGCGAAGAAAGCAATTCCATTGCTCCTGCAGAAGGTGCCACATGACCCAGACAGGCAAAATTTGCGCCAATCCCCTTCAGAGAAATCCCTTCCATTCTAAGAATTTGAGACACAGTGCTTTCAAGGTGTTCAGGCAAGATGCCATCCCGCATATCCCCCATTTCCACCATCAGGATAATATTGTGAGTCATGTTCTTCCCCAGCGCCTCGATGGCCAGGCTGGCGATAATGTCCATCTCAGTGTTGAAGCTGACATCGCAGTTATCAAGGACTTGCGCGACCTGGCTCAGCATGGGCGTTCGGATCAAGGATATGGAGCACGAGATTCCAGCATCGCGCATACGCATGATATTGCTGATCCGCGCGTCCGCCAGCCCTGTCACGCCACCTTCAAGCATAGCATTCGCAATCTCAGGATGACCGCAAACGGCTTTTGTCACACCTGTCACCGTGACTCCGCGGGGTCTAAGGTGGTCGACCAGGAACCGTGTGTTGTACCGAATTTTGTCCAGATCAACGTCGATACGCAGCTTGCTCATTCAATCGTCGTAACACGTACGGGTTGCAAGCGCGGAAAAGCAGATAGAACCATATTCACCAAGTTTTTTGGAGGACGGTTCAATGCGTCAGTGACCGGGAGATACAATTTGCAGTTGTAGTCTGTGATGGCCTTTGAAATCTCAACATCATTCATTCCTTCATGGTTGATCGTCATGCCAATTACCTCTGTGTTCGCAAAAGCCTCGATCAGGGTGATTTCATCGCAAGGGGCGGGCATAGTCATGTTGGGGAAATCACATCGACGTTTTCGTTTGGGCGCGTGTTGAAGAATAACTGCATGTGGCTGACTGCCTCGCAGAATGAAGGCTGATGTGCAAAAAGCCGGATGGCTTAGCGCGCCCTGGCCCTCGATCACTATTACATCCGGGTGCTCACCCTCGGATGCCGAAACGACAGCGCGCTCAAGTTCGCCACAACAAAATTGCGGCGGCACCGAATCCATCGCGACACCATACTTGGCGCCCTGCATCAAGCCAGTTTGGCCGGTGCCGACCAAAACTGTTTTGATCCCATGCGCGTTAAGTGCGCCTGTCAGGATTGTCGCGGTTGTACGCTTTCCAATTGCACAATCGGTGCCGAACACCGCGATGCGGATCGCCTGGACGTCTCCAATACTGCCATCTAACAGGCGCAGGTCGGGATTTGGCCGCGGCTTGCGAATGTCGCGTATCGTGACATCGTGAATTTTGGCAAATCCGGCGAGCTCCTTGTCATCGCTAAGAAATTCATGCAGCCCACTGACGATGTTCATTCCGAGCGTTATCGCATCCAAAACAACTTCGCGATCCTCAAGGGACATTCTGCCGCTGGCCGGCGCCATTCCGTAAATAAAAGTGTCGGGGATCGTAGCTTCATTAGCGACGGCGGCATCAAGATCATCGAAGATGGGAACCTGATTTGCGATATTATCAAGCACTTTGCCACTGTCACAACCGCCATACGTGCTGTCGATCACCGAAAGAACGCGATAGGCCTGTGAATGTCGAACGAGACCATTAGCCGTCTTGCCATCGATCTTTGCGAAGTTTCCTTCGCAATACACAATTGCAGTCGGTGTATCTGTCACGAGTGTCTTGCGGTGAAGCTCCGGAAAAACTGCTTGTTCAGGCGCCAGCTTTTGCGCATCGCTGGCAATGAACTGCTTGGCATCCGACGCAATGGGTACGGGTTTCATATTTGTTCCTTTTTAGAGTGTGAAACACGCGTCCTTGGTAAGGACGGGCAAAAATTGTGAAGTTTGGGAAAGTGGGCTTTCTGTCTGAATTCTCACTGGTTCAGAACACACAGCCCTTCTGATCGATGATAGTTTTTGTGGCATTGCCACCCATTGCCGGATCGGTCGATATGGGCATTTGCCGGTAGCTCGATTGCATTGCAGCGATCACCGGACGCCTCGTAGCCACGTTCGCATTTCCATCCAACTCCATGGATCGCGTCATCGTAGAAAGCATTTTCAGGCACAAAGACGGCATCGCACCGTCCGTCGCGCTCAAAATACCCACGCTCGCACGTCCAGGGACGCCCGCTGGTTGATGCGTTCAGAAAAGCGTTTTCCGGCACCGCTACTGCCACGCATGCTTCTCCGTCTTTTTCGTAGCCACGGTTGCAACGCCATGCAGATCCATAAGTGCTATTCGTCAGGTAAGCATTATCCGGCACCACGATTTTCTGGCAGCTATCGTCTACTCTTGTGTATCCACGCAGGCACCGCCACCTCTCACCTGATGGATCGAGATATCCACCCTCAGGCACAATCACTTCAGTGCATGAGGTGCCGCCAACTTCAACAAAGCCATGCATACATGCCCACCCTGAGCCATAGGTTCTGTTTGTGGGGTAGGCATTTCCCGGCACGACAATGGCCACGCATTCTTCGCCTTTCAACCGATAGGACAAATCGCATTTCCAACCGTCGCCATACTTTTTGGGATGCGCGTTATCCGGGATCGAATTTGTTTCGGCCGATGCGGGACTTGATGAGATAAAGGAGCTCGCCAAACTGCTGAAGACGACAACAAACAACGCAGCCATTAAGTGAGCGCAAAACCGGTACTGATTTTTTCGATTTGCCCTGATGCAAACGGCGTCGTCCGAAAGTTGAGTTGTTGAGTTACGATTCATCCAGGTTCAGCCCCTCAATACAGGCCTGCGCCAGATCTTTGTTTGGAGTTTGGGATCCTGGTACCGTTGCCCAGCCAGCGGCCATGACGGCATCCTTCTGCTTGAAAGACGAAGCTTCTTTGATTGTCGTCAGTTTTTCGGCGCGTTGGGCGTCAGTTCTCGCCATGTCGACGCAGACCGGAACCAACGCAGCGATTACATTGTCGCGGGACATGGCGTTGGCCATCTTGTCCGCGCTACCGCCGGTCATCCATCCACCCCAAGAAAATCCAACGACGCCTACGAAAACCCCTCCGATCAGGGCACCGTAGATTCCGGGTTTAAGCCATTCGGGCGTGTTCATAATCTATTCCTCCTGCGGGGAAAGCGCCGCATCGCTGTCATTGTTAGATGTAGCCAAGGTCTGGTCGTGCTTGAGCGCCAGTTCAAAATCTTCTGGGTCAATTGGGCGCATTTCTGTGCGGCCTGGCTTGCTGCCCTTGCCCTGAACGGTCAGGTAGGTTCCGGTTCTTCGATATGCTTCGAAACTCAGGCCCTGCAGTAGTTCTTCTTCAACAACTACTTCATACTCGCCTGCAGGAAGTTCATCCGGGTAGCCGGACAAAGAGAACGGATTTGAAAACGTCACCAAAGAACTGGACGATCTCGTGCTCACCTTGGTCCTCCATATAGTTTGTTGGATCTTCCCCGCGCAGTCTGCCGCGGTACACGCTCGTAAGCGCCGCGGTAGTACTGGCGTTGTAATTTAGAATAATGTGCAAATGGCAGACGCGCGCTGATCGATGTTAGTCTGCGGCCAATGACCTGAGATTTTATTGGAATCTCAAATGCATTTAGTGCCCGAGGATCAGGTACTGCCAAAAATTGACTAACCTGCGTCAGTGCAACGATGTTTGGATTCCTGCAACGTGATGTGTGTTGGCGGGATATTTGCTGGCGTGTTCTTAACGAGTATTTGAGAAGCGCAGGAAATCCAGTACCGCAATCGGACTGTATTTATCTTGCGCTTCTTTTTCAGTGAAATCCCAAATCTGCCGAAGCGAATGGCGTCTCTAACCAGGCAACTATCATCAAAATCCCGGCATCGCTGAAGGGGTGAACTTATTGCTTCAACAGTGGCCCGGCCTGATCCAGATAAGTGGGGTCAAAACCGGCCAACGTCACCAGTCCGTCATAATCATCAAATACCACTTGCCCGGATTGAAAAGTAACCAGCCCCTTTTCCCGCAGTTGCCGTAGGACACGATTAACATGTACGGCACTCAGTCCCAGCGTATCGGCAAGGTGGTATTGTGTCAGTGGGCAGGCGTATCCCGTCTTGCTTGCCATCCCGACCTGAGTCAGCCTCACACCAAGTTCCAATAGAAAATGCGCCATGCGCTCACCCGCATCTCGCCGTCCTATGTTGACCAGGTGCTCAACCACCATCGCTTCATCTCGAGAGACCGCCCAAAGAATTGCTGTCGCCAGCCGGGGCGTTTGCGCAAATGCTTCCAGGAGATCATCCACCACTACTTCAATGGCTTGGATTTCCATGATTGGTTCTATGCTGTGATCCGAGGTGTGCAGCAGAACGCTTCGCAAGCCCAGAAAGTCACCCGGTATTTGGAAATCGACGATCTGACGCGACCCGTCAGTCTGGGTTTTGTAGGAACAAACCCAGCCCGAGGCCAGAATGTAGGCAGCCTGCTCTGATTGCCCTTGATGCACAAGGTCACGTCCGGCTTCAAAGGTTCTGCGACGCTTGTGCAGGCGTGCCAATGCCGCAAGTTCAACCTCAGTCAGAGCGACGAAGTTTGAAAGCTTTCGGGTGAGTGGACTGTTTTTGATAGTGCGCAAGTGTTCTTCCTTCATCGATGAGCAGCCCGCGAAACTATCCGACGACAAGACTGCTTTCGATCAGTTAAGTATACAGCAATCTATGCCAGTATGATGCAATTCATTGTGGCGCTTCCTTGCTTGGACGCCTGTTAAAAAAGGACGTCTACCATGGCTGACCGGCAAGACCACTCTGGAATGGCCGCACTCTCAATTTGTGAAGCGCTTTTGCTTGCAATCAAAGATCGTGAGCTCCTGCCCGAACATGAAATTGTGGGAGTTCTGCGTGACGCAGCTGCTGCCCACGAAACAGCGGTCGGCAATAACGATGAAAAGGATATGCACCAGGCCGTCGCCTTTCTCATTAACCGGATCATTGCTTCCGGCTATCGGGTTCGGCAGTAGCGTAAAGTCCCGTATCGGAAAAACAAGATTATGCTCGTCAAAAAAGCTTAACAGCAAGAAGACACAAAATTGGCGTCTCGTTTCTAATCAGTTCAAACACGAAGCAAAAACCAATGTTTCAATACTTGCCATATCCCGCGTCTTGCTCGTCCGACCGAGCCGCGGCGAAGGTACGGTTCCCGTTAACGCAAATACAACGGCTGCGAATGACCTGATTGGTGACACTTGCCGCGACGCAACAATAAGTATGCCGCGACCGCGAGCAAGTGCTGCTTTAGCGAAGGCTCCAGATCGAAAGACGGCAAAGTCAGCTTACCGTGAGTTCACCAAAGCCCATATTTCGCTTGCGCAGCGAACGGCAGGAACGCGGTCAGCAGCCGCAGCATCCGAGGGGTGCACTGGATGTCTCCTTTGGGCCGTCCGTGATGTATCCTCTCGCCATGCGACAACTGATACTGCGTTGCCTCTGATGTCGGCAGGGAGCCCTTTTTGACCAATGCCGCGCAGTGTTCTAACCGGACCAATCGGTGCATTTCGGCCATTGAACTTTGTTTGCTCGGAAAGGATGTTGGAGTTCGTGTGAATTCCGCAGATGCAAGCCGGCCTAACAAATTCTCTGCACCGTTCTACGCATCTCCGTATAGTGTAGTTGTTGTGAAGTCGCAGGGGTTCGTATCGGCGGATAGCCACCCCGAAAGCGCAGTCAAGAAAAGGCGTTGCCATGAGATCGCGTAGTGACATTACCGCTCTGAAAACCCTGGTTATATCAGGCGGGCACACGTTGTCGCTGGTCAGTGGCGATGTCGAAGACCGAGTTACATTTCAGCTCGAACGCTTAGTTTCGGAAGGACTGGCTACGCGAGATTCACCAAAATCCGGACAAGGTACAACATACCGCATCACCGCGTTGGGTAAAAAAGTATTGCAGGAATTTGAAGATAATCAAAAAGGGTGACGGTATGAAGCGGATTTTTTGCAGGATATTTGGGCACAAGTGGCGCGTTCGCTGGGCATCGACCTACCCCTTTCATCATTGTCTTCGCTGCGGGGTGGGTGGAGATATCCACTGCAATGAAGTTCACTAAAGGGGGGTAGGAAACACAGATCCAATCGCGCCATTGCTTCGAAAAGCAGCGAAAGACAGTGTTTGCGATTTCAGGATCTACCACTCAGCGGCCAATATGGCCGCTGAGTGGAGTTGCTTAAAAGCAATTTACTGCAATTGCAGGTTTTCGGCGGACGTCTTGCCGCGCATCCGGTCTTCTTTCAGATCGAAGCCGACCTTTGCGCCTTCTTTCAGGCTGTCGAGGCCGGAGCGCTGAACCGCGCTGATGTGCACGAATGCGTCGCCGCTACCGTTATCCAATTCGATGAAGCCGTAGCCTTTAGTTTCGTTGAACCATTTTACTGTTCCGGTCGTCATGAGATTATCCTTTCAATGACATGTGCGCCCGCCGGGATTGGCCGGGGCTGTTTGCTGCGTTAGGCAGCAGGTTGGGTGAACTCACCAATATTGGAGAGCATTCGCATAAGACCATCCTGCGCTTGGGCGGGGTCGATCTTGTGTTTTTGGTGCCCGTTCCGCTGACGCGTTGCGTGACCAACCGTTCGCGGTTTTGGCGACGGCGCAATTTTGGCAGCACAGGGCTTTTGCGGTTGTGCAACCCGACTGCGTTTCGCAGGCTCGGCTTGCGTTTCATCGCCATTTGGCAGCCTGTTGCCGATCAGCTTTTCGATATCCCGCAGGAGGGGCATCTCTTCGCGATCACACAGTGAAATTGCGGTGCCGGTTCTGCCTGCGCGAGCGGTCCTGCCGATTCGATGCACGTAGGATTCCGGCACATTCGGAAGCTCATAATTCACCACATGAGACACATCGTCGAAGTCGATGCCCCGTGCCGCAATATCGGTTGCCACAAGGACGGTGGTCGCCCCTGTCCGGAACCCCGCCATGGCGCGTTCGCGCTGAGGCTGGCTTTTGTTCCCGTGAATGGATGCGGAGTTGATCCCGGCGGCAAACAAATACTTGCAGACGTTGTCAGCCCCGCGTTTGGTGCGCGTGAAAACAACGGCGCGACGCACGTCCTTGTCCGACAGAATGTCTGCCAATACACGGCGTTTGTCCTGCTTGGCCACATGCCGGACGCTCTGCGCGATCCGTTCAATCGGCTTTGAAGCAGTCGCCACCTGAACCTCTGCCGGATCGTTCAGGAAGTCATCAGCGAGTTTTCTGATCTGCCCCGGCATTGTTGCCGAAAGCAGTGCCGTCAGGCGAGCCTCGGGCAGTTTTGCCATGATCTTGCGAATGCTGGGCAGAAAGCCCAGATCCAGCATCTGATCAGCCTCATCCACCACAATGGCTTTGGTTGCGGACAGGTTGATAACGCCTGTGCCAAGGTGGTCGAGCAGGCGTCCGGGTGTTGCCACCACAATGTCCACACCGCCGCTGAGAGCCTTGATCTGCCCGCCGGGGCGTACGCCACCGACAACAAGTGTCGCCGTGATCTGGCTGAACTTGCTGTAAGCGCGGATGTTGTCCACGATCTGCGCCGCAAGCTCGCGCGTCGGCGTCAGGATCAATGTCGTGCACTGTTTCGGAGCGGGTTTTGATCTCTCACGCTCAATCCGATGCAACAGTGGCAATACAAATGAGGCGGTTTTTCCTGTGCCGGTCTGGGCAATGCCGATCACGTCGCGCTCAGATTGCAGCAGCGGAATGACCTTGGCCTGAATGGGCGTAGGGGTCGAATATCCTTGAGCCTTGATGGCCTTCAGGATGGGCTCGGCAAGGCCGAGGGTGTCAAATGTCGTCAAAAGCGTTTGGTCTCGTGCCATAAACGCGGTTCACCGCTATCGGCACTTGGTCTCTCTAATCTACTGGGAAGCTCGTATGAAATAGCCGCCGTCGTTTCGTTGCTCTCAAGGAGCTATTCAAGACAACGATCTGGGAATCACGGGCGAGAATACTTTGCCGCTGATTTGGTCATCCACACGCGGCGTTGCGACTCACCTACAGGGCAAAGGTTAAGAAAGCAACAACTCATTTAAGAGCAGACATTTGCCAAGGTTACGTTTGTCCGCAAAGCCGGAATAGCAAAGTCTTGGATTGAATGTCCGGTTTGCTGATTGCCGCCATGTCCTCGGCGAACGGAGTGGCGGATTTGTCCGCGATCTGTGAATTCAGGCTCGCCCAAATTTTGCTGTCGCAGCGAATGTCGGCAAAGCGGGTTGCAACCGCAGCATCGAGACGGGTGGCAGATGTCGGCTATGGGCCGTACTAACCATAACCAATGGCAGCAATACGTGGTTCGCGCCCGTTCGTGCGTCGCGTAGAATCGGTCAAGAGGGCTCGTTGCGGTCATTCACTGCATTCGGCGTAAACGACTGCTATGCGGACAAAGAAGCAATCCGAGCATTAAGCAAAATTGCCCACTAGACCAATTATGGTGCTGAGCCAAAAGAGAAGCAGGATAATTCCTAGCGACGAGGGAGCCTACGTTCAGCTTCACTGATCAAAGTGTAGTTGGTGGCCCAAATGGATTCGAAAATGGGCGTGGCTTGGTCATGGTATAGCAGGATGGCTGTTTCCAAGTTCCCATCTTTCAACGCGTCGGAAATTGACTGCGATAGATCGACTAAGACTAGAACCTGTGCGACAGACTCCTGCAATCGTCTCTTTTCTTCTTCATTTAGATAAGCGTTTGTGTCCAAACGTGCAGATAGCCTTTTAAACTTGGGTAACAACAGGCTTTCTGCTGCCTCGCCCAACAGTGCTGCATGTGTCCCGTAGCCCAAATCACCTTCGTTCCACCCGCCTTGAACGGCGATGATGGCATTCGCCTGTAGAAAATAGAGGTGCCTGCTGTCTTGCTCGAATTTTCGAAATAGTGTGAGCGAGTTTTGGGTCCGGATCAGTTCGGCTCGCTCTTCGGGTTCGGATTGTCCAAACGCTGCATCCGGAACGCCACCGAACAAAACAAATAAGCTTACAATGACGCCAAATATCCGCGAAGCTCGCATGTTTCGCTCCCCCAATCTATCGAGAGGCTAAACGTCAACTTTAGTGTGATGCACTTTAGCACAATGCTGTGGAAAAGTCTGCTCAGGGCTCGAACCAGCCGTCCGATGGCTTTGTTTAGATGACAGGTTTGTGGTTGCGA
>NZ_WQCA01000033.1 GCF_013032445.1 Ruegeria arenilitoris | reverse complement strand
TCGGCCTGAAGTTCCACGCGCACGGACAAGGCATTCGCATCAGCCTGGCTGGCCTGACTTTTGGCGCGGTTCACCTGCTCCAACAGTCCCAGGCTATGCTGAACGTGATGGGCCACTTCGTGTGCAATGACATAGGCTTTGGCAAAGTCACCATGCGCGCCCAGGCGCTGTTCCATCACCTGAAAGAAGGACGTATCGAGATAAACGCGCTGGTCGATCGGGCAATAGAACGGACCGGTTGCGGACATAGCCCGCCCGCAGGCCGATTGGGTTCTGCCTGCAAACAGGACCAGCACCGGTGGTGTGTATTGAATGCCCGAGTCCCTGAATATCTCACCCCAGACCACTTCGGTATCTGCGAGGATGACGGCCACAAATTCCTCTGTTTCATCGTCAATCTGAACGGGCGCATTTGCCTGCGGAGGGGCGACCTGCCCCCCGCCACTCAGAAACGGTGTGATATCAACGCCAAAAAGCAGGCCGATCACGAGGACCACAATCAATCCGGCGCCACCCATACCGGCACGAGATACGCCACGGGACACATGGCGTCGGTCGTCGATGTTTTTGCTTGTACGTCGTCCTTTCCAGCGCATGTGGCCTCCGATCCACCCGAGCGTCTCAAAACAAATTTCTGACGGTTCCCCGGTCTACGAGGTTTGAACGGGGAACCGATCCGGACTTCCAAAACCTGAGGCAGTGACTACCGTTACATCAGGACGATATCGGGCGTCACTTCGCCACCACTCAAATTGCGCTCAGTGTTTTGGGCATCCGAATTCCTTATCCGTCGACACCTGCGGTATCGCGTGCAGTCTCAGCCGGTGTGCACCGGTTGGTGCTGACGCCAATCGTCGCCTGCTGGACCTGACGCTTCGCGGCTTTTTCCGGCGTGCAGTCCGGATCCACCACGTCGCAGCCGCTGATCGCAAATATTGCGAGAACCATCGCACCCCCCAGTATCTTACTCACTTTCCATTCTCCTTTTCATGGTTCACTCAAAATCCGGCCAGCCGTTCGGCCAGCCAAAACGCAGCGACGCATCCGATGGGATATCCAAGGATCTGGCGCGACGGGCCTTGCGCCAAAGACCAGCCCCAAACCGCTTGCGCCACTTTCCTGACCGTCAGGAACACGCCCAGCACCGCAAAGATGAAGGCCAGCTGTCCCGCTTCAACGCCGAGGTTAAAGGCCAGCAAGGCCGCCGGGATGTCCTGTTCTGGCAGGCCAATCTCGGCCAACGCCCCGGCAAAGCCCAGACCGTGCAGCAGGCCGAACCCAAAGGAAATCACCCAAGGGGAGCGACTGGCTAATGTCTTGGGTTTGTCCTCCGACCGCAGAACCTCGGTCGCCAGAAATACAATCGACAGGGCAATCACGGCCTCAACCGGCGGGCCCGGGACGTTCAGCACGCCGAAAGTGGCCAGCCCCAGCGTGATCGAATGCGCGACGGTGAAGGCGGTCACCGCCCAGATCAGCTGGCGCAGATTGCGGATCAGAACCAACAGGGCAAAGACAAACAGCAGGTGATCCCAGCCTTCGAGGATATGTTCAAACCCCAACACGCCATATTGCCAGAGCGTCTGTATAAGCCCCTGTTCCGCGGGCAGCGTCACAGCAGGTGCATCGGGGGTCAGGCGGAAGGTCGCCATATTCACCGTGTCCAGATATCCCACCCGCAGCAAAACGTCCGTACGTTGCGTCTCAAGTTTGTCGATCCGTATCGCGTTGCCCCGCAGGTCTTCGGTGCAGGACATGCGCCAGATCTGCGTCCATGCGCGGCCGTCAAAAACTGGCGCCTCAAAAACTGGCGCGGTACAGACATCCGGAAGCGCAACGTTGATATCCATCGGCGCGCCGCGAACATCCGGCTTGCGCCAGAACACGTACCAATCGCTGTCGGTCTCCTGCGAGATCTCAAGATACCCCGGCTCCAGCGCATGCGCATGAGCAACGGCGGGCGCCAGAAGACCCGCCAGCAGCGCAAAGAAAGCGAGCAGGCGACTCATGATTCACCCGCAGAGTGGTCAGCTTCTCCAAGGTCTTCGATCACATAGGTGGATCGCAGATTTTCTATGAACACCTCCGTCGCGCGCTCGGCCTGCTTCTCGCGCCAATCTGCCAAAACGCGATCCCGGATCGCGCCAAATGGCGGCAAGACCGCGTCCCATCTGTTGTCGAGCCGAACCATGTGAAGTCCGAAGGACGATTGAACAGGTCCACTCCATTCCCCCAGTGGCAAGGGCTGCAGCTGATCAAAAAAGCTCGTCCCAAAGTTGCTATCAACCGAAGTACGGGCGCTCAGATCAAACCCTGTCGGAAGCAGGGACGCCTGACCCAACTGGCGATGATCTTCCCCTGCTGCCAAACGCGTTCGCGTCTGTTCGAGAAACCTATCGCTGGGATTTTGACCCAGGTAAACAAGGCTGGCCGCAATCCGTGCGGGGGTCGTGAACGTCTCGGCATTTTCCGACAGGTACGTTTGCAGAACCTCATCCTCTGGCCGGGCCGCACCCGCCTCGGAGGTCAGAAGAAAGTTCATCTTCTGCACCAACCGGTTGCGGATGATCTCATCATTGCCATCCAGCCCCATCGCCAGCGCTTCGCGGTACAGAACTTCGCGGTTCAGCCAATCCTCTTTCAGATTGGCCAGCTCTTCCGCTGTCGGAGGGCGCCGCCAGGTGTCTTCGAACTGGCCGGCCAGAAAATCGACCTGCCGCTGATCAATGATTATGACCCGTGGATCCGGATCCGCAGACCATTCGCCCGGTTGTGCAAGTGTGAACCAGCCGAAGATCGCTATGCTGAGAATCGCGAAATGGAAAAACGGCTCGGTGACAATCCGGCGGATCAGGCTCGGACCAACTGACGACGGATCGCTCGGGCGCGGCAGGTTTGTCGTTTGCCAATGCGCATTCATATTGTGTCCTCGCACATGGTAATCATCCACCCTTTGGCACCAACAGTTTCAGCGTGAAGCTAACGGTGTCGGCAGCTGAAACGGCCTCATCGGAAAAGTTGTGTTCGTAGGAGAGTGACCACTGCCACGGCAGACCCCTACCCTTGACGAGCTTGGACACCTTGACCCCCAGTGGCAGGCTGTTGAATTGGCTGGCCTCCCAATCATAAACAAACACCATCTCGGATGTTCCGGCGGACCAGCCATTGCCAAGGTTGTAATTGAACACAGGCTGGACTGTGGACAGGTTGACATCCGGCCGGTCACCATCCCCAGCGACAGTAAAAAGGTTCTGGTTGAAAAGCCCCCAGAGGCCCCATTTTTCCTGTTTCGCAAATCCTGCGGCTGGCCCAAGAGCCCATTTTTCCGCGCTCAGCCCGTCTTCACCGGTGGGCAACAAGGCCACCACGCCAACACCGAAACGACCCCAGGACCGATCAAAGGTCATTAGGTCAAACAGGGTGGTGTCGCTCAGCCCCGACTGCCCATTGGAGCTGTCCGTCACATATGGAAGCGTCAATCGCGCAATGTGGTTGGTCGACCCCAGCTTGAACGGAACCGCGGCTCGAAACTGCAACAAGCTGCTGTCTTCCGGCGAGTTATGCAGATTGAACGAATGAAACCCCTGCAACTGAAACGACATGATCGACGCCGTCGGGTCATTGGCAGCCGATTGCAGCGATTCCGAATTGCCCTGCGCCTGAACACCCGAAGGGACCAAAAGAGCAGCCACCAACCACCGCAGGATAGTTTTCTTCGACACGTTTAACACCCTGATTTCATTTTCAAAAAGACAGAGAGATCACGGCCGTCAGGACATCGCTTTCAAATCGCCGTTTTGCCGCGAACTCATGCGTATATTTGAGCTTTAGGGAGGCGTCGGCACCCAGCAGTGTTCCGCCATCGTAGGTGACAAGCGGGCCAATACCGCTGACCTGAGCCCGCAGGCTGCTGGCCCCCAGGGCGATCCGGGTGAGTTCGGCGCCTGCACCACTGTCATCTTCAAGCTGATGGTAAGTGTACCCGGCAAGACCAACCCCCCAGCCAGAGCGGAATCGTTGCACAACAGCTCCTTCTAATTGAAATGCAGGAGCAGTCTGATAGTCGGTCGCATCGTTTTCTTCGCTGAACAACAGGCTGGCCGCGCCTGAAACCTCAAAACCACGCTCCGGAACGAACCAGGTTGCGGCAAAGAAAGGTTGGAAAGACCAGACATTCTTGCCGGCATTCAAAACTTGGACGGTGCGCTGCTGAACGTTAATAGATGCGGTATTGTATTCGCCAGTCGGCGCATAAACGGTCATGCCCGTGCTGTAATGCAGATTTCCCCGGTGCCACCCCACCAGACCAGTCAGACTTATGTCACCGAAGCTTGAGAGCGTGTCGTCAATGTTCGCACCCTGCAAAGGGGGGCGGATCGCGGTAAAGGTGAGTTCGGCGACGGGAAAGGGAACGGTCAGGTTTATGGCAGGGGTCCCGCCAAAGAGCTGCGCGTCGAAAACCTGAGTTACACCCAGTCGCCAAAGGTTAAGTTCAAGGTCCGCGTCTGCCGCAATTGGAAGCCCTGCAAGCGAAACCCCGTCCACGCTGCCGTCCAGATGGTCGAAGGTCAGGCTTGTGTAGGTTCCCGGCTCGGGAACAAATCCCGCAAACGAGTCTCTGGTTCCCAAAAAGTAAGCACCCAGCCCCCCTTCAACCGCGATCGCCGGTTTGACTGGCAGAACTGTAAACGTAGCAATGGCCGCCGCACCCATCGCTGAGCGCATCTCGCGCAGAAGCATTTTCATTTGCCACCTCGTTCTAAATTCTTGACGCGTTTGCCGCGCTTTTTGGGTTTTTGGGGTCAGGGCGTGTACCAGATGGGCGACGTGTAGGCGCGTTCCTGCGTGGTCATCAGCGTGCCTTCTGGCATTTCTGTGCCAAACTTTACCGCGTCGTAAGCTGTCCAGCGTGGCGTTGGGATTTCGATCACGCGAGCGTAATAGAATGCAAGTTCTGAAGGGTCGAAATCGGGGTCGGTCCAGACGGTGCCTAACTCCGGTGCGCCTATCGAGTTGGTCCAGGAGGGAATGGACAGATCGACGGTGCTGCCGACAGGAGGCAGCTTGCCGGCTGCATCCGGTGACCGATCACCGCCCCACGCCACATCGTAGACCATTTCCATAGCTTCTCCGCTTTCACCGTCGATCCAGCCTTTGATAATCTGAATGCGGTCGAGGTTTGCGCCATTTGGATCGCGTAAAGAGTAGACGAGAAAATCTGGCGCGTCCCCGTCCGGTGGTGCTGCCAAGTCACCGCCCATGGGCACTCCGCCGGAATAACCGATGCGCGCGAGATCTCGCCGCGCCAGAGCATCGCGGTCGTAATCCCCTCCGAAGAAACGCACTGTCATGCGTGGGCCAGTTGTTCCGTAGGCTTCACGGCGCTCCATCGCATCAAAGATCGACTCACGCGTATTTTCCCGCGCCCAAACAGCCGTCAATCCGGCGGCGTTGTATTGAGAAGAATAATAGGCCGCCTCTCCATCCGGAAATCTCCGGCCCACGTGGACTGCGCGTTCTGGGTTCGGTTCATAGGCGGTGAATTTCCCGAAGAAGTTATCCTCAGCCACCGTTGTAAGGCCAGTATGGGTGTCCGTTGCAGCACTCGCTCCGAATTTATACGGGTTCACTCCCAATTCTGCTTCAAGAGCCAACCCCCTCAAAAGGCCGGATCGTGCGTAATCGCCCGGTAGCATTTCCTTCGTTTTGCGTTCAGAACTATCGAGATTTCCGTAGTCCCAAGTCTCAAAATCGGCGAATGTGTCATCGGGCGACAGGAACGGATGCGCTTCACCATCTCCCTTGTACTGTGTCCATTCGTAAAGCGGCTCCCATTTCTGGCGCAGTTCGGCGTATTCCCGGTCCAGAGGTGGGGTGCCTTCTGCAAAGTCGTCAACAAGTGAAAACATCCAACCGTTGGATAAATTGCCATTATGGGCGATCGCCAATGCGTCGCCGCCCGTGGTGTCCTCGTAAGTCTGAAGCCAGGTATATAGATCACGGGGGTTCGGTGATCCCATCGGCGGCGTCGTGGTGTAGGGTACAAGCTGTCGGGTCTTGTCCGGCCCATCGCGGAGAATGACATTACGATGCAGGTTGTTGCCGCTTACGAGCGACGTCCATTCGTAGGCAGCGAAAGTCGTGAAAACACCGGGCCGGTAATACTCCTCGGCAATGGTGACCAGATTGTCCCAAACGCGCTCATAAGCTTCGTTGCCCGGTTGATAGTTCAGGGCAGGACTGAGCGTGCCTTGCGCGAAGCTTGCGGTCATCTCCTGCGCCGCTCTGAGTGCAGCTTCGCCGCCTTGATTAAATGCTTCGTGGAAACTGCGCCCCTGTTCATCCGCCATTATATTCGGAGCACCCGAAATTATATCGGTGATCGCGCCCATCCCGTCGGAGTGATCTGTGATCATGTAAAAGTCGAAAGGCCGCTCGAGTTTGACAGGCTGGCCCGTGTTTGAGATCACCTGTTCGCCACGCGCAAACCGGTAAGCGTCGCGCGGCATCAGCCGCGTTCCGCCGCCGCCGGCATCCGCCGAAAGGCTGGTATGGACATGTGTATCCCCAAAGTAGACGCGCTCTGGGTACGCCCGGTCCGCGTAGGGCGAATAGGGTCTACCTTTCAAAACGTTGGCGGTCGCGTTGGGTGGCGTCTCTTGGCATAATGCTGCGGTTGCAGCAAAAACGAAAATGGTAGAAGCAATTGATAAAGTGTTCATTAGGATTACTCCGGAGTATACCAAATGGGAGATGTATAGGCGCGGTCCTGGATGGAGATCGGAGCTTCTGGTGGAAGTTCGACACCAAAGAACTTGCGGTCGTAGGTCGTCCAACGCGGCGTTGGGATTTCCAGAACCCGTACATAGTAAAATGCACTCTGATCAGGATCAAAATCCGGATCTTTCCAGTAGCCGCCAAGAATGGCCTGACCGATGTCATTGGTGTATGAAGCCTCTTCAGGATTAACAGTGTCGCCGACCACACCAACACACGCGCCATCGACAACTTCGCGCCCACCACAAGAAACGTCATAGACATTCTCGGAAGTGGAACCGTCCGCGTTCAGCCAGCCTTTAATGACCTGAACCCGGTCCAGGTTGGCTCCGTCGGGGTCTCGCAACGCCCGAATTAGGAATCGCGGCGCACGGCCTTCACTCTTTCCCAGATCACCCCCCATAGGTACGCCATTGGCGTAGCCATACGCCGCGAAGTCCGACCGAGGGAGGTCGGATTCTTCAAAATCGTAGCCGGCAAAAACGCGCACCCGGATGTGAGTGCCCGATGTTGCGTAAACCTCTTTGCGCATCATTGCGTCAAAGATCGCTTCACGTGTATTCTCGCGCGCCCACACAGCGGTGAGGCCTGAGGCGGAGGTTTGCCAAGCGTACTGCGCGACGCTCTCGTCACCCCCAATCCCACCGACCACCTCTTCAAACCGGATCGGATCCGCCGTCGGTTCGAGGGCCACAACTTTACCGAACATGTTGTTTTCTTGAGCGGTTGACAGCGAGGTGTGGGTATCCGTCGAACCAATCATCCCAAATTTGAATGGGTTCACGCCAAGCTCAGTACGGTAGGCCAGACCTCGCTTAAGCGCTTCACGCGCATATTCGTTGGGGATCATCTCGGGCGTTTTTGGGTTTGGACCAAGTTGTCCTTTGTCCCATGTCTCGAAATCCGCAAACAGGTCGTCGGGTGACAACATAGGATGGGCTTCGCCATCCCCTTTCATTTGCGTCACCTCATAGAGCGGCTCCCAACGGGCGCGGCGAGTTGCGTAATCGGCATCAAGAAGCTCATCGCTATCCAGTTTGACGGTGTCAAACATTAGTCCATTTGACAGATTGCCGTTGTGCGGGATTGCCAAGAGGCGGTCGCCGGTATCTGCCTCATACTGCGCCATCCAATCCCAAAGATCTTCTGGGTCTACGCTGTCATATGCTGAAAACGGCAGTCGTGTATCGGCGTTCTCTTTGCCTCCACGATAGATCACGTTGCGATGCAGATTCGAGCGATTGAATGCCGAAGTCCACTCAAACCCGATAAAGGCAGTGAAGGCGCCTGGCTGGTTATGCTGCTCAGCTGCTGCGGTTATCTCTTGCCAAACACTATCGTACACGCCGGGCACATCTGCTAACGGGTCTTCACCAGATGCTTTGGTCAGCGAAAAAATCTCCCAGGCTCCGGGTAGATCCCCTGCATCAACGGCGGCCTGAAGCGACTGCCCGTATTCCGTTTCAAGCAGTCGAGGATCTCGCGCCGCGAGCAGCGGCGCAGTTCCCAGATTTTCGGCGTGATCTGCCACCACGAGAAAATCCAGCGGGCGGGCCAGACGGGCCTTCAGCCCGGTCGATGACGTCACCGTTTCTCCCTTTGCGAAACGATAAGCTTCATCCGGTCCGATCGTGTTGCCGATCAGACCAGCGTCAGCGGAATACGTCGTGTGCACATGGGTGTCGCCAAAATAGACCTGATTTGGAAAATCCTGACTGGGATAGGGTGAATACTCGGCAGTAGGAGCGACAGGTGGCGTGTCCTGGGCCAATGCGGCCGACGCCAGAATCGAGGAAGTCAAGACCACGCTCGAAGAGTAAGAAACAAACGAAAATGGCAATCCGCACCTCTAAATATCTCTTTGAGATTCATGTTGACTATGAAGGGTTGGGGAAATAATTACGTCCAAAAGTGGACGTTGCAAATTGAAGTTCGAAGAAAATCTCACGTTTCTGCGATCAAATGGTTGGCTGGCAAGCCTACCAGATCACTTACAAAAGCCATTCGAACAGAAGCTGTTCTTCCGGAAAATCGAAAGAGGAGACAGGCCGTTTTCTATTGGAGCTGAACCGGGCGGCATGGTGGGATTGGCTGACGGTTGCTTGGAGCTCGAGGTATTCGTCGGCCCGCGTTCACCGCAACCGTGTTACTTGCTTCACAGTGGACACTGGGTAGGAGAAGCATCTTTGTTTCGAGGAAATCGCCTAATGGGTGTTCGGGCCAAGCGCTCCAGCATTGTAGCTTACCTGGAGTTAAAGGCACTTCGTGAGATCGCGGATCAGGCCCCAATTCTTTGGAAGCATCTTTTTGATCTGTCTCAGCAACACAACTTGCAAATACTTCGCATAGCCGACTCTTTAATGGAGCGCGACAGTCGTAAGAGACTGGCGCTAATCCTTCTACAATTGGCCGGGTGCTACGACAGCTTTGGAGGGCGGCCTGCGTTGATAGATTTCGACCAACGAACCTTGGGAGGGATTGTTAACTTATCCAAAGGTAGGCTGAGTCCACTATTGAATCAGATGCAAACTGATGGATTGTTATCGATCGAACGAGGCGCAATCCGTCTTACGGACGTTGATCAATTAGAGGCTGTTGCCATGTCCTGATACTGGTGCGCCAAGGAATCGCAGCAGTATACGCTCATAGGTTTTCAATCAGACCATCGACTTTTTGGGTTTCTTCCAGACGGCGTTGACTGACCTAAGACAAAGCGGGTTGAAATTTGCGTAACGATGTCGGCAAAAGCAATAGCATTGCGATCGCAGCGGCAATCAGTGGGGCATTCATGTCGATGCGATACAACCAGGTCCCAATGATCGGCCCCACAGCCAGCCCCAACCCCCGGAAGGCTATGTTCAAACCTGCGACTTTGCCCTGAACTCCCGGTCCCACCGAAAGACTCAACCCACCCATTAAGCATGGAACCAAACACCCCAATGATCCGCCAATGATGAGCATCGCAATCGCGGTGGAAAGTACCCTTTCCGCGGCAAACAACGCGATCAGGCCGATTAGGACACCCAATCCAGAGCCCCAAAACAGCGACACCGACACCGATGTTCTACAAGCTGAAATAATCAACTGCGAGATAGTGAGCGCAAATGTAGTAAGCGCCAAAATGAGACCCGCTGTTGCAATTGCATCAGTGCTTGAGAGGTTCAAACCATCTACCAGCCTGAGCCCGATCGTGGGAACAATCATCGCGTAAGATGTGAAGCCCAGAAAGGTCATCAAGAAAAAGTGCCACACATTCCGAACAGGTACAGGTTCTGTTGATTTTCTACCCGCCGCTGCATGCACATTTGGTAAACAGACGTACGATATAGCAAAGGCTATTATTACGCCGAGGACCAATAGGAAGAAACCAAAGGCTATCCCACAACCAGCAGCCGACCAAAGAAGTATAGAGCCAAACAGAGCGCCTGCGGTCACTGACGCTCCCATGGCACCCATGCCCGAGACACGCCAATCGGTCGCCGTTGTATCCGCAATGAGGGCTTGCGTCGTTGTTAGCAAAGCCCCGCCGAAGATACCTTTTATCGATCTCGCCACAACAAGCATCCAGAATGCCGACGTTACAGTTAGCGTCATCATATTTGAGAAAACCAAGGCCATTGCCAACGGCCCAACAGCAACCATCGGAAGCGAGATCAAGATAAGAGTTCGCCGATTTACCTCCTCGGCAATCGTGCCCCAGACAGGCGCGGTCGGAATAACGAGAAGTGCACCGAGACCAAGGATGATCCCAACCTGAAACTCGCTCATGCCAATATCCCGTGCAGCAACGCCGAGCCCCCCCGTAAGAAAGGCGTTCGAGGCGGCGTAGATGAAAACACCTAAGACAATAACGAGCTGCGGTATGGACTTTCTCCGTAGTTGGTTGCCAAGGTTTCTTGCGCTGCCATAGAGGATGGCCGGATCAGTCCTGAAGCAATGCAAAGAAGTCCGCGCATAAAGGGTTTCGCTCAAATTTCGGGGTCGCTGCTGTATCATTGATAGCAATAAAAATTCTTGCAATTATCCAAATTTGGATAATTGATCTATGCTGTTAATCAAATGATAGGACCGAAAGTGAGAAGGGTTGCGCTAAGGGGTAACAAAAACTTGTCAGGCTGGCTCTCAAACCTCCCGCGCGACTTAGCGGATACTTTAATCCAGAAATCTCGCCTGCGAACCTACGCCGAGGGTGATATCATCTACACCGTCGGACAGGAACAACAGAGCCTTTTTGGTGTTCAGAGCGGTAAAGTGCGAATGTTTGTTTCGGTGAATGACCACCCTCTGAATTTCGCACATGTGGCCGGTTCGGGTTTTTGGTTTGGCGAGTTTGAGTTCATCATACCTCAATCCCGTGTTATGGAAATGGTCGCTGCGGAAAACTCCACCTTAAACGAAATCACACGGGCCGTGTTTGACAAGATTGCCCTTCAAGACCCACGAGCCTGGCATGCCGTCGCTATGCTGGCCGGTCTGAATCAGGCGATTGCACTCGGCGCAGCCGATGATCTTTTAGTAAAGGATTCAAAGCAGCGACTGGTGTCGGTTCTGCTGCGTCTTGCAGGGTACCGTAATGGCTTTCAAGGCAACCCTCCGTTCGATCAAGTCCCGGTCACACAGCGGGAACTTGCAGACGCGGCCTGCCTTTCACTCTCAAAAACTTCGGCTCTGCTGTCAGATCTCGTGCGCGAAGGCGGAATAACAACAGATTATGGTTCAGTCGGGATATTAGATGTTACATTGCTCCGCGAATTGATTGTTTAGGGCTCATGCCCATTTAGCAAAGCCTTCGACTTCCTGTCGAATCCACCTCAGCGCAAAAGATCGTGTTTTTGTTATCGGAAACGGGCCTCTCGCAGACCTATTGATCTGGATCCAACGGGATCGATGAACTCACACGCCGTGCATTGAACTTTACAACAGAGCCTTGACCACTCCATGATTAGTTGTGTTGGCCGTTCGAAAATGGTGGTATATCAAATGTTCTTTTGTGGCAGTCACTACACGCTCAAGAATTGCTTCATGCGTTTTCTGAAAGCCCCTGCCTTGGTTGTCGGCATTTTGATTGCTCTTGTATCCGCTCCCTATCCCGCCAACGCATGCCCGGTGTGTACGACGCTTCCAGATGCATCACTTGCGGACCATTTGATTTCAGCCGAGATCATCGTTTTGGCCGGACCCGCACCGGACAACCCGTTCCGGTTTACGCCTAAGAAACTGATTAAAGGCACTCAGAAGGACCTTGCGAGTCTCTCTGAAATCCCATTTCTCGTCGATAGCACAACCCGGGCAACCTTTCTCAATGACCCAGAAAAGAGCGTCCTGTTTACTTATGGTGCTGTAGATAAAGATGCTGCCGGACGCAGCCTCTCTCGCAGCTGGAAAAGGATTTTTACCCTGACAGCGGACAGGGAAAAGTTTCTGACTGATCTTGAGGCGGCAGCCAGACACTGGCCTTTCGACAGCGGAACCACTTCTGAACGCGCAGAGTTTTTCGCCCGGTATCTGAACTCCGACGATCTTGTTTTGCGTGACACGGCGTTGATCGAATTGGATCGTGCGCCGTATTCCGTTGTTAGAGCCCTGCGCCCAAAAGTTCCAATTGACCAGCTTTCGCAAGAATTTCGCAATATCAACCGCATCAGCTTTCTACCCGTTTCAATTCGTCTCCTTGGCCTGCAAACGGACGATGCGCAGGCCGCCAAGATCGTAAAGTCACGTTATGAACAAGCACTGGATAAGGGCAGTAGCTATGCATACGAATGGGCGCTGGCCGGAGTGGAATTGGATGGGTTAGCCGCCGTGGAAACCATCGACAATGCACTTCAAATGCCTGGTCGGAAGCTGGAAAACAGACAGAACCTCGTACGAGCATTGGCCGACGCTGGATCGGTCTCTCCGAACCTACGAGATGTGATCATCAGTATTTTTTCCAGATGTCTGAACGAAGACCCCGAATTGGCTTTGAACATCGCTATCGCCGCGCGCGACTGGCAAGAAGCTCGATTGGATCATAAACTCAAAGCTATATTAGAAAACGAAAAAACTGACCCGGTAACACGGTTCGTTATTCAAACCAAGCTTACCGCATTTGACTGACAATTGGCGACAACGATCTTCTCTAAAACTGCATTCCGGTTGGTTCTGCTGATCAAGGACAGCTGAACTTGCTCCCAGACTATCAATGCTCGTGGCGTTAGGCGTCGGTTCAAAGGCTTCCCATGGCTGATTAACGTAAACGTCCGCTTTCCGGGTACTCGATGATCAAGTTGGCAAGTGCAGAAAATGACTGCTTTCCGCCCTGGCGTCCCAAAGAAGCAAACGGCCCAATCCTGCCATTGAGCAATATCCGTGATCGCTGCGACGCGGCCCGCCGAAGCCGCCATTCGCCGCAGTCGCGAACTTGAGAATCTGGCGAACCAACAGTCTGCGAAAATAATTGCCTCGGCGCTTCCCTCTCGAATAACTGTTGCATGCGCTTTGTAATCGCGGTGTGAGACACCTCAACTAAACTCTGCAGCAAATCCGTTGTGAGTAGCCGACAATGCACTCCAAGGCTTCGCACTGTGGATCAAATAATTAAACGTTGCAAAAACCAACGACAATGCTCAGGGGGCGTCTTATCCGGCCCGTTTTCCAGATGGCCAAACTGTACAAATCCCCAACGAAGATAGACCTGTCGGGCCTTAGGGTCTGAGGTATCGAGCCACACGCTGTGACAGTCTCTCGCCTTGGCCAAGGTACAGGCGCGGTCGAACAGGGCTCTTGCCAGCCCCTGACGCCGAAACGGTGGGGCCACCCAAAGTATTTTTAGCAAGAACCAACCGTAAGATGTTGTACCCAGAAGCCCGCCTTTCAGAACTCCATCCTTATGGCAGACAAGTTCAATTGTGCTGTTGACCCCTTGCGGTCGACGGCGGCTCAGTTCGTTCAACAAGGAGGCTTCTAATTCCAGCGCGAGATCTTCGCTGTCTGTTTCCTCAATCAGCCAAGCCATTTTGAATAATCGCTAACCAAAAGATGTGTCGGAGAAGCATCCTCCTCAACCTCTGAGAAACGTCCAATGGGCTCACGAAAGATATTGTCGGTCTCATCGTCATTGACGGTCGAAACCTCACCAATCAGAACATCGCCACCGTCGCCCCAGAACGCGTGCCAATCACCAGGGCGTAAAGTGACGCTTTCACCGGGCGCCAGGCGCAGTTTCTCACCCGCACTAAAGTTGTGGCAGATGCCGTCCAACCAGACCACACCACCGCAGTCTTCTGCAAACCCACCCGCGCCATCCGAGCCGAAGAGTTCAACGACCAGGGTCGCGCCGCCGCGGTTGATGATATCTTCAGCCTTTAGAACATGCGTGTGCATGGGCGACAGCTGATCCTGCCGTGAAATCAGCAGCTTCTCGGCATAGCACATGCCACCGCCTTTGGCTAAGTCGCTCTGTAGACCGTTGCGCAGCGTGAATAAAAACAGGCCCATCCTATCAAAATCACCGTCACCATAGTCGGTGATATCCCAGCCGCAACGCGCGTCGATCACGTGACGGGCGTCACGTTCACGTGCCTTGAACTCCTCGGGTGACCAATAAGCGAAAGGTGGCAAAGTGAAACCGTGAGAGCGAATTACGCCGTCTGCATGCGCCATAATCTCGTTGATGCGTGAGCGTTTCATGCGGGCACTTTTTGAACTTTAAGGATTTCGATTACCATTGCAGCAGTCCAGGTAAAGTCTCCGCCACCACACGGTTCGCCGCTGATCGGATCATAGTATTCCGCAAAGCCACTTTTCTCAATCAGACGCATGCTATCTGCTAGAAGACGTTGTGCCATAGCCTCTTGGCCCGCCAGGATCAGACCATCGGCGATCATATAATTCACAATGAGCCATGATGGTCCTCGCCAATAGCGCCTGCTGTCAAAGGAGCTATCCGCAGGGTCATGACTTGGCACCAAGTAAACACACCGCTGGGACAACAAGTTGATCCTTGCCACCAAAGCTTCAGCACGTGCAGTTGGCACTTGTGCAAACGCCGCAAGTATTCCGCCGACCGTAGGTGTGTCCTGCAAAATTCCCGCAGCGCGGTTGTAGCATGTATATTGCCCAAGCTTTGGGTTCCAAAGACTTTCCATCGCAGCACGACCCTTTGCCGCCATCGCGCGTGCTTCAAGGGCCATATCGGGATCACCTATGAGTTCGGCGAGTTCCGCGACATCGTCGCAGGATCGTATCAGGATGGCATTAAACCCCGGATCAACGAGGCGGAAAGGCGAAGCGTCATGAAGTTTTGCGTTGTCCCAACCCAAACGTCGAAACGTTTGGACCAACCAGATATACCTTCGGTACTGCTCGTCCGTCGGACGATGATCAGGGTTGGCGTGTGTTGTATCGCGCCGTGTAAATGATGCGACCCCCTCCATGGGAACGCCTTCTAGCGCCTCGTCCCAATCTACCGAGTTATCTCGACCAGATTCCCACGGGTGGATGATCGCCACGAGACCAGAGGCTTCGGGATCACGATGCTTGTAAAACCATTTATGCCAGGCATGAATCTTGGGCAGTAGATTAGCAAGCCGCCTGCGCGCCAGAACTTTGTCTTCAGAGCGATCAAATATTTTGCGCAAGGCAAAGCCAGCGACGGCTGGCTGCGTAATACCTGTCGTGGGTACGACTCGGTTTGTTCCCCAAACGTCGGGGCCAGGGAAATATCCATCATCAGGTTCATGGAAAATGATATGGGGCACCATACCGTCGGCCCATTGATGAGCCATTAAGGTCTCGATTTCGACCCATGCCCGATCAATATCGTAGTGCGAAAAGCCAAGCGCAGATAGAGCGCTGTCCCAATTCCACTGGAAGGGGTAGAGACCATGGGTGGGCACGGTGTAGCTGCCCCGGTCATTTCCGTCCATGACTTTGCGGGCCTGATCAATCAGCGCTTGGCTCATTGTGCTTCTCCTTTAAGCGACGGCCAAAGTGGTTTCTGGGTCAAACCAACGCCCTCTGCCCTCTTGGGGCGCCAGCGTAAGTACATCGCCGGGCTTCACGCTAAGCTCACTGTCCAGAACAGCGCGGAACTGGTGCCCGTCGACATCACAGGTTACCAGCAGATGTGCGCCCAAGGGCTCAACAACCTTGGCGCGTGCTGCAAAGCCTGCATCCGTGATGCGCAGATCTTCCGGGCGAATGGCCCACTTCAGATTTTTGCCACTTGCCGGTCCATCAAAGCTCTGTCCCGCCACTGTCCAGCGACCGGAGCCCGCAGCTTCAGCGGGGAGGAAATTCATCGGTGGATTGCCGATAAAACTGGCCACAAACTCGGCCGCTGGATCCCTATACACCTCGATAGGCGAGGCTGCCTGAACGATTTTGCCCTGATGCATGACGCTTATCCGGTCGGCCATTGACATGGCTTCGACCTGATCGTGTGTCACGTAAATGGCGGTGGTTTCGCTTTCGGCCAAAACACCTTTTAGCTCAGCCCGCATTTCCATCCGCAACAGAGCGTCCAGGTTCGAAAGCGGTTCGTCCATCAGTATCACATCAGGTTCCATTGCCAACGCCCGGGCAACCGCCACACGCTGGCGTTGTCCGCCTGACAGCTCGCCCGAATAGCGCTTTAAGAGCTGCTCGATGTGCATCAAACCTGCCGTACGCTCGACGCGGCGCTTGACCTCGTCATCAGGCAATTTTTGCATCCGCAGACCAAAGCCGATGTTCTCGAACACCGTCAGGTGTGGAAAGACCGCATAGTTCTGGAACACCATCGAAATGCCGCGATCCTTGGGCGATAGGTGATCCACACGACGCCCTCCAATCCAGACTTCACCGGTTGTAGCCGTCTCAAGTCCGGCGATGATACGTAGTAGCGTAGACTTACCACAGCCAGAGGCCCCCAGAAGGACCATGAATTCCTGGTCTGCGATGGTCAGGTTGATGTCGTGAAGAGCTTGGTAAGATCCAAAGTTCTTGGCGACGTTTTTGATCTGTATTTCAGCCATAACAGTTTCCTTTCGGCCACCGCTTAGCGGTTGGCGATGCCCCACATGGCAAAGAGATATTTGCGCACAGCGAAGATGAAGATCAGTGCAGGCACCACGAGGATGAAGCCGCCTGCGAATTTCAGGTGCAACGGAGCTTCGCCCAATGTCTGCAATAGAAACGCGGGAAGCGTTCGGTTCTCGATGGTCAGCACGGCGGCCGCGAATACTTCGTTCCACGAAATCACGAAGGCGAAGATCGCCGAAGCCGTGATACCTGGCAACACCAGAGGCAGGATCACCTTGGTAAATGCGGTCAATCGCGTGCAGCCCAAAGTCCAGGCTGCTTCCTCCAGCTCCAACGGAATGCCGGAGAAGAGCGAGAAGGTGATTAGCACCGCGAACGGAATCGCCAGGGTCGTGTGCACAAGAGACAGGCCAAAGGCCGTGTCATCGAGTCCTGTGCGTATAAAGAGAACCGCAAGCGGAAGCGCCAGAAGCGGAAGCGGGAAAGCCCGCGTCAGCAAGATCAGCAGCCGGAACAGCTCTTTCCCGCGGAATTCAAACCGAGAGAGAGCGTAGCCAGCCGGCGCTCCGATGGTGATTGACATCACCATCGTCAGCACAGCAACCACCACCGAGTTCCACAAAGCCATCAGCATCCCCTGGAACCCCATGAAGAAGTTTATGGATCCCATATTGAACTCCGGAATGAAGCTCTTCGGGAAGCTGTTCACCGTTTCCGGTGAAGACATCGTGTTCACGAACAACAGGTACAGCGGTACGATCACCCAGGCACACAGCAAGATCACTCCGGCCCGGTAGATCCCCCTGCCCGCCTTGCGGGCGTCAGGTGCTACAACATCAGCTACAGCGGTCATATCGTTGCTCCTTTCGGGACACGCAGTGCGCGCATGATGAGCAGAGTAAAGACGATCGAGATGATCAGAACGATGATCGCCAGTGCAGCTGCTCCGCCGCCATTTTGCAGGTCAAATTGGTAGGCATAGATTTCGCCCATGAGCACCGGGAAGAGCGTGCCACCGAGCGCTGCAACGACTGCAAAGACTTCAAATGCCAGAATGACGCGCAGGATCAGTGCTGTTTGCAGCGATGGACGCAACATTGGCAGGGTGATCCGGGTGAATTGCTTCCACCGAGAGGCTCCAAACACATCGGCGGCCTCATAATATTCTTTGGGGATCAAACCGATGCCCGCCACCAGGATCACAAGCATGATCGCGGTTGCGCGCCAAATCTCGGCCAGCATAATCGCCAGGAAGACGATCCAGGGGGATTGATAGCTAAGCAAGCTCACAGGTTGGTCCGTGACACCAAGTCCCACCATCATCGAGTTCAGGAAACCCGATTGCTCGAAGATCGCCAGCCAGATGATACCGGCAGCAAGGTCAGAGATGCCAAGCGGAATTGTCCAAATGTACAGAACCAGATCGCGGCCCTTTTGCATCTTCGTGACCATCGTGGCCATCAGAAGGGACAGTGCCAGCTGGATCGGCACGACAGCAGCGGCCAGAAGGAATGTATTCTTCATCGAGATCGGGAACTTCCAGTAGCTCACAACCTCACGAAAGTTATCCAGTGAAAAACCGTTCTCAGTTCCAAACGCCTCCTGCGCAACCAGCACAAACGGGTAGAGGAAAAACATACAGAGAAACAGGGTCACCGGGAGGATCAGAAAGTATGGCAATAGCCGCGCTTCCATCGGACCGCTCCTTTGAATTGGGAAAATGCTGGGAAACGGGCCGCCGCCAAAGCGGCCCACCTATTTGTTTGGACTTATTCGACGGGACATGGGCCGTCTGAAGGCGCATCAGGGGCCCAGCAGGGAGCGCCAGTTTCGTTCATGATCTTTTCAAGCTGTTTCTTCTGATCTTCCAGAACCTGCTCGATGGGTTGCCCCGCCAAAACAATGCGCTCGAACGTGTCCACATAGACACGGTTGAAATCACCACCCATGCTGCCCAAGCCTGCAGGCAATAGTCCAGGATTGGCGTCTGCCGATCCGCTCATTGTGGCAACCGCTTCGCCTGCTGCCTTGACAGAAGGCGGCAGATCGTCTGGCAGTTCGACATCAACAACAGGAAAGAAGTTGGTTGCCTTTAGGGTCGCGATCTGCGTCTCAGGCTGCATCAGATAAGTTACCAGAGCTTTCGCGCTTTCGGCATCTGGCGCGGTTCGCGGGATGGCAACACCTGCCAGAACAGGCATGAAACCGCGACCAGTCGGACCCGCAGGTGCCGGAAAGGCAACGAAGTCGTCAGGGCGCTCGTTGAAGGCTTGCGCCAGACGTGAGGTGTGATCAAAAACGATCCAGGCATCGCCGTTCAACAGCTGTTCCTGCATGAAAGAGAAGTTGGTCGATGCAGGGTTTGTGTGGCTCCATAGTTCTTTGAATTTCTCCCATGCCGTCACGGCCTCTGGCGACGCAAAAGTACGCACAACACCATCTGTGTAGGACGGATAGAGGTAGCCCTGGAAGAACCGATGCTTCAGCCCCTTGGGACCTGCAGGAAAGCCGAATTTCTTCTGGCCGGTCGCTTCTTCAACATTGGCCGCCCAGGCAATCAACTGGTCATAAGTCAATGCATTGATATCTGCACCTTCAGGCAAGTACTGCAGCGCTTCAGTGTTCGCGGCCATGATATAGCTCGCTTGCATCCATGGCATGTAGTGAAGGCTGTCAGTTCCAAGCTTGGCCAGATCGTTAAAGGTGTCTGAGGCTGACGTGACACCCAGATCGCCGAGATCCATCAGGTCTTCGGGGTTCATCGCCGAGAAGTTACCATGCAATGAACCCAGCAAATCAATGCTCCCCGAACCAGCTTGTAGTTCGGCTTGCAGACGTGTCAGCCAAGGCCCATCTTCGTTCGGCTGGTAATCAACTTCGCCATCAAATCCGCCGAGAACCTCGGTCCGCATCGCCTGCGCTTCTTCAGCAGGTCGGGCCTGCGTGGACCAAAACAGGGTTTCCGCCTGTACGGCAGCGGCACCAACAAGCATGGCAACACCGGATACGGCACCCGCCAGTTTCGAATGAATAGACATGTTTTCCTCCGTTATGCCTGAGGTTGACCGAAACCTGGCAACCTCCCTCCCTCGCCGACGAACTTGGATTAACCTATGGCGAATGGAGGCACTATGATACAACGTTATATCACGAGTCAAGCCTGTGACTATCTCACGCTATTCATAATTTACTTGATATTTTTTGAGTCGCCTGCAAATCTAGAATAACGTTATATCTAAAACTGCTGCCATAATGAAAAAGCCCACCCTATCCAGCGTTGCCAAAGAAGCGGGCGTATCAGTACCCACCGTCAGTCAGGTGATGCGCGACACCGGCCGGATTTCAGAGCAGACGCGCCAGAAAGTCCTGAGCGCCGCGAAGCGACTGCGCTACGTTCCAAATCACGCAGCGGCCACTATGCGTTCAGGTGAAAACCGTGAAATAGGGTTTATGCTTAACACCTTGGCAAACCCATTTAATTCTGAAGTAGTCAGCAGCGCCGTGGACCTTCTTGAAACTGAAGGTTTCATGGTTTCGATTCTCGATGCGCAAGACGAACTTCAACGCCAGGCTCGTCTCATGGAAGCGTGCATCAGATTTGGTCGAGGTGGATTGATATGGGTTCCGGCGATCGAAACAAACGAAGAATCATTGGAGCTTATAAAGGCTCATAGCGTACCCACGGTCACCTTCATGCGAAAGGTTTCAAAGTCTCTTGACTACGTCGGCGTTCTAAACACTGAAGCTCTCAGTCAAGCCACCCAGCATTTGATCGATTTGGGGCACAGGCACATTGCCTATTTTGGCGGTACCGAGCAAACATCAGTACGTGAAGAGCGTATATCGGGGTACCTAGACGCTCTTAAACAGTTGGATGGCGTTCAGCCAATTGTTTGGCCTTGTGAAGAGAGCAAGCGCGCTGGTTTTGACGCTATCGCGGCACTCCGCAAGCAGCACCCCGAGGTGACAAGCATCGTTTGCAATGGAGATGTCGCCGCACTTGGAGCTTGCTTGGGATTGATCCGGTCCGGGTTGAAGCCAGGACGTGATTTTTCGGTCGTGGGCTTCGATGACATCGAGGATGCCAGTATCTCTACCCCAGGCCTAACTACCATGGCGATCAATCCCAAAATGCTAGGCACGCGCTTGGCAGAGATCCTGCTGGACCGAATGCGTTCACCAAATCTCCCTGTTCGACATCTCGAATACTCCGCAACGCTGAAAGTGCGAGAAACCTCAGGAGTCGTGTCCAATCCTTAAAAATGTTTCAGCTCAGACTGTTACAGCAGCAGGTCGATACTCGTCCAGCACGTGGAGCGAAGGACTAGTTTGCGTTGCGTTGCACCCTAGCATCTCGACATCGTTTTCCCCGTAGATATCGAACAACCTTATGTCGGATGGAAGCAAGAAAAAGCACTCAAGGAAGGTTGGCCCAAGGGTAACAACCCTCGCAGACCTGTCCGAACATACTGGGCTTTCTAAGAGCACCGTCTCGCGAGCACTTTCCGGCTATTCCGATATATCAACGGAAACAAAGCAAAGAGTACAAGATGCGGCGAAAAAACTTGGTTACTATCCGTCAGCTATCGCAAGATCCATTAAGAAAGGTACGAGCCAGTCTGCAGCCATTATTTTGCCGCAGGGGTATGAGGAAGCGAATGCACTAGCAACGCTCGAATTGATTGAAGGGATTAGCAACGAGCTTCTGTCAAGGGATTGGACGTTGACGGTTTGTTCGACGAACGGTCTTGAAAGGCTTTCAGAAATCCAGCGCCTGATCATTCAAGAAAAACGCGTCGATGGTTGCATCATACCCGCTCCGACCACCAACGATTCACGCATTGAAATGTTAACTGAATTTGGGGTGCCTTTTGTCACCTACGGCCATGTCGACGGTTTGAGCAGCCATTATTGCGATGTTGATATCGATGGGTGCATCGCTAACTCGGTGTCCATACTTAAAGGTAGCGGACACACCAGAATTGCGTTTGTCGGGCTCAAAAAGAGCAACATCGAACCCGATCATTGGTTGCAAAGCTTTCATCGGTCGATGAGCCAATCTGATTTGGCCATGGTACCAGGGTTTCAGAGCGCCTGTGGTTCAAACATGCAAGAAACGAAACAATTTGCTCGAGTGTTACTATCGTCGAAGAACCCGCCAACAGCATTCTTGTGCGCAAGTGATGCGGCTGCGTTCGGAGTGTATGCAGCGTGTCGGGAATTAGAGATTTTGGTCGGTGACCAAGTTTCGGTTGTTGGGTTCGGGAACCATAGAATGATCGATTGTCTCTCTCCCGGCTTAACCAGTTATTCAGTCAATTATCGAAGGTCAGGCGCTCAACTGGCGAATCTTTTGATGGAGCACATTCAAAACACAGAAGCACCAAAAAAGCGCAAGCATCTCGAAAAGGCAGTCCTAGTCCGTCGGGATTCTATTGGGTTTCCAGCGCTAGGCTCACGGGGTTAATCCTACCTTTTCCCGCGCGGCCATGGCTACCTCACGCGATGTGGCAGGCGAAAAGGTTCTGATGGAATGGACATCCCCTGATCTCTCATCTGGTAGGTTTTGGAGATGG
>NZ_WQCA01000032.1 GCF_013032445.1 Ruegeria arenilitoris | reverse complement strand
AGGTTCACGGTCTCCGCGGCAAACTGAGACTGGTTCGAATTCGCCTGACAGCACCCAAAAACGGGTGTCGCAGAAAACAGTCAAAAACTGAGGCGCGCGCACATAATCAAAGGTCATGATGGCCCGTCCTGTTGGTAGAGGCGGCGCAAAATCGTCGGGGTCAGGTACATCGGAATTTGATAGGCCCCGATGAAGGCCATTATCGGGGCCGTGACCTCTGTAGGCAGAGCTACAAAAAAGATCGCGATGTTGCGGTTGCCAGCAATCAATGACACCGTAGTTGCCCGCGCCGCAGGTAGCCTGCCCTGTATGAAGCGAAACATGACGATCTGCGCGCCGAAATTGGCCAGACAGGCAAAGGCGATCCAGAACGCAGCCAAAGCCGGGTCCTCCAGCGCCGTTGCGCTGACCGACGGCATCAGACCAATGACAAACACAGCCAGTGTGAGTGTTCCCATCCCCTCAAGATTCAACAGCATGAACTGTGAAGGCCTGCGCAACACCGTGCGTCTTACGAATATGGCTGCGCCAGTTGCGCATAAGATCGTGAGCAACAGTCGCAGACCTGCCCACAAAACAGATTGTATGTCCCCCAACTGCGGCATGAGGAGGAAGATGGGTAGGGCGGTCAAAGGTAACAGAGCCGTGCCCACAACCATCAATCGCATCGCATGTTCTGGCGCGTGACCCATCATCAGGCACATATTTGGACTACCCGAGATGGACGGTGCCGCCGCCATGATCAGCAGGGATAAAAGCACGGGTGTCCCGATCCATCCGCACACGTATCCGAGTGCAAAAAGGATCATCGGCGTAACCAGCTGAAATCCGACAACCGTGAGCGCGACTTTGTGTAGGTCACTCAATGATCCCAGAATGGCCTTGGGGTCCATCCTCAGCACGTTCACGAACAGTAAAAGCACCACCAAAGGAGGAAGCAAATCACGCATCGGTTCCGCGAGAACTGGCAACAGAAGACCTGCCGCCAACCCACAGATCAAAACATAAGGGCCATGGCGCGCCGCCAGGTGGAGCGGATTCAAAACAGCTCTATCCGCTTGGGCTTTGCCGCAAATTCTCGGGCAACCAAGTTGCAAGGTCGGGGAACCAGATCAGGATAAAGACCATCAGAACCATGATCAGGAACATCGGAATGGCCGCCCGCGCGATATAGCTCATCTCGTGGTTGGTCATGCCTTGCATGACGAACAGGTTGAATCCGATCGGTGGCGTGATCTGCGCCATTTCAACAACGACCACGATGAAGATACCGAACCAGATCAGGTCGATCCCCGCGTCGCGGATCATGGGCTCGACCACGGCCATGGTCAGCACCACCGAAGAAATACCGTCCAGAAAACAACCCAGAATTATGTAGAAGACCAGCAGCACCATGAGCAGTTCGAACCGGGTCAACTCCCAACCGGCGATCAGATCGGCCAGACCACGCGGCAGGCCGGTAAAGCCCATCGACAACGAAAGGAAGGCCGCACCCGCCAGGATGAGGGCAATCATCGCGCTGGTGCGCGTGGCGCCCATCAGGCTTTCCGCAAAGGTCTTCCAGGTCAGCGATCCCTGACCCGCCGCCAACAGCAGTCCGCCGATGACCCCAAAGGCCGCGGCCTCAGTCGCGGTGGCGTATCCCAGATACATTGACCCGATGACGACCATGATCAGCAATATTACGGGCAGCAGAAAGCGCGAGTTTCTGATTTTCTCGGGAAAGCTCAATTTGCTTTCGGAATTGGGGCTCCAATCCTTGCCGAGCTTTGAATAGATCGCCACATAGCCCATGAACATCGCTGCCAAAACCAGGCCCGGAAGGATCCCTGCAAAGAAAAGCTTGGTGATGGATTCATTGATTGTCACCCCGTACACGATCAGGGTCAGTGAGGGGGGGATCATCAGCCCAAGTGTGGCGGCCCCGGTCAATGTCCCGATGATCATCCGCTCGGGATAATTGCGCTTGCGCAGTTCAGGAATTGACATCTTGCCAACCGTTGTCAGCGTGGCTGCTGATGAGCCCGAGACGGCTGCAAAAACCGTACATCCAACGATATTAGTGTGTACCAATCCACCGGGCAAAGGGGCCATCCACGGGGACAGGCCCTTGAACATGTCTTCGGATAATCGCGTTCGGTACAGGATTTCGCCCATCCAGATGAACATGGGCAGTGCGGTCAGCGTCCACGACGACGACGCCGACCAAATGGTGGTGATCATAACGTCCCCTACGGGACGGGTTGTGAACAGCTCCATCCCGACCCAGGCAACACCCATCAGGGCCAACCCGACCCAGACGCCAGTACCCAGCAAGGTAAAGAGAACAAATAGAAAAAGGATGATGACAGAGAGGTTTTCCATGGACTTACTCTCCGTGGCTTTGGTCGGCCAGATCGCGGACAATGCGGTGGTCGCCCTTGAACAGAACGTGGACCAGGTGGTCGGTCAGCGCGATGGCGAGGATGACGGCGCCAATCAACATTGCAGATTGCGGGATCCAAAGGGCGGTTTTGTCCTGTCCCTGGCTAACATCGTTGAATTTCCAGCTCCAGTAGACAAAGCGGTAGGCGTACCAGCAAAAATACCACATGACAGCGGTGCCTATCGCGAAACACCATACCTCAAGAATACGCCGGATACCGTCCGGCACTGCGTTCAGAAGGATTGAAACCCGAATATGGCTGCCGCGGTTCAGCGCATTGGCAAAGGCTAGGAAAGACGCTGCGGCCATGGCATAGCCTGCATAATCGGGCGCTCCCGGAAACACCTCACCGGTCCAGCGGGCCAGCATCTGAACAACGATCAATAGCAGGATCGCAATGAGGCTGAGAGCCGCAAGTACCCCTGCCGCCAGATATATAAAGTCCAGTACGGACCGAAGCCCTCGCAATACCGCCATGCTGTCCCCGCTGTATTTTGATTGGATGCGAAAAGGGCGGCCTGATGAATCGCCGCCCAAATCGAAAGGTCACTGAGACGCGTTGAACGCGTCGACGATGGCTTTACCTTCATCACCGGCAGCTTCCAGCCATTCATTGGTCATGGTCACGCCGATCTCTTTCAGCTCATTCGTCATCTGTTCAGAAGCCGGGCCAACGGTCATACCGCCATCCCGCAAACCCTGCAGGGTGAATCCGGTGTATTCCTTGGCGCGCCAGTTACCTGCGTATTCTGCCAGTTCAGCGCAGGCCTTGATGACATTCTTGTTGGCATCCGACACACCTGACCAGACATCCGAGTTCACCATCACGTAGTTGCGCGGCAACCAGGCATCAACTTCATAGAAAAAGTTCAGGCTTTCCCAGACCTTGCGGTCATATCCGGTCGATCCCGATGACACCATCGAATCCGCCACACCCGTTGCAAAGGCCTGACTGATTTCCGCCGCTTCGATTGTCACAGGCAACATTCCTGTAAGCTCGGCCAGTCGCGAAGTCGCGTTGTTATAAGAACGGAACTTGATGCCTTTCATATCGGCGACGGAGTTCACTTCGTTTTTGAAATACAGTCCCTGCGGCGGCCATGGCACAGCATACAGCAATGTCAGGTTCTGTTCGGCCAATACTTTTTCGATAGATGGCTTCGCGGCCTCCCAAAGCTTGTCGCTGTCGTCGAACGAGGTTGCGAGGAAGGGGATCGAGTCAAACCCGAACAACGCATTTTCGTTCTGGTGGCCAGACAAAAGACGCTCACCAATCGGGGCTTGCCCGGTCTGGATCGCGCGTTTGATGTCGGCACCTTTGAAAAGCGAGCCGGACGGGTGCGTGACAATCTCGATCTCACCACCTGTACCGGTGGTCACGCATTTTGCAAACTCCGCACCTGTGGCCGAGTGGAAGTTCGAGGCCGAATAGGCCATTGGCATGTCCCATTTTTCGGCCACAGCCGGCGCGGTCGCAGCTGCAGTCAGAGCTGTCGCTGCCAGAAGGTTTGTCAGTTTTTTCATCGTTTTCTCCCTATTGAGTTTGTCAACGCCGATGTTTTTCATCGACCTGTTCTTATGTCGTGTAACGTGACGGCGCGTAGACGCTCACATCCGTGTTCGGGGTCCTGCCCGCGATCATCTGCGCCAGAAGGCGCCCGGTTTTAGGTCCGCCTGTCAGGCCAATGTGGTGGTGCCCAAAGCCCATGTAGGCCCCTTGGATACCCGGCACGCCGCCGATGATCGGGATCGAGTCAGCCGGGGCGGGCCTGTGCCCCATCCATTCCACTTCCTCCTTCCATGTTATGCCCGGGAAAGCCGCCCGGGCATTTTTGCGCATCAATTCAAACGGGGCGCGTGAGGGCGGTGCATCCAAACCTCCGAACTCTACAATACCTGCTAAGCGTATGCGCCCATCCATAGGCGTGGCAACAAACTTGCCTGATGCCACCATGACCGGGCTGCGGGGCATGGCAGAAGGTTCCACCAATTCAAGATGATAGCCACGTTCGCTTTCAAGAGGAATAGAAACACCCAATCGCTTCGCCAGAGGCCCCGACCAGACTCCAGCCGTTACAATAGCCGTGTCGCATTTTATGGTTTCACCGCTCACGCGCACGCCTGTGACGCTGCCATTTTCTCGCGTGACATCCTCGACATTTGCACGGATGATCCGACCTCCTTGGGCCTCAACGTGGGCAGCCAGGTCTTTCACATATCGTCCAGGATCGGTGATATGGCCATGATCTGACAGCTTGGCCGCAAATCCGATATCCGGACTAAACACAGGGTCGTAGTTGTGGAACGCCTTGCCTTCCAATTCTTCCCACGCAAAGCCATGCTTGCGCCGAATGCTCCAACCAAAGGCATCGCTTTCGAAATGGGCGCGGTTCTGATAGAGGAAAAGATAGTCGCTGGGGACGATCCATTTCTCAGCGACGGTCCCTGCGGCCAACGCTTTGTGATCGTTCAGGCTGTCGCCGACGATGGGCGTCAGGGCCGCAGCGATCCGTTCAACATCCGCGGCATTAGCGTGGCTCAAGTACTGCCTGAGCCAAGGCAGCAATTTTGGCAAGTATCCCCATTTCAAGAACAATGGCTGGGCGGGACTTAGAAGCATTTTGGGCGCTTTGCCGAGCAACCCTGGAACCGTAACTGGAATGATAGAACAGGACGCCAACACGCCGCCATTGCCATGTGACGTTCCTTCGCCCGGTCCGGCTCTATCGATCAGAATGACGTCATGACCATCGCGCTGTAGCCAGAGCGCCGCGGACACGCCGACGATTCCGGACCCGATGATAACTATGGTTTTCCTCTCGCTCACGCTGCCACCGCCTTTGACACTGCGTAGTGGTCCAGTTTTCCCAAGTCGGGCTTGCCGCCTAGTCCAGGGCCATCGGGAACGCAGACCTGTCCATTCCTGACCTTGAACGGTTCTTCCAAAATATCTTCTTTCAGGAAATACGATGCCTGATAGAACTCGCAGCCCAGAGTGATTTCCGGTGTCGCGGCAATCATGTGCGTGCCTGCCAGATGGGCCAGACCAGCCTCGAACATATCGCCGCCATAGGCCGTAAGGCCGTGTGCAGCCGCAATGCGTGCAACGGTCTGACCCCGGGTCAGGCTGCCGGATTTCATGATTTTGATGGAAACACCGTCGCAAATCCCGTCGCGTGCCGCGCGCTCCATATCTTCTGGGCCAAACACGCTCTCGTCTGCCAGCAACGGCACATCAGTCATTTGCCTCAACTTGGCCATCATGCCGAAGTGATGGGCGCGCACGGGCTGTTCTATAAAATCTGGAGCAAACCTTGCCACGTCCCGCACCTGTGCCGGGGCGTCTTCAATGTTTAGTCCTTGGTTATAATCCACGCGCACCGAAAACTCCGGGCAGTTCTGAGCCAGGTATTCCAACCGCATGATGTCAAAGGCGTGATCTTTGAACCCAGTCTTGAGTTTGACAATCCGGACGCCATCGTCGTGCAACCGTGCCAACAGGTCGATATCTTGCGCGAAGTCCGGGTTGGCGATGGAGCAACTGAGAGGTATCGCATCACGGCACTTCCCGCCCAACAAAGACCAGACCGAAACGTTGCTGATACGACCCGCAAGATCCAGCAGCGCGGTTTCCAGCGCAGCTTTGGCTTCGGTGCAATGCGCCACAGCATAAGCGGCGCGCGCCATGATCGCGGATCTGTCTCCGACCTTTGCACCCAAAACAACCGGACGCAGATACCGATCCAATGCTGCAAACGTCGCCTCTGGCGTGCCGGTGAACACCGACCACGGTGACGCTTCGCCAAATCCGTGCGCGCCATCTTCGGAGGTCAGTCGCAATATGACAACCTCACAGGCGCCTTCTACAGATCCAATGCCGTGATCTCGCCGGGACGTGACCGGTAGCTTGAGGTGCCATAAGTCATAGCCAGTGATTTTCTGTGACAGATCGCTCATTCCGCCCCCTGTGGATGAGCAGAAGCCTGCCTTGACCGAACTATCATTTCAAATACAATATATTCGAGAGCTCATTAAAAAAAGTGATGTGTTAGCCGATGTCTCTACGCTTTCGCCAGCTTCAAGCCTTTCATGCCATCATGGAGACCGGAACCGTGACAGGGGCAGCATCGGTTCTTGGGATCTCACAGCCAGGGATCAGTAACCTCTTGGCGCAGCTGGAACGTGAGGCGCGTTTGCCCCTGTTCGAGCGCAATAAGGGGCGTCTGTTGCCCACACCCGAAGCCGAGCTGTTGTACCGCGAAGTCGACACTGTTGTGCGCGGCTTGGATCACGTTGCCCAAGCGGTGACAGATCTGCAGAACAAGCATCCCGGTCAGTTACAGGTTGCTGCGCCACACATGTTGTCTTTTGGGTTCATGCCTCGAGAGATCGCGCGGTTTGCCGAGAGCCGCCCGAACCTGTCCGTCAGCTTTCAGTCGCAATATTCGTCGAAGATTCAGGAGTGGGTGACGTCTGGCCTGTTTGAGATCGGTATTGTCGAGATGCCAATTCTTCATGACACGCTGAATTATCAGGTGTTTGAATTTGAAACGCTTGCGACCATTCCCCAAGACAGCCCGTTGGCGGAGTATGACGTACTGACAGCGGAAGCATTGGAGAATGAGCCTTTTGTCGTCATGGGGCCGGAACATCAGACGCACCGAAAAACCCGAGACATCTTTCAGCGTGCCGGACGTACATGGCGCACGCAGATTCACACGCACTTGTCTGAAAACCTGCTTAGTTTCGTAAAGCAAGGCATGGGGGTCGCGATGATCGACCCCTTTACCGTTACTTTCGATGAAGAGAGCGGATACCAAACCCGCCCTTTCAAACCGGCGGTCATACTGGAGCTTGCAATCATTACGGCCAAGGGTCGCCCCTTGTCCAGGATCGCTCAGGCATTTCTGGACCAGTTGATCCCGTCAATCGCCTCTTACGCAACCCACTCGGATACCGGCGCGGCAGCATCGTGAAGTTGTTGCGAATGGATATCGACCAGCGTGGGACCGTCATGTACGATGGCCTGCTTCAAGACGTTTGAAAGGTCTTCGGGGTCTTTGACCGTCCATGATTTAACGCCAAAGGCTGACGCCACTGCTGCATGATCTGTGCGGTTGAAGTCAACGTTGTAGAATCTTTGACCAAAGCCCGCATCCTGACCCGCCTTGATCCAGCCGAAGACCGAGTTTGAGAAGACAATCGATGTGATGGGCATTTTGTGCCGCACCATCGTTTCAAACTCACCACATGTGAAGCCGAACGAGCCATCGCCCATAACGGCCAGGGTCTTGACCGAAGGCCGCCCTACATGTGCACCCATCGCTGCACCCAAAGAATAGCCCAGAGCGCCATGCGCCCGGTTGGTGATGAATTGCCGTCCCGATGTCCGCCACCGGTAATGCGCGCTGAAATAAGGGCACGGGGTGCCGGGATCAGCCACAACTATTGCATCGTCATCCAGAATGTCCATCAACGCCGCCATGACCGCTTCGGGCCGGATTGGAAATTCCCGGCTCGCGGCCAAGGGCGCAAATGCTGCCCGTTTGGCATCCCACGCGGCGCGGGCCTTGTCCGCCCCACCTTGTGTGTTCAGATCCTGCCGATCCTGCAATGCGCGGGCCAGAGCCTCCAGCGCGAGACGGGCATCTGCGCAGATCGCCACTTCGGTTTGGTAGTTTGCGCCAATCACCATGGGATCGCTGTCGATGTGAATGATTGTGGCATCGCGCCCAGGGCTTCTCCACCGTTCGGTTGTAACTGAACCGGCGCGGCATCCGATGAACAGGACAACATCTGCCTGATCGACTACGACTCGTGTCGCGGGGATACCACCGTTCGACCCGACAACGCCCAATGCCAGCGGGTCGGTTTCAGCGATGGCGCCCTGGCCGGATACGGTTGTGGCAACAGGCATGTCCAGTAGACGGGCGACCTGTCGCAGCGCGTCGGTTGCGCCGGAAAGAACAGGGCCGCCGCCACAGACAGCGATAGCGGATTTGGCCCGTGCCAAGATTTCCGCCGCCGCTTCGATTGCATCCATGTCCGGGGCGGCGCGCTCGGCAGGATAGCTGCGATGTCTGTCATCTGCCCAGATCTCGGCCTCGTCGACCTGTGCTTTTTGCGTATCGAAGGGCAAAGCCAGATGAGTGGCGCCTGGCGTTCCCGTTGTCATCGCCCGGAAGGCTGCCCGCACCATGGCCGGAAGCCGCGCGGCATCATCTAACGAGGTATTCCACTTGGCCAAAGGTTTGAAAAGGGCAGGTTGATCCAACTCGGTTAACGGGTACTTGCCCCGGCTGGTTGTCGCCACGTCCGAGGTGATCGCCAGTATTGGAACGGAACTTTCATTGGCTTCAACAACGCCCGGCAGGATGTAAGTTGCGCCACCGCCTGAGGGGCCCTCGCAGACACCAGGCTTTCCTGTCACGCGGGCATAGCCATCCGCCATGTAGGCGGCGTGCCGTTCATCCCGGGTCAATATGTGCTGAATGCCGTGATCCATGCGCGCCAGAGCGTCATAGAACGGCAATGTGGTATCGCCGCACAGACCAAACATGTGCTTCACGCCGTGTGCCTCGAGCAAACGGACCATTGCCTCTGCCCCGGTCAGATAATTCGTCCCTGTCATGATCAGCGTGTCCTTTAATTAAAAACTGCACGCAGAGCTGTATACAGTTTTGTATATTGATTTCAAGCCCAGCATGTGTCACCTGTGGCGAACAAGAGGAAGGACAAGGTTAATGGCGGGTCCACGGGTCGACGACATCTATGAACAGGTCAAGGCGATGGCGGTCTCG
Organism: Ruegeria arenilitoris; assembly: GCF_013032445.1. Lineage (GTDB taxonomy): Bacteria > Pseudomonadota > Alphaproteobacteria > Rhodobacterales > Rhodobacteraceae > Ruegeria > Ruegeria arenilitoris_F. Next base: position 13,542 of record NZ_WQCA01000032.1, on the reverse strand, counting down.
TTCCGCCTGCGGCCCGGGGATCGTCTGAACGAAGTCGCCCTGTCCAAGGATCTTGGCGTCAGTCGGACCCCTTTGCGAGAGGCATTGAACCGTCTGGTGGCTGAAAGCCTGTTTGATTTCCGTCCCGGGCAAGGTTTCTTCTGCCGCCCCTTGGATGTGCAAAGCGTGTTTGACCTGTTCGAACTGCGCCAGATTATTGAAACTGCTGCTGTTCGTGCGGCCTGCGCTAAAGCGTCGGATGAGGACCTGCATCTGCTGATGGATCAGCTTTTTTCAACGGGCATCGACATCAGCGGCCTCACCGTCGAGGAAGCCGTCAGCCGAGACGAGGCGTTTCACCTTGGGATTGCAAATCTGTCGGGTAACATGGAGCTGTTGCAAACCCTCACGCGGATCAACGAGCGGATCCGCTATATCCGTTGGATTTCAATGAGCTTGGACCGGGTGCACCGCTCAAAAGATGAACACAAGCGGGTTATGCAGGCCTTGTTGGATCGTGATCCCAATGAGGCAGCGCGTGTTCTGGGTGCGCACATCGCCAGGCGAATGGATCAGGTGCAGGACGCTGTGCGTCATGGGATTTCCAGCATTTACATGGATGGGTCCGAAGATATCTCGGCCCGCATAATCGAGGAGGTCGAGGGATGATCGCGGGGGGCGGGAAATCCATCTACGGCGCATCCGTCGGTATTCTGATGCTGGATGCGCAATTCCCGAGAATCCCCGGTGATATGGGAAATGCGCTGACCTGGCCATTCCCGGTTCTCTACCGCATTGTCCGTGATGCCTCGCCGGATCGGGTGGTTCGGCACCGGGCTGAGGGCATGCTGGAGGTGTTCATCGACGCGGCCCAGGAACTGGTTCGGGATGGTGTTGACGGAATAACGACCAATTGTGGTTTCCTGTCCCTGTTCCAGAAAGAACTGGCCCAAGCCGTCCCGGTCCCGGTGGTTACGTCGTCCCTGATGCAGGTCGAGATGGTTAACCGCATTCTGCCTGAGGGCAAGCGCGCCGGGGTATTGACCATTTCAGCCTCCACCCTGACCAAAGACCATCTGCTGTCGGCCAACGTGCCGTTGGATACTCCGATTGGAACAACCGAAGGCGGGCATGAGTTTACCCGCGCGATCCTTGGAAACGAGTTAAGGCTGGATGTTCAGAAAGCGCGTGAAGACAATGTGCAGGCCGCGCGAGCCTTGGTATCAGATAACCCGGGTTTGGGTGCGATCGTGCTGGAGTGCACGAATATGTGCCCCTATGCGTCTGATATTCAGCAGGCCACCAGGTTGCCCGTGTTCTCGATCGTCTCGTTCATAAAATGGTTTCAAGCCGGTCTGGTCCCAACGACTTACTAAGCACAAACTTCGATGAGGTATGAGTTAATTTCAGTGTAACCCGCTGGATAAGCCATCCTGGCTGGTGATGCCGAAGGTCTGCTAGACAGCGGCACCCGGATCATCATGGATCTGCACGGCTCCCTGAGCGGCAAGATTACAGGAACCTTCAATGGCCCAGACTATGCGAATGTGATCGGTGGTAAGGTGACGGTCTTGTCAGAAGAACTTTGCTTGAGCGGGGCAGGGCGGTTGCGTAGCTTTTGCCCATGACCAGACCTGCCTCTTTCAAATACTTTCAAACCAGTCCTGAGATCATCCGCTTGGCCGTGATGCTGTACATCCGATTCCCGCTCTCGCTTCGGAATGTCGAAGATCTGTTGCACGAGCGAGGCATCGACGTGAGCCACGAAACTGTCCGATATTGGTGGAACAGGTTTGGCCCGATGTTTGCTGCTGAGATTAGACGGAAGCGTGTCCAGCAACTGCGCGCATTCTCGAAATGGAAGTGGCACGTGGACGAGGTTTTCGTGAAGGTAAATGGCAAGCGGCATTATCTTTGGCGGGCTGTTGATCACGAAGGCGAGGTGCTGGAAGCCGTTGTTACCAAACGCCGAAATAAGCAGGCAGCACTGAAATTCCTCAAGAAGTTAATGAAGCGGCACGGTAAAGAGGAAACCGTCGTCACGGATCGTTTCGCCTCATACAGAGCCGCGCTCAGAGAACTGGGTGCACTCGAAAAACAAAGGACGGGCAGGTGGCTCAACAACCGCGTCGAGAATTCGCACCTGCCGTTTCGACGACGCGAACACGTAATGCAACGTTTCAGGCGCATGCGAAGCTTGCAGAAATTCGCCTCCGTCCATTCCTCCGTCTACAATCACTTCAACCAAGAAAGATCGTTAGCCAGCCGAGACACCTTCAAGCTGACACGCACCGCCGCCCTGGCCGAGTGGCGTCAACTATGTTCCGGATAGGTTCACGGTTTTGGCAGCAAACTGAGACTGGTTCGAATTCGTCTGACAGCACCCGCAATACTGCTGGCCGTTACCGAGTGTCTGCCAGTGCTTTGGCCTTTTCGTACTCGTCAAGCAAAGGCTGCATCATTTTTGGATCATATATCACCTTTTCCAGCCACCGTCTGAGCGGAAAGGTCTCGCCTTCGGCGATCATAGCCGCAAGGCTTTCGAGAATTTCCGTTTCTTGGTCGATTTTCCCGATCGCAGCATTTCCAGCGGCTTGGTAGACCATCATATGGGGTCCGAACGGCCCTTCGAGATCCAGGTTTTCCTGCAGTGTGGCCAGACTCTCTCGATAGTTTCCAGCGTGGAATTGAGAAACGCCCAGAATGTTCCTATACGGTCGTCGAATGCTGAGGGGATCAAGGCTTAGCGCTCGCTGCAACGGTGTTATTGCCTGCTCTGGCTTGCCTGCGTACAGAAGGAACATGCCCAAATAACCATGAGCCAAACTTGAGCTCGGCTCTTGCTCGACTGCGCGTTCACCGAAATCAATTGCGGGTTGCGGATTGCCCATCAAGATTTCGAGAATACCCAAGGTCAAGAGTGCGCGAACATTTGCCTGATCCTTTTCCAATGCGCTTTCAGCATATTGTCTGATCAGATCTCGCGTTTCATCCGTGTTTGCAGCAAGTCCAAACCAAGTTCTGTGTGCTTCCGCAAATGCCAGACCGGCATAACCGTGCGGCGCGTCCGGTTCTAACCGAACCACCCGTTGCAACAGGGTGTGTGCGGCGTCAAAACGCGATGGGTCGCTTGGCGGGTGTATGATGTCCAATGCCTGCTGGTAGAGGATCCTTGCATCCCGGCGGGTCCAACGCGCATCCTCCATCCTCGAAGTCAATTCAGGGAACAGTTCGATAGAGAAGGTCGAACTGATCTCGCGCGAAATCTCGGTCTGGGTTTCGAACCGGTCTGTCGTTTTATAGTCGAACCGCTTGGCCCAGATTTCACCCCGGCTGTCTACTTCAACGAGGCCGATGTTTAGCCGATAGCCATCCGTCATGGTCTGTAGGCTGCCCCTAAGAACATGGGTCGCACCCAGATTGCGCCCTTCGTCAATAAGATCAATGGCTCCGTCGGACAGTTCGGCTGTCGATGCGTACGAGATCACGCGCAAGCCCTCCACCCGCGCCAGATCGGTTGTAATATCCTCGGCGATGCCTCGGGCGGCCACGGATGTAACAGCGCTGTTTCCCAATGGATTGAACGGCATCACGGCAACGACAGGTAAATCCCCCCAAAGATCATTGTCCGTGGTCGCCTGATCGGTAGATAGGCTTTCAGTTTCGAAACTTTGGAACAGCATGAAAGCTGTCACGGCCATCAACAGCGTCAACAAAAACAACACGACCCAGTTCGGAGCCCGCCAGGCGCTTCTGGCGCGTCGGCCTATCCGATCTGGCTTATCGGAAGGCGCCGAAGTGACATCCCGAAATTCGAACGACGGCACATAAGACCCTTTGGGAATGGTAATTACCAAGGGATCGTTGCTTCCATCTGTCAGGTAGTAGTGTTCCATCTCGCGCCGCAAGCGTCGCGCTTCAAGGCGTACAACCGGGTCTGAGGTCGCGTCGAAATCCTCCGAACGGCCTAAAACGGAAACACCAATCGAATAGCCCTTCAGCCGATCGGCGCGCCCGGCCAATGTTTCGTCGACGATGTATTTGAGGAACGCGCGTCGGCGATCATTCGCACCAAACTGAGAACTCTCAAACATACGGTCAAGCTGTTCGTCTATGGCCGCCTGTTCCAGAGGCGGTACTGACTTCCGCTCGGATAACTGACTTTCCATCGCAGTATCTGTCGGCTGTGTTCGTTCCATCCAAACTAACCTAACGATACCCGGGTTTCTCGGGACGCGTCCAGTATTACATTCAAACAAAAGAATTTTTAAGGTTCAAAACACGTTCAGAACATGTTCGTTACCCCAGTCCGCAGACCCCGGATGTTAATCTGGTGTCTCCATGGAGTGCCTAGGCAGACAGACCGTGGAAACAGATTCTCACTGACGGCCAATGGCCCTTGACGGGAGGGGAGCAAGTGGAAAACTTTCTTGCTGCCGGATGTTCCGAACTGGTGAAGCAATCGCCCAACGATGAATTCACTATCGTGTCTTTGTCACGGAGCGATCCAAAGTTTCAGGCGATTTGCCGTGACTTGGGCGAGGCAGTGACCGCCTTCCACAGCTTTCAAGCTAAGGGAGAAAACGGGCGGGTCCGAGCGGCCGAGTACTATCAGATCTGCAAAGACCTGAGGCTCGAACTGATGGAATACGTGAGCTTGGCCAAGGTCAGACCCAAGGCACAAGGTCACCACTGAAGCGGCACGACGGTCATTCGAACAGGCAGTTTGCCTGACACCGAGACCTGAATTCCAACAAGCAAGGAGACGGGAATGATGAGACGAATCTGCCAGACGCTTTTCTTCGTATGTCCAATGGTGCTCGGTCTTATGTCCACCGCTCAGGCACAAGACGGTGATGACCAGGAGTGCAAGGCATTGTTTGTGCAAAACGCCGGTTCAGTGTCGATGACCGCTGACACGATAACGATGACAGATGTCAGCCCAATCGTCACATTCTTCTGCGACAGGCCGATGCGGTATGCGGGTGTGCAAAGCATACAGGGCTTTCTGGACATGGTGTCCGAAGGCGACGACAGCTTTGCCGTGGACCCGCCCAACGCCTTACTGACCATCGTTGCGGATGGTGAACCGCCTGTTGATGTGGTCGTGGAGTTGTCGCAACGGCCACTGAACGACCAGGGAACGATGACCTATCCCGGCATCAAGGTCATCAAGGGTGACATTCCAGAAGCCACTGGCCCAGGCACGTTGTTCATCGACCATTTCGGTCGACCAATGTCGCCGGGATCGGTGGCAGGCGTGCATCGCCGGCACGACCGCCGCGAGGTTCGTCACTGCGCTACCGACAACCCCGATAACCCGAACGATCTTTGCAACTGCGGGCCCGGCCTCGTCTGCAATTGAGGCCAGAGAAATGATGGAGGAGAATATGTTTTATTGCATTGGTAGAAGATTTCACAAATTGGCATTTGTCTGCACAACCTTGGCAATGTCTTTTGGCGTCAACGCAGCTCATGCCGAAAACCTGCCGACCGGCCGGACCGCCACGCAGATCAGCGACGAAGAGTATCCGGCAAGCTATTTCCCGAATACGGAAATCCTGGGGACAGATGAAATGCGGATAACCGCATTGGGAACCGGCATGCCGAACCAAACCAAGGCTGCAGTGTCCATTTCGTTTCTTGTCGAGCTTGGCAACGGCGATGTGTTCCTGTTCGATGTAGGCATGGGTTCGATGGGCAACCTATTCTCACTCAGGCCAGACTTCTCGAAGATCGACAAGGTGTTCATCAGCCACCTGCATGTCGATCATGTAGGCGACTTCATGGGGCTACACATCGGTAGTTGGCTGTCCGGACGCTACACCCCTTTGAGGATATTCGGACCCACCGGATCAACCCCGGAACTGGGCATTAAGGCTTTTGTTGAAAACAGCAAAAAAGCCTACGCTTGGGACCTTGAAGGTCGCACGGGCGCATTGCCGGACGATGGCGGTAAGATCGAAGTGACCGAGTTCGACTACATGCAGGAAAATGAGATCGTATACGAGGAAAATGGAGTGACGATCCGATCCTGGCCGGCCATTCACCTTCTGGATGGATCAGTAAGCTATTCTTTGGAATGGAACGGACTAAAGTACGTTTTCGGCGGCGACACCTATCCAAACAATTGGTACGTGAAATACGCCAAGGGCGCAGACATCGCATCGCATGAAGCCTTCCTGCCACCGAAAGCGCTGGCACCTTACTTCGGTTGGACTCTTGGTCAGGCGACGTATGTATCCACGCGCGTTCACACCGAGCCCGCGGCTTTTGGTAAAGTCATGGCCGAAGTCCAGCCTCGTCACGCGGTGGGTTATCATTCTGTGCTGTCACCAGAGAATTACCAAGCAATCCTCGAAGGCATTCGTACAACCTATGACGGGGATCTTACGCTAACGCGCGATCTGACGGTTATAAACGTCACCAAAGACAAAATCATCGTGCGCGAAGCATCGGTGGATGAATACGCGCTGCCACCATCGGTTACAGAGGCGTATAACAATGCGCCGCGGTCCAAGGAAAAGAAACCATCTGACAAGATCTTGGCCGGGAAATGGAAGGGTTACACCCCGCCGAAGATGCCGGATGACAAATAATCCGCACTTGGAGGGCGCGTCCCCGCCGGACGCGCCTGTAAACCCAAGTATCGCAGGTCGATACGTCTCTGATTGACTGCGTGAGGGAAAGTGTTTCAAGGAAAGAACGGATTTATGACAGCTCTTGCCAAATCCCTTTTATCCAAACCGGCTCGATCAGGCATATTGGCGTCGGTTGTTCTTAACGCTCTGGCATCGGGCCCCGCTACAGCAGATGACTCGGAGTTGGCCAAGCAATTGTCGAACCCGCTGGCGTCGCTGGTCTCGGTTCCGTTCCAGTTCAATTACGACACCGGATACGGCAGCGAAGATGGCAATCAGACAACTTTGAACATTCAACCTGTCATACCCTTTTCCCTGACCGATAATCTGAACCTAATCACCCGGACAATCATTCCATACAAATGGCAAAACGAGGTTGCCGGTGCGTCCGGGAGCAACCAGGGTTTCGGCGATTCAACGGTAAGCCTCTGGTTCAGCCCTACCAAGTCATCATTCACATGGGGCGTCGGACCCATTTTCTATTTGCCCACATCCAGTAACCGTGAATTGGGCGTTGGCGAATGGGGCGGGGGGATCACCGGTGTCGTACTGGTTCAGGAGGGGCCCTGGACCATCGGTGGACTGGGAAACCATATCTGGTCATTCGAAAGCGACGACATCAATTCTACTTATCTTCAGCCCTTCCTGGCGCACACAACCAAAGACGCTTGGACTTACACGGTGAATTCCGAATCCACCTATGACTGGACCACGGACAAGTGGACTGCGCCGGTGAATTTTATGGTCTCAAAGCTGGTCAGGTTTGGGGAACAGCGCGTGTCGCTGCAGGCCGGCGCGCGCTACTACCTGGCTTCTCCGGACTCCGGCCCCGATGGTTGGGGGGCTCGGCTGTCTGCGACACTTGTGTATCCGCGGAAATAAAAGGGGAGACGTTGTACCGTTTCTTTGAAGAATGACGAGATTATTATTGCATATCAGGTACTTGCTGTCGGCACTCGCGGTTTCCATCCTCGCGACCGCCGTCGAGGGTGATGTGATCCCATACAGCGGGGCAGAAGTCGCCAAAAATATCGCTATGTTCCGAATTGAAGACGGGGGCATTCGTCTGGAACTGGAAATCTACCCCGAGGATTTGGAGGTTTTCGAACACGCCTTTCAGTTGAAGCTCGTAACGGCACCCCTTGCGACACGGGCCAAGTTTCATCAGTCACCCGGCGAGAATCCGGAAAGCCTTGTGGTCGCTCGCTCTGACGGGAAGCCGCTGCCGTTCGACGTGATACGTATGGAACACCGACAGAGAATAGACCGGGCCTCGCCTTTTGCCGGAAAGACCGACCCCCTCACCGGAAGGCCAACCCCCGGCCCACCTGAAAATCTGGACGTTATATATCTTGAGGTGTTCTACAGTTTCGAGGGCGCGCGGCCCGAAACTCTGAGCATTAGCCCTCCATTTGCCATTGATGGTTCGCCTGCAGCTACAATAGGGTTCATGGTTTTTGATCGCCACGTCCCAGTCACGCGGTTCAGTTTTCTGAACAAAGACATGCAACTGGCGATCAGTTGGCCTGACCCGTGGTTTACGGCATTCGCGAACCCCAATCTCAATCGTCCGTCACAAAGTGGCACAACTTCATTCCTGTATATGACACCGCGAGAGGTTCGGCACGAAATCCTCATCCGGGTTCGGGAACTCGCACCGTGGATTGACCAAGAGTTTGCAACGGGTATCAGGCTGGAACCCGCGCTTCAGTCGCAGGTTCTAACCGCCGCGTTAGAGGCGTTCAAAACTCGTAATTCGCTGAGTATCTCGGGAAATGCCGTCCCACCTACTTCGGCTCGTGGAACATTTCTGACGTTAGGAGAGCGAGGGTTTCAAGTCGTTGAAGGCCATCCAATGCTCATAGCCGATTCAACGTTTGTCGGCGTGATACTGACCTATCCAATCTCGGAGTTGCCGACTACTGCATCGATCAACTGGGAGATGTTTGATGATACGATTCAGAAAGTCCCGATAACGCTGATGGACATTGCCGGCCCGTTCTTCGCCTGGGCATCACCGGACGAGCCTGTTGTCACATGGACTAACCATCTGAAACGATACAACAACCCCGAAGTCACGCCTGTTCAAGCTGCGGGCATCTTGGTTATTCCGTCGTGGACAGTGTTGGCCGTTGCCCTGTTCGTGGGCGCAGTCGTGATCACGTTCCGGTCATCCAGGACATTGACATGGACAGGCGTTGTGGCGCTATCAACAATATCTTTTATTGGGGGCATCGCTTTTTCAGGGAAACACGCAATTCCGGTCCTAAACCCGATCTCTGGCCAATCTGAAACACAGATTGTGACGAATGCATTATCCCGTCTTCTGACCAACACATATTTAGCCGCTCTCGAAGTATCTTCCGAAGAGAGGAAGCTGGCGCTTGCACCGATCGTCTTGGGCGCATCGCTCTCTGATGTGGCTGCTGAGCTGGAAACCAGTTTGACGATCCGGGTGCCCGGAGGCGGGCGTGCGCAAATCGTCGACGTCACGAATGTCGTCATTGTCGACGGCGACATAACCCGCAGAGGAAAGTTCGAAGGCGTCGTACAGTGGCGCGTCGACGCGCAGGCCGGCCATTGGGGTCATGATCACCGTCGGCGCGTAGAGTATCGCGCCCGGGTAGAGTTCCAGCCCGACCGAGGAAACTGGGCCCTGTCCGCCATCACAGTATTGGAGGCACGTTCGCCAGATGTCTGATCGTTTGCGAAATATCCTGCTGGTCAGTGTAACCGCCTTTCTGATCGTCTCTGCGGTCGCGAGCCAGGCGCATTTTCTTCTGAACCTAAATGTGCGGATCTTCCATGTTGAGCATACAAATGACGGGCTCCGCATCTTTATGCGCGTGCCGATGCCATATCTTGTCGCGGACAAGACCGGCGAACCAATCGAGGGCGGTCTTCCCTCAGCTGCACCATTTACGACCAATGCTTTTGAGGATGGCCGCGTGGTTCACTTTGTCGATCCCGCCGAAATTGCCGTAGACCCGCTTGGGCTCGGCCAAATCTCTGAAACCGGCACAGTCTTAATGGCCAGGGAAACGCATGTTCCTGGTAGTGTTGAATATGTTGCGCTTCATCGTGTGGGCGAAGAACCTGGCTTTGCAACGTTGAATGAAGCCAAACACGCTGTATCTCAAGGCTCAACCCTGAAGGACAATCCGCTTGCCTATGTCGGCGACGTGGTTGTTGATACTGTAATAAACTACAATTTCGGGCATGCACCTTCGGCCTACACCTTATCCAGCCTGCTTAATCCCGGTTTGCCAGACCAGGATATGACCGCGAACCTTATCCTGGATTACGGTGTTAGCGATCCATTGGTTTTTCGAACACGGGGACTGATGAAGGACCCGATCGAGGTCTCCAGATCCAGAATGGCGGGGATCGTTACCTTTGTCTGGGAAGGTGTGCGCCACATTCTGGAGGGCATCGACCATGTCCTGTTCGTTGTTTGCCTCGTCATCGGAGCGCACGGGTTGCATGCGCTTTTATGGCGGGTCACCGGATTTACAGTTGGTCACAGCGTTACCTTGTCGCTTGGCTTCTTCGGCTACGTGCCATCGGGCGCATGGTTTGTCCCATTCGTGGAGACGGGTATTGCTTTGTCCATAATCTATGCGGCTTTTCTGGCAGTGTTGGAGGGCGGCTCAGATATCGACTCCAACAGAAAGGTTTTTGTCATTACCGTCCTGATGGGCCTCCTTCACGGTCTCGGCTTCAGTTTCGTTTTGCACGAAATTCTGCAGGTAACGTCTCCGAATATCTGGCAGAGCCTATTGGCTTTCAACGTCGGCGTGGAAGTGGGTCAACTGGCAATTGTCCTGGTGACCTGGCCGCTTCTGTCCCTTTTTGCAAGGTTCGGCCCAACCCCGGAGATGTCGCTAAGGGTGTCTATTGCGATCGGTTGCGGAACGATTGCAAGCTGGTGGACTTTTGTGCGCGGAAAAGACTTTCTGGAGATGCTATTAAGCCAAATTTAAGATACTGACGCCAAGCAAGAACTCTCTCTGAAGTTAGTAGAACACTCATTTCCTCACGGTCAGTGTCGCTTGGATGCAGCCAATGCGAATGCAGGCAGACGTCAAAGCTGCGATCCGCACCAATAGTTACTATGAGTTTGCCAGAGCATGGAGTGTGCTTTCGACATCAATGTCCGGTTCAGGAAAGCTGCAGTGCAGCGACTTCGGAGATCGTGAAAGTCCGGAACGGGCCGCATTCAACAGATTTCGGCAATCGGAATAACTTTGTAGTCTGTCAATTTCCCAAGACTAAGTTTGCTTTGATGCCAGGTATCGCGTGGCGGCGGAAAACAACTCGGCCTGTGAGCTTACGCCGAGCTTGGAATTCGCATTGTTGCGGTGCACTTCGACAGTACCCTCTGTGATCCCGAGAAGCGGCAATCGCAGCACTGGCGAGAAGGGTGGAAGGCAGACATTTGCTGCCAATAACATAGCAGGTACCTGAATAATAGTCAGCGCATGGCGAGTTATGATTCACCTAAATTTCTTCTGTATCTTTGACGGCTCAACCACTTCAAATACCGCCAATTCCGCTGACAAGGCGGATCGAATACCGGAAACAGAATCCTCGAAGGCGCACGCACGTTGGGCTGCGACGTCAAGTCTTCGAAGTGTCTCGTTGTAGGGGAGGGGATCCGGTTTGCCTCGTGGCAGGTCTGCACCCGACACGCAAAGTTCCACTTGCTGCTGAATGGCAAGAAACTCGATCGCGCTATGAATATGGCGCATCGGTGATGAGGAACAGATCGCAATACGCAAGCCGCTGTCGTGTAGGGATCGTAGGAAATCTGCGGCACCTTCAACGGGCGTGCGATACCCAGGCAGAAGCAGATCTGCCCGGGCACCAATTTTGTTGCCGATTTCCTCGTGCTCCTGAGTATTCAGTGACCGACCAAATGCGTCGTCAAGAAACCCCTTTAAGCCCCGGCCAATATGCGCATGAAATAGGGATTGATCGACCTGGATATTGTAAGATGCAAGAACCTCTCGCTTGGCGCGTTCCCACGCATGTTCGGAATGCACCAGCGTTCCATCCAGATCGAAGATGGCGGCATCGAACGAGCTGAAATCCACGGATATATCATCGAACGAAAGGCGCTTTACCATTGGCTCGAGGCTCCTCGATGAGTTATTGAATGCGGCACCAGAAAGCGATCAATCAGTTGCGTATCGCTTCGCCAGATCACGCATCTTCTGCGCAGAGCTTGCCAGCATCTCACGCGAGATCTGACCGGTTTCTGCGGCGCTTACTAAGGCTTTGGACACATCGCTTAGCTGCGTGTCGATGTCTGCAAGAAGCAGGAAATCGCAGCCCGCCTTCACGGCGTCCAGCGCCACCTTTTCAATGCTGTCGCCGCGCATAGTGGCCTTGGAGTCCAGATCGTCCGCCATCACAATCCCTTTGTAACGAAGGTCAAGTTTGAGGATATCCACCACCGGCTTTGACCGCAGAGCCGCGCGCGATGGATCGAGCGCTTTGTTGATGGCGGGCCCCACCATGATCATTTCCACATCCGAAGCGATCACGTCGTTGAACGGGCAAAAGCCCGGCAGATAGCTGTTCGCTTCGTCTTCGACAATCGCCTCTGGATCAATGGCTGGATCGCCGGAGATGTTGTGGAAGCCGGGGAAGTGTTTTGCCGTCGCGGCGACGCCTGCTTTCTGCACGCCGCGCACAAACGCGGCGGATACACGGCCAACAATTTCCGGATCGGTCGAGTAAGTGCGGCCTTTGAGCCAGGGATTCACGCCCGTCAGCAGGTCAACGATCGGTGCCAGAAAGACATTCACGCCAAGCTCTTGGCTGGCTTTAGCAACTTCATATGCGTTCTCTTCCACCTCGTCGCTGCTCATTTCAATGAGGGCACTGTTCGAGGGGAACTGCGGAACAAGATCGTGCATTCGGCAAATCCCGCTCAGCTCTTGATCCACCGCGACCAGCAGATCGCTGGTCAGCTCCTTCGCGCTGCCCACCAGTGATGTGAATGTCTCAGGTGTTTCTTTGGCACGGCGCTCATCGGTCATCTTCCGTGCAACATATTCTTCGCGGCATTCCCCGACGAGGATCGAAATACCGCCTTCATCAAGGAAGCGTTTGCAGGCATCGCTTAACTCGGTTGAGGCGAAGGCCGGGAAGATTATGGCGTTTGCGTCTTCCTGAAGGGTGTAGGACATGTGATTTCCTCTTTGGGTGTGTTTAATAGGCGAAGAGGTCTTGTCAGAAGAACTTTGCTTGAGCGGGGTAGGGGTGTTGCGTAGCTTTTGCGCATGACTAGACCTATCTCTTTCAAATACTTTAAAACCAGTCCCGAGATCATCCACCTTGCGGTGATGCTGTACATACGCTTCCCGCTCTCGCTGCGGAATGTCGAAGATCTGTTACACGGGCGAGGCATCGACGTGAGCCACGAAACCGTCCGATATTGGTGGAACAGGTTTGGCCCGATGTTTGCTGCTGAAATCAGACGGAAGCGTGTTGAGCAGCTGCGTGCGTTCTCCAAATGGAAGCGGCACGTGGACGAGGTTTTCGTCGAGGTGAATGGCAAGCGGCATTATCTTTGGCGGGCTGTTGATCAAGAAGGTGAGGTGCTGGAAGCCGTTGTCACCAAATGTCGAAACAAAGATGCAGCAATAAAATTCCTCAAGAAATTGATAAAGCGGCATGGTTGCGCCGAAGAGATCGTCACGGATCGCTTCGCATCCTATAAGGCTGCGCTCAGACAATTGGGTGCTATCGAAAAACAGCAGACGGGCAGGTGGCTCAACAACCGCGTCGAGAATTCACACCTGCCGTTTCGACGACGCGAACGCGCCATGCAGCGTTTCAGGCGCATGCGAAGTTTACAGAAATTCGCCGCCGTCCATTCCTCCGTCTACAACCACTTCAACCAGGAAAGATC
>NZ_WQCA01000031.1 GCF_013032445.1 Ruegeria arenilitoris | reverse complement strand
TCTCTCCGAGTGGCGCGGTCTTTGCGCGGAATAAGGGGCAGTCATCCTGTCCTTATAGAGACTGTTGCGCATTTGTCTGGCAGCACCGCGACCATGCTGAGGCGTTGGATATGCCCACAGCCAGATTTTACTCTAACTTGACCCAAGTCGCATTTTTTGAAGAGCTTTGCACGCACGCCGCCACAAACTTAACGCCGTTTAGCCCGTCATGAACCGTTGGAAAAACAACCGACGCGTCAGGTGAAATCCCATTGCGGAAAGCTTGGATCGCCTCAGCAGCCTCTCCATAGATATTTGCGAACCCCTCAAGATATCCTTCGGGATGGCCCGGAGGAACTCTGCTCATCCGATTGGCAGCGTCACCAGCTCCAGCTCCATTCCGGGTCATCAGACGCTTTGGTTCGTTGTAAGGCGTAAACCCGAGATAGTTGGGATCTTCCTGGGCCCACTCCAGCCCACCTTTTTCGCCATAGACCCGCAAACGAAGTGCGTTTTCATTACCGGGAGCCACCTGAGAAGACCACAGCATGCCTCGCGCTCCGCCTTCGAAGCGAAGCAAGACATGCGCGTTGTCGTCGACTTTGCGCCCCGGCACAAAGGCCTGCAAGTCCGCCGCCAAGCTTTCCGCCTTCAGCCCGGTTACAAAGCAAGCGAGGTTGTAAGCATGGGTTCCGATGTCGCCGGTTGATCCACCTGCGCCCGAGCGTTCTGGGTCGGTTCGCCACTCTGCCTGTTTGAAATATTGCTGCTCGGTCAACCAGTCCTGCGGGTACTCAACCTGAACAACGCGAATCTTGCCAATTTCTCCGTTAGCAACCATTTCACGTGCCTGCCGGACCATTGGATAGCCCGTATAGTTATGGGTCAGAATGAATAGGGCATTCGCGTTTTCCACCGCTTTGACCAGTTTTTTCGCATCGGCAAGGGTCGAGGTGAGTGGCTTGTCACAAATCACGTGAATACCGCGTTTCAGGAACTCGCGCGCGGCTGCATAGTGGACGTGATTTGGCGTGACAATTGAGACCGCCTCAATCCCGGATTTCAGCCGGGCTTCCCTTATCGCCATTTGTTTGAAGTCTTCGTAGACCCGTTCGAGCCCCAATGCCCGTCCACTTTCAAGAGATTTCTCTGATGTTGAAGACAAAGCGCCGGCGACCAGTTCAAACTTGTCGTCCAATCGCGCCGCAATTCGATGTACGCCGCCTATGAAGGCGTCGTTTCCACCGCCAACCATGCCAAGTCGAATGCGGCCTGAGGTTTCTTCATTGCGTCCTGTGACCATTACTCAATCCCCAGCATTTTACGATTGGCTGCTTCGTCTGCGCCACCGTCGGCGAAGTCATCAAAGGCTTTTTCAGTCACACGGATAATGTGATCTGACACAAACTGAGCGCCTTCACGCGCTCCATCCTCGGGGTGTTTGAGGCAGCATTCCCATTCGACCACAGCCCAGCCATCAAAATCATTCGCCGCCATTTTTGAGAAAACTGCACCGAAGTCCACTTGGCCATCACCAAGCGAACGGAACCTCCCGGCACGATCAACCCAGCTTTGATAACCAGAATAAACACCCTGTCGGCCGGTTGGGTTGAACTCGGCATCTTTCACATGGAACATTCGAATCCGATCTTTGTAGATGTCGATATTGTCCAGATAATCGAGGCATTGCAGCACGTAATGCGATGGGTCGTATAGCATGCAGGCCCGGGGGTGATTTCCCGTCCGTTCCAGAAACATCTCGTACGTCACACCATCGTGGAGGTCCTCTCCGGGGTGAATTTCGTAGCAGACATCAACGCCGCATTCATCGGCGTGATTCAGGATGGGCACCCAACGACGAGCGAGCTCATCAAACGCCGTTTCAATCAAGCCAGCAGGGCGCTGAGGCCATGGGTAAACATAGGGCCATGCCAACGCGCCTGAGAATGTCGCATGTGCCGAAATGCCCAGATTTTTCGAAGCGGATAGCGCTTTTTTGACCTGGTCTACCGCCCATTCTTGCCGGGCTTTCGGGTTTCCTCTGACGCTTTCGGCTGCAAAGCCATCAAACGCACTGTCATAGGCTGGGTGAACGGCCACAAGCTGGCCCTGAAGGTGCGTTGAAAGTTCGGTAACTTCGACACCATTTTCCCTGGCTTTGCCTCTGAAGTCATCGCAATAACCGGTGCTGGACGCGGCTTGTTCGAGGTCGAATAACCGGCCGTCCCAACTGGGGACCTGAACACCTTTGTATCCACAATCAGCCGCCCATTTGGTGATCGCGTCCCACGAATTGAATGGTGCTTCGTCCCCCGCAAATTGCGCAAGAAACAAAGCTGGACCTTTGATCGTCTTCATAAAAATTCCTCCCCAAAACCTAAGCCTCTATGGCGGTAAATTTTCCTTTAGATAGATGTCGATACGGATGCGTTCCTGCGCTTTGTTGAATGGAACTTTGTCTGAAGTCGCACGCAGCAGACGGACGGCTGAACGAACAATGTGCCCAGTGTCTTGCGAGATAAGTGCGTCAAATGTACCGAGCGTAAGCGCCTCACGACTAAGCGGAGTAAGCTCATGAGCTATAATTACCAGATCTTTGCTGAGCTTGTTCTCTGAAAGAAATTGAATCAGGCCTGCATTGCCCGCAGCTGACGAGTATATTCCGACCAAATCGGGGTAGGTTTCAAAGATTTCGGGCATCATCTTGTAAATCAGGTTCGGGTCATCACGGCCTTCGACAGACGCTACGACTTCGAGGTGCGGAAACTCCTCAGCCACAACAAGATCAAAGCCCTGGCGACGCTCTAGGTGGTCACGTGCCAAACGAGAGCCTGTAAGAACCAAGACCTTGCCGTCGCGATGAACAAATCGTCCCATTAGCTGAGCGGCAGTTCGTCCTGCCGAAACGTTATCAATTCCGACAAAGTGGTCTCGCTCAGAACTCGGCAAGTCAGACACCAAGGCAACAACCGGAACGCCTTTGTCCCTGAGCCTTTTTACAGCGTCGCGAACAGAAGGCGTTTCGGGCCCGAAAACAGCGACTCCGTCAACATCCAAACTGTCGACGGCATCTAGAATGTTGACGATATCTTGCGGCTCGAACGGAGCGACGTTCTTTACTGCAATGCGCGTTCGTTGGATAAACTGGTCACGTGTTTGTTCAGCGATCTGACTGCTTATTGCCTCCACAAACTCGTTGTCCGTGTCTGGTAAAACAAAGAGGAAATTGTAGACGCGGTTTCGCGCCAAGTTGGCTGCGGCGGTGTCGCGCACATACCCCAGCTCATCAATCGCCTTCTGTACTTTCTGTACAGTCACTGCTCGCACGCCGGGGCGCCTGTTCAAGACCCGATCAACGGTCGCCAGGCTGACACCTGCTACGCGGGCGATGTCATTGACGGTTGGCTTTTTCACCAATTCTAGTTTTTGTTTTTGATCTTCCACGTGTTCTTCAGCCCTCAATCTCCCGTGCTAAGCCTTCAAACAGCAAAGCTACAGCTTCAGCGCCAGGATCGTTATGTCCAACCAGGTTTTCTTCGGGAACATATGCTGCGCGGCCCGCCTTCGCACGACGAATTTCCGCTGTGTTGTTCGCACCTTCGCGAGCGGCATTTGCTGCATGTGTCAGCCCAGATGGGAGGGCAGCAAGTGCAGGTGCCAGGGCGTCGATCATTGTCCTGTCACCGACTTTGGCACCTCCAACTTGGCTGACCCTATTCAAACCTTCCACCAGCGACTTCGGTACAGACGCTCCACTCGCACATGCGTCTCCAGCTGCGTTGAAGAAGATTGCGAGTATCACTCCGGAAGAACCACCCATTGTCTGGCTCAATTCATTGCCCAACGCTGGAAACAGTTGTGTCAAATCAGCGAGCGGCATTCGGTCAAGGCTACCTTGCAATGCTCTTGCAGCCGTAGCCAACGTGCTTCCTGTATCGCCATCCCCGGACTTCGCATCCAGCTCGTTTAGGTTCTTCTCAGCGTTGATGAGCAGTTCAGACAAGCGCGAGATTGTTTCCCTTGTGGCGGGATTGTTCGAAGGAATTGGATCGATAGGTGTCAGACCGTCGGGCAAAGGCGCGACCTTTATCGCATCGATCGAATTTACGCCGGGCCAAGCCGCCAGATCAAGAGGAGCCTGGAGTGCCGACAAATCGTCATGATCTACGGGCAGAATGGAAACAGAAAATCCGTGCATATCCAGCGATGTCATCATTGGTGCTGGGCCAATGATATGGCGGGCGATACATGTCTCGGACAAGGCATGCGTGAGGACTGCCATTTCCAGCGGAGTTGTAGAGCCAAGGTTGTTGACCAACGCCACACAATCCCCAGATCCAACCCTTTGTTTCAGCTTATCCACAACTGTGGACATGGCCGATACAGCATTTGAGAATTCGACTTGCTGTACACCGGGCTCGCCATGAATGCCCAAGCCCAGTTCCGCTTTGCCAGGCGCGATCCTGTCCTCTTTCGGAGAACCCGGAACGGTGCAGGTGTCCAAGCTCATACCAATGCTGACGACCTTTGCGATGGTAGTTCTTGCTGCATTGGTAACTGTATCCAGATCTGCACCATTTTCAGCAAGCGCACCGGCGATCTTGTGTACGAACAAAGTTCCGGCCACGCCACGGGGTTGTGGCAGGTCGGGCAGGGCGATGTCATCGTCGACGACGACCATTTCAACCTTGCGACCCAATGCACGGGCGCGTTCAGCCGCGAGCCCAAAGTTTAACCGATCACCGGTGTAATTCTTGACGATAAGCAAGCACCCAGCCTCACCCGTAACCGCAAGAATGCCTGCCAGAACCGCCTCGACTGACGGAGACGCAAACACTTCCCCACATACCGCAGCTGTCAGCATACCAGCGCCAACAAAACCTGCATGGGCGGGTTCGTGACCAGACCCTCCACCAGAAACCAAGGCGACTTTCGACTTGTCCCAGTCCGATCTGTAAACAACCTTGATGTGCGGGTAGCCGTCCAACCGAGTAAGTCGTCCTCCGGAGGATGCCAAAAGGCCGTCTATGGCCTCTGTCACCAAGGTTTCTTTAGTATTGAGGAACTGGGCCATACTTTTGCTCCTTAATTCACTCGCGCGCCGGACGCGTCAAAATACAATGGGTTGTGCGGGCGGATTTTTATGACTTTTCCTGAGGGATAGTCCTGATGGACATCAATCAAGGTCACAACAGGGTGACCATTCAGGTCCAGGTGCAGCCGCGTTTGATCCCCCAGATGCTCAGCACGTATTACCCGTGCTTCACGGCCTTCGCCTTCAATTATGTTTTCCGGGCGAAGACCAATCTGTGGACCTTTGTGATCGCCTCCGAACAACTCGGACGGCAGGATGTTTATCCGTGGCAGACCCAACCTGCTGGCTACGTAAACACTGCCCGGATTTTCATAGATGTCGCGAGGGGTACCGTACTGGACTAGCCTACCGTTTTCCAAAACGCCGATATGCGTCGCCATTGTCATGGCTTCGACCTGATCATGGGTCACGTAGAGTAAGGTCGATCCCAGATCTGCCTGAATTCTCTTCAGCTCTACCCGCAAATCCGCCCGAAGCTTGGCGTCCAAAGAGCTGAGGGGTTCATCCATCAGGAATATCTGGGGGTCGCGCACAAGCGCCCGTCCAATTGAAACGCGCTGCATTTCACCGCCAGACAGTTCAGTGGCTTTGTTGTCCAGTTTGTGCGGGATCTGGAGGATCTCCGAGACTTCGTTAACCTTCCTGGCGATCTCATCCTCTGGTGTCTTCAGGATCGGCGAACGCAAAGGAAAAGACAGGTTTTCACGCACTGTCATATGCGGGTACAGCGAGTATTGCTGGAAGACCATGGCTATATCGCGCTGGGCTGGCGTTTCTATTCCAACATCTCGCCCGGCGATACGCACCGTTCCTGAATCCAGTTTCTCAAGTCCGGATATCAATCTCAGCGTCGTTGTTTTTCCCGCACCAGTTGGACCCAACAACACCACAAAGGCACCGTTGGGGATCGTCATTGAAATATCATCCACCGCTTTAAGATTGCCGAATGACTTCGAGATATTCTCCAATACGACTTCAGCCATTGCTTAGTACCTCGTCGTTCAGAGCGGACCTCAAAGCGCGCCCGGTAGATTTTTCAAATAGGGTTACTGCGGGAGAGCGGAACTCCAATCCCACTGTTTCACCGGGACTGACGACTTCGCGTGCATCAATCCGGGCTTTCAGTTCTCCGTTCGGGCTTTGCAGCGTCACGATCTGAGTGGTTCCCAGATATTCCGCTGCCAGAACCTTGGCCCGGTAGGCGCTCGCATCCGACAGAAAAACATGTTCGGGACGGACACCAAAAACCAATTCACCTTCGGCCCCTTCCATCAGCTTGGGCACCGCTTCGTCATGGCCGTTCAGTCGGACCATTTCCGAGCCGGGTTCGACCTTTCCCTGAAACGGCAGGAAGTTCATCGAAGGAGACCCAATAAAATCCGCCACAAACATCGTAGCCGGTTTGTCGTAGATTTCCTGAGGTGTGCCGAATTGCTCAATCACAGCGTTGTTCATCACCACGATCTTGTCCCCCATTTGCATGGCTTCCAACTGATCGTGTGTAACGTAAACGGTGGTTGCGCCCATGCGATCATGAAGCGCGCGCAGTTCTTCGGCCATATGCTCACGAAATTCGGCATCCAGGGCACCAAGAGGTTCGTCCATCATGAACGCCTTGGGTTCGCGAACAATCGCGCGTCCAAGCGCTACACGCTGTCTGTCGCCGCCTGAAAGTCCACCTACTGGACTATCCAGTATGTCGTTTATCCCTAGAATTCCGGCGACTTCCTCGACTTTGGCTTTTACGGCGGGGCGCGGCATACCCTGCGATATTAGCGGGTAGCTGATGTTCTTGCGCACGTTCATGTGGGGATACAGCGCGAACATCTGGAACACGAAGGCAATGTCTCGCTCCGACGGGGGCCGCTGGCTGATCTCTTCACCGTCCAGATAGATTTCACCCGATGTTGGAAGTTCCAATCCCGCGATCATCCGTAGAGTCGTCGTTTTTCCGCAACCGGATGGCCCCAGCAACATGAAAAACTCACCGTCTTCAATCGTGAACGAGCTTTCGCGGACAGCCGTGAAATTGCCGAACATCTTTTTTACGTTTTTGACTACGATCTGGGCCATTTCTACTCCGGGAAATGGCTGACGATTATAAACATGACGGTTCCGATCAGCGTGACGATGAAAGAATAGGTGAAGGCCCAAAGGACAAAGGGCTGCATCAGCATGAAGACACCCAGTGCGATAAGGATGGTTGCGACCATCTCCCATGGGCCGCGGCGGAGCCGCATCAATCCGGTTAGAAAATCGCTCATTTGCGCACGGCTCCGAATGTGATCCCACGCAGCAAATGTTTGCGCATCAGGATGGTGAAGATCATGACTGGGATTAGGAAGATCGTCGCTCCGGCCGCCACGGCAGGCCAGTCCAGACCGCCGATACCGATAATGGTCGGGATGAACGGTGGTGCAGTCTGCGCGTTGGCGGATGTCAGCAGCACGGCAAACGCGTACTCATTCCAGGCGAAGATCAGGCAAAAGATAGCTGTTGAGGCTATACCGGTCGCGGCTTGCGGCAGCACCACTTTGTAGAATGCCTGAAACCTTGTGTAGCCATCTATGAGGGCGGCCTCTTCGTACTCTCTTGGGATTTCGTCGATGAAACCTTTTAGCAACCAGACCGCCAGGGAAATATTCACGCCCGTATATAGCAGGATCATTCCCAAATGCGTGTCGCTGAGACCAAGGTTTCTGAACATCAGGAAGATTGGGATGGCGACGGCGACCGGGGGCATCATCCTTGTACTGAGGATGAAAAAAAGAAGGTCGTCCTTTAGCGGTACTTTAAACCTACTGAAGGCATAGGCGGCCAGCGTGCCAAGGAAGATACTCAAGAACGTCGAGCCGAACCCGATGATAACCGAATTCATAAAGCGCTCACCGAATTTGGATGGTCCGACAATCACCATGTCGTATTGGCGCACGATCTCATCGGCCCAGTTCTGTGGCGGGTTGGCTTCCAGAAACTCCTGCGTCTGCCGTGTACGAGTGGTGAAGAGATTGACATAGCCTTCAAGCGTTGGGTCAAAGACAACCTTGGGCGGGTAGCTGATCGCATCGGCTGGAGACTTGAAGCCAGTCAGCAAAATCCAAACCAGCGGGATCATCGTGATCAGCGCATAAGCGATGACCAGAAAACCTGCGATCCACTTGGACCGGTTCGAAGGTTCGGTGACGGAAAAACTGCTCATCTCTGTTTCACCTTGTTCAGAGCTTTGACGTAGATCGACGCAAGGCCGAACACTGTGACGAAAAGGATGATCGCATAGGCCGAGGCATAGCCCGTACGCCACTTTTCAAAAGCTTCCCGCTTGAGATTGATTGAAGTGAGTTCCGTAACCGAACCGGGGCCTCCACCGGTTAGCTGAACCACCAGGTCGAACATCTTGAAGTTCTCGATCCCTCTAAACAGCACGGCCAGCATCAGGAACGGCAACACCATCGGGATGGTGATCGTAAAGAACTGCCGCAGCTTGCTGGCTCGGTCGATCTCAGCTGCCTCGTAAATGTAGTCGGGAATGCTGCGCAGACCGGCCAGACAGATCAGCATCACGAAGGGGGTCCACATCCAGGTGTCGACAATAACGATTGCCCACGGGGCCAACGTGACCGATCCCAGCATTTCAAAGCTCGATGGGTCCTTGCCGGTAAACCAGGACACGATGTAGTTGAACAGGCCGATTTGAGGTTGATACAGGAACTTCCAGAAGTTCCCGACGACTGCAGGAGACAGCATCATAGGCAGCACGATAATCGTGGTCCAAAGATCGTTGCCCTTGAATTTCTTGTTGATCAACCATGCCAGAGTAAACCCGATCAGGACCTGGAAAAAAATCGTCCAGAACAGGAAATGCGCCGTCGCCTGCATATTCAGCCATGTGTCCGAGTCTGTCAGGATACGCTCGTAATTCCTGAGCCCGACATCTTTGACTTCACGCCCGATCCGGTTGGCTTTGTAGTTGGTAAAGCTCAGTTGGATGGTCCAGATTAACGGAAAGATGTTGATCGCCAGCAATAGAAAAATCGTTGGGGAGATGAATATCCAGGCGATTGCGCGGTCGGATAACCCCCGGATTTTTCGCGCAACTCGCTGGGGCGTTGCCTGCGCAACGCGATCTACGGTCCTGTCAGACATCTCTTTGCCAGTTCTTTTTTGGTTTCGGACTCACGGGTGAATGTGGAGCGGGTTTGCACCCGCTCCTGTCTGCGTCCGGACTACAGCTTGCCTTCGTCTTCGAAGACTTCCGTCCAATCTTCAATCAGAAGATCAAGCGCTTCTTGAGCGGTGCCTTGGTCGGCAACGACGTAGTCGTGGATGCGTTTCTGCATTGCCAACAGCAGTTCCGCATAGGCAGGCTCTTGCCAGAAATCCTGCACACCGCCCATTGCTTCCAGGAAATCACCGGCAAACGGTTGGCTGTCCACGAAACCGGGATCTTCCAGCACCGAGTTATGTGCAGAGTATCCGCCAAGTTCCCACCATTTAGCCTGAACTTCCGGTTGCGCAAACCACTTGATGTACTCAAGTGCGGCGTCCTGTTTGTCAGAGTAGCTGACAACAGAGATACCTTGTCCGCCCAGTGTTGAACCCGCCTGATTTTGTGGTGGGTTCACGAAGAAGTCGATCTTGTCACCACCGGTATTGGGATCGGCATATAGACCAGGGAAGAACGCAAACCAGTTCATAGCCATGGCGACCTGACCGGACTTAAATGCATCCAAGCTCTCACCCATGTAGGAGTTGGTATACCCCGGAGGCGTCGCCGTTTTGTAGAATTCTTTATAGAACTCCAAAGCCTCAACCGCTTCCGGTGAGTTTACGGCGCCTTCCATATCATATGAACCCGGGGTGTTTTCGTATTTGAAGCCCCATGGATACAGCGCTCCGGTCACACCCATGGTGATCCCTTCCGAGCCGCGCTCGGTAAAGATTGCTGCGCCATAGACTGTCTTGCCGTCGATTTCACGACCTTGGAAGAACTGCGCGATCTGCAACAGTTCTTTCTGAGACTGAGGCTCGCGTAGGTCCTGACCAGTCGCTTCTTTATAAGCAGCTTGAATTTCTGGGTCTTCGAACCAGTCCTTGCGATAGAACCAGCCATTCGCATCGCCCATCGCAGGCAGCGCGTAGTAATTTGGTGTGCCCTTAGGCCAAGTCGAATAAGCGTAGACCGTGGCTGGCGCGAAATCGTCCATGCTGATACCTTCAGCATCGAAGAAATCGTTCAGCTGGACATAGTGACCGTTTTCTGCGCCACCGCCGATCCATTGGCTGTCACCTATCAGCAGGTCGCAGAGCTTACCCCCAGAGTTCAGTTCATTCAGCATCCGGTCTGCAAAATTTGGCCAGGGAACAAATTCGAAGTTCATCGAGTGGCCGGATTCTGCTTCGAATTCTTTTGATAGCTCAACAAGCGCGTTGGCCGGGTCCCATGCAGCCCAACAGAGTGTCAGATCTTCAGCATTTGCCTTGGTCGAAAGAGTAGTAGCGGCAAGGACTATTGCGCTGGCCGAGGCCAGTTTTGTGTAAGTCATCCATTCCTCCCTTTTTTCGCCGTCAATCGAGGATGTGCGAATCGCGGCATATTTCCAAGGCTATTTGAGGTACGCACCTCAAGTCCAGATATATTTGAGGTTCGTACCTCAATAAACCGGAGGGGATCGCCAATTGTGTCTCTTAGTTATTGATTATAAATGAAAATGTTCTTTGACCTTGATACGCATGTATTTTCAGCAGCGAGGTATTGAATGGTCATATCGACTTAAATGGGCGTAGCCGTCATTCGGCCAACAGGTTTAGCGAACCCGCTTCTGAAGCGCTCAAAGCCTATTTGGTCGATACCTTTGAGGATTCGAGATAGCGTCAAACAGCGCGGACAACTCGGGACCGTGCATAGTTCTTTTTGGTCGGGTGCAAACGCATGAACAATCTCTCCATCGTCCGATTGAACCGCTATCCTATAAAAGGCTTGAGTTCCGAGCCTATGCGAACTGTAACGCTGCGAGCAGGAGAGGGCATTCCGGGCGATCGCCTGTTCGGATTTGCTCGCTACAACTCCGGTTTCGACATGCAGAACCCAGTACCACTGCCGAAAGATCGTTTTGTCGTTTTGTTGAACGAGGCTGCACTGGCAGGCATTCAGACCGGTTTTGAAATTGAGTCCCAGGCACTTGAGATCAATGCGAACGGAAAGACACGACGCTTTGATATGCGAGAGTCTGAAGATCGGGAGAAGGCGGCAGAGTTCCTTTCTTCAGAGATCGGTTTAAAAGATCCAGAGCTGCCAAAGTTTGTCTCCTCTGCTCCTCATAGGTTTACAGATGTATCTGTCGTATCACCGCAAATGATGAACGCGATATCCGTTTTGAATCTGGCCTCTGTGAAAAAGTTAGGCGAACAACTGAACGCAGAAATCCACCCGGCGCGCTTCCGAGCGAATATTGAGATAGACGGTCTACCTTCGTTTGCTGAGCTGGATGCAGTTGGATCAGTTTTAAGATTTGGCGATGTCGAGTTGAAGATACTCTCACGTACGAAAAGGTGTGCGGCAACTGAAGTGAACCCGAAAACGGCCGAGCGCGACTTGAAAATACCCTACCTTATTCGGAAATTGATGGGCCATATGGATATGGGCGTCTATGTCGAAGTGGTTAATGGTGGAACGCTAACGGTCGGTCAAACTGGGGAAATACTCGCCTAATCCTTGCCTCCCGCCAAAGTGGCTTTTCTAAGAGGTTTAAGCCATGTTCGGTCAGACGATTAAACTCAACTCTTGCTCTGTTTTTTTGGGCGTTCGGGGCATCGAAGGGCGTCGCGTTCGTGCTTTCTGATCTGGATACGACTGAAGCGCACTCCTTTGACGGAGCCTTGACAAGATCTCTGTTTTAAATAATTTTATTCATTAAAATATTTAGGCAGGTGGTGCTCAATGTATCTGGGCTTAGATTTGGGAACGTCAGGTCTCCGCGGGATTCTGGTAGATGACACAGGACACGTTGTCGGTGATGCCGAAGTCAGCATTTCCACCTCGACGCCCAAGCCTGGTTGGTCTGAGCAGGATCCTTTGGATTGGACCAACGCTTGCGAAGAGGTTGTTGGGAAGCTTCGCATTGGCAACCAGCAAGCATTCTCAGAATTGCGAGGTATCGGCCTAAGCGGACACATGCACGGCGCTACACTACTGGATCATGATGGCGAAATATTGAGGCCCTGTATTCTTTGGAACGATACTCGGTCAGCCGACGAAGCACGGACACTAGATCAAACACCAGAGATGCGTGCGATATCGGGAAACATCGTATTCCCGGGGTTTACGGCGCCGAAACTCGAATGGCTGCGTGCGAATGAGCCGGATGTGTTCTCAAAGGTGGGCAAGGTATTGCTGCCGAAGGATTATTTGCGGTTTTGGCTGACTGGTGAATACGTTTCAGACATGTCTGACAGCGCAGGAACATCCTGGCTAGACGTTGACACTCGGCAGTGGTCAGAAAAGGCACTAGCCATAGGTCACATGCGTGTAGAGCAGATGCCGCGCTTGGTCGAAGGCAATGATCCGGGTGGAGAGTTGAAGGCCCGTTTGAGACAGGATTGGGGGCTTACGAGTCCGGTTGTTGTGGCTGGTGGTGCTGGCGACAATGCTGCCGCTGCCTGCGGTATCGGGAGCATCAACGACGGCACCGGGTTTGTCTCTCTTGGTACGTCTGGTGTGTTGCTCGCTGCGCGGGAGGTCTATGCTCCTGATCCGGAAACCGCCGTGCACTGTTTTTGCCACGCAGTCCCGGATCGGTGGATACAAATGGGCGTCATGCTTTCAGCAACGAACAGCATGAATTGGCTTGCTCGCAATTTGGGTGAACCTGTGGAGAAACTCGCTGCATCTTTACCGGAAAAATTGAATGGACCTTCTGCGATCACGTTCCTGCCATATCTGTCAGGAGAACGGACACCGCATAACGATAGCCATATCCGAGGTGCGCTTTTGGGCGTGGACATCTCGTCGGAACCCGCTGAGTTGACCCAATCCGTAATGGAGGGTGTTTCCTTTGGAATGAGAGATTGCCTTGAGGCACTTAAGAGCACCGGAACCCAGCCGAATAGTCTTATGGCAGTTGGGGGAGGTGCGCGATCTCGGTTCTGGCTGGAAACCTTGGCTACTGTTTTGCAAGTTCCACTGGATTTGCCAAAAGGTAGCGAATTCGGCGCGGCAATGGGCGCCGCGCGTCTAGCTATTTGTGCTGCGACCAACGCGGAACCGACCCGAGTTATGACGCCGCCGGAAATTCAGGAACGCATCGAACCACGTCGGGATCTTATTGACGCCTACGAAAACGAATTCCGGAGATATAGGCAATTCTATAAGGCGCTTGCGCCGCTGGCAGTAAGATGAAGCCAGAAACGGGTAAAGCCTCCGGGATAGAAACTGCTATTCTCACCGATGGGAATATGCGTGTTTCGGTTTTGAACTATGGGGCGATCACACAGGGCTGGTGGTACAAGAACGAGCCGCTCATCCTTGGGTTTGACGATCCAAATGAGTATCTCACCGATGCGCGTTACCTGGGCGCAATGGTTGGGCGTGTTGCCAACCGTATCAGTGGCGCGAAGTTTGACTTGGAGGGCGCTAGTTTTGGCCTGAACGCCAATGAGGGCAAAAACACCCTACATGGCGGCGACGATGGGCTGTCTAAACAGTCTTGGGAACTCGAACAGATTGCAGAGAACGAAGTCTTTCTGAGCTATGTTTCTCGCGACGGGGAGAGTGGCTTTCCGGGGAATATCAGGTTCGAGGTCAGAATCTGCCTACAGGGTCCACGCTTGGCCTATTCAATAACTGCACAGCCTGATCGGCCTACGCCGATAAGCATTGCGCAACATAACTACTACACTTTGGGTGCTGCAGAAGGCGTAGACGAGCATAAGCTGAAACTCGCTTCAAATTGGTATCTGGAAATCGACGATCAGGGTATTCCGTCGGGCAGAGTGCTTGCGACCAAAGAAAACGGGCTGGATTTTTCAACGCCCAATACGATCGGAAGTGCTTCCGAAGGGATCGATCACTTTTTTTGCTTTGATCGTGATCGCGACCCAAAAGCTCCGGTGGCGGAACTCACTTCACCCTCTGGCCTCGCGTTGACAGTCTACTCTGACCAACCCGGAGCGCAGGTTTATTCGGGCTATAAGCTGACAAAACCGCGTCGCGCTTCGCGTGGTGTGTGTATCGAGCCATCGGGTTATCCCAATGCACCGAATATCTCGTCGTTTCCCTCAATCATTTATACTCCGGAGAATCCGTATCGGCAGGAACTTATTCTAGAAGTTTCTGAGGAATGACATGAGAGCAGTTTCGCTATTCTTGGCTTTCGAGTTGGTGATCTCAGTGGTGGGCGGTGCGCGTGCCCAATCGCTTGGTCCTTTGCCGGAGTTCCTCGATCCTGACTTTGCAAGCGCTGAGCTGGGGCGTTTACTGTTCTATGACCCGATCTTGTCTGGCAACAAGAATATCAGCTGCGCGACTTGTCATCATCCCAGGCTAGGCACGTCCGACGGTGTTTCCCTTGGTATAGGGGAAGGGGGAATTGGGTTGGGGCCAGAGCGGAAATTGGGCCCAGAGAATACCCCGGAGCAACGTATTCCTCGAAACTCACCAGGGCTTTGGAACCTCGGAGCCACTGAGTTCACGACGTTTTTCCACGATGGGCGACTAGAGGCAGACCCAACGCAACCTGATGGTATCAGAACCCCGTTGGGTACTCATATGCGTTCTGGTTTCAATTCAGCGCTGGCCGCACAGGCCATGTTCCCGGTTTTGTCGCCAGACGAAATGGCGGGTCACTATTCTGAGAATGACGTGAGCAAAGCGGTTCGCCTCGGAATTCTGACACAGCAAGGCGGCGCGTGGGATCTGATTGCAGAACGTGTTGCGGCCATTCCAGAGTATGAGCAGAGGTTTGAAGATTTAGCGCCGCATGATGGAATTACGTTCACGGCAATTGCCAATGTAATCGCGGACTTTATCGCATTCGAGTGGCGTGCGGATAACAGCCCGTTCGACCGCGCGATGCGAGGTGAAGCTGAGCTGTCAGAAGAGGCCGAGATTGGTATGGGCTTGTTCTTTGGAAAAGCCGGATGCAGCAATTGCCACTCGGGCTGGTTCCAGACCGATCACAAGTTTCATTCGATCGCACTTCCGCAGATCGGCCCGGGAAAGGCGGCGCGATTTGAAAACCATGTCAGGGACGACGGGCGTTTTCGCGTGACCGGTGATCCCGACGACGCGTCTGCTTTCCGCACGCCATCTTTGCGCAACGTGACACTGACAGCTCCGTACGGACACAACGGAGCTTTTGCCGAACTTGAGGACATCGTGCGGCATCATCTGGGCGCGGTTTCGTCGTTAAAAAGCTACTCGATCGAGTTGGCCGCATTGCCGGACTTCCCGGGCTCCAAAGATCAAAGGGCAATGTCGGACAATCAGCACGTGGAGGCGATTGCCCAAAGCAACAGCTTGTCGAATGTTAACCTAACGGATCAGGAAATCGACGCTCTTCTCAGATTTCTGGCAAGCCTTGAAGACCCGGCAGAGCGGCTAGGTGTGCCCGACCAAGTTCCAAGTGGGTTGCCGGTTGAAAAGTAATCAGCGGTGCAGACGTATGATTTGGTTGCGCTGATAGTCCAACCACTCGCCTTTCGACCCATCCGGCCAGATCATACGAACCTGCACCTTGTCCTCACTCCCAAGCCCAAAATGCTGAAACCCAGCGATACCACCAGCGTGACCGCCGCCGATTGTTAGCTCGCGGGTCTGAACACCCAGCGAGGTTTTGACTTCAACAAATCCACCAATTGCAGCGTGATTGGATTGATCCTGAGTGACATCCAGCAAGAGCCAGTTGCCACTCTGCGAAGTGTTCTGACTGACTTCGAGCTCAGAACCTCGGTTGACGACCACCAGATCCAGCTTGCCATCGTTGTTAAGGTCAACAAGCGCCGCGCCACGAGACTTAGCCATCGAGGCAGTACCGGCATCTGCTGCAGCTTCAATAAACTGACCGTCGGATTTCTGTAGTAGTAGGTTATTGGGGTCGTTCAGAGCCGCATCGGGCATCTGTTCTACGTTTCCCTTGGCCACGAATATATCGTCCCGGCCGTCGTTGTTGACGTCGCCAAACTGTGCGTGCCACCCGGTGGATGGCCTTCCGTCTCCACCGATATGCGGTCTATGAGCGGTCGTACCCTTTTCGTAAGTTGCATCGCGCCAGGTCGGGCCGTTTGTCACTGGGTCAAATACTTGGAGTTTCTGATCACCCATCGAGGTCAGATAAACTTCGGGAAAACCGTCCCCTGTGAGGTCCCGCGAGGCGATCCCCATTCCCCAGATCGAAAATGGAAGCCAGCCTTCGTCTTCCGAGTATTGCCGAGGTTCAGGCTCCATCGCCCATAACTGCTCGTGACCGCCGCGAACATAGTAGTGACGGTCGTTGCTGACGCGAAGATCAGCGCGGCCAATTCGGGCCCAGTCAGAAAACAAAATAGAAAGTGAACAGTAGCCGGGCTCAAGATGCAGTGGCTCGTGATACAAGTCGCCTTCCGGGCGGTACAAAAGGGTTGGTCCGCAAGACTCAAAAGGACCTTCAGGATCAAACCGATCTACATAGGTGCCAAAAGCCAATGTCGGTAAGCTTTGCCCGCTTTCCCATGTTGCCGAGAAACCTGTGGTCCAGTGATCCTCGGACTGAAACCCGAGTTCAGTGAAAGGGCTGAATTGGCAGTCGGGATGGCCCCGCAGAAGAAGGTCTGGGCCAACACGCAAAATCGCCAGATCCATTACGCCGTCGCTATCAACATCAAGAGGGTAGGCGCCGGTCACACCGGCCAGCGAAAGATCCTCGGGCGTCTCTGCTTGAAATGATATCTGTTCCTTCGAGGTATTGATGAACAGTTGAGACCGATTGGATCCGCCAGCCACAAAGAGTTCCGGCAGCGAGTCCCCATTACAATCGAAAACGGCCACACCACCGCCGACAAAATGTTCCCACCCGCCATCATAGACGTGTTTTGGCACTTCAACGTTTATAAACTCAGGAGCATCAGCGCCCGCATTCGCAACTGTGGCCAAAGTCGCAAATATCGCAATCTCAAGACGCATTCGCCGTAAGTTCCTTAACCTTGAGGATCGAAATTTGCTCAATTCCATAGGCTGCTGCCCCTTTGGCCCACATCATGTCGCCCCAGTGATGAACTTTGATCTGGGGTAAAGGTGCATCGACATTCACAACGCCGTTCCGAATGCGGGTCATCACTTCGCTGGAACACAAATGTTCAAAGCTCATTTGTGTCCCCGAGACGATAATGCACTCTGGGTCATACAAGTTGATCAGGTTGGAAATCCCGAGGCCAAACATCTGACCTGCGCGGGCAAGCACCGATGAAGCTCTGTCGTCACCTGAGTTGGCGCGGTCATGTATGTCGGAAACGGATTCCATGTCGTTGGTATGACCGGTGACCGTCATCTCGCGGATCAAAGCATAGTCGCCCACATAGGCTTCAAGACATCCGCGTTGACCGCATTGGCACAAAGCCCCGTCAAGTTGAACTTTGGTGTGCCCAAACTCAGCGCCGCAGCCTCGTTCTCCACGGTATAGTTTGCCGTCCAATACGATGCCAAGGCCAACACCGTGTTCGATCGTAACAACGAGGAAGTTCTTTAAACCCTTGCCCAAGCCAAAAAGCTGTTCGGCCTTGGCGACAAGATTGGCGTCGTTGTCAACGAATGCAGGGCAGGGCAGCTCATTTGAAAGCAAGTGGCTGAAATCAATGTTTCTCTCAGTAATCGAAGAAGACCAGTGGACAAAATTTCTGTTTGCATCGACCAGTCCAGCCACCCCGATCGAAACACCTGCCAAATGAGCGACAGAACGATCGATCTGACTGCAGGTTTCTTCAAGAGCTTCACGGATCGCCGATACAAATTCTTGGGGCGACATTCTGGCGTGATCCAGAGCATATTTATGGGATGCGACTTCGTTACCTTCAAAGTCGACCAAGATAACTGAGATTACTTGCCGAGCCACCTTGAGGCCGGCCACAAGGTGCATCTGGCCGTCCAATTGCAGCAATACTCTGGGTCTGCCTCTCTTCCCCGACTTTGACTGTGCCTGGCCTTCAGTCTCTTTGACCAGCCCGGCCGAGATGAGATCAGCCGTGGCGGCCGTGACAGTCGCAGGGCTGGTTTGCAAAGCGGATGCAATATCGATCCGCGAGACGGACCCCTTGGCTCTGATGTGCTCCAATACCCGTAAGCGGGTCGTATTTCTTTGTTCCAAAGAAACCGGAGAGGCTTTGCTTTTCAGCATCTTGTCCTCGCGAATCTTGCTGTTGGTCCAATCTATTTGAATTTGACTGCCTCTTGTAGAGTAAATATTTTACCGGCTGAAATAAATATGGTATTCAAATCTGTGAGAGCCGCGAATCGAAATGCGATGGCTCGGCAAATGGGAGGAAATCATGAAGAGAATTCTCAGCTTTTCGGCTGTGGCCACTTTGTTGGCTTCGACCGCATTCGCAGAGCCAGTGGTCGGCGTAAGCTGGTCGAACTTTCAGGAAGAGCGGTGGAAAACAGATGAGGCAGCCATCAAATCCGCGCTTGAAGCAGGCGGTGCCGAGTACATTTCGGCAGACGCGCAGTCTTCTTCCGCAAAGCAGCTATCGGACATTGAAAGCCTGATAGCCCAAGGCGTGGACGCGCTTATCATTCTGGCGCAGGACGCGCAGGCCATCGGGCCAGCGGTTCAGGCCGCGGCGGACGAAGGTATCCCTGTGATTGCCTATGACCGCCTGATTGAGGACGACCGTGCGTTCTATCTGACCTTCGACAACGTGGAAGTTGGCAGAATGCAGGCCCGGGCTGTTTTTGAAGCCATGCCTAAAGGTAATTACGTGATGATCAAAGGCTCTCCCACTGATCCGAACGCAGACTTCCTACGTGGTGGTCAGCAAGAGATCATTGGAGCAGCCGTCGACAGCGGTGACATTGTAATCGTTGGTGAAGCCTATACGGATGGTTGGTTGCCCGCGAACGCGCAGCGGAACATGGAACAAATCCTGACCGCGAACGAGAACAACGTGGATGCAGTCGTTGCGTCGAATGACGGTACTGCAGGCGGTGTTGTCGCTGCGCTGACCGCACAGGGCATGGAAGGCATTCCGGTTTCCGGTCAGGACGGCGACCACGCTGCGTTGAACCGTGTTGCACTGGGAACGCAGACAGTTTCGGTTTGGAAGGATGCTCGCGAACTTGGAAAGGCCGCTGGCGAAATCGCTGTTGCGTTGAGCGGTGGGACAAGCCCTGCTGATGTCGAAGGTGCAGTGAGCTGGACGTCACCGGGTGGAACCGAGATGAACTCGGTTTTCCTCGCGCCTGTCCCAATCACTAAGGACAACTTGTCCGTGGTTGTTGATGCCGGATGGATCCCGCTGGAAGATCTTTGCCAAGGCGTTGAAAACGGACCTGCCCCTTGTAACTAAACCACTCAGCCCTGGGCCTCTTAGTCTGGGCCTGGGGCAAATGCTGAATATGAAAGATCGGAAATGACCGAAACTTCGTCTCAGCCGGTACCTGAAAAAGCAAAACCCAACCTGTTCCAGCAACTGGAACTGGATATGCGGCTTTTGGGAATGATCGGCGCGTTTGTCATCCTGTGCATCGGATTCAACATCTTCACAGATGGAAGGTTCCTGACGCCGCGCAATCTATTCAACCTGTCCATCCAGACAGTTTCGGTTGCCATCATGGCATGTGGGATGGTGTTCATTATCGTCACGCGACACATCGACTTGTCGGTTGGCGCACTATTGGCAACAACCTCGGCTGTGATGGCAATGACGCAAACCGAGCTTTTGCCGCAGGTGCTTGGGATGGGATTGAACAATCCTGCAACCTGGGCGATCACCATTGTCGTGGGGCTGTTTGTCGGCACGCTGATTGGTGCGTTTCATGGCTGGATGGTTGGTTATCTGACGATACCAGCCTTCATCGTCACCCTTGGTGGATTTCTGGTTTGGCGAAACGTAGCGTGGTATTTGACCAGCGGCCAGACGATTGGCCCTCTGG
The DNA here is from genome assembly GCF_013032445.1 of Ruegeria arenilitoris. Lineage (GTDB taxonomy): Bacteria > Pseudomonadota > Alphaproteobacteria > Rhodobacterales > Rhodobacteraceae > Ruegeria > Ruegeria arenilitoris_F. The sequence continues at coordinate 3,269 of NZ_WQCA01000031.1, read as the reverse complement.
ATAGTACATTCCTGATGTTTGGCGGGACTAACGGTACGTTGGGAACGACGACAAGCTGGCTGTTTGGGCTTTTCGCTACTGCGGTTGCCATCTGGGCTTTGTGGAGTGGCCGACGCGCAAAAGCGGCACATGGCTTCCCTGTGAAACCTGTTTGGGCCGAGGCCACTCTGGCCGGGATAATCGCAATTGCCATCCTTGGGTACGTTTACATCGTAAACAGTTACGCCATTCCGACGCGCCGGCTGCAACGCATGTTCGAAGCGCGCGGAGAGACAATGCCAGAGGGGCTGGTCGTCGGATACGGGATACCGATTTCTGTCCTCATTCTGATCATCGTGGCGGTCACGCTGACAATCGTGGCGCGGAAAACCAAGTTCGGCCGATACATCTTTGCCACTGGCGGCAACCCGGATGCGGCAGAGCTTTCGGGTATCAACACTCGGCTGCTGACCGTGAAAATCTTTGCTTTGATGGGTTTCTTGTGCGCCGTGTCCGCGGTGGTCGCCTCGGCCCGCTTGGCAAACCATTCGAACGACATTGGCACGCTGGACGAACTACGGGTTATTGCCGCCGCTGTTATCGGTGGGACCGCGTTGTCCGGGGGTATCGGCACGATTTATGGCGCGATCCTTGGTGCATTGATCATGCAGGCGCTGCAATCGGGCATGGCAATGGTTGGCGTTGACGCGCCTTTTCAGAACATCGTCGTCGGCAGCGTCCTCGTGTTGGCCGTCTATATCGACATCGTTTACCGCAAGCGACTGGGGACCAAGTGATGCAAGCTCAGGATACTCAGAAAAAACCTTCCGGTACTGGGCGCGGTTCAGGCGCGCCGCCATTGGTCGAGATGCGCGACATTTCGATTTCTTTCGGTGGGATCAAGGCCGTCGACCATGTGTCGGTCGACCTCTATCCGGGTGAAGTCGTTGGTTTGCTCGGCCATAACGGGGCCGGAAAGTCCACGTTGATCAAGGTATTGTCCGGCGCCTATCAGATGGACAACGGCGAGATCCTGATCGATGGCAAGTCGGTTGAGATTGGCAATCCCCGTGACGCCCGTGCGAATCACATCGAAACAATATATCAGACGCTCGCCTTGGCCGACAATCTGGACGCAACATCGAACCTGTTTCTGGGGCGCGAAATGACGACGCCATTTGGTTTGGTCAACGACGCAGCCATGGAAGCCGAGTGCCGAAAGATCATGGCGCAGCTCAACCCGAACTTTCAGAAGTTCAATGACCCGGTCTCCGCCTTGTCGGGTGGGCAAAGACAATCAGTGGCGATCGCTCGGGCTGTCTATTTCAACGCACGTATTCTGATCATGGATGAGCCGACAGCAGCGCTCGGGCCGCATGAAACGCAGATGGTGGCGGATCTGATCCACCAGTTAAAGGCGCAAGGCATCGGGATATTCCTGATCGACCACGATGTGCATGCCGTCATGGAACTGTGTGACCGGGCCTCGGTCATGAAGAATGGGAAACTGGTTGGGACGGTCGATATCGCAGATGTCACTGACGACGATCTTTTGTCGATGATTATTCTCGGCAAGCAGCCAGCGCAAAAAGCAGAGTAGGGGGCAGAAATGCCAAGTGGATTTTTTGAAGGGATCGAGAAGGTCCAGTTTGAAGGCGTGGATAGCAAGAACCCGTTGGCCTTTCGGCACTATAACCGGGATGAAATCATCATGGGCAAGCGTATGGAGGACCATCTGCGATTTGCGGTCGCCTGGTGGCACTCATTCGCTTGGGAGGGCGGAGACCCCTTTGGTGGACCTACGTTCGAACGCCCATGGTATCCTCAGGACGATATGGGTCGGGCCCGCCAGAAGGCAGATATTGCATTCGAATTGTTTGAGCTTTTGGGGCAGCCATTCTTTTGCTGGCACGACGCTGATATCCGGCCCGAACAGGGAAACTTTGCCGATAACCTGCGCACATTAGAAGAAATCACCGATTATATCGGTGAAAAGATGCAAGTTTCTGGCACCAAACTGCTTTGGGGTACGGCCAATATGTTCAGTCATCGTCGCTGGATGTCTGGCGCCAGTACCAATCCTGATCCCGACGTTTTTGCGTTCGCTGCAGCGACAGTGAAATCCTGCATGGATGCAACTCACAAACTAGGCGGCGAAAACTATGTTCTGTGGGGTGGTCGTGAGGGCTACGAAACTCTTCTGAACACAGACCTGAAAACTGAATTGGACCACATGGGCCGTTTTTTGAACATGGTCGTAGAGTACAAACACAAGATCGGGTTCAAAGGCACCATTCTTGTGGAGCCGAAACCTCAGGAGCCTTCCAAGCACCAATACGACTATGACGCAGCTACTTGCATCAGTTTTCTCCGGAAGTACGGGTTAGAGAACGAGGTGAAGCTAAATCTTGAGCAGGGCCACGCGATCCTTGCCGGGCATAGCTTCGAGCATGAAATTGCGGTTGCGACTGCTGAAGGGATGCTGGGTTCGATTGATATGAACCGCAACGACTACCAATCCGGATGGGATACAGACCAGTTTCCGAACAATACACCGGAAGTCGCCCTAGCTTACTATTACATCCTGAAAGCTGGTGGTTTTACCACCGGCGGCACAAATTTCGACGCCAAAATTCGCCGGCAATCGATTGACGCTGTCGATCTGGCGGCAGCTCATATCGGTGGAATGGACATATGCGCACGTGGTTTGAAAGCAGCGGCTGCAATGATTGAAGATGGGGGTTTGGAAAACGCGCTTTCGCAACGGTATTCTGGTTGGAAGTCTCCACACGCAGCGTCCATGTTAGGCAGTAGTCTGGATGAAATTTCCGCGCGCGTTTTAAATGAAGGAATAAACCCAGAGCCGCAATCTGGACGCCAGGAAATACTAGAGAATTATGTGAACAGATTTGTTTAACTGCCAAACTCGGGTGTTCTCCGCTGTTGTCAAAAGTCACGCCAAGCCGCCCTTGGTGCTGAGGACACGAATGGAGGTTTTGTTCTTAACCCGTCCATACAGACAAAACCTTCCTTATTCTGGCAAACGGCCGCAATTCGTTTTGGGTCACAAATGCTTGACGGTCTTGTCAGAAGAACTTTGCTTGAGCGGGGCAGGGCGGTTGCATAGCTTTTGCCCATGACCAGACCTGCCTCTTTCAAGTATTTCAAAACCAGCCCCGAGATTATCCGCCTTGCAGTGATGCTGTACATCCGTTTCCCTCTGTCGCTTCGAAATGTGGAAGATTTGCTGCATGAGCGCGGGGTCGACGTCAGCCATGAAGCGGTTCGAT
>NZ_WQCA01000030.1 GCF_013032445.1 Ruegeria arenilitoris | reverse complement strand
GTTTCATCAAACGAAGGATCAGGCCCATTCTAGGATTCAAATCCTTCGCTTCAGCGGCATCTGTTGTGGCAGGCATAGAATTGGTCAACATGCTACGCAAAGGTCAACTCACGCCCGGATTCCGACCGTTTTAGCAGTTCGCCCAATTGGCAGGGTAAACCGCGCATCAATTCCACTGATGCGTGCCATCTAAAAAGTTTGCAACAGAACCCTTAGGCATCGTCCCGAAGATCGTTCAGATATTCGGCAAGTTGTTCCATAACATCCTGAGCATCTGTGGCAGAGACAACTTTTCCTCGAACACGAATGCGCAGTTCTCCAGCGGAAACTTCAGCCACGATGTCTCCTCCGCTGGACAAAGTGACGGGTGGGAGGTGTTGAACTTGTTGCGGACGCCCCCCCCTTGCCTTGTCCTTTGTCTGAGTTGGAGTTGTTTTCATCGCTGCATCCAACAAAGCCCATTCCGACCTTTGGTCAAGCTCCCCTGCCTCGGCCAGTGCCTGACGTAGTTTGGTCTGTGCCCCGTCTCGCAAAGCTGCCGCCAACTTCAAACCGGACTTCTCGGACAGAGCAACAGGATGTTGCAACAGGTCGCCCAACGCCTCGTGCACCATCGCAAAGCTACGAACCTTCGATCTTTTTGCCTTGGACGCAGCAGCGAACAGCACATCAACGGCCGCCTCTGTCGACGCAAAAACACCCTGCCCGACAGCCAGCACTGCGATGCGGCCACGCTCATACGGACTGAGATTGGACCGTAGTTCGTTTTCTTCAACCATGGACACGTAAGCGCCCTGCCCCGACCCTGCGTCGCGAACGAATGCAGGGATTTCAGCGAACCTTTGATCCGTTTCCGCAAGCCGCCGAAACGCGTTCAGACGCCGGAACCCCGAGATTAGTCCATAACTGTCCCCGTCCCGTGTGACCTCGATCGGTGTGCGTAGACCATGGACGCGCAACGATTCCAGAAGTTCAGCCATCGCCTCTTCGTCTTCGACCATGCGGTCGCGTCTAATGAAGTCGCCATCGATCTGATCCAATGGCAACCGTTCCGCGACCAATCCGGCATCCTGGGCGTCACGCCATCGAGCGGCATCCCCCTGATCCTGTGCCAGCGCAAGGCGGTCCGTGACGGCAGTCATTCCATTCAAGGTGGCTGCTTCAGCCGCAACCTGGGCAATCGGAGGTGTCGATGACTTCGTCTCAAACGGACTGATTGACGGTTTCGCCGCGAAACCTGCCTCAAGCTGTTCCAATTCCGCTGTATCCGGAGCGGTCAACCTTCTGCGTTTAGCCATCTGCTTCTCCTCCCATCTGAGCGTCGCGCCACCAGCAGCCGATCAGAACCTGTTTGAACTCGGCATAGGTACGGTCAAATGTTTCCCGACCTCGTACGTAGGTGTCCCGATTGAAATCCCTGTAGTCAGCTTCATAGATGCCGTTGACCTGCTCACCCGCCTGCCCGACCAAAGCGGTGTAGTCCTGACGATACGCATTCATGAAATCGCCGAAATACGCCTGGATCACATTCGCCATGTCGGTTTGCTGACTGGCATCGAACCGAGTGATGATGGCTCTGACCACGTCCCATTCGAATTTAAGTTCGGGCAAACCAGCTGCTCGCTGCGCCGCGTTTTCACCGTCTTCTATGCTTGCGAAGGTCGTGTAGAGCATGTCGAAGAACCGACCCGTCGAGTCGAATTCAAGGAATGAAGCGCCCAAAGGGACCAGCAGAATATCGGCTGCCGCCAGTGCATTGATCGTTAGGTACCCAAGTGCAGGAGGTGTATCGAGGAATACGATGTCGTAATCGTTCAGAACGCCTTCGTCGTGCAGGAAGTTGGTCAAACCGTCCCAAAGCGGCCAACTGCGCAGGCCCATGCGCCACACAGGGATCTGAAATTCGGCCCAATATAGGTTTAACTGAGCACCAATCAGATCAATGTTTGGCCAGTGCGTTTTTTGGATTACATCCCGGGGCAGGGTGTTTAGAGCTTCCTGCAACGTTTCATCCAGCGGTATCTCAGCTTGCCCAGCCGCCGCCCGCACCCGGTTTTCTTCCTGCACAGCACGTGCATAGTCCTTGGCAATTAGGGGAAACACCGTTTGCCACTCATCGGGAACATTTCCCCCAAGGATTGAGGTCATCGATCCCTGACTGTCCAGATCTACGACCAGTACTTTATACCCGTCCAAAGCCGCTGACATGGCCAGATGCGCTGCAGTCGACGTTTTGCCTACGCCACCTTTGAAATTGGCAACCGCCACCACTTTTGCGGGCAAGCCTTCTGGTCGGTAGGGCAGATATTCTTTGGTGCTGACCCCCTCGGCGGCGAAGTGTTTTCTCAAGCCCAACACTTCTTCAAGCGTGAACCATTTCGAACCGGCCTCGCCTTCACCTTGGGGCAATTCGGGGTTGGCCTTGAGCACCCGACGCAAGTGGGCGGGAGCTACGGGGATCAGATACTTGGTGATTTCCCAAATTGAAAAGCGACGCAGCCTTTTCTCACCGTCCGGAGCATATCCTCGGCGGGCCAAGTCTTCGCGGCCTTTGGCGCAGAATGTAGCGGCTTTTGCGAATCGAGATGTCCCTATAGGGTCGGGCAACTTTTCTGCCGCAAGCTCAGGGTCCAAGTTCAAATAGGGCGGCAGGGGAGGTTGGGTAGATTTATTCACTGTCGATGCCTCAGATAATGTTCGCCTTACCGGCGTATATTGCCCAACATAGCGAACATTTATCGCCAGGGCTATCCTTACAAAGCGAGTTTTCCACAAAAACCTATCGGCACATCCGGTTTCGCCACGAAACCAATCAAAAAAAGAACATAACAGCCAACAAAGAGTTTATTCTTTTTAGAAGTTTTAGAATCTTTGCGCGGAAAAAGTTTAATAAAAACAACGGATAATAGTCACAAGGGGGCCCGGATACAGTACGAAAGGGACCCGATTCCGGGATTTAAGGTGCCCGTTTACAGGGTGAAAGGTGCCGAGTTCCGGGAAGAAGGGTCCCGATTCGCAGGAGTTTGAATTTTCGTAGTGTTTAGACCCTATAGCCGGGCTTTTTGCTGCAGCGGACTCAATGATTGTGAACCTCAGAGTCAGGTAGGGGCATTACTTCTGTGGATAACTGAGGTCAATTCTGCACAAGGTACCCGGATACGGGATTCACTGCCTCCTGTATTCGGGTACCCAAATGGAATTGATCTTTGGGTACTTTTCGTGTCAAAAGTATCAAAACGAGCAGCCAGGCAGAATCATGCCGGATACACAACTTAATATGGACCAGCTTTCCGGTGCATTGCGCCGCGAGACAGTAAAGAAGAACGTCGCTGCGATTCACATCAGCGGCAAGCTAACGTTGTTGCAACGTAAGCTTTCTAACGTCCTCTTGCTCAATGCTTATGACGCTCTGACGTCGGCTCAGACCCATACAATTGATGCGCGAACTCTTGCGATGATGGTGGGCTACAACTCCAACGATTTCGATACGCTGCGTGCCAGTTTGCGCGCCTTGGCCGAAACAGTCGCGGAATGGGACATGCTGGATGAGCAAGGTAGACAGGAGTGGGGTGTGTCTTCGCTGCTCAGTTTTGCAAAGCTGAAAAACGGGATCTGTGAATACGCCTATTCACCGGCTCTGGCGCAGAAGCTGTACGATCCGAAAATTTACGCGCTGATCAATGTCCAAATACAAAGAAACTTCAGTTCAGGACATGGTCTGGCGCTCTATGAGAATTGCTATCGTTTTGTCCGCACCGGATCGACTGGATGGTGGGCGCTCGATGTGTTCCGCAAGCTGATGGGAGTAGATGGCAGCGACTATTACAGCAGCTTCAAACATCTCAACGCAAAGATCATCAAGCCTGCTGTTGCGGAGGTGAACAAGAGTTCGGACATTCTGATTGAGCCAGAGTTTCAAAAAAAAGGACGTTCCGTTACCGATATTCGCTTTCTGATCAAGGGCAACCCGCAGAAAGCAATGTTCGAAATCGACGACAGCGATGGTGTTCGCAATCTGCAGGTTTACAAAACGCTGGGTAAGCAGGGGGTATCAGACCGGCTTGCGCGCCAATGGATTGCCGAACATGGCGAGGACTATGTCCAGAAAAAGCTGGACTATGTCAGTGGACAGGGCGGTGTGAAGTCGACTGTAGGGTATCTGTCCGCAGCCCTGCGCGACGATTACCTGCCGACAGAAAAAGAAGCATCGTCAGAACCCAGCCCTGAAGCCCTTGAAGCTGCGCGAGTGCGAGAGGCCGCGAAGGCGCAGGAGGATCAGGCATATGCAGCCCGCTCGGCTGAGCGAACAGAACGAGCACGCAGGTTGTCTATCGTGGAAGAATTGGTTTCGCGACGAAACCCGACGCAACGGGACGCGGACAAGCGGTTGTTCATGGCAGGACTGGACAACGATCTGGACCGTGAGCATTTCCGGGCCCATGGCTGGCGCTCCGGATTGAACGCCAATGCAATCTTCGACTTCTGGGAAGAGCTTGAGCCCGACGCTTTCAGTTAGAAAGTTAATAAAGGGGCCGAACGCGGTTCCAGAAGTATCAGCGGCTTTTCATCGCTGATTTTAGGGCATCTGCAAGTGCGCCGTTGTGTGCATTACTTTCAGATTTTGCGCGTTGTTTTGTCTGAGGCTTTATAGCGCTGGTAGCTTTTCGAGGTGCACGGTTGCCTCGATCTTCGCGGGCTGAGGCACCACCGTCTTTCCGCATCGTCAGGCCGATCCGTTTGCGCGGCACATCCACTTCAACCACGGTGACTTTTACGACCTGACCGGTCTTGACTACCTCGTGCGGGTCTTTGACGAACCGGTCAGCCATTTGGCTGATATGGACAAGGCCGTCCTGATGCACGCCGATGTCCACAAAAGCGCCGAAGGCCGCGACATTGGTCACTGTTCCTTCGAGAACTAAGCCGGGTTTCAGATCAGTGATATCCTCGACACCGTCGGTAAAAGATGCAGTGACAAAACTCGGGCGCGGGTCCCGGCCGGGTTTTTCCAGTTCAGCAAAAATGTCCCTTACTGTAGGAAGGCCGAAGGTGTCGTTTACGAATTGCTCGGCCCGCAGTCCTTTCAACGCGCCGTCATTGCCCATGATCTGACGGATGTCCCGTCCACAGGCGGTAACGACCTTCCGCGCCACATCGTAAGCTTCGGGGTGAACCGAGGACGCATCCAGTGGCTCCACGCCGTTGCGTATGCGCAAGAAGCCCGCACATTGCTCATAAGCGCGAGGGCCAAGGCGTGAGACTTTCAGCAGTTCTTTGCGCGATTGAAAGGCGCCGTTCAGGTCACGGTGCATCACGATCGCGTTGGCAAGCCCGGGGCCCAGGCCTGACACATGAGAGAGTAGGGGGGCTGAGGCCGTATTCAGATCAACGCCGACCGCGTTCACGACGTCTTCGATAACTGAAGCCAAGGATAGCGACAGGCGATGCTGATCTACGTCGTGCTGGTACTGGCCGACACCGATGGACTTTGGTTCGATCTTAACCAGCTCGGCCAACGGGTCCTGAAGACGCCGGGCGATCGACACGGCACCACGCAGAGAGACGTCGAGATCGGGGAATTCGCGCGCCGCCAATTCGGATGCAGAGTAAACAGAAGCGCCGGCTTCCGACACAACGACCTTGGTAGGGGCGGTGACGGTCTTGGGTAGCAGTTTCAGCGTGTCGGCCACCATCTTCTCGGTCTCACGGCTGGCAGTGCCGTTTCCGATGGCTATCAACTCGATCTTGTGGGTGGCGATCAGGTTCAAAATGACCGCCTGTGCGCCGCGCAGATCGTTTTTGGGTTGAAATGGGTAGAGCGTATCCGTCGCAACCACCTTGCCCGTGGAATCCACCACGGCCGCTTTGACGCCGGTTCGAATACCGGGGTCCAGACCCAGCGTCGCACGCGCTCCGGCTGGTGCTGCGAAAAGTAAGTCTTTGAGATTGCGAGAGAAAACCTGAATGGCTTCTTCCTGTGCCCGGCCGCGCAGGTCCGCCATCAGTTCAACCATCATAGAAAGGGACAATTTCACCCGCCACGTCCAACCGGCCACTTTGCGCAGCCAGACATCCGCCGGCCCATTTCCGCGCGTGTGCAGATGGGCAGCGACAATCGCCTCGGCCCGTGCCGCGCCCGCTTCGGGTTCGGGCGCGATATCCAGTGTTACGATCCCCTCTTTCGAGGCCCGCAGCATCGCCAGCGCGCGGTGCGAGGGGGTTTTCGACCAAAGCTCTGAATGGCTGAAGTAATCGCTGAACTTCGCGCCTTCCTGCTCCTTGCCGTCGATCACTTTCGAAGTCAGCAGGGCCTCACGCTGCATGAAATCGCGCAGCTCTCCTAATAGGGTGGCTTTTTCGGTCAGTCGTTCGGTGATAATGTCCCGCGCGCCGTTCAAGGCGTCTCTGGTCGTCGGCACCGCCTCGGTCACATAGCCCTGCGCCAGAACTTCGGGGTCGGCGGATCGGTTGTCCAGAATAGTATCGGCCAGAGGCTCCAGCCCGTTTTCGCGCGCGATCATCGCCTTGGTGCGGCGCTTTGGCTTATAGGGCAGGTAGATGTCTTCCAGCTGCGCCTTGGTCTCGGCCTGCGCGATGGATTTCGCCAAATCGGCGGTCAGCTTGCCCTGATCCTTGATGGACCCAAGGATCGTTTCACGCCGCGCTTCGAGTTCGCGCAGATAGGTTAGCCGGTCGGACAGGGTGCGCAGTTGGGTATCGTCCAGCCCGCCGGTCACCTCTTTGCGATAGCGGGCAACAAAGGGGACGGTGGCCCCTTCGTCCAGCAATTTCACCGCGGCCCCCACCTGTTCGGGGCGGGCATTGATCTCGGTGGCGATGGTGCGGGCGATGCGGTCCAAGGGGGCCTCCTGAAAAAAGTCTGGAGGAACTTCTTAGCCAGCTGCATCACCAAGGGGAAGGGGTGTCAGGCCTGTTCGGCGAGCCCCTGCAAATCATCGTGTAAGGCTTTTGCGATTTCGACGTAACCGCGTTCGGTATTGCGCGCCCGCGCGGCAAATCGCCGTTGCGACGGCAGCCGTGCACCCTGATCGATGATATCGGCAAACAGACGCTCGGCGCGCGCGTCATTTTCGGTCACCCTACCTCCGCTGAACTGGGCCGGATCAAAGGCGAGGATGATTTCACCGTGATAGGGGGCTCCACCTGCACCTTCGGCGAATTCCATGCTTTCAAGGCTGGTCAGGTCGTCGATCAGTGGCCCAGCCAGCAGTTCAATCATGATCGACAGGGCTGACCCCTTGTAGCTGCCGAAGGTCAACATCGCGCCATCCATAGCCGCCTGAGGATCGGTGGTCGGGTTGCCATCCTTGTCGATGGCGACGCCTTGGGGCAGTGGTTTGCCCGCGCGACGGTAAAGCTCGATCTCGCCACGGGCGAAGGCGCTGGTGGCAAAATCAAAGGTAAAAGGGTCCTTGCCTTGGCGCGGCCAGCTAAAAGCAAGCGGGTTGGTGCCAAGACTGCCGCGAGTGCCACCAGCAGGTGCAACCCAGGAATGGCTGGGTACCATCGCCATTGCGGCCAGACCTGCGGAAGACAATCTTTCCACCTCGGGCCAGAGGGCTGAGAAGTGGAAGCACCGATTGATAGCCATCGCGGCAATGCCATGGGTGCGGGTTTTTTCGATCAGCACAGGCAACGCTTTTTCAAATGCCAGCAGGGACATTCCCCCCCGTGCATCCACCCGGACGATAGCATTGTCCGAAGGCGTCAGGACCGGTTCAACATAACCATCGATTTTACCTGCCTTGATCGTGTCGTTACACATGAACAACCGGAACAGGCCATGCGACTGGCAGTCGTCGGCCTGGCAAGTGGTAAGCATGTGTGAAATGGCCGCCGCGTGATCCGGTCCGAAGCCGGACTTTGTCAGGATGGATAGGCTGAGGTCCCGGATCTCATCCAATGTCAGTTTGACCGTGTCGCTCATGCCTCGTGTCTCCCGTATTTGAGGTGAGACAAGGGATAGCGTGGCAAGGCGGGCAAAGGGAACCCGGATTTCGCCGGGCTCAGGTTCAGCCCTGGGACTCGGCTTGAAGATAGGCGATGACGTTTCGAATATCCTCGTCCTTTTTGAGGCCGCGAAACTGCATCTTATTACCCGGTACAGTGCCCTTGGGGTCGGACAGGAACGCGGTCAGGGTCTCTGGTGTCCAGACAACACCAAAGTTCTGCAAAGGTGCCGAGTACCGGAACCCATCAGCCTGACCGGCGGTGGCGCCGATGATCCCGTGCAACGATGGGCCGACCGTGTGGCGATCTTGTTCCAGCTTGTGGCAGGCACTGCATTTGCGGAACACTTTCTTTCCCGCTTTGACGTCACCTTCAACAGCGGCGGCAACGGCGACCGGGGCAGCGGGTGCTGCCTCGGCCTTTTTGTCGTCCATGTTGAAAATCAGACGGGCGGTCACGGGAACCGTTCGGGTGATGCCCGGCAGATCGGCCAGTTCCATCAGCTTGTCGACGCCCGCATTCACGCCCGCGTCTTCGGTGCTGATGAACACCATGTCATTGGTCGACACCAAGACCGAAGTTTCGGACAGACGGGCCACAAACATCTCGGCATCAAATGCAACATCGCTGCCTGCCAGCGACAGAATGGCTTCGGCATCGACGGTGGTGGTTTCGCCCACGCTCAGGGTTGAGACCTCATCCATGTCGAACTCGGCGGTCAGAGAAGCAGTGCCCACCTTGCGGAATACATGTTCGATCATCCGTTCGTTGCGGATGTCGATATTGGTTTCGACCGAAGACAGGTTGATCTCGATCTCGGCTTTGCCGCCCGGGCTGACGTGACCGCTGAGGCTGGTGAAGGAATTGACCTCACCCACGGTGTTTTTCTTGATGGTGCCATAGGCCAGATGCGAGCCCTCGGGCGCCAGAGTCCAGCTTTCGGCAAGCACCGGAGTTGCAACAATTGCCGACGCAATCGTGACTGCCTTCAACAGAAGTTTCATTTCATTCCTCTTCGGGTTATGTCAAATCTGAGCCCACGGGCCCGGTCCGTGAATGGCAAACACACACAGGTCGCGATTTATTCGATGCATGGTGAAATAAGCTCGGAACAGGCCGTGCTCGGCGCGATCCAGACGCATTCGAAACGTGTCTGGCGGTTTGGGCTGGCATTGTCCGGGGCGTCAGATGTAGCCGATGATCTGTTGCAATCCACATGTCTGCGTGCACTGGAGCGTCACCATCAGGTGACGTCGCATGAAAGGCTGGACAGTTGGCTGATGACGATCTGCCGCTCGATCTGGCTGAATGAGGTGCGGTCGCGGTCGGTTCGCAAGGCGCAGGCGCTGTCCGTGACACCCGAGGCGGAATTAGTTGCCACCGGACCGGACACGGAAACGAATATTTTCGCTGCTGAGGTGTTTACACAAGTGATGCAATTGCCAGAAGCGCAGCGGGAGACGGTTATGCTTGTGTTCGTCGAGGGCTACAGCTACCGCGAGGCCGCCGCGTTGCTGGAGGTGCCGATAGGAACTATCATGAGCCGGCTGTCCAATGCCCGGCAGAAATTGAAAACCGTGATGCAGCATGAGGCGGCAGACGCCGTTCGACGGAGTGGCAAATGAAGTTTTCCGATGAGACGCTGCTGGCGTATCTGGAAGGCAATCTGGACGAGGCCGAGGCCAGCGCGATCGAAAACGCGATCGAAACTGACCCTGAGCTTGAGCAGCGCCTGATGGCGTTGGACCCGTTTGCGCCTGTGGTGCAGTCGGTGTTTGAACGTGTTCCTACCGAGACACCTGTTGTTGAACTGCCCGAACCTTTGACAGCGGAACCCGTTCAACCAATGGGAGGCGGATTGCGGTTGCTGGCCGTTGCGGCTTCGGTTGGGGTTATCGCGGTTTCGGCCACGTTTTGGGCGACACGGACCCAGCCGATGGGGTGGGCTGAGCAAGCAGCGATCTATCAGTCCCTCTATGTGCCGGATACGATAGCATCGCTGGACAGTTCCCCTCAGGCGCTCGAGGCGCAATTCGCATTGGCCGAGGAACAGCTGGGCCGTTCGCTGAACCGCGCCGAGCTTGAGGCGCTGCCGGGAATGGAGTTGAAACGCGCGCAGGTTCTGTCTTTCAAAGGCAAGCCATTGGTACAGGTTGTATTTGCCGACGAGCAGGGCCAGCCTTTTGCCTTCTGTGTGATCCGGCAAGGTGAGGGCGCTCCGAGCAAGGATGTGAAACAGGCGGTACTGAGTGGTTTGGCCACGGCGACCTGGGCACAGGACGGGTACGGGTACATGCTGATCGGCAACAGCGATAAGACCGACCTGAGCGGGCAACTGGATTTTCTAACCACAAGTTTCGCAGGTTAAGCGCGTAATGCGCAAAAACGCCTTGTGAAGCAGGGCAATTCCCCGAAATATACCGGGTATGAAAAAGAAACCCGTCATGCCTGATCCGGATGAGGACGCCGATGCGGTTGGTCCTGCTAGTATCTATGACGTGGACCCGCCCGAAGACGATGATCTGTGGTTTCTGCCGCCCGAGGATGAAGAGTCGGTTGAGGATTTTCTGCCTCCGGGTCCCAAGGTGGACCGGCGTCTGTTGTTCGATCCGCGGGACTGGCGTGCAGCACAGGCTGAGCTTTCCTACGAACTGGCCGATCTGGCTGCGATCTTTGGCGCCTTGGACGAACGGTTGCGCGCAGGTCCGGACGGGTGGACCCATCGTCTGGCCCTGATGGATGTGTCCGATCTGGGCTGGTGGACCGGCGACCGGATCAGTGTCGACCGGCTGGCGCTGTGGACGGGTCTTCGCATTGGTGCGACCGGCGACGATGTTCAGGCGCTGTTCCGCGCTGGTTGGGCCGTGCGGCGTTTGACCGGAGGGCCGGGGCCATCTGAGGATGGGTGGGAGACCGGGCTGACCATCTTTCTGGATCGGATGGCTCAGGGGTTTGAGGAAATCCCAGAAGCTGTCGCTGACCTAGCAGAGTTGATGCGCAATTCTGAAGGGCTGCATCCGGTTACTCAGGCAGCGATTGGGTTTCATGCGTGGCGCGCTTTGTCACCTGGAATTGGTCAGGATACCGAGGCCGCCATCATCGCGGCCCGCCACGCAGCCACGATGGGTCGGGGCGGGGCGTTGTTCATGCCGCTCGCCTTGTCCGGTCCCGGCGCGTTGCGCGGGGCAGGGCAGGTGGACGAAAAGCTTTCAGCCTGGGTTAGGGGAGCAGGGCAGGCGGCGCTGGCTGCGCTGATGCATCTGGACCGGGTCAGCGCCTGGGAGCAGCGCGCGCGCGAGGCCACCAGCGGACTTAGCGGGCGAACACCGCCCCTGTTGATCGATGTTCTGACTGCATGGCCCATGGTCTCGGCACCTTTGGCCGAGGAATTGACGAAAGCATCACGCGCGGCGGTTCAACGCAATATCGACCGCTTTACCCGGCGCGGACTGATCCGTGAGGTGACAGGGCAGGGGCGTTACCGGGTCTGGACCGCAGCGCTGTAATCCAACAACCAGTCGCGAAAGGCGCGTGCCGGTGGACGCAGCGCGGCGCGCGACTGATAGACCAGATGATAGGATTCCTGCCCAGCGACCTGAATGTCAGGTAAACAAGGGACCAGGCCCGACATATGCATGATACGATCCGACGCGGGCGCTCGGGCTAGTGCGATACCGCCTCCGCTTGCGGAAAGCTCGGCAGCCATTAACGAATTGTCTGCGAAGAAGTATCGGGCCCGACCGGAGGGCAAGCGCAGGGATTCGAACAGATGCAGCCAACTGGCACGGTGGGTTGAAACCTCAATCAGCGGGAAATGGAACAGGTCCTGCGGGTCCCGGATTTGCGCGGCAATCTCTGGCGGGGCCACCGGATAAAGCCGTTCGTGTAACAGCGTGTCGCCTTCAGCTCCATAAAGCGCCCGATTACCGAAAACAATCTGCAAATCGGTGAATTGGTTGGCAAAATCCGACACCAGATTGCCCGTGGTGAGTGACAGGTTGATCTGCGGATGTGCTGACTGGAATTCCGGCAGTCCACCGGCAATTACTCCATGCGCGAACAGAAGTATGGATTGCACGAAAAGCCGTTGCGCACGTGTTTCGCCGAATAGCCCTGTGGTGGCGGTTTCCAACATCAACAGGGATTGCTGCACAGAAGGCAGATAGGCTCGCCCCGCCTCAGTCAGGGTCACCGCATGCGCGTGGCGGTGAAACAAGGGTGTACCCAGCTGTGTTTCCAGTGCTTTGACCTGTTGACTTACAGCTGCAGCCGACATGTTTAGTTGGGCGGCGGCGCGGGCAAAACTCTCGGTTCGGGCGGCGGCCTCGAACACGCGCAACCAATTGAGAGAAGGAATGCGGGACGACATGATTTCAGGCTAAGTTAAACTTACCCTCACGGGCAAGAGGTTACGCGCTGGCCTGAGAAATTTGTGGTCTATCCTGCAGCGGCAAGCATCCAAGAGGTAAGCCATGCCGCAATCTGTTTCTTTGCCTGAAACCGCGCTGACCGCAGCCCAATCCGAACAATATTGGAAAGACGGTTTTCTTTTTCCGCTGACGGTTTTCTCGCAGGAGGAAACCTCTGAGATTCGGACAGAACTTGAACAGCTTGAGCAGGATTGGCTTGCTGCGGATTTGCCCTTGCCGCTGAACACCTACAAGCGCGTGAACGCGCATCTGGTGATCCCACTGGCAGCCAAAATCGCGCTGGACGCCAGAGTGCTGGATGTCGTTGAAGGCGTTCTGGGTCCGGATATCATGGTCTGGTCAGCCGAATTTTTTATTAAAGAGGCTCATACTGACCACACTGTGGGCATGCATCAGGATTTGACTTATTGGGGTATGGGCGAAACACCGGACCAAGTCACGGCTTGGATCGCACTATCCCCGGCCACGGTTGAAAGCGGCTGCATGGACTTCGTGCGGGGCAGCCACAAGAACCCGATCCTACCGCATAACGATACCTATTCCGAAACCAACCTGTTGTCGCGTGGTCAAGAGATTGCCGTCGATGTTGCGGACGAGGACAAAACCCATATTGAATTGGCCCCTGGGCAAATGTCTTTGCATCATGGGTTGACCATTCATGGTTCGGGTCCAAACCAGTCCGAAGACCGCAGGATTGGCCTGGCAATCCGCTATCTGAACCCTAATGCCAAGCAGCTGGTTGCGGACCGTGATTACGCCATGCTGGCGCGAGGGCAGGACGGGCAATCCAACTTTGTTCATGTCGAACGGCCGAGTCATCTGTTTTCGAAACAAGCTCTGGCTCTCTACGAACAGGTACGTCATGACCAAAGCAAAGCCTTGGCAGAGGGGGCCAAAGGTACTGTGCCGCTGTATGGAACGAATTGACCTCGGGCTAATGCGGGTCGGCGCGTGCTTTTTGGGCTCGTCGCTCGGATTCGCGAAGCCTATGGCGCGGTTCACAGATTAGAAGGACGCGGACTTGAACGCCATGTAAGTACCCGGGCGTAAGCCCGGGCAATCGGGTCCATCAGAACCAGCGGCCAATCGCAACGGCCTTTGGTGCCAACGCTGTCGCATCATTCGCGGTAGCCAGAACCTTGAATTCGACCTGAGTTTCGGTTGGCGCGTCGAACCCCATAAAACGGGTGGTTGCGCCTCCGTTGCCGGATACAGTGACGGCTGAGCCCACAGCGAAAGCTGCCGGGAAATCCCAGACCACCGCATCGCTTGCGAACAAGGCGCCTTCTGCATTCGTACAGCCCGTAGTCGTCAACGAGACGGTGCAAATTTGGGTGCCATCGGCAAACCGCACATAATCGCCGTCAGCGTTCGAGCCGCGTTCGATCACGGCCCCGGTTGGCTTGCCGCCACTTTGTGCCACGGAACCCAGCAGATTGCCGGGGCCATAGCCGTAATCCGCCCGCATCAGACGACCGGCAGTCGTGTCATCGGCGCTGGCCTGAACTGCCGCCCCGCTTGCGGTTCCGGTCGCTGGGTCGAAACTCAGCGCTTCGGTCCAGGTACTGCCATCGGGCGAGACTTTGATCGCAAATCCGGTACTGCCGGACAGGCCCATCTCGGCGTGCCCGGTCCAGTTGGATTGAAACAGAAGAGAAGCAGTGTCGCCCGCATCGGCCTTGTTGATCTTCAACTGATGCCCGCTGCCGTCATGGCTGAGGAGCGTCGCCGGAGACCGCACCGATAGACGGTTTGTGTTGTCAAATCCCGTGGCAATTCCCACACCGTCCAAGTTTTGCGTGGTGATCGGTGTGTCTGTCCAGACGCCTTCGTCCCAGATTTTCATTTGCCCAGTGCTTTCATCCCAAGCGCGCCAGCCCGAACGGGGCATGACAAAATGCCAGGCATTGTCCAACCACGCGGCCAGCATTCCGGCCTGACCGGTCCAGTCCCCCGTGGGTGCCGCACCCAACGCGTGAATTTCGCCCTGATCCGGCACAGCGGGTGGAGTCGAGGCATCCATTGTGGCGACACTCAGTTGCGTGATCAAGTCCAGTTGCCGCAACGCTTCGTTATGGGTGACGTGTTTCTGTGCCTGCGACGGTTGCAGAAAAGGCAGGTTCAATCGGGGTGAGCTTTGTGACACGGGCGTCCTCCTGAGGCTGTCGGTCCGATAATTGCATTGCGCGCCACATTGCCGTGCTGCCGATGAATCCCGTGTCACCGGGCCGGGCGCCTGAAAAACCTTTTGCTAACCTTCTGAGGGTCTTGTCAGATTAACTTTTCTTGAGCGGGGCAGGGCAGTTGCGTGACTTTTTCTCATGACCAGACCTTTCTCTTTCAAATACTTCAAAACCAGTCCCGAGATCATCCGCCTTGCGGTATTGCTTTACGTTCGGTTCCCGCTATCGCTTCGAAATGTAGAAGACCTGCTGCATGAGCGTGGCATCGAAGTCAGCCACGAGACAGTGCGGTATTGGTGGAACCGTTTCGGCCCGATGTTTGCTGCTGAGAAAAGGCGGAAGCGTGTTGAGCAGCTGCATGCGTTCTCCAAATGGAAGCGGCACGTGGACGAGGTTTTCGTCAAGGTGAATGGCAAGCGGCATTATCTTTGGCGGGCTGTTGATCAAGAAGGTGAGGTGCTGGAAGCCGTTGTCACCAAATGTCGAAACAAAGATGCAGCAATAAAATTCCTCAAGAAATTGATAAAGCGGCATGGTTGCGCCGAAGAGATCGTCACGGATCGCTTCGCGTCCTATAAGGCTGCGCTCAGACAATTGGGTGCTATGGAAAAGCAGAAGACGGGCAGGTGGCTCAACAACCGCGTCGAGAATTCACACCTGCCGTTTCGACGACGCGAACGCGCCATGCAGCGCTTCAGGCGCATGCGAAGCTTACAGAAATTCGCCTCCGTCCATTCCTCCGTCTACAACCACTTTAACCAAGAAAGATCGCTAGCCAACCGAGACACCTTCAAGCGGACACGCACCGCCGCTCTCGCCGAGTGGCGCGAACTTGGTGTGGCATAAAGGGCAGCTCTACTGGCCTAGTTGAGACTGGTTCGAATTTGTACGACAGCACCCACCGATCGCTTCGCGTCATACCGAGCCGCGCTCAGATATCTCGGTGCGACGGAAAAGCAGAAGACGGGCAGGTAGCTCAATAACCGCGTCGAGAACTCGCATCTTCCGTTTCGACGACGCGAACGCGCCAGGCAACATTTCACGCACATGCGAAGTTTACAGAAACTCGCCGCCGTCCACTCCTCCGTCTACAACCACTTTAACCAGGAGCGATCCCTCACCAGCCGAAACACCTTCAAGCTGAAACGCACCGCCGCTCTTGCCGAGTGGCGCGAACTTGGCGCGGTATGAAGGACAGCTCTACTGGCCTAGTTGAGCCTACTTCGATTTTGTCTGACAGCACCGCCCAAGCTATCTAGCTCTGTTAGTTACTCGCTTCATCTATCCCAACTACATCAGGTTTGGCTTTCACCCCGTCCAACATCCTCAAAACTTCGGCTTTCCAACCCGCTTTGATCTTCAAAGCCAATTGAGACGGTGGTCGGTGGTCGGGCTCAAGGATTGCATATTCGTATCTGAGCGGTTTTTCGAACGGTAAGAACACAACCTTTCCGTTAGACAGGTTCAGTTCTTGTTCAGTGGCAACGGTCAATGGGTCCACGATCGAATAACACTGTCCTGAACTCACAAAGGGTATCAAGGGCAGGAAGTACTGACAGGTCACCGTTGGATTGTAATTCGCGATTACATCCTGAAACTCTTGCCGAATTTTGCGCTGAAACGGGTGCGTGGCATGCAACCCTCCCATCGGGACCCCATCGAGATCGGAAATGGATACGGTCCTGCGCGAAGCAAGCAGGCTGGCACGATCAACGGCGCAAAAACAGTCTGCTCGTATCAGTTCTGTTGAATACTGAGGCTCTTTCCCGGCTGAATACTCGAAGTCTGCGAAGCCGAAATCAATATTCTGCGTGCCCGCAAGCTCCATAATCTGAGGCGAACTGCGCGTAGATAATGTGATACGTATCTCGGGGTTCTCGCCGACCGATTGGCTGATGAAACGGGGGAAAAGAAAAGCGGACGGGCCTGGCATTGTCGCGATATTCAGGCTGCCGGAATGTCCCTTGATTAACCCTTCCATCGTGCTGGAAATCGTCGAAAGGCGGTCCAGAATACCTGTGGTTTCGGCCAAAAGGTAATGCGCTTCGGGGACAGGGACCAATCGCCGTCCCTTACGCTCGAACAGAGTCAGGCCAAGGGTCTTTTCAAGGTTCTTCAAGGCCAGACTGATCGCAGGCTGGGTGCGGTTCAGTTTCTTGGCGGTTTGAGAGATGGAGCCGGTCTCCATCACCTCACGAAAAACGGTCAGCTGTGTAAGGTTCATGGTCAATATATAAGTTAAACCTTAGTTTTGTGAAATATAACAAATTTGTATTAATGAAAATAGCCACTACGCTTGCAGGATCGAAATTCGGCCAAACCGAATCCGACGATCCAACAAGGGAGATGATGATGAAATTTGTGAAATGTTTGACCGGACTGGCCCTGGCAGGCGCGCTTGCCGCCCCGGCGCTGGCGCAGGACCCAACCTTTTTCCGCATCGGCACAGGTGGCGCAGGCGGAACCTACTTCCCCATCGGCGGCACCATCGCAAACGGTATCTCCGCCCCTCCGGGCTCGCGCCCGTGCGAAGAGGGCGGCCAGTGTGGCGTACCCGGCCTGATTGCGATTGCACAATCCACCACCGCATCCGTTTTCAACAACGCCGCCGTTCAGAACGGTGAGCTTGAGGCCGGTCTGGCCGCGGCCGACGTAACGCGCTCGATGTATCTGGGAGAAGGCAAATTTGAGGGCAAACCCCACCCCAATCTGCGCATCGTGGCCAACCTGTTCCCCGAAGACCTGCATCTGGTTCTGCCCGCAGGTCAAACGATCAACGACCTGAGCGATCTGGAAGGCAAGCGCGTGGGTATCGCGCAAGCTGGTTCCGGTACACAAGTTGCCGTGCTGCAGATGCTGGATGCCTGGGGCGTAAACCGGGACAATATGGATGAGGCCGAGCTGAACAACAGCCAAAGCGCCGAGCGTCTGGCTGACGGTCAGTTGGATGCCTATTTCTATGCCGCAGGCTGGCCGGTTGCCGCAATGGTGCAGCTGTCGTCAACCAAGGGCATGAACCTGCATTCCTTCACCGACGAAGACATGGCAAAGATCAACGAGATCATCCCGGCCTATATTCCCTCGACCATCCCAGGGGGCGTTTATGAAGGCATTGACGGTGAGACTAAGACCCCTGCGGTCAGCGCGATGCTGGTGGTGTCCTCGGAACTGTCCGACGAACTGGTATATGGCCTGACCAAAGCCCTATGGAACGACAATACCCGCAAGTTGCTGGACAATGGTCACGCCAAGGGCAAGCAGATTACACCTGACACGGCGCTGGATGGTGTCGAGGCGCTGGGTGTGCCGCTGCATCCGGGCGCCGAGAAGTTCTATAAAGAAGCCGGTCTGCTTCAGTAAACGTAGCTTACTGACACTTGTCGTCGGTGCCCCTGCGCGGGGCACCGCACTCTGGAATTATGCGAAATCGAGGGGCCATCATGTCCGAGACCCAGAACCTTGATGACCACGAACTGACGGCCGAAGAGCTGGCCGCCATCGAAGAACAGTTCGATGAGGGTGCCGCCGTCCGGCAGGTCACGCCCACCGCAGGAAAGGTGCTGCGCGTCGTTGCCCTGATCCTTGCGTTCTACGAATTCTTTACGGCCGGTTTTGGTTTACCTGCAGACCATTGGCATATGGGCATCTATCTGGCCCTGCTGTTCATTCTGGTCTACGCGACAATTCCGATTATCGGCTCCAAAAACCTTTATGCACTCAAGGTCAGCCGGTTCCGTATCGGCAATATTCCTCTGTACGACTTGGTCTTTATGGCCCTGGGGATCATCGCAGCGCTGTATGTTGGGGTCGCCTGGCGCGGCATTCCGTTTCTGGGGATCGAGGAACAGACGTTCCGAATGGGCAACCCGAACACCTATGACGTGGTTTTGGGCGTAGTCATCATCCTGTTGGTTCTGGACATCGCACGCCGCACGCTGGGTTGGGTGCTGCCACTGATCATCTGTGTGTTTATCTCATACGCGCTGCTTGGACCGTACTTTCCCGGCCTGCTGCAACATCCCGGTGTGAACTTTAAAACCTTCGTGTCGTCGATGTATTTTCCGCAGGAAGGCATCTATGGCGTCACCCTCTGGGTCGTCTCGACCATCGTGTTCCATTTCGTCCTGTTCGGTGTCATCGCGCAGCGCACAGGGTTGGGACAACTCTTCATCGACAACGCAACGATTTTGGCGGGCCGTTATACCGGCGGTCCGGCAAAAGTGTCGGTGGTATCCTCGGCATTCTTCGGCACGATATCAGGCTCTTCGGTGGCCAACACCGTTTCGACCGGCGCGCTGACCATTCCCAACATGAAGCGTCTAGGATACCCCGGCCATTTTGCTGGCGGTGTCGAGGCCGCGTCCTCGGCAGGAGGGCAGATCACCCCGCCGATCATGGGCGCCGCGGCCTTCATCATGGCCGAGTTCCTTGAAGTGCCCTATACGACCATCGTGATCGCGGCGATCTTCCCTGCGATCCTGCATTATGTCGGTGTCTTTGCAGTGGTGCACCTGATGGCGCGCAAGCTGAACCTGAAAGGGCTGGCCAAAGAGCAGTTGCCGCAACTCAAGGCCGTCTGGGCTGAAGGTTGGGCCAATATTGTGCCTCTTATCGGTCTGCTGGTGGTCTTGTTCACCGGCTACACCCCGTTCATGTCAGCCTTCTGTGGCATCTCTCTTGCCGTTATCGCGGGCATGTCGCGCCTGAAACAACCTCCGACACTGATCTACGCAGTGGCGTTCCTGGCTTTCGTGTTGTGGAAATTCTCGGATGGCGGGTTCGATCTGACGATGACGGCGATCCTGTGCGGGTTGTCATTGGTCGCTACGCTAAACCCGCAGAAGCGGATCGAAGTACCCGAGATGTTGCAAGCGGTCGAGCTGGGTGTGAAATACTCGCTGGCCGTAGGTGCCGCTGCGGCTGCGGTCGGCATCGTGGTCGGTGTGATCAACACAACCGGGATCGGGTTCCGCATCGGATTCATGGTGACACAGGGCGCGGGCAATTTGGCGGCGGATCTGTACAACATGATCTCGTTCGGCAGCTTCCAACTATTTGCGATGGAAGACCTACAACTGTTTATCTCGCTGGTCTTCATCGCCATCGTCTGCATCCTGATGGGCGCAGGCATCCCGACTACAGCGCTTTACATCATGCTGGTTTCCGTGGCGCAGCCCGCGCTGGCACAGTTGGGTGTTCCGCCTATCGCGAGCCACTTGTTCGTGCTCTATTATGGCGTGGTATCTGAGATCACACCGCCGGTCTGCACGTCCGCCTATGCGGCGGCGGCCATTGCGAACTCAAACCCATTCCGAACCGGTTTGTCCGCCTTTACACTAGGGCTGGGTAAAGTCATCGCGCCGATGGCATTCGTCTACGCTCCGGTTCTGCTGTTTGTGTCCTCAACTGGGTTCAATCTATGGGAGTTCACTTATACCGCGACCAGTTGCATCGCTGGTGTCATTGCCCTGTCCGCAGCCGTGGTTGGTTACTGGTTGAAACCACTGAACCTCGCGTCACGTGTTCTGATGGCAATCGCAGGGGTGATCTTTGTTGCACCGAGCCTGACAGCTGACTTAATCGCTCTGGCCGTGGCCTCACCTGTCATCGTCACTCAGTTGATCGCGCGCAATCGCAGCCAGTCGCCGGCCTGATACGATGACAGAGCAAGTCACGATCATCGGCGCAGGGATCGTCGGCATCTGTTGCGCACTGTCTCTACAAGAGCGGGGAATACCAGTCCGCCTTGTAGACCGGGGCGACCCGGGGCAAGAAACATCGTTCGGAAATGCGGGCGTGGTGTCACCCTGGTCGATCATTCCGCAGGCCGTTCCAGGCATTTGGAAGAAACTCCCCCAAATGCTGTTGGACCCGAAAAGCGCACTTTCGGTCCGGGCTTCCTTCTGGCCGAAGATGATCCCGTGGGGATTGCGCTTTCTGGGTAAGTCCGGCGAAAAGACTGTGCGCGAAGTCTCGGATGCGATGGAGATTTTGTGCCATCCGTCCATCGACCTATACCGTCGGCACCTGGAAGGCACTGGGCACGAAAACCTGATCGCCGACAGCTACTATATCCACGCCTTCCGTAACCCGGAAGAGGCCAACCTAGACGGGCTTGGTTATTTGATCCGTCGGGAAAAAGGCGGCGAGTTGGAGCGTGTCGACGGTGCGGAGCTACGGCGACTGGAACCCGCGCTGTCGGAGGAATTCAAGGCCGCGATTGTGATCAAAGGCCAGGCGCGAGCAACCTCTCCGGGAAGATTGGGCGCTGTTCTTGCCGAAAAAGCGCGTGCGCAAGGGGCCGATTTCGTGCGAACCGAAGTCACTAAGCTGATCCATGTCAAAGGAGGTGATTGGCAGCTTGCCACATCGCAAGAAACGTTGCACGCGCGTTATGTCGTCCTTGCGGCCGGAGTGTGGTCTGCCGACCTGCTGAAACCCCTCGGACTACCCGTGCCGCTAGTGGCTGAGCGGGGCTACCATGTCGAATTCCCAAGCCCTTCAGCAGCGCTGAACAATTCGGTCATGGATGTGGATGCAAAGATCGTCGCAAGTTCGATGCTGGGCGGCCTGCGGGTTGCCGGCACGGCTGAATTTGGCAGTGTTGATGCTCCAGCCGATCCGCGAAAGGAAAAGATATTGACCGATCAGGCCAAGTCTCTGGTGCCGGACCTAAATACACGCGAAGCACAGTTCTGGATGGGACGGCGTCCCTCTTTTCCCGACAGCCTGCCCGCAATTGGACCGCTCAATGGCAAAGAAGGGCTCTACGCCGCGTTCGGGCATTCTCACTACGGATTGATGATGGCTCCTAAGACCGGAGAGCTTGTGGCGGATCTCGTGTCGGAACGCAGCCCAAATATCAATCTGGACCCATTCTCGCTGGCCCGATTCTAAATCTCAAATTCGAAAGGACCTAAGCACCATGCCAATTTACAAAGGCGGCCAAAACATCTGCGGGGCTTCGATCGGGGTTTTGTGCCTTGAAAGCTATTTCCCCAAACCGCCCGGACATATCAAGAATCCATCCAGCCTGCCATTTCCGGTGCTCTATGAAATGATCAACGGCATCACCGTCCCAACTCTGCTAAACAACCCAACACCTGAGTTGCTCGCTCCGTTTATTGAGGGCGCACAACGGCTTGAGGCTGAGGGCGTTCGAGCCATCACGGGTAGCTGTGGTTTTCTGGCCTTGTTTCAAAAGGAATTGGCAGCAGCAGTTTCTGTGCCTGTCTTTGCTTCAAGTCTGATCCAGGTACCTCTGGCATTTCACATGACCGGCGCGAATGCCCCGGTGGGCGTGCTGACCGCAGATGCGTCAGCCCTGACGCCAAAGCATTTCGAAGGCGTCGGCGCGGCTGGTATTCCCGTCGCGGTGCAAGGTTTGGAGGACACTAGCGAATTCGCCGAGGTGATCTTACGAAACACGCGGACCCGTATGGACACGGACCTGATTGAAGGTGAAGTCCTTGAGGCGGCGCGGCGACTGAAACAACGGGCACCGGAAGTTCGGTCTCTGGTTCTGGAGTGTACGGATTTGCCGCCCTATGCGGCGCGCCTTCAGGCAGAGCTGCAGCTTCCCGTCTTCGATTTGACGACACTGGCGCAGATGGCGCATACCGTTGCGACGCGCAAAACCTATGCCGGCATTATGCCTTGGGCGTAAAGGAACAGCAGTATTGCGCGGGACTTGGGGGATTTGAGTGTCCGCTGACCTAACCATCCTGATGGCCGCCATAAGCCTTGGCGCAATGCTGCAAGTCGGCGTTGGTATCGGGTTTAGCATTATTGCCGGCCCGCCAATGATGATACTGCTTGGTACGTCGACAGCAGTTCCCGTACTGCTGCTGTTGAACACCGTCGTTTCGGCGGTCGCGACAGATCGACATGTGCTCAAGACCGACCGCAAGACAATTCGTACGGCAATCATCGGTTGCCTCGCCGGAGTGGTAGCAGGACTCGTCGTTTACCCATGGTTGAGCGAGGCGTTTGTCCTAACCCTGACGGCCAGTCTGTTGATGATCGGGCTTGTTACGACCTTGCTGCCCTTGCGTCGCTCAATTGGAACAGCAGGATTTTCGACCGTTTCCGGCTTGTCCGGGCTGGCGACTGTTTGGGCAGCGACACCAGGCCCGTTAATGGTCTTCGGATTGATTGCGAAAGGCCGCCCAGCCAAAGAGGTTGCCAAGCTGGTTCAACCCATAGCGCTGGTGGCGTACGGCATCGCATTCCTCTTGCACAGCCTTTCCCAGACACAGGCGTTTGCCTATGGCCCGCAGCTATGGGGCTTTGTCGCGCTCACACTGATCGGCAGCCTTTTTGGTCGCGCAGTTGGGCCACACTTACCGCAGACCTTGGTCACAACAGCTATACGCGTGGTTTCACTGATAGCCTGCGGCGTTCTTTTTCATCGCGCATTTACGATTGCGTAATCTCGAAGGGCAGACGATGTCACAAGAAAGCAAACTGAATAGTTATCCAAGAGCCCAACTCATGTCAGGTCCAACCCCACTGGAGCGGCTGGACAGATTGTCTTCGGAATTGGGCATCGACCTCTGGCTGAAACGCGATGACCTGACCGGGCTTGGGTTCGGTGGCAATAAAACGCGGCAGCTTGAGTTCTACTTTGGCGATGCCCTTCGACAAGGTGCTGACACCATTCTGATCACCGGTGCAGTTCAGTCGAACTTTGTCCGATCCGCGGCGGCCGCGGCGGCTAAACTGGGCATGCAATCCGCGCTGCAACTGGAGGAGCGCGTGCCAGAAATGGGCGAGGAATACTACAGCTCCGGAAATGTGCTGCTGGCAAAGATTTTGGGCGCCGAACATATGAGCTATCCGGAGGGTGAGGACGAAGCCGGAGCAGATGCTGCGTTGCACGCGCGCGCCACCGAGCTGAAGGCGGAGGGGCGTAGACCTTATGTGATTCATCTGGGATTGAACCATCCACCCTTGGGGGCCTTGGGCTATGTCGTCGCCGGGCAGGAGTTGTGTCAGCAGATGCCGGATTTCGACGCCGTCGTCGTTCCGTCTGGTAGTGGCGCGACGCATGGAGGCGTGTTGACCGGGCTGGCGCTGGCAGAGAATTCCTCTTCTGTGTTCGGCGTCTGCGTGCGCCGGGATTGCGACAAGCAAAAGGCCCGAATGGATACTGTCCTGCAGAAACTGGCGGACTTGCTGGACATCGACGCAGCACCATTGCAGGACAGGATCAATGTTCTGGATGACGCGCTCCCGCCCGGTTACGGCAAGGTAAGTGGAATGACCCGAGCGGCCTTGGAAAAGATGGCGCGCACCGAAGGAATATTTCTTGACCCCGTCTATACCGCGAAAACCTTCGCAGGGTTGCTGCATTTGCTGGGCACAGGAGGCATTCAACCCGGACAGAAAGTCGTCATGCTGCATACGGGTGGGTTGCCTGCACTCTTCGGGTACCAAAGCGAGTTGGTAGACAACCTATCGAAAAACCTCCAACAACCACCCCAAACTTCCCCAACTGGAAAGACACAAAACATGACTATTACCCGGATCGAAACCGGCCAGCGCATGAGCCGTATCGTCAAACACAACGGCGTCGCCTACCTATGCGGCCAGACCTCGGACGCACCTACAGTGGCCGAACAAACACGCGACATTCTGGCAAAGGTTGAAGACCTTTTAGCCAAAGCTGGGAGCGACAAGACACGTATACTAAAATGCGAAATCTGGCTGGCCGACATGGCAGACTTTGCCGAAGTGAATGCCGTTTGGGACGCCTGGGTGCCCGAAGGTCACGCTCCAGCCCGCGCCTGCGGAGAGTCCAAGCTCGCGCGTAGTGTTTTGAAAGTGGAAATGATTGTAACGGCAGCCTGTGACTGAGCCGCTATCGGGGGGCTGCGTAAGACTAGGCTCAGGCCTCATAGTCAATAGATGACCAAAGCGGCGAGAGCGATTGTTGAGAAGAAGACTTTGGGGCATCTTTCGTACCGCGTCGCCACACCGCACCAGTCCTTCAATCTGCCAAATATGATCTCGGTCCGGTTGCGGCGTTTGTAGCGGCGCTTATCGTATCTCACCTTCGTCTTGCGCTGTCTGCGGCCTGGGATGCACGCGCGTATCCCTTTGTCTTTCAACGCTTCTCTGAACCTGCGGGCGTCATATCCGCGATCTCCGAGCGAAGATGCCCTGTTCGTGGCGGCTCTCGAACCAGTGACGTTGCCGCTCACCTCCACCGCTTCCAACGATTGTATAGGGTTCTCTGATTGCGGCCTTGTCAAGCGTGGGTGGGTGATGTCCATCCGGGGTCATGGTGCTTTCCGAGGTCGCATTGAGCGCCTCATGATGGTTTTCGGTGGCGGATCGTCTCCAATGTCTTGTGTAGGGTGTGGCACCTGGCCATCCCATACTCTACAGCGAGATCAATCAACCTCCGTCCCGTCGGGATTGCGCTCCACGCTTCAGACGCGGGAACACAGATCAGGCGATGGCCTCCTTTGTCCACTGATAGTCGGTTTCATTTTTCCAGAGCGTCAGCATAAGTACGGCGACTTTGCGGGCCGTCGCGACCGCCGCCTTGCGAAAACCGCGCCGTCCGGCCAATCGCACGGCCCAGCTTTTCAGCCGCGAGAAACGTTTCACCTGGTGGATCACGCATGACACCGCCTCGAACAACAGTCCGCGCATCGCACCGTCACCGCATTTCGAGACTCGCCCCGACCAATCCACCTCGCCAGACAGATACCACTTTGGCGTCAGCCCAAGAAAAGCACCCACATCCGACGCCCGGCTGAACCGACTGGGATCATCAACCGGAGCTATGAAGCTGAGCGCATTGACCGGACCAACACCGGGGATTGTCATCAGGCGGCGCGCGACAGGATGGACCTTGGCCGATTTCTTCACAACATTGTTAAAATCGTCCGCTACTTGGCACAGCTTGGCATGGGCAGCGATGAAGGCATCGGCTATGGCCCTTAGAACCGGGCTGGTCTCGCCCGCTGCCGCCAGTTGATCGCGGAACGCCTGCCTCTGCCGTCCCTGGCCAATGCCGATCATGCGGATGCCGAAGGTTTTGAGGACGCCACGGATGTGACCTTCGGGGTCCTTGCGCAACCGGATCAACCTTTCTCG